>JANQFV010000041.1 GCA_028277645.1 Phycisphaerae bacterium
GACGAAGTCACCGAGTTCCCCGAACAAGGTCTGGTCGCGCACGGCATTCTGCGCGGACGCTTCTGGGGCCGTGATCCAAACGCAAACTCGGACGCGGTCGGCGGCGTCTTCCGCGGCCGGTGGCTGGACAGTGAAGAGAACGTGCTCGGGTTCATCCACGGCCACTATCACCCGTTGGTACGGCCGGATCTGCCGCCGGGGCTCACAGGCGGCGGCGTCTTCCGCGGCGTCCACGTCGACGTCGCTGGCCAGTTCCGCGGCTTCCTCCGCGGGCGCTACGGCTACGGTCCGGAAGGCGCGCAGCTCTTCTACGGACGCTGGTTCGATCGGAATGACCATCTCATCGGCGTTCTGAAGGGCGTCTGGCAGGACCAGCCCGACACCACTGGCGGCGGCTTCGCCGGTCGCTGGGCTGCAATCGATATTTGCGAAGAGGTCGCGTCGCTGCCCGAGTTCGTGTTTGACGAAGGTGACTTTGGGGGCTTGGACGCGGAGCCCAACGACGTCGCTGCACTCAGCGATTTGCCCATCGCGTCGGGTGAAGAGCTCGGTTTCGGGCTTGGCGGAGCTAACGAGGACTGGGGCGTGGAAGCGGCCGCGCAGTTGCCGCCGCTTCCGGACTGCATCGACCCGAATCAGCCGTTCGGGTTCCTGCGCGGCCATTACCGCCCCGCGCCGCCGCCCGATCCGAACGACCCGGCTGATCCCAACGCCCCCGAGGTCAATGGACACCTGCGTGCCCGGTGGGGGCAGATCAACGGCCAGAGCGTTGGCAAGCTCCGCGGCTTCTACGTGAAGCTTCCGCCGCCCGATCCAAACGACCCCAATGCCCCGCCGGCCGCTGACCCGCCGACCGAGGGTCGCCTGCTCGGCAAGTTCTACGCCCGTTACATCAACAGCAGCGGGCAGTTCGCCGGCCTGATTCGCGGCGTCTACGGCCGTGGCGTGCACAACGTAGGCGTTTTCCGCGGGATGTACTTCGACGTCAACGGCGTCGAGCAGGGAACGCTGATTGGGCACTGGCGTATCGCGCCGGAACGCCCGGGCGGCCCGTTCGGCGGCGTGTGGTTCGGCACCGAGCTTGACGACGGCGAAGCGGCCTTCGTCGAGTAGCCTGTAGACCAGTCCGGCGCGCCCAACGCGTCGGGAAACGGTTCAACCCCGCAAGACGCTCGCGGACGGCCATCACGGCCCCCGCGGGCGTCGCTGTTCTGCGCTATGCGGATTCGAGCAGTTCCGGCGCGAGTATCGCCAACGTCATCGTGCGCAGATTGAACAACGCATGCGCGAGGATGCAGGGCCAGAGCGCGCCTGTACGAACGCGCACGTATCCCAGCAGAATGCCCATCGTTGCCAGCGGAATGACGTCCTGCGCTTGCGAGACGTGGACCAATCCGAACAGGCACCCCGACACGATAATGGCCAGCCATCTCGATCCGGACACCTGCCAGCAAGTGTGTAACAGGACGCCTCGAAAGAACAGCTCCTCGAGCAGCGGCGCGATCACGACCGCACCGATCATCAGTTGCGCCACTCCCGCAGGCCCCCACGCGCTTTGATCCAGCGCGTCCAGCACGACGTGCATCGGCGGGTCCGTTTCCGGATACACCCAGCGGTGAATTACCTCGCCCATGCGCAGTTGCAGCAATAGCGTCGGCGTGAGCACGAGTACCGCCGTGACGGCCACAAGTACACCGCGCGCCAGCCCTACACCACGCGTGCGCAGCGCGCCACTCTTCCACAGGAGAACTGCGATAACCCCGGCGGTAACCAGCTCGCCGATCCCCCGTGCGGTGTGCAGTCGATGCCAGCCGTCGCTGCCGATGTCATCAAAGGCGTCCTTCAGGCCCAGGGCCTGTGCCGCCTGCGCAATTACGACGTTGACAAGAAAGAACGCTCCTAACGCCAGCAGCAGCCCCTCCAGTCCGGGACCACGTTCCGGCAGTTCATAACCGGCCAGCGGATCGCGCCGCGCCGGCGAGCGCAACAGCGCCACCCCCAGGTAGAGAGTGAGACCGATCCCGGCGCCGAACAGCACGTAGTCGATTACTTGCAGGACGCTCGGATTCAAGACTAGCATGACCTCGTGTGAATCAACCCGGCCCGGCCGGCCACGCGGCCCTGGAGGCGATATTGGCAACCGTTCTCGACGAGATTCTCGCGCACAAACGTACCGAAGTCGAGCGCGCCCGGCGTGGGACACCGCTGGACGCACTGCGCTCGCGACCTGGCTACAACCTGCCGCGCCGCAATTTCTTCGGTGCCGTAACCGCTCCTCGCCCGCACGGACCGAACCTCATCGCGGAGGTGAAGCGATCGAGTCCATCGGCGGGCGTGATCCGTTCCGACTTTGATCCCGTGGCCGTTGCGCGCGATTACGAAGCCGGTGGCGCCCAGGCGCTGAGCGTGCTGACCGACGAGAAGTACTTCGACGGGCGTCTAACGTACATCGAGCAGGTCAAAGCAGCGGTCGGACTACCCGTACTCCGCAAAGACTTCATCATCGACGAATATCAGGTTCACGAGAGCCGTGCCGCAGGCGCTGACGCCATACTCTTGATCGCGGACGCGCTCCCGACCGAAGTATGTACGGGATTGCTGCGCCTCGCGCGAACGCTCGAGCTTTGCGTATTGCTCGAAGTCCATGCGACGGAGATGCTGTCAAACGCCCTGGCTGCCCTGCCATCCGACGAGGATCGCCGGGGCATCCTGCTCGGGATCAATAACCGCGACTTACACGCGCAACGTGTGGTCCTGGAAACGACGGAACGACTGGCGCCACTGATCCCACCCGGGATCCCGATCGTCGCCGAGAGCGGTATCAGGAGCCGTCGCGATGTACAACGCATGCACGCGGCGGGAGCGCGCGCGCTTCTCATTGGCGAGGCACTCATGCGTAGCGGCGATGCGCGCCGCACCATTCGCGAACTTCTCGCATAGCTCCCTTTTTCCGCGGTTCTTGCTGGCCGAAGCTTGCGCGTTATCGGACGGGAAACACGAGCCCTCGCAGCACACCTACGGGCTTTCCGTGCGCGATTGTTTCTCGCGTCTACGAATGATAAAATGGCCCTTGAGAGGGAAAGTGCGCACTCGGCCCCGCGACAACCCCTGAAAAAAGCGGAGGGCGGCCTACCCGCAGATAGGCGCCCATCCGCCGTATGAGGCACCACCCCAATGGGGAGCCAGGTGGTGCACCCAGGGCGAGGATTGCCTTCCGGCTTTCCTCGCCCCTTTCTTACCGTTTCGGCCTCAGCTACGAATCGGTTACCACAGACGGCGCACCGCTTCGTTTCGCTCCCAAGAAACGTTAGGACGCGCCGTTGCCAATTGTCCAGCGCGAGTACTTTTTTGGGGACCGCCAACGTACCGTGCCGCCGAGCGATATTTCTTCGGATCATCGCGCAACAAAAAAAAGAGGACCCGCGGAGTAACGGGTCCTCATTCAGGAGGAGGAGTTCCAAACTTGGGGGCGTTTGCCGACCCCCAGGAGGAGGAGTCACTGAACTTCTAGGACCCCTTCCGATCCGAAGTCCACTTTCGTCCCGGAAAAAATATCCCGTTACCGCACACGCCCATTCTCTATCAGGCGCAACCCACACCAGCCAGGCAGGTTACGGACAGCAACTTTTTCTGGGTCGCAGGTCAGCTTCGGGGGGCGGAATTACGGCTGGAATGGGGGTTCCGAGATGACGCCCGCTCGGTGTGTGCAAAAAAAGAGAGGACCGATCCTTCGGTCCTCCGTTCGCTTTGTAGCGTCCAGTCATTCGTTCCTGTCATTCGGCTCCCGTGAACGACAGGTCCTCGGACAAGACGTTCAAACTATAGGTCGTCTCCACGCGAGATTTCCAGCGAGTTTTTTGTGGACGCGCGAACTTTTTGTGACCGTCGTGCCGACGGACTCGCTTTCCTCTTATGGGATGGGATCTTATGAGTTTCGCGCGGCTGAGTTTTTTGTGGACGCGCGCCAGCGAAGAAATGGACGGCCCGATAATAGCGCTTCGCTCGAGCAATCCGCAATTCAGGCTCGACACCGATTATTGTCCCCTCGGACTGCGCTACGTCTTCGCGTCCGGCCACCACGGATCAACACTGATGCGCGGTCGGTGATTTCGCGGCTCCGATCGCCCCAACAGAAAGCTGAAGCTGATCATCATCAGCGCGAAACCTGTGGTCCAAATAACTGAGCTCAACTCAGCGTCCTCCGCCAAACTCAAACTGATGGGGCCGGTTACCCGGAGACCCAGCGCACGCCCAACTGCAGGATTCCGGGAATGCGCTCTGACGTGTCAATCAGGAACTCGAGCCAGGAGGTCTCAGCACCCTCCTGACCGTACACCGTGATGCGGTAGACGTAGAGCCCGTCAACACGATCCGCGACCAGGTCGTACTCATCGCCCGTCACGCGCGTGAACGCCAATTCTGTGTGCGAGACAACCTGGAACATCGACTCGTACGTTGTCAGATTCGATTCCCAGGCTTCGTAGTGTGCGAGCAGGTACCCGTCGCGATACTCGAACCGCCGCTGGGCACGTGGGGAGACCGTCAGCTCAGGGCCGGCCTTGACGATGAACCTGACCTCATCGAAAGCCTCTTCGCCGCTGCGGTCCTTGACCATCAGCTCGAATTCGTAGACCTGGTCGCGCCATTCCGGATCACTCTCGAACTCAAGCCCCGTTGCCCGGGTACGCGCGGTACGGGCATCCTCGACGTTCAGCTCGCGTGGTCCGCCGACCTGAAGCCAGTCGAACGTCAGCTCATCCCCCTCACTCGCGCTACCGTTGAGCTTCAGTTCATCCCAGCCGGCCCAGACAACGCGATCCTGCCCTGCATCGGCGACCGGACCGGTTGCCGAATCCGACTCGTCATCAAAGCGCGCCGCATGCTCGTCTTCCGGCGGGACCAGTTCTTCCGCCACCGAAGGCCCGAAATCGCTCCGCTCCCCCACCGCGTTCCGTGGCAAATCGGCCACCACGACGTTCGGCTCGTGGTCGACGTTGTGGTGCTCAAGCTCAGCCACCTCGGAAGACGGCGAGTAACCTGCTACCGTAGCGGGAGTTGTGGAGCGTTCGGCCCAGGATGTCGGGCGGTGGCGATAAAGTGAGAAGCCGGTCTCATGCGACGTAACAGCGTCGACAGGTCCTGGTCGGACTCCACGAGCGCTGGCCGACTTCGGCACGTACCCGCTGACGACCATCAGGCCGACGCCCAGCGTGAAGAATACGACGAACAGTATCGGTCGCATCGACAATCTCACCGCGCACGCAGATCGACGTGATCAACGAAACTCCATACTTATTCATCGAAAAGCTGCGCGTGTGAACGCAGTGGAAGCGGCAAGAAATTCGTCAGTCCAATAAGTTTTGCGCACTTCTGCGGTTTGAGGGCGGGATCAGACCGTTATCCGTCCAGCAATCGCGTCACGTTTTCGAAACGATCCGCGAAAGACGCCGTGACTACTTCAACCAGTTCCGCCTCCGCCGCTCGGTCACCCTGCCGGATTTTGGTTCCGAGTGTCTCGGCCTCGTTGACTTCCACCGGCGCAGCCACGAGCGCTGATACGGTTTCTGACGCCGCCGGATCGGCGATCAACCGGCCCCACAGTATCTGAAGGCGGATGTGATTGTTCCCCGCGCAGATCGCCCCGACGAGACAGTTCAGCAGGGGGCGCTGCCAGGACACGCTGTCCGAATTCGCCGTCAGTCCGAAATCGCTCTCCAGCGGGTTACGCGAAACGCTGAGTTGGCCCGCATAGTCGGTGTAGGTCGCAGGGAGAATGGGATAGTGGTAGAGCGTCGCCCCCGCCGCGGCGCGGTGCTCCTGCGTGACGGCCCAAAGTGCCTGGCCCTCCGGGCTGAGCACGTACCGCTGCTCGTGATCGGCGATGCCGCCGCCGAACATCACGTCGGGCGCCTGCGTGGGCGCGCCGGCAGCCCGCATCTGCGGAACGTCGCGGATGTACTCGACGCACTGCGGAGTCCCCTTGTATATCCACTCGATCCGGACCGGAACGTCTGCCTCCCGCATGTACCAGTCCCAGAACCCGGCCGCAAACGCCTCGCGGATTGCTTCGCTATGCGGCGTGACGATGGTCAGCACTTCGGATGCCTTGGGCATCCGCGTCGTGTCGACAGGGATCTTCTGTTGCTCACAGCCTCCCGAACTCGCCAGAATCGACGTCAGCAGGATTACGGAAACCAGGCAGGGGCGAATGGCAGGTTGGCACATCGTATGACTCCACTGTGCATCGCGCACGTCGTCTCCCGAGACAAACATGCATGACGTGTAGGCCAGCGCGTAACGGCTCGTCTCGAAGCTCGTAAAGTAGCACGTCGCCCATACACGGGAAACCCACACAGTCGAACATTCCCGCCGGACGTCGACGCACGAAGCTATACTCTAGGCATGGGCAGACGCTTCCAGTATGCGCGGCGGTGCACGGCACTCGCGACCAGCGTGTGTGTTCTGTTAACGTGCGCATCGTCTGGGTGTAACTACGACGTTCTCCACCTCGTCCAGGACATCTCCGCGAAGCCGATTTACCAGATCGTCACTGACCGCTACTTCGCGGGCGACTATCCCGGCACAATTAACAATACGCTCGATGACGATCACGTCATCTACCACTTCACCTACGTCAACGGCGTGACTTTGTGGGCTCTGTTAATGCTCCATGAAGAAACGGCTAACTCGGAATACCTGGAAGCCGTGCGTGTCGCGGTCGCCAAGTACGACCGCGACGGGCTGTACCGTCCGAACGGCGGCGATGAGCCGATTGACTATCTCGGCTCGATGGCGCACGCGACGCTCGTGTTCGGTGAGACCCACACGGACGATACGGCACGCGAACACGGACTGAATGCCGCGGCGTACTTCCTGAGCGACTGCGCCCGCACTCCCGAGGACCTCATCGCGTATCACAGCAATCCCAGTCGCGGCAGGATCTGGGCCGATGCCCTGTTCATGGTCATGCCGCTGATGGCGAAGGCCGGTCGAATCCAAGACGACACACGCTACTTCGACGATGTGCTGCGGCAGTTCGCGGGATTCACGGCGAAGCTCCGTGACCCGACGGTCGGGCTCTATCACCAAGGCTGGAACTGGCACGGCGAGGGTGCTTCACCAGGCTACTGGGGGCGCGCAAACGGCTGGGTGCTGGTGGCGATGACCGAGACGTTGGGCGCCATCCCGGACGATTACGAGGGTCGGGACGAGTTGCTCGCGCTGTACCAGGATTTCGCAGCGGCCGTGGTGCACAACCAGGCATCCGACGGAATGTGGCACCAGCTTCTGAACCGGCCCGACAGCTACAAGGAGACGTCGTGCACCGGCATGTTCGTCTACGCTCTGGCGCGCGGCGTAGAACGCGAGTGGCTGCCACGCGCGTACGCGGATAACGCCCGGCAAGGTTTTGCGGCGCTCAGCCGCTACGTGAGTTGGGACGGCGATATTCGCAACATCTGTCCCGGCACGCCGACACAGGCGTCGGAGAAGGACTACCTGAACCGCGGCCCGAGAACGAACGATTCACACGGTATCGGCCCGGTACTGCTGGGCACCGTCGGGGGGCTCATTCTGGATCGCCTGCCGTCGATAGACTGAGGCACCACCCGTGCAGCCGATCGTGTGACGGGGGGCGGCAAGACCCACGCGCTCACATCGCGGAACCGCCGAGAATATTTCCGGTAATCGGATGGTATACTCGGAAGACAAAGCGCCGACGTCGCTCGTCAGTTGCGACCAACACCGGAGGAGATGAATGTCCATTGCCCGGTTGGCGCCCGCCGCTTATCTCTGCGCCGCGACCCTGACGATGTGCGTTGCCAGCGCCGCTGCCGGCATTCCTGGCGACGCCGATAGCGACGGCATCATCGACGTCAACGACTGGATCGTCCTGTCGTCGTGCATGACCGGCCCGGCCGGCGGTCCCCTGCCACTCGTTTGTCGGAGCTTCGATCAGGACGATGATCAGGACATCGACTTGCACGATCTCGCGCCGTTCGCGCGCTCGTTCACCGCGCAGAACTGCGCCGCGACCGCGTCTGCCTCGAGCGTCGAAAACGACGACGCGTTGCTCGTTGCGGACCGTGCTGTGGACGGCAATTTCCTGACGCGCTGGTCGAGCGCGTTCAGTGACGGCGAGTGGATCGAGATCGACCTGGGCCGGCAGCGCACATTCGACGGACTGCGCATCTACTGGGAATACGCGCACGCCAGCACGTACGACGTTTCCGTATCGCCCGACGGCGTGAACTGGACGTCGGTGTACTACACGGACAGCAGCGACGGCGGGCTCGACAAGATCACGTTCCCCGAGCAAACCGCGCGGTACGTTCTGATCAACTGCATCGCGCGCGCGACGACCTATGGGAACTCGATCTACGAGGTGGTACTCCAGTCGGCGGACAACTGCTACGGATACGATGCGGCCGTCGCCGAACAAATCGAGCTGTTCATTGAGAACATGACGCTGGATGAGAAAACGACGCTGCTCTACGGCCAGACGTATCTGGATCTGCACGCCATTCCGCGGCTGGGAATTCCGAGTCTGAAACTCGCGGACGGTCCGCTCGGCATTCGCTGGGATCAGGCAACAGCATTTCCGGCGAGCATCGCTCTAGGTGCCACGTGGGACACGGAACTCGTCGAGCGCGTCGGACGGGCGATCGGCAGGGAGTTTCGCAACAAGGGGCGGCAGGTGTGGCTGGGACCGTGCGTGAACATCATCCGTGTGCCGCATGGAGGTCGAAACTTCGAAACCTACGGCGAGGATCCGCACCTGAACGCGCGCATGGCCCGTGCGATCATCCGCGGCGCGCAGTCACAGAACGTGGTCGCAACGGTTAAGCACTATGCGTGCAACAACCAAGAGTACGATCGCTTCAACATCAACATCCAGGTCGACGAGCGGCCCTTCCGCGAGATCTACCTGCCGGCGTACAAGGCAGCCGTGCAGGAAGCCGGCGTCTGGTCAGTCATGTCCGCGTACAACCGGCTCAACGGACCGTACTGCACGGCGAATGCGTACCTCCAACAGACGATCCTCAAGGACAAATGGGGCTTCAACGGCTTCGTTGTCTCCGACTGGGGCGCGGTACACGACACGATCGGCCCCGCTAACGCCGGGCTCGATCTCGAGATGGACGGGGGCAGTCCGGTCGGCATCTTCTGGGGCAGCGGACAACTGCTGAACGCCGTCGTGAGCGGCAGCGTCGCCGGGGCGCGGATCAACGACAAGGTGCGCCGCATCCTGCGCGCGATGTACTTCACTGGGATCATGGACGCCGAATGGCCGGCGCCCGACGTCGAGTTGGTTGAGCACCGCAGCATCGTCCGCGAGGCGGGGCGATCAGGAATCGTGCTGCTGAAGAACGACAATGACGTGTTGCCGCTGAATCCAAACGGTACGCAGACGCTAGCCGTCATCGGTCCCAACGCCGCGGTTGCGCGTACCGGCGGCGGGGGCAGCTCGTCCGTGTGGCCTTATCGAGCCATCAGTCCGCTCGAGGGTATTCAGGCCGCCGTCGGGCCGCACGTTACCGTGCACCATCGTGCAGGCGTTCAGCTTCCCAACGAACCTCCGCCGGCGGTCAGCTCAGAATGGCTGTCCCCGCCCAGCGGAACTGGAAGCGGCTTGCTCGGCGAGTACTTCGCTAACCAGAACCTGCAGGGCTCGCCGGTGGTGACACGCGTTGATTCGCAGGTGGATTTCGACTGGGGCCAGGGCACGCCCGATCCCCTGGTGCCGAGTGATCACTTCTCGGTGCGGTGGACCGGAACGCTCACCGTGCCGCAAACGGCCACGTATGACCTCGGAACCTATACCGACGATGGCGTACGCGTGTATTTGGACGACAACCTCGTCATTGACGACTGGAACGATCACGCCGCCGAGCTGCACCAGGTCCAGGTGTATCTCGAGACCGGCCAGAGCTACGACCTGCGCGTCGAGTACTACGAGAACGGCGGCGATGCGATTGCACAGCTTTCCGTGTTTGAGCCGGGGAGCGAGTTGGCTGATGCCGTTAGCGTGGCTGGCGCTGCCGACGCAGCCCTGTTGTTCGTGGGTCTGTCAAGCGCCGTGGAAAGCGAGGGCTACGACCGACCGTCGCTCAGTCTGTCGAGTGCCGAGGTTAGCCTCATTCAGAGCGTTGCCGCAGCTAACGCGAACACGGCCGTAGTGGTGGTCGGTGGCTCCCAGGTGGACATGGTCCCATGGGTCGCGAACGTCCCGTCGGTTTTGCAGTCCTGGTATCTGGGGCAGGAGCAAGGCCACGCGTTAGCGGACATTCTGTTCGGCTTCATCAATCCGTCCGGCAAGCTGCCCATGACCTTCATTGAGAAATGGTCGGATCATCCGTCGTACAACAACTACCCCGGAGGCGTCTATACCGAGGGGCTCTACGTTGGCTACCGTCACTTCGACACGTTTGATGCGCAACCGCTGTTCCCGTTCGGACACGGACTGAGCTACACGAACTTCCACTACCGCGACCTGATCGTCGATGATTCGCTCGCATCGGTCGATGGCACGTTGACGGTGTATGTGACCATCGAGAACATCGGTCCACGAGCGGGCGCTGAGGTTGTGCAACTCTATGTTCGAGACGTCGTGAGCTCTCTCCCACGGGCGGACAGAGAGCTCAAGGGCTTCCGTAAAGTCGGACTCGCAGCCGGCGAATCGCGACAGATCTTCTTCGAGCTCGCGGCCACAGATTTCGCGTATTACGACGACACCGGCCCAGGCTGGATCGTGGAGCCCGGCCAATTCGAATTACTCCTAGGGGCGTCGTCCCGAGACATCCGCGAATCTATTTCCGTAACGTATCCACCCTTGCCACAATAGATGCCTAGCCTTGCCCTGATTCACCAGTTTTGTAAGCTGTATTCATGATTATATTTACGAATCTGGGCTGGAAAATCCGTAATAGATTCCGGGAATACCGCAAAATCCTCGGAAATCTCCGAGAAATGGTCTTCCAATTCCGGAAAATGTCGATAGACTATCCGGAAACGAGGTCCAACAGATCACCATGTCATCTGTCAAATCCATCGCACGGCAAGCAGGAGTATCGATCGCGACGGTCTCACGCGCGCTGAATAATGCCCCGGACGTCAGCGAAGAAACGCGCAGCCGTGTGCTGACGATCGCCAATCGCTACGGATACGCCCCTGCCAACGCACGTCGCTCGACAACCAACATCGCGTTTGCCTACGCCCAGGAAACAACGATCTCGCACCCGTTCGACGGAGCGCTGCTCGACGGAGTCATGCGGGGTCTGGCGGAAAGTCGCCGCTCGATGGTGGTGCTGGCACTCGATCGCGACAAGCTGCCAGATGAGTCATTCTCGCAGTTGTTCATGCGCAAGGGTGTTCGCGGTGTACTGCTTCGAACCGTAGCGGCCACGCGGCACATCGCCGAGCAGATTGCGGCGGAAGGTTTCCCCCACGTCGTCATCAGCGATCGTTTCGATGAGCCGTACATCAACAGCATCGATTGCGATTCGAAGCCGGGCAGCGAGCAAGCCGTAGAGTACCTGGCCTCGCTGGGACATCGCCGCATCGCGTTTGCGATGCACACGGTGCCGGACCGCGATCACGTGGACCGATTCCAGGGCTATCGCGCCGGGCTCGAGCATCAAGGACTGCCCTACGACGAGAAGCTCGTTTTCAAACTGCCGTACACGATGGCGGGCGGTTCGACAGCGATCAAGATGATCACGAGCATGCCCGATCGTCCGACGGCGGTCTATTTCGCCGACCCACTGATGGGCGTCGGCGCGATTCGGCAAGCGCACGAACTGGGGCTGCAAATCCCTCAGGATCTGTCGATCGTCGGATTCGACGATACGGACAGTCGCTTGAGCGTCTATCCCGCTTTGACCGCGGTCTGCCAGGAAGCGCCGATGCTGGGGTACGAGGGGGCGCGCTGGCTGACGCGCAAGCTGGCCGGTGTCGAAGAGGGGCCACTCAAGCGCACACTTCCCACGTTCTTCGAAATCAATCAGTCCACAGCGGCTCCACCGGAACTGAGTTCCATATCAATACACCTGCCGCCGCGCCCGGAGAACGGCAACGGCGGCCATACGCAGGAAACGCCATGAAACGCACGATCCACCGGCCGAGGCGCGCGGCACATCGCGGGTTTACGCTTATCGAGCTACTCGTCGTAGTCGCGATCATCGCACTGCTCATCTCCATCCTGCTGCCCGCACTCAAGGGCGCCCGCGACCAGGCCAAGCTCGTCAAGTGTCTCGCCAACATGCGCTCGACCGGCGAAGCTGCGATGGTGGCCCAGGCAGAAAACGGCCATTTCCCGCTGTCGACGGACGAGGTCGGCGTGAACAAAGTGGACCCGACGCGCACCAAGTACGACTACGGCGGTGGCGAGTTGCTGGCTTGGCCGGTCGCCCTCGCCAAGTACGGTGGATACGAGTACAGCGTCAACTGGGACTGGGGTGTCCGCGCACGTAACTACAACGAAGCCGTACAACAACAGGACTACATGGCGACCGACCTGCAATGGGTCGTCTGCCCCTCGGATCGCGTTCGCATCTCATCGGCCTATTACCCGGGCAATCACGGCGGCAACAACGATGGACTGCGTGGCGTGGGCAATCCGGAAAACCCGAAACCCAGCAGCAACGGAATGTCCTACTGGGGCTACCTGAGCTATGGCATCAACGAGGATGTTGTCGGCGCAGAGGTTGCGATATCCAACAACTTCCCCGCCTGTTGGCGGGCGGTGGTGAACGACAACACCTGCATCGAGTGCTACGGCGAGTACGGATACCCCCCGTCGCACCCGTGCGGAGGCACCAACGGGCTACGTCTGCGCGGCGAGCTCGACAAGGTCTACTCGCCGGGTGACGTGGGGCTCATTTTCGAAACGGGTCTGGAGGACGTCGACGAGAGCGTGAGCAACGACTTTACGGCAAACCTGGTGCTCAGCGCTGGAGCGGAAGGCCCGTTCCTGGGTGACTTTCAGCAGTTCCATCAGAGCCGTATGCCGACTACCCGTCACCCCCGCGGCGCGCTCAATGTCCTCTACGCAGACCTGCACGGCGGCACCGTGCGTCCGATTGAGTACAACGAACTGAACGGGCTGCCGACGAAGTACTCCCCCCGCGTGCGCGTCTCGCCGTATCGGCCGGCTGAGTGCCCGTAGTACGCATTTCCTGGTAATCAGGCGAACATGTTGCGGCGGTCGTTGGTTCAGCGGCCGCCGCTTTGCATCTCCCGTATCTCCACCCCACCTGTGTGGTCCGTTTGTGAGCCGCCACGGCATCCGCTAGTCTCCGGGCGTTGCTTCAAACGGAGACCAGCATGTCGGCAAACTGCATCGTCGCCACCCTCGCGCTGCTCATCATCGTTCAACCTGGCTTCGGGCAGCAGGCCATGCTCGTTGACGAGTTGCAACCGTTGTTCCCCGGCACGGCGCCCGATCACGGAGCAAGCCAATACGTCAGCGATGTCCCACGCGGCGTGCCGGCGGCAATACATCTGTACGTAACCCACCTGGAAGCCGAGGCCGTCGTGAACGTGCGTGTATCACGTGCAGGGCTTCCGGTTCCGGGTATGCACACGTATCGCTTGCGCGACGTGCCAGTCGAGCAGAACACCGGGCTGCACAGCCGCACCGAAGCCTGGGACAAGGAGCAGAATCCGCACGTCATCCGCCGCGCGCCGTTCCGTGTGTTCGAGGTTCTGGAGCCTTTCCAAGGCGCAACGACCGTGGAACGTGACGGGGCGGTTACACTGCGAATCGAGTGGGACGTGACGACACAAACGTCGGCCGGCCAGTATGAATACGCGATCGAGCTCTCGACCGACGATTGGCAACAGACGCTGGACTGGACCGTGAATGTCCACCGCGTGATTGTGCCCCGGCCTGACGCAGAAAGCCCCGGCTACACCAACTGGTTCAGCCTTGGGAACGTTGCACGGCACCACGAGGTCGCGCTGTGGAGCGATGAGTTCTGGCCGCTACTTGCCAAGTACACCGACCTGATGACCCGGGGCCGACAGAACACGTTCCTGCTTCGCTGGGCGGATTTCTTCGAACGTAACGACGCCGGCGAACCGGTGCTCAGCGTTGATCGTGTACGGCGCTTCGTCCGTCTGTTTCTGAGGCGCGGATTCACGCGGATTGAGGGCGGACATCTGGCGCACCGACACCAGGACGACTGGGGCTCTGACCGGCTGAACCTGATCGTCACGGGAACGGACCTGCGCACCGACGCGGGCCGCGCAGAGCTTTACGGTCTGCTCGCACAGATCGCGCACGCGCTCGACGCGCTGGACTTGCCGGAGGATGCGACCTACGTCCAACACATCTCGGACGAGCCGACTGACGCGAATGCGAAAACGTATCAGCAGCTTGCGAGCATCGTGCGGCGCATGCTGCCCGACGTCCGCATCTTCGAAGCAACGATGTCGCTCGAGCTGGTCGATGCGGTCGACATCTGGTGCCCGCAGGTTCAGGAGTTTCAGAAGCACCGCGACTTCTTCGAGGCGCAGCGGGAAGCCGGTGACGACGTGTGGATTTACACGTGCCTGGTGCCCGGCGGGCCGTGGCTAAACCGGCTGCTCGACCAGGAACGCTTGCGGCCGGTCTGCCTGGGCTGGGCGCTGGCCGCGTGGGACATTGACGGCTTCCTGCACTGGGGGCTGAACTACTACCGCGCAGGCATCGATCCGTTCGAGCAGAGCGTCGTCCCGCACGGTGGCGGACCGCCCAACTTCCTGCCGGCCGGCGATTCGCACGTCGTGTACCCCGGCGCCGATGGACCGCTCTCCGGCTTGCGCTTCGAGGCGCATCGGATTGGGATGGAGGATGCGGAACTGCTGCGCATGCTGAAAGAACGCGATGCAACCGCGGCAGAAACCATCACAAGACGCGTGTTCCGCGCATTCGATGACTACGAAACTGACGTGGTGGCGTACCGCGCCGCGCGACGCGAGTTGCTAACCACTCTCTCCAATCCGTCAGTGCCGGAGACCGCGCGCGAACCCGACGCTGACGGCGTCATACGCTACACGTTCGACGAGGAAGACGCCGCGGATTCGTACGCGGCGACCGTTTCGGGTGAAGCCAAACGGCGCAACGGCGGTCCATCCATTCATGACGAGCAGTTGTACGTCCTGCAATCGTGGGAGAAGTCGGACGCGTCGGTCGCGTTTCCGATGAGCGTGGCGGAGGCGACCGGCGTCGTGGACATCGCGTTCAAGCTCGTCATGAACACCGGCACTGAGGGTGCGGGTTTCGCCTGGCTGGATGCGGCACAGTACGGCGGCGCGGGTGAGGCGCCCGAAGTAGAAGACTGGGAAGCACCGGATCTGCCGGCGACCTTCGCAGTCGGCTTCGACGCGTCCAACCCTCCCAACCGCGACCCGTTCCGTGGCTCGGGAAATGCCTACGGCCGTCCGCAGCACGAAGTGTCGCTGCACTGGGACGGGATGGAGATCGTCAAGAAAACTACGCCGATGGACTTCCGCGACGAGGAACCGCACGACGTGCGTGTGCTGCTCGAGCACGTACCCGGCGGCGCGGATGTGTCGCTCTGGATCGATGAAGAGCCGATCTTCGAACGGTACTTCATCGCTGAACTGCTGCCGTATGTCGGCCGCGCAGCATTCGGTGCACGCAACAGCGAGATCGCGGGCGACGTGTTGATCGACGATCTGCACGTCCGCTGCAGCGGATCGATCGAGGAGTTGAAGCCGCCGGTGAGCGTCGTCGCAATTCACCGGCAACTGAACGACAAGGACCATCCCAAGACGGAGGGCGTGGCCGAGTTTCCCGCGAACACGGACCAGTACGCGCTAATCATCTGCACACTACGGCTGGACAAGCCGCCGACGCGCTTCGACCCATGGGATCGCCTGGCGCACATCTCAGTCGCGGACGACGGCGGTGAGCAACGCGAGATTGTGCGTTACATCACGCCCTACCACCGCGGACACGTGTGGCGAGTCGACGTGACCGACTTTCGGCCCTGGCTGCGCGGCGAGCGACTGGTGCAGCAGCATTGTGGCACGCAGGGCGAGGGCTGGGTCGTCTCGGTGAAGTTCGATTTCTACGCCGGCGACACCGACCGCCTCGTGTACGAAGTCGTTCCGCTCTGGTCCGGCAGCCCGGAGGTTGGCAACCCGGATAAGCCGGCGACGGAGTTTTTCGTCCCGCGCGACGTTGAGGCCGACGAACGGGCTGCGTTCGCGAAGGTGCGCACTGTCGTCACCGGCCACGGGATGTTCCCCAACTCGAACAACGCCGCCGAGTTCATGCCGCTGGGCCGCACGCTTACGGTCAACGGCGAATCGCGTCACAACGTGCTGTGGAAAGAGGACAACTACCTCAACCCCTGCCGGCCGCAGGGCGGGACGTGGAAGTACGACCGCGCCGGCTGGGCGCCGGGGGATATCGTCCGACCTTGGTCAGTCGATGTGAGTCACCTGCTGGAAGCATCGCGATCGTTGAAGATTGAGTACGCACTCGACGAGTACATCAACGAGAACCGCGGGCAAACGTGGGCACCGTTTCATAAGGTGGAGGCCCACTTGGTGTTGTACCGGGAGCCATGACGGTGGTGCCACTGCTCTTGAGCAGTGCTTTTGGACTTGCCCATCAAAGACACTGCTGACACAGCAGTGGCACAAGGCTGGACCCTCCCCAAGCCCCTCCCTTCCGAGGAGGGGTTGTTTGGCACTCCTCCCTACTTTGGCTGCTCGTCCTCGTCATCGTGCAACATGCGGACGGACGGCGTGTCGAGATCGTCAAACTGGCCGTGGCGCACCGCCCAAATGAAGGCGATCACAGCAGCGATCGCCAGCACCAGCGCTAACGGCAGCAACACGTAGACTATCGACACTCATCATCTCCAAACGTGGGCGACGCGAAGGCCAGCGCGAGCACGCTGAAAGAGCTGATCGGCATTAAGACTGCCGCGATCAACGGGCCGATCAGTCCCGTCATGGCCAACGTCGCCGCAATCGCATTGTAGCACAGCGATACGAACAGTCCGCGGTGAATCGTAGCAACGGTGCGCCGCGCGGCCTGCATGAGTGCGACGACCGGGCGCAGACCGGGCCTACTGAGGTACACGTCCGCGGCCGCAAGACTGACTTCGGCTCCGCCGTGAACAGCAACACCAACAGTGGCCGCTGACAGCGCAGCCGCGTCATTGACGCCGTCTCCGACCATGATCGCCGCGCCGTCCGTGGCACGGACGCGAATGAGCTCGAGTTTCTCTTCGGGCGAAAGTCCACCGTGCGCATTGCCCGCGGCAAAGTCCAACGCGCGTGCTACGGACTCAACAACGCTGGCGTGATCTCCGGACGCAATCTCCGTCTGCCAGCCCGTGTCGCGTAGCGTTTGCAGCGCATCGTGGGCATCGTCGCGGATCGGGTCGCCGAAGCCGGCCACAGCGACGACGGCATCATCGCACGCAACAAACACCGGCGAATGCGCCTGCTCGATGATGTCTTGCTCTGCGGCCCTTAGATCGTCCGGGACGCTCGCCCCCGACTCGCGCACGAACGCTGGCGAGCCGATAGCCAGCGAATGGCCGTCAACCAATCCTGTGATTCCGCCGCCGGTGGTTTGCCGCACATTCTCGATCTTTGGCGGATCCTCGCATTGGCTATCATCCGCAAACGCCGCCACAAACGCTTGCGCGATCGGATGTGACGAACGACGCTCCAACGCTGCGACCATCGGTTTGATGTCGGCAGTGCCGTGCCAGGCGACGAGGCGCGTCGCACCAGCGGTCAGCGTACCCGTCTTGTCCAAAATCATGCGTCCGCGACGCGCGAGTGCCTCGAGCGCCTCACCGCCCTTGATCAGAATGCCGCGCTTCGCTGCTCGGCCGATCGCGACGGTCACCGTCAACGGTGTCGCGAGCCCCAGCGCGCAGGGGCAGGTAACAATCAGCAGCGCTACCGCGTGGCCCGTTGCCCGTTCTGGTGCGATCCACAGCCATACGCCAAACGTAAGCGCAGCCAACGAGAGCACCGTGACAACAAACCATCCCGCAACCCGATCGGCGAAGCGCACCAGCGGCGCGCGCTGCCGGCTACATTCCTCGACGAGCTGCATGAGCCGACCGACGCGCGTCTGGGCGCCCACTGCTGCGACGTGTACGAGGACGCGCGCCGCCACATTCAACGTACCGGCTGCAACGGCATCACCTGGTGCGACCTCCACTGCCCGCGTTTCGCCGGTCAGCAGTGATTGGTCAATCGTCGTGGTGCCGTCGGTCACAATACCATCGACCGCGATCGAGTCACCGGCGCGTACCTCAAGGATGTCATCAGTATTCACCGCTTCGACTGGCACGTCGCGAACAACGTCTCCTTCAATGCGGCGAACCGACGTGGGCGTCAGCGAATAGAGTAGTTCGACGGCATCGTTCGCCCAACGTTGTTGCCGGCGTTGAATCCAACGTCCGACCAGTAGCAGGAAGATCAGCATCGTCAGCGAGTCGAAGTAAATCTCCCCCGTTCCGCAGATGACATTTACGAGTCCCGCCGTGCCGCCGGCGAGCAGGCCGAGTGCGATGGGTAGGTCGAGGTGTGCCGTGTGTGTGCGCAGCGCCGCCCAGGCTCCGCGGAAGAACAGGCTCCCCGGCCACAGCAGCGCAACCAGCCCGATCAGCAAACTCACCCAGCGGAAGTAGTGCTCGTACTCCGCTTCGATGCCGCTGAACATACCGCCGTACAGCGCGAACGCGAGCGTCATCACGTTGCCGGCGCACGCCGCGGCCACGCCGATGCGGATCAGGAAGCGGCGATCTTCCTGCTTGCGCAACTCGCGGGCGGCAGCGTCCTTGGCGGGATGTGGTGGATAGCCGAGCGAATCGAGTGTGCGCGCGATACGTGAGAGGTGAACGCGCTCATCGTCCCAGGTCACACGCAAGAGCGATCGCCGCAGATCGAGGCGCGATACCACGACACCGGGCAGCACCTGCGGCAGCTTCTCGACCAGCCACACGCACGCGGCGCAGTGGACGCCCTCGAGGTACAGTTCCGCCGATGTGCTCCCATCGATCGCCTCGCGGAAATACAGTTCGCGAAAGACGGGGTCGTCAAACTCGGCGTACTGGCGATTGGTAGTACGGGCGGCCTGGCCGTCGGCGCCCGCCGCTTCGCGCAGCTTATAGAACCGGTCGAGCCCGCATTGGTGAATGACCGCGTAGACCGCGCGGCAGCCGTTGCAGCAGAACTGCTCGGCGGCGTTCGGCTCGATCAGCCCCGCGGGTACCGGCAGCCCGCAATGCGTGCAGGCAATCGACACCGGCCGCGCACGTGACTCCCCCTGCGGCGATCTGTGTTGCGGGTCACTCGCCATGCCGTTGGCAACAGGGGGCCTCGTGTGCGTCAAGAGCCTTGACGCGTGCGACGGCATCTTGCTGCGTGGTCGCGGCGTGCGCCGAAGATTCGAGCGCGTCGAACGGCAGCGGATTGCGCTGGGCGATCGTGTAGAGGCCCAGGCCGATGATCGCCAGCGACATCACGAGCGGCACGCGCTGCCCGAGCCAACCGCTCAGTGCCTGCACGCCGACGCCGATCGACAGCAGCACCGGCACCGTGCCAACCCAGAACGCAGCCATTACCGCGGCTCCCCACAGCGGGCTCGCCGTGCCGGCGGCGGTGATCGCGAACGCGTACAGCCAGCCGCACGGAAGGAACGTCGAGAGGAGCCCAATCGTCGCGGCGCGCGTCGTGGGATGAAATCCAACGGCAGCCTTATGTCCGATCACGGTCAGCTTTTGAAATGGGCCGTTTGACGCGACGTGCGGCAAACGCACCCCAGCATAGCGTGCCACAGCGATTGCGCCGACCAGGATCATCGTACCGCCGGCCAGGAACGCAGCCAGACGTTGCAGGCCGACCTCCGCCCCGCCGAGGTCAATCATCGCACCGAGCAGACCGCACGCCGCCCCCAGCGCTGAGTACGTGAGCAGGCGGCCACCGTGATACAGGACGTGCAACAATACGCGCGGCGCCCGCGCGGCGTCATTCGTTCCGACGGCGAAGGCCGCGAACGCGCCGCACATGCCCGCGCAGTGCAGGCTGCCCAGCAGGCTCGCGATCGCAACCGTGATGATCAGCGTCGCCATGGTCGGCTTTCACCCGGTGGATAGACGTCGCGCTGTTCAGTGTACGTAAACGTATCGTCGCCACGTCGCGCGGTCAGACGAAACTCCCACAAGCCCTTGCGGTGGAAACGAACGCTGGAAGCATAGCGTCCGTCCGGCGTTTCGTGCAGTTCAGTACTGACGCGCTGCTGACCCCGCGCGTGTGGGAAGGCGGTCACACTGACCTGGGCGTCGGCGACCGCCGCACCGGTGGCGTCGCGCAGCGCGCAGCGCAACACCCGCTCACCGATGGGTCCGATCTTGTCATCCAACGTCAATTCGACCTGCCAGCCGAGCTTCTCGTTCGTCGCACGTTGGGCGGCGGTTTCGTCCCAATTCAGGGCCTTCTGATAGTAGTCCGGCTCCGTCGAGAATGACTGGTCGCGCGTTGCGATCAGCAGCACGAACGTGATCGCCAGCGCGTGGCCGGCCAATAAGCCAATCACCAGCAGCGGCCAGAGCAGAACGCGCGGGCGAGCGGATTCGGCCGGCCCCGTCGGCGGCGTGTCATTGCTCATCAGCCACCTCCTGTGTGCTGGCCGGCGCGATGCGCCCCGTACGCGGCCCCATTAGACGATACGAAATCCGCTCGCTGAACTCCGCCCCGTCGCTGACCTCGACTTCGATGTCACAATTACCGTCCCGGTAGATGTCCGGCCCTGTCACGACCTGCACGCCGAGCGTCCTCGATTCACCCGGTGCGACGGGGATCGGGTGCTCTTTCAAGTGCAGTTCGATCGGCAAATCGTCAACGACACGTACCGAGTACGTCGCCGGCGCCTCGCCACGATTCACGATCTTCAGCCGAACCTGGTTCACAATCTCGCCCGAGTCGCGCTCCGTGAACGGCCGCCCGACGCCGCGCAGCAAGGTAACGTCCGCCGTCTGCTTGTTTACCAGCGTGAAACCGAATGCAGATCCGATGACGAGCAGGATCAACGGGTAGATGATCACGCGCGGCCGCAGGATGCGTCCGCCCTCGTGGGCAATGCGAGCCTGCGAACTGTAGCGGATCAGGCCGCGCGGTTTCTTGATCTTGGTCATCACGGCGTCGCACGCGTCGATGCACTGCGCGCAACCCACGCACTCCAGTTGCAGACCGTTACGAATGTCGATCCCCGTCGGGCACGTATCGACGCACATCCGGCAGTCGATGCAGTCGCCGCGTGCGGGCGTGTCCGGCCCAGGATTGCGCACCAGGCGACCGCGCGGCTCACCGCGCGTCGGGTCATAGCTGATGATCAGAGAATTTCGGTCGAGCAGCACGGATTGGAGTCGGCCGTACGGGCATGCGAGAATGCAGGTCTGCTCGCGGAAGTAGCAGAAGTTGAACATCATCAGCCCGGTCGTGACCATCACCGCGAAAAACGTCCAGAAGTGATCCAGCGGTGAGCCCTGCACCCACTTTGACAGTTGCTCGACGCCAATGAAGTACGCCAGGAACACGTGGGCCAGCACGAGCGAGATGACCAGGTACAGCGCGTACTTGACGAATCGCCGCACCGGCGTGCCTTTCTTACCCGACCGTCCGCCGAAGGCCGGCTTGCCTTCGAGCAAGTACTCTAACGGGCGATAGACGAACTCCAGATACACGAGCTGCGGGCACATGTAACCGCACCACACGCGCCCCAACAGCGCCGTCACCAGAAACACCGTCACGACGAACCCCACCACGAAGAAAGCTAACAGCAACGTGTCCGTCGGGAGAAACGTGAAGCCGAAGAAGGTGAACTGACGGTCGGGCAGGTTGAGCAGAATCGCCGGCTTGCCGTTGATATTGATGAACGGTAGCGCAATAAACAGCGCGATCAAGAAGTACCCCAGCGCACGTCTGAGATTCAGAAAGCGTCCCGGCGAGACACGCGGTCGCATCCACCGGCGACTGCCGTCACGATTCAGCGTTGAGAGAATCTGCTCGGACTGCTCGGGGTTCCATCCGCTGCTCACTCACGTACTCCGCGGCCTCGCGAGGCCGCCTACTCCGTCGGGGTCTCACTGGGCTGCGCGTCGGCGGGCAACTCGGGCCATGGATCGATCGCGACTTCACCCTCCACACCGACACCCGGGAGGTTCTGCCCCCGCAAACTCGCTACATACGCGGACACCAGCACGATTTCGTTCGGGTGCAACAGCGCCTTCAAACTGGGCATGGCGTTGTTGTTCGCGCCGTCGGCGACAACCGTGGCAATATCCTCGACCGTCTGAACATTCTTGTACAGGTCGTCCGTGAGATTAGGACCGACGTCCCCGCTGGCATCCGGGCCATGACACTTGGCACATTGCGTCTTATACACGCCCGCGCCGACCGTCAGCCACTCGGCGTCGTTCATGTACTGCACCAGCGTAGCTTCGTCCGGCGACAACTCGCCGATCTCCGCGAACTGCTGCCGCAGGCTCTCCGCGACGGTGTTGTCGTACCACGACGCGTTCGTCCAGGCCGCCGGGCTGAACTGGAAGAAGATGAAGTACCAGACACTGAATACGACCGTCCCAAAGAACAGCCAGTTCCACCAGCCGGGACAGGGATTGTCGAACTCCTGAATCCCGTCGTACTCGTGGTCCATCAGGTGATCGCGTGGCCGCTCAACCATGTTGCCGTCCCCTGTTCAGGTGCTCTCGTTCAGACATCAGTTCTCGTCGTCCGGCGCCAGCGGCAGGCGTGCCTGCCGATCCACTTCCCTCTGAGGCTTCAATACGACGCGGACCACGATGGATACAAACGCGGCAAAGCAGATCACCAGGGCCACCAGCCCGAAGGTCTCCATGCCCAGGTAAGTCATCAGACCTTTGATGCCCACGTCAAGCTCCGTCAGTGCGACCGCGGCATAGCGGCGCTGACCGTCGGTTCTTGTGGCGACTCCTCACCGGGCGTGGCCGCAACCGGCTCTTCTGCCGCCGGCTCCGGCTCAGCCGTGGCGTAGATATCCGTGCCCAGTCGCTGCAAATAGGCGATCAACGCGACGACCTGCTTATCTGCCATTCCGGTCGTCCCGTCCGCCTTCTCAATCTCATGCGCGATCGACTCGGCCTGCTCACGGGCGAGTTGTATACCCTGCTCGATTTCTTCATCCGTGTACGGAACGCCGAGCGTTTGCATCGCCGTCATGCGCTGCGGAATCACATCGAAATTCAATGGGCTGGTCAGCAGCCAGCTATACGTCGGCATGATCGAGCCGGGCGTGTACTCCTCCGGGTTCTCGAAGTGGCGCAGATGCCATATCGGCGTCGGGTTGATCTTGCCCTCGCGCGCCAGGTCCGGGCCGATCCGCCGTGATCCCCACTGGTGCGGATGATCGTAAACGAACTCGCCGGGCTTACTGTATTCGCCGTAGCGTTTCGTCTCGGCCAGGATTGGCCGGATCTGTTGCGAATGGCAGTTGTAACAACCCTCTGCCAGGTAGATGTCGCGGCCCGCCAGTTCCAGCGGCGTGTATGGCTTGACCGTCGCAATCGTCGGCACGTTCGACTTGATCAGGAATGTGGGAATGATCTCGAACAGCGACGCGACCACGACCGTAATCGCCACCCACACGGTGAATCGCAGCGGCAGCCGTTCCCACCGCCGATGCCACCAACCCTGCAACCAGACGTCGAATCCGTGCGCGGTATTCAGTACGGCCTGCGTCCCCACGCGTGAGGTCGGACGCGGCGGGTCCTGAAACGTGCGTGCGAGCGGGGCGGCTTCTATTATCACGTTATCGTATGTCGTCGGGCGCGCCTTCCACGTCATGATGAGGTTGAGCAAGCCGATGACTCCGCCGCCCAGGTAGATGGCGCCGCCGATCACGCGCAGCCAGTACATCGGGATCAACACGTTGACCGTCTCGACGAACTCGTACGTCAATTGGCCGCTCTCGTCGATGTCCCGCCACATGAGGCCCTGTGTCAGACCGGCGACGTAGATCGGCGCGATATAGACCACCAGGCCAACCGTGTTGAACCAGAAGTGCATGTTGGCGAGCTTGGGGCTCCACAGCCCAGTCTGATAGACCCGTGGCAACAGCCAGTACATCACGCCGAAAACCATCGAACCGACCCAACCCAACGCGCCCGCGTGTACGTGTGCGATCGTCCAGTCCGTGTAGTGCGAAAGCGCGTTGACGCTCTTGACCGAAAGCAGCGGTCCTTCGAACGTCGACATGCCGTAGAACGTTATACCAACCACAAAGAACTTCAGCACCGGATCGCGCGTGACCTTGTGCCACGCGCCCCGCAGCGTGAGCAACCCATTCACCATGCCGCCCCACGACGGCATCCACAGCATCACTGAGAACAACATGCCCAGCGTCGACGCCCACTCCGGCGTCGCGGTGTAGTGCAGGTGGTGCGGTCCGGCCCAGATGTAGATGAAGATCAGTGACCAGAAGTGAACGATGCTCAGCCGGTAGGAGAATACCGGCCGCTCCGCCGCCTTCGGCAGGTAGTAGTACATCAGACCCAGGAACGGCGTGGTCAGGAAAAACCCTACCGCGTTGTGGCCGTACCACCACTGCATGAACGCGTCTTGCACGCCCGCATAGATCGTGTAGCTCTTCAGTGGACCGGCCGGCAACGACAGGCTGTTGAAAATGTGCAGCATCGCAATCGTCACGAGCGTCGCAATGTAGAACCACAGCGCGACGTACATGTGCCGTTCGCGGCGCGTGGCGATCGTGCCGAAGAAGTTGATCGCAAACACGACCCAGACCAGCGCGATCGCGATGTCGATCGGCCACTCCAGTTCGGCGTATTCCTTGCCCTGTGTGAATCCCAAGGGCAGCGTCACCGCGGCGGCAACAATGATCCCCTGCCAGCCGAAGAAGTGAATCCAGCTCAGCACCTTGCTGAACATGCGTGCCTTGCAGAGCCGCTGCGTCGAGTGGTATATGCCGGCGAAGATGGCGTTGCCCGCAAACGCGAAGATCGCCGCATTCGTGTGCAGCGGGCGCAGGCGGCCGAAAGTGATGTACGGCAGCCCGAGGTTGAGCTGGGGATGAGCCAATTGGATCGCGGCGATCAGCCCAACCAGAAACGCGACGACGCCCCACACCACTGTGATCGCCAGGAAAGCGCGAACGATGGCGTCGTCGTACTGGAAGCGGTCGAGCTTTCCGGTGGCCGGTAGGTCACCGTGCCCGCCGGATCCCGCTACGGGTTCCACCGCCTGCTCTGCGGCTGCGCTCATGTTTCCGGCACCTCCATGACGTTGAGCGAACTATACCGGTTGCGTTGATCCCAGCAGCATAAACAGGATCTTACACTCAGGAATTCACATCCCGGATTGTGATACCTGACGACCCATGAGTCAAGTAGTAATCCACTCCATCTGCCAGCATCTGCGCATCAGGCCAGTAATTCGCCGGCCTGATTACACTATTAATTGACAAGGCGATCCATAATTCATATGATAAACTTGGTCTAGGGGTCCGCACGGAGTGCCCGTCATGCTCAGCCAATCCGTCGGCTACGCCGCCACCGCCCTCGGGTGCATCGCGGCTATCGGCGGGAAGCCTGTGCTCGTGAAGCAAATCGCCGAGGCGTGCGAAATCCCTACCGCCTACTTGGCCAAGATCGTAAACGCACTTGCCCACAAGAAAATTGTGCAAACACAGCGCGGCGTGGGCGGCGGTGTGTCGCTGGCGCGTGGTCCGGCAGAGATCACGCTCTACGAGTTGTGCGTCGCATTGGACGACCCGGTTGTGCAGCCGCGCTGTATGCTCGGCAACGCCGAGTGTACGAATGACCGCGCCTGCCCTGCTCACGAATTCTGTACCGAGCATCGCGAGAAGCTCGCCGACTTCCTCAAACGCACCACCATCGCCGACATCGCCGCGTTCGAGAACCGTCGCCGCTGGAACATGTCGTCGCCAATACCCCCGCGCGTGCCTGAGAACTAAGACAACTCAACCAGGAATGAGCCTCAGCGTGACGGCCGGTCGGGAATCGGCTCACCGTGCGGGTCGTGTCCAGGATCACCAAGCGATTCGGCGAGGCGCTCCTGTAACCGCGCGCCCGTGACGTGCTCCAGACGCTCTGCCGTGCAGTGTACGTGATCCGGCGGCAGGCGCAGCTCCTGTTCGAGGAAGGACTCCCACAGCCGGTGTGAACGCACGAGTTCCTGTGCGGCCGACCTGCCTCTGGGCGTCAGATGGTAGGTGGCGTCCTCGCGGACGATTTGGCCGGCGCGTCGTAGCGACCACAGTGCGATGCGTGTCATAAAGGGCCCGCCAACCAGTTCGGCCTGTGCGAACGCGCGGCGTGAAATCCGTGGCGCGCCAAGCTCGTCCAATCTGTAGAGCAGCCCCAGAATGTCCTCGCGCACGATGCGTAGCGACAGCGCGATGCGGTGCACGGCGCGGCTGACTATCCCGTGCCGCGGCCCGGCCAACGCCGCGACGACGAAGAACACGCCCGCCATGACCGCCATCATTCCCGCCGTGTTCGTGCTGATGTCGCCGAGGCCCAGCCAAGCCGGCAGCGTGATCGCCGCAACGTGCCCAAGCGCCGCCGACAGCGCCGCCAGACCCGCGCTCAGCAACAGCATCACGCTCAATCGATCCGTGAGCAGATGCGCTGCGGCAGGCGGGACGATGAACATCGCGATGACCAAAATGCTGCCCACACTTTCAAATACCGCCACGGTGGTGACCGCTACGAGCGTCATCAGCAGATAGTGCACAAGATGGGCGTTGATGCCCACGGTGGTCGCAAGCGCCGGGTCAAGCGAAGTAAGCTTCAGCTCTTTGTACAGCAGCGTGACGAACAGCAGATTGAGCACAAGTACCACGCCGACGGTGATCGCCGCCCGGGGCACCTGCCAGCCGAGGAATGCGGTCGTATCAAGCGGAACGAACTCGATCGCGCCGTATAGCACGCATTCCGGATCCAGGTCGACGTGATCCGCCGTCTGACGGATCAGAATCAGGCCGACTGCGAACAGAATCGTGAAGACCACGCCCATCGAAGCACCCTGATCAACCTTGCCGGCCGCATGAATCCACTGTGTGAAGACCGCGGTCAAGACTCCCACCACGCCGGCCCCGGCCAGCATGACGAGGCTATCGCGACTGCCGGTGACGAGAAACGCGATCGCCAAGCCGGGCAAGACTGCGTGACTGATCGCGTCGCCCATCATGCTCATCTTGCGCAGCACGAGGAAAGTCCCGAGTAGGGCGCAAGCCATCGCGCCGAGTGCACCGACCACAACGATCCACGTGTCCAGCGGCAGCCAGGCGATTGCACATAACGGGGGCATCACGCCGTCTCCCGCTCAACGTGGAAGGCCCGATCGATACGGTGCGGACTGGCAGGCGTTGTAAGGTTTGGGTGTGTGTCTGCGAGCAGCTTCTCCAATTCGGCCACCATCTCGTCACCGAGCACGTGCTCGACTCGATCAGCATCGCGATCGACGTGGCTGGGGGCAATATCAGCATGCGTGATCAGGTAGAGTTCCCACAAACGGTGATTCCGCACCGCGCGCCAAGCGGCCTGCCGGCCTTCGTCACTCAAGGCGTAGCGCTGGAAACCGTCGGGACGCACCAGCCGGCCACGGATCGCGCAGTTCAGTGCATTCTGCACCTCGCGCGGACTCCAAGTGCGACGGCCCACGAGTTCGTCGAACGTCACGGCCCCCGGCACATCGCGGTCACTCGACTCGACGACTTCGTAGATAGCGCGCAAGACGTTTTGCCGCGCGACGCTTCGCACCAGGCGTTTTTGGTCCCACCAGCGCGCGAGCACACCTCGCGCTGGTCCGGCGAACATGCTGATCAGAAAAAAGAGCCCCGCCACGCAAACGATGATCGCTCCGGCGGGCAAACGCGGCACCAGCGCGCTCATCCCCGCCCCCAGTGAGCAACTCATGCCGCCGAGCAGCGCAGACGTGAAGACCATACGCGACAAGCGTGTGGTCCAGAACTTCGCCGCGGCGGGTGGAATAACCAGCAACGCGATCATCAGAATCAACCCCACCGCCTGCAAACCGATAACTGTCACGCCCACGACCAGCGCCATCATCACCACGTCAAGCAGCGTGACCGGCCACCCTTGCGACCGTGCATACGCGGCGTCGAAACACAGCAGCCGGAACTCCTTAAACAGCACAAGGCACGCGAACGTGATGATCACACCGGCGACGCCGATGCGCACCGCATCGCTGAGCAGCATCGACGCCGTCTTGCCGTAAATGAACGATTGCAGGCCCGCCGCATGCCCCGAGCCCATGTTCTGCACGATGCCGGTCACGGCCACGCCCAGCCCGAAGAACACGCTGAGGACGATACCGAGCGCGGCGTCCTGCTTGATGCGCATCGTGCGAACGATCAGCATGATGCACAGCACGCCCAGCACGCCGGAGATGGACGCCCCGAGCAGCAATCCCGGCAGCCACTTGCCGGTGCCGCCGAACAGCACCATCACCATGAACGCCAGTCCGATTCCCGGCAGTGTTGCGTGACTCAGGGCGTCACCCAGCAATGCGCGTTCACGTAGCAGCATGAACGCGCCGATCAATCCCGCCGCGGCGCCGAGGCACGCGACGCCGAGGACAACGACGCGCGTGTTGTAGTCCTGGAGTGTCAGCACGCGCAGCAGAGCGGCCCAGCCCGGCCAGGTGATCGACGAATCAGTCAGCGTGCCCGTGTCGGACTGCCCCAACACCGAACACACCCCCAGACCTCCCAGCACCAGGACGGCAATGGGCAGGACGCGCAGCACTATTCCGCACTCCCCCGCCGCGCGACGGCGTTCGCCGCTTCTTCGAGCAATGTGAGCCGGCCGCCATAGGTCTTGCGCAGATTCTCGGGCGTGAACACCTGTTCGGTCGGACCGTGCGCGACAACGCGCATGTTGAGCAGCAGCACGTGATCGAAGTACTCGCTCACCGTTTGCAGGTCGTGATGCACGATGAGCACCGTTTTACCAGCGGCGCGCAGCGCTTGGAGGATTTCCACGATTGCGCGTTCCGTCGCGGCATCGACGGCCGCGAACGGCTCGTCCATGAGGTACACGCGCGCGTCCTGCGCCAGCGCCCGCGCGAGGAAGACGCGCTGCTGCTGTCCGCCGGAAAGTTGGCTGATCTGTCGTTTGGCGTAGTCGGCCATGCCGACGCGCTCCAGCGCGTGCAGCGCCGCCTCGCGGTGCATCCGCCCCACCGGCTTGAACCAGCCTATCTTCCCGTAGCGCCCCATCGCGACAACATCAAGCGCGTCGACGGGAAAGTCCCAGTCGACGCTTTCGCGCTGCGGCACGTAGCCGACGAGCGCACGCTGCTCCCGGTACGGCTTGCCATAGACGGTGATACGCCCCGACGCGGTCGGCACCAGATCCAGCACGGCTTTCAACAGCGTGCTTTTACCCGCGCCGTTGGGACCGATGATGCCGATCAGCCGTCCTTCCGGAGCATCAAAGTCGACATCCCACAGCACCGGCTTGCGGTGATACGCGACCGTCAGATCGTGTACCGACAACGGTGCATCCGCGGGATGCTCGTCGCCGGTAGCAACGGCGTGCCGCAGCGCGGCATCAACATGGGACACGTCGGTCATCGCGTTACCTCAACTTGTCATCGGACTTGGCGGCGCCGCGCTCATTCCTTTCCGCACCACCCTACTTGTCACGGAAGCCGCGTTCCGGCGCCTTTCCGCCCAATGCGCGAGCGATGGTCGTTGCGTTGTGATCCAGCATGCCGATGTACGTGCCCTCGTACGTGCCCGAGGCACCCATCGCGTCGGAGAATAAGCTGCCGCCGATCTTCACCGTCGCTCCCCGTGCGGCGGCGCCCTCGATCAACGCCTTCACGTTGCGGTCGGCAACACTCGTCTCGACAAACACCGCCGGCAATCCCGTCTCAACGAGCAGTCCGACGAGCCGGTTGATGTCTTCCAGGCCCGCTTCGGACTCTGTCGAGAGACCCTGAATACCGACGACGCGCAGCCCATACGCCCGGCCGAAGTAATTGAACGCATCGTGCGCTGTGACCAGCACGCGATGTTCTCCCGGGATCGAGGCGATCACGCCCTTCACATACGCATCGAGTGATTCGAGTTCCGCCGAGTAGTTGTCCGCGTTCACGCGGTACTCCTCCGCGTGCGGCGGATCGTATTCGCCCAATGCTTCAGCAACCACCCTGACCGCTTGAATCCAAGCCGTCACATCCATCCATACGTGCGGGTCGTGGTGGCCTTCATCGCCCTCCGGCGAGAGCAGGTATTTGGGATCGATGCGTTCTGTGACGGCGTAGATCGGCTTGCCCGACCGGCCGAGCTTGATCAACGCGTCGGTCATCTTTCCTTCGAGCAGCAGCCCGCAGTAGAAGACCACGTCCGCCGCCTGGAGTTGGGCGATGTCGTTGCGCGTCGGCTTGTACAGGTGCGGGTCGACGCCGGTGCCGATGATCCCGGACACTTCGGCCCGTTCTCCGGCGACGCGCTCCACGATGTCGGTGACCATTCCGACTGTCGTGACGACCGTGTACGGTGTGGATCGCGTCGAGCCGCTGGCCTGCCCGTCCTTGTTCGGCGTCTCCGAGCATCCGGTCAACGCGATACCACAAGCCGCGACGACAACCAAGAGCATACTCGAACGAAACGCAGGTGATTGCAGCATTCTGGACCTCCCAAGTCCGTTGCTAACCCGTGTATCGGCCCAAAATGTAGCCTTGGCTACATTTTACTGCAAAATGATAGACAGCACCGCCTTCTCCGTCAACGTGGGCTATGTACCGGCAGTGGCGCCTGGTCCGCCGGCCGCCCCGGATCGACGAGCGTCGATAAAGGACTTGATTGCGAGCACGACGAAGATCGTACAGAAGATCGCCATCAGGGATTGGGCAACCACGGCGGCCGGGCGGTCCAGTTCATCGCCTCGGAACCACGCCGGCAGCTTGGGCAGCGCCCGCGCGGTGCCGACGATACCCAACAATGCGATTGCCGCGGCGGCGTGTATCGTGTGCTTGCGCAACGCGGGGCGTAGTCCGAGCACGCCCAGGGCTATCAGGGGTATGCCGAACGCCGCAGGAATCAGGGCTGTCTTGCTCACCATCTCGGTCGCGACGTAACCACCCACACCGAGAAGTGTGAGGATACCCCCCAACGCAATCGCCAATATGGCCATCGTTTCTGCTCCCTGGCAGGTGATCAGTTGCTTCGTAGCGGTCTGAATAGCGCCGCGCCCGCTTCCAGAGCGGGCGCTGGCCCGAACGTCGCAGTGATGATAGCGCGACAGGAAGGATATGGCTGAAATATCGCGCGTCATTCCGACGAGCCTAGCGGAGAGGAATCTGCCCACGCATCGACGCTGCCGCCGAGTCGCGAGCAGATCCCGCACTCCGTTCGGGATGACGAACTGCTGCTAACCGTCAATCTCGATCGGCACGCGCAGCACGACATCGCCGCTGGCGCGCTCGGCGAAGCGGATGTAGCCGACCGGCGTCGTGCCCTTGGGCGCGTTATCGAGCTTCTTGCCCACTGAGAACTCGACAATCTGCGGCACGCCCGGATAGAACCGGATCGTCGACGAGCCGTCGTACTCGGGCGAGACGTCGACCGCGCTCTTGAGCATCTGGTCGATGTTCACCGTTATCGGCGTCTTACGCTCGCGGTCCGCGACCGCGAACCCGCCGATGAGCTCGATCGTGATCGACTTCTTGCCGCGCGTGCTGAACGAGGTCTCCAGCGTACGGCGATTGAATGCGGTCTTGTGCAGCACGTCGTCGCCCGCTTTCGCGATCACCGCGATGTCGGTCGTGGTCGCGTACGCCTCGGGCGTCATTTCCAGATGCAGCCGGATGCGGTTGCAGCGATCGTCGACCTTAACGGAGTAGCTCAGCGTGTCGTCGAGGCCCTCGAACTCGTCCTCTTTGTACTGGCGGAAGCCCTCGATACGCCCGGTCGCGTTTGTCAGAACAGCCTTGCCGTAGACGTTCGTGACGACCAGTTTGCCGGACGGCTTGGTCTTGCTGCCTTCGGTAATGACGGTGGGGTCAGCGTGCAGACCATAGAACTGCACCTTGAGCTCGTAAGGCCAGCTCTGGTCGGGCCTGCGCGACGTGACCGGAATCTCCCACACGCCGGGCGTCAGCTCCTCGTCGAACACCCAGGAGAGCTCGTCGACGCCGTCCTCAGTATCGAGTGCTCCACCCTGGTAGAATTCGGCGCCCTCCGGATCGAACACGCCGTAGAACCGCGCTTCCGAGCGCTCGCCCTCCGGCGCCGACAACGTCAACCGCATCGCCGACGCGCCCGGCGGCACGGCAACGAAATACCGCTGCGGATGCCAGCCGTCCGTCTTGCCGGTGAACTCACGTGCGTAGTCGTCGGCCGCGTCAAACGTGTACGGCATGATGACGGTATTCAGCAGACGGAACTCCGGCAGGCCGTCAACGAACGCCTCAACCACGCCAACGTGAACGCCGGGTTCGGTGAGCTGATCGGCGTCGTACTCAACGTACACGCGCGCGTTTTGTTCGCTGCGCAGATAGACAGACTCCTGCGTCACCTGGCACCAGGGCGACTTCGACTTGAGCTCGTACTTCCGCGTGAATGACGTGCGCGCCGACGCGTCTGTCACCGGCGCGAACACCGGTTCGATCGTAAACGTCTGGCGGTCCTCGCCACTGGGGAAGTACGTGCTGCGCCAGAACGCCGCCGGTGAACTACCGTGATACCCCGTGGGCGACGACGTCGAGATGTCGTAGCCAATCACCGGATCGTCTTCCGCTCGTGCCAGGTACTGTTCGAGCTTCTTCGCAGCCTTGGCCGTGTTCGGCACACCCCAGCCGTAATCCAGCGGCGTCGCGTCGGCTAACGGCTCCGAGCCGGCCCACAGAGCGCGCTTCACGTCCCACGAACGCACCTTCACGTCGGCATCTTCCTGCATCGCATAGCTGATCAGCACCGCACACAGACCCGCCGCGTACGGGCTGGCCATGCTCGTCCCGGCCCAGAAGTCGCGGCCGGTCACGTGCCGCGGCACCGTCGATGTCGACCAGCCCGGCGTCGCGATGTCGGGCTTGTCCAACTCGCCGCCACGTGAGCTGAACAATGTGACAGCCGGCGCGTCCATGTGATAACCGGCAACATCGCGACCGGTGTCGGCGGCCATCATCGCAGCGACACTGATCGCATCCGTCGATGCAGACGGGGTACCGATCGTTGACAGGCCAACGCCTTCGTTGCCGCCCGACGTGCAGAAGATCAGATACGGATTCTCGCGCAGGATCTCGCTGACGAACTCGTCGATGTCGGAGTTCCCCTCGATCTCGGACGATACGCCGTATGACAGATTGCAGACCACCGGCACGTTGTGCTCGCGGGAATAGCGGGCGGCGTAGCGCAGCGCCTTCTTCTTGCTCTCGGTCACACTGATGCCGCCGGCCGCCCCCTTACCGATCTTCAGGCTCATCAGCTTGGCACCGGGTGCGACGCCGTCGAAGCCTTCCTGGTTGTTGATGTTGTGGCCGGCCGCGATTCCCGCGACGTGTGTTCCGTGCGCACCTTCGTCGAAGTGGATCACGACCTTGCTTTGCCGCAGGAAGATGTTCACCGCGAATGTCATCGGAACGATCTGCGACTCGGGTTCGTCACGGTGCAGCGTAAACGTGTCGTACGCGAGCTTGTAGTTGCGCAGCGGCTTCTCGTCCGCGAAGCTGCGGTCCATGTCCGTGTCGACGTAGCACACTGCGAGGTCGTCGCGATCGCCCTTCAACGCTGTCACGAGCACGGGAAACTCATCGTCCTCGGCGCCGTTGGCGTTCATGTCCGGCAGATCGGACGCGGCGAAAGTCGCCTCGGCGAACACGCCGTACCACCATTCGCGCTCGTTGCCGGCCGGTGCCGCGTCCACATCCGGCGGCTCGATTTCGATCGCAACGCCATCCCCGTCGTACAGCAACAGCTTGCCCTTCTCGGCGTCGAACGGGATCCACTCCAGCTCGACGTCGCCGTCACCAGTGAAGTCCTGCACGTCGATCACCTTGACCTCGCCGTCGGGCGTGTGCGTCAGCCCCGGAATCGAGGGATCGACGCCGGTATCGAGCACGGCGATCACGACACCGCGCCCATCGCTGGCGGGATGCTTGGCGAGGAATTCGTCGACACCGCAGGTGCCCAGCGACAACTGCGTCCAACTGTGCCGCTCACCACCGAAGCCCGCACAGCCCCAACACGTAACCATAACCAACAGCAAAGCGAATCTGCGCATTTCTGAGACTCCTGACGTGCCTGCCGATCGAGTTAACCTGCGAATCCTTGCACTGTAGCAACTGTGCGCCGGTGCGCGAAGCGGAGGAGGCGGTCCGTTGGTCAAAGGCAACCACGGCCATAGTTGAGAAAGTTCGCCAAGCGGCTTGTCGACGGGCGTCCTGCGTTTGTTATACTGCGCTGCTGGTAGGTCGGTATGTTGAAGCAGATGCGATCTCGGCGTGCTGGTATTGCAGGTCCGTGACGTCTGACCTCGATTCACCTTCCCACCAGCATCGGCCGCTGTTCGGCCACTTTCTCAGCAGCCCGGAAAGCGTGCGAATGGGCTGCGTGTCTGCTACAGGAGTCCACGAAGGTGGGTACCAAGATCTACGTGGGAAATCTCGACTACGGTATGAGCAGTGCGGACCTCGAACAGCTTCTTTCGGAGCACGGCGAAGTGCGCAGCGCCCAGGTGGTCTCAGATCGCGAGACGGGGCGCAGCCGCGGCTTCGGATTCGTCGAGATGAGCAGCGAGGAAGAGGCCCAGTCGGCCATCAACGCCCTCAACGGTGCGGAGCACAACGGACGCACCCTGACCGTCAACGAAGCCAAGCCGCGCACCGGTGGCGGCGGCGGCGGCGGTCGCCGACCGCGCCGCGACTACTAGTCGCGCCCCGCATCGACAACCAGGTCTACCAAACCACGACTCGAGCGACTGACGCTGAGGGTGTCGGTTTCGTTTCGCGCATTGCGCCTGACGGCGTGCTCGGCGTCCCGCCCATAAGCCGAACCGCCTGCCCATCGCTCGATGCGGCGGGCAGGCGGCCTCGGCTTTCGTCGCTATTAAGAACGCAGGCTAGTGGTTCTTGGGATCGCAGTTCTTCCCGGGCTCGGTGTAGTAGATCGGCGGTCGCTGCATACCGAATTTGTACACCCAGTTCGGATTGATCGTGTTCCACCCCACGCCACAGTAGTCGCGCGTGTCGATCAGCTTGTACTCAGCGTGCCCGTCGAGGAAGCCCACGCTGTGCTTGTTGAGCTTGCGGTGGTTGCCGATCTTCTGAATCTTGTCATACAGGGCAAAGTCCATTGGGTCTTCCCAATAGAACGTAAATGTGGACACCATACCGCCGATGGTGTCCTTCACGATCGCGCGGCAGTTATCTAACCAACCCTGCCCCTGGTTGGCCCACACGTCGATGTTCGTGTCCTGCAACGACTGGAGATTGAAGTGGTAGCTCGTGCCGATGTCGTCGTACGAGCTGATCTGGAGCGCCTCATCACCGGGCAACTGATTGAACAGACGCTGGTGCGACGCGCGGTCCGAGGGACAATGCACGCCCGGAATCTCCGTTCGCTTCAGGACCGTGTTACCATCCATCAGGTCGGGCTCAAACTCGCCGCCCATGATGTACTCGTTGATGGGACGCGTATGGACCGGCAGGACCCATCCCTCACCGAATGTCTTCCAGTCTTCGTGGGACGTCTTGCCGCCGTAGGTCCACGAACACGTGCTGAGACCTCCGCCCAGGCTGCTCACGAACAACGGGAACGTGTCGTTGTAGTCCTCGAAGTACATAAACGTGGAGAGCATCAATTGGCGGAAATTCGACAAGCATTTGGCGACATTCGCCTGTTCCTTCGCATCCCGCAGCGATGGCAGCAGAATCGAAATCAGCAGCGCGATGATTGCTACTACCACCAGCAGTTCAATCAGCGTAAATCCCCGCCGGTTACGTAATCGTCTCATGGCCTCACTCCCTAAATCAGTCGTTGTGGTGTTCGCGAGCCCGTGCGCAGGTCCGTTCAACGGCGAAGCCGCCTGAACGACGTATCCAACATCGCATAGGCGGCCTCGACGCGCGGCGCTACCGGCAGCGCCGGCTAGTGGTTCTTGGGATCACAGTTCTTTCCGGGCAGATCGTAATAGATCGGCGGTCGTTGCATGCCGAATTTGTACACCCAGTTCGGGTTGATCGACTGCCAACCGACGCCGCAATGGTCGCGCGTGTCCATCAGCTTGTAATCCGCGTGGCCATCGAGAAAACCGACCGTGTGCTTCGACAGTTTGCGGTGGTTACCGAGGCGCTCGACTTCGTTATCCAATGCGTAGTCCATCGGATCTTCATGGTAGAACGTCAACGTGGCCACCATACCGCCCATCGTGTCTTTGACGAGCGCCCGGACCAGCGTGGTCCAGCCCGCTCCGTTGTTCTGCCATTCGTCGATGTTCGTGTCCGAGATCGCGTGCATGTTGAAGTGATAGCTCGTCCCGATGTCGTCGTACGAGCTGATCTGAACGGCTTCGGTAGCGCTATCCCAGAACCGCTGGTGCGACGTCCTGTCGCCCGGGCACTCCAGGGTCGGCACCTCGGTCCGTTTCACAAGCTGTCCGCCCTCGTAGAGATCCGGCTCCATATCACCACCCATGACGTATTCGTTCAGCGGACGATGCTGCGAAGGGATGTAGAACAAGTCGCCGTAGTCCGGGTGGCTCTTCCAGTATTCATCACTCGTCTTGCCTCCATACGACCAAGTGCAAACGCCGCCGCCGCCACCCACGGTGTAGAACGGAAACGCGTCGTTGTAGTCCTGGAAGTAGAGGATGGTCGACGTCATGAGATTGCGGAGGCCGGAGAGGCACTTGGCGATTTTGGCCTGCTCCTTTGCATCACGCAGTGATGGCAGCAGAATCGAAATCAGCAGTGCGATGATCGCCACGACCACCAGCAGTTCGATCAGCGTAAAGCCTTTCTTCGCTCTCAGATCTCTCATTGCTCACTCCTGGTCAGTTTTCAGCACGAATCATCGGCGGGCCTAGTTGCGCCGCCGATGCTTGCAGCTCGGCAACGATGTGAAATCGCGACACGGTCCCAGACAGGATCTGTAACCATCCATTGTCATAAGCGGATCGTGGCGGGTTTGCTCACGCTCGAATTCACCGCCGTCGCTGGCAAATCAAGCTGAGGTTCGCATCACAGTCGCCTAAACTTATGGTAGAGTGGAGCTTATGAATCTCGATTGCGTCAACACCTGCCCGTAGGTACGCTGGAGCATATGCCGCGAACAAACGATCACTGGCGCTAAGTGTATGAATGAACCAGAGTTGCAATCTGACCTGACCGAGCGGGCCGTCGCCGGTGATGGCGAAGCCCTGGCCCGTCTGCTCGAGGCCACCGCCCCGCTGGTGCGCCAGTCACTGGAAGGCAAAATCCCGCCGCGCTGGCGCGCCGTGCTCACCGTCGATGACGTCATGCAGGAAACGTACATCGACGCATTCCTCGACATCGGTCGGTTCGAACCGCGCGGGGACGGGGCTTTTCGAGCGTGGCTGACGACGCTGGCCCGCCGGAATCTCCTGGACGCCATTCGGATGTTCGAGGCTGACAAGCGCGGTCGCGGACGACGGCGCGTGACGCCCAAAACGGATCAACCGCTGACGGCACTGTACGACCAGATCCAGATGGTGACCACGACGCCGAGCCGTCTGGCCGCGCAGGCCGAAGCGGGCGACCGGCTGGAAAAGGCGGTCGCACAGCTCCCGGAAACTTATCGGACCGTCGTGCGCCTCTATGACCTCGAAGGCCAGCCGGTCGAGACCGTCGCCGCCACGCTCGACCGCAGCCCCGGCGCCGTATTCATGCTCCGGGCGCGAGCGCATCGCCAGATCGGCGAGATCCTCGGCCGGCCGTCACAGTTTCTGAGTGGCACCGGATAAACTTCAGAACACTCCAGGTTCCGCAACGTCGGCGGAGTCGTGCGGACGGATACACGATGCCAAGACGCTCAAAATACGTGGCCGCCAAATACGAGCGCGAGTTGATCGCGTCAGCGTGGCGCGAGTCGTGCGAGCTTGCGTCGGCGCGCGAGCACCCCGCCCCGCCGACTGACGTCGTGCCAGGTTATCGACTCGTGCGTGAAATCGGCCGCGGCGGCATGGGCATCGTGTACGAGGCCGAGCAGGAGCAGCCGCGGCGCGCGGTGGCGCTCAAGATGATCAGCGCGTCTGCGCTGGGCAACGGTCACCACGTTCGCATGTTCGAGCGTGAGGTCCAGATTCTCGCCCGGCTGCGGCACCCCGCAATCGCGTCCATCTACGACGCTGGACGGGCCCGCGACGGACGTCACTTTTTCACGATGGAACTGGTGCGCGGCGTGCGGCTGACCGAGTATGTCCGGTTGCGCCAGCTCCGGCAGCACGAACGCATTCAATTGTTCCGCAGAATCTGCGAGGCGGTGCATTACGCCCACCAGCGCGGCGTGATCCACCGCGATCTGAAACCATCCAATATCATCATCGACGCCAGCGGAAACCCGAAGATCCTGGACTTCGGCCTGGCCCGCATCGGTACGCAGGACGGCGCCGTCAGCACTGCGACGATGGAAGTCGGGAAGATCCTCGGCACGCTGCCGTACATGAGCCCCGAGCAGGCACGTGTCCGTCCGGACGAGGCCGCGGTGGAGACTGACCTGCGCAGCGACGTTTACTCGCTCGGCGTGATTCTGTACGAGCTGCTTACGCAACATCTGCCGTACGACGTCACGCGTGTCATGCCGCACGAGGCGTTGCGAACGATCTGCGAAGAGCCGCCGCGCAAACCGAGCCTGTTCAATCGCGCGCTGCGCGGCGATCTCGAGACGATCATTCTCAAAGCGCTCGATAAGGCCCCCGCGCGCCGGTACGACAGCCCCGCCGCGCTTTCTGACGACCTGCAACGGCACATGGAAGATCAGCCGATCAGTGCCCGTCCGCCCAGTTTGCTGTACCTGGTGCGCAAGTGGATCGTGCGCCATCAGGCCGAGTTCATTCTGCTGGTGGTGGCGTTTGTGCTCGTGCCGGCGTTCGTCATCATGCTGTGGATCCAATCGTCGCGCTCGGAAGCCGCGATTCGAAAGGCACGCGAGCCGATCGAGGGCCGGGAGCGCCGGGCGATCGCCTATGTGATGAGAGATCAGGCGACGCAACTGGAGCGCGACGGAGTGGCGGCGCTCGACGCCGGCGAGTTATACGCGGCGGAGAGCCTGCTCCGCAGCGCCGTGAGCCTGTGGACCGAGTCGGCCGGCGCGGACCACGGCCTGACTGCGCACGCGGAGAGCTTGTTGGGCGGCTGCTTCACACGCGCCGGCCAGTTCGACGAAGCGGAAACTCTGTTACACCGCAGCTACAACGTGCTCACAACAGACCGCGGAGCCAGTAACCAGCGGCGCCGCGAGGCGGCGGGCCGTCTTATCGCGCTCTACGAAGCGTTGGCGAAACCTGACGAAGTTGCCCACTGGCGCCGCGAGCGAGACCGCTGGCCGCTGCCGGACGTGACGACCACGGCGCCGGCCGACACACCGGCGCCCCGTGCATCGGGCGATACCGACGGAGAACGTCGCTGACGGCCGGGCTGCCCCTACCCCCGCACCGACATACGTTCGCGACTCTGAGCCGTCAGGCATCCGGAGCAGTCTCGTCGGTCTCTTCTGTGAGCCGCAGGAAAACGTCTTCCAGCCGACCGTCCAAGGCCGCCTTCTGGCGCAGATCCGCCAGCGTTCCCAGCGCGATCAGCTTGCTCTTGTGAATGATTCCGATCCGGTCGGCGACCTGCTCCGCCACATCCAGCGTGTGCGTGCTCATAAACACGGTGCCGCCGTTCCCGGCCAGCTCGCGAAAGATATCCTTGATCACGCGGGCTGTGCGCGGGTCCAGGCCCACCATCGGCTCATCAACTACCAGCACCCGCGGACCGTGAATCAACGCCGCGGCGAGCGCCACCTTCTGCTTCATTCCGTGACTGTACGTCTCGCAGAGCTGATCCAGAAACCCGTTCATGTCGAGTCGACGATTGAGATCATCCAATCGCTCGGCGGCTAGCTCGACCGAAACGCCGTACATCTGACGCGTGAAATTCAGGAACTCGCGTCCGGTCAGCTTGTCGTAAACAAAGGGCTGATCGGGAACATACGCGAGGTACTGCTTGGCACGTTGCTCGGTGCGGTCGAGTCGGTGCCCGCATACGCGAATGTACCCCACGTCCGGTCGCAACAGCCCCGTGGTCATTTTCAGTGTGGTCGTCTTACCGGCGCCGTTCGGTCCGAGAAAGGCAAAGACCTCGCCAGACACCAGTGTCAGCGACAAGTCTGAGACGGCGCGCTTGGAGCCGAAGCTCTTGGCTACGGCCGCAATCTCCACGGTAATCTCACGCCTGCCACTCACCGGGTCCGCCTGCGCGTCGGTCGCGGTCATGGCTTGGCCCCTTGAGCTCCTGTGAATTCCGATGGAACAATCCGCAGCGCCTCGGTCAGACTGTCTTCGTCGTAGGGCTCGTCGAGCAGGACGAGCTTGCCGAGCACGGGCACCACCACCTCCTGTCGCAACACGCGCCCACCCGAATCGACCCAGGCCGTCGCCCCGGCTCCCTCGACCACGAATGCCTTCACCGGCACGCCGCGATACTCGATCACCTCGCGACCGGTCACTTCCACAATCACCGGGTCCATCGCAAAGCTTGACGCGTCTACGTTCGGCAAAAGTTGAGCGAGCGGGTCGAGCAGATCGACCTTCCAGCGACGACCCTCATAGAGCTTGGGCAAACGGTCAAACGGCCGAATCACATCACCCAACGCCGCCGGGGCACGCGAATCCAGCACACCGCGCCCCATCCGACGGCCGACCTGCCACTCGAAGGGAAAGTCGCCCTGGGGCATAGCCTCAGCCTTCAACGACACGGGCATTCCTAGGCCGTGCATGCGAAAGTCGAGGTCATCCACGACGACCTCGCCTGGCTCCAGGTCCACGGTCGATATCGCGTTCGCATCCCGCGTGCTCTCAATGTCGCTGTCGTCACGGGTCCGAAAGGTCAGCTTGGTCTGAATCCGCACGCGGGGCGTCCGCCAGCGCTGCGGCAGGTCGATCGGGTGCAGCAGCGTGTTGGTTTCCACCGTCACGATTCCCCCGATCCCCGTCTTTTTGCTCACGGTCCAGCTACGACCGAGCTCGCGCTCCTCGTCGTCGAAGATCCCCACCTGCGTTCTGATCTCGCCGCCGGTCGGCAACGTGTTGACAACGGATGGTGGTTCGTCCGTCGCCATCCAGTGCGGAACGACGTCTTGCAAGACGACCGCCGCATTGGCGATCAGCATCAATGCGAGCGTGAGTATTCCAATCCAGCGATTGACCATGGCTGAGCGAGCACCCGTACGGACCACGGCGAAGTTTCAGATTCAGTCGATTCTAGGACCGCACGTGCGCGCGAGCAAACCGACACTCAACCGGTGCGACTACCGAGCATCGCGCTCTTCGCTGTTGTTGCACGATGTTACACGATACGCGGCGACCGCGTGCGGGATGTCGTGCCGACGGGGCGGTACAACCATCGCAAAATCTCCGAAGGTCGGCGGGCGCTATTGACCCGTGTGCTGCGGGCTCTAATATCGAGCCCCAATTGCACGTTTGCAACGTTTATGAAGGGAGTTGGTCATCGGTACGCCGGTGTTCCCCAAATGGTTCAACCAGACCCGGGTTCTGGTGCTGCTGGTCGTGCTGATCGCGCCCGCGTACGCGGGCCTGTGCGTGCTCTACGGATTCTCTCCTCTGGCGACGGACGTGGGCTACGCACCCGAGCAACCTATCCCCTACAGCCATAAGCTGCACGCCGGCGACCTCGGCATTGATTGTCGCTACTGCCACAGCACCGTCGAGCAATCTGCCCACGCGGCGATCCCCCCGACCCGCACCTGTGTGAACTGCCATAACAAGGAGTACGGCATTCACGCCGGAAGCGAGAAGCTCCAGCTCCTGCACACCGCGTTTTACGGCGACGAGCACGTCGAGCCGGGCTATCCGATCCCCTGGGTACGAGTACACGACCTGCCCGATTACGCCTACTTCGATCACAGCGCACACGTGAACCGCGGCGTCGGCTGCGTGAGCTGCCACGGCCGCGTCGATCGCATGGAGGTCGTGTACCAGGCTGAGCCGCTCAGCATGGGGTGGTGCCTGGAGTGCCATCGCAACCCGGCCCCGCACCTGCGGCCGTTGGATCAGATCACCAACATGACCTGGGCGCCGCCCGAAGGCGCCGATCCACAAGCCTACGGAGAAAAGCTGCTCAAAGACTACGACATTCGCGAACCGGAGTATCTGCAAGGGTGTTCGGTATGCCATCGTTGACGCGCGACAAGCCCGGGCCGGCCTATTGGCGGAGCCTCGACGAGCACGCAAACACACCTGAGTTCCAGGAGTTCCTCCAGGCCGAGTTCCCCACGCTCGCGGGTGAGCTGCAGAGACCGAGTTCGCGCCGCCGTTTCCTCAAACTCATGGGGGCGTCGCTCGGCCTGGCCGGTCTGACCGCCTGCCGCTGGCCAAAGGAACACATCGTCCCCGCCACGCGGCAACCGTATGACCGCATCCCGGGCGTACCGAGTCATTACGCGACAGCGTTCGAGCTGAACGGCGTCGCGACGGGACTGCTGGTCACGAGCTACGAGGGGCGCCCGATCAAGATCGAGGGCAATGACCTACACCCGTTCAGCCGCGGCCGGACGAATTCCTGGATGCAGGCTGCGATACTTGAACTATACGATCCCAATCGCAGTCAGCGCGTCGTGCAACGCGAAGACCAGGCCATCACGCCACACCGCCGGTGGGATGAGTTTGACGCTTTCGTGTCGCAGCACTTCGACGAACTGCGCACGTCGCGCGGGTCGAGGCTGTGTGTGCTGCACGAGAACACTTCCTCGCCGAGCTTCGCGCGCATGAAGGCGAAGTTCCGGGCGGCGTTTCCCGAGGCCGAGCTCTACGAATATGAGCCAATCTCGCGTGACAGTGAGATTGAGGGTGCGCGGCTGGCCTTCGGCACGCCGTTGCGCTCGCACCTGCACCTGGACAAAGCGGATGTGATCGTCAGCCTCGACAGCGACTTCCTGATGACCCACCCGGCGGCGGTAAAGTACGCGGGCGACTTCGCGGCCCGACGCCGACCGGTTGATGGCAAGATGAGTCGTTTCTACACGTTCGAGGGTGGGATGTCGCTGACGGGAAGTCTGGCCGATCATCGTACAGCGGTGCGTCCGAGCGAGATCGGTGTGCTCGTGCGGCAACTGGCGCGGCAACTCGCCGACGAGCTGCACGTCAGCGACACACCACAGTGGCTCGCACCCGCGAAGAGCGAATCAAGCGTCGATCACAAGGTCATCGAGTCGCTGGCGCACGATCTGGCGGCACATCGCGGCCGTTGCGCGATTGTGGTCGGCCCGAATCAACCGCCTGAAGTCCACGCGATCGCACAACACCTGAACGCCTGGCTCGACGCCCCGGGCAACACGGTGTCGTACACGGCCGAGCCGGATGCGGAGCGGGAATCGCACGTCGCGAACATCACCCGGCTCGTCGAGCGAATGCGTGCCGGCAACGTCGACACGCTGGTCATGCTCGGCGGCAACGCGGTGTACGACGCACCGGCGGACCTGGAATTCGCTGGGGCTCTGGAGCAGGTGCCGACGCGCATTCACCTGAGCCTCTACGACAACGAAACATCGCAACTCTGCTCGTGGCACGCGCCGCGGGCACACTTCCTCGAAGCGTGGGGCGATGCCCGGGCCTGGGACGGAACGCTCAGCATATGTCAGCCGCTAATCGAACCGCTATACAACGGGCGTACGCCAACCGAGCTGCTCGCGTTAATCACGGGCGATTCCACGACCGACGGCCACAAGATCACGCAAGCAACGTTCAACGAACTGGTCAATGGCGACGAGACCGTGTGGAAACAATCGCTGGCTGACGGCATCGTCAAAGACACCGCCTGGGCAACGGAATCTGCCACACTCGCAGGATTCTCGCCGCCGACCAGCGATACATCCGGGGAGTGGGACGTCGTTTTCACGCCGGATTACAGCGCGTTCGACGGACGTTTTGCGAACAATGCCTGGCTTCAGGAACTGCCCGATCCGATCACCAAGCTGACGTGGGACAACGCCGCGCTGATTTCGCCGGCAGACGCCGCCGAGCTCGGCATCGATCGTAACGGCCAGCAGATCGAGATCACCGTCGGGCAACGCACGCTCAATGTGCCGGTGTACATGCTGCCGGGCCACGCGCGGAAAACGATCACCCTGCCGATGGGATACGCCCGCACGACCGCGGGAGCCGTCGGCGATGGCGTCGGCTTTGCGACGCACTCGTTGCGAACTGTGGATGGCATGTCCATCGCGGGCGCTTCGGTGAAGCTCGCCGGCGGATTCCACGAATTAATCGGCACGCAGGATCACCACGCGATCAAGTCCGAGGTGGGCGACGCCGCTATGCAGGGCCGCATCGACGATCTGGCCCGCGAGGGCACGCTCGACGAGTTCAAGCACCACCCGAACTTCGCCAAGCACCGCGTCCACCACCCGCCGCTTGAGTCGCTCTGGAAAGAGAAAGACTACGACGGGCACAAGTGGGGCATGGCGATCGATCTGAACGCCTGCATCGGGTGTGGGGTGTGTTCGCTGGCGTGTCAGGCCGAGAACAACATTCCTGTAGTCGGCAAAGATGAGGTCGCGGTCGGGCGCGAGATGCACTGGATCCGCATCGATCGCTACTTCAAGGGTGAACCGACTGCTCCCAACGTCGAGGTCGTACACCAGCCGGTCGCGTGCGTGCATTGCGAAAACGCCCCGTGCGAGCAGGTCTGCCCCGTGGCGGCGACCGTACACGACGAAGACGGCCTCAACGTGATGGTCTACAACCGCTGCATCGGCACGCGGTATTGCGCGAACAACTGCCCGTACAAGGTCCGGCGGTTCAACTGGTTCTATAACCACCACGGCCCGGCGCACCCGCGCTCGAAGAAGCACGGCACGTCGCCGTTCCCGGGCAAGCTCGCTCAGGCGGAACTGACCGACGTCGAGAAGCTCGCGAACAGCCCGTTCGTAACGGTGCGCAGTCGCGGCGTAATGGAGAAATGCACCTACTGCGTGCAGCGCATCAACGCGGTCAAGATCAAGGCTAAGAACGAGCGGTGGGAGAGCATCCCCGACGGCATGATCACGCCGGCGTGCGCGCAGGCCTGTCCGGCGAGTGCAATCACTTTCGGCGATCTGAACGATCCCAACAGCGCCGTCCGGCGACTGCACGAGGACGACCGGGCGTACGCCATGCTGGCGGAACTCAACGTCAAGCCGCGAACGGCGTACCTGGCGAAATTGCGGAACCCCGCGAATCGCGATTCACATACGGACCACGGCAACGAACACACGTAATGGAGTGTCGGAGTGGTAACAAGGTGACAAAGCCACAAAGTAACAAAGCAAAAGCGTCGGACGCGTGTGACGATGCTTGTCACCTTGTCACCTTGTCACCTTGTCACTCCTGAGAGCGTTTGATGGCAAGCGTACCGAACGAGATCGACAACACCTGGAACCGCCCCGGCGAACGCGCGCCGTTGATCACCGGCGGACACGATTTCACGTCGCTGACCGACGTGGCGTGCGGTCCGGCCGAGACGTATCGGCCGCCGCGGGCGTGGTACATCGCGTTCACGATCTCCGTGGTCCTGCTCGCGATTCTCGGCGCGTCGATCGGCTACCTGATCATCAACGGCGTCGGCGTGTGGGGCGTCAATAACCCCACCGGCTGGGGCTTCGCCATCATCAACTTCGTGTTCTGGGTCGGTATCGGCCACGCCGGCACGTTGATTTCCGCGATCCTGTTCCTGTTTCGTCAGAAATGGCGCACGAGCATCAACCGTTTCGCGGAAGCGATGACCATCTTTGCCGTCATGTGCGCAGGCATCTTCCCGGGCATCCACGTTGGCCGCATTTGGGTAACGTATTGGATGGGTCCCCTGCCCAACCAGATGGCAATGTGGCCGAACTTCCGCAGCCCGCTGCTGTGGGACGTCTTCGCGGTCGGTACGTACGCAACCGTGTCGCTGCTGTTCTGGTACGTGGGCATGATTCCCGACCTAGCGACGTTCCGCGATCGCTCGAAGAACAAGATCCGCCGCTTCATCTACGGCCTCTTCGCAATGGGCTGGACCGGCTCCTCGCGCCACTGGCACCGCTTCGAGCGGGCCTACCTGATTCTCGCCGCGCTCGCCACGCCGCTGGTGCTGAGCGTTCACTCGGTCGTGTCGTTCGACTTCGCCGTCTCGCAGCTACCCGGTTGGCACACGACGATCTTCCCGCCGTACTTCGTGGCAGGTGCGATCTTTGGCGGGTTCGCCATGGTGGTCACGTTGGCGCTGCCGGCGCGAGAGATGTTCGGGCTGAAGAACATCATCACGTTGCGTCACCTCGAGAACTGCTGCAAGATCATCCTGCTGACCGGCACGATCGTCGGTTATGCCTATCTGATGGAATTCTTCATCTCGTGGTACGGCGGCAACCAATACGAAAGCTTCATCTTCCGCGCCAGGGCGCTCGGGCCGTACGCTTGGGCATATTGGACGATGATCACCTGCAACGTGCTCGCCCCGCAGCTCTTCTGGTTCAAGTGGTGTCGAACCAATCTGTGGGTGATGTTCATCGTCGTGATGATGGTGAACGTCGGGATGTGGTTCGAGCGCTTCGTGATCGTGGTGACCTCGCTGTCGCAGGACTTCCTGCCCTCGTCGTGGCACTATTACGTACCGACCGCGATCGACTGGTTGACGCTGGCAGGCAGCTTCGGGCTGTTCTTCACGATGTTCCTGCTGTTCTGCCGCTTCCTGCCGATGGTCGCGATGGCAGAGGTGAAAACGGTAATGCCGCACGCGGATGCGCACGCTCACGTGCCCGCGTCGCGAAGCTTTGATTACAACCCCGACGATTTCGAGCCAGAGCAGGAGCAGAAGTGAGCGGCGTGAAGACTGACAGTCCGAATGCCACCGCGGGCCGGCTCGAAGGTCTGCTGGTCGAATTCGACTCGCCCACTGCGTTGGTCGCCGCGGCCGAACAGATCCGCGACGCCGGCTACAGGCGTTGGGACACGCACACGCCGTTCCCCGTACACGGCATCGACGAGGCCATGGGCATCCGGCCCACGCGTCTGCCGTTCATCGTCTTTCTGCTCGGCTTCATCGGCTGCATTGGCGGCCTCGTACTCCAGTGGTGGACGAACGCAACTGGCGCGAGTGACTTCCCCGGACTGCCGACGTTCCTCCAGGGCTACAACTACCTCATCAGCGGCAAGCCCGAGTTCAGCCTGCCGGCCAACATTCCCGTGATCTTCGAGACGACCGTGCTGCTGGCCGCGTTCGCTGCCGTGTTTGGCATGTTGGCGATGAACAACCTGCCGAAGCACCACACGGCCCTGTTTGCGTCCGAACGATTCCGGCGTGTGACGACTGATCGCTTTTTCGTCTACGTCGATGCCGCGGATGCGAAGTTCGACGAGGGCCAGACAACGAGCTTCCTGGGCGGTCTGGGCGGATCACAGCCGGAGGCGATACACGACATCGCGTCGTCGCCAAGTGCGCTGCCGGGCGGCCTCAAGGTCAGCACGCTGATCCTGATCTCGCTGTTGTTCATTCCGCCGCTTGTGATTGCCCGGGCCCGCGTCGCCAAGAGCAATGAGCCGCGGATTCACATCATCCAGGACATGGATAATCAGGAGCGTTTCAAGGCCCAGCAGGCAGCCTCGGCATTCTTCGCCGACGGTCGCGCATCGCGGCCTCAGCCCGAGGGCACCGTCGCCCGCGGCGACCTCCGCTTCGACACGCATTATTACGAAGGCAAGATCGGTGGCGAGTACGCCACGACCTACCCTGAGCAGGTCACGATCAACGAGCAGTTCATCCGCCGTGGACAGGAGCGCTTCAACGTGTATTGCGCCCCGTGCCACGGACTCGGCGGCGCCGGCAACGGAACTGTCAACGCTACTGCCTTGCGGCTGGAGACCGCCGGCTGGATTGCACCAACGTCGCTGCACGACCAACTTGCCCGCTCGCGCCCGCTGGGGCACATCTACAACTCGATCAGCAACGGCATCCGCAGTATGCCGCCCTACGGCGATCAGATTTCACCGACCGACCGCTGGGCGATTGTGTCGTATATCCGCGCGTTGCAGTTCAGCCAGCAGGCGGACCTGGACGATGTGCCGCCGGAAGTGCGACCCGAATTGCGTTAGGAACAAACAGGAAACCCAACAACCGAATAACATGACAGCCCATACGCCCGACAAACAAGCCGTCACCGCCGAGTCGCAGCCGTTGTCCAACGGCGCCGCGAGCGTATCGCGCATCGCCTTGGTGATCGGCGCGATCGGACTGATCGTCGGCGTGGTGTTTGGGTTCCGCGATGGCTGGGAGGTCTTCTTTCGCTCGTATCTGCTGAATTACAGTTACGTGCTGAGCATCGCGTTGGGGGCGTTGTTCTTCGTGATGCTCCAGCACCTGACGCGTGCTGGCTGGAGCGTCGGCATTCGTCGATTGGCGGAATTCATCGCCGGCACGATCCCGGTGCTGGGCGTCTTCTTCATTCCGTTGCTGATTCCGATCTTCCAGGGCATGGCCGGCGTCTACGAATGGTCCAACGCCGAGATCGTCGCGGAAGACGAGCTCCTCCAGCACAAGGCGTCGTATTTGAACGCGCCGTTCTTTGTCGCCCGCTGCGCTGTATATTTCATCATCTGGTCGCTGCTGGCCCGCTACTTCCTGCGGAAATCGCTGGCACAGGACGCGACCGGCGATCCCAAGCTGACGCTCGACATGATGTGGTGGAGCGCACCGGGCATGTTGCTCTACGCGCTGACCGTCACGTTCTTCGCAGTCGACGCCCTGATGTCGTTGAATCCGCACTGGTTCAGCACGATCTGGGGCGTGTACTACTTCTCCGGCGCGTTGGTCGGCTTCTTCTCGCTGCTGGCGATCGTGATGCATGTCGTGCGGAACTCGCAACGCATGGGGCAACTGCTCACACGCGAGCATTTCCACGACGTTGGCAAGCTGGCCTTCGGCTTCGTGGTGTTCTGGGCCTACATCGCGTTCAGCCAGTACATGCTGATCTGGTACGCTAACATTCCGGAAGAGACCGTCTGGTTCCAGCCGCGCCAGGCCGACAACTGGTGGATCGGCGTGAGCCTGCTGCTGCTGTTCGGCCACTTTGTGGCCCCGTTCCTCGCGCTGGTCTCGCGGTATCCGAAACGGCGCAGCGGTCTGCTGGTTATCGCCGCCGGCTGGCTCCTACTGATGCACTGGCTGGATCTGTACTACATCGTGATCCCGAGCGGACACGCGGTCGCCGAGCACGCGGCTCCGCTGCACGTGTCGGACATCGCGTTGTTCGTGGGCTTGGGCGGCGTATTTGTCGCAGCCTTCACGCGACCGATGGCTCGCCACGCACTGGCCCCGCAGCGTGATCCGTGGCTCCACGAGTCACTCACGTTTGAGAACGTCTAGGGCTTTGAAATGACGACGCCGCAGAACACTGTTGACGATCCGCACGCGACCGGCACGATCGTGATCGGCCTGGTCGGCACGGTCATGTTCCTCGTCGTTGTGCTCGCAGGTATCGCCCTCTATCAAAACGTCCAGTATTACGAAGAGACGCGGAAGATCATGTCCGGCGGCCCGCCGCGCGAGTTCACCGATTTGCGATCCGAACAACTGGCGCAGATTACGACGTACCGCATGATCGACGCTGAGGCCGGAACGATCGCCGTCCCGATCGACCGCGCGATCGAACTCTACGCGCAAAACGTGGAATCCATCGAAGCGCAGGCTAGGATTGAAACGAATGCGGCGGAAAATCCGCCCGCCGGGGCAAGCACGGAACAACCATGACCACGCAGCGCGCATCCATCTCGGGTTGCATCGGCCTCGCCCTACTGCTGGCGATCTACACCCCAGCGCACGCCCAGGAAGCGGACCCCGCGGCCGGCCCCGGATCGGAACGCACCGAAGAGCTCCCGGAAGAGCTCGAGGGCGTCGAGATCATCGAGAAGCTCGACAACAAGCTACCGCTGGATCTGCGCTTCAAGAACCACAACGGCAAGGAAGTGAAGCTCGGCGACTACTTCGACGGCGAGAAGCCGGTCATCCTGACGCTGAACTACTACCGCTGTCCGATGCTGTGCGGCCTGCAACTGAATGGCATGGTCGATGCGCTGAAAGAGATTGACTGGATCGCGGGCGATCAGTTCCGCATCCTGACGATCAGCTTCGACCCGCTCGAAACGCCGCAGCTCGCGCAGGCCAAGCGTAAGAACTACCTCACGTACTACGACCGGCCCGAGTCAGCCGCCGGCTGGAGCTTCCTCACCGGGCGCAAGAAAAACATCGATCAGGTGCTCGACGCGACGGGCTTCGGCATCCAGTACGACCCGAAGACAAACGAGTGGATCCACGCCGCCGCGCTGATCCTCTGCACGCCGGACGGGCGAATCTCGCGTTATCTTTACGGAATCCTGTATCAGCCCAAGACGTTACGGCTGTCGCTGGTCGAAGCCTCGGAAGGCAAGATCGGAACGACTGTCGACCGTTTCCTGCTGTACTGTTTTCACTTTGAGGAAGGCGAGTATACGCTCGCCGCGTTTAATATCGTCCGGGCCGTCGCGATCCTGACCCTGCTCGTGCTCGGCGGCGTACTGACCTGGTTCTGGCGACGCGAGGCGCGCCGCCAACGCACGGTGACACCGACCGTATGAATACACTGCTTGCTAGATTGCTCGCGCAGACCAATATCGACTGGCCGCCGGTGGCGCCCGAGGACGGCACGTTCTGGTTGCCGCCGCAGGCCTCGACGCAGGCGCCGCAAACCGATCTGGCGTTCTATTTCATTTACTGGGTTTCGGTCTTTTTCTTCATCCTCATCGTGTTCCTGATGACAGTGTTCGTCTTCCGCTACCGCCGGCGGGTCGAGGGTGAAGGACCGCGCGTCAACGTCACGCACAACACGCCGCTGGAGCTAGTGTGGACTACTATCCCGCTGATCCTCGTGGTCGTGATGTTCTACATGGGCTTCCGCGGCTTCATGGACTTGATGAACCCGCCGGCGGACGCCATGGATGTATACGTCCTGGGGCAGAAGTGGAACTGGAATTTCACCTATCCCAACGGGCATCAGGACACGGAGCTGCACGTCCCGGTCGACACGAACGTGCGCCTGATCCTCGAATCGCAGGACGTGATTCACAGCTTTTACGTGCCGGCGTTTCGTATCAAGCGTGACGCCGTACCGGGGCGGTACAACAAAATCTGGTTCAAGGCGACCAAGCCGGGCGAATACCTCGCACTGTGTGCGGAGTACTGTGGCACGCAGCACTCCGACATGCTGGCGCGCGTCGTCGTACACGAGCCGGGCATGTTCGAGAAGTGGCTCGCCGATGCCTCAGATCCGTTCAAGACCCGCAGCTACGCCGAAGTAGGCCAACTGGTCGTCACCAAGCGCTGCGGCGGCTGCCATTCGATCGATGGCTCGGCGAACGTCGGACCGACCTTCAAGGACCTGTTCGGCAGTGAAGTGAAGCACACAGACGGGGCAACGGTACTCGTTGACGAAGAGTATGTGCGCAAGTCGATCATCAACCCGCAGGCGGAGATCGTCGCGGGTTACGATCCCGTGATGCCAACGTTCAAGGGCCAGCTCAAGGACCGTGAGATCACGGCTATTATCGAATACCTGAAGCAACTGGCGGGCATGACCAGTACACTGTCCGACGTGGGCCGCGAAACGGAGGAGGCAGCACCCGCCGCGGACGCTGCCGCTTCGCAACCGACTGAGACGGAAAAAGACTCCGAGTAACCCGGCATCCCGAACAGGTGATACCGATGGCGACGATTCCCGCAGACTACTCCGCAGCTCCGCCCGCGCGGGACAACTACCTGACACACGGCCGCGGCATCCTCTCGTGGCTGTGTACGCTCGACCACAAGCGCATCGGCGTAATGTACCTGGTGTCGATTCTGGCGGCGTTCCTGCTCGGCGGCATCTTCGCGATTCTCATTCGGACCGAACTGCTCACGCCCGAAAAGACGATCATGGGGGCCGACACATACAACCAGTTCTTCACGCTGCATGGCGCGATCATGACCTTCCTGGTCATCATCCCCGGCATCCCTGCGGCGCTCGGCAACTTCGTCCTGCCGATTATGCTCGGGGCAAAGGACCTGGCATTTCCGCGCATCAACCTGCTGAGCTACTACCTGTGGGTCGCCGGCGCGTTGTTCAGCGTGCTCGCGATCGTGATGGGCAGCGTCGACACCGGCTGGACGTTCTACATCCCCTACGCCACCGACACGACGATGGGCGGCGTGATCCCGGTGCTGATGGGTGTGTTCGTGCTCGGCTTCAGTTCGATCTTCACCGGGCTGAACTTCATCGTCACGATCCACAAGATGCGCCCGCCGGGCATGGGCTGGTTCGAGCTACCGCTGTTTCTCTGGGCGCTCTACGCCACCGCGGTGATTCAGATTCTGGCGACGCCGGTGATCGGCATCACGGGCTTGCTGCTGATCGCTGAACGCGTGGGACAGTTCGGCATTTTCCACCCCGGCCTGGGTGGCGACCCCGTGCTGTACCAGCACTTCTTCTGGTTCTATTCGCACCCGGCCGTCTACATCATGATTCTGCCCGCGATGGGCGTGATCAGCGAGATCATCTCGATCTTCAGCCGCAAGCACATTTTCGGCTATCACTTCATCGCGTTCTCCAGCATCGCGATTGCGATGTTCGGCTTCATCGTGTGGGGCCACCACATGTTCGTCAGCGGTCAGTCGACGCTCATCAGCGTCATCTTCAGCCTGCTGACATACTCCGTCTCGATCCCCTCGGCGGTGAAGGTCTTCAACTGGCTCGCGACGATGTACGGCGGGTCGATCTCGCTGCGCGCGCCCATGCTGTACGCGCTGGCGTTCATCTTCATCTTCGGCATCGGCGGGCTGACCGGGTTGTTCCTGGGCGCGCTGGCGACGGATGTTCACCTGCACGACACCTACTTCGTCGTGGCCCACTTCCACTACGTGATGATGGGCAGCACGCTGATCGCGATGATCGCCGGTATCCACCACTGGTGGCCCAAGATGGTCGGCCGCATGTACAACGAAGCCGCAGCGTTCATCGCCTGGGTATTCGTGTTCGTCGGCATGAACCTCACGTTCTTCCCGCAGTTCATCATGGGCGCCCACGGCATGCCGCGGCGGTACTACAACTACCCGCCGGAGTTTGAAAACCTCCACCAGATGTCCACGTGGGGCTCGTACCTGATGGCGGTGGGATTTGTGATTATTGCCGCGTATCTGCTGCACTCGCTGTTCGCGGGGCGAACGGCGCCGGCGAATCCGTGGGGCGGCGCAACGCTCGAGTGGCGCTGTGCTTCGCCGCCACCGCACGATAACTACCCGGTCACGCCCACGGCCGGCGACCCCTATGACTTCAGCGATCTGAAATACAACCCACAAACCGGCGATTACGAATCCGACCGTGGACCCGCGGCGTCATAGCCAATTCACGAGGAAACTGGAGCGAGCCAAGTACGATGTCGACTGCAACTGACGCCGAGTCGCACGCGGTGCACGAACATCCGCCGCACCTGGCGCACCACTTCGATACTGAAGAGCAGCAGTTCGAAGCGGACGTGCAGGGCATGTGGCTGTTCCTCGCCACGGAGATCCTGCTGTTCGCTGGGCTGTTTTGTGCGTACGCGGTGTATCGGGCCCACCACCCGGAGATCTTCTACCACGCCTACAAGCAGCATTATCTCAGCGTGTTCTGGGGCAGCGTGAATACTGCCCTGCTGCTGGTCAGCAGTTTCACAATCGCGGCGGCAGTCTGGTGCGCACAACACAACTACCAGAAGTGGCTGGTGTGGATGCTCGTCGCGACACTGGCCCTGGGAAGCGGCTTCCTGGTCGTGAAGTACATCGAGTACTCGCACAAGATCCACTCTGGCCTGTTGTGGGGCACCGGTTTTAATCCGCAGAAGCATGGCCACGGGCACGACGACGAGCACAATGACGCCCACGACGAGGCACACGCCGCCACTGCACACGCGGATGAGCACGAAGGCGATGATGCATTGCACGACGAACCCGCTGACGCAGGAGCTTCCGCGGACACCTCCGCCGAAGATCAGCTCCAATGGGTCTACGAGCCGGGCGGCACCGGGCCACGCGGTCTGTTGGAACCGGGATCGGCGATCGAGCTTTCCGAGGATGAGCAGGTCCGCAACGTGCAGACCTTCTTCGGCATCTATTTCCTGATGACCGGGCTACACGGCCTGCACGTAATCGCCGGGCTGCTGGCCATCACCTGGCTACTCGTGAAGGCGCTCAAGGGGCACTTCACGGCGGCGTACTTCACACCCGTGCCGATCGTCGGTCTGTACTGGCACGTGGTTGACCTGGTCTGGATCTACCTGTTTCCGCTGTTGTACCTGATCCATTAGGCAGCAGCGTTTGATCGGAGCCCGTCGGGCTCACGCTTCGCGAGGTGTTAACGATGGCAGAGCAAGCAACGCACGGCAGCCACCAACACGACGATGTCGGCCACCACGTGCCGCTCTGGCTGCTCGCGGCCGTCTTGCTGGTCTTGCTCGTACTGACCTTCATCACCGTCGGCTCGGTGTGGTGGATCGATCTCGGACACACGGGCAACCTGCTGATGGCGATGATCATCGCGACGATCAAGGGCACGCTGGTCGCCCTGTACTTCATGCACCTGCGGTACGACAAGCCGATCATCGCGATCATCCTGATCGCGGCCCTGTTCTTCGTGGCCTTATTCACCATCGTGGCACTGATCGACACCGGCCAGTATCAGCCCGACATCACCGACTACCGCGCGGTCGATCCCGATGCGCGCAGCGCCCCGCTGCTCCAGTTGCAGCAATAACGCCCACGAACTCAAACAGCTTGCCAGACGACGACAGCACACCCCCGTCCGCAGCAACCGACCTCCAAACTGCCGGCGGTCAGAAACCGACGCACCGCGTACCGCTCTCGGCCGGCACGCTGATCATGATCCTGTTTCTGGCGTCGCTGGGGATGGGGTTCGGCGCGATCTTCGCGTTCTATTTCGTGATGTGGTCCCGCGCGGAGACGTGGCCGCCCGAAGGCACGCCGGAATTGCCGGTCGCACTGTGGCTGAGCACCGCACTAATCGTGTTCAGCAGCTTCACGATCCACGCCGCCGTCGGTGCGGCCCGCGACGACGCTCAACGCCGTTTGCGGACGCTGACGGTGCTTACGCTGCTGTTCGCGATCGGCTTCGTCATCGGCCAGGCGCTCAACTGGTGGCTGGCGGTCGGCGCCGAGCTACCCCCCTATCGCAACATGTTCGCGATCAACTTCTACCTGTTCACCGGCCTGCACGCGCTCCATGTTCTCGGCGGGCTGGCGCCCCTGGCGGTGGTTGCCGTGAATGCTCAGCGCGATCGCTACACGCCCGACCGGCACAACGGCCTGCGCTGGACGGCGTGGTACTGGCACTTTGTCGACGTGGTCTGGCTGCTGATGTTCGCGACGTTGCTTCTTACGTCGTAAGCGTCGGAGGCTCAGATCAACCGCCTTGAGTCGAGCAAGATACAAATCGGCCCGTCATTCACCGATTCGACCAGCATGTGCTCGGCAAAACGCCCGGTTTCCACCCGTAGTCCAAACGCACCGATCGCCGAAACCAGTTGCGCCACCAACGGCTCCGCCACTTCGCCTGGCGCAGACGAGTCAAACGACGGTCGACGACCTCGGCGTGCGTCGGCCTGAACCGTGAACGCACTCACGACGAGGATCGCCCCGTCGACGTCGATCACCGACAGGTTCATCTTGCTACGTGCGTCGGGAAAGATGCGCAGGTGCGCCACTTTCTCCGAAATGTAGCGCACATCGTCAGCGGTATCGTCCGGCGCGGCGGCGGCATAGACGAGCAGCCCCTGTTCGACCGCGCCCGTCGTCTCGCCGTCAACCGTCACCCGCGCCCGGCTGACTCGTTGCACTACCGCTCGCACAATTCGACCTCCAATCGGGTCCGTGCAGATCATCCAGCATGCGCACCGCCTGCGGCGGCAACCGATTTCGCGTCGTGTTCAACCACTCGCACAACGCCGGCAACCCGCGCGGATCGCCGGCTGCCGCCAGGATACGCCCCGCCGCCCAACGGGCTTCGGGAATCGTATCATCGAGGAAACTCTCCAGCCCCGCCGGCGCATCACACGGCTGCGCTTTCACAGACGCGGCGATCACATCGGCCGCCAAATTCGTCGGTAACGCGTCGATGACCCGCAGGCGTCTGGCCAAACGTGTGCCCTCCGCCATCTCACCAAACAACGTATCCTCAACTAGGGCGCGCACATCCTCCTGGCGCTGGAGCGAGGCCGCCACAAGCCAGCGGCGATCGTCTCTCAAACACCGTATGGCCTCTGACTGCAAAGTGTCCGTAAAACGGCGTCCCCCGATCATGCAGTTTGGCAGTTGCCTGATCCGCTCCTCCGTCGAAGCCTGCCGCAGCCAATCCAAGTAGACGGTGACGACTTGCGGATCATCCACGGGATACCAATCGCCGATGAACATCAGCGCAGCGCGGACGATCTGTGGATCCGGATCATGGAGCAGCTCAGTGAGCACATCCACGGCTGAACCTGCGCGACGATCATCAGCCCGGCGGATCAGCCAGGATGCACGATTGAGGTCCGATGGCGTGCCGTTCCGCACCAGCCAGCGTATTTCGTCGACCAGCCCGCCTGATCCCGGCAGTGACATCACGCCGAACCAGACGCCCACCACGACCAGCACGGTGACAAGCCAGGAGATCGAGCGCGCAACAGTCCGGGACATGTGCGCGATGATAACACTGCGCCGTCAGACTTTGGAGTATACGACCGCTGATAGCCGATAGCTGATGGCTGAAAGCTGACAGCTACTTCCGCAACACCTCCAGCGCCTTCTCCAGCACCGGATCAGCGCCGCCCGCGAAGTCCTCCGGCGTCGTCTTCAGCTCAACGTCCGGCGGAATGCCCTGCCCCTCAAAACACTTCCCGTCCGGCGTCATCGCCTTCCATGACGGCAGGTACACGGTCACGCCGTTGGGCAGGCGATGGGGCCGCGGATTCCCGGAACTGCCGTACGTCGTGTCACCCACGATCGTGCAACCGGGCACTTGCTTCATCATCAGCACAAACGCCTCGCAACTACTCATCACGTGTCGACCGCTGAGTACGATCACTCTGCCGCGATACTTCGACCGCACTTTGTTGGGCCGCAGTTGCCGCTCGCGCACCGGGCTAAATCCACCCGGCTCATTCGGATCGCAGAAGACGTGCTTGGCGTAGATCGCGGGCTCGTCAACGAAGCAGCCAGCGACTTGCTGCGCGAGCCCCTCGTCGCCGCCGGCATTGCGCCGCACGTCGATAATCAACGAAGCACAGTCAGACATCTCCCACAGTGCTCTGAAGATGGAGTCGAGGGATGTGCCGCAACGTGACCCCCAGCTATCGATCAGCAGGTAGCCGGTGTCTCGGTCGATCCGCCCCCACGCGACGCAGTCGCCTTCATCACGCCACCGTTTCACACGCTCGGTCAATCGCTGGGCCGGACAATTTGGCGGGACATTGCGCCGCGCCGTCGAGATGCGAATCCCGTCGTGTTCGACCCACATGTGGATGTCGCCGGCACACTTCAGCAGTTCCGCCGCAATGCGTGCAAACCCGGCAGCAGTCTCTGCCTTCTCCAGCTTCGGAAGGTACTTGGAGTATTCCGCGTCCCAATCCACGCCGCGCAGGTCACGATAGGAATAATGCTGCCGCACCGCACGCCGCAGTGCCTGCGCGGCGATTTCCTGATCCGCGGGCGTAACGCGATCTTCTGCGGGCGCAGCGCCCGCATCGTTCGACCGCGTGCGGAATGTGATCGGATAGGCTTCGGCCGGCACGCCGTCGCTGCTGCGAAAATTCTGCGCCGCCGGGCAGTTGATGCTCAATCGATACTCATGCCCGGGCACGAGCTTCACGGGCAACACGCACGTTCGCGCCCCATCCCAGTACGGCTTTCCCGTCACCTCCGGGAAGAACGTTCCGCCGCCACACCAGGAGAAGCCGCGCTGCCGCATGTCCCGGTCGAACGTGACCCGCAGTTCCTGCAAGGCCGGGTCCACCGTCGTATCGCCGTTGTCAGGAACAGCCTCTACGACTTTCGGCGGAGCTGCGAATGTTGCCGGGGCACATACGAACACGATCGTGAACGCAGAGATGGTTGATCGCAGGGTTGTGGTGACAGCGACGTGCATGGTGATCCTCCTTCACACGACAGGATTACCACGCATCTGGATCGCCGTCCAACTTCCATGACGATTCGCGACGTTATCCCCCTTGCCACCCAGGCCGGGCCACAGCGGAAGCTCAACCGGCAGACGGGGCCCCGGTCTCGGGAACCTCCGCGGGCCGCGGCCTGAAATCGAGCAGCATCTGGAGTTCATCCAGCGCTACTTCCTCCTCCGATGCCACGCGCCGCCAGGCAAAATATTCGTCTACCTCATACAGCCCGGTCCCGACGTACCAGTCCGGCTGCTCACGTTCGAGATCGTGCCAAGTGCCCGTTTCGTCGCGGTACATGGGGAACTCATACAGCGACAGTGTGCCGTCCGTGTACGTGATCCAATACAACCCCGCGAGCCGCTCGCCGAGAGTCAGTTGCTCCGGCTCTTCGGGTCGCGGCCTGGGGTCGTACAACTGGAGGATCTCATCGAGCGTGCGGTCATCGTCATCGGACGTGCGCGACCACTGCCCGTGCGGACCGCTGTCATAGAGCCCCGGCCCCTCGTACCAATCCGGTTCGTCCGTTGCGAGAGCGTACCAGAGCGCGTCATCGGCCCGCTCGGCGGGCAGCTCGTAGATGATCAGTTCACCCTTGGTGTATTCCACCCAGTAAGTCCCGTCGAGCGTGTCGAGCGCGCTGGTCTGCAATCCGTCGAGCGGACAGCCCGCGACCGCCAGCAGCGGCAAGCCGATGCAGATAGCGCGTCTGACGGCGTTGGCGAAGCTGTACTTCACATCGCCCTCCTGGAGGCGTACGGCGAGGACATTCGACCGAGACATTCTACGCCCGGGACGCATGCCCTCAGTCAAGTTGCGCAGCTCGAAATCGGACGGAAGCGGCCCGACACCGCACGCCGGACGCTTGTATCGGGCATCACACCAGCATCGCGGCGTCCCGAACGCCGAATTCGCGACGGTTCCGAGAACTGCGCGCCGACTGAATCGGCCGCGTTGAGACGATTCGGCACCGTGGATAGATTATCGGGATCGCGCGGCGCGTTCGGCGTCGTGCTGGTCGAACCTTCTGACCGGGATACACGTGATGCGCATACCATCAGAGATTCGCCGCTGGGCAGTTCCGTTCGCGCTTGTGTCACTCCTCACCCTACCGGCGGCGGCGCAGGACGCGACTCCTGAGGCGTCGTCACCACCTCCGCCCACGACGGCCCCCGCTACCGCACCGGTCAACCACCTGCGGTCGCCACACGCGACCGTGGCGTACTTCCTCGAACAGTGTGCCGCGGCTGAGGGTGAACAGCCCGACTTGTCGGGTGCGATGAGCGCGCTGGACTTCGGGGCGTTGACCGCCGACCAGGAGAAGCTCGCCGACGCGGCGCCGCAATACGTACGCCAGCTCGAGGAGATACTGCAACGTCTGATCACCGCCGAGCAGCTCGATCTTGGCAGCGAAGACGCCTTGCCAACCGATCCGGCGACGCCCTCGCCGCACTCGATCGGGGCAGACCCGCTGATCCTGGTCCTGGAGCGGGCCGATCGCACGACACCGGACAGTGAACAGACGGTGAAACAGTGGATGTTCTCGTGGCCCACGGTTGAGAAAGTCCCCGAGTGGCATGAAAAGCTCGATGACCTGATCCAGCAGATCGGGCGACGGCGGTTGACCGCGGACGTCATCGAAGACCGGCGCACGTTGTACGGCTTCGTGAAGTACTTTTTGGAACAAGCCACCGCGCTACGCGAGAGCGAGGACCTGGACGCGTACGAGGCGGCGGTCGCGTGCATGGACTTCGCCGCCGTGCTGGAAGACCTGAAGGACCGCACGCCCGCGGGCGTCGAGACCTTCTTCGATAACAGCGGGCCGACGTACATCGACGGGCTCGAGCGTGTCTTCGACGCGCTGCTTAAGACCAGCGCGCTCGACCTCGAAGCGCTGCCCAAAGATGTCGACCCGCAGCGCAAAGCCACATACGCGATCGCCGGCAGCGCCAGCCCGTCGGGCGAGTCGCTCCAGATCGTGCTGATTCGCACGGGCGACGTCGAGCAAGGCACCTCTCAATGGACCGTGGCGACTCAGACCGTCGAGGACATCCCGCGCATGGTGCGGGCGCTCAAGGCGCCGGCCCCGGCCCCGGCCGCCACCGACGGCGCAGCCGCCCCTGCCGCGGCAACGGGCGCGCCGCCGGGCGCAACTACCGCGACAATTCCGATCGGTGTCGATGACGATACCCGTTCGCCGCGCGCGACGTTGCAGGCGTTCCTACAGGCCATGAAAGCCGGCGACCTGGAGCGGGCGGTCCACTGCATCGACGTCGAGCGCATGTCTGCGGACGATCAGCGCACGCTGGCACCGATGTTGGCCGGCAAGCTCTGGCTGACGCTGATGCGGGAAGAGAAGCCTGTGTTGCAGGCCATCCCCGACGATCCTGCGACGCCGGATCCGTACGAACTCCTTCGGTACCGCGTGCGCGCGGTAGAAATCGGCCGCAAGCGCGGTGGCGACCGTGCCGGCGAATGGCTCGTCACGCAACGCAGCCTGAACAACATCGAGCCGATCTACGAGGCCCTTCAAGGCCGCCCGATCCACGCCGACTGGAAAGCCGAGCGCCTGTCGTTCTGGACGCTGCCATCGCTGTATGTGCGCGAGTACCTAGTACCCACAGGGCTGAAAGCGCCGTTCTGGGGTCTTCGGCAATGGCAGTGGGTGGGACTGCTAGCCGTCATCGTGCTGGGTATTCTCGTCCGCATGCTATCGCAATTCGTTCTGCCAGCAGTTAGCCGTGCCATTCTGCAGACTGAGGGCGCGGCGATGCTCCCAAACGTCGTGCGCAACGCTCTGCGGCCTACGTCAAATCTGGCGATGGTCGCCACCTGGTGGGGCGGCTTGCAACTGCTCGATCTGGGCACAAGTCTGCTGAGCTGGATCTGGCCGGTGATGCGCGTTGCGATGGCCGTCACCGCAGTCGTCGCGCTCTACCGCCTGATCGACGTTATCTCAAACTACTTTGCTGCCCGTGCATCGCGAACGTCGTCACGTCTCGACGACGTGCTCGTACCGCTCGCCCAGAAAACGAGCAAGATCGTCGTCGTTGCGGTCGGCGTCGTGCTGGTGGTCAACGCATTCGGGTTCGAGATCAGCCCCCTGCTCGCCGGTCTGGGTATCGGCGGTCTAGCCATCTCCTTCGCCGCCAAGGACACGATCGCGAACTTCTTCGGCTCGGTCAACGTCGTGCTCGATCGCCCGTTTCAAGTCGGGGATTGGGTGACGATCGGCGACGCAGAAGGCACGGTGGAATCGGTCGGATTGCGCAGCTCACGCATTCGCACGTTCTACAACTCTCAGCTCACCATCCCCAACGCCGAGATCATGAATGCCACGGTCGACAACATGGGGCGGCGGCGCTACCGCCGCACGTCGACCGCACTCTCCGTGACCTACGACACGACACCCGAGCAGCTCGAGGCGCTGTGCGAGGGGATTCGCGAGATCATCCGGCTGCACCCGTACACACGCAAGGACTACTTCCACGTCTATGTGAAGGCGTTCGCCGCCTCGTCGATCGACATCATGCTCTATTGTTTCCACGAGTGTCCGGACTGGGGCACAGAGCTGCGCGAGCGGCATCGTCTGTACCTGGACATCCTGCGCCTGGCCGAACGGCTGGGCGTTTCGTGGGCGTTCCCGACACAGACCATTCATCTGCACAACGAGGACGGCAACGAGCCGCAGCCGCCGGGAGTACCGCTCGACCCGGCCGGAGCCCGCGATCATGGGAAACAGTCAGCCGCCGGCGTCGTGGAACAGTTCAAGGAAGATGTGAAGTAGGGAGTCATAGACGTCATTTCGAGCACCGTCTTCGTCATTCCGAGCGTCAGCGAGGAATCTACTCGCGAATGCATAGTTGGGCGCGTGTGGGGGTAGATTCCTCCTCGCGCTGGTCGTCGGAATGACTGCGAACGCGGCTGCCACGTATCCCCTTCGCGCAGTTCTCGCCGATCTGGCGCGGTTCCGAGTTGCGCCGTGCGAAATAGCCGCCGATATTTCATGCGTTGCCACCGGTCCCGCTGCTCTCTGACCACGGAGGAAATCGCCGTGCGCCATACCACGATTCTGTTCCTTGCCGTCGCGCTCTCGCTCGTCGTCCTCGATGGTTGCACGCCGATCACCGAAGCCCTCACCGGCAATCCACCGGGCTCGCAGAACACGAACGGTGACAAGGAGGTGACGACCTTCCTGCCGTCGGCCATCACGCTCGACGTCTCTGAGCTGCCGGAGGACGAAGACACCGTGGCGCTGTCTGCACAGGGCACGCGCAATATCTACCAGCGCGTGGTGCGTTCTTCGGCGAGCGTTGTGCATCGCTTCCACCGTATGGCCGACAACGGTTTGGCGCTGGCCGCGACCATCCGCGATGACATTACCGATCCGAACCAGACGCAGGTCGAGGGCCGCTTCGTCTACCGTGGCGCCGTCATCGACTACAAGGCCGACTTCGCGGTGTTTGACTTTGACGGCGACGGCAATGCAGAGGGCTCGGGCAACGCGGTCGACCTGCCGATCGCGCTGCGCATCTGGACCGACCGCGGCCCCGGCTACCGGCAGTTCCTGTGCGCGTTGATCACCACCAAGCCCTCCACCGACAACGTCGGTGCCGGTGAGTTCTACGTGCATCCCAACGCGGTCGACGCGTTTACGTCTGCTGACTTGAACATCCACACCATCTACGACCGCACCGACGAGCGTCATCGCTGGAACGTCGCGTATCTGTCCGGCGCGGTGCACCCACAGCACGCCCTCGACGATGGCGTGGCCCGCATCGACGTGCGTACCAACGACGATGACGCGATCGAGAAGACCGCCCGCGCCGCGTACGTGTTCGACAACGATGTGTACGACTTCGGCACACTGCAATCCGCCGTTCACTACCTCCGCGGCGGCACCGGACTCTTGGCCACCGCGCAGTACACCGTTGGCGACGCGCAACTGGGCTTTACGAACATCTGTGTCAACCTCGCCGACCGCACGCTCGCCGACGAGGGCGCGTGCGACGACTTCGACACGCAGGACATGACATTGCTCGACCCGCCCATCGGAAACGAATCCGAGTTCCCCGCTGCATTTGGCGAAGAGCCGACGTTCTAAACGCATCACGCGTAGCGGCCGACCTCCCGGTCAACCGTAGCGTTGAGCACCGCATTCGCAGACAACGGCCGAGCAAGAGCTCGGCCGCTACGTTGTCGCCAACCCCACACAATCTCACACCTCTATCCGGCTGACGGCTGAAAGCTGACGGCTCACCGCATCCCTGCTAAGATGCATCGCAGCAATCTGTCAATTCGGGCCCCGATGCCTCGCTTGGAGAACAAGATGACTCGACGTGCAACCGCGCTGACTTCATACCTGTCATTCGTGACACTCACCGCTTTGCTGACCGGCTGCGAGCAGCAACCGCAAACGGCTTCCGGCGGCGGCACCTCAACTCCGTCTGCGAACAAGGAGGCACCCAAACCGGCTACGGACGATGATGCGACGGAACCTTCCCAAGACGAGTTGGCCGCGCTCAAGGAATTCGTCGAAGAAAAAGGCGGCGAAATGCTCGCCGGTCAGAACCTCCCCTCCGGCCATCCGCCGATCCCCGGCATGACGCCGCAATCATCGAGTAGCTCCGGCGACAACCCATCCACCAACGGTGCCGGAGCCGCCATCGGCGAGCTGAAGTACGACCCGCCCGAATCATGGGAATCAGTCCCGCCGGCTTCGCGCATGCGCAAGGCCCAGTATCGCATGCCCGGCGACACCGGCGATGGCGAACTCACCGTTTTCTACTTCGGGCCGCGCGGCGGCGGTGGCACCGAAGCGAATATCCAGCGCTGGCAGGGCCAGTTCTCCGGCCCCGAGGGCGGTCCCGTGCCGGAGGAAGACGTCACGCGCGAGACGCTCGAGTCCAACGGCTTGAAGGTGACTTACCTCGAAGTCTCCGGGCGTTTCAGTCCTGGCGCCATGACCATGGGCGGACAGCCGCAGCCGCCAGTGGACAACTATCGCCTGCTCGCCGCGGTCGTGGAGACGCCGCAAGGCCCCTGGTTCTTCAAAGCGGCCGGCCCGGACGAAACTATGGTGGCACACCGTGCTGGTTTCGCGGACTTTCTGAAGACCTTCCGATTTGAGTAGACGCGCCTCATCTAAATGGTGCGCACCAGCGAGTTCCGGTATCCTCCTCCACAGGACCATGTGGAGGAAGTGCCATGTCGCGCGCCATTATTGTGCTCACCATCGCCAGTCTGCTCGTCACCGCCGCCAATGCCGATGACTGGCCGCAATGGCGTGGTCCTAACCTCGACGGCATCAGCGCCGAAAAGGACTTTCGCAAGAACTGGGGTGAGAAAACGCCGCCGCGCCTGTGGTTGGACAGCGCCGGGGCGGCGTTTTCCGGATTCGCGTGCGTTGCCGGCAAGGCGTACACCTGTGGCACTTCGAACGAGAAACAGGTCGCGTACTGCTACGACGCTCACTCGGGTAAGCGTATCTGGAAGACGCCCTTCGAAGATGCCTACGAGGAGGGGCAAGGCGGCGATGGCCCGCGGGCAACGCCGGCGGTATTCGAAGGCCGCGTGTACCTCCAGGGTGCGCTGGGTCGGGTGGTCTGCCTGGACGCCGCCGACGGCAAGATTATCTGGAGCCAGTCGTTCGATAAGAAGCCCACATGGGGCTATAGCGCCTCCGTGCTGATCGAAGGTGACTTCGCGATTGTCACCGGCAATAACGAGCTGATCGCGCTCGACAAGACCACGGGCGAGAGAAAGTGGTCCTGCGAAACTGAGGTGGTCGGGTACGCGACCCCCTACCCGTTCACCTTCGCGGACCAGCGCTACATCGCGGCTTTCATGGGCAAAGAAGCGGTAATCGTCACGGCGGACACTGGCCGTGAAGTCTTCCGTATGCCCTGGCAGACCGACTGGGACGTCAACGCGGCGACGCCGATCTTCTCTGACGGTCATCTGTTTCTGAGCTCCGGCTACCGGCACGGCTCGATTCTGCTCAAGCTGCGCAAAGATGGCGACAAGCTCGCCGCCGACACGGTCTGGCAGAACGGCAACATCCGCGCCAAGTTCCAGACGCCGGTGCTGTATGAGGGCTATCTCTACACCAGCGACGAGGTGGGCATCCGCTGCGTGCATTTCCTGACCGGCGAAGAGCAATGGAAGGTCCGTGGCAAGAAGCACGGTACGCTCGTGATCGCCGACGGCCATATCGTTCTGCTGACCGAAGACGGCGAGTTGCAGATCGCGCCCGCCAGCCCGGGCGGCTACGAACCGGTCACCACGGCCCGCGTGATGCGCGGCCGCTGCTGGACCGTGCCGACGCTCTACGACGGCAAGCTCTACGTCCGCAACCTCAAGGCAGCGGCGTGCTACGACCTGCGGGGGAGTTGACGCGCCTGTGACGGTTTGCCGGTGCTGGAACCGAGGTGCCTGTCCGGGCGTGGCAAGGCAACCGTCATTCCGACGAGCACAGCGAGGAGGAATCTACCTTCGCACGAGCGTCACTGCGCATCTGCACGTAGATTCCTCACTGCGTTCGGAATGACGCCAAACGCAGGTTTCCCGGGTCCCGGCCGGCGCGCAATCCGGATATTTTTGTCCGCCGGGGAGGTTTCGCGATAGAATATGTCGTGGTGTGGCCGGCTCGGCCATGACTGATGAGGTGCCGCACGGGATGAGACACAAGCTCCTGGTAGCTCTGCTCTTGGGCGCGTGCGCTGCGACGTTGTGTGCCGATGACTGGCCGCAGTTCCGTGGGGCTCAGCGCGACAACATCTCACGCGAGACGGGCTTGCTGCGTTCCTGGCCCGAGGGCGGTCCGCGCGTGCTCTGGACCGTGCCGATGTGCGAAGGCTACGCCGCCGCGGCAATCCACTCGGGCCGCGTCTACGTCAACGACTACGATCGCGAGCAGAACGAGTGGTGCGTGCGCTGCCTGGCGCTGGACGACGGCCGCGAGTTGTGGCGATTTCGCGAAAAGAAACGCATTCGCCCCAATCACGGCATCACGCGCACGATCCCAGCGGTCGATGGCAAGTACGTCTTCAGCCTCGATCCCAAGTGTGTCTTCCACTGCCTCGACGCAAAAACCGGCGCGGAAACCTGGCGTAAGAGCCTCGTACACGACTACAAGGCCAAGATCCCGCCGTGGTACAACGGTCAGTGCCCGCTGATCGAGGACGACCGCGTCATCCTCGGCATCGGCGGCGACACCCTACTCGTAGCCTTTGACAAGGCCACCGGCAACGAGATCTGGCGCACGCCCAACGAGCACAAATGGCCGCTGTCCCACTCATCCGTCATGCCAGCCGAACTCGGCGGCGTCAAGCAATACCTGTGGTGTACGCTTTTCGGGCCGCTGGGTGTCCGCGCGTCCGACGGAAAGCTGCTCTGGCACCATGAGCGCAAGTTCAACGTCGCCGTCTCGCCGTCGCCACTCGCAATCGGGGCGGATCGCGTCTTCGTGACCGGACCATACGAAGCCGGCAGCGCGATGATCCGCGTGCAGTGCACGGGCGACACATTCACGACCGAGATCATCTTCGACTGGCAGGAGAACGAGTGGAACGCCGAAGTCCACACGCCCATCCTGCACAACGAGCACCTCTTCGCGATCGGCAAGAAGAAGCGCGGCCTGTTCACGTGCATGAACCTCGCGGGCAACAGAGTGTGGGACAGCGGCGGCCAGGCGGCTTTCGGCTTGGGCTCGTTCGTGATGGCCGACGGGCTGTTCTTCGTGCTGGAAGGTAAGACGGGGATGCTACGTCTGATTGAAGCCAGCACAACGGGCTACCAGGAACTCGCGCACGCCCAGGTGCTCAGCGGACACGACGTCTGGGGACCGATGGCACTGTCTGACGGCAAGCTCGTCCTGCGCGATATGCAGAAGATGGTCTGTATCGAGGTCGGCCAGCCGGCGACCGTCGCACAGTCCGGCGCGGATAACAAACACGACGGTGGATCATGAACGGCGTCCGAGCGACTATCGCCATTGTCGTTGTTACCAATTGTGTAACGACGCTCGTGCAAGCGGGTGACGACGCGGTGACGTACCGCAACGTCCGCTCGATCACGACGTGCAAAGGACCGCGAGGTTTCACACACGCCATGCGCGGCATCGCCGTGCAGAACGATCTGCTTTACGTCGTCGGTGATCAGAAGCTGCTCGTGCTGCGGACCAACAGCACGCTGGCCAGAAGTTGGCCGACGGAACACCCGGGTAACTGCGTCGCCGTCCATCCCGACGGACGTGTCTTCGTTGGCGAGGAAGGTCAGATTGAGATTTTCTCGCCAGACGGGAAACGCAGCTCAGTCTGGCGGGACGCGGAGCGACTCGACTTTGTGACCGCCATCGGCTTCGCGGGCGACGCCGTCATCGTCGCCGACGCAGACGGGCGCTGCCTGCGGCGCTACACCGCCGACGGCGAGTACGTCCGCGACATCGGCAAGGGCAAACGGCTGCGCGGCTTCATGCTGCCCAACCGCTACCTCGATTTCTTCATGGAAGATGAGAAGATCATTCGCGTCGCTGACCCCGGTCGACACCGCATCAGCCGCTACACCATCGACGGCGAGCGGCTCGACCACGTCGGACATTTCGCGACCAAGAGCGAGAGAGGCTTCCCCGGCTGTTGCAATCCGACCAACATCGCGCGTACGCCCGCCGGCGACATCGTCGCAGTACAGAAGGCGCCGCCGATGGTCAAGGTATTCGGATGCGACGGCGAATTCCGCACGGCGTTCGGCGGCAAGAGCTTCGATCCGAACTGCAAGAACTCGGACGCAGCGGTGGATCGAGCCGGAAACATCTACGTCATCGACACGGTACGCCTCGAAATCGTGGTCTTCGGTCCAGAACAGCCGCACGGTACCGCCAACGATTCGGAGCAGATGCCATGAATGAGGAACCAACACGTCGCGACGTGCTCGGCCACGCAGCCCGCGGAGCCGCGCTGCTCGGCATGGGTGGGCTGATCGGCTACTTGATCAAGCACGGCAGCGTCGAAGGCGCCTGGCGCATCAACGTCGACCAGTGCGTGAACAGCCGTCTGGGCGCACTGGGTGTCGATGTGTGCGACAAGTGTGCGACGACGTGCGTGCTGGCGCTCTCGGCGGTCCGCGCGGTCAACGACCACGCCGCCTGCGGACGCTGCTATATCTGCCCGGCGTATTTCGACGTGAATAGCGCGATCAACGAAGAGGGTCTGCCGAGTGCCAAGCTCTGTCCGCGCGACGCGATCGAGCGCTTCGAAATCGGCTGGGTTGATCCCGACGACCCAGCCAACAACTATTACGAGTACGTGATTGACGAGGTTAAGTGCAACGGCTGCGGACGCTGCGTGATGGCCTGCAAGGAACCCGCCGGCCTGAGCTCCATCCGGCTCGAAGTCCGGCACGATCTGTGCTTGGACTGCAACCGCTGCTCGATCGCGCAAGTCTGCCCGGACGACGCGTACATACGCGAGCCGACGACGTGACACCGCAGCGTGGTAACGTCAGGTGTGCCACTGCTCTGCGAGCAGTGGTCTTGCGCGGCGGCAGGCGGACATTCATCGTCGCAGCGCTTCTCCTCGTCTCACAACCGAAGACCTCCGCGCAGCAATTCCAATACGAGCGCCCCGTTAGCGCAGCGCCGACCGCAGAGGATGTCGGCGAAGGCTACGAAACGCCCGTCGTGCAGTACCATCCGCCGCGCTCGATGACGCGTGAGTTGATCGACGTCGGCGTGCTGACCGGCGCGCTGGCGCTCACCGCGTGGCTCGTGCTGGGACAACGGCACCGTTTCGGCACGCTACTCGTGACCATCGCGTGCGTGACTTACTTCGGCTTCTACCGCCAGGGCTGCGTCTGCCCGATCGGCGCCATTCAGAATGTCACCCTCGGTTTGGTCGATTCCTCCTATGCGTTGAGCTACGTAGCAATCGCGATCTTCTTCCTGCCACTGGTATTTGCCGTGTTCTTCGGCCGCGTCTTCTGTGGCGGCGTATGCCCGTTGGGCGCAATACAGGAACTGGTGGCGTTATGGCCGCTACAGGTTCCACGCCGGTGGGAATGGTGGCTCGGCTGGCTGAAGTGGATCTACCTCGCAACCGCGATCGTGTTTGTTGTTCTCCCGGCGGCGCAACGCGACTTCATCATCTGCCGGTTCGACCCGTTCGTCGGCTTCTTCCGCTTCACTGGACCGCTGGACATCATGCTGATCGGCGCTGGTCTGCTGTTGCTGGGCGTGCTCGTCGGCCGGCCGTACTGCCGATACTTTTGCCCCTACGGTGCTTTGCTGTCACTGCCAGCCCGCATCGCGTGGAAAGCCGTCCGCATCACGCCCGACAAGGAACTCGACTGCGGCCTGTGCGCCGAGGCCTGCCCTTACGGGGCAATCGAAGGCCTGCGTGCCATGCGCGCCACGTGCCTCTCGTGCGCCCGCTGCTATAAGTACTGTCCGCGTGAGCACGGAACGGCGACGCTATGACACGCACAGTCTGGCGGCGACTGACAGGCGGGATGACGATTCTGTCCGGGATTGCGGCGCTGGCCGTCGGCGTGCTGCTGACGATCGACGCGTCCCGCGCGCTCGTCCACGTGCCGCGCGAGACCGCCCACCTCGACGCGCTCACGGAGCAGGCCGAAGACGACAGCACAGTCGCCCCCGCGCTGCACGCCGAGTTCGACCGCGTCACTGCGGAATCTCTCGAGCGCGATGACCGCGTTGCAGCGTTGTCGTGGACATTGTTGATATCTGCCGCACTGTGCGTCCTGAGCGCGAAGGCCTTTACCGCCGTTCGCCGCACTCGCCCCTTGCCGCCGCAACAGATCGTGCAACTGCACATCGCCTCGCGCTCTGCCGCCGAACTCGAAGCGACTCCGCCAACCGCAGCAGTCGAAACCGCACTCCCATCGGTCGATGTCACTGTCGTCGACGAGATCGTCGCGCGCGTCGGTCGCGACCGCGAAGCGACCATTCCACTACTGCACGCGATACAGGATCACTATCGCTACCTCCCGGACGAAGCCCTGCGCCGACTGAGCGAGCTGACCGACGCGACACTCGCCGAAATCGCTGGCGTCGCAACGTTCTACACCCGCTTTCGTCGACGGCCGGTCGGCGAACATCTCGTCGAGGTCTGCCACGGGACAGCTTGCCACGTCGCCGGCGCGCCCCGCGTGTCGCACGAATTGCAGCGTCGGCTGGGAATCCCCAACGGTCAGGACACTGACCCACACGGCCGCTACACCATTCAGCCGGTGCCCTGCCTCGGCTGCTGCACGCTGGCGCCAGTCGTGCAGATCGATGGCGAAACACACGGAAAGACCGGGCCGGACCGCGTCGCTGCTTTGATCGAATCGCACGACGGCAACGGCCAGCACGCGACAAAAGCCGCTCCGCGGGAGCGCGCGGTCGGCGCCCCCGTCGGTGAGATTCGCGTCGGGCTCGGTTCCTGCTGCATCGCCAACGGCAGCGGTAAGGTGCAGGAAGCGCTGCACGACGCGCTGGTCGAATCGGACGTGCGTGTGACGGTGAAACGCGTCGGCTGCGTCGGCATGTGCCACCAGACACCATTCGTCGAAGTGCGGCCTGACGGCCGAAGTTCCACCTGGTATCGGCGCGTGCAGCCGGAGCACGTTCGTGGAATCGTCAAACGACACTTCCGTCCGAACGGGCTCGGCTGCCGACTGCGTTCGCTCGTCGCACCGCGCGCCGGCCGCGAACGCCGCGCCGCGGCACAACAAGCACTCGAGATTCGCGATCCCGTCGTGTCGGCCTTTCTCGGACCACAGAAGCACATCGCGACCGAGCATTGCGGCGATCTCGACCCGCTCGATCTGGACGAGTACCTGGCCAAAGACGGGTTCGTCGGCTTGCGGCGTGTTCTGGATGAGCAGATCAGCCCAACAGACGTGATCGATGCCATTCGCGCGAGCGGTCTGCGCGGTCGCGGCGGCGCGGGCTTTCCCACCTCGCGCAAGTGGGCCGCGGTCCGCGACGCCGCTGGTACACCCAAGTACATCATTTGCAACGGCGACGAAGGCGACCCTGGAGCGTTCATGGACCGCATGCTCATGGAGTCGTACCCCTACCGCATCATCGAGGGCATGGCGATCGCGGCGTATGCGACCGGCGCAACGGAAGGCGTCTTCTACATCCGCGCCGAATACCCGCTCGCGGTCGAGCGCATCCGCGCGGCCATAGCTGAATGCGACCAACGCGGCATTCTGGGCAAGCGTGTGCTGGGCAATGGCCCACCGCTCACACTGCACGTTGTACAGGGCGCGGGCGCCTTCGTCTGCGGCGAAGAGACTGCTCTGATCGCCTCGCTCGAGGGAAAACGCGGTATGCCAATACTCCGCCCGCCCTACCCCGCTGAGCGCGGCTTCCGCGGACAACCCACGCTGGTGAACAACGTCGAGACTTTCGCCGTCGTTCCCTGGATCATGCGACACGGGCCGGAGGCGTTCGCGAGCATCGGCACCGCCGAGAGCAAAGGCACCAAGGTCTTCGCGCTGACCGGAAAGATCCGCCGCGGCGGCCTGATCGAAGTGCCCATGGGTGTGACGGTGCGACAGATCGTCGAGGACATTGGCGGCGGGATTCGTCCGGAGCAGACTGCCGCGGGGGCGATCGAGCGCCGCTTCAAAGGCGTGCAGATCGGGGGACCGTCGGGCGGCTGCGTGCCGGCGTCGCTGGCCGATACGCCGGTGGACTACGACGCGCTGCAGCGGGTCGGGGCGATGATGGGCTCCGGCGGGCTCGTCGTGCTGGACGACAGCGACTGCATGGTTGACGTTGCACGGTATTTCTTGTCGTTCACGCAATCGCAGTCGTGCGGCAAATGCGCACCGTGTCGCATCGGTACACAACGGATGCTGGAGATCCTCGAACGCATCTGCGCTGGCCATGGCGTTTTCGAGGATCTTCACAAGCTTGAGGAGCTCGGCGAGACGATCTCCAGCAGCAGCCTCTGCGGGCTCGGCAAGACGGCGCCCAACCCTGTTCTGAGCACACTGCGTTACTTCCGCGACGAGTACGAAGCTCATCTGAACGGCCACTGCCCGGCGGGCAAGTGCACGGCCCTTGTGGATTACCGCGTCACCGAACTATGCGTCGGTTGCACGATCTGTGCGCAACACTGCCCGGCGGGCGCGATCGAATTGAAGCCGTACGAGCGGCACGAAATCGACACCGAGCGCTGCACGCGCTGCGACATCTGTCGTGTCGGCTGCCCGGAACACGCGATTGAGGTGGTGTAGAACGGTGTTACGTGTAACGATCGACGGTCGCGAAGTGACGGTGACACCGGGCAGCAATCTACTCGCCGCGGTGCGCAAGGCGGGCATCGATCTGCCCGCGCTGTGCTACCACCCTGGTTGCGAGCCGAACACAGCGTGCATGGTCTGCCTCGTGCGGATTGTCGACGAGGATCGTGTCGTGCCGGCCTGCGCGACGCCGGCGCGAGATGAACTGGCGGTGGAGTGCGAGGCGGCGCCCCTGCAGGAACTGCGACGCGGTGTGCTCGAGCTGATTCTGAGCGACCACGTGGGTGAAGATGGGCTTTGTGATTGCCCGGCCGACCAGCTTTGCCGTGTGCGAAAGTATGCGGCAACGATGGGCACCGACACGCACCGTTTCGCCGGCGAACGGAGTCACGCCTCAGACATCCGCGAACACCCAGACATCGTTTACGCGCCGGATCGCTGCATTCTGTGCGGCATATGTGTACAGATCTGCGAGCAGTTCGACGAGTCGGTAGGCCTTGCGTTACTCGGACGTGGTTTTGACGCGCGCGTGGACACGCCGCTGAGCGAACCACTGGATGAGGCCCTGCACTCCGCCGCCTTGCGCTGCGCTGGTGCGTGCCCGACCGGAGCACTTACGCGCCGTTAGATGTGTACCGCCCGTCGACCGAACCTACGCTGCACGCGCCACCGCAACGCCGAACCGCGTGAGCGTGGCCCCCGCGATCAGGCCGGTCCAGACCACGATCAGCACCTGCCTGCGATTTTCTCCCACCAGGCGCTGTAACACGGTAGCCAGCAACCCGCCGATGAATATCGTCAGCGTCACAGACACCGGTAGCACAAAGCCGAAGCCCAGGCTCGCCGCGCTGGGGAGAAACACGCCGACGCGACGGGGCAGGAAACGCTCAAGAAGTGGCAATGTCAGTCCGACTGCCGCCGCGCCGCACATGGCCGTCACTGTCCCGCGCGGCAACGCGGCAAACCCGTACTGAAAGAGCTCGGCGACCGCCTTGATCGTCGCCACCGCCGGCGCCGGCATCTTTGCCGTCAGAAGCTGCTGCTGTGGGTCGGGCACCAATAGGCAGTACGCGAGCGACCCGACGACCGCCCCAACGAGCGCACCGCAGATTTGCGCGAACGCCTGCGCGCGCGGCGCAGCACCGAGCATTCGGCCGCACTTGAAGTCGTGCAGCAGGTCGCCGCACTGGCTGGCCGCCCCGCCGGTGACGTTGGCGGCCATCAGGTTCGCCGCCGGCTGGGCGGGCAACAACGCGCCGAACGTCAACTGAGATACCTTCCCCATCTGCCCGACCGGCGTAATGCCCGATTCACCAGTGACTCGCGCCGCCACCAGCGCCAGGGCAAACGTCACGACGACTGCCATTGCGCCGGCCCAGATCGGGATTCCAAACAGCAACGACTGAAGTCCGGCGGACAGCACCAGCGCGATTAGCAACAACACGACATAAGTCGTGCGTGTAACGTCGCTCGCGCAGCGCGAGCCGCCGCGCAGGTCGCCGATCGCTGCCCGGGCCGACCGCCAGGCGAGGACGGCCGACACGAGCGACGCAATCACCATCAGCACCGCCGCCGGCCAAACCATCCAGTTCCGTAGTTGCCCGAAGCTCGGGCGGGCCGCTCCTGGTTGCGAGCCCTTAAACAACGTATCGACGGCGTGCAGGTACGCAGCGCTCGGCGACTGCTGTTGCAGTCGATCGCGCTCGTCGGTCGTCATCACGCCGGTCCATTGCAGCCGGCCGCGTGTGGCGTCGTACTGAAGCCCGCTCTGCCCCGTCCGCGCGAGCGCAACGCCCGCAGGTAACCGCTCCAACGACGCCGACGTCGTCAGCTCGATCGTCTGACTACGGAGCAGCGGCGGTGCCACAACGGCGTACGCCAGCACGGACCCGGCCAGCAAGGACGCAGCGGTGCGCAAGCCAACCAGACCACCGATACCGATGAAGAGCGGGCTCGGGTTCAGTGCGATCCCAAGATTCGACAACGAATAGCCGGCGACATTGCCGGGAATCGGAAGTGCTGAGAAGCTGCGCAGAAACGCCCAGATGCCGTAGCCACTCGCGACGATTGCCGCGGCAACCATCATCAACACACGTCGCACCGCATCACGCCCGCGCGTGTGGAGTTCGCGAATGAGCGTTGCACTCGCGACTCCGGAGGGGAATCTGAGTTGACTCACGTCGAGCATCTGACGCCGCAGGCCGAGCGCTACGACGATGCCGACCAGACAAACCGAGAACACCCACAGCGCCAGCCAATACCACGGCAACACGCGGCCGGTCACCAGCGTCAGCGCAGGGATCGAGGCCACCAGACCGGCGGACGCCACTGCCGCCCCCGATGAACACGCCGTCTGGTTGATGTTGTTCTCGAGCATCCCCCACGCGCGAATGCGTCCACCGCTGACGCCTTGCAGGCCCGTCCATACGCCATAGCCCAGCACCGCGCCGGCGATCGACATACCCACGCCAAAGCCGAGCTGCAATCCCAGGTACACGTTGCAGACGGACAGCAACCCGCCGAGCAATACGCCCGTGATCAGCGCGCGAGCGGTGAGCTCGTGCCCGGCGTCGCCTGATACCGGCAGAAGATCGTCCGTAGGTGGAGCGCTCAAGCCAATCGCCTCCGTGCGAATGAGCGTGCGTCCCGGGGCCAGTTTGCCGTGTTACAATCGCGCCCGGCAGGATTCGAACCTGCGACCTTCGGTTTAGGAAACCGATGCTCTATCCTGCTGAGCTACGGGCGCATGCATATGGGCACAGCTTCGATTCTACGGGGCCGCCGAACTGGCGTCGACCGTTGAGCACTGGGATGTCCCCCTGACGAAGGAATGCCAAGACGCTCGCTCTGATCAATCCAGACACGTCGGGCCACGATCCGGGCCGGCGTAGCACCGCTCGAACAACCACAGGTCTCCCCCGTCAATCGCGTCGTCCGCTTCGGCGTCGAATGTCAGACCGCACGGGCTTTCCAGCGCAGCCCCCAAACAGCGCTGAAATGCCAAAACGTCGTGCGCATCGACGTCGCCGTCCGCGTCCGCGTCTGCCAATGGTGAACCGTACTCCTGCGCCATGCGAAAGAACACTTGCCGGGCGAAGAGCTGATCGGGCTCGGAGCCGTTGTCCTGGCACCAGACCATCCCCCACCACTCCTCGTTGGAGTAACCGTCGGGATGATTGCCCGTGCCATAGCCGCCGAAGTCATGCGACCACGGATTGTCGGCCTTCCACCATTCATCGCTATAGGCCATGATCGACGCACCGGCGCAACGGCCCTCGATCTGCCGCCACTGGTGGCCGACCCACTCGGCCTGCACGTCCTCATACACCGCACCGTTCTCATTGTCCCAGGCATCGATGCCGTACTCCGTGATGAGCACCGGCTTGGCCGTGAGACGCTCCGCGTAGTCGAAGTAACAGTGTGCGTCCCAGCCGAAGTACGTGTTGAAGCCCCAGATGTCGACATGGTCGAGTGAGACGTCGTCCGAGACCACATCCACGTTGCAGGAGTCGAACAGGTCCGCGTTGACCAGCACAGTCGGGTGGTACGTGGCACCCTCTTCCTCGTACGCGACTTCTGCCAGGCGATTCGCCAGCGCGTGCCACGCAGCCAGGTCATCACCCGAGTTGTGGATGTTCAGCTCGTTACCCAGGCCCCAGCCCAGCAACCCGGGATGGTCCTTGAACTGGTTCACCAGCGCGCGGAACTGATTCTCGTACGTCGCGATCACCGCCGGGTCGGCGTAATCGATGCCACTCACCGGGACCCAGAAGCCGACCAGCGTGTAGATCGGCGCGCTCCCGTTGTAGTAGAACACGTCGAGCAGCAGCGCGCTGCTCGGCTGCCCCCAGGTCCGGATGACGTTGACGTTCATCGCCTGGACGAAGGGCACATCACGGGCGAAAACATCGGGATCGGAGTAGATGTCAACCGGCGGCGCGGCGCCGATCGGCGTCGGCGCGTATCCCACGCCACGCACCGTAAACGGCTGATCGTTCACGTAGAGCGTCTTGCCGATGACCTTTACCGGCCCAGTGCTCACCGGCTTGACCGTCGGCTGCACACGGTGTCGATTCGACGAATACACGTACTCGGCATACGTCTCAGGATCGGAGAGCCGATGGTCGAAGTAGCGCAGCTCGTCCATCTGGCCGACGGCGTGCTCATACCAGCCGGTGCGGCCGATCTGCAGCATACCTGTCGGTGAGAACGCACCAGCAATGTAGCTGGTAGCCCGCACGCGCCCGTTAATCGACAACACCTGATAGGTGCCGCCCTCGACCGCCTGCCAGCCCGCGACGATGTGCGTCCACACGCCATCGTCGAGGACGTCGTGGACCTGAATCTGCCCGAGCTCGCCGGCGGCATTGCGCACCTCGAATCCGACGCTCGTCGCCCCGAGCTGAAACACGCCAACCGTGTTTGGCTGACCGAGCTCGCCGAATTGCAGGAGACCACCCGCCACAGTGCCCACGGCCTTCCGGAACCAAAACGCGACCGAGCCGGTAGCGTCGGCGGAATTGCCTGAGTACGTAATGTGTATGTTCCCCGGATAGTCGACAGCCTGATCATTCACACCGGGCACGAAGTTCAGCGGACCGCTGACCACGCCGCCGTTCTGCGCGATAGAGCCGGCGTCATTCAGACTATCGTAAAGCTGCGCACAATCAGCGTGCGCACTGGCAAGTAAGAAGCCGGCGGCGAACAACGCCAGAACATTCAGGCCGGAACTCGAGGCACAGTGTCGTCCTCGCATCGCGACCTCCAGGTTCGGGCGCGCCCGCCGCCGGCGGGTCAGTCAACCATTCTGGAAGCGTACTACATCATTCACTTCCTCTTACGGGCACGTGATCGGGACACCACCGCCGGTCAGGATATCGACGAACGGGTTGATATCGCCGAACGACGGGTAGTCATCGTCATCGTTGATGTCACCGTTCTTCGGATCGCAACCGGGGTTGCTCGCCTCCCACGTCGCGTAATCGACCAGATAATCGACGAACGGGTTGATATCACCAAAGCCGATCTCGCCGTCGCAGTTGAGGTCACCCAGACAGGGAACCGGCCCGGAACCCGCGGTGAACGACAGGTTGTCGACGGACAGCTTGCCGCCGGTACCCCAACTCGATACCGGCTCGTCGAAAGCGACGACCACGGTGTACGAATCGACCTGGTCGAGCAACGAGACGGGGCCTTGCACGGTGTCGAAGTCCTCGAAGAAGACCGTGGCGCCGTCGAGCTTGAGGTGCAGGTTGTCGATCAGAATCTTGCCGCCACCATTGTCACCCCACTGCGCCGGGCCGTCGCCGTAGCACGACACGACCACGGAGTACAGCGTCGGTGCGTTGAAGACGAGCGTGCCAACGGGATTACCCGTATCGAGCGTACCGCCCACCGTATGCCAATTGCCGTCGGCGGTGAGCGGGAACTCGATCGCGTTGTTGGGGCTGGACTCAAACTTGAGGTAGATGGTGCCAGGAGCCTGCGTGTTCGGGTCCCACGTGCCCTTGAGGTCGGCCGTGAGCTCAACACGGCTCAGCATGTCGAAGTCCATGGCCTGCTCGTGCCAGGCCACACCAGCCCACCAGCCACCAGCGGTCGCGAGCGCGTTGGCGATTTCGTAGCCGCCGGCACCGCCGCCGCCGTTACCTTCACCCGGATAACCCTGGGCCGCGACGTTACCGGGGTTCGCGTTGCCCCAGAAGCCGGCGAAGGCCTCTTCGTCCTCGAGGCCGGCATCCCACTGGAAGATGCCCCAGTTCTCGCCGCCGGGGCCCCAGAACTCGCCGCCTTCGACCGGGAACGTCGACACGCCCGCCGACAGCACGTCGCCAATCGACTGCCACGCGGTATTCGAAGTGCCTTCGAACGTGATACGTCCGACCTCGACCTGGCGATTCACTTCGGTCAGATACAGGTCATCAACCTGGAGCGTGCCACCCCACACCCAGGTGGTGATTTCATCGATGAACGACACAACGACGGTGTACTCGGCGGAATCGAGATTGAACGTCCCGTCACCACCCGAGTGAGCCTGTCCTTCGGTGGCCGTGTTGAGGTATCCACCGATCTCCGTCCAGGTCCCGGTCGCCATCTGCGTGAAATACATGCGGTCGCCCTGGGCGTCCTCGATTCGCAGTTCGACCATGCCGACCGAGCCGCCCAGCACTGCTTCACCGCGGATCTTGCACTTGAGCTCGACCTGTGAGAGGTCATCGGAAGCCAGACCCTGGCCCGACCAACGCAGACCGCCGTACCAGTTGCCGCCCGTGGCCCAGCTCGCGCCATTGACGTGGATCTCGGCCGCGCCCGTTCCGCCGGTGCCGATGCCCTGCGCGGAGACGCCGCTACCGGCCCCGAAGAACTGGCCGTTGTTCACGCCGCCGAACGCGCCTTCGCCGGTCAAACCGTCGTCGAAATTGTCGATCTCGACGTACAGGTTCTGGAACCCGGAAGGCGTGTCGTTCGGATCAATGAAGAAACCACCGCCAGTGCCTGTTACGCCGGCAAAGCTCTCATTCAGCGCCGACACGACGTCGACCTTGCCTTCCACGCGGAGCTGGTACTTGCCGCCGCTCGTGTCGCCCATCACTTCCGCCGAGAGCGTCAGATTGTCGGGGGAGATTTCGGTCGTGGTCAGGTTGCTCCACTCCAGGCCGGCGTACCAGTCGGAGTCGCCCGGATCGGTGTTGGACAGCAGCAGGTTCTCAACGTTGAGCTGACCGCCGGTACCCCAGGTAATCTCCTCGTCGATGTAGGCCAGCACAACCGTGAAGCCCGGCGAGTTGACGTTGAAGCCCGTGCCGGGGTTGCCGTTGGGGTCCTGCTCCTGGAAGGTGTTGAGCAGGCCGCCGATCGTGTCCCACGCGCCAGTGGCCGTGTCGTCGAGCGCCAGCCGATAGCCGTCGCTGTCCTCAATGCGCAGTTGCACATTGCCAAGCGCCTCGCCCATGTTGGGGTCGACAACGCCCATGATTTCCGCCGTGAGCGAGAAGCTGCTCAGATCGACGCTGGGGGCACCGGAGATTGCTTTGAATTCGATCGAATCGAAGATACCGGCGCCACCCTCGAACAGACCATCCGCCGGCTGCACGAACACGAGCACCGCGCGAGCAACCGCCGTGTTGAGCGGCGCCGTTGCGGATAGTGTTCCCACCGTTGTCGTATCGATCCACGTGTCCGTGGGTGAATTGGCATCGAGCACCGTCAACAGGTGCGTCTCGATCAGACCGTCCGTTGCATCGCGAAATTCAATGCGCAGGTCACAGTAGTTCTGCGTGCCGGCGATCGCGTCCGTACCGATGTGCTGAACGAAACCGGAAAGTTCCCACGTCTGCCCGGGCACCGCCGGGACGTCCTGCCAGACACCCGACTCGTTGTAGCTGCCCCAGAAATTGCCCCACATCTTGACGACGTACTCGCCATCGTAAGCGGCGACAACCGGCGGATCCGTGTAGTGAACGTCGTACGCATTGCCCCAGGCTTCCCACGGGGGCAGCGTGCCGCCGTTGTCCTCGAAGCCCGGGTTATAAAGCGCCGCAGCACCGGGAAACGCACTCACGTCCCACTGCAGGCCGGCGTACCAACCACCACTTGTGATGTCTACGCCGTACACGTCGATCTGGCCGGCACCGCTGCCGCCGATACCGCCGCCGACAACACCCTGCGCTTCCATGTTGCCGCCAACAGTGAGAATCGCACCGCCGAACGTGCCGCCGAACGCACCTTCGCCGCTGATGCCGTCATCCCAGTTGGTGACGTAGTTGAAGCCATCCGGCGTACCGTCGCCGAGGAGGAAGATCCCGCCGCCGGTGCCGAGCACACCGTCGAAGTCCTCGTCGAGCATGTTGAACGTCGCGCCCGACGCTTCGATGACGCCTGCACCCGTACCGGATACGCCACCGGTCGGATCGCCGTAGGCCGAGATGTCGCCGATTTGGAGGTTGCCGGCGGTCCCGGCGAAGGCGTATTCACCAAGGATGCCGTTGTCCCAGTTATCGACCCAGTTGAATCCGGATCCGGACAGGACGGTGCCGCCGCCCGTGCCGTCCACGGTGTCGAAGTCCTCTGTCAGAATCGGCTGTGCGTTCGCTGCCGAGACAGCGCACGCGACGGCCGCGCCAATGAGTACCAGTGTTAGTCGTCGTTTGCCTAGCATTGCAGTCCTCACTCTTTCTCGGTGTTTAACACCATGGATCAAAGGAAGTGTGTCCTCGTGTCTCCGCGATGCGCCCCAGCGCCTCGGCTGGATATGCGATCACGTTCGTACGTGATTGGCTCTGCGTAGTGTGCCGATAACCCACCCATGATTCGTCCACGCGATCGGAACGTGGATCCTGCCACGCGTCATATGCGCCGAGCAGCGCTGCTGACAGCGTCCGCATCACGCGGTCTACTCCTTACCCTTCCCCAGACTCTTCTGCACTGCCTGACCAGCAGCAACGCTTCCGGTCAGGCCCAACTTTCAGCGCTCTGCAACAGGTGCGCTCACCGTGTGTTCGGCCTCCACCGCACGACGCGGTTCCTCCGATGGTGATGCACCGGTTGATCCATTCACTTCAAATGAAGTCGGTATCGTCTTGCGCAGGTGCCCGCCCACGTTTCCAGTTACGCGTCGCGTGAGCCATAGCGCCGCCTCAAATCCCAGGGCGGCGGCGTCCTGGCAGACGGCCGTGAGCGTCGGGTGAACGCTGTAACGCACCTGCGTGTCGTCGACTACGATCAACGAGATGTCCTCGGGTACCCGCACGCCGAGCTTCTGCGCCTGATTCACGGCCCCCACGGCCAGATTCGAGTCGGCGAAGAAGATGGCCGTCGGGCGGTTCGGCATACTGATCGCGACGTCCAGCACCGACGCCCCACCCGCCAGGCTGTTGCGATGCCGGAACACGAGGTCTTCGCGGTACGCGATCGTGTGGCGAGCCAGCGCTTCGCGGTATCCTTCGAGGCGATCCTCGTGATCGCGGTCGGGTACATTGTGCAACGCGAACGCGATCCGGCGGTGTCCGAGCGATACGAGATAGTCGATCGCGCGTTTCGTGTCCGGGCGCGAGTCACAATCGACGTAGTTCACGTGGGGGTCATCGAAGCGGTCACTGATGACTACGTGCGGGAATCCTTCTTCTGCGACGGCACGACACGCGGCGCTGGTCTCAGATGTCGTTCGCAACACGACGCCACGTACACCCATGCGCATGAAGAACTGCGTAAACGTCTCATCGCGATCCTTGTCGCGCTGGATGTTCAACACGACCACGTTGAACCGCGCTTCGTCCAATCCCCTTACGACGCCCGCCAGTACGGCCGAGTCGAAGGCGTGTGCCAGGGTGATCTCGCCGGTGAATGCAAATCCGACGTTGGTCGTTACCCGCCGCCCCATCGTCGCTACGTACCCGGCACGGTTGGCGATAGCCAGAACGCGCTCGCGCGTCTTCGGGTTCACGACCGCATCGTTGTTCAACGCGCGTGAAACGGTACTGATCGATACGCCGGCCTCTTGGGCGATTTGTCGGATGGACGGCATTCGGTTCCTAGCAAAGGTAGCAGCAAGGGTTGCGGCAAGTGTTTTCGCAACTGTTGCCGTCGCTCAATCTACGCCACAGCAGATCATGAGTCAACGGTTTTTCCATTGCGAGAACCGCTCCCGAAACAATATTGGAAGCAGTAACTACAATATATAACTAATGTTATGAAAATTCGAGATTCTCATCTGCTTCATTCTCGCCGTTCAGGCCTTCCTGTCACCCTTTCAACGCCAAGGCACCAACCCCGACACGCCATCGGTCAGCCAAGGCGCACGCTCATGTGGCGGCTTCTTCATTTATCCGTTGCTCACGCCAAACTGATTTCGCGTTCGTCGCACGCGGATTCCTAACATCGCACATCGCAGCAGCCGCCCCCTAATTCCGCCCCGCGCCGTCGGCGACTGGACACGTAGGCTGGAACACCGCGTAAAAGTTTCCGCGTAAATCGCTTTGAAACATGGTGTTATGCGCATCATGATCCCACTATCCTGATGAAATCTGGAGTACGCCGCCGCCAGTGGGAGTGAGAATCCGCATGGAACACACGAATCTGGGCCGCACTGGGCTGCGTGTCAGTCGTCTGTGCCTCGGAACAATGAACTTCGGTCCACAGACGACCGAACCCGACAGCCACGCCCTGATGGACCATGCGCTAGACCTGGGCTTCAACTTCTTCGACACGGCGAATGTCTACGGCTGGAAGAAAGGCGAAGGCTGGACCGAACAGATCATCGGCCGCTGGCTCGCCCAGGGCGGCGGACGACGCGAGTCAATCGTCCTCGCCACGAAGATCTACGGCGAAATGGGCCCAGGCCCCAACGACCGCGGCCTGTCGGCCTACCACATCCGCCGCGCGTGTGAAGACAGCCTGCGCCGTCTGCAAACCGACCACATTGATCTGTACCAGATGCACCACATCGATCGCGCGACGCCCGTCGAGGAAATCTGGCACGCGATGGAGCAACTCACGCGCGAGGGCAAGATCCTCTATGTCGGTAGCAGCAACTTCCCCGCCTGGTACATCGCGCGCGCACAGACGATCGCACAGCAGCGTAACTTCCTTGGGCTCGTATCCGAACAGTGCATCTACAGTCTCGCCGATCGCACGGTCGAGTTGGAAGTCTTACCGGCCGCGCAACACCTGGGCATGGCAGTAATCCCGTGGAGCCCGCTGGGCGGCGGCATGCTCGCCGGCATGCTCGACGCCGAGAAGAGTGGTCGCCGCGGCGGCGAATGGGCGCAGCAGAAGCTGGCCAAACATCGCCCGGCGGTCCAGAAGTACGAAGCACTTTGCTACGAAATTGGCCATCCGCCGGCTGACGTCGCGCTGGCGTGGACACTGCACAACCCGGCGATCACGTCGCCGATCATCGGACCGCGCACGCGCGAACAACTCGACACGAGCCTGCGCGCGCTCGACTTGCGGCTCGACGAGCCGACACTCAAGCAGCTTGATCAGATCTGGCCGGGCCCGGGCGGACCGGCGCCCGAGGCTTACTGCTGGTAACAAGTGCGCCCCCGGGGCGCCGCGAGTGCATATCGCATGACCTGTCCATCTCAATCCAATTCCGATCGTCGACCGTTCGTGGCCGAGATCAACGAAAACTGGATCGGTAACGGAATCTGCTACGGCCCGCACCGCGACGGACAGAACCCAGGTGGTCCGCAGCCGACGCGCGCACAATTGCGTGACGATCTGCACCTGATGCGCAAGCACTGGCAGATGTTCCGGATGTACGCAGCGCGCGGCTCAACGGAGATCGTGCTGGACCTGCTGCGGGAAGAACGGCTCGACATGAAGTTGATCCTCGGCGCATGGATTGTGCCCGAACTCCAATTGGACGAGAACGGGAACGTCATCGAGCGCTTCCCGGAAATAGCCGCCAGCAACCGCGCCGAGGTCGTCACGGCCATTCGGCTCGCAAGTGAGTACCCGGATCAGGTGCTTGCGATCGCTGTCGGCAACGAGACGCAGGTACACTGGTCCGCGCACCGCGTGCAGACAGAGACATTGATTGACTACATTCACCAGGTGCGCGAGGCGACCAAGGTGCCGGTATCAACCGCAGACGACTTGCCTTACTGGAGGACTCCCGAGAGTGAACGCCTCGCCGACGAAGTAGATTTCATCTTTGTGCACATCCACCCGATGTGGTGCTCGCAGCAACTCGACAACGCGCTGGCCTTTGTGCAGGAGCAATATGCGGTCGTCTCCGCCCAGCACCCGGAACACCAGATCGTCATCGGCGAAACCGGCTGGGCGACGCAGGTCCACGCCGAAGGCCACCAGGCCCGTTTGATACAGGGCACGCCGGGCGAGGCCGAGCAGAAGCGATTCTACGAGGAGTACGCGGCGTGGATTGAGGAAGCGCGCATCCCCAGCCTCCTCTTCGAAGCGTTTGACGAGAGGTGGAAAGGCAGTGCGCACCCGAACGAGGTCGAGAAGCACTGGGGTCTTTACTTCTCCGACCGCACGCCGAAGGCCGTCTTCAGCGCGGGGAGTGACCAAAAGTGATCCGGCGATCCTACATGTTCCGCATCATCTTGCCGAGCGCCATAGTGCTGTGCGCGACCTGCATCGCCACAGCCGAAGGCGTGTCACAGGAATGGCGATCGCGCGTCGAGAGCATCAACTGGATCTGCTACACGCCGACCGAGTGCAATCCCGACGCCGGACAGCCGACCAACGCCGCCGCGATCAAGGCCGACCTCCAGGTGCTGCGTAAAGCCGGCTTCGACGGCCTGATCACCTACGGCAGCAGCGGGCTCTTCGGACGCGAGATCGTGCCGCAAGCCGAAGCCGCAGGGTTCAAGGGACTCATCATCGGCGTCTGGGATCCGCGCAGTGCTGATGAACTCACGCGCGCAGTCGCCGTTGCGAAAAGCCCGCTGGTGCTTGGTGTTTGCGTCGGCAACGAGGGCCGCAACCATCGCTACTCGCCTGCCGAGCTGCGGTTGGCCATCGCTGACGTGCGCAAACGGACCGGCAAACCCGTCACGACGACCGAAGAAATCGACGACTACGTGGACGCTGACCTGCTCGCGACCGGCGACTGGCTCTTTCCCAACTCCCACCCCTTCTTCCACGGCCGCCGCGACTGGAAGACGGCCGTTCGCTGGACGAAAGGGGCATACGACGACCTGCGCATGCGCGGCGACCGCTTCGTCTGGTTTAAGGAGATCGGTCTGCCGACAGGCGGCGATCCGAAGTCTATGGTGTCCGAGGCAGCCCAGGAGCGTTACTACTTCGAGCTGGGAAAGCTGCCGGTGATGTATGCGTATTTTGAGGCGTTTGATCAGCCGTGGAAGAACTGGGCGCCGTTCGAGACACAGTGGGGACTCTTCACTTCGGACCGACAACCCAAGCGCCTCGCGCAGCACTTTATCAGCAAGGGCATCGCGCCGCCGCTGGCTGCGCGTGACATAGACGAGTCGGCTACGTCCGACGTCATTCGCGCCAAGCCGTCGCAACCGTTCTACGTCTACGGTGACGCCGGCGACCAGCGCAATCATTTCCGGCCGACCGGGCTGGACGGGGATTGCGGCGACATCAGCATCGACGAGGCGCACGCGAACGACGTCTACCGCGGCAAGACCTGCATTCGCGTCGCTTATACGGCGGCCGGACGTGGGCCGAACAAGTGTAACTATGGTCCACCCTGCGGTTGGGCGGCCCTGTGCTGGTTACACCCACCGGAAAACTGGGGTGACAAAGCCAAGTACGCCGACACCGGGTTTGATCTGCGGGGCTACACCAAGCTGGCGTTCACCGCACGCGCCGAGCGACCCTGCCGCATCCGCTTTCTCGTCGGCGGCAAGGACGGACCCTACGGCGATTCGCTCGCTTATCCGCGCAACCTGGTCGTGACACTGGGCACAACGTGGCAGGAATACGAAATCAACTTGCGCGGCGCCGACCTGCGCTACATCATCTCGGGATTCGGCTGGGACGCTGCTCGCGAGTTGAACCCCGACGGTGCCGTGTTCTATCTGGACGAAATCCGCTTTGAGTAGCGCGATGGGAGAGCCGCTCAAACTGAATACGATCCTTCGGACCGCAGTCGGCGCTGGGCTTATTCTGCCGGCGCTCGCGCTGATCGCGTTTGGCCCCGACACCAGTCGCGAGGTCCCGCCCGATCGCGTTGTCGTGACCTACTGGGAGAAATGGACGGACTTCGAGGGCACGGCGATGCGCCGGCTGTGCGACGTGTTCAACGATACCGCCGGTGCCGAGCTCGGGATCTATGTCGACTATGTCCTCACCACGCAGATCGACCTGAAGTCGCTGGTCGCGGCCTGCGGCGGTGACCCGCCCGACTTGAACGGACTCTGGACATTTAACGTGTCGAGCTACGCGGCGAAGGGCGCTCTGCAACCGTTGGACGAGCGCGCGGCAGAGGCGGGTATCACGCCGGAAGTGATTCTGCCAGTGTACTACAACCAAGGCGTCTACCACGATCAGCTGTACTCAGTCCCGCTGACGCCGTGGTCGATCGCACTGTACTACAACAAGGACATCTTTGCCGAATTCGCGGATGAGCTCGCCGCCGCGGGGTACAGTGCCGACCGCGCTCCGCGCACGATGGACGAGTTCGCCGACTACTGCCGCATCGTGCATCGTCGCAACGACAAAAACGACATCGAGCTGCACGGCTTTGTGCTGGGCGTGCCGGAGAACATCGGCTGGTACTGGTATGCATGGGGCACCTGGTTTGGAGCGACCTGGTCCGACCCCGAGACGGGCCTGATGAAAATCGACAGCGCGGAGCAAATTCGCGCCTACGAGTGGCTTCAGGAATTTGTGCGGATGTTTGGCCAGCGCGACATGATCCGCCTGGAATCCAGCCTGGCGAACTTCAACTCACCGGACAATCCGTTCATGACCGGCCGGCTGGCCATGATGCAGCAGGGCCCGTGGTTCCCGAACATGATCCGCCAGTACGCGCCTGAGATTAACTACGGCGCGGCGCCCTTCCCAACGCACGACGGCAGCGAGATCAGCTACTGCGGTCAGGACGTACTGGTCATCCCGTCCGGCGCGCGCCATCCGGACGAAGCCTGGGCGTTCATTGACTGGTTGTACAACAGCCCACCGATCAACGTCCCATCGGGGGCGGCCGAGCCGCAGTTCGGCTACGAGTATTGCATTATCGAGACCAATGAAGGACCACAGCAGCGTCCAATGCCGCCGCTGCGCCCGCTCGAATGGCTCTGCTGGAATCACTACAAGAACAGTCCGTACATCGAACCCGCCGATGACTTCACTCGCACCCATCCGAATCCGGTCGTTGAGGTGCACGACCAGCTCGCCCGTAGCCCGCTCGCGATGACCGAGCCGCCGATACCGAACTGGATGGAGCTGCGCGGCGAGTTCGAAGCCACGTACCGCGACATCTGGGCCGGGCGCGCCGAAGCGGCGCCGTGCCTGAGAGCGGCGCAGAAGCGCATCGACGCGCTGACGAAACTCGCGGCAGATCGGATGGCCCGCTACGGGGAGGAGTACCCGTGATCAAGCGCGGCCCCACCAGCGGACATTCTGCGCACGACCTGCTCACCGGCCTGGCCTGGATCAGTCCGTGGCTGGTCGGCTTCGCCGCGTTCATGTTTCTGCCGATCTGCATCTCGGCGTACCTGGCCTTCTGCCAGTTCAACGGCCTTCGCGCGCCGGTCTTCACGGGTCTGGAGAACGTGCGAACGCTGTTTACCGATCCCACATTCTGGAAAGTACTCAAGAACACCAGCATCTACGCTGCGTTCGCCCTGCCACTGGGCACGTTGCTCGCACTGGCCCTGGCAGTGTTGCTGAACATGCGCGTGCCGGGCCGCACGCTCTGGCGAGCGATCATCTTCGTCCCAACGCTCGTTCCGCTGGTCGCGGTGGCGATGATCTGGATGTGGATATTCAACGGCCGCTACGGACTGATCAACATGTGTCTCGGCGCAGTCGGCATCGAGGGCCCCAACTGGTTGGGCGACGCCAACTGGACCATGCCGGCCATGATCCTGCTCAGCTTCTGGACGGTCGGCCACGCCGTTGTGATCTACCTCGCTGGCCTACAAGACGTGCCGCGTGCGCTTTATGAGGCCGCCCACGTGGATGGCGCTACCGCCTGGCAGCGGCTGCGCTTCGTAACCGTGCCGATGATCTCGCCCTCGATTTTCTTCAACGTGGTCATCGGCATCATATTCGTCTGGCAGGTCTTCGCCGTGCCGCAGATCATGATTCCCAACGGCGGCCCCGGCCGCAACGCCTACTTCTATACGATGTACGTCTACGACGTAGCGTTTGAGCACCAGCGATTCGGCTACGCGTGCATCCTGAGCTGGGTGCAGCTCTTCATCATTCTTGCGCTGACGGCGCTCGCGTTTCGGCTGAGCAAACGGCTCGTGTTCTACCGGGGGGCCGTGACATGATGGACAGCCCGCTCCTGCGCTACGTCGGCCTGGTCGTGTTGGTGATCCTCTGCGCGGTGTTCGTGTCCCCCTTGCTGTGGATGCTCAGCACCAGCCTCAAGCCGCAGGAGGAGATCAAGACGTCCGGCTTCGCGGCACTTCCGGACAATCCTAGCAGGACGCTTCAGTACGCGTACGAAAACTACTATGCCGGCCGCGATAAGTTCGTCGACGACCGGGGCATCGAGCGCACCGGCTACGAAGGCGTGCTGACAAGCGACAACGTACACTTCATCCTGTACTTGCGGAACACACTGATCGTTGCGGTGTTCTCCGTCGCGGGCGTGGTGTTCGCGAGCGCGATCTGTGCGTACGGATTCGCTAAGGTCGCGTGGCCGGGTCGTGACCCCGTGTTCGCCGTCGTGCTCGCCACCATGATGATCCCCTTCCCGGCCGTCATGATCCCGACGTATTTTATCTTCAAGTTCCTGGGCTGGATCGGCACGCTCGCGCCGCTGTGGGTGCCGGCCTGTTTCGGCACGGCCTTCAATATCTTCCTGCTGCGCCAGTTCTTTATGCAGATTCCCGGCGATCTGTCGGAGGCAGCCCGTATCGACGGCCTCAATCACTGGGGCATCTTCTGGCGCATTGTGCTGCCGCTGTCGCGGCCGGCGCTCGCCGTCGTTGCACTGTTCCACACGATGTACGTCTGGAATGACTACATCGGTCCTTTGATCTACCTTAACCACCAGGACACATTCACGCTGGCCCTGGGGCTGCAGTTCTATCAGGCGCAGCATGGCGGCACCCCGTGGAATCTGCTCATGGCTGCGTGTACGCTCATCACTGCGCCGCTGCTGATCCTTTTCGTGATGAGCCAACGGACGTTCATCGAGGGTATCACGACTACTGGTATGAAGGGTTAATAGACAAACCCGCCGCCCGGGCGCGGCGACAACGCAACTGAGGAACGACACTGTGTCTGCCAACACACCAACCCCTGCGATCGGACGCTACGCGCACGAGGCGTATCGCCTCGAACGCGATGGACGCTACCGGATCGACAACTACGACCGCCAATCAGCGTTCTGCTCATTCTTGCCGGGAATCGGAGGCCCCGCCGGCGTACCACTCTGGTGCATGTACGTGAATCGCGCCCAGGCGGTGGTGTCGTACGGCGTTCAGGACAAAGACCACGCAATCGCCGAGTTTCTACCAGCTACCTGGGCCTATCAACTCGTCGGCGTGCAAGGCTTTCGCACGTTCTGCAAGATCGACGGCAAATACCACGAGCCGTTCAACGCCGGCGCAAACGCGCAGAACACCGCCGAGCGCACCCTTTACATCGCGCCGGAACACATCGAACTCGTCGAACGCCACCGTCCATCCGGGCTCAAGTTCGATGTGACCTACTTCTCGCCCGTGAATCAGCCGCTTGGAGCGCTCGTACGCCGCGTAACGATTTCGAACGAGTCGTCGGATACGCAGCGCGTGAAGCTGCTCGACGGACTGCCGCTGATCATTCCGGCCGGCTTCACCGATCTGGGTCTGAAGACGCTGCGGCACATCCACGAAGCGTACGCCGTGGTGCGGCTCATCAACGCGCATATTCCGTTCTACGCCGGTAAGGTCGTTACACACGACGAAGCTGAGGTCACACGGGTCGTCCACGGCAACTTCTACGCCGCCTGGCAGATCGACGGCAACGCGCTGCGCCCGATCGAGCCGTACGTCGATCCCCACGTGATCTTCGGTGGCGGACAGGATCTTGTCACGCCACGCCACTTCATCGAAAACGACGCGATCGACCGCGCGGCGCAGGTTTGGGAAAACCGATTGCCGTGTGCTCTCGCCCCAGTCGAAGCCGACCTTGCGCCGGGACAGAACGTCTCGCTCGTCGCGCTGAGCGGCTTTGCTCCGGATGAACACCTGTTGAAGCGCTTCCTGCCGAGCTTCGCGGCGCCGGCCGACTTCGATAATGCCCGCTCCGCCAGTCGGCGGTTGCTGGATGACATCACGACGCCCGCGGCGATGTTCTCCAACCTGCCCCTGCTCGATGGTTACGCGCAACAGAACTACCTCGACAACGTTCTGCGCGGCGGCGTGCCAACGGCACTGCCGTCGCGGGAAGGCGATACACTGCTGCACCTGTATGCGCGGCGGCACGGCGATCTCGAGCGCGACTACAACTACTTTGTCCTGCCGCCTCACCCGCTCTCCGCCGGCAGCGGCAACTATCGCGACATTCTCCAGAACCGCCGTTGTGACGTGTGGTTCTATCCCGAGGTGTTCGACCGCGAAATCCGCATGTTCGTAGACCTGCTCCAGCCGGACGGCTACAACCCGCTCGGCGTCGAGGGCTACGCGTGGCGCTGCGATCAACGCACGGACCCCGCGCAACTATGCCCCACCGAGGACGCAGACGCGCGCAAGCACTTCGTGCAGATCCTGAGCCGTGACTTTCAGCCCGGCGAACTGCTGCATTGGGTCCACCAGTACGGCGTGGATGTTGGCCAAGAACAGGATTGGCTCGCCAACTTGCTGCGCAATTGTCATCGGACGCTGCGCGCCGCCGGCCATGAAGGCGGCTACTGGGTTGACCACTGGACCTACATCGCAGACCTGCTCGAAGCCTACGCGGCGGTACATCCGGACGGGATCGGCACGATGCTGTGCGGCTCGGCCGATATCGGCTGGTTCGACGAGCCGGCCCACGTCGTTGATCGGCACAAGAAGTACGTGCATCGCGCGAGCGGGTGGCTGCAGCTCGACGCGGTCGCCGACGCGACGCACGCGGGCGCCGCGCTGCCGCGTACGACTGTGCTCGGTAAGCTCTGCGCGCTGCTGGCGATCAAAGCCGTCTCTTTCGACTACGATGGACGCGGCATCGAAATGGAGGCCGGCCGCCCCGGCTGGAACGACTCACTGAACGGTCTGCCCGGTCTGTTCGGCTCGTCGACCTGCGAAGCCGCCGAGCTGGCCCGACTGGCCCGCTGGCTGATCGAGCACGCACCGGACTTGCCCGACACGGAATTACCAACGGTGGTTGCGGATCTGCTGGATCGCGTTTCGGAGGACCTGCACAACGAAGAGTACGATTGGGATCGCGCGGCGACCATTCGCGAACAGTTCCGGGCCACGCTGCGCACGTCGGGCGGCACCGAAACACGGTCGATACCGGGGGCGCAATTGCGCGAACTGATAACGCGCGTCGAACAGCGCGCACGTAACGGCGTCGACCGCTCGGTCGACCCGCAGACCGGCCTCTTGCATACGTATTTCGTCAACACACCCACGGACGACACGCAGTCCCCGCGGTCATTCACCGCACACCCGCTGCCGCTTTATCTCGAAGGACAAGTACACTGGTTGCGTCTGCTGGACGATCCCCAGGCGATACGCACGATTCACCAGGCAGTGCGCAGCAGCACGCTCTTCGATGAGAAGTTGGCGATGTACAAACTCAATGAGTGCCTGGACGCCTGCCCGCCGGAAATCGGCCGCGCCCGAACGTTCACCCGCGGCTGGTTCGAGAACGAGTCAATCTGGCTGCACATGTCGTACAAGTATCTGCTCGAGTTGCTCCGCGCCGGCCTGTACGACGAGTTCTTTACCGACGCCCAGACCATGCTCGTGCCGTTTATGGACCCACAGATCTACGGGCGCAGCGTGCTGGAGAACTCCTCGTTCCTCGGGTCATCCGCGAATCCCGATCCCGCGACACACGGCCGTGGATTCATCGCGCGGCTGAGCGGCTCATCGGCGGAGTTCATTCACATCTACCTGCTGTTGACCGCCGGACCTCGACCGTTCCGCATCGGAAACAACGAGCTGAAGTTCCAGCTATCGCCCGTGTTGCCGGCGGAGTGGTTCCGCGCGCAGCCGTCCACAATCCACTGGCACGAGCAGCCTCTGGAATTGCCGGCGAATTCTCTGGCCTGCGCATTGCTGGGCCGCACACTGCTCGTGTATCACAACGACTCGCGACGTGATACATTTGGCAGCGACCCGGCCCAACCGGTCCGGTACCAACTTGACGATGCCCCCCCCGTCGTCGCCCCCGAGCTTACCGGCGCCGATGCAGAACGCATCCGCGCGCGTCAATGCCGTCGTTTAAACGTTTGGCTGGCCTGACATCTGCGAACCGAGGAGGAGCTGGCATGGATCGCAATGACTTCTATCGAGAACAATTCGCATCGCTTCGCCGGGAGATCGAGGCCCAGGAGATGCGCATCTTCTGGACCGTGATCATCGGACTGCTGGGCATTCCCGCCCTGACGCACCTGGTCTGGGGCGCCGGCACATTGGTCTGGCTCGTACTGCCGTTCTTCGTGCTGGTCTTCATCCTGCTGTTTCTCGCGCAGCAGAGCCAGATGATGCGGGCCGGTCGCTACATCCGTGAGCAGTTTGAACCCAGCATCGGCGAGCCCGCCGGATGGGAAACCTGGCTCGAATCGCGCAGCCGGCTGCGCCTGATGGACAAGCACTTCTCCGGCGCGTTCATCATCATTTTCTTCGTGTACTATTTCACGGCGATCGGCATGTCGATCCAACGGCTGTGGATCTTGGCCGCGGACGATCCGTCCGGCCTGTATACGTATTTCCTGGCCGGCGCCGGCGCGACGTACTGCATCGCCACGATCTGGGCGATCGCAACGCTCTTCTGGCACTGGCGCACCTCCATGAGCACGTCAGCGCCGATCGGCAGCGTGAAGCAGTAATCGTCACAGGCCGCGCCGCAACCGCCGTGGCTTTCGTTGGAGGGCGTAATGACATTTCCCGCTGATTTCATCTGGGGTGCCGCGACCGCTGCATACCAGATCGAAGGGGCCGCGACTGACGACGGCCGCAAACCGTCCGTCTGGGACATCTTCTGTCGGCGCCCCGGCGCGATCTGGAACAGCGACACCGGCGACGTCGCGTGCAATCACTATCACCGCTTCGCCGAAGACGTCCGCCTCATGCGCGAGCTCGGGTTGCGCGCCTATCGCTTCTCGATCTCCTGGCCGCGCGTCATTCCCGACGGCACCGGCGCGGTTAATGCCGCCGGCCTCGACTTCTACAGTCGACTGATCGACGAGCTGCTCGCCGCGGGGATACAGCCCTTCATCACGCTCTACCACTGGGATCTGCCGCAGGCGCTGTACGAGCGCGGCGGCTGGCTCAATCGCGAGAGCACCGACTGGTTCGCCGAGTACACGGCCGTTGTGGCCCAGCGCCTCACCGACCGCGTACGGCACTGGATGACGTTCAACGAAATCCAGGTCTTTCTGAATCACGGGATGCTGACCGGTGAACACGCTCCCGGTGATCAGCTCACGATGAAGGACGTGCTGCTGGCCGGCCATAACGTGCTGCGCGCCCACGGCTGCGCCGTGCAGGCCATCCGCGCGACCGGCGCCGACGTGCAGGTCGGTTTCGCGCCGGTCGGCAACCCGGCCATGCCGGAATCGAATTCGTCTACCGACGTCGCAGCGGCGCGCAAGCGGATGTATGACAACGCCACCGACCACGTCTTTAACTGCACGTGGTGGCTCGACCCAATCTTCCGCGGCGAATACCCCGATCAGAGCGTTCAGGCCTACGGCGACGCTGTCCCTGAGATCGAGCCCGGCGACATGGAGCTGATCGCGCAGCCGCTGGACTTCCTGGGGCTGAACATCTACTTCGGCGAGCGCGTCCGTGCCGGATCAAACGGAAGTGCGGAGCTACTCACGCCGCCGGTGGGCGATGCGTACTCGCCGATGGGCTTCTGGGTCGTGCCGGAGTCGCTCTACTGGGGCCCGCGGCTGATTCACGAACGTTATCCGGTACCGATCTACATCACCGAAAACGGCATCGGCCTGCGCGAGTGGGTGCAGCGCGACGGGCAGGTACACGACCCGCACCGCATCGACTACCTGCACCGCTACATCAGCGAGCTGCGCCGGGCCATGGCCGACGGCGTCGACGTCCGCGGCTACTTCCACTGGTCACTGCTGGACAACTTCGAGTGGGCGTACGGCTACCGCGAACGCTTCGGCCTGATCTATGTCGACTACGAAACGCAACAGCGCATCCCCAAAGACTCCGCCCGCTGGTACCAGCGCCTGATAGAAACCAACGGCGGAAGCCTCGACGACTAACCCCCCTCCCTTCCAGGGAGGGGCTAGGGGAGGGTTCAACTCCCCTCCCTGGCAGGGAGGGGCTGGGGGAGGGTGAAGCCTCCAACTCGACGCAACCACCCAATCGCGGGTAGATTCCTCTCAACGCTCGGAATGAAGACTAACGCGGTGCAAATGAGGCCGCGTGCCAGCTAACCAAATGACCGACAACAGCAATAACCCCATCCTGAAACCCCGCTGGAGCATCTGCCTGGTGCTGCTCGGCCTGGCCGCGCTGGCGTTCCTCATCGACCCGCGCGTCACCAACATCCTCAACAGCACCCACGTCCGCACGCGCGTCGAGCCGTGGCTGATGTTCCTCCTCGACGGCGCCGCCGGCCTGATCATCATCGGCGTCATGCACCAGCTCTTCCGTCGGTGGGAACAGTGGGTCGGCGTGGTCCTGCCGATCGTGTTGTCCAGCCTGCTCACGCATGCGATCAAGACCGCCGTCGGCCGCGCCCGCCCGAAGATCGAGCTCGGCCCGTTCCACTTCAACCCCTTCCCCGGCGACGCCGATTTCGCCTCGTTCCCATCGGGCCACACGAGCTACGCGGTCACGATCGCGTTACTGCTGGGCATCCTTTTCCCCCGGGCGCGCTGGCTGTTCATCATCCTGGCGGCCCTGACCGCCTTCGAGCGCGTCTTCCACCGCGAGCACTACGTCTCCGACGTCCTCGCCGGCGCCGCGGTCGGCCTGTTCTCGGTATATTTGTGTGTGCGACTCCTGCCCAACCGATATTATCAAGCATTGGGACCGGACCCCCGGCAGGGAGTCTGACAATGCCACATCGACTGCTCGCCGGCAGTGTCCTTTTGCTGCTGGCCTCCACCGCTCACGCCGGCGAAATCGATATCTACATCAACTTCGAGCAGATTCTTCGGGCCGCCAACACCGCTCGACACAACGACTCGGCGACCACGATCCTCGCCAACATCAAGCTCTTCTTCCAGACCACCGACACCGACCGCCGCGTTGAACTCGTGGACGAGATCCTCGCCGATCCGGCGTATCAGCGAGAGAACGTCGCCGACTGGCTACACGCCGCCGATCTGTTCGAGCCCATGACACCGGGCCGCCATACGTTCAGCGTCAAGCTGCCCGACACCAACACGCGCCAGGTCGTGCTCCACATCCCTAAGGACTATGACCACACCCGTCCTTACCCGCTGATCTATGCCCTGCACGGCAGCACCGGTAACGGCGACTGGGCAGTCGGCTACTTCACGCGCGTGCTTGGCGAGCGCATCGACGAGTTCATCGTCGCCGCCCCGACCGACTACCAGGAACGCATAATCCACCACACGCATTGGCCGCCCATCGGCGAGCACCCGGCGATCCTGCAGGCCGTGCGGCAGACAGTACACGTCGACGCCGACCGCGTCGTGCTCAGCGGTTACTCGATGGGCGGACACACAAGCTGGACGCTGGCGGCAATCATGCCCGATCAGTTCGCGACCGCCATGCCGCTGGCCGGCTCGTTTACGCTGATCCTGGCCGACAAACTCTGGCCGGTGTTCACGCCAAACATGCAGCACCTGCCCGTCACGTGCGTGTGGGGTGCGGGCGACATCTACTATGGCGGCGAGCGCATCAGTCCCACCGGCGGAATCGCGGGCGTTAATCGACGCTATCGCGAAGTGGCCACTGAGTTCGACGTGCCGGTCACGGGCATCGAACTGCCCGACGCCGGCCATAAGAACGTCATCCCGCCCGACGAAGTGCTGCAAGACATTTTCAGCCGCGAGCGCGTCAACTACCCCGACTCGTTCGAGCTCACGTTTCGCCACATCTATCAGGCGCAGGCCTACTGGATCGAGGGTCACGAATGGGCCGGCGGACAGTGGATCAACAACAAACGCACCATTCAGATGCGTCCGGGTGAGAACCAATGGAATGACGACGACTTCGACGAGGCCGTCGCCCGTGCCTACCGCGGCGACCTGGGTCGACTAGAGGGCACGGTTGAGGGCCAGCTCATCGACGTCCGCCGACAGAAGGTGAAAGAACTCACCATCTGGATCGGCGACGGCATGATCGACTGGAACGCGCCAGTGACAGTGAAGATCAGCGGTCACGAACAATTCAGCGGTCGGCTCGAACCGAGCTTGTACGTTTGCCTGTCACAGGCCGCGCGAACCTACGACCTCAACCGCCTGCGCTGGGCCGGCCTGCGCTTTCGTAGCGGTTCGAAGACACGCGTCGTCGGCCCAAAGACGCTCTTTCCAACGCTCCACGAGCTCATCCGACGCACACCCACCCGGTAACGCCAGCCCCCAGACGCACCGGCCCCGTGGAGGGAGGGCCGCCTCAAGTCGAACCCGAGCGCTCGCTTGACAGAAATGTAGCCTTGGCTACACTTCTCCACACTGTTCGGGACATTCGCAGCCGGGCGCGTCCTCCGCGTATAGAGCGATCCCGCGCTGCCACAGGAAACGCACGTAATGCTATCAACGTCGCGCCGAATCTTCGGGCCCGCCTTGGCACTTTTGATGGTCGCCGGGCGCCTGCTCGCCGACAACGCCGAAGGCGAATTGACCCAGTCGAAGCTCGCTGACGAGGTCGCAGAAGACACGCTCGATCCCGTGGCCGCGCTACGGCAGCCACTGACCGACGCGTTGGGTAACCATGGTGTAGCGCTCGAACTGTCGTACAGCGCCGATTTCTTCACGAACGCGCGCGGCGGCTTGAACACGACGAGCGCTTTCCAGTTTCGCGGACTGCTCGATTTCAGCCTGACACTTGAGACGGAGCCACTCGGGCTGTGGAACGGCGGGGCGTTCTTTGTCAACTTCATCGAGAATCACGGCGTCGACATCACCGAGCGGTACGTCGGTGATCTCCAGGCAGTCAACAACGCCGATGCGCCCAACGAGGCGCGCGTTTACGAAGCCTGGTATGAGCAGCTTCTGTTCGACGGTCGGCTGCGTGTGAAGGCCGGTAAGCTGGACGTAAACGGTGACTTCGCAGCGGGACTCTACCGGGACGAGTTCATTCACTCGTCGCCTGGATTCTCACCCACGATTCCGATGATTACCTGGCCGGACACGGCGTGGGGTGTCGCGCTGTTCATCGAGCCGACGGAGTGGCTCTATCTCGGCGCCGGCGTATACGACGCGCTGGGAGCCAGCAAGCGCTTCGGTCTCGACACTGCATTGCACACCCCAGACGAGTCCTTCACCATCTTCGAACTGGGTCTGCGTCCGCGACTGGCCCTCTTCGGTCAGTCCGGACTACCTGGTCAGTACGCGATCGGGGGGGTCTATCACAGCGGTGTCTGGCCGATCTTCTTGGACGATCTTGGCGGCCGTCTTCCGGCGCGCTTCGAGACCGGCAACGCCAGCGTATACGTCACTCTGGATCAGATGCTCTTCCGAGAGGAAGGCACCGAGGACAGCAAACAAGGACTTGGCGCGTTCTTTCAGTTCGCCTGGGCACCATCGGATCGGAACGAGATTACCCAGCACTACGGCGGCGGATTTCAGTATTACGGCCCGCTACCAACGCGCGACGACGACGTCTGCGGCGTCGGCGTCCACCACGTGAACCTCAGCCACAAAGTGCAAGCACTCGAACAACGCTACTCCGAAACCGCCATTGAGGTGTTCTACAAGGCGCAGGTTACGGAGTGGATGAGCATCAAACCGGACGTGCAGTATGTAGTCAATCCCGGCGGCGCTGGCCGAGACGCGCTCGTTGCCGGCGTACGTCTCGAGTTCGGTTTCTAGCAAGGGAGATGATCGATGAGAATGAAGCTGCTTGGTCTATTCACAAGTGTGGCAGCACTGACGCAGACCGGTTGCGTGGATCTGAGTCTCCGAGATGCGGTCGCCGCCGGCGTATTCGATTTCGTCGCCGGATCAATCACGGCGGCACTCACGAGCTTGTTCGCGTTGCCGGCGTGACCGCACCATCGGATCCGATCCGCCCGCTCAGTTCACCAACAAAGCCACAAACGGGTTGATATCGTCAAAACCTACCTCGCCGTTGAGGTTGATGTCGCCGTTCTCGTCGTGGCAATCCGGATACAGCACGGCGTACGTCGCCGGATCGGTCAGCCGCAGGACGAACGGGTTGATGTCACCAAATCCCACTTCGCCGTCGCAATCCAAATCGCCGCGCAGATTGCCCGGCCACAGCCGCAGATCATCGTAAAAGATCGGACTGGACCCGAACGCGTACAGATCGACCGCGGCGATATCGAGTGCGCCGCCGCCTTCGCCCAGAATGCCGCCCGTCCAACTGTACTCGGCGACGAGGTCATCATCGTAGTAGATCTGTGTCCAGTCGTCTTCGAGATCAATAGTCGCCTGGATTTTGACCCACCGATCGGTGTCGTACGGCACGTTGACCGTATTCAGGCCGTTGCCGTAGTAGACCTTCAACATGCCGTCGTTCGAATCAAACTGCATCTGGATGGACCAGTCGGCATCCGTGTGCGGGCCGCCGTCGTCGTAGCGGTTCAGCAGCATGAAGTAGCTGCCGGCAAACTGCCCGGTGCTGCCCGAATCAAAGTCGCTCGGGATGTACTGCCACGCCGCGAACGTCCAGCGGCCCTCATCAAACCCGTCGAACTCGCGCACGAGATCGGTGTCGCCCGCGATCTCGAGGCTGTTCATCGGAGTGCGTGCCTGGGCCTCACTCGTCGCGCCGTCGGCGTTCGGATCGCTGTCCCAACTCGACCAACCGCCCTGACCGTGGAGACCTATGCCCGGATCATAGAGGTCGAAGTCCTCGTACCAGTCATTCGCGAACATCGTGCCCGACGAGAAGATCATGCTGTCGATCGCGACCGGACCGCTGAGCGGATCGGTGAACATATCCCAGCGGATTTGCTTCCAGTCTCCGGGTGGCGTCACGTCCCACCGAACGATGGCCCGCTGCCACCCGTCACCGATGTCATGAATGCTCTCACGGTAGTTCTCAATTACCGACCCGGGCGAAGTCTCCGGCGTCCATATCACGGCACCGCCGTCGGCCATGTAGAAATCAAACTGACAGGCAACGTGGCGATTGCCGGTGGGGTCGCCGTAGTCATCGGCCCAGAGCGCCACAGTCCCGTCCGCGGGCATACCGCCCGGCAGACCGAGAACACCGTCATGACTCGTCAGTCCCGGCATCCAGTCCGGCGGGAAGCCGCCGGTCAGGCTCACCGTCGCGCCGCCGTGCCCCGGCCACGTGTCGGTCCAGACCGGTTCGGGTGGTCCCGGCACCGCGTTGTCATGCGCCATGCAGTCACCCTTGTGGTCGTTGCCCTCGCAGTGCGTGCCGATGTGCAGGTTGTCGATCACCGCGGTCCCGCCCGCCGGCAAAGTGCCAAACGTGAACGTGATCTCCTCAAACGCCGGCTGCGGCTCGATCTCCCATTGCCGCCAGTGCCGCTTCCAGCCGCCGCCCAGATCCTGCGCCGGATGCGGCACACTGAACCCGCCGGGGCCGGCCCTTTGTTCGTCGGGGCCGAAGGTTGCCGACGGCCCGCCAATCGACCCGCCTGAGACATATGAGTCGTACTGCACCCAAAGGTGCTTCTTGCTGTTCTCGGCCATGCCGTTCCAGACCCAGAACGTAACCGAACCACGTTTTCCACTGCCCTTCACGCCCATGACACCGGTTCGACCACCCGCCTCATCGACCCAGCCGGCATCACCCTCGGTATCAGCCGCTGAAGGCGGATTTTGGGGGTTGGGCGAGACGTGCGTTGTGGCGTCGGAATTCGCGGTGTCGAAGCCCCAAGTCTCGGTTGTGGTGCGCCCATCGCCGGTCGGCGGCGGCTGATTCCACCACGGGGGCTGATGCTGCACCTGGGCGTAGGCAGTGCTCGCAAGAGCGGATAAGAGCAGCACCGTAAGCAAATTGCGATTCAATGTTGTGTGTGTCGCTGGCATGACGTTCTCCTTTCAGACGCAGGCACTGTCGCCGCGCCGCGCTTCCCCGTCTGCCCCGAGAGACAACCATTCGGCCACATACAGATAGACATCCACATCTGAGAATATGACACGCCGTATGGGAATCTGGACCGGTAATGGTAGAATCGTCGCGTGGATTATGGGCGGGCGGCGGCTCCGAAGCGGCTGCGGGTCGGGGACACTTCGTCGTTCGCCACACGGATCAGTGTGGCTATCAACGTTTGGCCCGGTGCTTCATTTCCCAAACGTACCGGGCAGGAGGCTTGAAAGATGCAAAACCGAGCTGCTGGCGTGGCCGGACAAGGTCTGGCCGTCGTGCTACTCCTGTTGGCCGTTCCTCTCACAAACGCACAGTGGTGGGGCACGCGGCCAATCATCGAAGGCGGTGCATACGGTGTCGAGTGCCGCATCTCCGTGCAGCCCAACGGGTACCCCGCGATCATGCAGCGCTGTTTTGCAGACAACCCCCTGCAATGCTCGTGGTTCGATGGCGTTGAATGGCGGACGGCGGAGATCGAGAACTCGCAACTCGTCGGTTATATGGACGCCGTGATGCATCCCAGCGGATTGCCGGCGGCGGTTTACCTCAATTCACTTTATGGCGGAATTACGTACGCTTGGTTTGACGGCGTCGAGTGGAAGTTCAGCGTGGTCGATGACGGAGCTTACTACGCGCGGGTGCGGATGGACGCTTCGAATACGCCCACGGTCATCTACCGCGTGTCCGACCCACGCGGAATAACGATTGCGACCTTTGATGGGACCGCGTGGACTAAGGAGCCGATTGAAGGAATCACGCTCGATCGACTGAGTTCCGATTTCAGTGCAGCGTTCCTGCCTAACGGTGAGTTGGCAATCGCGTACTTCCTTTCGTATATGGGTGAGTACGACCTCAGATACATGTGGCGCGACGGTGGTCAATGGCAGTCCAATCGGATCGTCGAAGAGCGCGTCTACTCCGTCGATCTGCGGATCCTGCCCAGTGGGCAGCCCGCCATCGTATATGACAATAGTGCCGGCGTGTGGTACGCGGAACACGACGGCGCACAGTGGAACCCAGTAGTGGTGGACGAGGGCGGGTCGCGGCCACGCCTGACCGTGCTCCCTTCAGGCGATCCCGCGATCAGCTATCACAACGACAGCGTCGGGGATCGGCTCTACTACGCACGACGAGATGGCGGAGTCTGGCAGACGACGGTCGTCGATGACGATGGCGACTTTGGATTAGCAATCGACATTGCTGCACTGCCGAACGGCTCGCCGGGCATTGCGTACTTCAACGGTGCGAACGGCGAACTGCGCTACGCCGAGTTAGTCTCGGATACGTGGCAGACGCAGATCATCGCGGCTCCGGAGCACGGCGGCGCCAGTTTGAGCATGGCGGAGTTACCGACTGGGCAACCCGCGATCGCCTGCATCCGTACGGTGTTCTCAGGGCCGGGTGAGCTTTGGTACGGTTGGTCCGATGGAACCGACTGGCACCTCGAGCCGACGGGCGGCATTGGTCGCAACGAAGGAACGGGGCTGTGCATACTCCCTGACGGTACCCCCTTGATCGCCTACCAGGAAGACACCTTCGGGGATTTGGTGGCCGCCTCGTACGACGGTCGCGCTTGGCAGCATGACATCATCGACCCCAACGGCGAGGTCGGCGGCTCCGTCAGTATGACGCTCCTGCCGTCCGGACATCCCACCATCAGCTACCGCAACGAGACCAATGACGAACTCCGCAACGCCTGGTACGACGGCGCGAGCTGGCAAACCGCCGTCCTCGACGCAGGCCCCAACGCTGGCCACCACACCAGCATCGCGATCCTGCCAAACGGACAACCCGCTGTCGCGCACGACGGCGGCGGCTGGATCAAGTACACGTATCACGACGGCACCGAGTGGACTACCGAACTGGTTGCGTACGCCTATTCGTCGGGCGGCTGGTCAGACTTGGCGATCGCACCCTCAGGCGAACCAGCCATCGCATTCGTTGAGGTTGATAAGCCCTACGAAGAACACGAACTGTGGTACGCCGAGCGTGTCAACGGTGAGTGGACGGAAACGAGCCTCGGTGAGGGCAATCTGGGATGGAGCCCCAGCCTCGTCTTCCTGCTCGACGGGAACCCGGCGATCAGTTCTCAGGGAAATCCGACCGGACTGTTCTACACGTGGTTCGAAGACGGGACCTGGCACCAGGAAACGCTCTATCCGAGCGGGGCCCCGAGCCCGGTGGAGCGTCCTTGGAACGACCTCATGCTGTCGCCCACCGACCAGCCGCGCATCGCCTTCTATCGACGCGACTACTTTGGGCTCTGGTATGCGGAACGCTACGTCACCGGCGACGTGAACTGCGACGGCTCGGTCGATAGTAACGATGCCTCGCCCTTTGTCCGCGCGCTTCTCACGCCGGAGATCTACGCCGCACAGAACCCATACTGCAATCGCGATCTGGCCGACATCGACGGCGACGGCGCAATCAGCTTCGCAGACATCAACCCCTTCGTTGATCTGCTCCTCGCAGATTGACGGCCGAACGCGCCGCACACCGATCGACGCGCGGCAGCTACTCGTGCCGCAGCGCGTCGATCGGGTGGATGATCGCCGCTTTGAACGCGGGAATGATGCCGAAGAATATGCCCACGCTCGCGCTGAAACCCAGCGCCAGGCCGACCGACCACAGTGGTACATCGACTTGTGGCATCTTTGGGTGCATCGAAGCGATGCTGCTGATGGCATAGCCCAATGCGATGCCGATCGCGCCGCCGACCGTGCTCAACACGACCGCCTCGGTGAGGAATTGCAGCAGAATGTCACGTCGGTGTGCGCCGACACTTTTGCGCAGACCGATCTCGCGCGTGCGTTCCGTGACCGACACCAGCATCACATTCATGATGCCGATGCCACCGACCAGCAGTGAGATGCTGACGATCCCGGCGAGGATGCTCGTGGCGATTGTACGAATGTTGTTGAACTCGCGCAGGATTTCATCCTGCTTGAATATGCCGAAATCGTTCGTGTCGCCCGCCTTGAGGCCGTGCCGCTGCCGCAGAATCCGCGTGAGTTGGCTCTCCGCCTCAGCAATCTTGTCCTCGCTGATCGCCTCAACATAGAACGCTAAGTACTCACGCCGTTCCGGGTACATCTTCAGGCCGGTCGTCCAGGGAATGACGATAATCTCGTCCTGGTTGTCGCCCATGAAGCTGCCCTTGGATTCGAGCAGCCCGAGCACCAGGAACCGTTGCCCGTCGATGTGTACGTAGTCCCCCACCACCGTCTCATCGCACTCCAGCTTGCGTAGCACCTCGCGCCCCAGCACGCACACCGGCGTACCCGCCTCGACGTCGATCGCCCCGAAGAACCGACCCTTGTCCGCATAGAAATTGCGAATCGGCTGGAAAAACTCGTTCGTCGCGCGAAACGACACGTTATTGAGCTGGTGCCGACCGAACTCCACTGATGCCCCACCGAAAATCACCGGCGACACCCGCCGCACCGCGTCGGCGTTGGCGTCAACAGCGCGGATATCATCGATCGTCATCTCCGCCGGGCGCAGGTACTCGCCGCGCGGGCCGCGAATCCACTCGGGATACACGACCATCATGTTCGTGCCCAGCCCGCGCAGAAAATCCGTCACATACGTCCCGAAGCCCTCGACCATCGACACAACCGAGATGATCGACGTCACCGCGATGATGATGCCCAACACCGTCAGTAGTGAACGGATCTTGTTCGCCCAGATCTGCACGAGCGCCGTCCAGACATTCTCCAGCAGTGCACCGAGCCGGTCGGGCACGAAGAGCAGAATGCTGAGTGCGACCTGTGCGGCCTGCCTCACGACGACACCACCTGTTCTGTTGCCTGGACGACATCCGGCACCGACTCGTTCAGCGGCACAACGCCTTGCCGCCGATCCTCGATGATCTGACCGTCACGCAGCCGGATCACGCGCTTGCACCGTTTGGCGATCTCGTCCTCGTGTGTGACGACAATGATCGTCTGACCCTCCGCGTGCAGGCTGTCGAAGATGGCCATGATCTCTTCGCCGGTCGTGCTGTCGAGGTTACCGGTTGGTTCGTCCGCGAGAATGATGTCCGGTTCCTGCGCGAGAGCCCGCGCGATAGCCACGCGTTGTTTCTGTCCACCGGAGAGCTGGTTCGGGCGGTGGTGCGCACGATCGAGCAGATTAGTGCGCTCCAGCGCGGCCAGCGCGCGTTTGCGCCGATGGCGGGCCCGCGTATAGGACAACGGCAGCTCTACGTTCTTGAGCGCCGTGGTCCGCCCGAGTAGCTCAAACGACTGGAAAACGAAGCCGATTCGCCGCCCGCGAATACGGGCCAGCTTAGTCTGCGACAGCTTCGACACGTCCTGACCGCTGAGGCGATAGACGCCGCTGGTCGGCACATCCAGACAGCCCAGAATATTCAGCAGCGTGCTCTTGCCGCTGCCGGATGCGCCCATCACCGCCACGTACTCGTTCGACATGATCTTCGTCGTCACGCCGCGCAGTGCGTGCACGAGTTCTGCCCCTACCCGGTACGTCTTGTGCAGGTCGATCAGCTCGATGACCGGCTGGTGGTTGTCCGGCGACGGCTCACTCATTCTGCACCTGCATCTGACTCGACGGGTTCCTCCGTGGACGAGTCGTCGTCCGCCTCAGCATCACCGTCGGCGCTCGCTTCCCCGTTGTTGTCTTCTGTGTCTTCGTCCTCTGCCGCGAGTTCGTCCTCGTCCTTCAGAAGCTCGATCTTGGAATCATCCTTCAGTTGATCCAGGCTCCGATACGGCCCGGTGACGATCGTGTCTTCTGCGACCAGCCCGTCAAGCACCTCAACGCTTTCGACGTCGTTGATGCCCGTCTCGATCAGCCGCGGATGCGCCCGCTCGTCCTCCACACAGAACACAAGCTTGATGTATTCCGCCACACTCTGCCGCTCGCCCTCCACCAGCTCCGCCTGACGCCGGTCGAACTCCTTGACGATCTCCTCCGGCAGATCGCGGCGTTTGCGATAGACCACTGCCTGGACGGGAATCGTGAGTGCATCTTCATTCCGCGCGACCTCGATCTCGACATTAGCGCTCATCCCCGACATGACGCGCTCGTCCTCGCCGGTGATCAGCACCAGCGTCTCAAACGACACCACGTCGCGACCGAGCGGCTTGGTGCCCTTGGTGCCCACCCGCAACACCTCGCCCGCCACGCTCTTGCGCGTATCAGATTGCAGGTAGATCCTTGCGGGCTGCCCGGGCTGTACCAGCGGCGCATCGGCCTCAGCCACCTTGCAGCGCACCTGCATTTTCGACAGATTGCTGATCACCATGACGCGCGTGCCCGGGTTGTTCATCGTCCCCGTGATCACGACTTCGCCCGGATCGGCGAACCGCTGCGAGACCACGCCGGTGATCGGTGCCCGGATGATCGTCTTATCCAGATCGTCGCGCGCGGAATCCAGCACCGCCTCGGCCTCGATCAGCTCCTTCTCCCGCATCTCGATCACGGCCCGCGCACGCGCCAGCGCCGTCTGGATGTTGCGAAAATCGAGGCTCGTCATCGCGCCGCTCTCGCGGATGTGTTGCGCCTCGTCATAATTGCGCTCGGCGAACTCCAGATCGGCTTGGGCCTGCACCATCAGCGCCTTGACCTTGGCAACGTTGGCCTCCGCGGAGATCAGGCGTGCCTTGTAGTCAACGTCGTCAAGCCTGCATAAAAGGTCGCCGGCCTGCACGAAGTCCCCCTCCTCCACCGGCATCTCGATGATCTTGCCCATCACCTCCGAGCTGATATCTACCTCGTCCAGCGCCTCGACTTCGCCCGGCGCTTGCACCGTGCGCACGATTACTCGCCGTTCTGGTTCGGCCAGCTCGACGCTGATCGGCAATTCGGCCGCTACGTGCAGACGGCTGCGTCCGTCCTCGGTGCGCGTCATGTCGTTGAGCACGTAGACGCCGCCGACACACACGACCAGTACAACAATTCCGATGACAGTCTTCATGATCGGCTCCGTTCGAGCCACGCCGACCTCAGCAACGTGGTGTGTTTCATTGCGTCATCCCCGCATTAACCAGCGCGACGGCCATCATCGCGCGCAATCCGCCGCCGACCAGCCAGCCCAGCACGCAAACCAGCCACGCCCGCCAGCCCGTCAGTTGCGACGTTGTCGTGACACCGATGTAGATCATCAGCCAATACCAGATGCGAAACGGATCGAGCACGGTCGCGAAACCGCTCAGCCCGGCGTACGCCTGCCCGTCTATTTGCCCCGGCTCGATCAGCAACGGAAGCGCAACGGCCGCCGAAGTATTCACGTCCAGCGCGCCGTGCCGCAGCATCAGCCCCAGTTCGACCACGAGGCGCAGGGCCTCAACAAAGCCCGCGAACACGCACACCGTCAGCAGCGTGTGCCATTCCGGCTTGCGCCCGGAGATCGCGACCATGCCAAACAGAATCGCCGCGATCAGCAGCGCGAACATGGCCGCCTTCAGCGGCTCGGCCACGACCACGCGAATGCGCGTGAGCAACTCCTCGAACTCGCCCTGCTGCTCCTGCTCGGCGTACATGTCACGCAACGCCGAACGTTCGACGACGTTGCGTTGCACGGCGTCAATCGCGGCGATGCGGGTCCGTACGCTGCGCTGCACCTCGCGGTCGATCAGCCCCGTCTCGACGGTCGCATAGCCGATCAGCGACACCAGCGCCAGCAGCGCAACCAATGGCCAAGCGTACGCGGGAACATCCTCGACCTTTCGGAATACCCGCCGCGGCGCGAGCAAGGCCAACGGCACCTCGCGGAGCCCCACGGTGCGCTTCGCACTCGCTTCGAGCGTTGTCGACAAAGGCTCTCCTCGCGTACGGTGCGGTGCGTAAACGCGGCCATCGCTTACCGATGGCCCGCGCGGCCATTATACGGATGGTCGCACACCGCACGGAGGTATTCACCCCACTCCCCGGCGTATTCGACCAATCGCGACAAGTTCTGACACAACGGGCTCCAGACTCCCCTCCCTGGAAGGGAGGGGCGGGGGGAGGGTCGAGCGCGTAGCGTCGCCCCCCTGTGGGTGACGTCTTTGGTATCCTGCACTTATCCAAGCCAACGCCGAACACGCGAGTGCGCGCATGACGGATGAACAGCTACAGACCTACGTGGCGCGAGCCACCGGCGGCGACCGCGACGCCTTTCAGCAGATCATCATCCACTTTCATACACCACTGGAGCGCAAAGTTGCCGCCGCGCTCGACATCGCGACCGCCCGTCGCGTGTCGCCCGAGGACATCCTCCAGGAAACCTACACCCGAGCCTACGAACGCATCACCAGCTACGAGTTCAACTCCCCCGGCGGCGCATACAAGCTGCTGGAGAAGATCGCGTTGCGACTGGTGAAGGACCAGCAGCTTGCCCACCGCCGCGAGAAGCGTGACGTTCGTCGCGAGGCGCAGGCCGCCGGCCGACGCCAGAGCTCGTGCGAGCGGCTGATCGATGTGATGCCGGACGATCGTCGCCGTCCGAGTGAAGGGCTGCGTCTGAAACAGGCTCAGGCGCTAGCGATCTCCAGCCTCGCCCGGCTGACACCCGATCAGCAGGCGGTCGTGCGAATGCGATTTCTGGAGGAACGACCGGTGAAGGAAATCGCCGCCGCGCTCGATAAATCGCCCGAGGCAATCTTCAAGCTCTGCAAACGCGCCCTGGACAAGCTGAGCACCCACCTCGGCTCGGCGAGCCGGCATTTGTAGCGCATCCTCCCTTCCCTCCCAGGGAGGGGCTGGGGGAGGTCCTCTTATCCCCCTCCCTCTCAGGGAGGGGTCAGGGGAGGGTAAAGCGTGAAACCGCCAACACCCTAATCCCCCAGCAACCCCACCCGGTGAAGCAACTACTTCGACCACACCCTCGAACCCATGAATCCTGCTTTGCCGCGTCTTCGAATCCTGAAATCCTGCACTTCCGCGTCCAGTCCTCGCTCGCGGCGCCGTTCAGTAATCAGAAGGGGCGACACGGTGTCGCTCTTCAGATCGGGACGTGCAGGGCAACGGGATTGAGGAGAAGCGAGATATGAGCAAGATCATGGCAAAGTGGCTCATTTGCAGTTCGACCGCCGCAATCGCGTGCGGTTCACCGACGCTAGCGGGCAGTCTCGTAGCATGGGGGCAGAATACATATGGCCAATGTGACGTTCCTGCAGGCAATGACTACGTGACCATCGCGACAGGAACGGGGCATGCACTCGCGCTGACCGAAACGGGCACAATCGACAGTTGGGGAAACGATAGCTACGGGCAATGTTCCTCAACACCAGCAGGCAACGACTTCAGAGCAATTGCTGCTGCAGGGTCGCACAACCTCGCACTCCACGTTGACGGTACCGTCGTGGCATGGGGAAGAAATGACTTCGGCCAGTGCGACGTACCAATAGAAATCCAGGGTTACGTGAAGGCGATCAGCGCAGGCCACTGGCATAGCGCTGCGCTACTTGCCAACGGCACGGTCGTGTTGTGGGGACGAAATCAGCAGGGCCAACTCAACGTTCCTCCTTCAAACGATAGTTCTGTCGCAGTACTCATAGGCGGCAACACGAGCGCCGCGCTCGGCTGCGACGGGACCATCACCGCGTGGGGCCAGTGTGACTGGAGCCAGTGCGTCCCGCCATCTAACGACACGGTGATTCTGGCGGATCTCTCAGTCGAGGGGCGGCATGGTCTGGCCCTCCTTTCCACGGGTTCAATCGTCTCGTGGGGTGGCAACGACGAGGGGCAGGCAGACCCTCCGCCCGGTCTCAATTCGGGTTTCATCTCAGTCGCCGCAGGGGGCTTACACAGCCTGGCGCTTCGGTATGACCGGTCTCTCGAGGCGTGGGGCTACAACGCCTACGGACAATGTAACGTCCCAACCGAGGTGCAACACTATATCCGCGAGGTTGACGCAGGACACATGTTCAGCCTCGTGCTCGTTTCGCGCCCGTCCGCAATCGGAGACATTAACTGCAACGGCACCGTCGGTTTCGATGACATCAACCCATTCGTGAGCCGTTTACTCGATGTCGATGCTTTCGTTGCTGCCTTTCCAGACTGCCACACGATGAACGGCGACATGAATGAGGACGGTCGTGTCAATTTCGGGGACATCAACCCCTTCGTTGAATTGCTGACTGCGGCAATTGACTAACGAAAGCTGACGTCTTTTTTCCCGTCAGTGGGGCGGGGCGCCGTGCCTGCGGTGGCCCGCTCCGACCCTACATTCCGCGGCTGGCGCTCAGCCCCCGATCAACTCCCCGCGCTGCACGACGGGTCTCCAAATCTCCTTCCATAAGGACGCCTTGTCGGTCATCCTGTCCCGTGGCTCATGCTTCTGCAACTGAACCCATCCCAGATTCAGGTCACGGTCAACTACCAGGCCGACACGTCCCTCACCATCCCCGCCGTTCACGACAATCTTGCGCCACGGCACGATGCCGGCAGATGCGCCGTAGTATTGTGGCGAGACAGCCACGAATTCAGCAACGTCTGCGTGCTCAGCACGGCTCCCGTAGCCCTCGTTGCCCGAAGAGGGCTTATACTGCTGACCACTGCAGTTCGGCAGGTTCAGAAACGCATACGCCCACGGCAACTTCGCTGCTTCGTGCGGACACGCCGCCTACGGCGGCGACACACCGGCCAGGTCATCAAGGTCGAGGATCATCACCGCCGGTACCCAGTCCCAGTTCGCGGCTTGGCACGCCTCGGTGCGTGTACCATCATCCCACCCGTCAAGCTTGTTATTCGTGCCCCAGACCACCAGCGCGGAGCGACCGTCTTCGAAATAATCCCGCTCGATCTGCGCCCCGTGCAGGTGGCCCGCGTTCCAGAAACGCCCGCCAATCTGCTGCTGCGAGCGCGGATCGATGATCGCGACACAAGCCGCATAGTCCTCGACGTGATGGGCCAGCACGATCAACTCGTCGCCTGACACTCCGTCAACGTCCTCGGCGACAATCGTCTGCACCGACCAATCCCCCGGCGATGAATCCCGCCAGCTCGTGGCATGCTCAATATCTTCCACCGTCAGGTCCCACAACTTCTCGCCACGTGCGCTCAGACAGAAGAGGTTGGCCAACCCCGGCGCTGGCTGGGTCCCGACCGCGACCACGCGTCCCTGGGCCTCACTCAGATCCACGGCGGTCGCCGCATGGACGATTCCGATCTCATCAGAAAACGCGTACAGCCGTCGCCAGTTCGGCCAGCCCTCGTACCGCACTTCCACAGCCTTGTTCTCGGGCCTGACAATCCGTGCTTCGACCGGCACGCGCGGCATGAGCAGCAGGATACCAAAGTACATTGCAGCAACCGCCACCGCTGCCACCGCTAACGCGACGCGCCAGCGCCGCCAATCGAATCGCCGGCGTGCGCGCGTACCGGCCTCCACGTGTGCCAACACCGCGACGGCCGTATCGAGTCGGTGTTCGGGCTGCTTCTCCAGCAATCGCAGCGCGACGCTGCCCAACGCAGAATCCACGCCCTCCCCCACCTCCCACGGCCCCCGCGGCTCCTCGTGCAGAATCCGGTAGATCGTCGCGCTCGAATCAGCTGCGTGGAACGGCGTCTGGCCGGTCAGCATCTCGTACAGCACCACGCCCGCCGAATAGAGATCGGTACGGTGATCGACCTCGTCGCCGCGGGCCTGCTCTGGGCTCATGTAGTCCGGCGTGCCGACCGCCCGACCGTCCTGCGTAAGCTGCGTCCGTGCTCCCCGCATTCGGGCCAGACCGAAGTCGACGAGACGGACGCGAAGGGATTCAGGGATTGAGGGATTAAGGGGTCGAGTATTGGGATCTGAAGACCTATCAAATCCCGGTCGGTCGTCCGGCGAGACTGGAGGCGCCGCATCTACATTTAACCCCTTCATCCCTGAATCCCCCAATCCCTCCAACATGATATTCGACGGCTTGATATCCCGATGCACCAAGCCGGCGGCGTGCGCTGCGGCAAAGCCGGACAAGAGCTGCCGCATGATCTCACGGATCAGCTCTGCTGGTAGCGCGCCCCACTGCTCCAGCAACTGGTCCAGGCTCGTTCCCGCCACGCGCTGCATCGCGATGTACGCCACACCCGCTTCCTCGCCTACACCGTAGATCGTGACAATGTTGGGATGATCGAGGGCAGCAGCGGCCTGCGCCTCGCGTCGAAAGCGGGCGATGATGCGCGTGTCGCGAGCCAGTTCCGGGTGCAGAATCTTCAGTGCCACGGCTCGGCTGAGCTCCGTGTCGAACGCGTCCAGCACCACCCCCATGCCGCCGCTGCCCAGCACGCCGACAATGCCAAACGCGCCGAGCCGGGCTCGATAGCGTTCGTCGTCGGACGGCTGCAAACGCTGCTGCCGGATCAGTTGATCGACTTCGTCGCCGTCCCGGTGAACACTCGCGAGCGCGCCGAGACAAACGCGCAGCTTCTCCGCGATCTCACGTTCGGAACTCCCCGCCGCGGGCCGTTCCGGCACCGCACCCGCGCGCTGCCGCAGCAGCGTATCGATCAACCGACCTGCACGAACGTCGGCTGATTCCACCCGCGCCCCATCGCCACCCGGCATAGCACGCTCGAGACGTGAAGTTCGCCACCTGTTTCTACCGCTGCCAGCATAGCAGAATCGCCACGCTGCGTCACGATTCCACGTGCAACGCTTATCCGCTCACCTGCTCTGACTCCCGCAATCTCCAGCAATCGTGCACACTCGGTTGCCACCCGTCCCAGAGCGTGACAACACTCTATCCATGATGCCGCCCCGCCCCCTTTACCCCTGGGATTCAACGCAGTGCCGCGCAGCGCCACATTGCACCACCTTGTTACTTCGTCACCTTGTAACTTCGCCACCCCGCCGCACCAAGAGTATCAAACCGTGAGCGCGCACCTTGATACTCTTGATACTCTTCCCCCGCGCAGCGGCTCCCCTGCTCACCTGTTCAACTGTTCCCCTGCTCTAATTCAACAGCAGGTCAACAAAGGCGTGAACGTCCACCTGGTCGATCACACCGTCCTCGTTGAAGTCGGCGTTGTTCCAGTTGCAGTCGGTGTACGCCGTGTCGTACCCCGGCTGATCAGTCGCCGCCAGGACGTAGGGGTTGATGTCCGCGAAGCTCACTTCGCCGTCGCAGTTCAGATCACCCAATCGTACCACCGAGTCGAGGTAGGCAATCTGCCCGATCCACGTGCCCCAGCGGTCTTCTTGGAATACGTACTCCTGGATCGTCCAGAACGTCAATTCGTCCGTGGGGTCCAGCGTCGTGTACGAGTAGTCTCCCCAGCGGTTCCGCGCCGCCGAATCGACGAGTTGGTACGGCGCATCGCCCGACTTCAGCAGCATCGGAGCAGACATCTCTCCCGGCGGGTCCTCGGCCCGACGCCCTGTGAAGTACCCGCCGACATACTGGTTCTCGTTCGAACCCGAGAAACCGAGCACGACGTCCTCCTCCGCATTCACCATGATCGACGGGAAGTAGTAGTGCATCCCCGGCTCGGTCACCGTACCGCTCTGCACGATCGTGCCGGCGAGCGGATCGATCTGGTACCAACCGCACGCGGCGCGGCCATCGTAGCCGACCGTGTGCGCCGCCCAGATGTATCCGTCCCGGTACAAACTCATCATGAAGCGCGCGTCGTTCAGCGTATCAATCGGATTCGAGCTGCCCAGCGCCGGCGCGTCCGGCGGATTGGCCGGATTGGGCAACGGGATAGTCGCCACGGCGCTGAGCGTCGGAGCCGTCAGCGGCGGATTGACCTGCCGGATCACGATCGAATGCGGCGATGAATAGTCCTTCGACACAAAGTACTGCACACCCGGCGTGCCGTACGTATGCGCCGGCTGGATCGCGCCTTCCCAGGGCAGCTCACGGAACGCAGTGATCGTCCCGAGCAATCCCGGCGAGATCAGCGGCGCCTTGTCGATCGCGAAGATCGTCATCGCGCGCTCGCCGCCGATCATGTAGGTGCCGATGTAGATGCCGTTCCCGTCCACGCCGAGCGTGGGATAGTCCGGCCAGCGATCAACGTCGACGCCCTCGCCGGGCTTGAACGCCGTCTTGATCCACGGCCACAGCGGGTTGGACGTGCGCGACATCGCGAAGAGGATGCGCCGCTCGCCCCGCAGGAACTCGCTGGCGATCAGAATCCAGCGCTGGCTGTGATGATCGAACAGAATCCGCGGATCCCCGGAACCCGGATCCGCGAACGGGAAGAACGCCCCGAGGTCCACGTCCACGATCTGCGCCTGGTCCGACTTGCGGTAGAACTGCACGCGCTGATTCACGGCGACGATGAAGTAATTCGGCCCGACCGCGCCCATGGTGTCCGGCGGGAAGGATGTGTTGCCGATCGCACCCCGAAAATCACGCTCGAGCATCGGAGCCGGAACGCTGCGCTTGCCGCTCTGACCATCGCCCGGCACATAGTCTGATCCGTCGCCGGGATCAAACCACTCGGGTTGTCGTGGCGGCGGCATCGGAATGCCGATGTCGAAATCGCCGGTGCCCGTTTCCCACGTAAGCCCGCCGTAGCCCGAACCCGTCACCTTGTCGCCGTAGGCCAGATCCTCGAAGTCGAGCACGGTAACCTCGCCGACCGCATCAGCGTCCGGCGCGTGGGCGGAGAACGTGAGGTCGTCGAGTCCGTACCAGCCGCCGCCCTCGAGCTTCGGCCGTGCAAGTACCTCGATCCGATCGACGCCGGATAGATCCATCTCGAACCAGACCGGCTGCTCACCGAGACCGGAAAACCAGTCCGTCGCAGCCACTTCCGCGCCGTCGCGATAACCGATCGCCCGCACGGCTGACGTTGTCGCCCCGGGACCGGACTGCCCCAACATCCACGCACCCCGCACGCCCACAAGCTCCGGAAAGCCAATGCCCATGCGCGTATCTCCCCACTTGTTCATCACGTAGTGGAGCCCGCTGTGCGCGGCGCCGGATGCGCGAATACTCGGCACCACCCACGTGCCCTGAGCACCGTTGCGGCCCTTCGGATCACTCGGGAGCATCACGTAACTGCGCGCGATCACCTCGTCGATCGATTCGATCAACACCGGGCCGTACGTCGCAGGGTTGAGCTGCTCGCCAACAAGCACATCGTCAGTAGCGCCGACGGCCAGTGACGTCGAGAGTGCAATCAAAGCCAAGGTCGTGGTGGATATCCGTAGCAAACGTGTCAACATGATGAGGGCCTCGCAAGCGATCCGTAAGAACTGCACATCCCATAGCGCCACCCCGTTGATCTAGCGTAGTATCGTGCGAACGCAGATTCAACGTTCGCCGAAACGCGCGGCGTCCGATAAGGTGCATCGCGACTCGACTGTTGAACTGGCCGCGCGTTCCCGGCACGCGCAGCAAAGCGGCGAGCAGAGCACCTGGCTTCTGCTCGCCGCTGGGAGTCCGTGAATTTAAGCCTAGCTGTTGCTGACTCCAGCCGTCCTTACGGGCACGCGATCGGCACCGGGTTGGTGGTCAGCAGCTCGACAAACGGGTTGATGTCGCCGAAGTCCGGCGAGCCGTCCTGGCCGTAGTCGCCGTTCTGATTCAGGTCGCCATTCTCACCGGGGCAGCCTGGGTAGGCAGCCGACCACGCGGGGTAACCATCAACCAGCAATTGCACGAACGGGTTGATGTCGCCGAAACCGGCTTGGCCGTCGCAGTTCAGATCTCCCAGGCAAACCGACGGACCGGCCTGCACGGTAAACGAGAACGAGCCGCCAGCCGTGTCAACCGTGGCAGCGCTCACCGGCGAAAAGTCCGGCGGCGTATTGATCGCATCCAGGACGTTGGCGATCGCGTTGTCGAGTTGGTACGTGTAGGTGCCGCCGGTCGATGGGGCTGGGAACGAACCCGAGGCAACGATCTGCGGGCCGCTCTGGCCGACACCCGGAGGTACGTTCGGATCCGTGCCCATCACGGTGCCCGCCGCACCAAACGTGTTCACGCCGCCACCGATCTGCTTGAGGATCATCTCGCCCGTCGTACCGCGCTGGACACCAATGTAGCCGGTGGTCGCGCCACCCTCGCCCGGGTTGGAGATGCCCAGCGGTCGGCTGAACTGCTGCATGGTCGCGTCGATACTGCCGATGTCGGCCGGCGGAATATCGAACTTCTCCGGATTGGCCGCGTCGTGCACCAGGTCGGTGGCGATCAGGGCGAGCCCGAAGTTATCGCCGGTCGATACCTCGACCTTAATGGTCCAGTCGATGGTCGCGCCCGCCGAGACGGTCTGACCGTCCTGCGTCGATTCCAGTGTCAGCGTGACCGTACCGGCCGCGAACGTCGCCGAAGTCGCAAAGAGAGCCGCCAGGGTCCAAAGCGCGTGTCGAGCTTGCATCTCCATCTCCGTAAGTCTGGATGTTTCCTTCTAGTTCGCTACCGTCCGCCGAGCAACATATCGACGAACGGATTGATGTCAGCGGAGTTCACCTGGCCGTCACCGGTCAGATCACCGCTGAGCAAGTCACATTCCGGGTATTGCTCATTGTACGAGACCCAGTTCGTGAGTGCCAGAACAAATGGGTTGATGTCGCCGAAATCCATTGCACCATCGCAGTTTAAGTCGCCCGGAAGGGTGACCACCTTCACGTAGAAATGCTCTTCCGAATAGAATAGCCCTCCGTCGCCGGCAAACTTACCACCCACGGCGATGATCAGGTCGTAGTAGTCTGCCCCGGTTTGAGCGTTCACTCCCAGATCGTACGTGAAGGTCTCCGGACCGGTGTTCCACGAGTACGCGACGGCCGGGTCGGTGTAGTAGCTGGCCGCCTCATCCCAACTCGGCCAGGCACAGTCGGCGGACAACGACAGGAATCGGTCTGCTTCGACGCCTGGATACTTGTGTCGGGTCAGCTCCACCGCGTATCGGTCTCCGGTGGAAAGCCCGATAATGCTGAAATCGATAGCCCTGTTCTGCCCTCGGTACACCTCGTAGACGGGGAGCGGACCGCGATCCGGTGCGCCGGTCCCACTCTCGTCCGGATCCGCAGTGCCGTCGAATCCTTGAAGCGTAACCAGTCCCGAGATCGCGACGCCGTGGCAACTCAGACAATCACCGCCCCACGCCGGCGCGGCGACGGCCACTCGGTCGGTTTCCGTGAGCAGGGCCAGCATCAACGGACATAAGAGCAACGCGAACGTCAATAGCACTGTCGTTGACTTCATATCTTTAGCTCATTCTTGCGTCCGCCTCGATTTCGAGTCGGACTTGGTCGACGATCGCCGGAACCAATTGCCGCATGGCTCCCGTCATTTCCACACCCCACGCAACCTCCCACGGCTGCACGCCCACGATGACGACTTCCTGCGGCGAAACGCCCAGCCGCGCCGCCGCGGTTAGCGTATCGATCAATCCGAAATCATGGACCGACAGCTTGTCACCCGACGCGTCGGCCAACTCGTCCGGCGTAAGCCGTACGACCGTGCCGGGAGCGAACGGTCCGTTCACCGCATCCACGACGATTACGCGCCGTCGATTCGCGAGCACATCGAGTAGATCAAAGCTAAATGTGCCGCCGTCGCATAATTCGACCGTGTCCGGCACGCCGGCTGCCTCGAGCGCTTCGACAACGCGCACACCGACGCCCTCGTCGCGCAGCAGGATGTTGCCCAACCCGAGCACGAGAATCGGCTTGGTTTCGGTTGCCACAGCTTGTTCCGGTGCGGTCGCCATTCAGGATTCCATCAAAGCACGCTCGGTTGCACGAGCACCTTGGCCCGCGTCGCCCGTTCGCCGGGCCGCATAATGTGTACGCCACACGCCAGACACGGATCAAACGAGTGTACAACGCGCACCACCTCGAGCGGTGCGTCGACGTCTGCCACCGGCACGCCCACCAGCGCTGCTTCGAGCGGCCCCGGAACGCCGACGTCATCGCGCGGAGCCGCGTTCCAGTTGGTCGGCGTGATTACCTGGTAACGACTGATGACCGAGTTCTCGACCGTCATCCAATGGCCCAGCGCCCCACGCGGTGCTTCGGTCAGGCCAGCTCCTACGCCACTCTGCGGGACGGTGCTGGGCTCGTAGGTCGCGGCGCCCGGCTGCAGGTCATCGAGCCAGCCATCCAGCGCGTCCGCGATTTTCTTCGTCTCCAGCGCCCGCGCCACGATGCGGTCCATCGTCGCGACGCCGTTGGTGTAGTCGCCGGTGATCCACATCCGTGCGAGCGGACCCAGTTCGTACGGCTGGCCCAGGTATCGGGGCGACTTCATCCACGAGTAGGCGCCCGGCTTGTCCGGATCAGCCTCCGTCTCACCTTGGGCGGGGTGCATGCCGCCACTAGCCGGCGTGTACCAGGCAGTGCCCACGTACTCCGCAATCTGCGCCGGGTCCATCGTTCCCGGCACGCCGCCGGTCAACAGACCCGCCGGCAGATACTGGTTCGTCCCGGACGCATCCTGATCGAACACGCCGAACGCGAGCATGTTGCCCGTGCCCGCTCCGTGGGTGTAGTAATCGGGAAACACTGAGCCCAGAAGCTGCGCGTCAGGGACATAGACCGTGTCGACGAAGTTGCGAATCTCGGTGAGCAGCGTTCGAAACGCGTCGATCTTCTCGGTTGTCACCTGCTCTGTGCAGCCGCCGACCACGAACGCGCCCGTACACGGCAGCTTGCCGCCGAAGATCGCACCCATCTGATGAGCCTTGCGCCGCATCGCCAGCGCGGTGATGTAGTTGTTCACCAGATTCGCCGCCGTCTGTCCGCTGACCATATCCGGCAGCACGAAACGCGGCGTCCACGGCGCCTTATCAAGCAGACCGGTTGTATTCACGTAGTCGAGCACCGACAAGTGATAGAAGTGCAGCAGGTGCGACTGGATGAAGTTCGCACCCAGAATCAGGTTGCGCAGGATCCGCCCATTGTCCGGCACCGTCACGCCGAAGGCCTGATCCAGGTTCATCGTCGAAGCCATCGCGTGCGACACCGGGCACACGCCGCAGATGCGCTGCGTGTACTGGGCCGCGTCGCGCGGATCGCGTCCGACGAGAATGACCTCGAACCCGCGGAACATCGTCCCGGCGGCGTGGGCATCGACGACCTGTTGCTCGCCGCGGACCGTATCGACGGTGACCTTGATCTCCAGGTGGCCTTCAATGCGCGTCACCGGATCGATCGTGATCGTGGTTGCCATTACTGCTGCCCTCCACGCTCAATGACCGGTAGTTGAACGCCCATTTGTTTCGGCACCTCCGCCGCTTTGTCGGGCTCTGGCAGGTGTTCGTAGAACGGCGACATGCCATCCGGATACGTCGGATTCACGCACCCGATACACGGGTTCCGCGATTCGACGCACCAGTTCACGCCGTACTCGCCCGGCCCGCCGCTATTCCACTTCCGCAGCGGGCAGTCGGAGTAGGTGTGCTTGCCCTTGCAGCCGAGGAACTCCATGCACCCATCGTCGCCGTACTGCTGGGCAAAGATGCCCTCGCCGCAGTACTCACGACGTTTGAAGCAGTTGTCGTGGATGCGCTTGCCGTAGAACTGAAGCGGTCGGCGATGGGCGTCCAGCGGCGGCGCGTGGCCGTTGGTGATGATGTAGACCAGCGTGCCGACCAGCCAGTCCGGATGCGCCGGACAACCGGGGATATTTACCAGCCGCGGATCGTTCGCGCCGATGATCCCGCCCACGCCGGTAGCGTCCGTCGGATTCGGCGTGCCACCCGTCACACCACCGAACGACGCACACGCGCCGAGCGCGACGATGTAACTCGCGTTCGCGCCGAATTGCACCAGCGCGTCGTGCATGCTCATGTTTGGCCACAACATGCAATAGCGTCCCGCAGCGCCGATCGGGATCGCGCCTTCGACGATCAGGATATACCCCGGCTCGGCACCGGCGGCCTCAACTGCGGATACGGCCAGGTCGCCGGTCGCGGCCATCAGGTTCGACTGGAACTGCATATCGACCGTGTTGACGAGCAGGTCATCCACGGTGGTGTAGTGAACGCTGTTCAGCAGCGAGATCGCGCAGCCGTCACAGCCGGAGCCTTGCAGCCAGATCACGCGCGGCGCGTTGCGCGACGCGAAAACACGTCGCAGCTTCGCCAACGCTGCCGGAGCCAGGTGGCCGGCGGCCACGGCGGTGGCCGCCGCGCTCAGGAACTCACGCCGGGAGAGTCTCATGGCTCCACCTCCTCAGCCACCGTCGGTTTGAAGACGCTGTCCGCCGCGCGTTCCGCACGCAGTAGCCTCAACTCGGACTGCCAGCGCCACGGCGGAATGTTGAAGAAAGTCTCCACCTCGCCCAGCAGCGCTCGCGCGTAGTATGCGTTGTGCGCGCCCAATGAGCGATCCGCCTCCAACATCTGGTAGTCGAACAAAGCGATGATGTACTTCGTCAGATCTTCCGAGCTGAGCGTCGCCGGGTCGACGTACAGCGGATCGTTCGGATCGTAATACTGATCGATAATGCCGGTCCGCACGTTGATCTCATCGGCCATATCGACGAGCAACTGCGTCGCTACCTCTTCGGTATGGCACGGTGTACACGAGCGCAATCGCGCCATGAACGTATGCCCGCTATCGACCGGCTGCTCCGGACCGCCATAGTCCTGCGTCGACACGTGGCACGCGGCACACTCGCGGGGCACGTTCCACCAATGCTCGGTCGGCTGCGCGACGAGCGGATCGCCGTCGAGCTCGTACCCACCCTGCCCGTGCAGCATCTCGACCTGGGCCTGACGCGGAATCTCGCCGGCAACAGCGTCCTCCATCGTGTGGCACTCGGCGCACAGGTGGCGCACCGGCAGGCGCAGTTGACCGGCGTTCTCCGTCCCGTGTGCATCGTGGCACGTCACGCAATCCAGGCCGAACTGGGCTTCAAACAGCGTGGGCTTTGCGTCTGCCGCCGCTAGGCGATAATCAGCCGAGTGGCAGCGCAGGCACGAGTCTTCGGCATCGGGATCAAACCAGAGCGTGTTGAGCGCTTGCTTGTGTTGCGACTCCGACCATTGCTCGAACTGCGGGTGATGATCGTCGCCACACAGCCCGTGACACGACTGGTGGCAGGCCCCGCAAAGATCAGCATCTAAACGCAGTTCCAGATGAACGTTGTTCGGGTCGGCAACATGGTTGCTGCCCGGGCCGTGGCAGTTCTCGCACTGCACGTTAGCCAGTAGCGGCGTGGTGTCGAGATCGACAAACCCGCTGGGCTGTCCATAGCCCACCGCATGGCAGGGGTAGCAGAGCTCGTTGTCGCCGTCGCCGCTGACAAGCAGCGTGTCGAACGCGGTCGCGTGGATCGTCGCCGCCCAGCGCGTGTGCCGATCTTCGTGGCACTCAAGGCAACTCGCCGCCCCCACATACAGCGCCGGACTCACGAGCGGCCCGGTGAAGTTGCGCTGCATCACGTTGAAGTCGAGCACGTCATAGTCGCTGTCACCATCGACATCAGCGGCCGCCAGCGCCCCGGCGTCGCATCCGCCGGTCGGCAGATCCGGCCCGCTCAGGCACGCCTCGATGAGCATGAAGTCGTCGATATCCACATCGCAATCGATGTCGATCGCCGCCAGAGAGCGACCGAATCCGTCTACCCCCGCCGGCGCCGTCACCTCCGGACACGAGTCGCAGCCATCGCCGACAGCGTCCAGGTCGGTGTCTTCCTGCGACAGGTGGTGCAGTACGGTGCAGTTATCGCACGCGTCGCCGAAGCGATCACCGTCCTCATCCGCCTGATCGGCGTTGTACACACCGAGGCAGTTGTCGCAAATGTCGCCCGCGCCGTCACCGTCCTCGTCCTCCTGGAGAGGGTTGTACCAGGTCGGGCAGTTATCGATGCCGTCGGTAACGCCGTCACCATCCACGTCATTCGGATACGACTCGAGCGGCCAGCGCCGCACTGCGGCCTGATACACGACCGGCGCGCCCAACTCCTCCGGAGCCTGCGCCCAGGCGACGATCTTGATGTCCTGCTGCGCGGCCCAACTATCAGCGTCGAACGTGAACTCGCGCTCGACGACCTGCGACTCGCCCGGATTGAGCGTCACATCCTCAGTCGCCGCAGCCTGTTTGAAGCCGTTGCGGTTGTAGTCGTGCAGTGGCGGCCAGTGATCCAGCACCTGCACCGCGTAAATGCGCATGGTCTTCGCTGTACCGGTCGCCTCGATACCGACGTCAACGAACACGCGATACGTCTGCCCGCTAACCAACTCGCCGGAAACGGTGACCGTCACGTCCGTCGGAATCTCGCGACCGGGCAGCAGGTGGTTTGCGCGGTAGATGTTGTACTGCGCGTCGTAGTCCGAGACGGCCCCTTCCACCTGGTCCGTTCCGTCGAACACCGTCAACGGTGTTACGGTGCCCCCGTACAGCGCCCAGCGACCGTCGCCGAAAGCGGTGGAATACTCGGCGTCGAACATCTGATACTCGATCAGCGCGAACGAGTCAGGGTAAACGTCCGTCAGCCAGTCGAGTGGCGGTCCGGCGTACTGGCAGGATTGGCAAAAACGGTTGGTCAGCTCCTCACAGAGCACGGTCCGTTCCGCGCCCGCAGCGTGCGAAGCGATGAGTGTCGCGACGCTCACGACTGTCAGCGCGTACGTCGTCCGCCGCGTAATGCACGGCCTGAAAACCGATCGTCTCAGCATGACGTCCTCGGTCCGAACAGTAGGTTTTAGTAGAGCACACGCGGGTGGGGTCCTTCCCCGACCGCCGAGGCGAGACCGGGCGTGCCCAGCGCTTCAATTCTGCTCCATTACACTCGGCAGCCGACTAGCAAGTCAAGATAATTGATGATCCAGATATCGGAATGGTACCGCTGAGGTACAGTTCCGATAATGCGCGATCTGCCGATCACGCACCTGCGAAGAGCGTTGCACGTACGCAGCCGGGCTTGCTCGCCCAGAAAATGTAGCTTATAATACACTTTGAAGTATCGGTGACACTTGTCGATAAGATCTTTCAGAGTAAGCACATTGAGCGGAGGTCAACGGTGACGATCGCGTTGAATCAGCTTGGGGCCGGACAGGCGGCTCAGATTCACAATGTCGCCGCGCCGGCGCCGCTGCGCCGGCGACTGATCGATCTGGGACTCGTGCCGGGCACTCCTGTACAGCGCGTGGTAGACAGTCCTGCCGGAGACCCGACCTGCTATCGCGTCCGCGGCGCGATGATCGCACTCCGCAAGGCGGATGCTGCCCTGATCACTGTCAGCCTCTAGCGACGCTCAGCCGATGCCCGCCCGCGCGAACGCCAACCGGCCTGCACCCCAAACGATCACGGACACCGATGACGCAACGGAGTATGTCGTTGCGCTCGCGGGCAATCCGAACACCGGCAAGAGCACAGTATTCAACCACCTGACGGGGCTGCGGCAGCACACTGGCAATTGGCCGGGAAAGACGGTGACGCGCGCCGAGGGCACGTTCACGCACGCCGGCTGTCGTTTCCGACTGATCGATCTGCCCGGAACCTATTCGCTGCTGGCCGACAGCGCGGACGAGCAGATTGCCCGCGACTATCTGTTGTTCGACCAGCCGGACTGTACGGTCGTGGTGTGTGATGCGACGTTGCTCGAGCGCAACCTGCATCTGGTGCTCCAGGTTCTTCAGATCACGCCGCGCGTCGTTGTCTGCGCCAACCTCATCGACGAAGCGGACCGCAAGCAGATCGCGCTAGAAGCGCACGCGATCGAGGGCGAGTTAGGCGTTCCGGTCGTGCCGACAGCGGCCCGCTCGGGCACTGGACTGGATCGGTTGGTCGAACGCATCCACGCGGTCGCGACGAATGCCGTATCTCTCACGCCGGCCGCGGTCGTGTTTGATGCGGAAATCGAGGAGGCAGTCGCAGAACTGACAGCGCAACTGAACCAGACCTTCCCCGCCCTGCCCGCCGCGCGCTGGATCGCACTCCGTCTGCTCGACGGCGACGCGCACGTGGAACGAGCGTTGCGGGATGGAAGGCTGGTGGGCAAGACGGACGCCGCGCACTCCGTCGGCGAAACACAATCGTGAAGACGACACGTCGGCAAAACACAGAAGAGGTTCTCTCGGGTGCGGCGCAGTGGCGCGACCGGCTGGGCGGTGGCATCCACGAACGCATCGCGTCGACCATGTATTCCCGCGCGGCGCAGATCGCTGCCGCCGGCGTTCGCATCACCGGTCAGCGGCGCGTTGATTGGGATTTGCTGGCCGATCGAGTTTTGACCAGTCGCTGGCTGGGGTTTCCGATCATGCTCGCCCTGTTGGCGGGTGTGCTGTGGATGACGATCGCCGGCGCCAACGCGCCCAGCGGCTGGCTGTACACCGGACTGTTCTGGATTCACGATCAGCTAGCCGCAGGCTTGAATGCGATCGGCTCGCCGTGGTGGCTGACGGGTTTCCTCGTACACGGTGTCTTTCGTGGTTTGGCGTGGGTCGTGTCGGTGATGCTGCCGCCGATGGCGATCTTCTTTCCGCTCTTCACGCTGCTCGAAGACGTCGGCTATTTGCCACGCGTCGCGTTCAATCTCGACCGCCTCTTCCGCTGGGCCGGCGCGCACGGCAAGCAGGCGCTGACGATGTCGATGGGCCTGGGCTGCAACGCCGCCGGCGTGATCGCCTGCCGCGTGATCGAAAGCCCGCGCGAAAGGCTGCTCGCGATCGTCACGAACAACTTCACGCTCTGCAACGGTCGCTGGCCCACGATCATCCTGCTCGCCACGATCTTCGTTGCCCCGCTGGCGCCCGCGGGCTGGGAGATCACGACGGCGACGGCAACCGTCGTCGGCGTGTGCTGCGTCGGCATCGTGGTCACGTTCATGGTCTGCCGCCTGCTCTCTCGCACAATCCTGCGCGGCGAAGCGAGCCACTTCTATCTCGAACTACCGCCTTATCGACGTCCGGCCATTCTGCGCGTGATCTATCGCTCGCTGATCGATCGAACGATTTTCGTCCTCGCGCGGGCGTGTGTCGTCGCCGCCCCGGCCGGTGGAATTATCTGGCTGCTGGGCAACATCGAGCTTGGCGGCGCTTCACTCATGACGCACTGCGCCAACGCGCTCAGTCCCGTCGGCTGGGCACTCGGGCTCGACGGCCTCATCCTGCTGGCGTTTATCATCGCCCTACCCGCCAACGAGATCGTCGTACCCACCATCATCATGGGCTACATGGCCGCCGACCGCATGACCGAGCTCGATGATCCGACCGCGCTCTTTGCATCCGCAGGCTGGACGCTTCGCACGGCGGTCTGTCTGATGCTCTTCTCGCTGCTGCACTTCCCCTGTGCAACGACGACGTGGACGATCTATCGCGAGACAAACAGTGCAAAGTGGACCCTGTTTGCCAACCTCATGCCGACGGCGCTCGCGATCATCGTATGTCTGATCACGGCGACGACGTGGCGTCTGTTGACCAGTTAGCGCTAGCGGCGTCACCAAGTCACGGGTATACTCCACCCACTTAGCGAGCCGATTTCAGGGCTGTTCGGGCCCGTCCTCTACATTAGCAGAGAGCCGTCCCGTGAATTCCGGACTACCACTCTATCGTCGTAATCCCGTGCTGCGCGTACTCGGCAGTATCTGGCTGGGCATCGTGCTGCTGGCCGGCGTGCTGGTGTACAGCTCGATCTTCTCCGCGGTCGCACCCGCCCGCTGGGCGCTCGAGATGACCGAGATGCAGGCCTTTCAGCACTGGCTGTTCGTGGGCCTCAGTGCCGCATTCGCCGCCTCTCTGCTGGTGATCGTCTTCTTCCGCAGCCGCTGGACGCTCACCAACGCCGGCTCGTTGCTTACGCACATCGGGTTGATTCTGCTCATCGGCGGTGCCCTCACGTACTTCGGCAGCAAGATCGAAGGCGACGTGCTGCTCGAATCGCCACGCATCGATGTCCGTCTCACCGCCGGCGACCGCAGTACGCCGTTGGCGCGCATCCCGGCGACGACGGACACTGCCTGGGGCCGCATGTTGCCCCACCGCAATGAGCCGCTGTTCCTGACCGTGCTCGAGACGCGCCCCGCGAACGACGTTGCCGTGGGCGAGGCGGATATAGAGGTCCGACTCGGCTCCGGCGCAGCGCGTACCGTCACGCTCCGCAATGATGACGACGCGTGGCAACCGGTTGAGGAGAACACGTGGATTCGTCTCACCGGCGGCGCGGCCCAGACGAAGTTCTACGACGACGAACGCCCGGCGCTTTACGTGCGGAACCTGTCGAAAGGCACCCAGTCAATACGTCCGATCGACACACTCCCCATCTATCGTGAGCGATACGTGCCTGATGGCGAGCCGCTACGGGACACGCGCGGTGTAGCCATCCTGCCCACGCGCGCCAGACCTGAATGGCGGCTGCTCGGGATGGCGATCCCGACGGGCTGGTTCGAGCGCTGGCGCATGCCCATCAACGTCGACATGCGCGATCTGCCGTTCGACGTGCGCATCACCGGCTATACCCCCTTCGTCGAGGGCTTTCGCGCGGCAACCGACGCAAACGGCGACAGCATCACGATCCCCGTGCTCACGCCGCACGGCGAGCGCCGAATGAATCTCAGCGCGCGCTCGATGTCCGCGATTCGTATCAAGATCACCGGCCGCGATGCACACGCCGACTGGGAGCTAACGCGCTGGGTGCCGTTCAGCATGTACCCCGACGAGGCCGCCGTGCGCTCGCTCGATTTCATCTATCCCGGCGACAAGCAGCGCTGGCAGTTGGTCTACTCACGCTTCGAGCACCACCTGAACGCGACGCTCGCCGCGAACAACCTCTGGGTCGAGCACTTCCCCGGAGAGCGTGGCATTCAGTCCTATCACAGCACGATTCGTGTCGACGACGGCGAGCGCGCCTACGCCACAACCGTCGAGACCAATCAGACCATCGCCGTTGGACGCTGGACACTCTTCCAAAGCGGTTTCGCTTCCGATCGGTGGAGCTACTCGATCCTCGGCGTCGGCAACCGCTACGGGATTCTCCCCATGAACGCCGGTTGGATACTGATCTCCATCGGCTGTGTGTTCGCCTTCTATATCAAACCCCTGCTGCTGCGCCGCGCTCGTGCGGCGGTATCCAGCGACGTAACTGCCACGTTCGCCATCGCGAGCGAAGACGACCGCACCGGAGGTACCAGCGATGCGGCCTGAGAACTTCACGATAACTCGCACTAATCTCCTGTCCGCCGCGGCGATCGTAATCACCGGCACGCTCATCGGGTGCAGTGAGCCCGAACCGCATACGGCGTCACACCCCGCAACTGAGATCGATCAACAGATCGACTGGAGCACGGCGCGGCTGATCGCCGTACAGGACGGCGGGCGCTACAAAACGCTGGAGTCTTTTGCCCGCGAATCATTCGACGCGCTCAGCGGCAAGGAAAACCTGCCGGGCCTTAGTCCGCTCGCCTCGCTGATGGACTGGCTGTTCCGACCAGAGGCCTACATCGACACACCCGTCATCAAGGTCAGCAGCGCCGGCGTGCGCGCCGAGATGGCCCGCACGCTCAGCGATGAGAAACGCGAGCGCATCATGCGCACGAAGCGGTTCACGCCGCGCGAACTCGCCAATCCGGCATTGCAGCAAGCTCTGCTGGAAATGGAATCCCAGCCACGCAAGATGAACGCGGTGAACAAGGTGCGTCACGCCCAGGCCATCGCCCAGCGCCTGAACGACTTGACGGCGATCGTGCCGCAACCGGTCGGCGACGACGTCGCACCGTGGTTCCCCCCGCAGGCATTGCTCGCGAACCTGTCCGAAGACGTGCTGGCCCAGATGGGTATGTCGCGATCCGCCTTGCCGCCCGGCGCTCGCATGCCCGTTCCGGGCGTTTCATCCGATGACGCGCTGGCAATCACGATCAACTGGACTTCGCTTCGCGCGGCGTGGCTCTCCGGTGACGCTGTCAACGTGGAGAAATACCTCGCCCAACTCGCCGGACAACTGCCCACACTCGCCCCCGACGGCGTATACCCCGCGCTCGCTCAGCGGGCTGCTGAAGCCCGCTACTACGCCGCCGGCAAGTTCACGTACGGCTGGGTGCTGTACTTCCTCGGCGGTCTGTTCGCCGTGCCCGCGATGGTCACACGCTGGCGCACGCCCTGGGTGCTCGCGCTGCTGCTGATCCTCGGCGGACTGGGGATTCACACCTATGGCCTCGGCCTCCGTTGGTACATCCTCGGACGCATCCCGGTCGCGAATATCTTCGAAGCGATCATGGCCTCGACCGCGATCGGCATCGCGATCACGCTGCTCATCGAAGTGTTCCAGCGCACGCGTGTCATTCCGGTCGCCGCTGCCGCGACCGGCTTCGTCGCGCTGCTGCTCGGGCAGAACGTGCTGCCCGGCGCCGCGCTTGCGACCATCCCGGCGATCCTCGACGATATCCAACTACGCATTCACACCGTCACGGTGATCACGTCGTACGCGCTGATCTTTCTGGCCGCGATGATCGCGATCGTCTACCTGATTGGCTATTACTCCATGTCGTTCCACCGCACCGTCGCTGCCGCACCGGAAGTCTTGCCCATGACGGCGGGACCGTCAGCAGTCACAGCGATTAACCCCCAGCGCCCCGTGCTGGCCGGCGCCCTGCCCGGCGACGAAGGCCGCACAGAGAAGACACCCACCTGGCTCAACAACATCGACTGGACGCACCTGATCATCCTCAACATGGTGCTGATCCTGCTCTTCGTCGGCGGCATTATCCTCGGCGCGTGGTGGGCGGACTATTCCTGGGGCCGGCCGTGGGGTTGGGACCCGAAGGAGGTCTTCGCGCTGAACACCTGGCTGGTGTACGCGATCCTGCTGCACATCCGATTCGTTGTGAAACGCCGCGGACTGTGGACGGCGTGGCTATCGCTGGCCGGCTGCGCGATGATGATCTTCAACTGGTTCGTGGTGAACTTCTACATCGTGGGCCTGCACAGCTACGCGTAGTGCGGTCTGGCACCCGGACGGCTTTACTTTGGTATCTGCACACCCAGATCGGCCGTCGTGAACAGCGTGTCGAAGCGGATGCCTGCCCGCTCGACGGCTTCGCGACCGCCTTCCTGGCGATCGATGGTCACGACCAGCCCGACGACCTCGGCGCCCGCTTCCTTCAACGTCTTGCAGGCCTCGATCGCCTGTCCGCCGGAGGTGCAGATGTCCTCGACCAGCAGCACGCGTTCGCCCTTCTCCAGACGCCCCTCGATCAGCTTGCCCGTGCCGTAATCGGCCTTCTTGCTGTTGCGCACGATTACGAACGGCTTGCCGGTTTCCAACGCAGTCGCCGCGGCCAGCGCGATACCGCCCAGTTCCGCGCCGGCGATGCGATCGACGGTGTCGTCGACGAACTTCGCAAACCGCTTGCCCAGCTCCCTCAGCAACTCCGGCCGCGTCTCGAACAAGTACTTGTCGAGGTAGTACTTGCTCTTGCGCCCGCTGCGCAGTGTGAAGTCGCCTTCGAGCAATGCGGCGTTTCTCAACGCTTGCGCCAGTTCGGCATCGGTCATGTGCGTGCTTTCTTCTTGGTGTTGCGTTTCTTCGTCGACGTCGCGCTCTTACGCGGCTGTTTGGCAGCAGGTCGCGCGCCACCGCTTCCGACGTCAGTCACAGGCAGCGTACCCGCATTCGCGGCCTGCTCAAAGCAGTTCGCCAGGTGCGTGACGCCGGTGTTGCCGAAATCGAGCACAGCTTCAAACAAACGTCCCATCGTCGTAAGAAACTCGCGCAGCTCGTCGAGTCGCCGGAGCAGCTCGTCCGCCGCTGGCTTATCCACATCGTCGCCGCGCCGCGCCTCGACGACGTGCTCACGGCAACGGTCGATCGTCGCGATGATCGGTTCGACTTCGCGCCGTCGCCGTTCGCGCAAGATCGTCTCGAACATGTGCCAGACGTCGGTGTCGGCTCGGAAGTACTCCTTGCGATCGCCGAATTTGTGTTCCCGGCGAATCAGCCCCCAATCGATCAGCCCGCGCAGATTCATGCTGGCGTTGCCGCGCGAAACGTGCAATTGCGACATGATGTCGTCCGTACACAGCGGCTCATCCGACACGAACAGCAGCGCGTGAATCTCCGCCATCGTGCGGCTGATCCCCCAATAGCCGCCCATCTCACCCCAGCGACGAACGAGCAGGTTTTTCGCATCGGTCAGCGCGTCGGGCATGTCGAGCTCCTTGAAAGTTTCAGAAGAAACTAAAACTATGATATCTGCGACATTGCCGAGTTCAAGGCCCCCTACCGAATACGCGAGCCCGGGTCTTCCGCACCGGCGCGGCACGACAGTGACTGCGGCGCCCCCGTCATTCCGACAAGCGCAGCGCGGAGGAATCTTCGTCCAATCGTGCAGGGCCGTCGGGCCGCGAGTAGATCCCTCGCTACGCTCGGGATGACGGCAAGCCCCACACACCCGCGATCTTCGCGCCACAGTCCGGGCAGGCCCCGTCGTTCAGTCGATTGCCTCGCACGGTAAACCCCTGCCGTACAATAAGTTCTACACCGCAGCCGGGACAACACGTGTCTTCCCACGCGCCGACCTGCCCGGGCAGATTGCCCGCGTAGACGTACCGCAGTCCAGCCGCCCGTCCGATCTCGCCGGCCCGCAGTAGTGTCGATGCGGGCGTGCGTGGCGGCCCCTGCATCTTGTAGTCCGGGTGAAACGCCGTCACGTGCCACGGGATGTCGACCGAGACGCGCGCCAGGAACTCGGCCATCCGCCGCAGCTCGTCGTCCCCGTCGTTCATCGTCGGCACGATCAGCGTCACCACTTCCACCCAGAAACCGAGTTCGTGCGCGCGGCGAATCGTGTCACAGACTGTGTCGAGATTCCCACCCAGCTTGCGATAAGCCTCCGCCGTGAACGCCTTCAGGTCGATCTTGTACAAATCCACGTATGGACGCAGATACTCGAGCACCTCCGGCGTGGCGTTCCCATTCGAGACGTAGGCCCCCACCAATCCGTGCGGCCTGCCGAGCTTGAAGATCTCGACGGCCCACTCGGACGTGATCAGCGGCTCGTTGTAGGTGCTGGTCAGCACCGGGCAATCGTTGCTCAGAGCGAGCCGCACGATTTCCTCGGGCTCGACGAAGGACGGCTTTGCGACCACCTCGTTGTCGCGCAGCGTCTGACTGGTGATCCAATTCTGGCAGAACGAGCAGTGATAGTCACAGCCCAACATTCCGAACGATAACGCATCACACCCGGGAAACGCGTGAAAGAACGGCTTCTTCTCGATCGGATCGGCAGCCAGTCCGGCCACGTACCCGCGCGGCACGCGCAATTCGCCGCCCTCGTTGAATCTGACGCGACACACCCCTGGACGTCCCGGCAGCACGCGGCACCGGTGACCGCACGCCAAGCATTGCTGAACGTCGTCACCATCGTCGCGAACCAACTCCTCGGCGGCTGGCCCGGTGTGCTCGGCCAGCAGCTTCCGGAGCGACACAACCTCAGGTGTGGGTGCAGGCATGGCAGTGTTGTCCAGCCGTATGGCCGTGGCCGCCGTGTTACGTAACCGTCGGTCGACCGACGGCGTAGTACTCAAATCCGTAACGCCGCATCGTAGCCGGCTCGTAGAGATTGCGTCCGTCGAAAATCAACGGTTGCTTGAGCGCGTCACGAATCTGCTCAAAGTCGGGGCTGCGGAACTCCATCCACTCGGTTGCGATGATCAGCGCGTCGCAATCCGGTAGAACCGCGTAGGGATCCTCCGCGTAGCCGACACGGTCGCCGAGCAACTGCCGCGTGGAGCCAAGTGCCTCTGGATCATATGCAACGATCTGTGCACCGGCGTCCAGTAGGGCCTCGACCAGCGTGATCGCCGGCGCTTCGCGAATGTCATCGGTTTGCGGCTTGAACGCCAGCCCCCAAATCGCAAACCGCCGTCCGCTGAGCTTGTCCTCAAACCGCTGCCGAATCCGCTCGAACATGTTTGTCCGCTGCATCACGTTTCGGCGATGCACGGACTCGAGCAGTGCGCAGTCGGCACCAGACGCCCGCCCGAAGCTCGCCAGGGCCTGGACATCCTTTGGAAAGCAGCTACCGCCGTAACCCAGACCCGGATACAGGAAATGGTTACCGATGCGCTGATCCGATCCCATCCCGCGGCGGACTTCATTTACGTCCACACCGAGTTGCTGGCACAGCTCGGCCACCTCGTTAATGAAGCTGATGCGCGTCGCGAGGTATGCGTTGGCGGCATACTTGGTCAGTTCGGCCGCCGCCCGGCTCATGCGGAGAATCGGCCGGTTATTGCGGACAAACGGCAGGTGCAGTTCCGCCACTTCGTCGCCTGCTTCGACGTCGTCGGCGCCAACCACGACACGATCCGGCCGCATGAAGTCGTTCAGCGCTGAGCCTTCCTTCAAGAACTCCGGATTGCTCACGACCGGGCAGCGGAAACGCATCTGATCGGCAATGACCTGCTCCAGGCGGTCGCCTGTCCCCACCGGCACCGTGCTCTTCGTGACGACAATGGCAGATCCGGTGAGCGCTGCCGCGATCTCACGCGCAACGCGCTCAATGGCGGAGAGGTCCGCCGAACCGTCCGCCGCCGGCGGCGTGCCAACTGCAATGAAGATGATCCGCGTTCGCGCGACTGCGTCCGCGAGCGTTGTGCTGAAGCGCAGACGCCCCGCGGCCGCGTTCTTCCGCACGAGCTCGGCGAGTCCCGGCTCGAAGAACGGACACTCGCCAGCGCGAAGTGCCGCAATCTTGGACTCGTTATTGTCTACCGCGGTGACGTGATTACCGCTGTCCGCCAGACAGGCGGCGGTCACCAGTCCCACGTAGCCACTACCGATGACGCCCACGCGCATATTGGTTATCCTTTCGCTTCAGCATCAGTTTACCCGACCTACCCATGGAGCACAGGGCCAATGAGCACGCAAACGACGGCAGAGGCGTAAACACATGCGCATTCTGGTTACCGGATGTGCCGGGTTTATCGGATATCACCTGACCACGCGCCTGCTGACCGATGGCCACGATGTCGTCGGCCTGGACAACTTCGTCTCCGGGAGCCGCACAAACGTGGACGCGCTGCGCGACAACAGCCGCTTCACGTTCGTCGAGCACGATGTCTGTGAACCGCTGCCGGACATGGAACTGCCCAAGCGAATCTACAATCTCGCGTGCCCGGCATCGCCCAGCGACTTCGGTCCCCGACCACTGGAGATTCTGGCAGTCTGCTCCCGTGGGGTCGAGAACCTGCTGGAGCTGGCCCAGCGCTCTGGTGCACGGCTTTTCCACGCCAGCACGAGCGAGGTCTATGGCGATCCGCGTGAGCATCCGCAGAAGGAGACCTATTGGGGTCACGTCAACCCGGTCGGCCCGCGGTCCTGCTACGACGAAGGCAAACGGTTCGCGGAGGCTCTGCTGACCGCCCACGCCCGCGCGCACAGCACGGCCATTCGTATCGCCCGCATCTTCAACACCTATGGACCGAATATGCGCAGCGACGATGGCCGCATGTTGCCGAACTTCATCTGCCAGGCCTTGAGCGGTGAACCGCTGACCGTTCATGGCGACGGCCGCCAGACGCGCAGCTTCTGCTACGTCGATGATCTGGTCGCGGGAATTATCCGCCTGACCGAAAGCGACGTGACCGAGCCGGTGAACCTCGGCAACCCGGTGGAAATCAGCATCATTGACGTCGCGCGCGAAGTGATCGAACTGACAGAAAGCGCGAGCGAGATCACGCACATCGATCGTCCCAAGGACGACCCGTCCGTCCGCCGTCCCGATATCACGCGGGCCCGCACGTTGCTCGGCTGGCAGCCCGAAGTGGATCGCGCCGTCGGTTTCCGCCGAACCATCGAGTGGTTCCGCAGCCGGAAATCGTGATGTCAACCGGGGGGACGCGCAGGCTACTGCGGTCAACTATCCGCTGACTTCGGCGCAACGCGTGCGCGTTATCCGACGTGCCTGGTGAGCGAGGTCCCAGATTCTCACACTGTGACAGGCGCTATGCGGAGTGGACAATGCACCTGCATCGAGCGGGCGCAGCACTCGATACTTTCCCTGTGGCGGCGAGCCGGCGTGCGCCGTTTCCATCCACCGGCCAGCCGCAGAGCCGGTGTTTCCGGTAAGTTCGAAAAGCATGGCAGGGTACATGACGCCAACCATAGTCGCTCCAGCAAACGTCGAGCGCGCGAACCCGCACGGGGCACCGAGCAGGCGTACGACGGAAACGCATCCCTCTCTTAACGAAGCGGTTCGGCAGGCCGAAGACCACCTCGGGCTGGTCTTCGAGATCACCAGTTGCATTGCTGACCTGAGCGATCCACAGGTGATTCGCGATACGCTGCTGCGGCGCCACGGTGAACTGCTACAGGCACATGCTGTTCTGCTGGACCACGAAAGGACATGTGTGCGTCTGACGCGCGGCAGCGCGGCAGCACCGTTTGAACCCAGCTTGGTGCGGGCGACACTGGGCGAGCAAATCGAAGCGGTTCGAACCACGCGACAGGCCGTGGTGGTGAGAGTGAACGAACCCGCGGTCGATGCTCTGCACGAAGCATCCGTACTGCTGTCGACGTTAGGGGCGGCCGGCGCGGAGCAAGCGGTTGTGATCGTCATCCGGCACCGGTGTACGGCCCCCTTCTCTGACGCGGATCTGCTCGCTTCGGAATCCGTGTTGGCCCTGGGCAGACAGATCCTCTGCCGGGCGCTGACGATTCAGGACATGCAGCGCACCGCACTGCAAACTGTACGCGCCCTCGTCAACGCCATCGACGCAAAGGACAATTACACGTCGGACCACTCCGAACGCGTCGGCGCACTCGCGGTTCGCATCGGCGAGCGTCTGGGACTCGAAGCACCCCGCATCCAGGCCCTGGAGTGGGCCGGCCTGCTGCACGACGTGGGCAAGATCGGCGTTCCGGAGCACATCCTGCGCAAGCCCGGCCCGTTGTCGGCGGAGGAAATGGAACAGATGAAGCAACATCCCCGCGCGGGCTACGACATGCTCCAACCGGTGACGCACATTGGCCACGTACTGGACTCTGTGCTATATCACCACGAAAACCACGATGGGTCCGGATACCCCGAAGGCTTGGCCGGTGACGCCATCCCCGTAGACGCGCAGATCATCCACGTCGTCGATATTTACGACGCCCTGACAACTAACCGGCCGTATCGCCAGGCGTATTCGCCGGAGCACGCCCTGCAGATCGTCGCCGATGGATCCGGCACGATCACGTCACCGGAGCTTACGCGCATCTTCATTGAGATCATGCGAGACGACCGCGCGCTCGACGATCCCGGGCTTACACCAGAACCAGTGGCGGGCACCGTAACCGGTTCCCGCTTCGTGCCGTTACCCACACTTTAGAGACCGCGGTGGAGGCACCCGACATGCCAAGAACCAGATACGCCATCAGCGTCGTTGAGTTCATCATCGTCGCCGTCGTCTGTGTAGTCATCGCTATCGTGATGGTCCCGCGCCTGACGACCGCTGCCGAAACCCGCAGCGATGAGACACAGCTTCGTCAGGCATTGCAGTGCCTGCGCGTGGCCATCGAACGCTACCAGCAGGATCACGGCGTGCTGCCCGGCGCAGCGCGCGATGGCAAGAACGCCGCCGAGACCAGCGCCGCCTTCGTCGCGCAGTTGACACAATACAGCGACAAAGATGGCGTGGTAGCCAACGAACCAACCAGTCGCTTTCGCTATGGACCGTACCTGCGCGGCGGCATCCCGGGTTGTCCAGTTGCGTCGCGATCCGGGTATTGCGACGTGACGATGATGCGCGGCGAGGAGGTTGTCGACGCCGGGGCCGCGGAGAAGACCGGGTGGGTCTTCGATCTCGCAACCGGCCAGATTCGCACCAAATCGAATGGCGCCGACGGCCAAGGGCGCGCGTTCGCGACTTACTGAACCTGCGCTGCTCGACTACCGCCATTGCCCGCGAGTGCGGCTCCAATCTTCTCGACCAGCGCCGTCGCGGTGTACGGCTTGTGTACGAAGCCAGCGAGCTGCGCGTGGTCGAAGTGTGACGTCACTTCCTGCTCCGAATATCCGGTAGACACGATCACCTTCACGTCCGGTCGCACGCGGACCAGTTCCGCGAACACGGCCTGACCGCTCATGCCCGGCATGTTCAGATCGAGCAGCACGGCATCGATCTGTTCGGCGCAGCGCTTGAACAGCTCTATGCCTTCTTCCCCGCCTTCCGCTGCCAGCACGCGAACGCCTCGGCTGCCCAGCACGGCGTCTACCACGTCGCGGATGTCCTCCTCGTCATCGATGACGAGAATTGTCGCGTTGCGCGGTAGCGGCGCGCCGGTGACCGGCGCAACTGGAGCAGCAGCAGCAGCCAACACTGCGGGAAAGTAAACGCGAAACGCCGTTCCACGCCCCACGACGCTATCCACACCGATGCCACCGTTGTGCGCCTTAACGATTCCGCGAATCGCCGACAGACCCAGCCCACGTCCCGCGAACTTCGTGCTGAAGAACGGATCGAAGATGCGACCCAACGTCTCCGGCGACATACCGCAGCCGTCGTCGGCAACCTCCAATCGTACATACGCACCTGGTTCAATTTCCTGCTCGGCAAACTCGGCCGCGATCGTGGCGGCGTCGAGTTGCTCGACACACGTGGAGACGCGCACGCGCCCGCCGCTCTCGCCGATGGCCTCCGCGGCGTTGATCACCAGGTTTAGAACCACCTGCTGAATCTGACTGCTGTCCGCCTCAATCGGCGGCAGACCGTCCGCCGTATCGATCGAGACCTCGACGGCGCGCGGAATTGCCGCCGCGGCAAAGTCCGCCATCTCCTTGACCAGGCTGTTCAAGTCCATCAGTTGCACGTCGAACACAGCACGGCCGGCGTAGGCGAGCATGCGCTGCGTCAGGTGTGTCGCGCGCCGCCCCGCGTTGAGCACCTTGTCGAGCAATTCCTGTATGCCGAATTCGTCTCCGGCGCGCTCGCGCGCCAGTGACGCGTTGCCCATAATGCCGACGAGGAGATTGTTGAAATCGTGCGCGACGCCGCCGGCGAGCACGCCCAGGCTTTCCAGCCGCTGCGCCTGCCGCAGTTGCGCCTCGAGCTGCTCGCGCTCGGACACATCACGTACCAACGTCGCGACGCCCTGAATTCCGCCGAGCGAATCGGGCAACACCGTGTTGAACCACTCGCAGCGAATCTCGTCGTCGCTCTTACGCCGGTTGACGATGATCGTGCCGTCTGATTTCCCACCGGCAAGCAAGGCCTGGCACATCTCGGCGAATTCCTGGCGGCGTTCGCGCGGTACGATCAACTCGGACGCCGGCCGGCCGATCGCCTCCTCCGCCGTATAGCCGAAGATCGCGCGGGCCGCGGGGTTCCACTCGACGACCTCAAAATCCTTTGTCCAGACGATGTACCCGAGCGGCATACCGGTCACCAGCGCCTGGAATCGCTCATGCGCGGAGCGCAGCCGGCGTTCGGACGCCTTACGTTCGGTAATGTCCGTCGCCGTGCCGGTGCAGCCGACGACGTTTCCATAATCATCGCGCAGCAGAATCGCGCTGACGCTAAGCTGCACGCGCTCGCCGTCCTTGCGCACGTGCTCGGTCTCGAAGCGCAAGCGCGGCTTGCCGGCCCGCACGTCCTCCAGAAAACGGTGACCAGCCTCGGCCTGCGCAGGCGAAAGAAACTCCGTCAGCGGTCGCCCCAGCATTTCCGCCGGCTCGTAACCGTAGATCATCCGCGCCGCGTGATTGACGAACGTCCAGCGGCCGTCCAAGTCCAGTGACCAGATCAGGTCCTGCGAGGTCTCGACTAGGTTGCGGTACTGCGCCTCGCTCTTGCGCAACGCCTGTTCCGCCTGCCACCGCTCGGTCACGTCGCGGGCAAATCCGACCAGCAGCTTTTCAGAATCGTCACGTATCACGATCACGCAGCTCTCGAGCTGGATGATGTGACCTTCCTTGTGACGATGCGCGGTTGCGAAATGGTGCAATCCGGTCCGCCATTGCTCCGCGGTCTCCGACCCCGATGCTGGCCGTGTCACCTCCAGATCGGTCATCCGCAGCGAGAGCAGCTCGCGGCTCGTGTAGCCCGTCATCCGGCAGAATGCGTTGTTGACCTCCAGAAAGCGGTAATCGCGATCGAGAACGAAGAACCCGTCCATCGCGCTCTGGAGGATGGCTTCGTTACGCTTGGCGAGGTGCTCCAGTTTGCGGATGTGGCGGCGCTGGTCTTCTGCACGACTGCGTGCCGTCTGCAGCGCGCGATGCACATGCCGCCACCGGACGATCGCGATCGCCAACGCGGTCGTGAATAAGCTACTCAGCAATACCAGCCAAACCATCCGGAATCTCCAACTACCACAAGTACGCCGCGGCTCATTACTCGCGCGGCGTTACAGCGTCTCTTCCAATGCGGCGCGCACTTGTCGACTGCGCTCCGTGCAATCCGCCGCTTCGTCGTCACGCGTCATGGCACGATAGATCACCGCCTTCTGTTCCCACGCCGACGCCTCCATTGACGCGTTCGTGTGCTGTTGCGCGAGCGCGATACGCTGCTCGACACAGCGCAGCGCCTCCGCATAATTCGCCCGCCGCAGGTTCATATCCGCCATGAATTCATACGCCCGCGCAAGCCCGTTCCAGAACCCCGTCTCCTCCAGCGTGCTGAGCCCCATCGTGAACTGATGCTGCGCCTCGGCATCATCGCCCAGCAATACCGCGCACCGCGCGAGATGAATGTGCGTGTTCCCAACGCTGCTGCGGTCACCGGCCTCGCGCGCCAGCGCCAGCGCGCGCCGGTAGTACCGGCGCGCTTCGGCGTGCCGCCCCTGCTCGGACAGTACGTTGCCCATGCCGTTATAGGGACCGACCAGCGGCGCCAACCCGCCGAACTTCCGGTGCGTGTCGATCGCGCGGCGGAACGCGTCTTCGGCCTCGGAGAACTTCTCACGCCGCAGCCGCACGAAGCCAAGATTGTTGAAAACCTGCGCAGCCTCCGTGGCGAGGCGATGCTCTTCGGCCAGCGTCGCCGCCCGTGTCAGTTGCGGTTCGGCCTCATCGTATTGCCCGCGGAAGTAGTTCATCACCCCCAAATTGGCGAGCGCCTCTATCTCCAGCCGCGCGTCACCCCACTCCTGTGCCAGATTCTCCTGCGCGCGATGCTGCGCCTCCGCACGACCGTAGCGCCCCTGCCGCGCGAGGCACACACCGATGAAGCCGATGGCCTCGGCGTAGTGCGGCCCGACCTGCACGGCCTGTTCAGCCACCTCGATCGCAGTATCGTACGCCCCCCGCAGAAACGCCTGCCGCGCCTGCTCGAACTTCTCGCGCGCCTGCACTGGCAGTGTGACATGGCGCGGCGGCCGCACGGAAGCCTGCGGTGAGATCGCCAGCGCTTTCAACACGGTCTGATAGAGCTCGTGCTCCAGCGGTCCGAGCTCTGAAACGGCACCGGTCACTTCCGCCAGATGCTCCGGCTCCGACTGCCCCGCTCGGTACGCTTCGAGCGACACGTGTAACGAATCACCCGACTGGCGCACTGCACCGCCGATGACCGTACCCGCGCCGACCAGGCGCCCCGCACGCATCACGCGCCGCGGCTCATCCGTCGGCGCAACCACACCCAGCTTGTCGAGTGTTTTCTGAAGCGTGTCCGGGTCAGCGACGTAGAGACCGGGCAACTCGGAGAGTGCGCGCCAGACGCCATTTGCCAGACCGGCCCCCAGCCACGCAGCACCGACATCCGTATCATCGCCAACGCAACGAAACGGAATCACGCCGACGCCGCGCGGGTCGAGCGCGTCAACAATCCGCTGAACGGACTCGGAGTGCCCCGACGGCGCTTCATCGTCAGGCACATCGGCCGGACGAAACAGTGTCGCCAACTCGATCTCGTTTGTGGGACGTTGTTCCGGCTCGATCGCCAGCAGGCGCAGGACCGTTCGCCGCAGCCTCTCCGGTGTGGTGTCGTCGTCAGCCGGCCACTGCACGGGACGGTTCTGCATGTCGATCAGCCGCTGGAAGACCTTGCTCGCCTGGTGCGGCGGGCGGCCGGTCAGCAGGTGATACAGGCTCGCCCCGAGCGAGTAGGCGTCGGCTGCCGGTCCGAGCTCGACGCCGCTCGCGAACACCTCGGGCGCGGCGTAGTCCAGTGTACCGACCATTTCAGGCAGAGCCGTCTGACCAACGTCCTGCCGCTCGCCGGCGAGTCGCGCCACACCGAGGTCCGCTATGCGCAACCGGCCATCCGCGCCGAGCAGCAGGTTGCCCGGCTTGATGTCGCGATGCACGAGCCCCGCGTCCCAAATCGCCTTTAGTCCGCGCACCGCGTCGAACGCAAGTTGCCGCACCTGCTGCCACGGCAGGCGGCGTTTCGCGCGCACGACCGCCGCCAGGTCGACGCCGTCCACGAACTCCATCACGAAGTACCACGTGCCGCGGATCACGTCACACTCGAGCACGCGCACCACGTGCGGATCCAATACGCGATAGCCCGCGCGTGCTTCGTCGCGCAGATGCGTGATGAACGCGTTCGCGGTCTCCGAGTGCCACTCGGGAAGCGTCTTCACAACGCATCGATGCCCAAGATAGACGTGCTCAGCCAGGTAGGTTGTGCCGTGTCCGCCACAGCCGAGACGCTCGAGAATGCGGTATTTTCCGCGTAAAATGCCGCCGTTGGTGAAGCGTGCTACCGCGGCCGGTGCCACATCGGCCAGCGCCCCGCCAATAGGGAGCTCTAACGCTCTTACTGAACCACACTTACGGCAGAAGACTAGCCGCCCATCCACATCATTGCGCCCGTCTGTGTCGCCGCAGCGCGCGCAAGTTCGCAAAGTGTTAGCACCACAGGTGCCAGCGCGCAGGTCCGGTGTCGGCACGCTGGTCTCCGCGACCGGCTTGCCCCCCATAAAAAAACCTCGATTACGCTTGACACTCATGTTTTATCGGGGCACCTTAACCGCCGAGCGAGAAGTACTTTCCGACAACTCAGACGATTCGCCGGACGCGCTAAGTCTCTTCCCGGTCGGCCTCTGCGGTACGTCACCAAAGTGATTGCCGCGTGCCTGTGTTGATTCCGGGCTGTGTGCGTAGCGACTGAGTTTGAACGCGAAACCTGGAGGTAAGGCATGTTCTCCGTGGTCCACATTCTCAGCGTGATGCTCGTCGACACGAGCAGTTTCATCATGTCCTTCATAGACGAGATCACAGGCTAGTCCCATGATCGAAGTCATCACCGATCTCGACGATCTCGTTAAAGAACAGCGCTAGCTGATCTTACGCGTCACAACGAGCGGCGGCGGCGGGCAATGATGCTCGTTTGATACGCCATTGAACGATCACAGCGCACACTTACCACGCCCACTCTGCAACTCGTCCCATAAAACATCGGTCGATCTCTGGCTTGAACTGAACCCCCGTTTCGCGGGCGTCTACTGCGGCACGACGTCTGTCCGCGGCTGGATGCACGCACGGAGTGCAGTTTCCAATTCCGCGTGCTGAAATGGGAAGCCGATCGCGGTCAGTCGCGCCGGGAGCATGCGCGTGCTCGCGAGCAGCAGGTGATCCGCCATCTCGCCCAGCATCAGTCGCAGCGCGAACGACGGGACCGGCAGGAACGTCCGGCGGCTGAGGACATTCCCGAGCGTCGCGGTGAACTCGTTGTTCGTCATCGGTTGCGGCGATACCGCGTTTACCGGACCAGACAGCGTGTCGTCGTCCAGCGCGCGCAGGATCACGTTGACCAGGTCTGTGATGCTGATCCAACTGCTGTACTGCCGCCCGCTGCCAAAACGTCCGCCAAGGCCCCAGCGAAACGTCGGCAACATTTGCGCAAGCGCGCCACCGTCGGGTGCCAGCACCATGCCGATGCGCAACAGTACGACGCGAATGCCCGCGTCGGCTGCGGGTTTTGTCGCCGCCTCCCACGCTTCGCAGACTTCGGGCAAGAAGCCGCAGCCGGCGGCGCTGCCCTCGGTCAATACCTCGTTGCCGCGGTCGCCGTAGTAGCCCATCCCCGACGCCGACACGAGCACGCGCGGCCGGCGCTGCAAACGCGCCAACGTCTCGGCCAGCAACGTTGTGCCGCGCACGCGGCTCTCGCGAATCTCCGCCTTGCGGCGTTTCGTCCAGCGCCCGTCGGCGATTCCCTTGGCCGCCAAGTGAATGACAGCGTCCACCGCCTTCAACCGTCGCCGGTCGATCTCGCCCTTCTCCGGGTCCCAACGGAACTCTGTCGTGCCGGGCCGGGGCTCACGCCGCACCATAGGGTCGACGCGGTAACCCTGCGCGATCAACTGCGGACGCAGATGGCGGGCGATCAGACCGGTCGAGCCCGTCAGTGCGACCCGCGGCAGGCCGGTCCGATCACCTTGTGCGTCGCTAAGCATAGGGGCATTATTCCTATTCCCGCCGCGACCCACAAACCGGGGCTGCGGCCCGAGAGTGAAAGCAGAGATTACATGACGTCGAACACAGGATTCGAGCTGGTCGATCACACGGCGGACATTGTCGTCCGCGCGTGGGCGCCATCGCGTGAAGAACTCATCGCGCCGTGCCTGCAAGGGCTGTACGCAGTCGTCGGCGACCTGGCCACCCACGGAGCACTCGAGACGCGTGAATTCGAATTTACGGGTGACGACCCCGCCCTGCTGCTGCGCGATTTCCTGGCCGACGCCCTGTTTCTTTTCGAGCGTGACAAGGTGCGGCTGGGGCACGTCCGCACCGTCGAACTTAGCGATACGCGCCTGGCCGTCACGGCTGAAGTCGCGGCCGTGGATGCCGATAGCAGCGCTTTCGAGCGCGAGGTGAAAGCTGTGACGTATCATCAGTTAGCGGTGCGGCATGTAGATGATCGTTGGGAAGCTACATTCTTGGTGGATATTTGATACGGACTATTCCACCGACGCGTGGCCGTTCAGGAGCCGTGGTACAGTGAATTTTGCAGAGCAGAGAATCACGGAAGTAACGCGGCGCAACATCTTCGAGCGTATCTCGTTCGACGTTGCTTTGTGGTCGGGGCGTTTGGACGAGCGGGAGTTCTTGGCCCGCCTCTACGACCTTGAGAAAATGCGATCAACAGACCCACGCTTCCGCAACGCGTCCGAGGACATTTTGCAGCATCGTGTTCGCAATCGCGATTGGGGCGAAGACTGGGTATTCGCTGACAGTCACTTCAATCTACTGCATTGCCCTGACGACGAGTTCCTCGGGTTCCTATGTGAGATGGTTCATCCTGTCGTAGCAGCGAACGAGGCGAGCGCGCTGGAATACGTCGACACGTTCAACTCGGAGTTAGCAGCCGACGGGTTCGAGATAACCGAGACAACGCGGATCTCGGGTCGTCCCGTTTTCTCTGCTCGGGAAACGGGTGCGTCATCTCCGGCTCTGTCCGCTGCCAAGCGGATCGGCGAGTCGTTAACCGTCGAGTACTTGAACCAACAGATAACCCGAATGGAAGCGGCGATACCCAGTGACCCGGCGCTCGCAATTGGGACGGCCAAAGAGCTGATTGAGACGTTCTGCAAGACTATCCTCCGGGAACGTGGCAGTATCCCGCACAACGGCTGGGAAATTCCCAAGTTGGTGCGCGCCACGCTGAAAGAACTGAATCTCATACCTGTGGATATTCCGAGGGCCGCGGAGGCTTCCAGGTCAATTCAAAAGACGCTCGGCAACCTCGCCCAAGTGGCTCAAGGTGCCGCCGAACTTCGAAACCTCTTCGGCACTGGACACGGCAACGATGCGGAAACACCGCAACCTCCTCCTCGTCTCGCGCGCTTGGCAGTCGGTGCTGCATCGACGTTCGCCGTCTTCCTCTTCGAGACGCACCAAGCTGATATCGAGGTTGAATCGCGATGACGACAGAGCACAGGGCGGCTGGGGAGATCGGCCGCTACGAGTCGCCCAGCAGGGAACGACAATCATGAACGCTGCCTACACCGGACCGCTCGAGCGCCTCGACAACTGCCGCTGGCGGATTCCGAAATCGTACAAGCCGCAGATGCGCGTCGACGGCATCATCTACGCCGACGACCAGCTCATCGAGTCCATCAAGCAGGATCAGTCGCCGGAACAGGTCGCCAACGTCGCCTGTCTGCCGGGCATCGTCGGGGCGTCGCTCGCGATGCCGGACATCCACTGGGGCTATGGCTTCTGCATCGGCGGCGTCGCGGCGACCGATCCCGAAAACGACGGTGTCATCAGCCCCGGCGGCGTCGGCTACGACATCAACTGCGGCGTGCGGCTCGTGCGTACCAACCTAGTGCAGAAGGACGTGCAGAACCGCGCCGAGCAGATCGTCAATCGCATGTTCGAGCACGTGCCCTGCGGCGTCGGCGTCGGCGGACGCATCAAGTTCAACCGCGACGAGCTCCGCCAACTGCTGGCCGACGGCTCGAAGTTCGTCGTCGACAGCGGCTACGGCTGGAAATCGGACCTCGATCACACCGAGGCCGGCGGGCGCCTGGAGCACGCGCAGCCGGACTACGTCTCCAAGCGCGCGTTCGAGCGCGGCTCGGATCAGTGCGGCACGCTCGGCAGCGGCAACCACTTCCTCGAAATCCAGATCGTCGAGGAGATCGCCGACGAGGAGGCTGCGCAGGCGTTCGGACTGTCGAAGGGACAGGTCACGGTGATGATCCACTCCGGCTCGCGCGGGCTGGGCTACCAGGTGTGCGACGACGCGTTGAAGGACCTGCGCAACGTGCCGCAGAAGTACGGCATCGACCTGCCCGACCGGCAGCTCGTCTGTGCGCCGGTCAACTCCGACGAGGGCCAGCGCTACCTCGGTGCGATGCAGGCCGCAGCGAACTTCGCCTGGGCCAACCGGCAAATCATGACGCACCTGGCACGCGAGGTCTTTGCGGAAATCTTCGGGCAATCCGCCGAGCGGCTGGGCATGACGCTGCTCTACGACGTCGCGCACAACATCGCGAAGCTGGAGCAACACGAAGTCGAGGGTCAGCGCAAGACGCTGTGCGTACACCGCAAGGGCGCGACGCGCGCGTTTCCGGCGGGGCATCCGGAGTTACACGCCGACTACCGCCCGGTCGGCCAGCCGGTGCTGGTGCCGGGCGACATGGGGCGTTCGAGCTGGGTGCTGGTCGGCAACGCGCCGGCGATGGAGCAGACGTTCGGCAGTTGTTGTCACGGCGCGGGTCGCGTGATGTCACGCAAGGCCGCGATCCGCGCGGCGAAGGGGCGCGCGATCCACCGCGAGCTGCTCGACCGCGGCGTTTACGCCCGCGCCCGCGGCCGCACGGGCCTCGCCGAGGAACAACCCGAGGCCTACAAGGACGTCAGCCAGGTAGCGGAAGCAGTCCACAACGCGGGTATCAGCAGGAAGGTGGCGCGGTTGCGGCCGATTGGCGTCATTAAGGGTTGAGGATTGAGGATTGCGGGCGACACACCACCCCCCTCCCTCTCAGGGAGGGGCTGGGGGAGGGTAGAGCCAACGACCAGCGAACGCGCACGGCGAGGCAGCGGCGCTTGCAAACGCCCGCCCCCGCCGTAGAATTGAGCACTGCACCGCGTTGGGGCCCCCCGACGCCGCGGGCGTTTAGCTCAGTTGGCTAGAGCGCATCCTTCACACGGATGAGGTCACAGGTTCAAGTCCTGTAACGCCCAATAGTTTCAACATTTCCGAACCCCACCTAGCTGGGTACACGTCTGAGCTGGTTGCACCACTCTACGGATTCTGCCCCAAACGTCGAGCGGAGATGATCGACGATGAAGAACCTATTCACTCTAACCGTCAGCACGTTAGCGCTGACTTGCGCATGCGGCGGCTGTACGGACAATCAGAAGGAAGCTGAACGGGAACAACTCAGGCAATACATGACTCAGCAGCTTGAAGCGGTCACGCGCTTAGCGAATGAATTCGACTTTGACGCCGCCTACTCGCTTCTGGTTGATCTTCGCGACGAGCTAGACAACTCCCCCGCCGCCGACGTCGCGACTTATGGGGAATTCAAATCAAAACTCGACACCGCGACTCTGTTAATCCGAGAACAACGGTCCAGTTATCGCGTAAAAGTGCGCGAAGGGTGGGCAGTCATTGGCGGGAAACTCGTGAGCCCCGCGGATCAGGCCCGGGCGATAGAAGAACAGCGGCGGCGGGAACAGGCGGAACGAGCCAGACTCGTTGCTGAAGAACGGCGAAGGCAAGAGGCCGAGGCACGCCAGCAAGCGGCCGAGGCGCGGCAGCGAGAGCGAGAGCGCGCGGTGGCTCGCCGGCAAAAGGAGCAAGCGAGGCTCGAACGCGACCGCAGAGAAGCCAAGCTGAGGCTTGCAGACGCGCTGGAGAACCTACCCGCACTGCACGTTGGTTTGGACGATGACCATTATCGATACGCACGAGCGCAGTGGATCATCAGCTTTCTCCGCACTTCGATCCGCGATATAGGCTCTTCCGACAGTGGCGATCCTAACGAGGGCCTAATCTCAAGAGATGAACTGGCTCGACGGCTTCACGTTTCGGACAAGCGACAGTCACCAATCCTGTTGTCCTATCTTGACGAGGTGATGGACATCGTTGCCAACATGGGATGGACGATGTACGTCGTTAGTCCTGATGCCCTGAGCGCCGGGGATCTGCCTATCCGCTTTGCGGAGTACCAGGACAAACCCGCGTTGCTGCTTGGCCCGATCTTCTCCGCCACGATGTACAACCACGTGAATCAGGCAATGAACACGGCAAAGAAGCGAGCCGCCGCTTTCGTCCAGCAGGAAGTGCTACCAGTGCTGCTACGAACTCAACTGACCGACAAACTCAAGGCTGCACGGCTAGGCGCCGTCGGTGTTGTTTTCGTATATGGCCACAGCAACTTCGTACGCGACCACTCTGATGTGGGTGCAGAGTTACTTTGTATCGTTATGAGTACAACTGATCTCATACAGTTCGTTCACCGTGAGATCACACAGGAAGCGCTTCTTCGCAATTCAGCCGTGTTTATCGCGTCCGAGGGACCGCAATTCGTACGCGTCGAGCTCCGACTAGAGTGATTCGTGCCAGCCAAATAACAAGCCCGCCGGTAGCACTCGTCTGAATCGCCGGCGATGAACGGCGCCCGATTCACGATGATACCTCGGGGAACCGGTGCGGCCCGCCTGCCCAGATCCCCAAGATTTCCCCAAGAATCGCCGAGAGAATTGTTATATAATAACCGGTTGTGCGACCGGGGCGGATGGACAGGAGCGAAGCGTGTCAAGCGTAGCGAAATCACTGTGTATCGGGGGCTTAACGCTGCTTCTCGGGCTACCGAAGGGTGAGGCCCAGGAGCACGCCCAGCCCGTGCAGGATCGCGTCCGGTCGGCATACGAGTACGGCCAGCCCGTCAGCGTCCATCGCCTGGCGCTCGAAGCCCATCGCGACGTCCCCACCTCGCCCGATCTGATCGGCGATGTGCAGCTCCGCGGCGCCCCCCTGCCGCTGGCTCCGCGCACGACCGGCCCCTGCCGGACCGTGTTCGGCTATCTGCCCTACTGGGAGAGCTCGGAGAACATCCGCTGGGACCTGCTCACGCACCTCGCCGCGTTCTCGGTCGAGGTCAACGCCAACGGCACGCTCGGCAACGACCACGGCTGGCCCTGGACCAGCCTCGTGAACACGGCCCACGCCAACGGCGTGAAGGTCGTGCTCGTGGCGACGCTGTTCGACTCGTCCGATCTCTACACGCTGGTCACGACGCCGGCCTACAAGAACGCTTTCTTCGTCAACATCAAGAACAAGATGCTCGAGGGCACGACCGACGGCATCAACATCGACTTCGAGGGCGGCGGATCGTGGCGGTCGTACATCAACGACTTCATGACCGAGCTGACCGCGTACATGCACGCCGAAGTCCCCGGCTGCGAAGTGACGTTCGCCGGCCCGGCGGTCGACTGGGGCGGCTGGGACCTGGAAGGTCTGGCGCTGAGTTGCGACGGCGTGTTCATCATGGGCTACGCCTTCTGGGGAAGCTGGAGCTCGACCTCGGGACCGTGCGCACCGCTGATCGGCGGCAGCGTGAACATCACCGACACGGTCGTGAACCAGTACGCGCCAGTTTCACAGACGTTTCCCGGGCAGCTCATTCTCGGCGTGCCGTATTACGGCGGACACTGGACGACCACATCGTCCGCGGCCCGCGCGGACGTGATCGCCTGGCAGGGCTCGACGCGGTTCTACAACGACCAGCCCGCGGCCCAGTACTACGGCCGGCAATGGGACAGCGCCTCGCAGACGCCGTGGTATCGCTGGCACGACGGCTCGAACTGGCACCAGGTGTGGTATGACGATGCGCAGAGCCTGGGGCTCAAGTACCAGCTCGCGATTGACCACGACCTACAGGGCGTGGGCATGTGGGCGCTGAACTACGACCGCGAGCGCAACGAGCTGTGGAACACGATTGAAACGTACTTCGTCGATCCCTGCTGCGAGTCCGACCCGGGTCCGCCGAGCGTGGAGCTGTTCAACAACGATTTCGATGACGGAGCCGCCGGCGACCGCTGGAATCTGTTCACGTCGTCCGCCGACTACACGGCGGAGTTCGCATATGACTATTCCGCGTATGGCATTCCGTCGGCACCGAACTCCGTCGGCGGCTCGACCGTTGGCGTGCGGTTCTCCGTGAACAACTACACCGGCGCGACCGCGGCCGTCAGTGCCTTTGCGAACGACCTGGTGCCCACCGATGACTTCTCACTCCAGTTCGATATGTGGCTCAACTACAACGGTGGCGCCGGGGGCGGCTCCGGCTCGACTGAGTTCATGACCGCTGGCGTCAGCCCGAGCGGCGATCGCGTGAACTGGCCCGGCAACGGTGCGAGTGACGGGCACTATTTCGCCGTCTCCGGCGAGGGCGGCGCGTCACACGACTACCGCGCGTACGTCGGCCCGACCGAATTGGAAGTCGCGTCCGGCGTATATGCGGCTGCCAGCCAAGCCAACACCGCGGCGCTGTACCAGACGCTCTTCCCCACTCCGCCGTTCGAGTCGACGGGCGCCCCGGGCAAGCAGTGGGTCGCGGTCGAGGTCCGGCGCGTAGGATCAACACTCGAGTGGCGGCTGGACGACGAGACGATCGCCATCGTCACGGGCGTCGATACGGACCCAATGCACGTGATGCTCGGCTACCTGGACCCGTTCAGCTCGATCGCCGATCCGGCGGCGGACAACTTCGCGGTCTACGACAATGTGCGTGCCGTGCAGTTGCCGCAGACGGACTGCAACGCGAACGGCATCAACGACGCGTGCGAGACTGCCTTGCTGGGCGACTACGACAACGATAACGACGTCGACGCGGACGATTTTCTGTGGTTGGACGACGGCATGTCGACTCCCGGCGCGCAGCCCACGCCGAGCAACCTGACCTGCACTCCACGTGCGCTGGCGGTCTACGATTTTGACGCCGATGAGGACATCGATCTGCGTGACGTGGTATCATTTCAGACTCTGTTCACGGGTGATTAGCACACCGGGAACACGCTAATCGTAGTACGGAAGCACCAGACGACGCGCGCGGCTGGGCGCAGTTGGAACGTCGAGACGCGCACGCTCGTCGCCGCGGACAGCGGCGTTGGAACGAAGTGCGGGAGAGAAGCAGATGTCCGCGGCGGACCATGCCAACGCTCGCCTGAGTCGCGCACTTCCAGCGCTATTCGTATCCCTCATCACAGCGATGGCATTTGGTGACGACCTCACGCCGCCATCGTGGCGCGGTCAGCCCGGCGCAACGACGCAGCACTGGACCTTTTCGTCGGCCCCGGCGGATTGGGATCACATTGCGGCGACCTATGCGTCGAACCCCTTTGGCGCTCCATCCGCAACGGTATGGTGCAGCTCCGATTGCACCCGCGTCTGGCAAGCCAACTATGCCGACCGCCAGGGCGTCATTCACGGTGCCGGCGTCGAGCTCACGTTGACGTTGGACATTCCGAACTACGACGACACGGCACCTGCGGCCAACGGCGCGAGCGTGTACATCGAACAACATGCCGCCGATCATCGCACGGTGTGGACGGCTGTCCGGAACGCCCGCCCCAAGCGTCCGCTGTATCAGGGCTTTGTCTTCCGCGCGGGCTTCGGCGAGATGACCGCCGGACTGTGGTGTTACACCGGCCAGGCCTTGTGTGAGCCGTATCTGCACGGTGCGGAGAACTTCCTGGCGTGGGACCACACGGACTGGATCACCTCTGGGGATACGTGGACCAACATCGCCGCTGGCAGCCACGACGGCGAAACGCCGGGAACCGATTCGAGCGTGTTCTCGTTCGCGACGGCGACCAGTGCGAAAGCCTACATCGACGTCGTCGTACCGGCTGAGTACGCCGGTTGCAGCATCGACATCCAGATGTATGGGAGCGCCCAGGACGTGCAGCCGGCGGCGTTCTCGATCAGCGCAACTCTCGACGGAGTGCCAATCGCGTTGAACGGGCGCGGGATGGGGCGGTACCACGGCGGTGTCGCGTTGGGATCATGCCTGCCGTGGTGGGATGCGAACGGCAACCGCTACGGGACGGGCATGGCGGGCGACGTGTTGTCGGTGAATGGAAATTGGCCGTGCGAGGTGTTTCGGTATGCACGTACCGGGACCTACCGAATCACCATGACGAAGACAAATGCGGAGGGACGCATGGCGGTCGGTCGGGTCCGGCTGCGCCCGGCGCCCGACTCCATTGACGTCGACCTGAGTACCGCCAACGCTGACTATCTGTTCTGCGAAAGCACGCCGGGGTACGCGGACGGTTTTGTCAACGGCGATGACGAATCGACATCGGTGGCGTTCGCCGTGCTGATCGACAACGAGTGGCACGGCGGCCCGGCGCACGGCAACACGGTTTCCGTTTACGAGTCATGGGAGTACGACATTGGTGCGGGCTTCGCAGCGTTGCCGGCGCTGAACGACGGCCAGATCCTCCGCGCCGACCGCGTACGGCTTACCGTCGTGGAGGACGCCGTCGCCGGTCACTCGCGTTTTACGAGTGTCTACACGATTGCCGACGGCAAGATGCGCCACGAGTTCCGCCATCAGCTCAACGTGGGCAAGATCGTCACGACGACGTATCTTGCCATGCTGAAGCACGCGTCGAGCGGCTATCGCCCGCAATACGGCACAGCACGCACCACGGCGTATGACGCTTCGCACCGCGAATTCGTCGGCGTTGGAAAAGACGTGTTCGGCGCCAACTCGGCGAACAACAACTGCACGAAGCGCGTGGTCACGTGGGAACATCTGCCGTATCCGCCCCGTGGGGAAGAGCGAAACTCCTACGAGCATGTCCACATCACCGACTTTGATCCCGACGTCGACATGGTCAACGGCGACTGGGGGGCCGCGAACATCGTCAAGTGGGCAACGCTTTCGTCGCAGCAGTATCTCTGTGTCGTCAACAACAGGTGGTACAGCGCCGGACAGGAGATGAGCGCCGGCTACGACACCTACTTCGAGTTGCCCGTTCACACCGGGGGCAAGGAAGTCTGGCTGCAACTCGTACACGCAGACCAAGCGGACCCGATCTCCGTTACCATGACGGCGCACGGCCCCGGCCCATATGCAGTCGATCTACTGGCTGACGGTTCGACACCGTTAGGTAACGATTGGTGGCACAAGCGTTACGTCTGGCAAGTAACACCCAATCCGGTCTCGGAGCAGATCCAGATCGCGTCGCTGGTCGGCGAACTCAGTGAGGTCGTGGTTGACACTATCTGCACGGACGATCTGGATCGCGACGGTGTGCCGCTGTCGCTCGATAATTGTCCCACCAACTACAATCCGGGGCAGGAAGACGATGACGGCGACGGTGTAGGCAACGCCTGCGACAATTGTGACCTCAACAACCCGGACCAGAATGACTGCCAAGGTAACGGCATTGGCGACCTCTGCGACATCGCCTACGGCTCGAGCAGCGATGAGGACGGCAACGGCTTTCCGGACGAGTGTGGTACGGCACCGCCGTGCGCCGGCGACTGCAATTGCGATGGCTACGTCTCGACCGCAGACGTGGAGCCATTCATCGACGCACTCATTGACCTCGAGGACTATTACATGATGAACCCGGCGTGTGACCACCTGCGAGCGGACCTGAACGGTAACGGCTCGGTGGATCTCGATGACGTCAACCCGCTCGTCGAGATGATCATCCACAATACGCTGCCACTGGAGTGCCCGTGAAAGCGACGCATCGCAGACGCATTCGCACACTGCTAGTCGTGACGCCTGTCGCACTGGCGGCAGTCGTCCTCATCTGGGGTTCGATCCCCGAAGGACCGCTCGTCATCACGCCGCCGCCGCCGGACGCGGAGCCGGGGCGCTGGATCCACATCGAAGGGGCCGCAAACACGCGCGACGCCGGTGGTTACTCCACGAGCGACGGGCACATTATGCCGCGTGGCATGGTCTATCGCTCCGCCAAGCTCAACCGTCTAACTGACGCCGGGGCGGACTCCTACCGCGAACTCGGCATCAACACCGTCATCGACTTCTGCAACCGCCTCACGCCGTGGCCGCTGTTCGGCGGCGACGTCTGGAGCGTGCAACTCGCATCGTCCGTTCACGGCTGCCCGATGAGCTTCAGCAAGGACGGCCCGCGCGAGGAATTCTACACCCGCGGCGTGTGCGACAACGCCGCGTCCTACCGCGAGGCGTTCGAGTTGCTAGCCGACAGTAACAACTACCCCGTTCTGTACCACTGCGCCGCGGGCACCGACCGCACAGGCGTCATGTCCGCCCTGCTGCTCGAATTACTGGGCGTTCCGCGCGAGACGATCATCGTCGACTTCGAGTTGTCTGCCCAGGTGGATCTGCCCGGCAGCCTCCCGGCCTTGAAGAAGCTACACGCCGAGATTGACGCCTCCGGCGGCATCGAGTCGTACCTCCAATCGCTCGGCGTCACGTCTGAAATCCAGCAGCGCATCCGTGCACTGCTGCGCACCGCGAACTGATTCACGTTCGTCCGAGTAGCAGCGCGCTGGCGCCTGCAACCGAAGAAGCCGCGCGCGAGCGGAGATAATCTACGGCGCAGTTCCGCTAATACCCCCGCCACCGGCATTGATCCAGCCGTCCACTGATCGACGTTGCTCCCGCTGCGCAACGTTTCGAACACTTCCGGAGACCAAGACCGCGCGCTGCCACGCAGTGCACGAGTGTACCGCCGTATGCAGGGACGGACATGGAACAGCCGCGCAACACCGCAACCGATAATGCGTCGATCGACGTGCTGATCGTCGCGCCCGAAGCGGCGACAACCGTCGCAGAAGATGTGCGCGCGCAGACGACCGAGCTCGGCGCGGCGCGTGTAGCCCTGTCGCCCGCCGACCTGAGCCATTGCATCCAGCAACGCGCGCCGCAAGTGATCCTGTTGATCGGAGTTGGCGCGGCTCCCGGCGAAGCCGAGTTCTTTCGCGACCTGGCCAAGACGTCGTGCCCGACCGCATGTCCGGTCATCCTCGTAGCCGACGGCGACGACTGTGACGAGTCCCTGGCTTCCGACCTGCGCGTCGTGGACTTCATCGAAACACCGCTGCGCCGCCCTGAGCTGATCCGGCGCATCCAACGGGCGGTCGCGACCAACGCGGCTGCGCGGCCGGCGACCGAAAACGGCGATGAGCACACGCCGTCCGACGAGACACCCACAGAGCGCCTGCGCCTCGTGTTGCAGGACGAGCGTGCCGAGCGCGCCTTGCTGACCGACATGCTGGAGAACGCGGCGACACGCGATGCGCTGACCGGCCTGCCGAATCGTCGCGCGCTTATGGAGCACCTGCGCAAGCAGTTGTGCGAAGACCCGACGCGGGCGGCCGTACTCTTCCTCGACCTGGACAACTTCAAGGTCATCAACGATTCGCTCGGGCACGATTTTGGCGACGCGCTGCTGCTGGAATTCGCGACGCGCGTTCACGCCTGCGTGCGCTCGCGCCCGGGGGTATCCGAAGATTCCAACGACATCGTCGCACGCCTGGGGGGTGACGAATTCGTCGTGCTGCTGAGCGCGCTGCGTGACCGTGCTGACGCGCACGTCGTCGCCGAGCGCATTATCGAGCGGACGTCGTCGCCGTTCCGTATCCGGGGGCGCGTGCTGACAGTCAATACGAGCATCGGACTGGCCTACTGTGATGCACCGACGGGCGACGCCGCCGAGATCCTGCGGAATTCGGACCTCGCGATGTATCGCGCGAAACAGGGCGGCAAGTCACGCATCGCCGTCTTCAATGCGAGCATGCACAGTGAGATGTCACGCCGCCTGGCGTTGGAAACGGCACTGCGGGAAGCGATTGATCACGAAGCGCTCGAGGTGCGCTATCAACCGATCGTGAACCTCAGCACCGCGCAACTGGGCAGCGTCGAAGCACTGCTGCGCTGGCAGCACCCCGAATATGGCTCGATCGCGCCCAGTGAGTTTATCCCGATCGCCGAGGAGACGGGCCTCATCGTTCCACTGGGGCGCTGGTTGATGCGCACGACGTGTGAGCAGTGGGTCGCCTGGCAACGTGCGTTGGGTGGCTCCCTCCCGCTCTCACTCAACGTCAACGTGTCCAAACGGCAGGTCGTTTATCCCGAGTTCGCCCAGGAGCTCCGCGAGATCATCTGCCAGACGCACATCGACCCGCACCGGCTCAATCTCGAAATCACCGAGAGCACGGTGCTGGACGTCGGCGATGTCGTCACGGAAAAGCTCAACGAACTGAAGCAGACCGGCGTGCAACTCCACATGGATGACTTCGGCACCGGTCATTCGTCGCTGAGCTGCCTACACCGACTGCCCGTCGACTGCGTGAAGATCGACCGGGAGTTCGTGTGCGCGATGAACGCGAATCGAAGTTGCACCGCGGTCGTGTACGCTGTCATCGCCCTCGCGCGTAACCTGGGGCTACGTGTCACCGCGGAGGGCGTCGAAACGCACGAACAGCTCATCCAGATGCTCGGAATGGACTGCGATTACGCCCAGGGCTTCCACTTTGCCCGTGCGTTACAGGCCGACGCGATTCAGCAACTCCTGAGGACACCGCGGCCGTGGATGCTGGCGGACGTGACGCTGGCCGCCAACGAGCACCGCACGCTGCTCGGCGCACTTTGAGGCGGATCACCGGACGACGCTAAGCTCTCCCCGCCAGGTACAGCATCAACCCGTTCTGGGCGTGCATACGGTTCTCGGCCTGATCGAAGATCGCGGAGTTCGCTGTACGGGACGTGTCATAGTCGATCTCGTCGCCGTAGTGCGCCGGCAGGCAATGCAGGATGATCGCGTCCGGCTTGGCGTGCTTCATCAGCCCCGCGTTCACCTGGAAGCCGGAAAACTTTGCTTTGCGGGCGTCGGCATCGGCCTCCTGCCCCATCGACGCCCAGACGTCAGTGTAGATCACGTCAGCATCGCGGGCACCCTCGGCCGGGTCCATCGCTACGCGGACCGTCGCGCCCAACTCGCTACCAATCGCGTTCGATTCGCTCAGCACTGTCGCATCCGGCTCAAACCCCGACGGCGAAGTAATGACACAGTTCATCCCCACGCGGGCGCAGCCATACATCAGCGAGTGCGCGACGTTGTTGCCGTCGCCGATGTAGTTGAGCGTGAGGCCCTTCAGATTGCCCTTGCGTTCGCGAACGGTGAGCAAGTCCGCCAGAATCTGACACGGGTGCTCAAAATCGCTCAGACCGTTGATTACCGGGCAGGTCGCGTATTCCGCCAGCTCCTCGACGATCGCATGTCCGAAGACCCGCGCCATGATCAGGTCTGCGTAGCGCGACAGCACGATCGCGACGTCTTCGACCGACTCACGCTTGCCCAGCTCGAAATCCACCGGCGACAGGTAGATCGCGTGCCCGCCGAGCCGCGTCATGCCGGTCTCGAAGGAGACGCGCGTACGCAGCGACGGCTTCTGAAACACCATCGCCAGCGTCTGCCCCGCCAACGGCGCTGCGCGGAAGTGCTTCTCGCGATCGGCCTTGAGGTCGGCGCTCTTATCAAGAATGGCGAGAATCTCTTCGCCCGAAAGATCCTTCATCGACAACATATTCCGTCCGCGCAAATCGACTGACATGGCGTAGTTTCTCCAGACGTACAAGCGACCGGTCAGCAGCCTCGTAGCGGCCGACGCCCCTGTCGGCCGTCGCACACGTCACGTGCGAATCACGTGACGTGCCACCCGCCACGCCGCGAACAGGCGGCCGTTCGGGTGACCCGTTAGTGTAGCCAGCAGACGGTCTCCGGCAAACCCGGCAGCGGACGGTCACCCGTAGGGCGGGCTCCGCCCGCCGCTATGACGTTGGGGGGGGCAGACCTTTGGGCTATCTGCATCGACTATGGAGTGTGGCCACCCCCGGCCCATCAGAGCACGAAGCGCAAGCGAGTAATAATGGAGCGCCACTGAATAGGGACAGCCACAATCTAGCCGCCTTTCGGACCTCATTAATCGTCATTAATTGGTGGCGCTGTCCCTCTTTACTCTCGAAAGCGTTGAACACTCTCAAGATAGGCTCCGGTCGCCTTGCCCTCTATCTCATCCCGGAAATCCCGGATGAACCAGATTTCAGCGAGTGCCAAGATACTTCGCTTCCACGACATCTTCGCTGTCAGTATTGATGAGCTTGTACGGCAACAAGCCGGAAGTGTTTTCCAGCACTACGATACTCTCGGTGTTCAGCCACAGCGCGGTATCGATTCGATCCAATCGAGAGATTTCCCACAGCGAACCGTCCTCCAACAGGATGTATTCGCCGCGGCCGATCTTCTCCTTCACCCAATGCCCGTCGCCAACCGCCCCGTACTCAGGACCGCGCAGCGCCTTCGCAAAAAGCGCTTTGCACTGCTCCAATTGGCGCTCAGCCTCCAGCCTTCTTTGCTGAATTGACTGAGCCGACGACCGGATAGAGTTTCGCTCGATTTTCAGGGACTGCGCCTCGTCGAGTAACTGCGACGCCCTTTGTTCAGCCTCGATGCACTTGCCTTGCAACTCGGAGAGGCTCGCTCGAAGCTCAACGACAAGTGCGACCGTGGCGTCTTTGTCTTTTAGCTTCTCCCAATCGCTTCGGAGTTTCGTCAATTCGTCGTTGATGCGATTGCGCTCGGCTTCGACGGTCGTGAACTGGACTCGGAGCTCGTTATGCTCTTGACGCGAAACGCATCCCGCAACTGCACAGGCCACAAGAACAGCGCAGGCCATCAGCGGACGCGCGGACGAGTATCGGTGCGGGTCCACCTGGCGTGCGCACGAACACCAACGGCGTTGACCAATGCCATCATTCATTGGCGCTGTCTCTGCCACTTTGTCCGGTTGCAGCCTGAACGATGCTCCGCCATCGTAAACGGGCCTCTTCCCACGAAGGGATATTAGGGACAGGGATATTGATATTTAGGATATGGGACATGAGGGACGGACGGACATGAGGACGGACATGAGCGGACATGAGGGACAGCCTCCAATTTCCGGGATCTGACCGCACTCACTGACCTCCTTCTGTCGCGTTGCATGATGCCGCAATGGCGCGGCAGCGGTGCATGCCTGGCAGATGCCCCTGTGGCGCCGACTCTGTTTGTCGACCTGCCATTTCATCGCAATCCGATCCCCCGGCGGGTGGAACCCACCCTACCATCGTGCTCGACCGACAAAGCCCGCCCCACCGCTAGTTCTGAAGATAATCCGCGAGGTGCACCCGCAAACGCCGGCGGGCCTGGAAGACGTGCCATTTCACCGCTTCGACCGAACAGCCGAGGATCTCGGCCACACGTTTCTGCGGCAGTTGCTCGACGCTGAAGAGCACCAACGCCGCCCGTTGTCGCTCGGGCAGATCGGCCAGACCGCTGCGGATCAGGTCGACCAGTTCGCGTGCGGCCAGTGACGAACCCGGCACACCCGAAGGCAAGTCCGGTGCCGGCTGCTCATCGATTGTGCCGTTCTCGACGCTCACTGGATACTTGGGCGACCTTCGCCGCCGGCGATTCAGCGACAGGTTGGTGACGATGCGCAGTAACCAAGGACCGAATCGACGCGGATCGTCCAGTCCGCTGAGCCCGCGGTAGGCGCGGATGAACGCTTCCTGGCAAACCTCGAGCGCGTCGTGCAGATTGCCGAGCAGCCGGTACGCGACCGACGTCGCCCGGCGCTCGTACCGCTCGATCAGCTCGTCGAACGCGTCGTGACGGCCGGCGGCAGCGCGGCGAACGAGCTCGATCTCGGCAGTGGTCTGAAACTGCACCGGCTCGGCAGCCATGCGCACACCTTCCACATCGACGCAGCGGCAAGCTCAGAATGAGCCGCTCCCGCGTCGTCCGGGGCACCAACATTCAAGAAGAGCTCGCAACCCCCAGCGGGCTGCGACCTGACGCCCGTTGCAACCGGTAGAGCCCGGCCCTGCGCGACGTGCGTCGTCCCCCTACGGACGAACGCGAGATCAGCAGTATTCACGGTGATTCGAAGAAAGTGGCAGATTCTCCCCAACCTTCGGCGGAGGCCCCCGCCGGGCCCCCTGGACGGGGGCGACAGACGTTCTGACGCACACAACGTCCTACGTCGGCCATTGGGGGCCGACGCTACACGTTGCGACGCCGGCAAACGGACGGCCGCTACGAGGTCGAACTCGCGGCGGCGGCGGTGCGGGGTGATGGGCCAGCCGCTTTCTGGGAAGCTGGTAGACGGACGGTGAAGACGGTGCCGCCCTCCGGACGGGGCTCGACACGGATCGAGCCGTCATGGGCATCCACAATCCGGGCCGCGATCGCCAAGCCCAGACCCGTGCCCTTGCCACCGGGCTTCGTCGTGAAGAACGGCTCAAAGATGTGCGGCATGACATCCGCCGCGATGCCGCTGCCTGAGTCGATCACATCGACGCACAGGTGTTCATCGGGCTGCGCCGCATCATCCGTCGTCGGCTCCGCAGCCTCGCGCCGGACGTTCACCTGGAGCTGCCCGGCGGCGTTCATACTGTCGGCGGCGTTGATGATCAGGTTGACGAAAACCTGCTCCAGCAGCGCCTTGTCCGCCAGACAGCGATCGTCATCGGCCGTCACGCGCTGAACGAGCTCTATCTGCCGGTTCTCGATCTTGGGTCTGACGACCTCGAGCGCGCCGGCGATGACATCTGACAGACGCGTCTCGGTTGGTCTGATCACGTGCTCCCGCGCCAGCGTCAACAATCGCCGCACAATCAGCTCGATGCGTTCCAGGCCGCCGTCGATCAGGTCGAGCATCTGCGCCGCCCGCTCCGGGTTGTTGCTGGAGCGTCGCAGGATGCGGGCGCAGTTCTGAATGCCATCGAGCGGGTTGTTGACCTCGTGGGCCACGCTCGCAGCGAGTTCACCCAGAAACGCCAATCGCTCCCGGCGGCGCAATTCCTCGTGCAGCCGCTTCTCTTCGCGACTGGCCTCCTGCAGACGGGTGGCCAGGAGATTGATGGCCGAGATCAGCTTGTACATGTCGTCGCCCGGGTGAGCCTCGAGCGTGTCCGCCGGCCGGCCGTGTCCGACATCGTCCGCGACTCGCCGCAACTTGCCGATCGACGCGTTCAGGTAGCGCCGAGCCATCCGCCCACACAGCAACGCCGCCAGCACGGCCCCGAGCGTAGCGATCAGCAGGGCCTGCCAGGCCGCCGGCTGGATCGCCAGCGCAATCGCCGCACTCAGCAGAATGCCGGTCTGCAAAAGCAAGAGCAGTTTGTGACGAAATCCGCGAAACATCCTATGCTCTATTATCCGTGCCCGCCGATGCGGGGACAACCGCCGTGCGTAACGGGCCGAAGCCGGCTCGGTGGACTTATCCGCGACGAGGAACATTCCGTGGGTCATCACGACGAAGACAGCCCTCAGGTTGATCAGCGGCCGCCGGCGAATCTGCTCGGAATCGACTACCGCACGCCTGCCGCTCGGCGGATTGACTGCCGCATCGTCGACATTCACACGCACGTGCACCAGTCCGAGACGGTCGAGTTGTTCTTTGAATCGGCCGACATCTACCAGGTTGACAAGATCGTCTCGATGACGCCGCTCGACCAGGTCGCGCCGTTGCGCGAACGCTGGGCGGACCGGCTCGACTTCATCGCGATCCCCCGCTGGCGTGAGATGAGCTCAAAGGCGGAGTTTCAGCACCAATGGCTGGACGATCTCGATGCGTTCGCCGAACTCGGCGCGCGGCGGATGAAGTTCTGGATGGCGCCGCCGATGCGCGGCGAACACAGCCTCACGATGATGGACGCGTTCTTCACGCCACTGATCCGTAAGGGACTGGACCTCGGCTTCGACTTCATGATTCACGTCGCTGATCCGAGCGCGTGGTTCGAACGTGACGGGCGCTACGCCGACGTGCAGCGCTACGGCACGAAACGGGACCAGTACTTGCAGCTCGAATGCCTGCTGGAGACCGTAGCACCGCGCAACGTGATTGCCGCGCACATGGCCGGCAACATCGAGGATCCGGAGTTTCTCGCGCTGCTGCTGGAGCGTTACCCGAACCTGTACCTCGATACGAGTGCCACCAAGTGGGTTGTGCGCGGCGTCGCGAAGCGCCCGAACGCCGTGCGCGAACTGATCATGCTGTACCCAGACCGCATCCTGTTCGGTTCGGACATCGTCGTCGCCGACCGGTTCGACTTCGATCACTACGCGAGCCGGTTCTGGGCGCAACAGATGATGTGGGAATCCGACTACCGCGGAGACAGTCCGATCGCCGACCCGGATGCGGGCGATCCGCCGCAACTGGCAGGACTGAATCTACCGGACGACGTGCTGCACAAGCTGTATCACGGGAATGCGGAGCATCTGGGGTACTAGTAGCGTCGGCCCCCTGTGGCCGACGTCGGAAGGGGAACAGCAATCGCTTCCACACTACGTCGCCCGCAGGGGGCGACGCTACGCGCTGCCGCTACTTCGCTTCGAGCCAATTTGCCCCTGTGGCGACATCAACTTTCAACGGCACGCGCAGGCGTAGCGCCCCACCCATGACGTCGCGCAGCACATCGGCCTGCGCGCCGGCCTGCTTCAGCGGCGCTTCGCAGACCAGCTCGTCGTGTACTTGCAGCAGCATCCGTAGCGGCAGCGACTCCGCCATGATCCGACCGTGCAGCCGCACCATCGCGATTTTAATCAGATCCGCGGCCGAGCCCTGGACAACCGTGTTCACGGCAAACCGCTCAGCCTGCGCCCGCAGGTTGGCGTTGCGCGAGTCAATACCCTGAATCGGCCGCTGGCGACCGAGAATGGTCTGGACGTGTCCGTGCTTTCGCGCAGCCGCAATACACCCCTCGATAAATTCGCGGATGCGGGGATAGCGCGCGAAGTACGCATCGATGAACTCCTGCGCCTCGCTACGGCTCATGCCCGTCGACTGCGCCAAGCCGAACGCCGTCTGGCCATAGATGATGCCGAAATTCACGGCCTTCGCATGGCTGCGCATGTCCTTGGTCACATCCGCGAGCGGCACGTCATTTACCTGCGCCGCCACCACGGCGTGAATGTCCTCGTCGTCCGCAAAGGCCTTGCACAGCGCATCATCCTCCGAGAAATGCGCCAGCACGCGCAGCTCGATCTGCGAGTAGTCAGCGACGATCAATGTTTCGTCCGCGCTCCGCGGAACAAACGCGCGGCGAATCTGACGTCCGGCTTCGGTCCGCACCGGGATGTTCTGGAGATTGGGCTCACTGCTCGACAACCGGCCTGTCACCGCCCCCGTCTGGTGATAGCTCGTATGCACGCGGCCGGTGCGCCGACTGATCGCCTTCGGCAGAGCGTCGACGTAGGTCCCCCGCAGCTTCTGCGTCTCGCGATACTCCAACAGCAGTTCGAACAGCTCGTCGCCCGTCTCACGCCGCAACGTCTCCAGGTGGTCGGCATCCGTTGAACGCCCGGTCTTCGTCTTCCGGCCCGGTCGATAACCAAGCTTCTCGTATAGCACCTCTGATAGCTGCTTGGGCGAATCGAGATTGAATGGCGTCCCGGTGATCTGATGAACCTGATCCGCGAGTTGGTCAGCCCGTCTGGCGAGTTCCGTGCTCATCTCCGCCAGCAGCGTCTCATCGATGCTGATGCCGTTGTGCTCCATCTCCGTCAGCACGGCCACCAGCGGCATTTCCGTCTGGTGGAACAGATCGGCCACGCCGGCCTCTGCCAGCTGCGGCTCGAACAGCTCCTTCAACCGCCAGGTGTAGTCCGCATCTTCCGACGCATACTCGGCGACGTTCTCCAGCGGCACCTGGTCCATGCGCAACTGCTGCTTGCCGTGTTTGCCGATCAGCTCCGTGATTGGAATCATGCTATGCCCGAGCAGACGCTCGACCATGCGATCCATCGCGTAGGACCCGGCCAGCGGATCGAGCACGAACGCCGCGATCATCGTGTCGAACAGCGGACCGGCGACGGGCATTTCCGCATTGTGCAGCACGAGCAGGTCGTACTTCAGATTCTGGCCGATCTTACGGATGTTTACGTCGGCGAGCACCGGCCCGAGCTTTTCACGCACCTGCCTCATTGGCAGCACATCACCGTACACGCTCTGAACCGGCACGTAGAAGCCGTGCCCGGTGCGCCACGCGAACGACAATCCCACCAGCTCCGCATCGATCGGATCGACACCCGTCGTTTCCGTGTCGACAGCGAACTCGGTTTGCTTCGCCAGATCGCGGGCAAGCTGTTCGAGTTGCTCCGACGTGTTCACGAGCCTGTAATCGCCCCCCTCCGGCGAATCTGTGGCACCGGTGTCCAATCGGTGCGGCGTATTCGCCGACGTCGGCGCATCGATCGCAACCGCCCCGCCAAACTCCTCTGCAAGCTGCTCGCGCAGCCTGCGAAAGCCCAACTCCGCCAGGATCGGATCGACCGCGGCCCACGTGAACCCACTGCACGCGGCGTTACCCAAAACAAACTCGACCGGCACATCGTCGCGCAACGTCACCAGCTCGCGCACCAACTCCACCCGCTCGGCGAACGCCCGCACGTTATCGCTCTGCTTCGGCGTCAACTCGTCGACGTGCTCCATTACACCCGCGATTGAGCCGTACTTCTTCAGCAGCGTCGCCGCCGTCTTCGGCCCGATGCCCGGCACGCCCGGCACGTTATCGACGCTGTCGCCGGTGAGAATCTGCGCATCCACCGCCTGATTCGGTCCCCAGCCCTTCTTTTCCAACATGCTGTCGGGCGTGATCTCCTCGCCCTTTAGCGGGTCGAACATCGTCACCCGGTTGGACAAGAGCTGTTCCAGGTCCTTGTCGCGGCTGACGACGTAGATGTGCAGATCCTCGTCGGCCAGTCGCTTCACCAACGTCGCGATGATGTCATCGGCCTCGTGACCCACCTGCCGCAGCAGCGGCACGCCGGCGGTCTCGAGAATCGAGATGATCCGCTGCTCCTGCGGGTGCATGTCCTCGGGCGGGGCGTCGCGATTCGCCTTGTATTCCGGGTAGATCTGCTTGCGCAGCAGCTTGCTCTCGTCGGCGTCGAGCACCGTGACGAGATAGTCTGGCCGCCGCTCGCGCAGCAGTGTCAGCAGCATCTGGCAGAAGACGTGCGTGGCCCGCGTCGGCTCGCCCGTCGGTGACGAGAGCTCACCCATGCGGGCATAATAAGCACGATAGATCTGTGAATGCCCGTCGATGATGTAGAGCGTCTTCGGCATGCCCGTATCGTACGGTGGGCGTGCAGAGTCGTCATTCTAAGCGCCGCTACAACATCATTCCGAGCAACGCGAGGAATCTACCATCGAGTGCCAAGTCGCGTACGATATGCGTCGTACGGTCACACGCCGCCAAACCGGAGTACCGCCGATGCCCACATTACCCCCCTGGTCACGCATGACTATTCAGCAAGGCGACATCACGACCTTCGCCGTCGATGCCATCGTCAACGCGGCCAACACACGGCTGGCCGGCGGCGGCGGCGTGGATGGCGCGATCCACCGCGCTGCCGGCGCGGCGCAGCTTCAGGAAGCGTGTCGGCAGCTCGGCGGCTGTACCACCGGCGATGCAAAGATCACCCTGGGTTTCAACCTGCCGGCCAAGCACATCATCCACACCGTTGGTCCGGTCTACAGTGACGGCTCGCGCAACGAGGCCGCCCTGCTCGCGTCGTGCTATCGCCGCTCGGCCGAGGTCGCGGTCGAGAACGACTGCCGCACGCTCGCCTTCCCCGCGATCAGCACCGGCGTGTACGGTTACCCGTTTGAAGAAGCCGCGCGAATCGCGCTACAGACCGTCGCGAACACGCTACAAATGACACCTACGATCGAGCGTGTTGATTTCGTGTTTTTCGGTACGGCAGACTTTGAGCGGGCGCAGGCGATCTATGCCGATCTGAGCGCCCGCGGTTGACTTGCCTGCGCATCGTCATCCCGACGAGCGCAGCGAGGAGGGATCTACCCGCGTACGAGAGTAACTTCCCCACGGCAAGTGGATTCCTCGCTCTGCTCGGAATGACGTTGGACTCGCGTGCAAAAAAGCGGGGCCGTCGCGATGACGGCCCCTTTGGAGGAGTGTAGAGGCGTTAGGGAATTGGGATCAGTTGCCGAACAACCGTTCGGCAGTCTGGGAGAAATCGGTTCGCAGTTTGTTCATCGCGCGGCCCTCGAGCTGGCGGATGCGCTCCTTCGAAACGCCGAACCGCCGGCCGACCTGTTCGAGCGTCTGCGGCTGACCGCGTGAATCCAAGCCGTAGCGGTGCCGCAGGATGTCGCCCTCACGTTCGTCAAGCGTCTCCAACATGCCATCGACCGCCGCTCGCAACGTCGCGAGGTAATCGGATTCGAACTCGTCCGGCCCGACGTACGCCATGCTCTCGAGCAACTCGTCCCATCCGGTCTGGTAGCGCTCGTTGTGCTGATGCCGCTCCGGGATCAGCCGCGTGAAGCTCCGCATGATCGCCCACGAGCCATACGTACTGAACTTGAACCCGCGGCTGTAGTCGAACTTGTCGACCGCCCGCATCAGCGCGATGTTGCCGTCGCTGATCAGCTCGAACAGATCCTGGTTCGGGCGGAGGTGTTTCTTCGCGATGCTCACGACCAATCGCAGGTTCGCCTGGACGAGTTCGTTCTTCAGCTTCGCCGCATCGATGAGCAACTCCTCAATGCGATCCAGCTCCTTGGCCTTCACCTTGTCCGGGTCGATCAGCTTGCGTTCCTGGTCGGCCTTGTACTTCAGGTAGTTCATCCGGCGGAACAGCGTCGCTTCGCCTGTCACCGTCAGCAGTGGGATGTAGAAGAGCTGCACAAGGTACGACGGCAGCCCACCTGGCCGCCGGCCATTCTCGTCGGACAACTCCTGGTAGAGCGGCTCTTCCGGCTGCGTCTTCAGAATCAGGTCGTCGGCATCTTCAAGCTCAAACTCGTCGCTCGGCACGTAGTCGATCCGCCGACCCTTCAGTTCGCGGCCGCGCAGCGCGGTGATCGTCGCGTACATCCACGCGATCGACTTGCGGAACCGCTTGGCGAGCTGCTTGACCGTCGCGCCTTCAACGTACGCCTCCCAGATCGCTAGCCGCTTATCATCCACGTCCACCTGCAACGGCGTGCGGTTAAACAGCCCGCGGCGCGGGTGGGCCTCGTCATAGTGCTTGAGGATTAGGCGGATCGTCTCAACAGCGCGACCAGTCTGCTCGGAGATCGTCTTGGCTGCGGCGTTGACCGTGCGCTCCCCGCCCTCAACCAGTGCCCGAGCCATCTCGATGATGCGGGTCCGCTCGGCCTTGGAAAGCTGCGAGAAGTTGCTGCCACGAGCGACCAGGCCGGTGTTCTGGGCGACGAATCGTCGCACCGAGTGATCGGTGAACAGCAGCCGCTTGCGCCGATCGGGGAAACGGAACTTCCAGCCCGCCAAGCCGCGCTTCCGCCAACGGAAGATCGTCTTGGTGCTGACGTCGAATCGCTGGGACAGCTCATTCGCTGAGAAGACCCGGTCGGACCAATTCGCGATCGTCAGATCGGCGTCTTCGCTCAGTTGCTCGGCGAGCGTCACCAGGTCGCCGACCAGTTCGTCCGCCGGCAGCAGTCGCGAGTCGTCATCGCCGTTACGCGTGCGGTAGCCTGTCAGGGCGTGGCAGACGAAGTCGTAGGGATAGTCCCGGCTGGTTTCGATGACGGACAGCAGGAACTCAATGTTGTGAAGCTGACGCAGACGCAGCCGGCGCGGGCCGCGAAGGATCTGCGCAGCGAGGGATGCCATGTTGTGAAGCTGATAGTCTTCCATCTGGGCACCGTAGTTGCGGGGACAAACTTACCACCCGCAGCTCCGTTCGGTCGTGATGAGCCAGATGGATAAAAGATTCGAGGCGAGATACTTATGACTGATTATGTGCCGACCGATCGCAGTTGCTTTTTGCTTTGCTCAGGATCTACCAAGCTCTCCTTGTGTATTCCATCGACCAAAGAGCTATCGATGAATCTGATTTAGAGTATCTACCGCGATATCGACCCCGTCAATGAAAATCTTCTAGGAACGACCGATAACCGTCCCCAATCAACCCCGCACAAACAGGTAATACAGCCGCCCTTCGCTTCCGGTTCGTCCGGCAACCGCCTCGGCGTCGGGACCGATTCCGAGATACAAGTCGCACCGCCCTGCCGCCCGGATCGCTCCGCCCGTATCCTGGTCGAGCGTGAAGAGCTGTCGGCGTTGTGTGACGATTTGACCGTCGTAACGTGCTGGTAATTCGGCATCTACGAACGTCAAGGCGGCGCGGGGGAAGATCGTCTTGTCCGTGGCGACCGTACGACCCGCGATCACCGGGGTGTTCAGGCTGCCGAACGGGCCGCCAGCGGTGTTTTGAAAGAAGACGTACCGCTCATTTTTCCAGGCGTAGTGGAAAGTCTGTTTGGGATGGTCTCGGAAGTAAGCCAGCAGTTTTTGCAGCGAAAGATCGCCGCGTCCGATAACGCCGTCCTGGATCATCTGCTTTGATATCGCCGTGTAATCATGCCCATTATTGCCGGCGTAGCCGATTTCGTAGAGTGAGCCGTCTGCCAGACGCAAGCGCGCCGAACCTTGTACGGTGATCACGTAGGCCTCGAACGCGCTGCGCATCCATGCGATCTCGTGGCCGTCGAGCAATCGACCTTGCTCGATCTGTTGCCTTGAGGGATACGGGCGCAGCGAGCCGTCGGCCTGCCGTTGGCCAAGCGTCTGCCCTTCTTCATCCTTCACCAAGTCAGGCGGCAGCCGGTACAGCGGATAGCGGAACTCGGCGTCGCGCTGCAGTCGACCGTCGAAGATCGGCGTGTAGTAACCGGTGAAGAACACGGTGCCCTGGCTGTCCCAGCCGACGGACTGATAGACATCGAACTCGCGGTGCAAGATCGCGTTGAGCTCGTCGCCATCGCGCACGGCGGCGCAGAGTTCCAACATGCGTTCGAGCGAAGCGACGACGCGCGTGTGCGTGATGCCCTCGATCGGGAAGTAGCGGTGGCTGGACATCTTCGCGAGGTAGTCGAGGCTGTGCCGAATCGCAGCGGCGAGGCGCTCCTGCCCATTCCACGCCGATGAGAAATCCGGATACTCCGCCGGCGAGAGCTTCCGCAAGGCCGGCGCCCCCGGCGGCAGGGGTCGAGCATAGTCCTTGGCCGGCTGATACGCGCGGACCTCTGCAACGGGTTTGCCGCAGCCGGTGGTGAATAGACCGATCGTTCCGCAGAAAGCCCCCGTGACCATGAGCACCAAGACGCTTCGCTTAGTGACCATCATGACTCCCTGTTCGAAGACCGCTGACCGATTCCGCAGGGATTCTGGCCGACGAAGTCACGCGTGGCAAGTCTGGCCGGCGACTGTGGTATACTCCCGTAACATACAACCACAAAGGGGACCGTGATGCTTCGACCCGCCCTGCGATTTGTCGGCTTTGTCGCCGTTGCTGCTGCCAGTTGTTCCGTCCACGCCGAGGATCCGCCGGCGGTCTTCGACAAACGTCCGTACGCAGAAGCGAAAAAGGCCGCGGAATCCGCCAAGAAGTGGTTCATCGTGAAGGCCACCGCCGTGTGGTGCATGCCGTGCAAACAGATGGACAAGATCACCTGGCGGGACGAGAAGGTTGTCAAGTGGCTCAAGGACAATGCGATCGTCATCGCGATCGATGTCGACAAGGAGAAGACGCTGGCGAAGAAACTGGCTGTCGCCGCCATGCCGTCGATGATCGCGTTTCGCGATGGCAAGGAGTTCGATCGCGTCGTCGGCTACAAGTCGGCCGAAGACTTCCTGGCCTGGCTTGAGGGTATCGCGCGCGGGGAGAAGGCGATCGATCAGATTCGCAAGCGCGCCGGCGACCGCGTCGGCGCCGATGGCAAGGTCGACATCATGGCGCGACTGGAACTGGCACGTGCGCTTGCGCAGTCTCGCAAGTATGACGAAGCAACCGATGAATACGCGTGGCTCTGGGACAACATGCTGGAGCACGACGCCGCGTTCACCGGCGTTCGCGTGTCGTTCATGGCGTCTGAGATGGAACAACTCGCAGAACAGCACAGCGGCGCGACGAAGAAGTTCAAGGAGCTCCGCGATCGGGCCACCAAGCAGATCGGGACCGACAAAGCGGGCTTCAAGGAAGTGAAGGATTGGGTGGCACTGAACCGGATCGTGGGTGACAGACAGGCGACCCTCGTCTGGTATGACGAAGTGAAGGACGATCCCCGCCGTGCGCGGCTCGTGCAGTATGTCGAGCGTGACATCCGGGAACTGTTGATTGAAGCGGAGCGCTGGGCCGATGTCGGCCTCCTCTACGAGCATCCCATCGGCGACTTCGAGCGCGAACACGCCAGCGTTGAGTTCTCCGCCCGAGTGAACTTCATGGGGGACATCTCAGAAGAGGAGCGACAGCAGATCGCACAGTTCCAGCGCGAGGATCTGCGCCGAAAGGCTGGCATCATCTACGCAGCCCTGCTGGCCGCGGACCGCGAAGACGACGCGCGCGAGTTCGCAATGCGAGCGCGAGAACTCGACGAATCGAACGCCATGCTATACGCGTTGATTACGACGGCGTTGCGTGCCAAAGAGCCGCGGGCCGAGCAGATTCAATGGAAAGACAAGGTCAGCAGCAAGCCCGACGACGAGTTGGCACGGCTGAAGGTTGAGGTGCAGCGGGCGTTGGAGCAACAGTATTAGGCACTTGGATCGTCGGTGCGATCAGTACTGCGCGCAAATGACACTTGCCCTCCCCCGTACAATGGAAGCGGCTGCGAAGCGTTGAGTCGATTTCACTTATTCATGGAGCGCCATGATGTGGGTGAAACTGCTATTGCGCGCAGCGCTGCTCGCGCCGCTGTTCGCACCTCCATAGACGAGGCTGCGCCACGAAGTGGATCAGTACTAAGCGTCCATCCATTCGTTCAGACCTCCTTAAGAAAGTCGTACTGGTCTGCATCCACCTGGAAATACACAACGGGCTCAGCCTTCAAGCCGACCTTGTGCTCGGCAAATAGATCCAGCAGTTCATCGTGTTCGATGCAATCAATGCGCTCCTTGCCGGACTCGGTTGCCTTCGCGCGAGCCGCCGCGTTGAGTTTACTCGTTGTGACAAAGACGCCAGCCTGACACTGGTATGTCGAGAGGTTGTCACGGAGGTTGCTGATATCCTTCGGACCAATTTCGTTCTTCAGGGCCTTGCACTTACACTGCACAGCAATGCGAGTTCGGCTTAGTCCATCGCGCTTGGAGCACACTATGTCGACCCCCTGATCATCCTTGCCTCCTATTACCTCTACGTCCTCATAGCCCATTGCCACAAGAAGATCGGAGACTAGCAATTCAAACTCCTCTCCTTGGTTCTTGCTAGTAAGACGTTCGTAGAGCAAGGCGCATGCGTCGGCGCGCGAGTCTGAGACTTTCTTGAAGATCGACTTTACCTCCTTGGTTCCGCCCGAGAGCAGTACTTGAGAGAGCGAGAACTGCCCGGCCCCTAGGAAATAAAATCGTTGAGGCTGCCCCTTTTCACTGCGCCTTTTGATGTCGTTTCTGAGAGAGATGTACATGCTGATGTGAGGTGTCTTTCCTTCTGTTACAATCAACTTATCGGCGATTGCCTTGTCAGTGACCTCTCCGTAATGCATCGCCTTCCCGGCTTTCGCCATGATGACGTGCGCAGCGTCGGCAAATGAATAGTGACCGCTTTTATCCGGCCGCGGCGTGCTTGGCGATGCTGATGAAGTCTTCTTCTTCGCCGCTCTACGTTTCTTTGTTGTTTTCTTCGGCACGTTCGGTCTCCTGTCCACCTACCGCGAGCGATTGACGCCTCGCACAGATTTAAGCGAGCTGCCGCAGTTCAGAGAATCCGGGTTGGTGACCGACCATGTTGCGGCCCTACGCAGCGATAGCCGGGTCATGTCCTTACTCATTATGTACGGGCGACGTTCGGTGTCAATGATCGCCATAGGCGATTGACTTGGTCGAGTTCGCACCGGATGAGCGCCAGTTTCTCCGCGCGTCCAGCCCGTGAGTTGGCGCTCGCGGCAGTCAGTGGCGTATTGCAGCGGTTTCTAATCTCGCCGCTTGCGCTTGTGCAAGGAGCTTGGTAAGCTCTCCGCCGTGAATTGCGGCGTCGATCTCATTCCAATCGAACAAGACGGCTCTGCACGCGGCTACTCGGACACGCTGTCGGAGACTGCGCGCGACGTTCTGCGCGCTACGGTTGGCATGTACCAGTCACTGGGCTTCGAGGAGCCGTGGATTGGTTACCTCGCCCTGTCAGACGGGGTTGTAGTGGGGACCTGCGGATTCAAGGGCGCGCCCGATGAGGGCGAGTCGAGATTGCCTACTTCACTTTTCCCGGGTTCGAAGGGCGCGGCTTCGCCACCGCCATGGCCGCGCGGTTGGTGGACTTGGCACAGGAGCATCCGTCGCGTCCGGTCGTGGCGACGCAGACGTTGCCGCAGCGCGGCGCCTCGCACGCAGTCCTGGAGAAGCTGGGCTTTCAGCACACCGACACGCTCCAGCACCCCGAGGACGGCACCGTATGGGAGTGGCGCCTGCCGCCGACGTAGCGGCTCGTAATCCCCCGATCGGCGGCGAACGTGATGCGGCTCATGACCAACGGGCGCGGATGGCATTCTGCCCGCGCGTCGGTCTTGAGGCGCGTTGTGTAGACAGTGCGCGAACATTGCCACTATGCTATTTTGACGCGCGTCTCGGCTGGATCAGTTCAGCGCACACAAGAGGTGCCATCCTTTGGATCATTCCGGGACTACCCCCTGGCGAGCGATGCTGATCGTCTTCCTTATCGCGCTCGTTGTCCGGGCGACCTGGGTGACGTTCGCGCACGTGACGCCGATCAGCGACTTCGCCCGGTACGATGCATTGGCTTGGCAGTGGCTCAGTTCGGGTGATTTCGGCAGCGCCCAATTACGCGCGTACACGACGCCTGGCTACCCGGGTCTGCTCGCGCTAATCTACGCGGTGTTTGGCCGCAGCTACACGGCAGCCGCCTACGTGCAAGCAATCATAACCGCAATCGGCTGCGCAGCGCTCGTCGCGCTCGCGTCGCGCTTTTTCTCCATCCGCACCAGCGTTCTCGCCGGGCTGCTCTACACCGTTTCGCCGACTGCTGTGGCCTATACACCAGTGCTGGCAAGTGAGAATCTTGCGGTCCCACTTCTCATTATCACTCTCGCTTTCGCTGCGTCCGTGAATTTCAGCGCGATTGGCGGCGTGACATCCGCGCTCGCGGGAGTTTTCTATGGACTTCTCTTTTTGACTCGGCCGGCGAGTATCTTCTTTCTTCCGGGAGTGCTTTTGTTGATTTGGGGCGGGTGGCATCGTCGGCTGCGCCACGGATGGATGCTCGGCGCGTTCGTTGCCGCGACGGCACTCACAATGTCGCCGTGGATCTGGCACAAACACCACCACGGCCTTGGGTTCTCACCGCTGTCGACCAATGGCGGCATCAATCTGTGGCTGGGAAACAATCCCCGCGCCACACACGGCGGTTACTGCGACGACGCCGAGACGATCGAACCGGTGGATGAGCGAACGAATAACGCGCGTTACCGGGCGAAGGCGATCAGTTGGATCCGACACAACCCACGTCGATACGCCGGTCTTTGCTGCGTGCGAGCGCTGCGACTGCTTGGCACTCCGCCCGATCATTGGGCGACGCGGCACTTTCGTCCGAGCGCCACGCACGCGGCAGCGACAAGCGTGTTGTATAAGCGATCAACAGCGGACAGCATCGGCGAGGAGGCCGTCAGGTGGGCACGTGGCGTCGACGAGCACAACAAGCTATGGGGGGAGCGGACTCGCATAGTCCTCGCGCCAATTGCTGTCGCTGCGCTGCTGTTCGCCATCTTCCGACTGAGGGATCTTGCGCCGCTCTTGGCGCCGCATCTCTTGTACCTGTTCGGGCTGTCATTGACTTTCGTGCAACCTCGCTTTCGAGAGCTCTCGGATCCACTATTCTGTATACTCCTGGCGAGTTTGCTCTCGGACCTTGTGCTCAACACACATGAGCTCGGCAAGTGGCCTCGCCGCTCCGTGAAGGCGGGCGTGACGATCTTGGCTATTGGTGCAAGCATTGCGGCTCATTCGGCCGGTGTAACACATGGTCTGTATACCCTGCAGCCACAGGTTGAACTTGAGCCACCCCCGGCGACCACGGACCTGTCATTCGATTCGATCGAATTTCACGAGCCGGCTTCGGCGTACGCCAGCGCTCTATGGGGTGTGCGCACAGAAGAGGTCGTCGTCAGTCTGCGAGATCGCGGACTCCGATGTCGCATCACTGTCCCTGATCAGCGTGGGCAATATGGTGGTGTGATGTTCCCCACCGCCAGCGCCGACGCACTTCGTTTTCGCCTTCAGATCGTCACAGCACCGACGGTACATGCCGTCTACGTTGATGGATACGATGTTGATCGACGACGCATCGCCCGCTGGGAACGGCGTGTGACCGCTGCGCTTCCCTTAACAGGGCACGATCTGGAATTGACATTGCGTCCCGGCGCCGACACGCGCGGCTACCGTTGGGTCGCTCCGGAAGACGACGGCGAGATCCATGAAGTACATGTGTTCGTCCGCGTCAAGCCAGACTCGATAGCCGTGTTCGAGTTAAGAAACGTTGAGGTCGGGCGCGAGGTCGGTGACAGGCCGTCACCTGCGACCGAGCTGAGGAGCGATGATGATTGATCGATCGGAATTCACCCGCGCGCGTTCGAGCTCTGCGGCCCCGTTTGCTCGTTGGGTACTCGCGGCCGCCATGCTCAGCAGCGCGGTGGGATCGACATCTTGCCGCGCGGAGGACGAGCCGCTCAAGAATGGCTGGCAGACGGTCGATCCGGCGACGTTCTCGGAATGGTGCGGCGACGTTCTCGCGTCAAAGGCCCAGCCACCGGAATACTGGCGCACGAAGCCACAGCTCGACGCCACTTTCTATTACGACATGAAATGCGCCGCGAGCGATAACGACCGCGAGATCGTGTCGCGTTTTCTCGCCGGCGAGTTTCGACCCTATCGTGTCTTCGAGTGGGTAGACATCGGCGTGCCACCGCCCTGGGACGAGAACCCGCTCGACAATACGTCGTGGGATTTCTACCGCCATGCGCTACGTTGGATGACGCCGCTCGTCACCGTCTGGCGCACCGACGGTTCGAAACCAGCCCGCGACCTCGCTGTTCGCACACTGCGCGATTGGCTGGCAAAGAACTCGACTCCGCCGGGCGCCTCGAACTATGCGTGGTATGACCACGCCGTCGCCACGCGTTTGCGTTTCTTTGCATGGTTCTGGGAGGTCTGGCGAACCACGGATTCCTTCGATCCGGACTTCGCTCGATTGCTGCTCGGCAGCGTCTATCAGCACGCGCTGTATGCCTGCGACCCGGAGGTGTACCCGGCCTTATCGAACCACGGCCTGGAAATGGATGCTGCGCTACTGGCAGCAGCGCTGACCTTTCCGGAATTCCACGCTGCCGAGGAGTGGCGGAAGCTCGCCACCCGGCGCGCAGCGGAGTACGCAACCCACCGCTTCAGCGCAGAGGGTTTCCACCTCGAGCAATCGCCGTTCTACCACTGGTATGTTCTGGACCGCTTCAGCAAGATTGGAGACTTCCTTCAACGCAACGAACGGCCGATCCCGTCCGAGCTGGTCCCGCCGCTGCAGCGCATGGCCGCCGTCTGGCCCTTTCTCCTTAAGCCGGATGGCACACTGCCAACCATCGGCGATACACCCGCGTTGGATCGTCGTCGCAATACGTTCAATGTGGACCTCGTCGGCGGAGCGGAAGTCGTACGCAACTGCGTCCCACGGTTCCCGAACCCGCGCGGCGACGGCGCCACGTTCCTGTTGAGTTTCGAGGCGGGATACGCGATTTGTGCCGCCCGGCCGCTCGATGCTCCACTCGAGCCAATCGACACGCCCGATACGTATGCCGTGTTCAAGTGCAACAGCTTTCGTTCGCCGCACTATCACCACGATGCGCTGTCGTTCATCCTGTACGGCCTTGGCCGCGACTGGTTGGTCGACGCTGGACAACTCAATTACGAGGAGCGCACGCCGGAACGGCAGTACATGCGCAGCGCCCGGGCGCACAACGTCGTGCTCGTCGACGGAGCAGATTTCGAGCTTCGACCGTTGGTGCTCGAGTCCTGGGGCCGCTCGCTCGCCGGCGACTTCGTGACGGTGCGGCACGAACTCGAAACGGCCCACCACACGCGGACGTTCCGCTTCGTACCGCCTCGCGTCATTGAGATCGAAGACGTAGTCGTCGCGGTGGATGATCAACCACACACCTGCACTCAGCTATTTCACGCCGCGCCAGATCTCACCCACACGACTGCGGACGGCGTGGTCACGTTGACCGCCGAGTCAGGCGAGCGCTGCACAATCACGCAACTCGCTGACCGTGGAGCGTGGACTGTCATTCAAGGGCAACGCGAGCCGACGGTTCAGGGCTGGTACTCGCCGAGCTACAACGAATTGCGCGAAAATGCGGCGTTACTGCACACGAGCAGCAAACCCAAACAGCGGCATGTTTTCAGGACGCGCATCGAGCTTCTGTCGCGGTAACTCCGCCATTCAGCGGCTGCTGCGACATATCGAGGGCGGGCTGTTGGATGCTATGCGCGTGTATACCGGGCAGTTGTGATCGAACTCACCGCTGCTCCAGGGCTTCGAGTCGCGCGTGAAAGAACTGGCGGACTTGCGCCGGCAGGTCGGCGTTGTCCGCCGCTTGGCGATACACCGCGGCGGCCTCAGCGCGTTTGCCCTGCGACTCAAGTATCTTGCCCAGGAGTCCGTACGCGTCCGCATAGTCGGGTTGCTGCTCCAACAGCCTGTGCAGCAATGACACGGCCTCGTCCGAGTGTCCGGCCTGATGCTCGTAGAACGCCTGCGTGTACGCGTAACGCGCGTTGTCGGGCTGCAACGCGCACGCCTTGCGGCACCAGGTCAGCGCCTCCGGCAGGCGGTCTGCGGCCAGGATTACGCCGAGGTTGAACGCGGCCTGTGCCAGCGTGGGATCCTCCGCCAACGCACGCCGCAGAGCGGTCTCCGCTTCCGGCAGCCGGTTTATCTCCGCCAGCAGCAGGCCCAGGTTGAGATGCGCGGCGACGTTCTTCGGATCCCGCTTCAACGCCGCGCGGAGACTGCGTTCAGCTTCTTCATTGCGTCCCAGCGCGTTGTACGCCAGCGAGGCGTTCACCAGTGGTGCGACGTCGCGCGGCTGCAGCTTCACCGCCGTCTCGAAGCGGCCCACGGCGGCTTCGAACTGCCCCCAGCTCATGAGGAAGTTGCCGAGGTTGTAGTGTCCGGCGTGATCGTCGAGCCGGCTGTTCATGGCCGCGATAAACTCGTCCGTCGCCTTGCGGAGCTGTTCCCATTGCCCCTCCGTAGTCCAGTTGCGCGGCAAGCCAGCCAGCGAGGCCGCGGCTCGGACACGTACCAGGCGGTAGTCGTCGCCGGCGGCTTTGAGTAACGCGGCGGCGATGTCGGGGTTGACGGGCTGCTCCAGCGCCGCGGCGGCCGCGGCCCGCACCAGCGGCGAGCGGTTGTCCAGCGCCCGCACGAGCGTCTCCCGCGCGCGATCGTCGCCGCAGGTCCACAGCAGCCGAACGAGCGAAGCCGTGAAGATCTCGTCGCTCTGCGGATCGAGGATGTACGCCGTCATTTCCGGCAGCCGTGTCCAATCGTCGTCGCGGGCCGCTTTGATCAGACCGGCACGATGCAGTACGGGAGTCTGGTAGTCGGTCGTGTGCCATTCGCGGATGAACTCATCCGCCCACTTGGCGTCCTGGTCAGCATGGCACAGGTTGCAGGCATTGGGCGACTCGAAGGCGATCGTCGTCGCCGGCGTGGGCGGCAACAACGAGTGGTCGCTGCGCACCATGTTGGCGAACTCGGTCTTCGGCATGTGACAGTTGATACAAATGCTGCCGGTGCTGTCTGCTGTGTGATGCGTGTGCTCCGTCGGATTGGCGACGCGCTCCGCGTGACAAGGCAAGCAGGAACGGTTCGGCTCGTCCTGAAATCGAAAACGGCCGCTGGACGTGTGGCAGTGCAGGCAGTCGAACGTGCTGTCCTGCAAACACGGACTCATGCGCCAAAGCGTGTAGGTGTAGTTCTCACCCAGGTCACGTCCATCGGGGTAGAAGTCCGGGTGCTCGAGCGTCGTCAGATCGTAGTGGTCAAAGAAGCGCTCGCCGGGCTGAAAGAACGCGGCGATCGGCATCATCCGCGCGTGACAGGGCGCACAGGAGTCGTTCACGCGGTCGGCGCTGAAGCCGCGCGACTGGCTGACGGTGAAGATCTTCAGGTCCTGGGGGGGCTCGCCCGGACCAGCTTCTTTGCATACGCGCGCATGCTCCGCCGCGGGGCCATGGCACGTCTCGCAGTTGATGCCCGGCTCGGCCCAAGTCGTGTTGTACGTGTCGGTGACCAGATCGAAGTTCGTCGAAAGCTGGCTGACGTGGCAGGAATAGCACGAGGTGTTGAACGTGTACTCGCGATCGGTCCAGTGCAACGGCTCGTCGTCCGGTCGGCCGGGAACATGCCGCATTCCGCTGGCGGCGGTATCGAACCAGGTTCCCTGGCGGACGTTGTACGCCAGCGGCAGCGTCTGCAATCGACCCCGCTCACTGGGCGTCAGAAAATAGAAGACGTTCTTGCCGCCGAGCACGTGTGCGATAGGAAGCTTGCGGCAGTCATTCGGCCCGGTCTCGACCACGTGTCCATCGTCGTACCGATACCGGTGTTGGCCGATCGTGATCTGTTCGTTGTGTGGTGTGAGGTGATCGCGGGCGAAGTCGCGCGTAAACGGCTGCATGGCAAGCCCGTGGTGCGACGGCGCCCATAGCTGATAGAAATGCTTATGGCATTCTCGGCAACTCGTGGAACCGGCAAGACCGGCCCGTTCAGCTGTGTCCGAACGCCCATGAGGATTGGCGACGTGTATGTCGTCGGGCGGCTGTTCGCTTGCGCCGAGCACCAACACCAACATCATCGCCAGCGCGCCGTAGCGGCGCAGCCGGCAGAGTTGTGATCGGCGTTTGTGCTCAACGGGCTGCATGACCATCGCACTTTGACGGCAGACCGGACCGGCCTCAGCGTGGCAGCACGCGCGCATCCGAACAACGCATGTCCAGACGAATTGCCCGTGCATGCGAACATCGCCAGCGGTCATTCTACTCTCGCGTCCGATCTCTGTAACAGCAACGCACCCGAGAGGGACTCGATTGCGGACCGAAAGTGACGCGTTAGAATGCGGGACTGATCAGCGCGGCGCGCTCGAGGCCGCGTTGTCGGGAGCGTAGGCGCGGCAGCCATTCCGTGACCACACCACCGCCGCTTTGTAGTCGCCGCACGCGACGCGGTGCTCTAAGTGCCGCACGAAAGACAAGGACCCTACATGGCCAAGCAGGCAAGTATAACCAAGATCGTCGGACTGATCATCGGACTCGCCGTAATAACGGCCGCGGTTTATTCCGTCTTCTTTATCGAGTGGCGCACCGAGATTCCGTCCGAGCCGTCCATTGTGCGGCCGCTGAAGACGATGGTCATCGCGTCACCGTTCTCCGCCTCGGGCAGGAAGTACCCCGGTACGGTACGGGCGAACGAAGAAGTGCAGCTCGCGTTCCAGGTGGCCGGTCAGCTTATCGAGTTCGCCGTGAAGCGCGGGCTGGAGGTCGAGGAAGGCAACCTGCTAGGACGACTTGACCCGCGGGACTTCGAGAACGCACTCGCCGCCCGCCAGGCGACGCTCGACGCGGCCCAGGCGGAGTTTGAGCGTATCAGCGGCCTCGCCGAGCGCGACATAGCCACCGCGAAGGAATCGACTGATGCCAAGGCTGCGTACGATGCTGCGGTGGCCGAGTTGAATATCGCCCGGAAAGCGCTCGAGGACACGAATCTGCGGGCGCCGTTTTCGGGTGTAATCGCCGACACGTACGTGGACAACTTCCAGAACATCAACGCCAAACAGGCGATTCTCAGCCTCCAGGAGATCGACGAGGTCGAGATCGTCGTCAACGTGCCGGAAGAGCGCGTGATCCGTGCCGTGCGCGCCGCCGACCGGCGCCGCGACCCGGCGGAACAGGCTGAGCGCGAGCGAGAGCGTTACCGCTTCGTCGCGACGTTCGAGTACTTGCCCGGCCGCGAGTTCGACGTTGACGTAAAGGAGTTCACGACCGATGCCGACCCGGCCACGCAGACTTATGCGGCGACATTCGTCATGCCCGCCCCACCTGACATCAACATCCTGCCGGGGATGACTGCAACGATCCGCGAATACAAGAAAAAGCCGGACAGCGACGAAGCGCTGGCCTACGCTGTACCGCTCGACGCGGTGCCGGTCGACGGCCAGGGCGACTACTTCGTCTGGGTCGTCAACGACGGCGACGGCGATACGGGCACGGTGCAGCGTGTGAACGTGCAGGTTGGCGAGATGGTCGGCGATGAGATCCTGGTCACGGCCGGAGTCGAGCCCGGTGACCGGATTGCGCTGGCCGGCGTACACCTTCTCCAGGAAGGTCAGACGGTGCGGCCGTTCACCGCCGTGAGGGACGCCACGCCATGAATATCGCCGAAGCCTCGATCCGCTATAAGACCATCACACTCGTGTTCACCGTGTTCATTATCGGGGGTGGAATCTGGGCCTATGAAGGGCTCGGCAGACTCGAGGATCCCGAGTTCACCATCAAGAACGCGCAGATCTTCACCAACTACACGGGCGCGACGGCAATGGAGGTGGCCGAAGAGGTCACCGACGAGATCGAAACCGCGGTGCAGCAACTCGGCCAGCTCGATCTGGTCACCAGCATCTCGGAGCCAGGCCGCTCGACGGTGCTCGTCGAGATGAAGGACAAGTACGACAAGCACTCGCTACCACAGGTGTGGGACGAGTTACGCCGCAAGGTCAATGATGCCCAGTCGAACCTGCCGCCCGGCGCCGGACCGTCGCTGGTCTACGATGACTTCGGCGATGTCTACGGTGTGTTCTACGCCGTGTATGGTGACGGCTATTCGTATGCCGAACTGAAAGAGTACGTCGATCTGCTGCGCCGCGAGTTGCTGCTGTGCGATGACGTGGGCAAGATCACGATCTACGGCGAGCGTCCGGAAGTCGTCTACGTCGAGATCTCCCGCGCCCGCATGGCCAGCCTCGGGCTTTCGCCGACGCTGATCTACCAGACGCTCTCCGGGCAGAATCTCGTCCAATCCGCGGGCAAGGTCGAGGTCGACAGCAAGTACATCCGCATTCAGCCCACCGGCGAGTTCACCTCCATTGAAGACATCGGCAACCTACTGATCGTTCAGGGTGGCCCCTCGGCGACGAAGACGTACCTGAAGGACATCGCCACCATCCGGCGGGGCTACGTCGATCCGCCGACCATCATCATGCGCTTCAACGGCCACGTCGCGCTGGGACTGGGCATCTCTACCGTTGCCGGCGGCAACGTCATCACCATGGGCGAATCGGTCAAGAACCGTCTCCGCGAACTGCAGGTCGAAACACCAATTGGTATGGAGATTGGTGTCATTGCGCATCAGGCGGACTCAGTGAACACCGCCGTCAACGGTTTTGTTGTCAGCCTGGCCGAGGCACTGGCAATCGTCGTCGGCGTGCTCATGTTAGCGATGGGCCTGCGCAGCGGCCTGCTGATCGGCGTGATCCTGCTGCTGACCGTGCTGGCGACGTTCATCGTCATGCAGATGCAGGGCATTATGCTCGAGCGGACCAGCCTAGGCGCCCTGATCATCGCTCTGGGAATGCTGGTCGACAACGCGATCGTGGTGGTCGAAGGCATCCTGGTCAACCTCGGACGTGGCATGGACCGCATCAAGGCCGCCAGCCAGGTCGTTGGCCAGACGATCTGGCCGCTCCTCGGGGCGACCGTTGTTGCCATCCTCGCTTTCGCCGCGATCGGCGTATCCCGCGATTCCACCGGAGAATACTGCCGCTCGCTATTTCAGGTCATCCTGATCTCGTTGCTGATGAGCTGGGTGCTGGCGATTACGGTGACGCCATTGTTCGGCACGATGTTCCTCAGAGCGGCGGCAACCAGCGGGGGCGACCCTTACAGCGGCCTGCTCTTCCGCGTGTATCGCGGTCTGGTGTCGCTGTGCATCCGTGCCCGCTGGTCGACGGTCGTGGTGTTGATCGTCATGCTGGTGTTGGCGATACGGGGATTTGGCTACGTCAAGCAGAGCTTCTTCCCAGACTCCACGCGCCCGCAGTTCATGGTTCATTACTGGCTACCACAGGGCACGCACATCAGTCGCACCGAGGCTGACCTCGCGCAGATCAGCGAACACGTTCACGCGCTCGAAGGTGTGACTGATGTTTCAACCTTCGTCGGCCGCGGGGCGCTGCGGTTTCTGCTGACGTACTCGCCAGAAGATTCCAACAGCGCGTACGGTCTGTTACTGGTCAGCGTCAAGGATTACCGCCGGTGCGCCGACCTGGTTGCCGAGGTGCAAACATACCTCGACGAGAACTTCCCAGACGCTCAGGCGCTTCCGCGCCAGTTTATGCTCGGCCCGGGCGACGCACAGAAGATACAGGCCCGCTTCCGCGGACCTGAGCCAAGCGTCCTGCGACGGCTTGCTGATGAAGCGCGCACCATCCTGCGCGCCGAGCCCAACGTGAAAGACGTGGTCGACGACTGGCGGCAGCGCGTTCCGCTGGTGCGCCCCGTAGTGGCCGAGACACAGGCGCGCAACGCGGGCGTGACCCGGGCGGAGATCGCACGCGCATTGCACACGGCCTTTGAAGGTAGTCGGGTCGGCGTCTACCGCGAGCGCGACAAGCTCCTGCCGATCATCATCCGCAGCCCCGCAGAGGAGCGCCACGACATAGAGAATCTCCGCGACGTGCGGATCTGGAGTCCGGTTGCCGCGCAGTCGATCCCGCTCAGCCAGGTGATCCGCGGCTTCGCCAGTGACTCAGAGGAGTCCATCGTCCGTCGCCGGGATCGCTTACCTACTTTGACGGTCAAGTGCGATCCGAGGGCCGGCCCGGCCAGCGTCGTCTTCGCGCAGGTGCGCCCGAAGCTCGAAGCCATTGAGTTGCCGCCCGGATACACGCTGGAATGGGGCGGCGAGTACGAGGATTCCACCGACGCGCAGGCGGCTTTGGTCGGCAGGATGCCGGTCGTCGCGATGCTCATGGTGCTTGTGGTGATCATCCTGTTTAACTCACTGCGCTTGCCGCTGATCATCTTCCTGACTGTGCCGCTCGCGATCATCGGCGTGACCGCCGGTCTTCTGCTGACCGGTCAGCCGTTCGGATTTATGGCGTTGCTGGGCTTCCTGAGCCTGAGCGGCATGCTGATCAAGAACGCGATCGTGCTGATCGACGAGATCAACGTGCAGGTTGCCAGCGGGAAAGAGCCATCCCTGGCGGTCGTGGACTCGGGTGTCAGTCGCGTGCGCCCGGTCTCGATGGCAGCGCTGACAACGGTACTGGGCATGATCCCACTGCTGACGGACGCATTCTTCGTGGCGATGGCGGTGACGATCATGTTCGGGTTGGCATTCGCCACAGTCCTGACGCTCGTTGTGGTTCCAGTGCTCTACGCGTGCTTCTACCGTATTCCAACGGCAGAGGTGCCCCCTTAGCGGATTCACGCTCCGGTATCACTGCTGAACCGCGAGCGCCGCAATTTCGCCCACACGCGAACCCCGCCGGAGAACGACGCCCCCTCGGACACCGACCCGGGACAGAGGCGCCTCGCAGCGTGAAATAGTCGCCAGAGCCAGTTGATAATAGACCGTCGGTATCTTATTATACTACCAGTGGTCCCTTATTTGAGGCTGGCGATGACTTGGCAACGAGCGCGACAACCCGAGCAGAAGGCCGTTCGGCGAGAAGCGATTCTCGACGCGGCGAGAACGCTGTTTTCGAAAATGCCGTATGAGGAGATCAGCCTGAACGGGATTGCCCGGAAAGCAGGCATCAGCAAGCCCAACGTCTACCGGTATTTTTCGACGCGCGAGGAGATCTTTCTCACGATCTTCTCGGATGAGCAAAGCAAGTTCATCGAAGCGCTGATTGCCCGCATGAAGCGAATCCGATCGAAAGACCCCGTGGGGGCAATCAGTCGGGCGTGGGTCGAGGTGGCCCTCCAGCACAGAGTATTGCTCGATCTGCTTCCCCAACTTTCGACCTCGATGGAGACGAATTCGTCGGTCGAGCAAATCGTGGCATTCAAGCGCGACGCGTTCGTTCTCGGCGACGAGCTGGTCCGGACACTCCACCATCTGCACCCCAGACTGAGCATCGAGCAGTGGATGACCGTAGTGCAATGCGCGATCTCCATGATGGCAGGTTTATGGCCGCTCGCAAACCCCGGCCAGAACGTAATCGCAGCGCTTCAGCACCCGGACGTGAACCGGCCCGCCTGGGAGTTCAAGCCGATCATGACGCACGGCCTGTCCGCGCTGATCCGAGGAAACCAATCAGAAATGAGAGGATAAGCAGATGAAGCCGAAGACAGTTCTGGTCACCGGTGCGTCGGCGGGTATCGGCAAGGCGACGGCAGAAAGACTGCTCGCGGACGGCGGATACACAGTCTACGTTGCGGCGCGCCGCGTTGAGAAGATGGAAGACCTGCGCGACAAGGGCGCGAAGCCCCTGAAGATGGACATCACTCAGGATGACGAGATCGTCGCCGCGGTGAAGCAGATCACGAGCGAAGCCGGCGGCGTCGATATTCTGATCAACAACGCCGGCTTTGGCCTGAACGGCGCGATGGAGGACACTGCGTTTGAAGACGTCCGCTACCAGTTTGAGGTCAACCTGTTCGGCCTGGGGCGACTGACCCAACTGGTGCTCCCCTACATGCGCGAGCAACGCGCAGGGACGATCGTGAACGTCAGCTCCGTCGGCGGCAAGATCTACAACCCGCTCGGCGCGTGGTATATCGCGACCAAGCACGCGCTCGAAGGCTGGTCGGACTGCCTCCATCTGGAACTCAAGCCGTTCGGGATTGATGTGGTCATCATCGAGCCAGGTGCAATTGGTACGGAATTCGACGACGTCATGCTCGGCCCGATGCTCGAACGCTCGGGCGACTCTGCCTACACCCCAATGACGAAGCGGCTGGCCGCAGCGCTGGAGCGCAGCTTCAAGGCGCCTCACCACCGTCGGGCATCGCCGACACGATCGCCAAGGTTCTCAAGGCCAAACGCCCGAAGACGCGATACGCGGCGGGCAAGTTATGCCAGAACAATGCTGTTCATTCGCAAGTGGGGCGGCGACCGTGTTTTCGACAGGTTCGTGATGAAGTTCATCGGGTGAGAAAGACTATCTCAAACCGCATCACATTCGTGAGAAACGTCATGAACGACTACGACACAACATCGCCAGTTATGGTCACAGGCGCGACAGGATACGTTGCGGGATGGGTCGTCAAACGCTTGCTGGACACAGGATTCACGGCCCACGCCACCGTCCGTGATCCATCGAACGCCGAGAAGCTGAAGTACTTGGACGCGCTCGCGGAGCAGTCCGCGGGCACAATCCAGTACTTCAAATCCGACCTAATGGAAACTGGCTCCTACGCGGAGGCGATGAAGGGCTGCTCCGTCGTGTTCCACACGGCGTCGCCGTTCGTGATTCGCGTAAGCGACCCACAGAAGGACCTGGTCGATCCAGCGCAGCTCGGCACGCGCAACGTGCTGGAAGAAGCCAACCGCACGCCGACCGTCCGACGCGTGGTGGTTACGAGCAGTTGCGCCGCGATCTACGGCGACAACGCGGACTTGAGAAAGACGAAGCAAGGGAAGTTCACAGAGGACGACTGGAACACCAGTTCTTCCCTCGACCATCAACCCTACTCGTGATTCGAAATCGCTCGCGGAACGCGAAGCCTGGAAGATCGCCGAGGCACAGGACCGCTGGGATCTCGTCACGGTCAACCCCTCGCTCGTGCTCGGGCCGGCCATCAACCCACACGCTACTTCGGAGTCGTTCACACTCGTGAAGCAGTTCGCTGACGGCACCATGAAATCCGGAGTGCCGAACTACGGCATGGGCGTTGTCGATGTGCGCGAAGTCGCCGAGGCACATTTTCAGGCCGCGTTCAACCCTGCCGCAAAGGGGCGCTACATTACCTCGGGACACAACTCCAGCTTTCCCGAGATCGCCAAGGCCCTGAGCGATCACTTCGGTAATCGCTTCCCGTTCCCGAAGCGTATCCTCCCTAAATGGCTGGTCTGGCTCATCGCTCCCCTTGCGGACAAGCACATGACACGCAGAATCATCAGCCGCAACGTCGGCGTTCCGTGGATCGCCGACAACAGCAAGAGCATCCGCGATCTAGGCTTGAATTATCGCCCCCTTGCCGAATCCGCCGTTGAGATGTTCAAACAGATGATTGACAACGGAGTGGTTGCCGCGAAGTAGCCCAGCCATTAAAGCACACTCCCCTACCGGGTGTCGTGAGAAACACAGCAACCCGCCCTTGCGAACGGGTTGCCGGATTCAACGCTCCTCGAGAGCGATACGCGAGTAATCCGGCAACCTGGTCCCTCGATTCTGAGGTCAGTATTGCGGTTTCGAGCGGCATAATGCCGCGCAAGCACCGCCTCGCGAGAATCTGCTGGCTCCGCCCGCAAGTACGAGCAGCGACCAGACGAGTAAGAGCCACGGCAAGCAAGGCCGCTCTCGCTGGAATCGGTTAGCTCGTCCGGGTCGAGTGGCAGTCTGAGGTGTGACAAATGGGAAATCCTATTCCCAGGGGCCCCACGTCCCCCGGCTAACGTCTTGCGCCCCGCCGGGGCTCTGCGGGCCGTAGTCGCATACGGCCCATGCATGGCTCGGCCTCGGAGGAATCATGTGGGAGCAGCTGGTACGGCACGGCGGTACGGCCGAGAATAGCGGCCCATTCGTTGGAGTGCGTCGTGCGGCCGTAGCGAATCCTGGAAGGAAGGTATTGCCATGTCGTTGAAAGAGTTTCTCAGGGACACGATCGAAGGGTGTCACGGGCTGTTGACGACGTACCTGAGCGATCTGGAGGATGCGGACCTGATGGTCCGTCCGGTGACGGGGGCGAATCACATCGCCTGGCAGCTTGGCCACGTCATTGTGATGGAGCAGCAGATGGTTGAATTGGCGGGTTACACGACTCCCGATCTGCCCGACGGATTTATCGAGGCGCACTCGCCGGAGGCGTCAAAGTGCGACGACGCGTCCGCGTTTCGTACGAAGCAGGCGTACCTCGAATTGCTTGAACAACAGCGCAGCGGCACGTTGGCCGCGCTGGACCAGACCGCGGAAAGCGATTTGGACATAGCCGCGCCCGAGGCGCTGCAACGCGGCGCAGGGACGCAGACGATCGCCGCGGTGTTCCATCTCATCGGGATGCACGAGCTCATGCACGCGTCGCAGTTTGTCGTCGTCCGCCGCAAGCTCGGCAAGCCGGTGCTGATCTAAAGCGCGCGGCCGCACCGGCGCCGATCACTGCTGCGTCTTCGTCGCGCGTGCGGTGATGCCCTTCTGCCAGAAACTCGTCCCCAACGCCGATTCGAGAGAGATCGTGGTCGAGACGGACCTCACGGGATTGGCGCAAAACAAAACCTCGCCACACTTTACGGCGGGGTTCCAGGATTAGTACTCCCCGAGGGCGAACAGGCTTCAGTCGCTCAAAACTGGACTGCGATTCTGATGCCCCGGCTGCGGTTTCGAGCAGCCTGAGCCGACTCGGCTGGTGGGGTTCGTCAGAATTGCGAGAAGGAGACCGCGCCTCTTGGCTGCACCAGGTCAACCTTGACCGCGTTCTGGACTGCGCGCGAGTGATCACTGAGAATGTAGGCTACTCGTTCAGGAGGAGACGAGGTGGCCTGGAAACATCTGCGACAATCAATGCGCGAATTTGATCAGGTTCTCGATGACCTGAATGTGCGGATAGGTGACGACGCGCCAGTCGCACCGCAACTGGCGACCGTGCGACGTTTCCATGCCGATCATGCTGCCCTTAGCGAAGAGGCACTTCTGGGTAAGTGGAAGAACGAGAGGTTCAGGGAGTTTCATGATGCCGCCATCGTCGTGCATCGGCTGACCGAAGCAGTCGCAGCGCTGCGCGATCAGCCGCGTGGCGAGCTTCGTAAGCGGCTGAAGCAAGTGCTGTCAGGCACGTTGACACAGGATTTCTCACCGCAACAGGCGAAGGACTTTCTATTTGAGCTTGAAGTAGCCCACCTGCTACAGAAAGCTGGGTTCACGGTCGCCCTACAAGAGCCGGACGTAGTGATAAGTGGCAATGAACTCAGCGTTGAGTTGGGGATGGCCTGCAAGTATCCGTCAAGCGAAGCACAGATTCACGAGCATGTATCGAAAGGATACAGGCAGATCGATAACCAGAACCTCGCCGGTTGCGTCGTCATAGGACTTGAACTCATTGTGTTTAAGGCCACGTTTGATTCGCCACCGAAGTTCCTTGATTTCAACCAAGGAGGGCGTCCCCCTCAAGAGGTGGCGGATGAGTGCGTTAGCAGTGCGATCTGCAATCTGGTCAAGCAGCGGACGGAAGATTACCCGTCTGAACGCCCGATAGATGGTCTCATTGTGACTCTGAGTATGTGGGGAGCGTACGGCTCACCAGCAGCTCTGACTGGCGTTTCTTCCTGGGCAGTCCAATGCCAAGAGGACAACGAACGCCTCAGTGACATTCGCCGGGTGGTTGAGGCCGCCAAAGCCGTCTGATTGCGAAACCAGCCGCCCGCAGTTGCACCCGCCTCTTGCACCAGCCGTGTTTCAATGGGGGAAGCTCAACGTCACCATCCGCGGCGCTTCTCGTACTTACTCTTCTCGTCGATAATGGATGGCGGACTCTCGACAAGCGGATCGATCCGGTGGGCCTGTTGCCCAGCCCATATGAGCCACTCGGCAAGCTCGCTTCCCTGCTCGATACCGCCATCGTCTTCTGCCTGTGCCTTGACAACAGCAGCGTATCGGCGGATTCGCACTGCTCGGTGCCAGTCGTTCACCTCCGCCAGCAGCTCTTGGACCTTGGCCTCCTCGCCCTCGATAAGTCGCAGTTTCTCCTCCCGCTCCTTCTCCCATACGGCCTGACGACGACATTCTTCCTCAGCTTCCCGTCGGCGCTTGCGCTGTTTGTGTGCGGCGCGAATCAGAGTCAGCAGCAGATCATTGACGCGATCCTCAATCGGCGTCTTGGCCGCATCCTCAAACGTGGTTGAACGTCCGTACATGCCACCCAATTCCATGACGAGGATTCCTCTGGGGATGTACGTGTATGTGCGCCAGTCGTATTGGTCTTTTTTCTCTCGCCGCTTCTGCCGGTATCGCTCGCGCACCCGAATCGTGGCGGCCTTTTCCTTGGCCAAGTAAATGACGGTCTCTTCCCGCCATCGTTCTCCCTCTACGGCTACCTTGCCGCTCAAGCTCTCAACCGCTTTGATCAGCGCGTCGTAGAATCGCATGGCCCGCTTGACGGTCTTGCGGGAAACCCTCACTCCCAGCGAGGACTTTCCGTCCATCCGGCTGGGTGACACCAAATTTTGCGGGTCTGGTTCTGCCTCACGCAAGGCCCGCTCGGAGAATCGAACAAGATAATGAGGATTGCGGAGCGATGCCGACACCTTGACCTTCGGCAGCGACTCGGCCTTGACAAGAATCGCCTAGATGTCCGCGTCGTACTCTTCACTCGATTCTGCGACCCTCGGCGTAGGCGCTGTTCGCTTTCTGCAAACGGATCGTGGCTGATGCGGAAACAAGGGAGGTCGTGATCGAGACGGATCTGACGGGGATGGCGCAAGATCAGGCCGTGCCGGGGCTTCCGGCAGAGTTGTGCGATTCAACGCTCCCCGAGTAGGACTCGAACCTACTGACCCACCTCCACAAAGCGTGTCTGAGGCAGACCTTACGAAATGCGAGGTCGCTGGCGGACCAAATACGGCACCAAATGATCCGGATTTCGCGGCCCTGGCGGCGATCTGGCCACGGCTCTCGGACGCCGCGAAGGCGGAGGTGCTGCGCGCGGCGGGGCTGATCGTGTGAGCGGCATCCGAGCGGCTGTGTCGCGCGGTCGGCGGTTCCGTCCGCCTGCTGCGTACCGTCGCGCCCACGGCACCACACGACGCTCTCGCACACGCTGGGGGCCCCACGCCGGAGAATCTTTACCGACCCCCCGGGTCGAATCCGCGTGCGGGAGACACGTTAGACCGCTCGGGCGGGATTGCGCCGGCGACGACGGGCCCCCGGTTCCGGTACCATCCGGGGCGCGGGTTTGTGTGTGTATTTCCGGCACGGTCCCTCCTCATTTTCCCGCCCCGAAAAATGCGATTTCCGGCACAATCCGGGTATCGCAAAAACCCCCGTTGCGTGCCCTCCCAAAGTGCGCAGCGAATGAGTTAGTGAACGGGGCAAGTGGAGTATTTTCGATGAAAGAACGCAACCCCCATGTCGCCGCACAGCCGCTGCGACAGCAGCGTCGAGCACGGCATGAAGCCGCGGCGCGAAGATACGGCTACACAGGGCCGTGACCACCGCCGAAGCCACGGATTCGCTCGGCGGCGGATGTGGACACCTACCTTGCGCGCTTGGAAGCTGGCGAACAGCGGGTGGGTTTCCTTACGGCGCTTGCTCGCCACCTTGTGACGTACTACGAAACGCTGGAGCCCGGCCACTACGCACGTTTCGCCGCGGTCGTGATCGAAGTGGCCGAAAACCCAGACGCATTTCACCGAAGCCGGTTACGTGCGGTGCAGGCCGTGCCCCGCGTATTCCAGGGGGCGACGAAGTTGCTCGCTCGGCTGGCAAGCGACGGTGACGACGGGCGCTGGAATCACCTGGAACAGCTGTTGTCGGCGTTCTGCCAGCAGCTCCCACCCGAATCGATCGCCCGGCTGGCAGGTGTTCTGCGCGAGCTTGCTGGTCCGGCTGCCAAGTCCACGTCGGACGTGCTACGAGCGATCCAGGCGTCACTGAAAGGCGCCCGGGAAGCCCTGGCGATGCAGGCGGAACTCCAAGCCCTGCAGCGGCACTATCAGCCAGCGTATGACGCCAACGATCCACAGATGCGCCTGCGGATGGAGGCTGCCGAGCGGGAACTCGCCCAGATAGACCGCGAGATTGAGGCTGAACTTGAGGAAGAGAAGCGATTGGACGGTGCGGTTCGTCTGGACGGCCGCGGGCAGAACACGCCTGCCCGTCGCCGCCCACGCGTCAGCCCGAGCATCAATCCCCCAGTCCCTTAAATCCCTCAATCCCGGCTCCCGGCGGTATTCGATCGGGGTAGAATCCGCGACCTCTGTTCACGTCTACATTTGCTGCGAAGCCGTTGCCAAGACTGCAGTTTGTGAATTCTTGCTGGTTTACTATTTCTGCACGCGGTTTGAGGGCATCGACAAGATTGCGGTTGACCAGCAGATCGCAGCGAGCGGACGCTGACAAGCCCCACGGACATTTCAGTCCACACGATTGTCGGGCACGTCTCAGTGATCGTCTCCGTTCGCAATAGGAGACGATGCTCAACAACTCCCGTATGCAGAGAGTATTACGCAAGAGTCCGAGTGTCTCCTTGGTCCTTCATCCAGCGTTCGACCGCGACGTATGCACTGTCGAGGAGCGTCACGATCGTGGTCTGGGGGCCTGTAAACTCTGCCCGGCGCAACTCGCGATCCCACGCACAGACCGTGACGATCGGCGCATTCCAGCCGGCAACCCAGATGCTGAACTCGTTACCGGAATCGGTGACTACGACGAAGCTGCGGATCTCATCGTCTCGGTGCTTTGTCAGAAGGTACAATCCGTGCGCGCTTCCCCATCTCCGCATGACGTCGTCGATGCTTCCTGTAGTCATTGTGGTAGCTTGCTCCAGGGCGTACCTGGACCGAAGCACTCATCCGGTAGCGTCCGCGGCCAGATTAGCTCAAGTTGCTCAAACCCTCCCTTCTGGCCAAACGCCGGAAACGCTCGAGAACTCTGAAGGCGCGTGCCTGCCCGGATAAGCACGGGCTGTACAAAGTCCGCCTTGTTCGACGGCGGCAAAGAGAGCCCCTCAATCGCCTCTGCTTGGCTGCGAGGCAGAGTCCGTGTGAAGAATCCACCACGGGTGCTGTTACCTGAGAACATGCGGAATACTACTTCATCCGCATCGGTGACGTATGACACTATCGGTGACCGAGCATATTCTTTATACGCGGGGGCTGAAAGCAGGCGCGACGGGTCCGAGATTCTAGACCGGTTCGACGACAGGCAGCAGCGTTGCGATCGTGTCAAGGTGACGCGCGGAGCGTGTGACCCCATTGACACCGGCAACTCCGCGAATCCAACGAGAGACACGGGTACCGATGCCAGCCCAAGACCGAGGTCGGTCAACGCCACTTGATCGGACGTGAACCCCATATTCGTCATAACGGACGCGAGTTCCGTTGTGATTGCATTTATCGACGCTCGATCGTTGACGCCAGGATTCTCCCCAAACATCCAGTTCTCTGCCCGTCGAGCGAGTCGACGGGCAGGGGCCTGGACGTGGTCCGCGCCGTGAACGAGGAACACAGCAGCAACCGGAGCTCCTGTTCCGCCGGACACTTCGACGAACACTAGAGCGCCCGCCATCTCGGAGGCTCCACCGACGAGTTCGACCGCATCCGCCACAGGGGCGACATACGGTTCGGCCGTCACGGCTGCGGCAGCTGTAAGCCGAAATGCGTCGTCTACGGGAGCCCAAGTCGGGTCCGGAGCTTCTCCGTAAACGCCCGTTTGTCCCAGCAAACCGTCGTAGGTCAAGTAGCGTGAGAGCACGGATTGCAGAGACTCAACAATGCCGCAACAGCCCTCATCCTGGAGGCCATACGGGTCGATGCGAACACTTGGAGCGTTGCTGGCATAGCTGTAGAGGTTCAATCCTCCTTCTTCGAGCAGTGGGTCCCGATTCAGCCAGCGGCCGAGGCCGGCGTTGTAGTAGCGGTAGCCGAAGTACGTCAGGCCGGATTCTTCGTCGTGCAGCTTGGTGCTGAAGCGGAACGGCTGGTAGTAGTCGTCCGGACCGGCGTTCACGCGGGCGCCGAACGAGTCGTACTCGTAGTGCGCGCTGATGGCGCTCGCCGCGTCCGCCGCGCCGAGATCGACGATCTGGACGACGTTGCCGCTGCCGTCGTGGATGTAGACGTGATCCTGCTCCTGCGGCGTGGGCGGCTCATAGTATGAACGCCACTCGTGGACGCCGAGCAGACCGCCGATGCCCCCGGCACCGCCGAGCGTGCCGCTGACATCCAGGCCCCAGGAGTAGGTCCGGCGAACCACGTTATTGGGAACCGCGCAAAGCTCCTCGATCTCTTCGACCAGCAATTGCCAGCCGGCCCAGACGTAGCGGACCTTCGTACATGGATCGCTCCGCCATTGTTCGCCGACCTGGTCATACAGGTAGACGCGTTTCTGCACGCGACGACCGAGATAGTCGTATTCGAACTTGAGCTGGGATGCGCCCGAAACGAGATCCGGGAACGTCGGCTCGAACGCGGTCAGCCGATTCTCGGCGTCCCAGGTGTACGTGAAACTGGGGCCGGCGTTGCCGCTGCCGGTCAACAGATCCACGAAGGCGTTGATGTCACCGAAGGTGACGTCTCCGTCACCGTCGATGTCTCCGTTCATACGATCGCAGTGTGGGTACTCCTGCTCATACGTTTCCGGGAAGGAGACGGCATCGACGAATGCATTGATGTCGTCGAAGTCCGCTGATCCGTCACAGTTCATATCGCCCGTGAGCCAGGCGTGCTGGAGATTGCCATCCTCGTCGTATTCGTAGCTCTGAATCAGCGGCGTGGGTGTGGTGGGCAGGTTGGACTGCGTGTACTGATTGAGCGTGTTGGCCGTGTACGTCGCCTGCGGCTGTTGTCCGCCCGTGTACGTGATGCGGTTGCCCATCGGATCGAAGGTATAGCGGAACGCCTCGTCAAGCACGGGCGGGCCGTGTTGCTGCGTATCGCCACCCTGGTAGCGATCTGAGAATTCGAGCTCGTGGCGTGGGTTGTACTGCCAGGAGGTGTGCCAGACGTTGCTGGTAGGATCGTGGAAGGCTACGCCGTTGTTGATGACCGAATCGCGCAAACCGATGTCCGAGTGTGCGTAACGGTACATCGACAGCGTGTTGGGATCGTTGGGGTCGGGCGCTGGAGCGGTCACCGCACCCCAGATGGCCTGAGTCCCGGCCAGCACATCCCGATCGTCTTCATACGTGCGATCGATCCAAAGTTGCGCGACGCCGCTGGTGTCACGGAACTGAAGCTGATGGATGAGGTCGCTGGCAGCATCGCGCACGTACCAGACTCCCGCGGCGGGATTGCCCGTAGGCAGACCCGGTCCTGATACGTGAGCGAGGCGTCCAAAGCCGTCGTAGCCGTAGCTGGCGGCGTAGATCTCTGTGCCGTCATCATCAACCGTCAGGCCGGCGAAGCGGCCGGGCAGCTCGCTGGGCGGGTTGTCTGACTGATACAGCCATGAGATTTCGAGCGGTTGCGGGTAGAGCGACCCGGTAAGCGCTTCTGAATCCAGTTGAAGCTGGTCGGTGTAGGTGTACGTGTGCGTGTTGGTGCCGTGCGTAACGACATCCGCACCGCCGAAACGCTTGTAGGTGAAGGTGGTGCCCGGCGTAGTGCCGTCGTTGTGGGCCACAGAACTGAGCGCGCCCGTCTCCGGGTGGTAGCCGTACGTGGTCACAATCGGATTCGAGCCATCGTGCGTGCGGGACCACGTGCGGGTGTGCAGACGACCGTCGGCCGTATACCCATAACTCGTGCCGTCGCAATCGGCGCAGTCAGGCGCACCGTAGAGTTTCTGCGTGAGCAATCCGGTGCTCGGATCACGTACCCAGGTTGTGATGTCGCCGTCACCGGCTGCCGTGGGCCAAGCCGGATCGGTCCAGCCAAGATCGTCCCGATACGTGTGCAGTTTCCACAACGCACCAAAGATATCGTACGTGGCTTTCATGGGCTGCGGAACGTCGCCCCAGACGTGTGTGATCTGGCCACGTTCGTTGTACGCGTAGCGCGTGAACTTACTGTCGGCGTTCATCACCGCCGCTACGCGCCCGGCGCCCAGTTCCGCGTTTTCGTAGTAGGAATACTCGGCCGCCAGCGTTGATCCGGTCGCGCCGCCAGACGTCTTGATACGCCAGACACGCGCCAGATGCTCCAATTGGCCATCGCCGTAGAGAGTCTCCTGCCAGACACCCGTGCGCGGTCCGTCGATGCGCGTCTGGCGACCGAACTCGTCGTACGTGAATTGGACGCTAGCGCCGGACTTCGATTGCGTCGATTGGGTCAGGCCATTGCGGACAATGGTGATGGCGTCCGTCGTCGAGTCCGGGTAGGTGACGATCTGTTGCGCCAACTTGTTGGCGGCGTCGACGAACAGCGCGCCAGTGGTTGCGTTTCCGGCAATGTCCGCAGTGAGCACGTGCGCGATTGCCAGGTAGTCACCGGGAGGGCCGGGAACGTTCTGGAAGCCGGACAGTCGTTCGCGCGTTACGCCAACGGTGGTTGCCGTGGCGTCGTTGTCCGCGGCGTAGATCGCATTAGTCGCCACACGCCACCAGTCGCCGCTGGCCTGTTCGAAGACGATGTCGCTCTCGTAGATGCGATCCGTGCTGGATCGATCGAGGGCGCCGTTGTTGTTGACGTCCAGCCCCGTGGCACTGACGTTCCCCAATGCGTCGTATTCGTAGAGCACGTCGGCCAAGCCGGGCTGCGTCGCGCGACTCAGTCGCCCCACATCGTCGTAGAAGTACTCGCGGAACGTTGTGAGGGTGCCATTGGGGTAGGCAGGCCACGCCTCGGTGCGCGTACGCCCGAGGCCGTCGCGACTCGTCTGTGTTTGTCGCGTCGCTGACTGGTCCGTCGCGGTGACAGTCCGCGTCGTCGTCTCGACGACAACGTCCTCGCCGTCCAGTTGAATTGTCGCGATGTCGTAGTCGTAATCCTGCTCGATGACCGCCGTTCCGGAGACGCGCTTCACACGTCCGTCGCGGTAGCGCTCGGTGATCGTCTGCGATCCGTCCGGGTGCGTCACCGTTGTTGTGCGCTGCGCCGGGTCAGTGCCGTAGTCGTACAGGGTTTCCAGACCCGTCGGATCGACCGTGCGCGTAGCGCGACCGGCGAGATCCGAGTCCTGTACGCTGATGATTGAATTCGTACCGCCGGTTATGGACGTCGTAACGCGCCGGATATCGCCACCCGGTGCGTCGCGCAAAATCGTCGTAGTGATGGGGGTCTGTTCGGCGTACTGGCCATCGTCTGCAACGCCCAGTCTGGTCGTTCCGTGCAGCCGTCCGAGCACGTCGTGATCGAAGCTGGTTTCGATTCCAGTCTCGTCGGTGCGCGAACTCAGATGACAGCAGTCGTATTCTGCCACGGACTGCGTGCCGTTCGCGTGGTACGTGTTCTCGGTGCGTTCGCTGCCGTCATAGACGCGTTCGTGCATCGTCCAATCGATGCGCGTGTACGTGTCAGTGCCGGCCCCGTCATCGTAGTCGTAGACATACGTCTCGGTCAGAACGGTGCGGCCGGCCTTCGTGCGAACCACGGTCTCCTGTGTGCTCTTCAGATCCACACCCGCCGGGCTGGACGTCGTTCCGTGTGTGATGATCGTGCGGCGGTGCGGTGTGTCGGGAGTATCGGCCTCGAAGATAGGATTGACCGAGTCTTCGTTGAACGTGCCGTCTTCATAGAGATAGGTGTCCAAACGGCCATCGGGGTAGGTCACGCTGGCGATCTTGTCCTCGTCCTCCAGCGTGTAGGTCGTGACCGTCCGAAGATTGGTTCCCGCGCCAAACGGTGCCGTCAGATCAACGCAACGCTCGACGATTTCGACGCGCGCTCCGGTGGCATCATCGTAGTAGTAGGAGTAGTACGTCTTCGAAATCGTCTGACCAAGGACCGCCTCGGTCACCGTACGCGGACGCCGCGGATCGATCGGCGGCACTTCCTCGTTTAGCGTGTCGACTACGGTGTAGTCGTGGCTCGTCACGCGCAGATTGGCGGCAACCGGCGCCTCGGTGACTTCATTGTCCTCCCAGTTCGTGTAGACCGTCGACACGCGTGCGGACATGTCATATTCATAGAACGTTTCGGATTCGTCCGGCGTCTTGACGTATCGGATGTTCCCCATTGCGGGGCCGGTCGTGTAGTACTTGTACTCGGTGACCAGATTCAGCCCGCTCGGGTCCACGGCCCGTTTGGTCAGGACCTCCTTGTTGTTGATGAGCGCGTACGTCTCCTGCACGTGGGCCGTATCGCCGTACTCGCCCGTCGCGACGAACACGCGTTCCAGGCCGCCGGCCGAGAAGTCCTCCGTCGCCGTGTTGAGTACGCTCGTTCCGTCACCACTGTATAGCGTCCACGTCCAGGTACCTGCGTCCTCGTCATACGCATAACGATGGCCCTTCACGACGACCGAGTCGTGGAGGCGGCTGAGCACGAGCTCGTCAACGAGGCTATCTGGCTGATGGACCTTCCATTCCGCGAACGCGTCGGCAGGCTGCACCGTGTAGACGCCACCTGCGAATGCGCCGACAACGTCGGGGCGATAGAGCCGTAGCAGATAGTGATGGTCGTACTCTGAGCTGTAGTCCACGTCCACCAGCACCTCGGGCGCCTTGATTTGGCGGATTTGGTGTCCCTGGTGGATCTCCTCGACATCCGGATGGGTGAGATTGAACTCCAGCCCGCGCGGATGCGCCATCAGGAAATGCGGGTGCTTCGCGTGGAGCCGCAGTTGCCCCGCAGACTTACCATCTTCCAGCAAGCCCAGGCTGATTGTCACGTCGGCGCTGCCCAAATCGGCGGACACTGCGCCCGGCTCGCAGCCGCTGTTCGCGCACGTGCCGCAGTCCAGTTGCAACTCAGTGCTTCCCCCGCAGGAACCAAAGTCTTCCTCGATCGACGCGCGCACAGTGATCGTGCCGGTCGTATCACCAACGACAATCGCGACCGAATTGCCGCCCGTGTGCTCCGTCGTGCCGGACTGTTCGAACACGCAGCCCGCGGTATTCCCGACGAGTTGCCAAGTGACTTGCGCGTTGACGGGACGGACATCCACAGACGCTTGAATGATCGTCTTGCCGTCCGGCGCGACGGGCGTTTCATCGAACTTGATTTGTTCCAGACCGGTGACGTCCACGAGCAGTATGTCTTCGCACAGCTTGCCGGGGGCCGATGAAACGACAGTTTGAAGTCGTAACTCGCCGCCTTCGCCGAAAGCCACGCCCTCCAGGTAGATCGTCTGCGGCACCTCAGCCGGCCCGTCCCAGGTGATCACGGGACCTTCCAGCGGCAGCGTGCTCATGTCCGGCGTGTCCCAGACCTGAATGTAGGACGGAACCTCCAGCGTGAACGTTGTCTGCGTTCCCTCCGGGGGAGCGTGCGGGCCCTGCGCGTTGATATCGACGGCCACCAGATCGGGCCTGCCATCGAAATCAGTGTCATTCAGGCCACGACAGATGTACCTGATCGCGCCTTGTTCCTCCGCGTCCTCATCGACTTCGTCGATTACGTCGTCTTGATTGAGATCGGTTCGCAGGTCCGCGCCGGCGACCGTGATATACACCGAATCCTCCGCGACTATGGGGGCGCCTCCGGCGCAAACGGGTTGTTCATACTCGGCGGACATAGTCAACTGCGCTTCGCCACCAGCGACAGGCTCAATGTACCTGACCGCTGGTTGCCCCTGCGCCCCGAATATCGCGTTCCATAAGAAGCGCTGAGGGAAATTTGTGCTGCAAGGGTTGCAGTTGTCACGGCTCTCCTCGCGAAGCAGGAAGATCTCGTCGTCATAGGCCAGCGTAAAGCCAGGCAGCGGTTGCGGTTGATAGTTGGCGTTGCGACAACTGGCATTGAGTTGAACTTCTGGCCAGTCGTCGCCCAGGCAGACGAACTGTCCAGGTAGATCATCGTCGCAGACGTCGTCATTCGCGTCCGGAGTACCGTCCTCGTTGCAGTCGATGTTCACGTCGACTAGTGGCAGACCTACAATGGTCAGCCGTACCAGGTCGTCCAACTCGGTCCCCCACGTCTGTTGTACGTCCGCATCGATTTCGACCTTCAGCGTAGTTGTGCCTTCATCGCAATCTGCCGGGCAATGCTCGTCTAGCGCGGGATTATCTATCGCCTCAATCCACAGTTCTACGATGTTGTCTCCACCCGGCATCAGGCCCAAGTCGGCCGGGGAATACCGTGCTCCGTCGTTCAGCACATAATCCCCGATTGGCTCGCGGAAGTGGTTGCCAGGGACAGTCCACAGCCTGAGATAATCGGCATCGTACGTGAACATCACAGTTGTTCGCGCACCACCATCCAACTCCAGCAGCGGTGTCGGAAGTTCCAATACGACACGAACAAAATCGTCTTCGAACAAATTGTTAGGATCGGCGCTGTCGATAACCCCGTCGTTATCATCATCGTCCGCATTCAAAGGTACAAGTCGGCCTGGCTCCGCTTCTTCAATGTCCTCCTCCTCAGTTGTTCGATCTGGCCCGTAGTCCGGTGCATCGTTTGAGTTGTCGCTGTCTACATCCAAATCCAAGGCGCTATAGTGGAATACTAGGTACAGCAGCTGTATGCCAGAGATAGACATGTCTGCGGGCGGCGGATCGGGATCCGGCGGTTGGTGAGCAGGGTTACATTCTCGTACGGCTTCATTCCAGGTCCATGGATCATAGCGAATGCGTAGAGCCGCGCTACCGCGGTCGACTATTTCACGGCCTGCCCCTTTTGGGACATCAAACCCTCCGCTGAAGTCGGTCGGTTCACTTCCGGAGTACTCGTAGATGTAACGCCACCCGGTCTGAGGATAAGTGCATAGTTCATATGACGACGATGCAATACAGATATCAACATTGGCTTTCGACTCACCGCGCGGATCACTCGGCTGCAGGTCCGCCTCGAAAACCATCGAGGTGTCTTCCGGGTCAAGCCAGATGTAGCCTTGTTGTGACGGGTTGATTGGTAGCTCGTAGTAAAAAGCACTTTGACGGAAGACGTCACTGGGATCATCGGGTGCCCCAAAGCGTACTTGGGTCTCTACACGTCCTACGAAGCCGCCGTTGCTCTGATCCCAATCGGTGCAAATGCACTCGGCGCAGGTATGAAGCGCATGTGCGCTGGCTTGGTGATCAATATGGAAGTACAAAGATACGCTTTGAGCATCGATGTCGCCGTGTGCCTGAAATACGAGGTCGGAAACGGCATTCGCATCGATACCGCAGTCGATATACTCTGCTTCCGCGCTCACCGATAGCGACTCAATATCCCAATGAACGGGAAGTGATAGGAGCGAGACGTCTTTGTGGAAAGTCGCGGGGAGCAGTTTATACCTAAGGTCGTTCTCGCTAGGGTCGGTGTCGCACCACTTGCCGTACTTAATGAAGCTGGCAACAAAGGTCTTCTGGCGTTGCTCCCCGTCACAGGCGTAGAATGCCATCCAGTCGTCTGTGGGTGATAGGAGCGAGTGGGAACCGGTTCCCTGGCCATGGCTGACACAAGTCACCGCACTGGCGGATAAAAAGATCGCGAGGTTTCCCCAGAGTCTGAGTTGCGTGGACATTGATGTATCCCTCCTGTTGAAAACTGTCTGTCTTATTCGAGGGTCAAGGCTTGCTTAAGCGGGTGCAGCGCCCTTTATGGACACGCAACGGGCAAATCATTGTGCGTTATCAGATCAATGAATGCATTGATGTCAGCGAAGCGGACCGCGCCATCGTCATCAATGTCGGCACGATAGTGATCACACTGCGGATTGGCTGCGTAGTAGTCAGCAACTGAGATCAACGCGTCAACGAACGGGTTGATGTCACCCAGACTGATCTGGCCATCGCAGTCGCAGTCCCCTCCGCAAATCGGCGGCTGATACTCGTACGCGCCCATGTCCACGATCGGTGGCGCGCCGAACCCGGTATCTGCAGTCGCCGGGTCATTTCGAAACCGCCAATAGCCCGCAAAATCCAGCGGAAGCCTCTCGTCCCAATTGCCATCGTCATCAAGATCGAGCATGTCGCTGGCCACCGCAGCGTTGTTGCCCGCGTCGATGCACGGTGAGCCAGCCGGCAATCGGTAGTCACGAATGCGGTAGCTCCGGCCGGAATCGCCCCCAACGAGATCGTCGGCGTACAGCGTGTAGTCTACGTAGGTCGTGACAGTGCTCTCGTCGTTGCTGACGATGAGAAACTCCCGCGGCTGCGTCACGTCGGGGTTGAGGAAGGCTCCTGCGAGCGCGCCCGCCGTGAATGCCCCAAGGTCAGTGTAGTACGTCACGCAGTGAGTGTTTTCGTCGTATGTCGCCTTGCCGGTCCACGAGCCGGTCAGTTCGAACGCCATCAGCGGGTCGGCGTCGATATTGCCCTCGCCGGGCCATGCCGGTGTAATCACGCTGTGGTCGATCGAAATGGTCGAGCCATCCTGGTTCCAAACCTCGTCGCCGCCGTTCCAGATAATGCAGTTTACAAATCTTGCTTCGCTGGCTGAGGTGTTTGGATAAGTCTCGCAAGCAAGTAACGCGCCGTTCGGCGCACTGCACGCCCGAAACGTGCAGTTGGTAAGCAAAGGAGCACCACGCCAACTGTAGAGGGCGCCGCCGTACTCTGCGGAGTTACCAACGAACACGCAGTTTTGAATGTGGTAGATCGAGTCGGTAATACTCGGATCATCATGCGCGCCTCCGCCGACATAGATCGCGCCGCCGCGAACACAGTCGTTACCAGAGAAGGTGCAATTCGAGACGACGCACTGGATTGTGGCGCCGTTGGTATTGAAGTAGACGGCGCCACCCCGTACCGCAGCGTGATTGCCGATAAACACGGATCGATCGATGACCAAATCGCTTGCCTGGGTTTCGAAAGTCACGCCTGAAAAGGAAATGCCCCCCCCCCAGCCCATTTCGTGACCATGGAACAAGCAGCGCGTAATCACTGCATCCTGCACCGTCGTCAGGGAAATGCCTCCTCCCGCAGTTGCGGTATTCCCCACAAACGTGCAATGTTCAACGTGGGGACTACACCTACGCAGGTAAATACCTCCACCGTGCGCGTAGTGTGCCGAGACACGGTTCTCGAAGAACCGGCACGCGATAACGAGCGGCTTCCCGCTGTCAACATAAACTGGCGCCCAGGCCTCGCCGTACGAACTAGCATCGGTCGAAGCATTGTCGACGATCGTACAGTCGCGGAGCGTAACGTCTGAATCGATGAGGAGAACCGCGCTGCCGCCGGCAAGATCAGCGATGTTCTCTGCGTGACCAGCCGTGATGGTGACACCATCAATCACAGCCCGCGCGTCGATATCTCTCCCCGTGATGACATGGTAGGCATTATCATCCCGATTAGCGAAATCGGGCAG
>JANQFV010000052.1 GCA_028277645.1 Phycisphaerae bacterium
AGCAGTTCGGCGCAGGAGCCGACGCGTCCGGATGATGGAATGCGTCAGCGTGACCATGTGGCGGGCCGCCACCGCCCCGGGGGGGCGGCGGCACACGGTCACGCTGACGCATTCCATCATCCGGACGCGTCGGCTCCTGCGCCGAACTGCTCGGCACGACGCCGCACACCAACACCAGTACGAGAACGATCTCAGCGTATCGCATCATCCAGCTCCAAGCGTTCGCGCACCGCAACTCAAGTCACGGCGCCGTTCGCGCGGACAGTTCTTCGTTCCAGACTCCTCGCCGTATCGGCGTCGGGTAGCTCGCCTTCCGCCAGCGGCATATCCCAGTCGTCATCCGCCGACCACGGCAAGTAGCTGTCGCTTCCCTCGGCACGCTGCAGAATCCCCTCCATGGTCTCAATGCGAGTCTCGACCTCATCTGCCGCGTACGTGACATCACCGTCCCACGGCACAGTTTCGAATGTTTCATCGGGCGTCACCGCAGGCCGCTCCCAGATCTGCGGCCACGCGATGACCGCGGCCAGCGCTGCCGCTGCCGCAATGCTCGGGCGGAGCAATGGCGACCACGCGGACTGTCGACGTACTTCGCCGTGCGCCCGCTGCTGGATGCGCGTGATCACATCCTCCGCAACCGGCTCCGGTGTGAGTGCGGCTTCCAGCGCGCCCAGTAACCCGCGCTGCTCCTCCAACTCCGCTCGACAGTCGGCACATTCTGTCAGATGTTCGGCGAACTCGGCACGCGGCGCGCTATCAACGCCCGTCGCCAACCTAAGCCGGTCGTCGGAAAACTGCTCACAGCCTGTTTCGTATTCAATGTTCATGGGCCACGCTCATGGTCTGACGCAGTTTGCCCATCGCCGTGTGCATCCGCGACAACGCGGTGCCCAGGGGGATGTGCAGCAACTCGGCGATTTCTTCAAACTTGAGATCTCCTGACATGCGGAGCACCACGATCTCTCGCAGGTTTTCCGGCAAGGCCGCCACCGCGGCCTGCAAACGCTCGATCTGTTCGTCGTCAGCCGGTACGGTCCCGGACGCGAACGGGCGTGCCGGGTGTTCTGCCAGGCGATCCGTCGCCGCGTTATCCACCGGCTTCTGCCGGCGAAAGCGGTCGCGACACAGATTCCGGGCGATCGTTAGCAGGTAAAGCACCGGCCGGTCGCCGCCGCGCAGCGCCGCCAGATTGCCCGCCGCCCGACAGAAGGTCTCCGCCACGATGTCCTCCACCTCATCCGACTTACCAAAGACGCGCCGCACGTAGGCGAACAACCGTGGAGATGCATCGCGGACCAGCGCGTCGAGATAATCGCGCTCACCCGAACCGAGCGGTCCGCGATCTCTGGTTCGCACGCTCATGGGCACTCTGAAGTGGAAGACGCGTTTTCGACGGGTCTATTCGGGGCCGGCGCCGACATTTTCGTGACGCATTCCGGCGACATATCGCAAGAACTTATCGGACGACTGCCTCATAGGGCCAGTCCCAGCTCTTCCGCCGCCTCCTGCAATGCCTCCGTGCAATGTTTGATGTGCTCGTCCAGGCTCAGGTCGACCAGTTCCGGGCCCGCCGCGATGTCCTCCCGCGAAACCGACGCCGCGAATGACGGCATCTTCAGCTTCTTCTTCACGCTCTTCGGCGTGAGCCCCTCCAGGCGCGTTGGACGCACCCGCGCGCACGCGACGATGAACCCACTCAACTCGTCCACGGCGAACAGCGTGCGGCGAAGCAATCGGTCGCGCGGGTAGTCGTCAAGATTCCACGGCACGTGCGACAGAATCGCGCCCACAACCTCATCATCCACGCCGCGCTCGCGCAGGACCTCAGCCCCCTTTCGCGTATGCTCGGGAATACTCGGCCAGCGTTCGTAGTCGAAATCGTGCAGTAGACCCACGATCCCCCAGAGTGCTTCATTCGCATCGAAGTGCCGGGCGTAGTGGCGCATCGACGCCTCGACCGCCAGCCCGTGCTTGCGCAGCGAATCGCTCTCCGTGTACTCGCAAAGCAGCGCCCAGGCTTCCGCGCGCGTCATCGCATCCCTCGGCATCGCTCAGGGCCACAGCACTGCGTCGGCCACGTAGCCCCGGACGCGCGCCAACGCCGCAATTGCCACGTCATAAGTCTCGTAGCGGCCGACCAGCACGACGTATCGAGTCGTGCCGCCGCGCAGTTCTGTCCGCACGTGCGTGTCCAGGCCGTTCGTCCGCAGCTCGTTCGCCATGCTGCGCGCATTTCGCGACTGCGAGAACACGCCGCACTGCACCGCGAAATGGTCCGCCCGGAGTTCCAGACGTCGACGGGTCAGCTTGGCATACGGCCCATCCGCAAAGTTCGTGATCACCAACTGATATGGCCGCCGCGACGCCGCCCAGTCGCCGCTTCGCTCCAAACTCAATCCCCAGCGATACAGCAACGCATCCTTCGGCGGCCCGTCGGGCATCAGGCCGGCCGCAGCGCTCAGGTGCCGCGCGGCGGTTCGCCAGCGGCTGTCCTCGAAGTGCATGATCCCCAGCACGGCGTGCGAGCGCCAGCGCACGTCCGTGTCGTCCGCGTGCCCCGCCGCCCACTGGAGGTCATTGTACGCGCTCGCGCGCCGCTGAAGCCGCGCCTGCGCCATACCGCGGACGTAGCGGGCCCGGTCGGCGTGGGCCGCCCCACCCGCGGACGTGAGATAGCGCGACAGCCGGTCGACCGATCGCTCGTAATGGCCCGCGCGAAACGCCTGCTCGCCGTGCAGGAGCAGGCCAAACTCCTCCTGTCCCGGCGCGGCACAGCCGACCAGTACAGCACTCAGTACGGTTACAGTCGTAAACATGGCAGCTCTCATGGCACGCCAGCGTACCACGCGCCGCAGACCTCGAAAACCGCACCCGCGCATATTCCGCTTTGCGCACCTGTGCACATCCGCTACAACGCGATTCATGAGCAACACTGACACCACCACCGCGACCCGCTCACGCGCCAGCAGACTGCCCGAAACGCTCTCCTGGCAGGGCGACAACGACGGCTTCCTTCGGCTCGTCGACCAGACACTGCTCCCCGCGACTGTCGAGATGCGCGATTGCCGCACCGTGCAGGACGTCTGGGAAGCGATTCGCATGCTCCGCGTGCGCGGCGCACCCGCGATCGGCGTGGCGGCGGCATACGGACTGTGCCTGGGTACTCGGGAACACCGCAGTCTCGATCGCGAGCAGTTTCTCCGACAAATCGAGAAGACTGGCCAGTACCTCCGCGACTGCCGCCCCACCGCGGTCAATCTCGCCTGGGCCGTCCAGCGCGTCTCAAGCCTCGCGGGGGAGACCGCCGGCAACAGTGACAAGATCTGGCAGGCGATGCTCGCTGAGGCACACGCCATGGCCCGCGAGGACGCTGACACGTGCCGCAAGATCGGCGAGGCGGGCGCGGACCTGATCCCAGACGGCGGCGGCGTGCTGACGCACTGCAATGCGGGCGCCCTCGCGACCGTCGCGTACGGGACCGCGTTGTCCCTGATGTACGTCGCGCACGAGCGCGGCAAGCGCTTCAGGGTGTACGCGGACGAAACGCGCCCGCTGTTGCAAGGGGCGCGCCTCACATCGTTCGAGCTCGCCGCCGCGGGAATCGACGTCACCGTGCTGTGCGATTCTGCGGCCGCCAGCCTGATGAAGGCCGGGCGGGTTCAACTGGTCGTAACCGGGGCCGATCGGATCGCCGCCAACGGTGATGCCGCCAACAAGATTGGCACCTATTCCGTCGCGCTCGCCGCTCGGCATCACAACGTCCCGTTCTACGTCGCCGCCCCGCTCAGCACCTTTGACCGGGCGGTGCCCAGCGGCGATGCGATCCCTATTGAGGAGCGTTCCGACACTGAAATCCGAGCTGGATTCGGCCACCAGACCGTCCCGGACGGCGTACACTGCTGGAACCCCGCTTTCGACGTCACGCCGGCCGAACTGATCGCCGGCATCATTACCGAACGCGGCATAATCCGGCCGGTAACGGCCGACGCGATCGACACGGTCTTCGACGCAAGCCCCAGTCAGCACTGAATTTGGCGTATCATCTGGGGTCGCGGCTCCCCGGGGCCAGCGCCCTTGATGGACGCTCGTGGGGTGCCGTATACTTCTCCGGTCACGGACCACCGGACGCAAAGCTTGGGAGTACCACAAAATGTCGATCGTGCGCAAGAGGAGATTCTGGGCCACCTTCATCTGCGGTGCCGCCCTGTTCCAGGCCGGCGGAAATGGCTGCTCCGACTTCTACGCTCGCGCAGCGATCGCCGGTTTCGACTTCTGCTCGGTATTTAACTGCTCCGGCGGCTCCTTCTTTGACCTTTGCAACCCGGTGGCGCTTTTCGCTGATTGTCCCGAAACCACCGGCGCCTGATCTGATCTGTACCGCGAGGTTGCCATGCAACGCCAGAAACGTCTGATGACCGTCCTGACCGCGATTATGCTCACCGGCACTTGTTTTCAGTTCGGCGGGTGTAATCTGGGCGGGATACCGAGCTTTCTAAGCAACTTCAATCCTTGCGGGACGATCCTGAATTGCGACCCGGTCGAATACACATTCTCGACGTCCGGCTATGTAGGTCCGGGCGCCGACCCATCCGTCGATCCGGCGTGCACGTATCCCCCGTATTGCGCCGGCGATCCGTTCGTAACATCGACCGCCGACACAAACTAGCGCCCGCGTTCCCGCTACGCGGGACGTGCAGCAGAACGTCCAGAACCGTGGCCGGGGCCAATGGTCTCGGCCGGTTTACCTTGTGGGGCCCTCAGCGATCATTCGGAGGCGTACGGTGCGTTGCAGCGCTAACTGCCTTCATCCGCGAGGATCAGGCTTTCTGCCTCGATCTCGTAGATCCCGGCGTAGGCACGCTCGATCTCTTCCTCGCCGATGAACTCGCGCACACACGGGTTGCGTTCGCCCATTCGGCGTGCGAAGTCGAGCACATGACTAATGGCATCATCGCGATCGCGCGCCACGATCTGATAGTCGCGCACGAACCGGGCTCGCCGTCCCGCCGTCGCCCCACGTCGTTCCTGCACCTCCGCGAGCCCCGGACGATAATCCGCCTCAACCAGCACACTGAACCAGTAGCCGGGCTCGATCAGATCACCCTGCACTTCACGGTACGCCTCACACAGTTCAACCGAGCAGGCGTTCGCGGCATACGCGTGTCGGAATAGCTGCTCGCTGCGCCGCCGCAGCTTGTGCCGCGCAAAGAAGTCCATCGCCATCTCGAGCGCGTAAGACATCTCGGCCTGGTCCTGAAACTGGGCACTGCTCAGGATGCGGTCGTAGACCGTCCGCGCCGCGAGCAGTTCGCCCTCATCCTCCAGGATAAAGGCCGCCAGCAGCCACGGGCGCGTCGTGGTCGGTTCGACACGCTTCAGGTGGGCCAGTTGCGAGCGCGCGATCCCGAGCTGTTTGGCCCGTACCGCGGTCACGCCCCAGTTCAGCCGTAACGCCGCCCCGTCCGGATCAATCTCCTCCGCCCGGCGATAGCACTCGAACGCGGACTCGAAGTCGTCATCGTCGCTATAGAGAATGCCCAGTGTGACCCACTGCGTCGCATCCTCCGGGACGAGTGACAAATACCGATTCAGCGTTTTCTTGGCGTCCCCGTAGCAGCCGCACTCGATCAAAGCCGCGGCGCGACGCTGCAAGACCCAGTCGATGTCGGCCCCGGAGTCCAGTGCCCGGTCGTAGAGTTCCAGTGCCCGGCGATAGTCCCGCAGCTTTTCATACACCAACCCCAGGTTGGCCAACGAGACCTCGTCGCTCGGGCTGACCGAGACAGCCTCTTCCAGCGCGGCACGGGCGTCCTCCAGTTCGTCCGAGTTCGATAGCACCACGCCCAGCGTGCTGAGCAGGCGCGCCGATTGCGGAAACTCCTCCAGCAACGCGTCCAGCGCGTCGAGCGCCTCCTCATCCCGCCCCAGCTCCGTCAGCGCCCACGCACGCAGGCTCGCGTGCTCGATCCGATCCTCGCTGTCAAAGCAACGCCCCTCCGCATCGTCGAGGCAGCGCAGCGCCTCCTCCGGCTTTCCAGCCTCAATCAGGCGATTCGCCCGTTCCAGGATTGCATCCAGTTCGTCAGGTTCCATGTCCGCGTCCGTCAGTCGCTCGGAACGTGGCGGCGAGGATACCGGCGTCGGCCACGCCGCGTCCAACGCTCTCCGGGATTATACCGGGATCGACACACGCCGCCGCAGACGCTTCCGCGGAGCGCCGTCAGCCGGTTGCACAGCGCAACGGTTGCGCCGATTATGGCGACTCTGGAGGTGTCGCGATGACTTCACCACGCCGCCCGTTGTGTATCCCCACCTGCATCGTCGGACTCGCGGTTGGAAGCACACTGACCGGCTGCACGCAGTTCAACGTGGATCGACTCCGCGTCGGACATCCGTTGCGCCAACCTGGCCTCGCGTTCCCCGTCGAACAGACGCGTCGCACCGATTTCGGCATCGCCTATTTCGATACCGGCCCGCTCGACCGCATGGACGCTGTCGTCGTCTACCTCACGCAGGATGGCCGCGTTGCCGGCAAACTTCATGCAAGCACCCAACGCCCCGGTATGGGCCTGGGCTCGGAAGTCGAATATCAGTTCGTCGGCGATCTGGATCCGACCCTGCTCGGCCTCACACGCACCGGGCCGATCGACACACTCCGCGCCCTGGCTGCACAATTGCTCACACCCGCGCACGACCCGGCGATCACTCGTACGCACCATCAAGTCGCCGCTGGCATCGCACGCCTGATCGACCAGTGGCCCAACGCCCGTCCTCCGGCAGCGGCGAGTGCCTTGGACGCGTATCGCACCGTCCCCGACGGCGGCACGGCGTCGATCACCGTCCACTCCGACGGCGTGATGAAGGTCGGCTACGAAGCAACCGGAAAGCGCTGAGGCGGTCTAGACGGGTGCCACTGCTCTCAAGCAGTGGTACGCAGACTGAAGTGGCGCCGCGGGAGAATCCACTGCTCAAGAGCAGTGGCACATCGAGTAGTTCCTCTTAATCCGCCGCGGGCGCCTTGGCATCGATCACAAGCAGCAAGTCCTCATCACCCCACTTCGCCACGCGTTCCCGTAACATCCTCCACGTCTTCAACCGGTTGTCGAAACGCAGAATGGCGGTCAGCAGCCGTTGCGCGTCTTCGGCACGCCCTACACCTACCAGCACTTCGACCAGCAGTATCCCTCGCTCGACCGCGAACCCGCGCGTGCCGCGCGGCAACCGGTCCGCCGGCGGAGCACTCAGAATCCTGTACGGCTGGCGCGTCAGCGCCGCCTCCTCGCGAAACGCCGCCAGCGGTTCTATCAGTGCGAGCACTTCCGCGTACCGCCTCTGCTCGATCAGTGCGGCACATACACGATCGAACAACCCATGCCGCGCCAACCGCTCCGGCGGCAGCTTGTCAAACAACGCCAGCGACCGCGCATCGTCGCGCAGGTGGCAATTCAGTTCCGCCAGATCGCGCGCCAGCACGGGATCATCGCGCTCGCCCAGCAACAACGCTTCCACCTCGCGCCGCGTCTCGTCCGCCAGTGCTTTGGTCGGCGGATGCTCGGCGACGTACTCCGCCAGGCGCTTGAACAGCACGCGCCGTCGCACCGCCGGCAGTCCCGCGCGAATCCGCACACTCGTTTCCAGGCACCAGCGAAACTCACGCGTGGCTTCATCGTGCGCTTCACCGCGCGCCAACGCACGCGCCAGGCGCTCACGACTGAAGTAGTCGTCGGCCCCCTTCGCGCGTAACGCCGCATGCGCCCGCGCCACCGCATCGTCATCGCTCAACACCGGCAAGAGGGCCGACAACAGTCGCGCAGCCGGCGGTCGCCCTGGCCATTGGCCGTGCACCTCCAGGCCCGGCGTCAGCAAGTACACCGCAGGCACTTGCTCGATGCCCAAACGACTCAACAGCTCCGGCTCGGCGTCGCGGGCAACCGTCGCGATCACCGTCTCACACACGAGCAGGTGCATCAACCGGTCGTCACGCCACGTCGGCCGCTCCAGGTATCCGATCCCGCGTGCGCCGGGCTCGCTTACATACAGGAAGATGAGCTTCGATTCACTGCGTGCCAGCTCACACGCTTTCGCCAGCGTCTCGGCATGAAACGCGCCGCCCAGATGCCCGATGTGTGCGAAGCCGGGTCGCACGCTGCCCACCAGTAGCAGCGCGGGCAGCAGCACCAGCAGCCACTGCGCCCCCACGCGTTCATCGCTGTTCAACCAACCGGCCAGCATGCGCCCAGTATCGCCGCTCGCTTCTGCCGGCGTAAAGCCGATTCACAAAACACTGCCGGACAACTGATACAGACCTAACGCAGCGCCGCGATCTTCCGTCGGAGCAGGCCCGCGATCGCAATTTCCGTGACTTCGTTTGCACGAATCCGCTACACTCGTGTTGTCCTGGCCGGAGGAGAGATTGATGCACACACGGCTCTTCGCGCTCACCGTAATCCTGGTCTGCCTGACAGCGCCGGCGCTGTCCGAGGATTTCGTCGTCGTCGCTCTGCCCGACACGCAGAACTACTCCGAGTCGTACCCAGAGCTCTACGACGCCCAGACGCAGTGGATCGCCGATAACCTCGCTGCGCAGAATATCGAATTCGTCACGCACCTCGGCGACCTCGTCCAGCACGCTGCCACGCTGTGGCAGTGGGACAACGCCAAAGCCTCGATGACCACGCTCGATACCGCTGGCGTCCCGTACGGCACGTGCGTCGGCAACCATGACATTCTCTATCCCGGCGATTACTACGACCCCGCCGGCCTGAACTACCTCGCCAACTTCGGTCCGCAGTTCTACCAGGGCCAGGTCTGGTACCGCGGCGCTTCACCCAGCGGTCTCAGCAACTACGAGATCATCACTGCCGACGGCCGCGAGTGGCTGTTCCTCCACATTTTGGTCGAAACGCCGCCGCAGGAGCTGGCTTGGGCCCAGGAAGTGCTCAACCAGCATCGTGACAAGCCGACGATGCTCAGCACGCACCGCTACCTGTTCAAGTGGCCGGTCATCGGCCAGGGCCGCTACTCCGATTTCCAGTACACGTTCGAGCCGCCGTACCGCCCCGACGGCATCCAGGCCAACGATCTGTGGAACAACTTCGTCGCCCGCAACAAGCAGATCTACATGGTCATCTGCGGCCATAACGCCGGCGAATACCGCCAGGTCTCGACCAACAGCTTCGGCCTGCCCGTCCACGAGATTCTGGTCGACTATCAGGACGGTTACGGAAACGGCGGGAACGCCTACCTCCGCATCATGAAGTTCCGCGCCGACCAGGATCTGATCGAGGTGCAAAGCTACTCGCCGTCACTCGACAGCTATCTCACCGGCGACGACAGCCAGTTCAACCTGACGGTCGATTTCGACAGCCACGTAACGACCGATCCGTACCAACAAACAGTCCGCTTCCAGGAAGGCGAGGGTGGCTACGCCGGCACGCAGGACACCTGGATCAACGAAGACCAGCCCTCGACCAGTTACGGTAGCAGCAGCATCCTCGTAGTCGATGACGACACGACCAACGTCGTCTTCCCGCCGTGGGCACCCGACTATCTCGGCGAGGCGCTGATCCGCTTCGACAACATGTTTCAGGCCCCCGTCTACGAAGGGTACCCTGCGCCGACCGCAATCCCGCTCGGCGCGACGATCCTGAGCGCGACCCTGCGCCTCACGCTCGCCGACGACACCGATATCGTAAGTCCCGAGTTCTACATCTACCGCATGACCGCGGATTGGAACGAGGGAACAACTTGGAACTCCCTGGGTAACGGCATCAACGTCGGCACTGACACCGATCCCGCACTGGTCGGACTCTTCTACGGTGACAACGACCCGGACCTCGACTTCACACGTAGTGTCAACGTCATCAGCGCTGTGTCGGCTTGGTCCGCGGGTGCCCCTAACTACGGCTTCGGCATCATCCCCGAGCGGCAGACCGGCACCGACGACGGCGTAGAGATCTACTCCTCCGAGGCGCCGCCGCTGGCGTCGCCACCCGAGTCGGGCCGACCAGCAGGCCGAGCCGTCTCGCCGCGCCCCGCGTTGGACGTTGAGTACCGCTACACCGTGCTCAACACACCGCCCACGATCGATGCGGCGTTGGCCGTCTCCGAGACCACGGTCAACGAAGGCCGCCAGGTCGAACTCACGATCACTGCCACCGATCCGAACCCGCTCGACCCGCTGACGTTCCAGATCAACGGCATCGACGTCAGCTTCGCGACCGGCACGGGCACGCTGAGTCACTGGGTGCTGATGGAAGATGACGACGTATACACGTTCGACGGCTACGTGGTCGATGATGAGGCCGCTGTCTACGCCGGCACCGTGCAGGTGACTGTGCTCAACGTTGATCCGAACATCGTCGAGATTACCGACGACCTCACGGTCGGAGTAGATGAGATGTTCACGTTTAGCGCGCTGGCCGAAGACCCCGGGTTGCTCGACGTGCTCACGTACCGCTGGGACCTCGACGACGACGGCCAATACGACGACTTCGTCGGCGAGACCGGACAGTGGTCATTCTCCACCGCCGGTCCGCACACGGTGCGGCTATTCGTGCAGGACAACGACGGCGGCTCCGCGTTCGGCCAGTTCATCGTCACCGTCGTCGCCGCGCTGCCCGGCGACATGAACTGCGACGGCTCGGTCGACTTCGGCGACATCAACCCGTTCGTGCTTGGCCTGACCGATCCGGCCGGGTACGACGCTGCGTATCCGGATTGCGACCGGCTCAACGGCGACCTTGACGGCAGCGGCGCGTTCGACTTTAGCGACATCAATCCGTTCGTCGCGCTGCTCGTCGGCCCCTAGCGGCCGCGACACCGTTCCCGCAGTAGTCGCCGTAAACGCATCCGACGACGGTTGCAGTACAGAGCCACATGGTGGGCGAAGCAGGGCCCGGTCCGCGGGCGCTGACTGGCGCACATCGCGCTGCAATCATCGTAACCAACGCCGGTTGAACAAGTTAGGATAACTCCTGACACATTCGGCCCGCGTGCTAAACCGGTCAATTCCACCCGGAAAAGATATTGGAACGCCCGGTCGCGCACATTACAATGAGGGGGACCGCCGCTGTGGCGGCATCAGGAGTGAGGAAAATCGGAGAGCAGGTGGGGTGCCGACCGTTGGAGGTAAAGCGGTTTACGGCTCCCATATGAAACAGCGCCCCAACTGCAAAGCCCCAAACAAGACACAGTAGTGTCCGGAACCTTGTAAGGAGGATGAGATGCGGAAGTTGATTGTTCTACTCACGGCGGGCTTGCTCGCCACGACGGCCAGCGCTGACCTGTTCAATGACGCGGTTGGCGACCTGCACGACGGCACCGGCGGCGGTGCCGACTTTACCGGCTTCACCCACCTCGACATCGTCAGCCTCGAGATCACCAATGACCTGACGGACATCAATTTTGCGTTCACCCTGACGGGCGACATCCTTGCCACCGATTGGGGCAAGTACATGGTGATCATCGACTCGGTCCCCGGCGGCGACGTTGCGGGTAACGGTTGGGGGCGCCCGATCAGCATGTCCGCCGGCGCGGACTACTGGATCGGTTCGTGGGTCGACAGCGGTAACGGCGCCGAGACCTACAGTTGGGACGGGGCTGCGTGGAACCTCGACAACGCCACCTACAATGGTCCGCCGAATGACCAGGTGAGCATCGGCACGACGCAGTTCACTGCGACGATCACGACGCCGCTGGCCGAGCTCGGCCTCGGTATCGGTGACACCTTCACGTTCGATGCTTTCTCGAGCGGCGGTGGCGGTGGTGACAGCGCCGTCGATGCACTGAGCGTCGGCACCCCGTCCATCACGGATTGGGGTGGACCGTTCAACAGCACCAGCCAACTGTCCTACACAGTCGTGCCGGAGCCGGCCAGCTTGCTGCTGATCGGTCTCGTTGGCCTGGTGCTGCGTCGTCGCTAGGCGACACACCTTCTGACTGACTGAGAAGCGGCCTGCACCCAGCGGTGCGGGCCGCTTTCTTAATGCCCCCGCTGCGGTGACAGTGGACGCCGTGTCCAGACCGGTCGATAGTATCGGGCGCCAGCAGGAGGCTGACCCGTGTCAGAAACCACCGCAAATCAGGAGCAGGACAACGCGCAAGCTGCGACGGCGGACAATTCGCGTCGCAAGGTCAATCCCGGTCGTCGCCGACTGTTCATACTGATCAGCCTGCTACTGCCCGTCGTGCTCGTCCTCGGCGTCGAGGGCGTGCTGCGCTTATGCGGCTTCGGCGGCTATCCACCGTTGATCGTCGAAGGTGCCAAGCTGTCCAACGGCCGCACGCTCTACGCCACCAACATCCCGGCCGCCACCAGCTACTTCTCGCTCCGCCGCAGCATCCCCGGCGCGTTTCACGAGCACAGCTTCGAGATGCCCAAGCCGCCGAACACGGTCCGCATCTTCGTCTCCGGCGGCTCGGCCATGAAGGGCTTTCCGCAGCCACGGGCGCTCTCGGGCGCCGCATTCATGGAGGCCATGCTCGAGGACGTGTGGCCCGAGCGCAACGTGGAGGTCATCAACCTCAGCACTACCGCCATCGCCAGCTATCCCGCGGTGGACATGCTCGCCCAGACACTCGACTACGATCCCGACCTCGTCGTGCTCTGCACCGGCAATAACGAGTTCTTCGGCACCTACGGCGTCGCCTCGACGCACGCGGCGGGTCGTTCGCCGGGCGCACTGCGGTTTACGCGCTGGGCCCGCTCGCTGGCCATCCTCCAGGCCATCGACCACGTCATGCCCGCTGCTATGAAGGAAGGCGACACGCTGATGGAGCTGGTCGTCGGTCAGGCGCAGATCAAGTCCGACGACCCCCTGCGTGGGGCCGCTGCAAACAACCTCTCGGCCAATATCTCGTCGATGACCGAAGCGTGCAATGCGCGGGGCGTGCCGATCATCGTCTGCACGCTGCCAGGAAACGAGCGGGATCTCGCCCCCATCGGCACTGTCGACCCCGCAACGCTCGATGCCACCGAGCGCGACGCGCTTGCGCAGCAGCTCTACAAGTGCGCCCAACAGATCGACGAATCTCCGACCACTGCGCGCGATCAGTTGATAAGCGTGCGGGAACAACATCCAGACAACGCGCGGGTCGCTTACCTCCTCGCGCGCGCCCTGTCGGCACTCGGCGAGCACGAAGCAGCAACGACGCACTATCAGGCTGCGTTGGATCTGGATTCGATGCCCTGGCGCGCTCCATCCACGTCCAATGACGCGGTTCGGCACGCCGCACACGAGCACGGTGCCACACTCTGCGACCTTCAGCAGGCGTTCCGCGCCGCCTCAGATCACGGCGTCATCGGGCGCCGCCTCATGGACGACCACGTCCACCCTTCGCTCCGCGGACAGGCACTGCTCGCCCGATCCATTGTCAACACGATCGCATCGCTCGCTGGGCCATTGCACATCCCGCGGGATGCGCTCGCCAGCCTACCCGACGATGAGACATACCTTACCCGTCTCGGCGATAACCAGTACGACCGCTACGGCGTGGCTCATCAGATGCGTATCATCTATCGCATTCCGTTCATGCGACAATCCAATCCGCGGGAACTCGACCATTTTGAACGGCTCTGCCGCAACTATGAATCCCGCATGTCATCCGAAGTCCTGACCAGCGCGCGTCAATGGCAGGAGGGAAATCCGCGCATGGGCATGCGCCGCCCCATCACGGGAGTGATCGGCGCCGCACTGCTTCGCGAGCAGAAGTTCGCGGAGGCGGCGCCGCTGTTCGACGTGGCGATGCGGTCCGTCCCGCGCTACTCGAGCTGGAACACCGGGTACGTCTACTTCACGCTCGTGTGCCACTACGCCATGAACGACGAGCTCTCCGAGATTGAGCTCGCCAGCGCCAATGCAGCTATTCAGCGCGGCAAGATCATCCTCACTCGCGATCCGCAAAACCCCGCACAACTGCACCGCTGGCTCGGGCGCCTCCACCAATTGCGCAGCGAGTACACGGAGTCCATCGGCTATTTGCTTGCCGCGCGCACGGCGCTGACCGGCATGGAGCTCGTCGCGACGGACGCCGCCCTGATCGACGCCTACCTCAAGACCAATCAACGCGATGCAGCCCGCCAGCTCGCACGGCAGGGTGTGGAGCAAGCCGGCGAGTACGCGCGCCTCTACCACCAGTTTCTCCAATCCCTCAACCGCACTGCCACCAGCGGCGAGTGAGCACCAACAAGCCGCTCCCGCCTGCCATCGCGTTGTGCTATAGTCTGGATTCAGCGCGAGCTGACCAAGTCTATCCGCTGCCCGGAGGTACGTCGTGAGTGTGCTTCTCATCGTGGCGGCCGCCGCTGTGGCCCTCTTTCTCGGAGGCCGGTACTACGCCCCCTTCATCGCCCGCGTGCTCGGCGAGCGGGCCGACCGCCCCACGCCCGCAACGCAGCGCAACGACGGCCGCGACTACGTTCCGACGCGCACGCCCGTCGTCTTCGCCCACCACTACGCGTCCATCGCCGGCGCCGGACCGATCATTGGCCCGGTCGTGGCGATTTATTACGGCTGGCTGCCCGCTCTGCTCTGGATCGTGCTCGGCGGCATCTTCCTCGGCGCTGTCCACGACTTCGTCGCGACGCACATCGCCGTCCGCGAAGGCGGCAAGAACGTAGCCGTCATCGCCCGCCGGTACCTCGGCACGGCTGCGTTTGTGATGATGGTGATCATGCTCGTCGCGTTGCTCGTGCTGGTGTGCGCGGCGTTTCTTGACCTGTCTGCCACCGCCCTTACGTCCATGGTCGACGTGGGCACACTGCAACTCCCCGCCGATCAAACGCTCTTCCGCGTAACAGACGTTGACGGCGCCCCGAAGGCAGTGATCGGCGGCATCGCGTCGACTTCTGTCGTCGTCATCACACTCTTCTCGCCGCTCGTTGGCTTTCTCTACCTCAAGCGCAAGACACCCGTCTGGCTCTGCTCGCTGCTCGCCGTCGGCATTTGCGCGCTGTCCATCGCGATCGGTCTTTACCTTCCAATGTCGGTGTCGCCACAGACCTGGAAACTGCTCATCGCAGGTTACGTGCTGATCTCCGCCGGCCTGCCGGTCTGGCTGTTCCTGCAGAGCCGCGACTTCATCAACGTCCACATCCTCTACGTCGGCATCGTGTTTCTAATAGTTGCGCTGGTGGCGGCGGGCATCCGCGGCGGCGGCGAGTCCGCCGACAGCGCCGGTATCCCCGTCAGTAACTGGGCAGATGCGACCAGCAAGCTCGGCCCGATCTGGCCGGTACTCTTCATCACGATTGCCTGCGGCGCCGTAAGCGGTTTCCACAGCCTCTGCGCCGGTGGAACGACCTGCAAGCAGCTTCGCACCGAACCCGCGGCGCGGCACGTGGGGTTCTACGCCATGCTGCTCGAGAGCTTCCTCGCGGTGTGTGTTGTCTGCGCGCTGATGATCGGCCTGACACTGGTTGGCTACAAACAGTTCTGCCATCCGGACGTCGGCAAGGGTAACGCCGTGCTGACATTCGCGATGAGCGTCGGCCACACCGCGCACGTCGGCCTCGGAATTCCGATCGCGTACGGCGCGCTTGGTGCCATGTTGCTGCTCGAGGGCTTCCTCGTCACGACACTCGACACGGCCATCCGCCTGACGCGTTACATGATTGAAGAAGGCTGGGCCACGCTGTTCCGCAGGTACGATGTGTTCGCAGACGCTTCGGGTCACGACGACGCCGATGTGTCCGCTCCCGCTGCCGCCCGACGCGGCACCACCGAACTGGCCGGCACGGCCGGGCTGACCATTGAGAAACCGCATCTCGCGGATGATCTACGGCCGCGTCCGATCGCTACGACCGGCGTGTTCCGTGACCTGTTGCTAACGCTCCGTTACTACTGGATCAACTCGGGCATCGCAGTCGGTCTGATGCTGCTCCTGGGTTACGGCAACGGCTGGAAGACGCTCTGGGCGATCTTCGGCGCGTCTAACCAGCTCCTGGCCGCGCTGGCCCTGATTGTGGCGAGCTGCTGGCTCGCCGCCCGCGCACGGCCAGTGATCTACACCTTGCTGCCGACGCTTTTCATGCTGGCGACGTCATTGTGGATGCTGGTGCGCCTGCTATGTATGAAGTTCTATCCCGGCCTCGAAAGCGGCGGCAACACGCCGCTGTTCGTCACGACGATCATCGTACTTGCAATGACACTCGGCATCCTCGTCGCAGCGGTCAATCGTTACGTCGTCAACCGCACCGCGCCTCTTGCCGAGCCTGCGTAGCGTAACGTGCGCGACCCCGCTCAGCGCCCCCGTCCAGCCGCCTCCAGCTCCAGCAGCGAACGCTTGAGCGTTGTCCCACGTACCGCCGAGAATCCGCCCAGCGACCCATCATTCTTGAGTACGCGATGGCACGGAATCACGATCGGGATCGGATTCTTGCCCATCGCCATCCCAACGGCCCGCGCCGCGCCTGGCCGCCCCGCGCGTTCGGCCAACTCCTTGTACGACACCGTCCGCCCATACGGCACGCGTCGCAACGCTCCATACACGTCGCGGCCGAAATCGCTCGTCTCGGCCAGATCAAGCTGGACGGCGAAGCGCGTTACCTGGCCCTCGAAATAGCGCTGCAACGCATCAACAAACTCGGGCAGCAGCGCCGGATCCTCTGACACATCGCCACAGGCACGCTGCACGCGTTTGCGCAGTGCGCCGGCGGACCGTTCCGGTAGGTACAGATACCGTAGGCCGCGCCGACTGGCCACAATCGCCGCCGGCCCGAAACGCGTGTCAATTACGCGGTAGGTCATCAACATGGTCTCGCCCTGAGTTCTGATCGATCTGTTCGTGTCACTGATCGCCCCGATCAGTAACCACGATCACGCCCACCGTAGTATACTGACTCAGCCTCGATTCAGCCCGCTCAACCGCCTCGGTATCGGGCAGGAGCACGCCATGCCGGAATTCCTGCGCTTCTCAGACCCGCTGGTGCAACGCATCGTCTACGGAGCGGCGGCCTTCGCAGTGATTGTGGTCGTGCTGCGAGTTATCGTCGCCTGGCGCGAGCGTCGGCGCAGCGCCCGCATTCGCAAGGAGTTGCAGCGCGATTACGACAAAGTACGTTTGCAGCAGGAGGAGATCCGCAAGCTCGCCGGGCAGATCGAAGCGACCAGCTCCACGCCGCGCATCACGGGCTTTGCCATCACGCGACAGATCGAAACGGTGTTCAGCGAGCCGCGCGCGTCGTCCGTCAGCGCCGTGGAACTGGCCAAGGCGCTCGCGGCCCAGAAAGGCGCCAACGCGATCATCAACCTCCAGACCCAGCAGGCCCCCAACGGCAAGTGGTTCGCCAGCGGGGACGCCGTCGTCGTGAAAGTAATCGGCCGTCGAAAACCCCCGGAAGACACGCCGGAATCCGAATCAAAATAGGTGGCCGCGACTTACCGCCGATGAAATTGCCGCTCCAGGTCTTTCAGCGTCATGTGCAGCGTCGTCGGGCGCCCGTGCGGGCAATGGCTGCTCCGCTCGGCGAGCGTTCTGCGCTCCAATAACGCCGCGATCTCGTCGCGTGTCAGCGGATCGCCGGCCTTCACCGCCGCCTTACACGCCATCATGTCGAGGATGTCGTGTACGAGCGTTTCCGTCTTCGGTCGGGTGCCCTGCTCGGCGAGCATATCGAGCAGGTCGCGTACGAACTCCTCGCGCGTGACGCGCTCGAACAGCAACGTAGGAAACGCCTGCAGCGCCACGCTCTGCGGCCCCGCCTGTGATAGCTCGACGCCCAGCCGCGATAGCGTGTCGGCGTGCGTTTCCAGCGCTTCGAGCCGATCAGCCGGAACGCTGAGCACGTCCGGCATCAATAGCCGCTGCGACTCCAGCGGCTTCTCCGTCATCCGCGCGCGCAGCTCTTCATACAAAATCCGCTCGTGCAGCGCGTGCTGGTCGATGATCATCAGTCCTTCATCAGTCTCGACGACCAGGAACGAATCGTGGATTTGCATGGCCGGGATCGTCGCCGATTCGGCGACAGGGATTGAGGGATTGAGGGATTGAGGGATTAAGGCCGGCCGCTCAATAGACGACTGGTCTTCGTCAGCCGACCGCATCTCCCGGGTTCCAGCAACTTCCGGGCGCGCCACCCCCTCGTGCCTTCGTGCCTCCGTGCCCTTGTGCCGATGCGCCTGTGTGCCTTCTTCCCTCCGTCCCTCCGTCCCCACGTTCCCACGTCCTTCACGCCGGAAGAAGTCCACCATCGCATCACGTACACGCTCGCGATACGCCTCATCTTCCCGCGGGGTGCGCAGCTCGTGATCGAGATTACTCGCCAGGAACTTGTCGCGCAGCGCGGCCAGCACCTGCCCGTGAACGTAGTTCGAATCCCGCCAGCGCACCTCGACCTTCGTCGGATGCACGTTCACGTCCACCAGCTCGGGCTCAACCGTGATGAACATGAACACCACAGGATAGCGCGACGGATCGATCAGACTGCGATACGCCTCCTTGATCGCGTGTGACACGAACCGATCGCGCACGTAGCGCCCGTTAACGAAGACATACTCCCACTTGCTCGACCCTCGGCTCTCCGCTGGCGGCGCGACGAGACCCGCGATGCGCACGCTGCCACTCTCGCGCTCGATCGGAAGCAGAGCGCTGGCCAGCTCGGGGCCGTAGAAATCGCTGATGCGCTGCCGCCGATCGCCGGTCGCCGCCAACCGATGTGTCACGCGCTTGCCGCTGCGCAGGTTGAACGCGATGCCCGGATGGGCCAGCGCGACGCGCGCCAACTGCTCCGTGATGTGCCCAGTCTCGGTCTGATTCGTACGGAGGAACTTTCGTCGGGCCGGCACGGCGTAGAACAGGTCGCGCACCTCGATGCTCGTCCCCGGCGGAGCGTTGCACGGCCGCGGGCCGGTGATCGCGCCACCCTCCACGAGAATCTCGTGTGCGACATCGCTGCCGGCCCGCCGCGACACGATCCGCAGTCGCGCGACCGATCCTATGCTCGCCAGTGCCTCGCCCCGAAAGCCCAGCGTGTGAATGCTGGACAGGTCTTCATCCGCCGCGATCTTGCTCGTCGCGTGCTGTGTCACGCACAGCTCGAGATCGTCGGCGTCCATCCCGCAGCCGTCATCGCTCACGTGAATCAGATCGCGCCCGCCCTCGGCGATCGCGATATCGATCCGCCCCGCGCCCGCGTCCAGAGCGTTCTCGACCAGCTCCTTCACCACGCTCGCCGGCCGCTCGATACACTCCCCCGCCGCAATTCGGCTCACAAGCGTTGGCGACAAGACGCGGATCTGGCCCATCGAACGCAAGACCTCCTACGCCCGCGAGTATAGCGCGATCGCAGCGCTACCGGTAGCAGTTGCTCATATCGTGCGCTCGGGCATAAACTCACGCTAACACCATCAGGAGCCCCCCATGGACGCCGTCGTACAATATCTCCGCGATCATCAGGCCGAGCATCTCGACTGGGCTCGCGTAATCTGCCGCATTCCGAGCATCAGCACCAAACCCGAGCACGCCGACGATGTCCGCAGCGCCATCACCTGGACGCACGATCTTTGCGAGCGCATCGGCCTTACCGCCGCGGTTCACGAAACCGGCGGACATCCAGTGGTCGTCGCCACGCACTGCGAAGCCGCCGGCGCGCCGACGTACCTCATCTACGGCCACATGGACGTGCAGCCCGAAGGCGATCTCAGCCTATGGGACGCCGACCCGTTCGACCCGGTCGTCAAAGACGGCAAGCTCATCTGCCGTGGATCGGCCGACGACAAAGGCCAGGTTCTGCTGCACCTGCGCGCGGTGGCGGCGTGGCTCGCTACCGAGAAGCGTCTGCCGATCAACGTGAAGTTCCTGATCGAAGGCGAGGAAGAGATCGCGTCGCCGAATCTCGGCCCGTTCCTCAAGGACCACGCCGACGAACTCGCGTGCGATCACGTGATCATCTCCGACACCGGCATGTACGCCGACGGCTGGCCCACGATCACCTACGGCACGCGCGGCCTGCTCTACAAGGAAATTCGTCTCTTCGGACCGAAGCACGATCTGCACAGCGGCTCCTTCGGCGGCACGGTAGCGAACCCCGCCAATGTGCTGACCGAGCTTCTCGCCTCGCTGCACGACGCCGACGGGCGTGTCACCGTCGACGGCTTCTACAACGACGTGGCCGAAGCCACCGCCGCAGAACGCGAGCAGATCCGCGCCCTGCCGCTCGACGACGCCGAATACGCCGCCAACCTCGGCAGCCCGGGTATTGCCGGCGAGACCGGCTTCAGCACCAACGAGCGGCGCTGGATCCGGCCCACGCTCGACATCAACGGCATCTACGGCGGCTTCATGCAGGAAGGCGCGAACACGATCGTGCCCAAGTCTGCCGGCGCGAAGGTGAGCATGCGGCTCGTGCCCAACCAGGACGGAGGCAAGCTCAGCACCGCGTTTGACGCCACGATCAAGGCCCGCTGCCCCGACACGGTTCGGCTCGAAATCCTGAACCACGGCCACGCCGACGCCTACATGGCCCCGCTGGACAGCAAGCCCATGCAGGCCGCGCGCAAGGCGCTGCAGGAAGCCTTCGGCCGCGAGCCGGCGTTTATCCGCGAGGGCGGCTCGCTGCCGATCCTGCCCATGTTCCGCCAGGTGCTCGGCGCCGACTGCCTCCTGATCGGCTTCGCCGGCCCCAACTGCAACGCCCACGGCCCGAACGAGAACATCGTCCTGGAGGACGTTGACTGTGGTGCCGAGGCCACTGCCCGGCTGTTCAAGCACTTGGCGACGTGATGATGGGCCGGGAGCCGTCATTCCGAACGGAGTGAGGAATCTACTTTCGAACGGGCGGTCGCGTTCATTCGAGGGCAGATTCCTCCTCCCTTCGGTCGTCGGAATGACAGTTCGGACGCCCACCTCGCCTACATTCCTGCCCCGGCTTGACCCACGCGCGCCGGGCCTATTCAATACCCCTTCCCTGTCCGCACCGCGCCCCGTGTGGTGCGACAAACTGATTTCGAGCGCGGGAATACGGAGGACGGCGCCCACACCGCCGCGGGTCTCGCACACGCGGCCCGGCATCAGCCCCCTCCCCAAGCGCGGCGCACAGGAGCAGCACCGTGGGCATCCCGGAGTACTGGTGGCCGTATCTCTACCAATACGGCGTCGGGCTGGTCATCTTCATGATCGGGATCTTCCTGATCCTAGGCTATAAGAGCTGCAACCTGACGCGCCAGCGGGACCGCTTCTGGTTCGGCGTGCTCATTTTCGGGTTCATCTGGTACGCGGGCATCCACTTTCTGTGGTACATGGCCGCGCTGTACATCATGCCGGCTGAGGCGGCGGGAGGTGCCGGATGACGCACCTGCTCGCCCAGCAAACGACGCAGCCCACCGCCGTGGGCACCAATCTCGACTTCGTCGTCATCGTCGCGTACCTGGCCCTAATCCTCGGCTTCGGCAGTTTCTTCGGCCGCTTCGCCAGAACCACGAAAGACTTCTTCTTCAGCGGCGCCAAGTTCAGTTGGTGGCTGATCGGCATGAGCATGGTCGCCACCGGCGTCGGCTCGCACAGCTTCATGAAGTACGCCCAGAAGGGCTACGAGCACGGCATGTCCAGCGGCATGTCGTACATGAACGACTGGTTCTTCATTCCGCTGTTCATGTTCGGCTGGCTACCGATCATCTACTTCTCGCGCGTCCGCTCGATCCCCGAGTACTTCCAGCGCCGCTTCGGCACGACGGCCCGCTTTCTCGCCGTGCTCGTCATCCTCGAGTACATGGTCGGCTACATAGGCTTCAACCTGTACACGCTCGGAACTGCCGCTCACCAGGTGCTCGGCATCGAGATCTGGCAGGCCATCGTCGCCATTTCGATCATCTCCGGCATCTACATCACCGCTGGAGGACAGACGGCGGTCATCTTCACCGATCTTGCGCAGGGCTTCATGCTGCTCGGCGCGGGGCTGTTGCTGTTCGTACTGGGACTTGACTATCTCGCGCTGGATAGCGCGCTGGTCGACGGCGTGAGAGCGCTCTGGACCAACCTGTCTCTCTCAGAGCGTCTGCCGTTTGCGCACTTCAATGAACCGCAGAGCTTCAACTTCGTCGGCGTGTTCTGGCAGGACGGCATCGCTGGCAGCATCACGTTCCTGTTCATCAGCCAGGGTCTGATCATGCGCTTCCTGGCCGCCAAGAGCGTGAACGAAGGCCGCAAGGCGATCCTCTTCAACACCGTCTTCATCCTGCCGCTGAGCATGATCGTCGTCGGTAACGCCGGCTGGATCGGAAACGCCGCCATCGATATGGGGCTGATTGAGCCGCCCGAGGAAGCCCGCGATATCTTCGTCACCATCGCTAGCGCCGTCTGCATCCCCGGCGTGTTCGGCTTCGTGCTCGCGGCCCTCTCCGCGGCATTGATGTCGACCATCGACACGATGACCAACGCTACGGCGGCATTGTTCGTCTACGACGTCTACCAACCATACATCCGGCCTGGCGCGAGCGATCGCCACTACATGCGCTCGGCACGTGTCACCTCCGCGGTGACCGCATTGCTGGGTATGGGCATCGGCCTGTTCTTCATGACGTTCGGTAAGGACATGTACGAGGTCCACGGGCAATTCCAGGCCTTTGTCACGCCGCCCATCGTCGCGGCCGTGTTCCTTGGGGCGTTCTGGAAGCGTTTCAACTCGGCCGGCGCCGTAGCGGCACTCATTGGCGGCATGGCTGCTATTGGTCTCTCGAAGTTCTTCCCCGACCTCGTCCGCCCGTTCGCCCACGGCGTCGCACCGGATGAAGACGGCCAGTTCAATTACATGACCGCATTCTTTGGCCTGATGTGCTCGGCGGTTATCGGCGTGGCCGCATCGCTTTTGACCAAGCCGAAACCGGACGCGGAAATCGCTGGCCTCTGGATTGGCACCATGGACTTCGCCCAGAAGAAGTTTAAAGGTGCTAACCCCGACTACAAGGTCGGGCAGCGTATTCGCGCCGGACTGTCCGTCTCATCCGACGGCACAACGCCGATGACAACTGCCTTGACTGCGACAGATTTTGCCCAGGGCAAGGCCCCGCCACGCAGACCCGTGGGTACCGGGCCGCCGGCACCCGAATACCCAATCGTTCGACTCGACCCCGCCGATATGGAGCGCCTCAAGGCGGCGCCGGGTGATCTGCTTTACGTCTCCGACTCCCGTTGGTGGCTGGGCGGCCTGCGCTCGTCGCACTGCCGCGCGGGCGAGCCGCATAACGAAGGCAACGCCGTGCTCATGCACGAAGATGCGTACGAGGCCGGCAATTTCCTGTCCGGTCGCACGGTTCGCGTCGAGAAGTTCTTCTGACGCGCGTTGGCGCACCATAACGCCATGACAGAGCATCCATCACTGAGCATCGAGACCTTCATCGATCCCATGTTCCAGGAGAACTGCTATCTCCTGTCATGCGCTGATCATCCCGAGGCGTGGATCATCGACCCCGGCTTCGCACCGACGCCCGAGCACGCGATCGCGTACCTGCGCGAGAAGAACTTACAACCCGCCGCAATCGTCCTCACGCACTGCCATGTCGATCACATCGCGGGCGTGCAGGCGCTGCGCGACGCATTTCCCGCCTTGCCCATCTGGTGCCCCGCCGGCGAAGAGCACATGCTACCCGATCCACAGGCCAACCTCTCCGCCGCGATGGGGTTGCCCGTAACGGCGCCGGAGCCGGATCGTCTGATCGAGCCTGATGATGAGCTCACGCTCGGCGCACTTCAGTGGCAGGCCCTCGACGTGCGCGGCCATTCCCCCGGCGGCCGGGCATACTACTGCGCTGAGGCTAACGTCGTGATCACCGGCGACGCGCTCTTCGCCGGCAGCATCGGCCGCACCGACTTTCCCGGCAGCAGCCACGATGAACTGATCGCGAACATCCGCCAGCATCTGCTCGCACTACCCGACGAGACCACCGCCTACTCCGGTCACGGACCACCGACCACCATTGGCACGGAACGAGTCAGCAACCCGTTCCTCTGAGCACGGAATATGACGCATACGCGCGCCCGATTGTGTTGGTTCGCACAGCCCTTGGCACCCGTCGCCCTGCTTGGAACGCTGCTCGGCTGCGGCGTAACGACGCGTCCCGTCATTGATGCCTTTCCCACCGACGACATCGCGGCACCGTGGATCCTCAAGGGCGACGTCTGGTCCGGCTCGCTCGTCGACGCGGCCCCCGGCCTCGGGCGCGACGCGAATAATCTCGAGCAGTTCGGCGTCACCGGCGTATGGCTCGCGAGATACCAACACGAGGAGCGTCAACACCGCCGTCTGACCGTGCGCTGCTTCGCGTTCGAGACGCGCGAGAGTGCAACCTATGCGTACGAGTTCCTGCGACCCGAGGACGCCCGCCCGCTCGAAGCCGGTGACGAAGGCTGCTGGACCGAGTACGGCATCCTCTTCCGCTGGGGCCGCCTCGTACTGGAAATCTTCGGTCCGACGCCCTCGTGGGACAGCCAGATGCAATCGGCGATTCTCTCAGCGGCGATTACGCGTCGTATGCCGAACGGCGCGCCGAATCACCCCAGATGAAGCCACTCACCGCTCTATCTGTCGTACTCCTGGTCGCGCTCCTGCCGGGCTGCGAGCGCCCGCCACGGGACCCGCCGCCCGACGACACCAGCACCCCAGCGCCAGCCGGCCTACACGATTGGACCGCCCAGCCTATTGTCGATCCCACCGAAACCGACGGTCGCCCGCTCCGCATTCTCAGCACCGCCCCCAACGTCACTGAGATCTGCGCCGCGCTCGGACTCGCCGGACAGCTCATTGGCCGCACGCGTTACTGCATGTACCCGCCCGAGGTCCGCCGCGCGCCGGTCATCGGCGACCTCTACAACCTCAACGTCGAAGTGCTGCTCGGTCTCAACGCCGACTTGGTGCTCGTCTCCGGCCAAAGCCGCGCTATCAGCGACAAGCTTTCGCAGCAAGGCGTGAGGTTCGAGACGTTGCCCGACAGCTCTCTCGACGACCTTTACCAGTCGATTGCACGCGTGGGGGAATTGACCGGCCGGCAAAAGACCGCGACGCACGTGATCGACGGCATCCAGGCCGAAGTACGACTCGTCACCGAACGCTTTCGCTCTACCCCGCCGCAACGCGTCCTAGTGACGATTGGCGCGCTGGCCGACCCGCCGAACGAAGCGTTCGTCGCCGGACCGGGGTCATTCTACGATGATCTACTGCGCGCCGCGAGCCACACCAACATCGCGGCCGATCTCGGACGTTCCTTCTCGCCACTGTCGCTCGAGTTCATCCTGCGCGCCGATCCTGATGTGATCATCGAGCTCGTAGCCGACACCGACCAGCGACCCGGCGACGATGAAGACGCGCGTGAGGTCTGGCGCAAGCTGGGGCGGCTTCAGGCCGTCGACCAAAATCGCGTGCATGTCCTCCGCGGCGCGGAACACTACCTGCTCGGCCCCCGTATCGCGTGGACGTATCAGGCTCTCTGTGAGATCATCGGTGACGATGACCACGTCCCCGACCGAGAATAGCCCGCCGACCGACTGGTCGCTCGCGTGCGAGCACCTGTGCGTGCAACGCGGACGCACACTCGCGATCGACGACGTGTCGCTCACGCTCCAGCCCGGCGAGCGACTCTCCCTGATCGGGCCCAACGGCTCTGGCAAAACATCACTGCTGCTGGCACTACTGGGGCTGCTAAAGCCGCAGCGCGGTCACGTGCAATTGAATAGCTGTGACATGTCGCGGATTCCCGCCGACGAGCGCGCCCGCTTCGCCGCCTATGTGCCACAGGCACTCGCCGCTACTCCGGCATTCTCCGTCCGTGAAGTCATCGCCGGCGGACGATTCGCGCACCGATCAAACTCGCCGCACACCGACGCCGACATCGTGGACGACGCCCTCGCTCGCTGCGGCTTGACCCAACTCGCCGACCGCTCGTTCGACAAGCTCAGCGGCGGCGAGCGCCAGAAAACACTGATCGCGGCCGCGTTCGCACAGACGCCGACCGTGCTCTTCCTCGACGAACCCAACGCTGCTCTCGACCCCGCCTACCAGATTCAGCTTGTCCAAATCCTGCGCACCTGGTGTGACGACGGCGGGACGCTTGTGCTCGTCAGTCACGATCTACAGCTCCCCGCAGCCCTCGGCGGTCGTGTCGTTGCGTTGCGCGCGGGCAGGATTGCCGCAGACGGCCCCGCCTCAGAAACGCTCGCACCCGACATGCTCAGCCGCATCTACGACGCCGACTTCGCCGTCGCGCGCACTAGCCGAGGCGAAGCCGTCGTACTCCCTGCTTGGTGGTCCTCATAGCGGCCGACCGGGAGGTCATCAGTAGCGCAAGACGTGCCACTGCTGTACCAGCAGTGCCTTTCCCCCGTGTTTGGAACACGCTATTTAGCCCCCTGCTCCTCACCCGACGCAACTCGCAACTCCACCCCGCCCAGGAGACGACGAATGTTGTCCCGATGCCGCACGATGATCACGAGGCCCAGCAGGATGGCACCCGTTTGCAGCGGCCAGCACGCACGCAACGCCAGCCCGTCGAACCGCGCGTAGCCAAATACCGCCAGCGGGAACACGATTGCCAGCGTCAGCGACCCCAGTGACACGGTTCCCGTCGAGTAGCGCACTACCGCATACGCCAGTAAGGCAATTGCGATCGGAATGGTGAAATACGGCCAGATGCCCAGCGCGACGCCAACGGTCGTCGCCACACCCTTCCCCCCACGAAACCCGAGATACACCGGGAAGACGTGTCCCAGCACTGCCGCCACCGCCACCGCCAGCGTGCGAAGCTGCTCGGTCGGCGATTCGCCGCCAGTCATCAACAGGAGCGACGCCGTCAAAGCCGGCGCGAAGCCCTTCAGGATATCCAGCGCCAGGCAAGTGTAGCCCCATTTGCGCCCGATGACGCGCCCCACGTTCGTGGCCCCGATGTTCCGGCTGCCTTGCGTGCGGACGTCCACACCGTGCGTGAATCCGATCAGTAGCCCGAACGGAACCGCACCGAGCAGGTACGCCGCCACAATCAGTATCGCCGTCAGCAAGGATTCAGATCCTCATCCCCCGGACCGCAGTACGGGACTATCGCTCGTCTGATTCATCGCGCACCCGTAACCACGTACGCCGCACTCGGTCGCGCAACAGCTCGGTCATCCGAACGCCCATGCGCCCGGTCTGCGTGCCGTAGATCTGCGCGGCGTAGTCGTCATCCCGCGCCTTCACGCGCCGTCGCGCCGCCAGCCACGTGGCGAAGTCCCAGGCCCGGCCGAGCACCGCCGCCCGCCACCGCGCTCGGCGTCTCAGCGCTGGACGGCTCTGCGCACGGTACGCAGCACTTCTTCGGGGGAACGGGATGATTCGCCGCTGCGATTCCATAGTTGTCGTCTTTGCAGCACTTCGACCTGCTCGGCGTAGTAATTGCTGACGTGGCTCGGGCCGCTTTCGACCGTAGTTCCGCCCGCGTACTCGTGATCCATCAGCCACCGCGACACTTCGTCGTCGTATTCCGCGGGGTAGATCAATGCCGTCACGTATCGCGCCGCGCCATCGACAGCACCCCGATCCGCCACTTGTACGAACGCCCGGCACGGGATGGCACGTCCCGGCTCGTCGGCAATGCGACACAATTCCGCAAAATCCGCTTCCGCATCAGCCAGCTCATCGCGGTTGAAGAACAGCCCGGCCTCCTTCTGGAACCGCTCCGCCGACACACCGCGAAGTTCCATCCCCCCGTCGGGCTGCGCCCGGACGATCTGGTAGACTTTTCCGTCGGCGTGCTCCTCGGACTCCAGCAGGACGACGATTTCCGCCACCGTATAGCCGACCGCGACCCACTCGCCAAAGTCGTACACGTACAGGCCGCGATAGCGTTCGGGCTCGCTGATCTTCGGTAACTTCATCGACTCAGCACTCCAGGCGACATCGGCTCCGCGTGACGGTCGGTCGGCCGGTCGATGCCGATTTCTGCTGGATTATACGACGCGCAGAACGACCACGCGACACGCGTAAGCCGCGCGCTGCACGATGCCTCCTCGACCCGCATAAAAAGGGGCGGGCGAGTCGAGCGTGGGCGTGGGCGGGACTCGACTCGCCCTTCATCAGGGGAACGGAGGTTTGTAAGGTGGGTCCGTAGCGGCTGCGTACTCCCAGTGTGGGTTCCACTGACAGGAACGCGGCATGCCATCCGTTGGCACGCTACGAACCCTGACCATCATGGCTGCATCAAGCTCTCAGACGGCCGCTCCAGCCGTGGCGCGCTACCAGTCGACCGCCTAAGACGCTGATGCGGATTTCCTCTACTTCTGTTTTGGCCGTTCGGGCTCGCGGGTTGCGACCGGCGGAACGACCGCTGGGTCGTCCACGCTCAGCGCCTGTTCATCCGCCAGCCCCCAGGCCAGCACTTCACTTCGCACCAATTCCGCCAGGAACGCCGTTCGCACCCGACGATAGTTCAGCGCGAAAACTTGCGATTCAACCTGGCCGGCCAGGAACCGACATACGCCGTGCCGCAGACCGTACTGATTCTGAAGCATCTCCACGACGTCGGCCTTACGCCATTCCCGACCGCGGGGGTTCTTCGATTCGTTATCCAGCACGCGGATCTTTCGCCGCTTGATGGCACGTAGCCGCCGTTGCACCGCGAGATCATCAGCAATATCCGACAGGCCCGTCTGCTTCAGCACCGCGCACACACAGCGGTGGATGTAGCCCGTGCTCGGCGGCCGCGCCTCACCCCACTCCCGCAGGTGCAGCGCCACCGCTCGTACCAGCGGCTCCGCCAGCTTCGGATCGAACTGCCGCTGCTCCATGGCCCGCGCCAGGCAATTCGCCAGCTTCGCCGGACGAAAGCGCTCCAGAGTCCCGTCGCGCTTGGTCACAATAATTGGCGGCTTGCGTTTCACGATTCTGCCGGCCCCTCAAAGAGGTTCTGCTGCCCGGGAATGTTCTCAGCCTCGCGCTCGAGTACGTCCTGGGCCTCCTCGATGAACTCACCTACATCTTCGAACTGGCGATACACACTCGCGAAACGAACATAGGCCACTTTGTCCACTCGCCGCAGCACCGAAGCGATTCGCTCGCCGATCGTGTGACTGGAAACTTCTTTCTCGAAGTTGCTGACCAGCCACTCCTCGACCTCGTCAACAACCTGCTCCAGTCGCTCCGACGAGATCGGCCGCTTGAAGGCTGCCTGCCGAATCCCTTCGTACATTCGCTGTCGGTCGTACGGCATCCGCGATCCATCACGTTTGATGACCGCAAGCTTGATCGCGTCCTCGATCCGCTCATACGTCGTGAAGCGGCGTCCGCAGTGAATGCACCGCCTGCGCCTGCGGATACATGCACCACCCTCGGTCGAACGCGAGTCGATGACCTTGTCATCGTCTTCCTTGCAGAAAGGGCACCGCATCAGCTCACGAGCCCGTTGCAGCCGTTCCGCGGAACTGTCCAGCGCTTTGCGGCAAGCTTGTCCACTCCGCAATCACAACCTGTGGCCCGCGCCCTCACAACGAGGTCCAATACCACCGATTGTTATGTTTGCAAGTTTATAACACAACATGCAGGGTGTCAAACGAATTTGGGTTCGCGTTTTCCGAACCACCCACATTTTCGCGCACCGCTGACTTTGCTATCCGCTGACGGTATAACTCGCCTCCCCATGGCCGGACCGTTGGCGGAGTTCACACACGACGACGTGCATCTGCTCGGTTTCTCCCGCGCAGGCGAAGAGTCGTTCGTCATCGCACCCGAGCTTAACCTCGCCTTCGACGTCGGACGTTGCGACATCGAGCTGCTCGGCGTCGACCACGTCTGCCTCAGCCACGGACACATGGATCACGCCGCCGGGCTAGCGTATTATTTCTCGCAGCGCATGTTCATCGACAACGCGCCGGGGCACATTTACGCCCCCGCGCCACTCGTCGAACCGATCCAGCGCCTGCTCCGTCTTTGGGCCGACATCGACGGTCACGAACCGCCCGCCAACATCCACGCTGCCGAGCCGGATATGGATATCCAACTGCGCCGGAACCTGATCGTGCGACCGTTCCGCGTGAATCACCCCTGCCGCCGCCACGATCGCTCCACCGTCCACGCGCTGGGGTTCACGGCAATAGAGGTGCGGAAAAAGATCCTCGACGAATACCGCGAGCTCACAGGACCGCAGATCGTCGAGCTCAAGAAACAGGGCGTCGAGATTACTCGCCGCGTCGAAATCCCGCTCGTCACCTATTGCGGCGACACAGCCGTGGGCGACTTTCTCAAACGCGACCACGTGCGCAACAGCAAGGTGCTCCTGCTCGAATGCACGTTCATCGAACCCGACCACCGTGCCCGCGCCCGCGCCGGCTATCACATCCACATCGACGATTTAGCGGACGTGCTCCCACGTCTGAATAACGAGCACATCCTGCTCACACACGTCTCGCGGCGGACGGCCCTTTCGGCTGCCCGCGCCGCCCTGAAACGTCGGGTGCCTCCGGAAATCGCTGACCGCGTGTCGTTCTTCATGACGCATCGCCGCAAGCGCCGCCCGGCACCGCCGTCGGACACCTGATCTCGCTGCTGTCTCGGTACACCGCTACAATCAACGAAATGACCTCGACGACCCAGTTACCGATCGCCGCTGAGCCCAGACGACGACGCCTGCCGGCCTGGCTGAAGCGCCCCATGCCCACCGGCGAGATGATCGAGACGCGCAAACTCGTCAACGGCTTGCGCCTGAACACCGTCTGCGTCGAAGCCCGCTGCCCCAACCTGACCGAGTGCTGGTCGCGCAAGACCGCCACGTTCATGATCCTGGGCGAGAAATGTACGCGGGCCTGCAAGTTCTGTGCGGTTGCGACAGCCCGCCCGGATCCGCCCGATCCCGAGGAGCCGACGCGACTCGCCGAAGCGTCCGAACAGCTTGGTCTCAAGCACGTCGTTATCACGTCGGTCGCGCGCGACGATCTTCCTGACGAGGGTGCCGGCCAGTTCGCCGATTGCATTCGCGCCATCCAAGCCCGCACCCCCGGCGTTACCGTCGAAGTCCTCACGCCCGACTTCCACGCGCGGTCCGAGCTCATCGAGATCGTTCTGAGCGCCGGCCCCGAGGTCTTCAATCACAACGTCGAGACTGTGCCGCGACTGCACAAGCCCGTGCGTCCGCAGGCCAAGTACCCGCGTTCACTCGACACGCTCCGTATCTCCAAGGAACTGCGACCCGACATCCGAACGAAATCCGGCGTGATGGTCGGCCTGGGCGAAACACACGAGGAACTCTTGCAGGTCCTCAAAGACTTGCGAGAAATCGACTGTGACCTGCTCACAATCGGGCAGTACCTCCGGCCCATGCAGACCACGCGCCATGTCGATGTACAGAAGTTCTACACACCAGAGGAGTTCCAGCAGCTCGCCCAGGTTGCCGAGGAGCTCGGTTTCGCCGGCGTAGCCAGCGGCCCGTTCGTCCGCAGCAGTTACTTCGCAGAAACGCTCTACCGCGACACGTAACCCTCCTCCCTGACAGGGAGGGGATGGGGGAGGGTTGAACTCCCCCAACGCTGAGGATTCCTCCTCCTGGCGCTCATCGGAACGACGACCCCACCCCTAGAATGCACGCATGTCCGAGCCACCGCCGCGCCGTTGCCTCGAATGCGGCTACATTGTCGAAGGTCTCTCAATCAACCGCTGCCCCGAGTGCGGCACGGGCTTTGATCCTACCGACCCAACGACGTTCGACCGCGATGAGAACACCGCACCCTCGTATCTGCGCAACGCGCTTGGACTGGCCGGCGCACAGTTCTGTGCAGCGTGCCTCTTCATCGTCGGCAAGTCAACACCGTCGCTGGGGTTGCTCGCGGTGCTGGGCATCGGTGCCTGGGCCATCACAAATCTGATCCAGCTCGGACTGGCGACGAGTTGTTTGGCGCTGCTGCTGTTTCGTCGTTGTCCGAAACCTGTCAACGTCTTGCGCAGCGCACTGGTCACCAGCGCGCTGTGCGCCCTCATCGGTTGGAGCACATTGGGCACAGCGCTGTGGTACTTCGCGTTCGGCTGAACGCGGCAGGGCCTCGCAGCGGCCGACGTCCCGGTCAGCCGCTGTCGTAGGCGCTCGTAGACTCAGTCCGAACTCCGCAATCCCACAATCCACTGCTAAAGCGGTGGCACGAGGAAGACCGCTACAGAATCAGCATCGCATCGCCGTAGCTGTAGAACCTATACCGCTCCGCGACCGCCGCTGCATACGCCGTACGAATCTGCTCGCACGACGCGAATGCCATCACCAGCGCCAGCAGCGTGCTCCCGGGCAAATGAAAGTTCGTGATCAGCACATCCACGTTCCGAAACACGTACGGCGGATACAGGAAGATATCCGTCCAACACTGCGTGGCCGCGAAGTCGCTGGCCCCCATTGACTCCAGCACGCGCGCCGCCGTCGTGCCGACCGCGATCAGCCGTCCATCCGCCCGCCGCGTCGCGTCCAGCGCCGCCGCCGCATCCTCACTCACTTCGAACCACTCGGCGTGCATGCGATGCCCGGCTAGGTCCTCAGCTTCCACCGGCACAAACGTCCCCGCGCCGACGTGCAACGTCACCTCTGTACGGCGCACACCGTTTGTCGCTATCCGGTTCAGCAATCCCGGGGTGAAGTGCAGCCCCGCCGTCGGCGCCGCGACCGCACCCGGCTCCTGCGCGTACACTGTCTGATAGCGCGTCACATCGCCTGCTTCCGGTTCGGCGCCGCGTTGAATATACGGCGGCAGCGGCGTCTGACCGACCTGGCTGAGCAAGTCTAGCGGCGACGTGTCCGGCTCAGGTCGCACCAGCCACTCGCCGCGCTCCAGCTTCGCTTCGAGCCGTAGCTGCACATCAGCTCCGTCGCACGCCAGCCGCTCGCCCACCTTCAGCCGCCCGCCGGGCTTCAGCATGACGCACCATGCGCCATCACGCTGATGCAGGTACAGCCCCTCGACCCGCCCGCCGGTTGCGCGCCGACAGAAAAACCGCGCCGGAATCACCCGTGTGTTGTTCAGCACGAGGCAATCGTCGGCGTTCAGATACTCGCTGACGTCGCGGAACGTGCGGTGCTCGATGCGGCCCGAGTCACGGTGCAGCACGAGCAGCCGCGACGCATCACGCGGCTCCACCGCGTGTTGCGCAATCAGCTCCGGCGGCAGGCCATATTGCAGTTCCGACAGCTTCATCCATGGCTCGCGTTACAAACAACAGCCCGAATTGTAGCGGCTCGGTGAGTCCGTAGCGGCTAGACTGCCGTAATACGCTTCGTTACAGGGGACCGCACATGACCGATGATTCGCTGAACGAGACGATCGTCCACGGACGCTGTGGCTGTGGCCAGCGCTATCGTGTCCGTCACGCCTGCGCGGGCAAGATTATCCGCTGTCCGAAGTGCAAACGCCCCATCACACTCACCGACGCCGACCTCCGCGCAGCCGCCGCCGGCATCCCGCTGAAACCCGTCCAGGGCGGGAGCGATCGAGCGAGCGGCATCAATGACGACGACTTTCTGGTCGGACTCGACAAATCCGCCCCGCCGGAAGCACGCCGGACAGACGACGAACCGATCCACCTGGCCCACACGGGTGCCCGGCCCGGCCGCGTCGGCAGTGTACATTCGAGCGACGAGGCGCTCGCGCGCGCAGCGCTCGGCGGCGGCACGCTCTTGGGCCAGCCGGTCGCCACTCCGTCAGCCGCGCTCAGTCCGGAGGAGCTTGCGCGTCTCCCCCAACGCACGCTGAACGGCCGTTTTCTGCGGGACCTGCTGCAGTCACTCTACCTCGCCGGCAGAATCGGCAACCTCGTACACATCGCCCTCACTGCGGTCGTCTGCGCGTTGCCGTATCTGTTCATGTCCGTTGCGGGACAGTTCATCGGTTGTTTCGCGCTGCCGATCGGCCTGATCGCGACCGCGGTGCTGTTCCTCTACATAGCGCAGTTCTATTGGCGCACGCTCACGCGCACGGCCGGCGGCGACGACGAGCTCCCGCTGGTCGATCCCGATTGGGACTGGTGGGAAGATGCGCTCAAGCCGCTGCTGTGGCTGGCGTTCATCTCGCTGGCATGCTTCGGTCCGTGGATTACCGCAACCAACATGGAATCGGCCGAGGCGTGGACGGTCTACGCAGCCCTCGTCGTCGGGTCGTTTGTATGGCCGGTCGCGGTTATGTCCGTCGCGTTGGGTGAGTCACTGCTGTTTCTGCGACCGGACTGGCTGATCCGCTGCATTTGGGGCATCGGACCGGTCTACATCGTCGCCTGGTTGCTAGTCGTGGGAGTTGTTTACGCGTGCGACCGGCTCTACGACTCGCTCGCCTACCTCGAGGACGTGGCGTACATTGGCCCATTCGTGGCGTTACCCCTGGCAGCTTTCATCTGGCTCTATCAGGGCTACGTCGTGTTTCGCACGCTCGGCTTGCTCTTCCGGCATTTCCGGCACCGCTTCCCCTGGCAGTTCTGAAGCGTCGATTGCCCGCGCCCGCAGCCCGGATATACTCCATCGTAGCGGACACGGATGTCCGCACGGTAGGCCATCATGCGTACACCATCCATCCATGTAACCATCAACCTCGATGAAGTGCGCGCAGTCGCCGAGCAGATCCGCACGCACACCGGCGTTGGACTGATCGCGGTCATCAAGGCTGATGCCTACGGTCTCGGCGCACCGCTTGTTGCCGACACGCTGGCGTCCGTCGTCGATGACTTCGCGTACTTCACCGTCGAGGAGGCCCGCGCCGTTCGCCGGCCGGGGCTCGTGCTCGGACCGCCGTTGGACGATCCCAACGACTATCAGCAACTCGTGTTGCGGCCGGCGATTGCGAGTTTGTCAGACGTCGACCGCTTCGCCGATCAACACGTCGCGATCAAGGTTGACACCGGCATGCAGCGTTTTGGCGCGGCCCCCGAACAGATCGACGAGTTGAGCGCCCGTTGCGAAGTCTCGGAATACTTCGCACACGCCGTTACGGAATCCGGCACAGAGATCCTGCGTGATGCGTGTGCGGGCCGTGGTAAACCACTGCATGCCGCCCCCACGTGCCTGCTCGACAATCCCAAGACCTGGTTCGACGCTGTTCGCCCAGGGCTTGCGCTGTATCGCCGGGCCATCCGCGTCACCACCAAACTCCAACTCGTCCGGGATACGATCGGGCCAATCGGTTACACCGGCTTCCACGCCCCGCGTGTGGGCGTGATCCTCGGCGGCTACAGCAACGGCTTGTCCCCCGCGCCCGTGCTCATCAACAGCCGGCGGCAACGCCTGCTCGAGATCGGCATGAATACGTCATTCGTCTCGGTGGACCCGGGCGACAAGACCGGAGATGAAGTGATCTTGCTCGGCGCCGCATTGAGCACGGCTGATCTGGCCGCCGAACTCAACGTCCGCGAGCACGAGGTCCTCTGTCGCTATTGCGGCATGGGGCCGCGCACGTACGTGACCGTCGGCGCGGAGGTTACGACAGATTAGCCCTGTACCAATCGATCGAGAGCTTCAACCCTTCGGGGAACAGGATCTTCGGCTCGTAGCCGAGCACGTGTTTCGTCACGGACACGTCGGCCAGGCTGTGCTTCACGTCGCCCGCGCGCGGGGCTTCGTACACCGGCTCGATGTTTGTGCCCAGCAGTTTGTTAATGTCGCCCACGATCTCGTTCAGCGTCGTGCTGTCGCCGCAGGCCACGTTGACGACTTCGCCGTGTACCTCAGGCACCGTCGCTCCCAGCCAGTTGGCCTGCACAACGTTGTCGATGTAGCAGAAATCGCGCGACTGCTCGCCGTCCCCGTAAATCACCGGCCGCTCGCCTTTCAGCATTCGCGACACGAACGCGGGAATAACCGCCGCGTAAGCCCCGAACGGATCCTGCCGCGGTCCGAACACGTTGAAGTATCGCAGGCAAACCGTTTGCAACCCATAGACGTACGACCAGCACGAGCAGTAGTTCTCCGCAGCCAGCTTGCTCACCGCGTATGGGCTCAGCGGTAGCGGACGCATGTCGACCTTCTTCGGCATCACGGGCGTATCGCCGTACGCACTGCTGCTCGCCGAGTAAACGAAGCGCCGCGCGCCGGCTTCCTTCGCCGCGATGAGCAAGTTCAAGGTACCGGTGACGTTGATTTCGTGCGCCGGACGCGGTTCCTCGACGCTGCGCGGGACGCTGGCCCTCGCCGCCAGGTGAAAGACCGTCTCGACGTCGTCCATCGCCTTGGTGACGGTCTCGATGTGACAGATGTCGCCGCGCACCAGGTCGATCTGGTTCGCGACCCCTTCGAGATTCTCCGGTTTGCCGCTGCTGAAATCGTCGAGCACGCGGACCTTGCAGCCTTCCGCGAGCAGTCTTCGCACGATGTGGCTTCCGATAAACCCAGCCCCGCCAGTCACCAGCCAGACACCCATGATCAGTCCTTCGTTAAGCTGAAGAAACGCTCGGCATTAGCGGTCGTTGCCGCCGCGAACGTATCAAAGTCCTCGCCGCGCAGATCGGCCAGAAACCGCGCCGTGTGCAGCACGTTCGCCGGCTCGTTCGGACGCATCTTGCGTACCGGTTCCGGTGACAGATACGGCGCGTCGGTTTCCACCATGATGCGGTCCAGCGGCGTCATCCGGGCGGAAGCCTGAATGTGCTCCGCTTTCTTGCTGAACGTCACCACGCCTGTATACGACAGGTAGCAGCCGAGGTTCAGCGCCCGCTCCGCGACCGGCGGCGGCCCCGAAAAGCAGTGAAACACCACGCGGCCCGCGAGCGCCGGATACTCCGCCAGTATCTCGCAAACGCGCAGCTCCGACTCGCGCGCGTGAATCGTGACCGGCAGGTTCAATTCCCGCGCCGCGTCGAGATGCGCTCGAAACACCTGCTCCTGCCGCTCCGGCGGCGCGAAATCGTAGTAGAAGTCCAGCCCCGTCTCACCCACGCCCACGATGCGTTCAGCCAGTGGCGACTCGACGCCCTCGCCGCGCAGAATCGCGAGTATCTCCGCGAAATCCTGCTCCGACACTTTGCCGGCTTCGTGCGGATGAATGCCCGTGATCAGGCTGAGTTGCGGCCACACCGCCATCAGCTCCAACGCCGCACACGCATCTGCCACGTTGACTGCGACGAGCAGCAGGCGTGTTACGCCGGCAGCCTCCGCGTTGGCCATGACCTCATCGATCCGCTCGATCAGGCCGGCGCTGGTCAGATGGCAATGGGTGTCGATCAGCATGGCCGAATTATGGCCCCCCGCCACCGAATTGCGAGCGGGACTTGGCATTCCCACTCTGCCCCCTACTCCGCGTTTTGCACCTGCTCTTTGATCCGGTCGATCGCGCTCTTTACTTCGATGATCTCGCGTGCGATCACCGCCGAGCCGGCCTTCGAGCCGATCGTGTTCGCCTCGCGCAGCATCTCCTGCGAGATAAACTCGAGCTTGCGGCCGGCCGCATCGCCCTGCTGCATCACCTGGCGAAACTGCTCCAGGTGCCCGGCGAGGCGATTCAACTCCTCGCTGATGTCGCTGCGCTCCGCGTAGACCGAAACTTCCTTCAGCAGATCGTCCTCGGCCAACTCGATGCCGCTGCCCGCAATCAGATCGCTCACGCGTGCCTGAAGCCGATCGCGATACTCTTTCACGACGTCCGGGGCGCAGCTCTGCACGCGCTCCAGGCTCTGCTCGATTGCGCTGCAATGCCCCAGCAGATCGGCCGCCAGCGCACTGCCCTCCGTTCTGCGCATCTGCACCAGGCGATCGAGCGCCTCGTTAACCAGTCGCTCAAGCACCTTCCAGCGGGCGGCCCGCTCCTCATCACTCAGGTCCTGCGGCTGCGTCACGCCCGGCAGCGAGACCAGTGTCGCGAGGTTGATCGTGGTTCGCGGATCGTCACCCGCCACGGCACGGAGCTGCTTCAGATACGCCTGCAAGACCCGGTGGTCGATGTCGAGCGCGGCCTCCGGGTCCTTGGCGCGGACGTGCAGTCGCAGAATCACACTCCCACGAATCAACCGCGTCCGCAGCACCTTTTCCACCTCCGGCTCGCAGAACGCAAAATCGTCCGGGAGGTAGATCGAGGATTTCAGATACCGGTTGTTGACGCTGCGAACTTCGAGCAGGTAGCTCCGCTCGTCATCTTCCAGACGCGCATCGCCAAATCCGGTCATCGACTGCAACATGGTGCGCTCCTTACAGCCACTATCGGCTACCAGCGACCGCGGGGCGCAGGCCGGCACGACGGAGTCGGCGGAGCGGTCTGAGCCAGCGTCAGGTCAGGTTGCCGGCAAAGATCGGGGAGTCGCCGCACAGCGGCGGAAACGCCTCCAAGTCGAGATGTAGCGTGTTTCCGCCCGTGCCATCGGAGGCCGGGGGTGTTACGGGGGGCGTCACCGGCGGGGACGCGGGCGGCGTCACGGGCGACGGGGACGCCGGCGATATCTGAGATGTGTTCTGCAGGTCGGGGCCACCGGGAACGAAAACGAAGTTCAGTATGACCGTATACCCCAGCAGCAACACTGCACCAAACACTGTGATCCACGTAAGGACGTCACCCGTCTTCGCACCGAACGCAGTTCCGCCACCGGCCCCGCCGAAAGCACCAGCCAAGCCGACGCCCTTCCCGCGCTGGAGGAGGACCACAATAATGAGCAGAATGGCGATGACCGCGAAGAAGATCGCCAGGATCGTGTGATAGAATGCCGCCAGTACCATAGCCAGCCTCAAGTCTCGGGTGTCGCTGCATTGTCCCGCCGAAACCACTGTCCGCGGCGTCGGGACGGGAACTCAGTAGTATACTCCTACCTCTGAACTGTTGCCAGTGCGGCGGAGATGATCGCCACGAAGTCGTCCGCCTTCAGGCTTGCCCCGCCGATCAGCCCGCCGTCCACGTCCGGCTGCCCGAACAGGTCGGCGGCGTTGTCCGGCTTGACGCTCCCGCCGTACTGAATCCGCGTCTGGTCAGCCTGATCGCCAACCAGTTTCCGCAATTCACCCCGCAGGTGAGCGTGGGCTTCCTGAGCCTGATCAGGTGTCGCGACTTCTCCGGTGCCGATTGCCCAGACGGGCTCGTAAGCGATCACGATCCGCTCGGCAATTTCGGCCGATACGCCGGTCATTCCCGCAACCAACTGAAAAGTAAGCACTTCCAGCGTCTGCCCTCGCTTCCGTTCACCGATCGTCTCGCCCACGCATAGGATCGGCGTCAACCCAGCCGCCCCAGCCGCCTTTACCTTCAGATTGATCATGCGATCATCTTCGAGGTGCCCAATGGTGTGGCGCCGCTCGCTGTGACCGATAATCACGTACTGCGCGCCGGCATCCTTGATCATCTCCGCCGAGACTTCGCCCGTAAACGCTCCTTTGGGCTCGGGGTACACATCCTGCGCCCCGAGAGCGATTCCCGATCCAACGAGCTCATTTGCCACGGGGAACAGATAGACGCTCGGCGGGCAGACCGCCACATCGACCCGCCGGCAGTCAGCATCCGTTCCCAGACCGCCCCGGATCCCCGCGACCAATTCTCGCGCACGTACCAGATCGAGGTTCATCTTCCAGTTGCCGGCGACGAACGGCTTCCGCATCTTGAGTTCCTCCGCAGCACACACGCCCTTACCAGTGCCGTAAGTTTATATCCAGAATAATGTTACAATCCTAACTGCCAACCAGACGACTAACTAGATCAACGCTCGTTATTGGATGCCTTTCGCAGGTCCGCGTCAATCGCTGCAGAGATTGCGTCGATAACACTATTCTCGGAATCTGCCGCGAAATTCGAAATCGCTCCCGGAGCCGCGTATAGTCCCGCAACGTTGCTCGTCAACGACCAATCCTGGGACTCGAACCTCCCGCGACAGCCCCATTCGCCGCAGATTTGGCTGGATTCTCGACCAGCCTGCAATATAATTCGGGACTTCGCGCCGGTTGCGATCAGGGCGGATCGCAGCAGTTCCGGGCAAGTTCTCATTTAGATACCGGGCCTCCACGGACGACTGGCTCGCGAGTCGTTGAACGAAGGAGTTCGACATGATCGCGCTGCTACAGCCCCTCGCGCGATTAACACTGCCCCTGCTCCTCGCAGTCGGTGTCGTGTCCAGCCGCGGCTTCGATCAGCAACCCATCGACTCCGAACCTGTTGTCGATCTCGAGCCGGCCGTCATTATCGACGCTCAGAACTCCTCGGCCGCGCTCACCAGCCATGAATCAGCAGCGATCGTAACCAATGACTCGCAGACCACGGTCGACGATGATAACACCCTCTACCGCATCTGCCGTGTGACAGCCTATTGCGACCGCGGCACAACAGCCGCCGGCGTCCCGTCCGGCATCGGTCAGTGCGCCGCGCCGGGCTACGTCCCGTTCGGATCGAAGGTTCACATCCCCAAGCTCGGCAAGACATACGTCGTAACTGACCGCACGCACGCACGGTTCCGCAATAGCACCGTCGACCTGTTCATGCCGTCCAAGCGCGAATGCCTGCAGTTCGGACGCAACTACCTCGAGTGCGAGATCATCATCGAGCCACCCGAAGCCCGCCGCGCCAACGTGCGTCAGTTCGCCCGCGGCTGAGGTTCGGCCGGTCGTCATAAGACCTTCCCGCATTGAATACAGCCTCGTATAATCGGCTGAGGACGCCATGCGCCCGTAGAATGCGCAGCGTGGCCCAGTTCCCGACCGAGGTGCACGGATGCCTACCCGGTCCAGTTCATGCTCACTTCGCGACACGGCTCTCGCGCTGGCCGAAGGTACGACGGCCCCGGAAGACCGTGATACCACCGTTCAGCACCTGACCGAATGCGAACCGTGCCGAACGACGTTCCGCACCGCGACCGCTGAGCGCTTCCCGCGCCTCCGCAGCTACACCATCATCGAGGAAATCGGCAAGGGCGGCTTCGGCGTCGTTTACAAGGCCGTTCACCACAGCAAGGCCCGGATCGAAGCACTGAAAGTCATGTTCGGCAAAACGCCGCTGCGCGAAGCGTACTTCGAGAACGAGGTGCAACTCAGCGCGCGGCTCCAGCATCCCAACATCGCGACGCTCTACGAGGCCCACCTCACGAGCAAGCCCCACTACTTCGCGATGGAGCATGTCGAGGGCCAGCAGTTTGACGCATACGTGCGAGAACACGAAGTCTCGCTCGAACAACGTATCGAGATCATCAAGACCGTCGCTTCCGCGATCGACTACGCCCACCGCGCCGGCGTCATACACCGCGACCTGAAACCCCAGAACATCCTCATCGACGCCGACGGCCAGCCGCACATCCTCGACTTCGGCATCGCCAAGCGCGCCGCCGTCGAGCCCGCCGCCGAAGGAAACGGTCGCACTGAAGGCGTGCTGGGCACATACGGCTACATGTCACCGGAACAGGTGGCCGGCCAACCCGTTGACGAACGCACTGACATCTACAGCCTCGGTGCGCTGCTCTTCCATATCATCACCGGCCAGCCCGCACGTCGCGCAACCGAGACGTCACGCCTGGCCGCGGTGCTGCGCAAACACGACGTGAGTCGGGCCGCAGACCTGGCGGCGATCATTGCCTGCTGCGTGCAGCACTTCCCCGAACACCGTTATCCAAGCTGCGCAGCACTGGTCGCCGATCTGGAGAACTACCTCGCCGGACGGGCTACGACTGCTCAGAGCGATCCTACGCCGGCGTACCACGTCTCGCGCCTTGCAGCACTCGTCGTCCGCAACAACCCACTCGCGGTCCAGGCCACGGTTTCCGTCACGCTGGCGTTCGCGCTGGCGTGGATGTTCTGGCACGGAAACGCCTGTTGGGTCGAGTCAGGCGACCCGCCGGGGCAGACCGCGATCATCGCCTTCCAGCCCAGCACGCTCTCATACCTCGCCAAGCCGGAGTCGGTGGCAACCATACCCGGACTCGAACTGAAGAACCGAAAAAGCTGGCGGCTGCTCTACGGCCAGTTGCTGGAGCGACTCTCAGCAGCCAAACCGCGGGTCGTCGTTTGGGACTACTTCTTCCCCGACTGTCAGCCCCAATACGATCCCGCTTTCATCGCCGGCATGAACGGCGTCGGCGCCCCGGTGGTCATCGGCGCCAAGCAGCTCGACGTCAACGGCGAACCACAACTCTGCGACCAGATTCGTGCCGCCGCCCACACCTGGGGTCATCTCTCGGCGCAGCAGCCCGGCGCCGCGCCGAACGCGGTCTATCTGCCGCTCGCGATTCAACGTGGGTTCAACTCGCCCACGCCCGCATTGGCACTGGCAGCAGCAGCAGCAGCGCGGCATCCCGATTGCGAAATGGTCATTCGCGCCGACGTGGAGGAGCTCGAGTTGCGCTATCGGCGACGTGCCAGCGGCCGCAACGAACGGCGCTGGCGGGCCGAGGTTGACCGCGTCCCGATCGTCAAGAATGAGCGTCCGCACCGCAACGACCTCGAGCGGCGAACCGATGACCGCTACATGGTCGGCCGCTTCACGCTGCGGGAACTGCCGCAATGGGCCCAGGACGTGATTGCGGTAGAGGATGTCCTGCGCGCCAACCCCCAGCAGCTTCGCGACTGGTTCTTCGGCCGTGCGGTGCTGATCGGCCAGATGATCCCACCGGCGGACTTGCATCAGTTTCGCGCTGGGCAATGGGCATACGGGTGTCAGATCCAGGCATTGATGCTGGATGACCTCCTGCGCGGCGCCTGGTCTTATCGTGTCACCCGCGGCGAGCTGGCGATTCGCACCTGTTTGACCTGCCTCCTTGCAATGCTGCTGGTCAACATGCTCCCTGCAGGCAAGCGGTTTCGCGTGCGCACGATCCTGACCATCACAGCACTCATCGTCTTCGGAGCGTTTCTGGCCGGGCTGTTCATCATCAGCGAGACAACCAGCCGCGTCGTCATTGAGATCGTCGTTCTGACAACCGCGCTGGTCGTGGGTGGATCGGCCGCGTACTGTGTCCGCCGCGCACACCTGCGTCAGCTTCAACTTACGCCCGGCCCAGTGTGGTCGCTCGGCGATACGACCGTGTCGACGACACTCATGGTCACCACCAGCGGCACATCCTCTTCGCAGGAGCACGTTGCGGCGGGCGGTGGCCGATAGCGCAGAACCTAGGCAACTGCCGCGCGAAAGCACGTGTCCTTGTCTCCCCATTCGATTGTCAGTCAGGATTGTGCGCGCCGGCTAACGGGAATCCCTGTTGCCGTCGCGCGATGGCCGCGACACGGCCAACCCCCGGTTCGTGCGTCGCACCCGCAATCAGATCACGAGCTGTGGACCGGTCGCCCACGCTGCCAACGCCGCCAGCAGCCCAACCGTCAGGACCCAGAGCCCGGATGCACATGCCAGGCTGAGCCTGATCTCGGTCGGTGAGAACGGGTGTGGCTCGGCAGCCATACTCAGCCCTCGACACCCAGAGTGATCAGATTGTAGATGATCGACATGAATTCGATGAACCACGGAAACATGTGGCACCACCTTTCGCTTCTCGCTCAGCTCTCATCCGAGTTTGGTCGCGAGATGCGGGCCTGTTGGGGCCTCGTCGTCTCTATCGGCACTTCTGCGGTGCGTGGTCATTAGGAAATCCGGCCCGATTCTCGATTTACGCGAAATTTGCGCGAGAACTGGCCGTCGCCGCGCTTCGGAAATATCGCCGGTCCAGCCCCGAATTCGATTACGCCGCGTGGGCACGGTATCGGCGTCTTGGGGCGGGCAGAGGCCGCCCTGGAGCAGATTTTCGGGCCCGCCGGCACGACGTGGTAAAATCGGCCCCCGAGGATAGCCATGTTCGCCCGTTGGTTTTTTGTCAGATTGAGCGCCGCCGAGAAGGCCCTCGACCAGGGTCGCATCGACGACGCCTACGCGGTCGCCGCCAAACCGGAGTTTCGCCGGGATGAGCGCGGCGAGAAGCTGCTCGACCGGCTGGTCCCCCCGCTGCTGGCCCGTGCCCGCCTGCACCGGCAGGCCGGACGGCTATCGGACGCCTTGGCGGACCTGGACAAGCTGGCCGTGATCGGCCGCGAGGGGCCGGACGTCAAGACGCTCCGGCAGCGCGTGGTCGAACAGATGCGCCAGGGCGGCGTTGACGCTGCGGCCGAGCAGGCCGCCTACGCCCGCGCCGCGGAAAACGTCCGCGCCGGTCGGCTCGAGACCGGACGGCTCGACGTACAGCGCATCGACGACACACGCAATCGTGAGGATCTCGAAGGAGAATTGCAGCAGCGTGTCGAGCGCGGCGCCCAACGCGTCCGACAGGCCAGCGACGCACTGGGGCGTAACGAGCTGCTCGTCGCCATTCGCTACTGGAACGAGGCGCGCGAACGCTTCGGGCGCACAGCACAAACCGAAAGTCTCGCGTCCAAACTGGCGGCGGCAGCGCTGCGCTGCGTCGCTGAGTGGCATCGCGACGGCAAGCTCGAACGGCTCATGGCCGCACGTGACGGCATCAGCGCCCTCAGCGCGCACGACCCGGCGCTATCCGAGTGCCAGCGGCTGATCGATTTCTGCGCGCGGGCCACGGGACAGTTGGCGGACGCCGATTTCGACGCCCTGCGCCGCACGTTGCTCCGCATCAAGGCTGCAGGCGGCGACGCCCCCTGGCTCACCGCTGCCCTGAACGCGCTCGCACAGGTGTCAGAAGGACGGGAACTGCTGCTCGCATCCCCGCTCGGGCTCTTTGCATCAGTAGCAGCAGTGCCCGCAGGCGATGCAACGCAGGTGCTCGCCCCGCGCGCCGCTCGGCCGGCACAGCCCGCGCACGCAACCGATGGTCACACGGCGCAACCACTGCTCGTCCTTGTCGATGGCGGCGGCAGCAGTATGTTGCTGCGAAACGACCACGTGCGCATCGGCAAAGCCGGAACGTCGGCGACGATCGACGTCCAGATCCCGGCCGACCTCCAATCGCACCACGCCGACATCATCCGGCAAGGTGACAACTACTTCCTGACCGCGTATGGCCCGGCAACGGTCAATCGTCGCAGCGTCGAGCACACGCTCCTGCGCGACGGCGATCGCGTCGTCCTCGGCACGAAAGGTAAGTTCACCTTCGCCCAGCCGAGCGCGAAGAGCGGTTCCGCCGTCCTGCGCCTGTCGCACCGCTGCCGATTGGCCCAGGACGTCAGCGATGTGATCCTATTCCGCGAAACCTGCATCATCGGGCCCGACGCGAGTTGCCACATTCGCACCCGCGGCGTGGATGGCCGTGTGGTGGTGTTCGACCGCAACGGAGAGTTGCGCGCGCGGCAAACCGCCGGCAAGCATTTTCTCAGCAACAACGTACAAACGGTGCAGCTCGGCCAGACGCTGGAGTTTGGCGACCTGCGCCTCACCGCCAAGTCGTACCTGGCTGCAAATAGAGGCAATCACGCATAGCGCACGCTGGCCGTCGGGGCAACGCCTCGACGTCACACAGCGCGGAGGAGCATGTGGCGTACACGTTCCGACATGGTGACCGCCCGCTCGAAGGAGTGACGATCCAGCGCGCCGTCGGCCGCGGCGGGTTCGGCGAGGTCTACTACGCCGTCACCGATGCCGGCAAGGAGATCGCGCTCAAGTACCTCCGCGAGAATCCGGAAGTCGAGCTCCGCGGCGTGCAGCAGGTCATGAACCTCACGAGCCCGCACCTCGTACAGATCCACGATGTGCGCCATAACGCCTCGGGCGAGGCGTTCGTGATCATGGAGTACATCGCGGGCCCGTCACTGCGCGATGTGCTGCTCGCGGAACCCGGTCCTATGCCGCCGGCGAAAGCCGTATTCTTCGCCAAGGGCATCGCCGCGGGACTCAACGACCTGCACGCGAAGGGCGTCGTCCACCGCGATCTGAAGCCCGGCAACATCTTCTTCGACGCCGGCTATGTGAAGATCGGCGACTACGGCCTGAGCAAGCACATGGGCATCAGTCAGCACAGCGGACAGACGGCCAGCGTCGGGACCGCCCATTACATGGCCCCGGAGATCGGCTCCGGCCGGTACACCCGCCAAGTCGACATCTACGCCCTCGGCGTGATGCTCTACGAGATGCTCGTCGGCCGCTTGCCTTTTACTGGCAGCAGTTTACAGGAAGTCATCATCCGGCAGATGCGCGACGAGCCCGACACGAGCGCCGTTCCGGCTGCGTTCACTCCGATCGTCGCGAGGGCACTCGCCAAGGAGCCCGAGGAGCGCTACAGCGACGTTAACGAGATGGCGGACGCGCTCGAGCAGCTCGCCAGCGCGGACGAGCACCTCAGCGGGTTCGATCCGCTCACGCTTTCAAACATCCCGCGCGAGAGCGATCGCATCGATGCCGACGTAACACGGACGGCGGCACCACCGCCGCCACCGGTGCCAACGATGGATGCGCGCGCGGTGCCCGCAGCGGCCGTCGAAGCCCCTTATTCCGACCGCTACAAGACGCCCGATCCCGAGTCTTACGCGAAGCCTTTCTTTGCGGCGATCGCGTTTTGCGTGTTCGGCGTACTGTTCGCACTCGTCGCCGCAGCAACCGGCAGCCGCGAGGGGGCCCTCAAACTGCAATCGTTGGCGTTTGTCGGCGCCATGATTCCCGGCCTGATGCTGCTGCACAAGTGTTGGGCGACGCTGCCGTCCGGCTGGCGGCGAACGACACCGCGCAGGGCAATTCTGTTCCTGTTCATCCCACCGATTTTCATCTGGTGGTGGTGGGTCGCGTTCCACGGCCTGATCATCGACATGAACCGCTATCGAGCAGCGTATGCAAAGGACCTGCCCGCGGTTGGACACGGCTGGCTGATCACGTTTTGGGTGCTCCTGGCTGTGACCAACGGAATACTCGACGACGAAGGACCCGGCGCGCTGACCTTTGTCCTGACCGCAGCGGCCGTCACCGTCGTTATCCTGCACGTGGGGCAGATAACGAATTTGTGCGAGGAACTCGCGCGGCTACGCACGACAGAAGAGAAACCCGCGCTGGCTGTCGGCGCGTAGCGCCGAAAGGGACGCCGGCCAAGCCGGCAAACGCACTGCGGAGGTGCAGTCGTGGCATACACGTTCAAACATGGCGACCGCCCGATCGAGGGCATTACCATCCAACGGGCCGTCGGCCGCGGCGGCTTTGGCGAGGTGTACTACGCCCTCGCCGACTCCGGCAAGCAGGTCGCGCTGAAGTATCTGCGTGAAAACCCAGAGATTGAGCTGCGCGGCATCGCCCAGGTGATGAACCTCAAGAGCCCGCACCTGATCACGATCTACGACGTCCGCCGCAACGAAGCCAACGAGCCGTTCGTTGTCATGGAATACGTTGGGGGCCCCTCGCTGCGCGAACTCATGCTGGCCGAGCCGCGCGGATTGGGCGTCGGAAAGGCCGCGTTCTTCCTCAAGGGCATCTGCCGGGGGCTGAGCTACCTGCACGAACGCGGCATCGTTCACCGTGACCTCAAACCCGCAAACATTTTCTATGACGACGGCTACGTGAAGATCGGCGACTACGGCCTCAGCAAGCACATGTCGGTCTCCAAGCACAGCGGCCAGACCGTCAGCGTCGGCACCGTGCACTACATGGCCCCCGAGATCGGTTCGGGCAGCTACACCCAGGCCATCGACGTCTACGCCCTCGGCGTGATCTTGTACGAGATGCTCACCGGCCAGTTGCCCTATACGGGCGCGAGCATGGCCGAGGTGCTCATGCGGCACTTGCGTGACGAACCCGATCTTACCGGCGTGCCGGCGGAGTTTGTCCCGGTCATCCAGAAGGCGCTCGCCAAAGACCCCAAGGATCGCTACCAGTCCGCCGACGAGATGCTGGCGGCGGTGATGGACTCGGCCGAAGTGAGCGCCAGCGTCGATGCGTTTGATGCGACTTCGCTCTCGCAGGTCCCGCGCGTTCCCGAGGCTGCGGACCCGGACCAGACGATGACCGCCCGCCCGCCCGTTCCGCCGCCGCCGCCGCCGATGGACGCCCGCGCCATTGCGGAGCGCGAAATCCCAGAGCGGCTCAAGCGCAAGCTCGATCGCTTCAGTCGCAAGATGGAACAGAAGGCGAAGACGCTCGAACGTCGCTTCGGCCTGGGCGTCGAGAAACGCCATAAGAAACGTGCCGAGCGCCACGACGTTCCGGGCGTCACGCGCGGCAGTTGGTTCTGGCACACCGTGCTGCTGGGTGCCATCACGCTCGCCGTAGCGCTTGTTTTGTCTCGGTTTCAGAGTCCGCGCGACGTGGAAGATCGTTTCGGATTCCTGATGCTGCTGATCGGCGGTGCCGTGATTGGCCCGCTCTTCACACACCTCCGCCTTTTGCGAAGCGTTCTCGCGCGCAACGCGATGTTCGACCGCCTGGCCTATGCCAGCGTTGCCGGCGCATTCGTCTTCCCGGCGTTTATGGTTGGATCGGAAATCGGTGATTCGAAATTGCCCCCGCTCGTATTCGGTCCGCTGGCGGCAATTTTGATCTGTGACTGGTCGCGACGGATCGAATCCGGCCGCGCTGGGACGGTCAGTGGCGGCGAGGCGTTCTGGCCGGCCGTTATCGGCTTCGCCACCGCGCTCTTTGTAGACGCCGAGCGATATGTGTGGCTCAGCGCTGGCGTATGCGCAGCGGTCTCACTGTTGACACAATCCGCGGCAGCCATGTGGCCCCACCGCAGGAAAGACGACACTACGCCGGATATCCTCGGCGCCCAGCACGGCGGTGTCGCCGGTCCGGTCGGAGAGGTGGCGGAGGGCGATCGTGCAAAACGATCCGGCAACGCACCGCCGCTGCCTGATACGCGCCCGGCGGTCGATGACGCAGTCGCGCACACATCGCTTCCATCGTTGCCAATGGATCCTGTGAGCGTTGCACAGCCGTCTTTTGTCGGCCGGACCGCGGCGGCCGGTTGGGCCTTCGTTGGCAAGCTGCTGCTGGTCGTCGGTCTTTTACTCGCGATCGCACAGGCACCGCTTCTGAGCCAAGCCCGCTCAGCCATGGAGGGTAAAAACGTTCCCGCCGATCCCGTCGTGCGCCCCCTGCTCGAGCAGGGCCTGCCGCCCGCGGTAACCGTCCTGATCCTCGTGGGCGGCAGCCTGATGCTGCTGGTCGCGCGACGCCGCGACGGCGGCGGACACTTCTTCCGCGGCTGCGTCGGCTACGCCATGATCGTCATCAGCGCCATCTGCCTCATGGTCTACGCCAGCGACGCACTGACCGCGATGTTGACCGCGCGCGACTGGTCCAATCTGGATCCCCACACGCGCTACCGCATTGGCGATACGGTCATTCCCAACCTGGTCGTCTTCGCCATCGGCGGCCTGCTCGCCCTCTGGCCCCGAAAGCCCAACCGCGAGACGATCGTGGTTTGACACACGCAAGACCGAGCACACGTCATTCCGACGAGCGCAGCGAGGAGGAATCTGCGCCCGGATCGACGCAATCGCACGTACTCCGTTCGGAATGACGGTGGGTACGCACGCCGCGACTAGGGCGCGCTTATAAGCTTGTTCCCATTTCATAGCAGCCTTCCACGCCGAGTTGCGGTACATTTCAGCTTGGGCCGATGTGCGATATCTTGTACATCGAAGCTGGTTCTGTGCCGACGCTGACCAACGGATAGACCACGATGCCTGTCGACGAAGCCGAACGCTACATCATCGACTCCGTCCATCGCGGCGATCAGGATGCGTGGCGCGAGGTCATCGACCGCTATCAGGGTCGTCTCGTCAGCTTCGCTCGCCGCATGTTGGCCGAGCGGGCCGAGGCGGAGGACCTGGTACAGGAGGCTTTCCTGGGCCTGATGCGCAGCCTCAAGTCGTACGACGCGAACCGTTCACTCGAAACGTATCTGTTCGCGATTCTAAGAAACAAGATCACCGACCACATCCGTCGCCGTCACAAGGGCCAGCGGCAGAGTCTCGATCAACTCGAGCTCGACGACGCGCCCGAAGAGTGGATCGACACCGACACACCCAGCCGCTACGTCGCCGGACGGGAAGATGTCGCAATGCAACGACAGACACTCGTCGAATGTCTCCGCTCCTGGGTCGCACAATGCCGGAACGGGCGGCGATTTCAGGATCTGATCGTTGTGGAAATGCTGATGGTGCTGGGCCTGCGCAACAAAGAAGTCGCGTCCGATCTGGGATTAACGGAACCCGCGGTAGCGGGCATCAAGTTCCGCGTACTCGAACAGTGGCGCACGCTCACGGGCGAAGCACGCGAAAAGCACGATTGGCAGGAAACCGATCTCGCCGCGGACAGCACGGTGGCGCGCATCTGGCGGGAAGAGCGCATCTCGTGCCTGAAACGCTCAACGCTCGGACGCCACCTCCTCGGTGCGCTCGACGACGACTGGACCGACTACGCCGAATTCCACGTCCAGTTCGCCGACTGTGACTACTGTCAGGCTAACATCGAGGACCTGCGCCGTGAGGATCAGGACGAATCCGATTGGCGTGCCGACCTGCGCGAGCGCTGCTTCGCTTCGAGCGTGGGATTCCTGACACACCGCGAGGAATAGAGAATTAGTCGGACTTGCACCCCGGCATGACGCCTATTGAGCGGGTGCCGATGGCTCGTCGGCGATGCCCGCCTTGGCCTCGTCTCCCGCCGGCTGCGTGGCCGGGCCGGTCGCCGCCTCGTGACCGCCCAGTTCTGCCCGCCAGGCTACCAACCGCTCACCCGGCACGCCCGGCACCGGATGAGCTTCGAGCGCGTCCAGCATCGCTTCGACACACCGCGTGTCGGACGCCTGTAGAAGCGGCGTAACCACCTGCTCAATGATCGCCAGCCACTCCGCCGGTTCCGGACGCAGAGCCCCTTCGCTGATTCGTGTGCTTACCGTCGCATCGAGTTGATCCTGTTCCAACGCATAGCGCACGTATTCGACGGCAACATCACGTGCGCCGCCGGCGCTCGCCGCATCAAGCTCCGCCAATGCAGCACCGTACGAGTCCAGCGCGCCGGACACGTCCTTGATCTCGCGCTGCAGCCGCGCGCGGGTCAGCAAAGCCATGCCCAGACGTTCGTGATCGCCATTCCGTTCGCGTGCCAGCATGAGCAGGCGTTCGATCAATGCTTGCTTGCGCGGTGAGCTATCCGCCGCATTGCCGGATATTCGCCCCAGCCATTCCGGAATCTCCGTCGCCGGCCGGCGCAGCAAAACCTGCAGCGCGGCCTCGGTCGCCGTTTGCCGCAGCGCTTCGTTCGACTCGACCTCCGGCGCCAGCCGTTCCCATAGCGCGGTTAGGTGCTTCGGCGTATTCCCATATTGAGCCAAGGCCTCGATCGCCGAACGTCGTACTGTGGCGTCCGCATCCTTGACGGCTACGACCAGCGCGTCCGCGAGCGCCGGATCGTTCAGCGCGATGATACCCCGCATCGCTGCTTGGCGCACTGCCACGGCTTCACTGCTGTCGATCGCCGACGAAAGAACGCTCGCGAACCGCGGGTCAGGAATCAGGCTCATCGCCCACAAGACGCGCTCGCGCAAGGCAACCTTCGTCGGTGCAGTTCGCTCGAAAACCTGCAGCAGTGCCGTTGCGACTGCGTTGCGATCGGCCGAACCGAGCACATCACGCTCAGCCAGGCGCCCCAGGGTCGTCACGGCCTCGGTCACGCAGCTCTCGTCTTCGTGCCCCAGCACATTCAGCACTGCCGGAACAGCCGACGCGTCCGCGACGTACCCGAGCCCGTTGACCAGCGCGCGTACGACGTCCGCGGACGATTCCGTCGCGAGCATGTCCAGAAAGCGCGGCGCATCGGCTGCATCGCGCAGTGCCGCTGTGGATCGAACCGCTGCCGCCCGTACGCGTGCCTCAGGGCTGCTCAGCAGCGCACGCACGCCGTCTTTGACATCAGCCGGCAGGTCCTCGGGAACAGCGCGTCCGGCAGCCAGAAGAACCTGCGTCAGTTCCAGGCCCAGCAATCGCACATCTGAGAGGTTGTCCCGCAGGAACGCCGCCAGCAACCCAGATTTCTCCGCCTCTGACGCCCTCTGGAACCCCGCCGACAGTGCGTCAACCACCCGCGCCTCGAGCGCGGCGCGGCGCGTCTGCAATTCCTGGTTGGCGCGCACCAAGCGTTCGATCTGCATCTGCTGCCACACGTCGGGTGACAATGCGCTCGATGACGCCCACCACGCCTGCGCCGCCGCCGCGTCGCTATCGAAGTGCATAGCCGCGGCTTGCTCGAGTGCGTGCAGCGCCGCCGACGTCACCGCAGTGTCGGCATCGCTCAGCAGTTCCACCAGCCCAGCCAGCGCGTCGCGCCGTGTCATGCGGCCCAGCGCGTCGATTGCTGACAGCCGGCGTACGACCGCCTGCGTCGCATCCGCTGCGACGGCGCGCAGTCGCGGGATCACGCCGCTGTCGCGGTACGCCGCCAGCGCCGCGCCGGCCGACCTGCGCACGGCCGCGTCTTCGCTGCCGAGTAACACCAGCAGCGGATCGATGTAGCGATCGTCGAGTTTCGTCGGCAGCTCGACCAATGCCGAAGCGACGGCAACCTGCGCGGAAGCGTTGGTACCGTTGAGCACGCGCACCAGCCGGTCCGGCGTCGCTGGCCAATCGTGGAGCAGCAACTCGCGCGCGACCGTGCGGCGCACGTTTACGGAATTCGGCCCCTCGATGACCGCGACCAGATCTTCGATCCTCTGTGCAGACGAGGGCGCGGCATTGGTTGTCGGCTGCGTGGCCGGGTCCTCAGCCCAGGCTACCACCGCCAGCAGCACAACGACCGTACATCCTGTTGAGCGCCAGTGCGGCGTCACGTTTGTACTCCAGACGCTAACCTGCCGGTCGCGGGGTCCGCGGTGCGCACGCAACCGGACGCGTCACGCCCCATAATAGCTTCGATCGGACAACGTTGACCGGCAACTTTCGCCCAGTCAGGATATTATAACCGCTCGCCGGCAGAGGTTGCACCGCTGAAGGCGTACGGGACGCGTACCGATAGCATCCGGTAGCTATTGTCCATTGCGCGCCCGTTGCGGCCACGCCGGCAGCCGCCTATTGTGCGCGGCTCCGGCCGCGGACCGGTTGAATGGGCGAACCGGGACCGGCCGACCGGCGTACTGGACCGGGATACGTCAGAGGAGCGGCAAATGAGTCGACCTGTCTGCATCTTTGCGCTGACCTGCGTGCTGGTTTTCGGCCACAGCGCCAACGCCGGCATCTATGAGAACATCTACCGCGGGCTCGAACTCTTTGCGACGCCCAGCGGCTTTCCCGTCCAGACCACAGGCGACGGCACCCGCGTCAACGGCGCCCGCTCCGGCCGGCTGCGCATCGTTCCCAATGGCATCGGCCCCGGGTACGAACTCCAACTCGACCGCACGTTTGGAAACGACTCGCGCGGCCGTCCCGAGACCTTCCACCTCGGCGGCTTCGGCGAGCTCACGCTGTCCGGACAGACCCAGACCACCGCTGGCTACATCGGCGACGAGTTCCGCGTCCTCTACGGCACATCCGTAGCCAACAACCTCACTTATCAACTGCGTTCCCGCGTCGGTGTGCAGGACGTCCAGGTTAACGGCGCGCTCAGTTACATTGCCGACTGGGAGTTGAACCCCCTCGGCTTCTACACTGTCAGCGTCAACGTGGCCCACGAGGATTCGCAGCTCATCCTGGATGGCGTTGTTGCCCGCGATGAGGACGACATCAACTTCGACATCGGCCCGATCAATGTCCGGGGCAACATCTTCTATGACGGCCTGCTCGCCATGCTCGCGGGCCTTGGCGTCGACACATCCGAACTCGAAGAGGTGTTTCCCTCGTCGCCCATCGATCAGATCAACGACGAGATCCAGGAACAGCTCCAGGGCCTCGCCTCACTCGTCGGCGGAGAGACGCTTTTCTCATCGACGGGCGTTCTCGATCCGGTGAGCGACGCTGTGTTCGGCGAGTTGACGAGCGAGATCATTGGCTTCGTCGACGGCTCTTCGCAGCAGGACCTGCCCAGCGCCGTACCGGAGCCCGGCACGCTCCTGCTCATCGTGGCGGGCGCACTCCTGGCCCGGCCGCGCCGGTTTGCGTAATTATCTCAACGCGGGGGGCCTCGCTCAGGCCCGACTGACCGATTGCGGCGATGAGGAGCCTGCGGACGACTCATCGTCATCTGCGTCAGATCGTTCACGCGGAAAGACCAGGGACGCCACCTGATCGGTGCCATACTTCCGCCGTAATGCCGCGTGAACCAATCCAACGAACAGCGGATTGGGATCCAGCGGCCGACTGGTCAGTTCCGGGTGGGCCTGCGTACCGACGTAGTACGGGTGCATGGTCGCCGGCAGCTCGAGCAGGTTCATGATCTCCGCGCGCGGCGAGCGACCCGCGAAGACCATGCCGCCGAACTCGAGCTGCGGAATGTAGCGCGGGTCCACTTCGTAGCGGTGCCGGAAGCGCATGCGGGCTCGCGATCCGAACATGCGCTGGGCCAGGGTGCCCTCCTTCACGACGATATCCTGTCCGCCCAACCGCATCGTGCCGCCCAACCCTTCGATCTTCTTCTGTTCCGGCAGCAGGTTGATCACAGGATAGCGGCACTCGTTGTCGATCTCGGTCGAATTGGCATCTTCCATCCCGCACACGTTGCGCGCGAACTCGATTACCGCCATCTGGAATCCGTAGCAGATCCCCAAGGCCGGCAGTCCGGTCGTGCGGGCGCACTTGAGGCAGGCGATCTTCCCGTCGGCGCCGCGCGTGCCAAAAGCACCGGGCACGATGATCGCGTGAATGTCCTTCAGTGTTTCGGCGGCCTTCGCGTCCGTCAGCTCCGAGGTATCCACCCAGTCCACGTCGACCTTGCAGCCGAGATACGTACCGGCATGCTCAAGTGCCTTGAGAATGCTGGCATACGCATCGCGCACCGAAGTGTATTTGCCGGTAATCCCCACCCGCACTTCGCGGTTTGCGCTGCGGCGTTGGTTGAGATAATTCAGCCACTCCTCGCGTGCCTCACGCTCGACGGTCTCTTCCACCTTCGATTCGAGCTCCAACCATTCCATGACCGCTTTGTCGTACCCGGCCCCGCGCAGCAGCTCCGGTATCAGATACACGCTCTCGCAGTCGTGCATGCTGAACACGCGCTCCGGCGCGACGTTCGAAAACAACGCGATCTTCTCACGCACCTTGCGCGTCACCGGCGTTTGCGCACGGCACGCGATGATGTGCGGCTGCACGCCACACTCGAGCAGCCGGCGAATACCCAACTGCGCGGCTTTGCTCTTCTGCTCACCGAGAATCGACGGCTCGAGAATGAACGTCAGTGCCACGAAGCATACGCTGCGCTGCCCCTCTTCGAAAGCCAGTTGGCGCATGGCCTCGATGTAGTGCGCGTTCTCGACGTCACCCACCGTCCCGCCGATCTCGACGAAAACGACGTCCGCTTTCGACGCCAGCGCCAGCTCGCGTAGCCGGTTCTTGATCTCGCCCGTGACGTGCGGAATCATCTGCACGTCGCGCCCCAGGTAGCCGCCCGTCCGCTCGCGCTCGAGCACGCGTCGATAGATCTGCCCGCTTGTGGCGAAATTCAGGCGCGTGAGGTTCAGATTCAACGCGCGTTCGTACGTGCCCAGGTCCATGTCCGTTTCGGTGCCGTCGTCGAGCACGAACACCTCGCCGTGCCGAAATGGATTCAACGTGCCCGAATCAATGTTGAGATAGCCCTCCAGCTTGATGGGCGCGACGGTCAGCCCTTTGTCCTGGAGGCACTTCGCCAGCGAAGAGCTGAAGATTCCCTTCCCCAACCCGCTCATGACGGTGCCGAACACGACGACGAATTTGGTGGACCCGAGCTGATATCCGGACGGCAACGGAAGGTAAAACTCCGTGTCGCCGGACTGCGTGCGTACTGCATCGAATAGTCGTTCGCTATCCATCGCGCTTAGCTCACACCTCGTACCGAAATCGCAGGACTGATGCCCACGACCGGTCAGAACCTAAGCCTGCGCCGGCCATCCGTGTCCGACGCCGTCCTGATCTATGACGAACCGGCTGCTGCGCAGCGGTCGACAAAACGGGCATAATCTTCAGGCGTGTCGACCCCCGCACACGCCTGCTCCACGACCTCGACCGCGAGCGCGTAGCCACGCTCGAGCACGCGGAGTTGTTCGAGTCGTTCAACCTGTTCCAGGTCGCCCGGCTCCAGGTTGGAGAATTCCAGCAGAAATCCGCGGCGGTAGGCGTATACGCCGAGATGCAGCAGGCTGAGCCCATGATCGGGCTGACCACCGCGGTCTCTGGGATATGGTATCAAAGATCGCGAGAAATACAGCGCCCGACCCGCCGCATTCACGACGACTTTCACTGCGTTCGGGTCCGCGGGGTCGGAATCGCTCGGAAAGGGGCACGCGAGCGTCGCCGCGGGGCAGTCGACTGATTCGCCCGCCAGGCACGCCGCCAGCCGATCCAGATACGCTGGCTCGATCTCCGGCTCATCGCCCTGCACGTTCAGTACGATGTCGTCCGGCGTACCCGGTAGCCGCGCGACAACCTCGGCAATCCGATCCGTCCCGCTCGGGTGATCCGCCCGCGTTAGTTCGGCCTCGCCGCCGAATGACCGCACCGCGTCGGCGATGCGTTCGTCATCGGTCGCGACGATGCAACGTCCGATACGGGTGGCAGCCTGCACGCGTTCAACCACGTGCTGGATCAGGAATTTGCCGGTCTGATTGGCGAGAGGTTTCCCCGGGAAGCGTGTTGAGGCAAAGCGAGCCGGAATAACGGCGATTACGTCCATAGACCGCATGTCAGTTCAGGCATAGCAGGCACACCTCACTCGCCGGCGCATAATAGTCGCCGCGGCGGTTTGTGCAATCCGGTCCGACCGAAACGCGCCAATTTCACGCCACCCGCGGTGGTATTGGCGCCCCGCAGGGGCGCAGGAGCATGGCCACGGGTGAAGCGCAGCGCAACCCGTGGGATACGCCGTCATCCCAACCCACCCTCCTTGCCCCGCAAAGTGCGAGGGAACCAACTCAACTCGCTACCGGCGTGTTTCCTCCGGCCAAGGCCACATTCGCTGGTCACCCTCTTCCTTGATCGCCTGAATCACCTCGGCCGACACGCCATATTTCTTCTGGATGTCGCTCAGATACTCCGCTTCACGGCGCTTGGCGACGTCCGACATTTGTTCATATCGCTGATGCCACAACGCGTCATCTGCCAGAAATGGATGCTGGAGCCCCAGGCCGTATGCTCGCACCCAACCGGAGTAGCCCGTAGATTGACCCGGCGGATACGCCCCGACTTGTGCCCATGCCTCGTCGTTCTCTAAGTGAACGACGGCCAGCACCTCCACACGCGTCCCCACCGGCAAGTCCGTGGCCCCCCCACCTCTCTTAAGCCAGTCGCGTGCGTTGTTCTCGCTCATCAAGACCAGCGGCGAAGTAAGCACAATCGTGTCGCCGTCCGACAGAACATGATCAGGATCGGTTGAGAACTCCTCGTCGGCCTCATCGTACGCCAGCATATTCGCGCGTAGTGCTTCCATGAAGATCTTTCGTCTAACGTCCTCTGATAGCCCGTAGCGCACTTCCGGCGAACGTGACAACTCACGGTAGAGTTCCTCATCGAACGAAATGCGGGGTTCCTCGTGAGCCGGGGCTTTCTCAATCGCGGCCACCGGTCGCAGAAAGGACGATTTGGCATACTCAACTGACGCATAGGCGCGTATCCAGATGGAGTTTGCGTACTCGAGATGCTCGAAAACGCGTCGGCTACTAGCCTCCGCATACTTCTCATGAAGCAGCGCGAGTATCTGCTCACGACTCAGATCGCTACCTATGATCAAATCCATCTCGATCTGCGCCCGTATCGGCGTGTCGTAGACAGCCTCATCCCGGAGAACGGTGTACGATGACGGCACGGCGTCATTCGCGTCTGGCTCCGCAGCCTTAGGCGACCAATCAGTCCACGCCGGCTCCTCTGCGATCGATACCCCGACCATCAGAAGTACGCCGGTAACGCCATCCTCCACGTAGCCAAGGCCGTTCATCCAGAGTCTGTGGTATCCTCGCTGCAAGCTGTAGCCCTCGATCGGACACTCCCCCGCAACCCAATGCTCGGTTACCCATGCACCAATCGTCTTGGCATCCCAGGGCGAGAACATGGTGAGCGTCCCGCATGCGACAAGCCCCTGAAAGAAATCCTCCTCAGCTTCGTCCTCGTCGATTTGGATGAGGAAAGTGAAACCCGTGACGTTAGCCGGTGGACCGGTCACCATGTACATCACTCCGGGGATTTCCCGGTTAGCAGCCATGTAAGTGATGCGACCATCCGTTTCGTCCTTGGTTAACCAATACCAGTTGCGGCTCTCGCCCCATTCAAGCTCGATACGTGCCAGTGACCAACCAAGCCCTGACGGCTTCGCAGGATCGGAGGCCGAGTTTGGTGCGTTGATGTTCGGCACATCATCACTCCGGTTAGGTGCGACGGTCGATTCGATCACCGCATCTTCGACGTTCAACTCCGATTCACCTTGTTGCCTCAATGGCGCTAGCGCAATCGCCAGCACCGTAATCGCCGCCCCGGCAGTGATACCGCCCCACACCAGAACGCGCTTCCATCGACCCGCGGTACGGTCCTTGCGGCCGCGTTCAAACGCCCGCATGTCGATCGCGGGCTTGGCGAGCGACGCCTCCGCCAGATCCGCCACACTACGGGCTTCAGCCACCGGTACCGCCGGGGCGCGGGCAGCACTCGGCGTGCCGTCGAATGAAAGCCCCTTTACCGTGCGCGCCACGTGCCACTTCTCCCGGTCGGCAGCCCGCACCTCGTCCGTCTCGCACAACGCCCCGCTCGCAACCATCTCGTGGAGTTGTGTTCCCGTAAAGGGCCCGCTGACGCGGTCCCCGCGGCGAGTGTAGTACGTGCGCGGCGTCACCATCTTCCTCCCGTAGCCAAGCGGGCACACCGCCCCGCCTGCCACCCATAGCGTCGTTCCCAAATCGGGCGTTTCGACTTGGTTCTGCCGGTCAGTCTACGCCAGTGTGGAGTGGGTTCAAGACCGCTGGGGCAAACGCGACCGCCGCCACCTTGGCCCACACCCACCAACAACCTATACTTCAGGATTCCGCGACGTGTGTCGCGAGCGGACTTTGAGAACGACCCGACGCCGCGGTTTTCCTCATGGACGACTTATCCCGACTACGCAACATCGGCATCGCCGCGCATATCGACGCCGGCAAGACCACGACCACCGAGCGCGTGCTCTATTACAGCGGCACGACGCACAAGATGGGCGACGTCGACGACGGCACGACGATCACCGACTTCGATACCGAAGAGCAGCAGCGCGGCATCACGATCTACAGCGCTGCCGTCTCGTTCGACTGGCGTGACTGCCGCGTCAACCTGATCGACACGCCCGGCCACGTGGACTTCACCGCGGAGGTCGAGCGCAGCCTGCGCGTGCTCGACGGCGCGGTCGTGGTGTTCGACGCGAAGGAAGGCGTCGAGGCCCAGTCCGAAACCGTCTGGCGTCAGGCCGACAAGTACCGCGTGCCGCGCGTCTGTTTCATGAACAAGATGGACAAGGTCGGCGCGGACTTCTATCACGCGGTCGAGACCGTCCGCAGCCGCCTGGCCGGCAATCCCATCGCGATCCAGATCCCGATTGGCCAGGAAAACAGCTTCACCGGCCTCATCGACCTGATCGAGATGAAGGCGCGGGATTACTCGCAGAGCACCGACGGCCGCAAGTTCGTAACCGTCGACATCCCCGCCGAATTGCAGGAACGCGCCGCCGAATATCGCCACAAACTCGAAGAGCAGGTCGCCGACCTCGATGATGAGCTGATGCTCAAGTACCTCGAAAACGAGCCGCTCACGGCCGACGAGATTCGCGGCGCGCTGCGCACGGGCACGCTCGCGCGGCAGTGCCAACCCGTCCTCTGTGGCTCCTCGCTCAAGTACGTCGGCGTGCAGAACGTGCTCGACGCCGTCTGCGACTACCTGCCGTCGCCGCTCGACGTTCCGCCCGTCGACGCCCACGACCCCGAGAAGCCCGACAAGATCATTCAACGCAAGTGCGATCCCGGCGAGCCGCTCAGCGCACTCGTCTTCAAGGTCGTTGCCGACGCGCACAGTGATCTGCACTTTCTCCGCATCTACTCCGGCGTCCTCAAAGCTGGCTCGCGTTTGCTCAACGTCGGCCGGCGCAAGAAGGAGAATCTGCCGCAGATCTACCGCGTGTTCGCCAAACGCCGCGAGAAGCTCGACAAGGCCTACTGCGGCGACATCGTGGCGGCAGTGGGACTGAAGGAGGCCCAAACCGGCGACACGCTGTGCGAGGCCCGCGGCAGCGTGCTACTGGAGCGGATCGAGTTCCCCGAGACCGTCATCAGCATGTCGATCGAGCCGCAGTCGTCCAACGATCGCGACAAGCTGGAGAATGCCCTCGACATGCTCTCCCGTAGCGATCCGACGTTCGAAGTACGCGTCGTCGTCGAGACCGGACAAACACTGATCTCCGGCATGGGCGAGCTGCACCTGGAGGTTATGCAGCACCGCCTGGAACGCGACTTCAAGATCCCCGTCAAGCTCGGCAAGCCGCGCGTCGCCTATCGTGAAGCACTCACCAGGACCGCCGAGGCCGAAGGCCGCATCAACCGCCAGATCGGCGAGACCCGTCAGGCCGCCGCCGTCACGCTGCGCGTCGAGCCGTTTCAGCCTGAGCCGGGCGAGGATCACTTCCGTTTCGTCAATCAGGCGCGCGAAGGCGCGATCCGGCCGGATTTCATCCCCGCGATCGAGCAGGCCGTACGCGACGCCGGCCGCAGCGGTAACCTCGGCGGCTACCCGTTGATCAACGTCAAGGCAATTCTCCTCGACGGCGAGGACGAGCCGGACGCATCGTCCGAGATCGCGTTCGAGGCCGCGGCCGCATTGGCCTTCAAGAACGCCTCCGATACGGCCGGCCCCGTGCTGCTCGAACCCATCATGAAGATTGAGGTCGTTACACCGGATGACTACTACGGCGCCATCAACGGCGACCTGATGACCCGCCGCGCGACAATTCACGCGACAGCGGTGCGCGGCCCGAATCATGTCATCACCGCCGAAGCCCCGCTGGCTGCGATGTTCGGCTACGCGACGCAGGTACGCTCGCTGTCGCAGGGTCGCGCGACGTACTCGATGGAGCCGTCACGCTACGAGGCCATGCCGGAGAACCTCGCACGCTCCGTCCTTGGCGTGCTTTGACACACTCCCCACACCCGCGTCACAGACGAGACAAATAACGCCACTGCGCTCGGTGTACCGCGGATTCAGGAACGGCCCGGTGTGCCACTGCTCTTGGGCAGTGGATTCTCGCGTGGCAGCGCTCGGGTCAGGCCAACGCAGCTCTTCTGGAACCGCTCTGATCGCAGGTTAGCCAAGCCGCCACAGTCCCGACTCCACCGCAGCCGCGCGCACCGTCTTGAGTTCCGCCATCGTCGGCTGCCGCCCGATCTCCGGATACGCGCCCCGCAGGACCTCGTTCGCAGGACGATACTGCGCCATGATGTTGACGAACGTGTCCTTCGAGACAGCGCTCGCCAGCCATTGCACAATCGCCACGCTCTCGGCCACCAGACCGGGCATGACCAGGTGCCGCACCAGCAGACCGTGACAGGCAACGCTGGCGGCGTCAACGTGCAGATCGCCCACCTGCCGGCGCATCTCGACGAACGCTTCCCGCGCTCGCTCTGCGTAATCCGGCGCGTGCAGGTAGCTCGTACAGAACTCGGTCGACCACAGCTTGAAATCCGGCATGTAGATGTCCACCAGGCCATCGAGCAGCCTTAGCGTAACCAGCGCATCGTAGCCCCCGGTGTTGTACACGATCGGAATTCGCAGCCCGCGCTCGACCGCCTGCTCCAACGCCATCACCATCTGAGGCACCACGTGTGTCGGCGTGACGAAGTTGATGTTGTGACAGCCTTCGTCCTGCAGCGCGAGCATCATGTCCGCAATCGCCGGCGGACCGTACGCCCGCCCCGTCACGCACTGACTGATGTCATCGTTCTGGCAGAAGACACACCGTAGATTGCAGCCCGAGAAGAAAATCGTCCCGCTGCCGCGCGCGCCGCGCAGACAGGCCTCCTCGCCATGGTGTGGGAATGCGGAACTCACCATCGCCTCGGCGCCAATCTGGCAGTTACCACGCTCGCCCGCCCGACGATTCACGCCGCAATGGTGGGGGCAAACGTGACAGTCTTCCAGCAACGATGCGCAGTGCGCTGCCGCCGTTCGCAGCTTCTCGCGGCCCGTCGGTGTCAGGTAGACGGGCTCGAAGTCGTCGATGATGAACTGCTCAGGCCTGGACATCCTGCCTCTTCCGCCAAAGCCGCCCGAACACGCCACAATCCAATCGCCGCCGCGATAGCCCCCAGCGCGACGGCGCCGTAGACCTCCGCATAATCCGCCCCCCGGGGCGTAATCACATCACTTGTCAGCGTACACAGCGCGAACGAAACCGCCAGCCAGATGCCGACCGTTCGCCGTGCGGATGTCGCGTGCCGCGCGTCGGTCACGAACGCCAGCAGCACCGCGTACGGCACAATCATCGTCACGTAGTGTGCCTTCCACGAGAGCCCCGACAGCAGCAGCATCGCGATGAGCACCAGCCCCACCTCGGCCGCCCACGCCGGCGTCCGCCGTACGTCTGCTCGTCGCCGACAACCCCACGCCAGCGCGCCGAGCACGCCAACGGCCAGCCCGATGCGAATCACCTGCCGCGCGGTGTCCGACAGCACGATCAGCGCCATGTACCGCTCGGGATTCACGAACGCAGGGTAGGGTCCGAACAGCCGATTGACGATCGCGATCAGCGCTTGGTTGGCGTGCTCCGAGCGCACCGCCCCGCTCTGCACATAGCCCGCCACAACGGCGTGATACCATTCGCCGAGCAACCGCCAGTTGTTCTCCCAGCCGAAGAACAGCGCCGGCCACAACACCAGGCAGACCACCGCCCCCAGCGCCGTCCCGATCAGCGTGCGCCAATGGCCCTTGTACACGTAGTACACCGCGAGCAACGCCGGCGCGACCTTGATCCCCGCCGCCAGCGCGAGCACGAATCCACCCGCGATCGGCCAGCGGCGGAAGACAAGCCATGCGCTGCCGACCATCAGCAGCAGGATAAACAGGTTCACATTGCCCTGGCCCAGGTCGTTGTCGATGAAGCGCCAGGTGCAGAGCAGGCTCCCCAACGCCACGATCGGCGGCACATCCTCACCCGCCGGCGCCGCCAGTCGCCACGCAATGCGCAGACTGACAAACAGCGCCACCCACTTCAGCGCCTCGAACACAAACGCCGTGAGCGGCACGGGCAGCTTCGTCAGCGGCCAGATCGCGGTCAAAAAGTACGGCGGATAGATATAAAACGGATTCTGCGGATAAAACGGATCGCCCGGCGACGCCATCAACGTCGCGGCATTATCCAGCCAGCCCTTCAAATCCGGATTGTGCTCCCGCATCCGCTCCTGAAACGCGATCTG
>JANQFV010000035.1 GCA_028277645.1 Phycisphaerae bacterium
CGTCCTCCTGCGGTCGCGGTGAGGGAGTGGACGGTGCCCGGCCGCCGCCGCCGAACCGGCCGCGACCTCCGGATGTCCGACCGCGTCCACCCGCCATGCGCCCCCTGCTGCCCGACGGGCTCGTGCGCGACGGTGTAGGCGCGGCGCGCGGCGCGCGTGCGCTCGGCTCGTCGTCCTTTTCCGGAGCCTTCGCCTCTTCCTCTTCTTCCTCTTCGTCGGCGCCGAGGTCCTCGTGCCCGGGCACCGCCGGCGGCAACCAGTCGTCGCCCGCAGCGGTCGGCAGGAACGGCGGCTGCATCAACACCTGCTGATACCACTTGACTTGATCGAGGAGCTTATCAATCTCCTCCTGATTGACGACGGCGTCCGTCCGATCATCGAACACCGGTTCCGGCACGTCGACGTCCGGCATCGCTGCACTGTCTTCGACGTTCACCCACTCTGACCATTCGCCGCTGGCGGTTTTCTCTCGTCGCTGTACGTCCACGCCCACCACATACGGCTTGGAGCGGTAACCGGCATAGCCGGCATTAACCATCTCGCGGCGCTGTGCTTCCAGGGGGTAGTAACACGCGAACGTCACCCACGGCATTTCGGTGAACGTGGGCTCGGCGGGTGTGTCATCGACCAGTAACGGTGCACTGGAGCCAAGCTTCAGCGGATCGGCCTCCTGCACCACGCTGATGCCCGTGCGCACCGTCGGCTGCACCGGCGGCAACGGCGTGACCAGCACGATGTCCGGCGCTTCCTCGTCATCATCCTCGAACGACGGCAACGGCCGGCCGAATGTCGTCGCGACGCGCAGCTCCTGCGGCACAGGCAGGCTCGCGTCGTCATCAGCGCCCAGAACGCCGGCTTCGAACTCCGATTCGAGCTGCGCGCGGAAGTCCGGCACCTCGTCCGGCTCCACCGACGCACGGTTCACGGCCTGTTTGAGCTGCTCGGCCTGCGCCAGAATCGCGGTGTCCAACTCGTCCGGCCCCACCTGCTGTCCGGCATATTCGACCGTGTTCGGCCCCATCATGTAGTGCACGACGAGGTACCCCAGGAACGCGACCGTCACGCCGAGCAGTACCTTCTCCACGTGCAACTCGATGATGTTCAGCGAACCCTTCTTCGCCATCGTCGCTTCTCCCGTGACGATTTAAACTCCAGATCGATCGCGACCAACTACTGCGGCGGAGCGCCTTCTACGGCACCGAGATCCTGAAGCACGGCCTTGGGCATCATTTCCTTAAACACTTTGTGCGTCAGGTAGCCCTCGAAAGTAAGCGTCGCCTCGACGATCGGCTCGCCGCCGTAGTAATAGCCGTCGGCACGCTCAGCATCGGGTGGTACCGACCGGAAGTCGAGATCAATGAGCTGGTAGAAATTCTCACGCGTGATCGCATCAACCAGAGCGGTCAGATCGCGCTGGTCGACGATCGCCGTCAGCGTGAACTGCAGAACGTCGAATTGTTCGTCGCTCCGGCGCTGTGTGAACGAGATCTCGCCGGCGGAGGAGCTCTCGTCAAACGACGGCTGCACCAATGTCGGGAATGGCACGAGTACGCCAGCCCGGTTGATGTACCCGTTGATGCAGAGGTCCAGCAAGTGCTTGATCGGCATGTTGGCCACACTTGCATCCCCTTCTGGCAAGCGCTGCGCAGCCGCATCGTTGACCACGCGGATCGCACTGACGATGTCCTGCTGGATCCACAAGCTGAGCTGGGCATACCACATCTGCCGCTCGCTGGGGGCTTGCGGGCTCGCGATGATCGGGCTCACGTGAAACGACGGGGCCTGTTCATTCATGGTGGCGTACATCGGCACACCGCGGGCCTTGCGCACGGCGGCACGCAGCTCGGCCTCCGGCGTCACCTGCACCTCCTGGGCCGGGCGAGGAGCAGCGCCCTGCATCCCGGCATCAGGCAGCGGCGCCCCCACCGCAGGCGTTGGGGCCCGTCCCGTCGGCGCCGCCCGTCCAGCGCCCGGTGCCATGCGACCACCCCGGCCTGGCGCCGCGCGGCCACCGCCCGGTGCCATGCGGCCACCACCACCGGCGGCGGCGGCCCGCCCGGTCGGTATCGGCGGCGCGGCGATCAACGGGGCGCCCGCCTCCGCTTCCCGTTCGGCCTTGCGACGCGCAATGTCCTCCAGAATCTCTGCCTCGTTGCGCATCTCACGCAACGACGGACGATCGCCAGCGTTTAACATCCGCGGAAGCTTGTACAGCTCCGTCGTGTATTTCTCTTTGAACTCGAGCCGCAACGTGTCGTCCCGCGGCGTTGGGAACACACCCGCCAGGATCGGCTCCCGCTGGTTCTTCTCGGCGACGTAATCAAGCGCTTCGGCATACTTCTCTTCAAACTCCTTTGTGCGCCGCTGCTCGGCCTCGATCGTATCGGCATTCTGCGGGCTGCTGCGCAGGCGAGAGATTTCGCCGGCCTTCTGCACTCGCTCCTGCATGGCGGCCTCGACGGAATCATCGAGCAGACCCAGCACAGCCACGGCCACACCCGCAGCGGCAGCGACACCGCACGTCAGGGATATCCAATTGCCTTTGATGAAGCCCAGGATTGCACTCACCATCACTGTTCTCCTCGCGGCCTAGCGGTTCTCGGACCCGGGATCCTGCGCCGACTCACCGCCCTCTTCCGCCCGCTCAGGCGGATCACCGAGATGCAGCTTGAACTCCAGTTCCAGGCGCCAATCCGTCGCGGTCTCTTCACCCGTGACCGGGTCTGGGTACTTGACGCCGCTGTCCTCAGCACCCGCGCCCGGCGCGCCGGTCGGCGGGGCCGTCGGAGCAGCGCGGCCACGTCCCGCACTCGGCCCCATACGCCCTCGACCGCCCGTGTTCCGCATTCCACCGCGCGACATGCCCGCGCTTGGTGAATCCGTCTGGTGGAAAGGTGTGAGCGGCTCGATGTTCCAGGGCCTGTCCTCAGGCTTTTCTTCGAACGGGATGTAGAATCCGGCACCGGCGCTTTGACTCAGTTCCCGCATGCGCTGCAAGTAATCCTCGACAAACGCGAAGGCGACCGACTGCCGCTCGCCGTACAGCAGGCGGCCCGAGACCCGCACGACAAAGCCGGCGTTTTCCGGCTTCGCGGCACCGTCGCTGGGCGCCGGCGGCGCGCCGCCCATCGGTCCGCCCGGCATCATGCGGCCACGTCCGCCGCCCGGCATCATGCGCCCGCGACCGCCACCCGGCATCATCCGGCCTCTGCCGCCGCCCGGCGCGCCGAAACCGCCGGGGTCCATGCCCGGCGGCGCGTCGGACGAAGAACTCGCGTCGCCGAACGACACCTTAGTGACGTCGGGCACGTACTCTACGTTGAACGACTCGAGCAGGATCTGACCGCGCTCCGTGCGTTTGAAGCGTTCCGGATCAGATTTAATCAACTCCCGTAATTCTGCGGGTGACTGCGCCGCTGCCAGTTGCGGCTGCCGAACCTCCGGCAACGCGTCGTTAACCAGCGTCAGGACGCGCGGGAGCAGACGCTTCTGATTCTGTAACTCGCGTAACTGCTTGATATCGTTCTCACGCTGGCCGGTGTCCTGGTGCGCCTGGTTGTACTGGTTCTGGTAGTTCTTGGCCTCGCGAATAATGCTCTCGGTATCACGCTGGGCCTGTTCGGCAGTCGCACTACTAAGCGCGTTGCGGTCCATCGTGTTAGCACCGATGGGAACCGCCGCGGCCACCAGCAACGACGCCGCCGTCGCGATGAAGTAGGGTTGTTTCTTCCTCCACACAGCCACGCGGGCGAGTTCCGGCGGCAGCAGCGTCGCCCGAATCTCACCCAGGCCGAGCCCCTGTAACGCCAGGCCGTACGCCGCTGGGAAGCTGAGAATGTTGTCGGCAAACTGCGCCTGCGCGATGTTCTGCGTCGGCAACAGCTTGGTGAATTTCTCGATCTTGACAACGCCGCCGGCGACGGTCAGGTTGTTCTCAAGGTATTTCTGCAAACCAGGCAGGTGAAATGCGTTGCCCAGCGCGAGAACGCGCGTGAGCTCGACATCGCGGCGCGTCGAACTGTAGAAACCGATCGAGCGCTGAATCTCCGCTACCAAGTCGGCGAAGATGGGGCGCATCGCCTGGAAGATCTGCCGGGCGTACTTACTGTTAGCCGCGCCGCGCTTCAGGTTCTCCGCCTTCGCGAACGACAGCTTGAACGCCCGTACCAGTGTCTCGGTGAAGCTGTTTCCACCGAGCGGGATATTGCGCGTCCACGCCGAATGGGGCTCGACGATGATCAGGTCCGTGTTCTGGGCTCCCACGTCGATGATGACGGTGGCCGTGTTCTCGCCGCCGGCCTGACCATCGAACTGGCAGAAGTTGTACAACGCCGCCGGCACGGTCTGAACGCCCGTCGGCGCGATGCCAACCTCCGCGAAGAACCCCAGGTGCTTGCGGATCAGGTCCTTGCGGATTGCAAAAATACCCACCTCGACATCCGGCGAGTCGTCGTCCGTGAAGACCTGGTAATCCCAGACGACATCATCCATGTCGAATGGAATCTGCTGGCTCGCTTCGTACCGCACCAGTTCGGGGATTTTCTTGGCGTCCTTTTTCAGGTCGATCGGTGGCATCTTGCAGAAGCGGGCGAACGTCTGCTGCCCCGGAACCCCCACGATGAACTTGTCGCCTTGCCAGTCATTCCGCTCCGCGAACTTCTTTAGCGCGGCGCGAATCAGCTCGTCGCGGTCGGCGTCGGGCTGCGACAGGATTTTCTCATGCTCGACCACGTCAAACGCGACCGCTTCGACCTTGCCGTCATCGGCCGGCCGCAGCTTGATCGCCTTCAACGCACATTGCCCGATGTCGATCCCCCAGACGGCATTTCCGGCTGCCATGGCACACTCTCCTTCTGCGACGCGGGACACTTCGTCGCCGCCGCGATGGGTGCAACCGTCACAATCGCAGAACGGCGCGTCGACCGGGTCGAACCACGCGCGCACACGCTCGAAGACTACAGTGAACGCCGCCGCCCAGGATCCGCGCTCGGGAACCTGCCAGAATGACGACGGTCGGCAGTGGAAAGATCGCTACGTATGAATCCGAATGTCGCATTCGCCGCCGTCGTTGCGGTGTGGTTCCATCACCTGTCTGCGCCGCAATAAACAGGCTCAGGCCCGTTTCCTACGCCGCAATGAGCGATTACCACTCGGGGACGCCGTCCCAAAAAGAAAGACTAGCGGCGTCCGGGGCGCTGTCAAACGATATCTGAATCTCAACTGCCAGCGCTCCATCATCTTTGGACGCGTCAGCCTGGTAACGGTTCCCAGACGCTCCTAGAGTGGCCCGCAGACACGCCTATGGCCGCGGCTCAACCACGTGTACGACACTCTTCCGTAGCGTCGCGGTTCCCGACGCGAAGCCCGCCAAACTACCGATCTCGCGAATCTTGGTCACGGTTACGATCAGGTCCGCCCCTTGCACAAAGTCGCGCAGATCGGCGGCGCTGAGTTCCCGCTGCCCCTCGTCCACGAACGGGCCGAATTCCGCCGCCTCGGTCTCGCCTGCAAACGTCTGCTGGAACTCGATCTCGACCATCGCATTCGCGTCGGCGTCAGACCAGCTCAGCGTGAAGCCCGACAGCGACGCGTCGCCCTCGGCAGCCGGCGAGGTCACCGCGAAATCCCCCGGCGGCGTAAGCGTGGTCGTTTCGACGCCGCGGGTCGGTTCGCGAACAGTAAGCGTGTAGGTGCTATCCGCTGGTAACGTGCCGGCAAATACGCCGGCCTGCGGATCGGCGAGTACGAGATCGTCGATCTCGACGCTGCGCCCATCGCCGAGCTCGACGGTGCGTTCCAGCGTGTCCTTGATCGTCGCGAGCACCTCGGCCTCAGAATCGCCGATCAGTTCCACGATCAGGATGTCCGCCGTCGCCCGGTCAAGCGCGGCCGAGCTGCTTCCCGGCGGGAAGATCGTCCCGTCCGGCCCGGAGATGACGCAGGTCCCTCCAGTGCAGCAGATCGTCGTCGCCAGCAGCATCAGCAATAAGGTGCGTGTCATGTGCATGCTCCAAGTGGCCCCGTACGCCGTGGCGACTGGCCTAGTTTATTTCGATCTGCAGTTCCGCCGTCGCGGTCGTCGCAGGTGAATCGCTGTCTGTGACCTCCACGGTGAACGTCTGCGTCGTCGCGCCGACATCCAATGAGCCGGAGATGACGCCTGTGTCTGCGTTCAAAGCCAGCCCTGTCGGCAACGTCCCGTCCGCGACGCTCCACGTGTACGGCGGCAAACCCGCGATCGCCCCGAGCGACTCCTCGTATTCGTCTCCGGCTGTCCCGTTGTCCAGACTCGTCGTCACGATTTCCGCCGGCACGACGATCTTCAGCTCCGCCGAGTCCGTTGACGGCGGCGTGTCGGCGTCCGCCACCGTAACGGTGAAGATGCGCGTCCGGGCCTGATTGCTCAACGTCCCAGCGATGATTCCCGTGCTCTGCGTCAACCGCAGATCGTCCGGCAACACGCCGGCCGTGATCGCCCACGTGTAGGGCGTCTTGCCGTCGACGGCCGCGAGCGTCACATTGTACGAATCACCAACGTTCGCAGCAGCGAGCTCAGTGGTCGTGATCGCGACGCCGCGCGGTTTGATCACCAGCGTGTCCTGCGCAGACACCTCCTGCTGCGGATCGCCACTGTCGGTCACCGTTGCCAACACGGTCTGGCCCGCGTCGTCGTTCAAGGGCGTTCCGCTGATCACCCCAGTCGCGGCGTCGTAGGTGATGCCCGCCGGCAGACCCGCGATGGACACCTCGTACGGCGGCACGCCCCCATCGATCTCGGCCCCGTCTGAGTAAGCCAATCCCACGCGCGCCGTGGATAGAGAGAATTCGACCGTCAGAGTCGGAATCACTGTCAGCGTGTACCACTGCTCGCCGACGCGGCGAACGATCCCACCGCCGTTGGCTTCTACCAGGAATTGGAATGTGCCGGGCGTGGTTGGCGTGCCGGACAGAGTGCCGGTCGTGCGCCCCAGATTAAGTCCGTCCGGCAAAGATCCTTCGGAAACGCCCCACGTGGCATCGACTTCCTCATCGGTGCCCAACGTGGCGTTGTACGATACGCCTTCGACGGCGTTAGGCAACTCCGTGGGCACGAGCACGAGCGGGGTACCGGGGCACCCGGCAAGGGCAATAGTCAGCAAGCTGACCGCAATCGCCGTCGCAATCTGTGTCTTCTGCAAGTCATCTCCTCCACATCGCCGCGCCGGCTGCGCGCGAGCGACTCATGCACCGCGCGCCCCACGCGTATTATGGCAACTTCCAGAAGAAACCCAAGAGTCCTCCACAACACGCGCTGTGTTCGTAACCTGACGCCCCCAGCCGCCGCCGCTAGAATCCCGGGCATGTTCCACAACCGCATGAGGTGCGTCGTCCGCTGTTCCGCCACAGCACTGTGGGTCGGCCTCGCCGCCGCTGGCTGTCAGCCGTCCGGTCCCGTCCGCGTCACGAACGCCAACATGGTCATGGGCACGGAGGCGCGCATCACGGCGGACGCGCCGGATCGCGAAACCGCCGCCGCCGCCGTTGCAGCCGCCTACGATGCGCTCAACCGCGTCAACGACCTGATGAGCGATTACGTCGCCGACAGCGAGATCGGCCGGCTCAATCGTCTCCCGCCCGGCGAAGCGCTGAAGCTCTCCCCCGAGACGTACTTCTGCCTGTCCGAGGCTCAGTGCTTCGCTGCGATGACCGGCGGCGCGTTCGACGTGACCTGCCGGCCGCTGGTGTCCGTCTGGAAAGAGGCCGGCAAGACAAAAACACTCCCGACGGAGGAAACGCTGACCGCGGCCCGCGCACGCGTCGGCTGGGACAAGCTGCTGCTCGACGCAGACCGCAAGGTGGCGATGACTACCGCCGCAGGTATGGAAATCGACCTGGGCGGCATCGCCAAGGGGTACGCGCTCGACCTCGCAGCCCATGCCATGGGCCGGGCTGGTGCCACTTCAGGCCTGATCGACGTCGGCGGCGATGTGCGCGTGCTCGGTCCGCAGGCCGGTGATCAGCCCTGGCGCATCGGTGTGCAACACCCCTTCCGCCCGCGCGGCGAACACTTCTGCGTGGTCGAGCTACGCCACGGCGCAGTCGCCACGTCTGGAAACCAGCACCGCTATTCCGAGATCGACGGCAAGCGCTACTCCCACATCCTCGACCCGCGCACCGGCTGGCCCGCCGAGAACGCACCGCACGTAACGGTCATCGCCAACGACGGGCTCAACGCTGATGCTTGGGCCACGATCCTCAGCGTGTTGGGTGCGGAAGAAGGCCGAACGCTGCTCGCCGAGCGCGGCGTACGTAACGTCGAGGTAATGTGGCTATTGCCGCCCGCCGAAGAGCCGATCATTCACAAGACGGACGGATTCGATCAGTACATCGCTAGCGACTGAGCGACGCACCTACTCCGACAGGCATTTGATGCGGATGTTCCGGTACCACACCGGTTTGCCATGATCCTGGAAGCCGATCCGCCCGCGACGTGCCATGTCCTTGTACGCCGTCTTGAACTTGTTTTTCGTCCCGTCGGGGTTCATCCGCGGCTCGGTCCACTCGTCCAGGTTCATGTCGATGATCGGTTCGTCATTGAGGACTGCGGTGATGCGCGGCCCCTGACACGTGAGTCGCACCTGATTCCACTCGCCCGGCGGCTTCACGGCATTTGTCCGCGGCTCCAGGCAATCGTAAACCGCGCCGCACACGTGCTTGTCCAGATCTTCGCGCCCGTACGTGTCGAGCACCTGTAGCTCAATACCGGTCTGCACCGGATCGTCGATGTTGGCGGTGCGGAAGAAGATGCCGCTGTTGGCCTTCGGCACCAGCTTGAACTCAAGCTCGAGCACGAAGTCCTCGTACTCCTGCTCGGTCCAGACATAGCTGCCGCCGCGCCGCGCGAGTGTGCTGTCCTCGACTGCCCACGCGCCATCCTTGGCCAGCCAGCCGGTCAGGTCATGCCCGTTGAAGATCTCGGCCCAGCCGTCGGGCTTCAGTTGACTGCTGGGCGTCGCATCCGCGTGCAAGTCGCCCAGAGCATACTGAATCCCGGCCAGGTAGTGTTTCAGCACCTGCGGGTTCCAGAAGATCTCGTGCCGGTGGCCCAGCGAGCAGTAGAACACCCGTCCGCGCCCATACGGCCGAATCCAACTGACACCGATCTCGCCGTCGGTCTTCAGGATGCGCTTCTTGTTCATGTCCGAGTGTACAGGATCGAGACTCAGCAGGATGCGCAGTCGGTCGCGCGAGAACGGCGGCTTGAACTGGTAGATCTCGTCCGCCACGCGGAAAACCGCTCCGTCGAACATGGCCGTGAGCGGACTGGTCTCATCCTCAATCCGCAGCCCGACCTCCTCGTTCCAGGGATGACCGGCAAAGTAGCCCCCCATCAGCGCGCCGAACTCCGGCCATTCGTAGAAGCAGTCCGTGGCCGCGTGAATGCCGACGATCCCCTTTCCTCCGCTTACGAAGTCGAGCAAGCCCTGCTTCATCTTCGGATCGGCGAAGAGCTCACCGGTTGTGTTGTTGAAGCAGATCGCATCAAAACGCGCCAGGCTCTTGGCCGTGAACACACTCGGGTCAGTGCTGATGAGTACTTCATATGCGCCGGTCTTCTCGCCCATGATTCGTAACGCTGCGGCGCCGTAGGGAATCGAACTGTGCCGAAAGCCCTTGCAGTCGCAGTACACGAGCAGCTTGCGCGCTTTGCTCGGCGTGGCCGGCACAGTGGACGGCGCCGCCGCCCGAATCTGTTCAAGCTCATGCGCTGGCAGGTCCTCGCCGCCGACTGCGCGCGGGCCGCCGGCCAGAATGGTCGTCCCCACGCCCAGCAACGTCGCCCACCATCTTCCGAGCCGCATGTTCGTTCTCCAACTGCGATCCTGTCTCAGTCCATCGATCCGTTTGTGAGGCCGCTGTACACGTCGGACAGTGCCGCGCCGTTCGGGTCGCGGACGCGCACCGACGCGCCCCAGCCACCACCTTCGTTGGGCACTTTGAGCAGCAGATCGTTCCATCCCTGCTCCAATTCAACAGCTGCCACATCTTCACCGAGCCGCACGCCACGGAGCACGTTGTTGGCATGCACCAGCTCGCTGTTCAGCCAGACCTTGATCCCGTCGTCGCTGCCGACTTCGAGTCGGGCGGCTTGGGCCTTGGGCGAGTGAATCCTGCTCCGCAGGTACGCCACACCCGCCGCACCGCTGAACGCAGCCTCCAGATCCACACGCCAGCCGTCGTGCGGATCCTCCGGCGGGGCCAGACGAGACCACACTGAAGCATCGAACGGCGCGCTCTCCGGCGGAAACGACACATCGAACAGCGTCCGCCCGGTCTCACCGACACGCGTGTAGGGCCCTGCCACGAGCCACTCGGTCACCAGCCCGGTATGCGGCTCCAATTCGACCAGGGTTGCCTCGGCGAGTTCTGTGATCGCCGGCGTGGGACCACGCACAGCGAGATAGCCCAGCGCAAACTGCGCCTCTCTCCAATGCAACGGCGAAATTGCCTTGGCGACACCTTGAATCGCAACCGCAACTTCGCCTGCAATGTGCTCGTCAGTCGCGTGCGGAATCAAGGCTTCGAGCGCTGCGGGATGATGCAACTCGGCCAGCCGCGCGACCAGCAGTCGTTGCTCCTCAGGCCGATCACACGCGGCCAGACCGTCCGCCGCCAGCCGCACGCGCTCGGTCGTTGCCAATGTTTCTGTTCGACCGACCATGCGCGCGAACGCCCGTATCGCGTGTACGTGCCACGTCAGGCTCTCCGTCTGGTCGGCAAACTCGAGCAGGTCGCGCGCGGGCGCAGTGTCCGGCCAGGTTTGAAACGCGTCCAGTGCCGCGTCGACCAGCACGCGCTGATCGCTGCCCAATGCCGTGATCAGCGCGCTTTGCGCTTGCGGTCCGCCGATTTTCCCGAGCACGAGGTATAGCTTGGCCTGCACGCGCGGATGCGCTCCCTCGAACGCCGCCAGCACCTTCGTTACGCAGTCCGACTCCGACGGTGTCCGTCGAACGATGGCCGCAATTGCATCGCCGATAGCCTCGATATCCGCCTCTTCGCGCGACAGCCGCAGCGTCTGGATCAGCTTCGGCAGATACGACTCGTCGGCTAGCGCGCCGTACGCGTGATAGGCCGCACGGCGGAGATTGTCCTCTTCGCTGATCACCGCTGCGTCGATCTTGTCGAACTCACCATTCGACGGCCGCTTCGACAGGATGTTGAGCAACCGCACAGCCAACATGCTGTTGGAAAGATCGATGACCTGCTGCAATTCCCGCGTGGCAGTGTCACCCGGAAGCGCGATCAGCGCCCGGCGAACCGCGTGACGCTCCTCCGGCGCTCCGTGCTCGAGCTTGCCCACCAGCGGCCGCACGGCTCGGTCCTGGCCCAGAGCCGCGACCGCATCGATCGCGACCATGCGCACTTCCGCGTAGGCGTCGTCCAGCCCCTTGATCGCCGCGCTCAACCCGCGCCGGCTGCCCCGTTCCACGAGCGTCTCCAGCATCGCGATTCGACCGATCGCCGAAGCGTTGTCGTACTCCGCCACGATATAATCGGTAACCTCCGAGCCCTCGAAACTCACGGCCAACTCGCGCGCCACCGCACGCACGAAAGATTCTTCGTCACCGAGCGCGCGCAGCACTTCACCCAACGCACCAACGTCCAGCACCTGCGCAATACCGCGCAACGCCGCGCAACGCACGTGCGCGTAGTGCGCCTGGTCCGTTCGCGCCATGAGGCTGCGGTAGACGTCCGCCGCGGCGCCAACGCGTCCGTGTTCCACGTGCCGCGCGGCGAGGTCGAGCAGGCACTCGGCGGCATGTCGGCGAGCGCGCTCGTCATTTTCACGCAACAGCGCCCACATCGGTTCCGTCGCCGCCGGTAGCTCCGCGGTCCCCAGCACGCGAATCGCCGCCAGCCGCACAGCGCGATCCTCGCTCAGCGTCAGTCGCAGCAGCTTGCCCAGTGCGGCGTTGTCACGGCGACCAGCAAGAGCATCGATGACCGCCACGAGGCAATCGCCAGCAGATCCGTCGAGCGCGTCGGTCAGAACGCGGTCCGCCGCGCCCGACCGCGTCCCTGCGAGCAGCAACGCAGCGTTGCGACACGTCGCTTCGTCATGCAGTCTCTCCGCGAGAACGTCCACCGCCGCTTCGGGGGCGACCAGGTTCAATTGTTCCAGTAGGAAGTCGGGATCGGCGGCATCATCCGCAAGCGATGAACGCAACGCGCCGATGTACGTCTTGCGCAGCGCCGTGTGCTCCGGCTCGCCGGCCACGAACGCCAGCCCGTGCAGCGCTCGCCGCACGGTGGCATCACCGCTTGCTCCAGCCGGCTGCACCGCGTCGCAGAGCACGCGGATGTCATCGGCTGTCAGTTCCAGCAGCATTGCTCGCACCTGCGGGTCCGACGTCTCGGTCAGCCGCAACACGCGTTGAACCACCTTCGAGGGCGCCTGCTCCGTTTGTGCCAATGTCAACTGTGCCACTCCCAACCACAGCACGCACACGACAAGTTCGACGCAGTATGTTCTTCTCATCGCCGCGACCTCCTACAGATGCCACGGTGATCGCAGGGGTTGGCTGATCAGCCGGTTAGCCTGTTCATCGCCGATGCATTGCTCACGCTGCGGATCGAAGCGGATCATGCGCCCGGCCCGGATCGCGATGTTCGCCAGATTCACGAGCGAGCAAGAGCGGTGGGCATTGCGAATGTGGCCGTACGGCTGCCGCCGCGTGCGTACCGCTGTCTCGAAGTCGATCTGCTCCGGCGGGTCGGGCAGATCGTCGACACCGTCGAACAGCCCCTCGGGCTCGGTGCGGTAGTTGGCGTACAGCTTGCCATGCGGTCCTTCGATGAACGCACCGTCCGCAGAGCGATCGCCCTTATGCATACCGCTGTCCAGCAGCAGCGTCGTGCCGTCCGCATAGCGCATCGTGATCTGGTACCAGATGCTCACCGCGTCCGGGTGTGTCGGCCACGGCGCCTCGGCCTCGATCTCCACCGGGCTCTCATTGTCCTTGCCGAGCATGTACTGCACCGGGTCGAGGTAATGCTGCCCCATGTCGGCCAAACCGCCGCCGTCGTAGTCCCAGTAACCCCGAAAGCTCTGGTGCACACGGTGTGGGTGATACGGTTTGTATGGCGCCGGACCGAGCCACATGTCGTAATCCAACTCGTCGGGCACCGGCTGCGCCACGAGGTCCGTGCGCCCGCTCCACATCTTCACTTTCCACGTGATGCCCTGCTGCGGTCCCAGACGCACCGTCAGCGGCGAACCAAGCCGACCGCTTGCGATCAACTTGCGCAGTCGGCGACTCGACCCGTAGCGGTAGTAGTTGTGCGCCCGACCGTGTGTGTTCACCTGGTAGACGCGGCCATAACGCTCAATCGCTTCGATCACTGCCTGCCCTTCGCCGATCGTGCGCGTCGCCGGCTTCTCGCCCAGAATGTCCTTGCCGGCCTGGGCCGCCATGATCGCCATCACCGCGTGCCAGTGCGGCGGCGTCACGATATGCACAGTGTCGATGTCGGTCCGATCAAGCACGTCGCGGAAGTCGGCGTACGCCTCGCACGCGCGCCCGACCTTCGCCAATGCTCGTTCCCGGTGCTTCCGATCGACGTCACAGACCGCAAGCGTAACCGGCGGTTTCCCCTCCACGTTCTCCATCACATGTGCGGCCATCCCCATACCGCCGGTGCCGATCACGGCGCGGGTGATGACCTCACTCGGTGGTGTGAATCCGGGACCACCCAGCACGTGTCGCGGAACGATGGTGAAACTCGCCGCTGTACCCGCCGCATTCGCAAGGAATGCGCGCCGGCTGATGCGCCTCATTCTTGAACCTCCGTTCATGCGCCCATATCGATGCTGCGACCGATCACGCGGACGGCCCCCGCCGTCTCGGCGCGCCGGAGTATAGCGGTCACGTCTTTCCGCCGTCCACAGAGGGCGTCAATCTCATCCGTCGACATGACCATGAACGCCGTCGAAAGCGCGTCCGCAACGGCGGCGCTATCCGCGATCGCCCAAACGACGCGTTCTTCCGGCACGGCCACGCCCGACCGCGGATCGACAATATGCTGGCCGTGCAGACGTTGCCCCGAGCCGGCCAGCGCCGCGTCGACCAGCTTCAACCGTCCGAGCATGCGGTCAGCGGCTGTCGGATCGCGCAACTGCACCGGCCATTCGCCGACGGCAAATACCGTGCTTCGCCCGGAATGCACCAGGGCCGCCTCGATGCCCCACTCCCGCACAATCTCGATCACTCGATCCAGCGCATAGCCCTTGCCGATTCCGCCCAAGTCCACCGTCACCCCCGGCACGAGCACGCCCGCCACGTGCTGCGCGGGATCCACCACCAGCGGTGGACCTGCCCCACCGTCGCGCGGCCGCCGATACGTAACATCAAACGCGCCGTCCGTCTCGTCATACAGCGTCGCCGCTAGTTGCAGACAGGTCAACGTGTCCTCCCCGATCGGCACCGGCGTATCGACGGCAGCGGCGTTGAGCTGCGCAACTTCGCTGGTGGGAATGAACCGACTGAGCGTCTGCTCAATCCGGCCAATCTCATCAAAACAGGCCCGCGCAACGTGCTCCGCATACTTCGCATCGTCATGGCACAGATACAGCTCGAACGTACACGCCATCGCGTCGCGGTCGAAGCGGTGCAGCGCCGATCCGTGCAGTTCAAACTGAATGTTGGCGTTATCGCTCATCGATCGGCTGCCGGTGCAGAAGTGGGCGTCGAATTAGCGGCTACAAACGCCGCCCGCAGGTCCTGCCGCACGTAAACGATTAACGTCTCATCACGCCGAAAGCCGCAGTAGCTCCAGTCGTACTCATCGTGGAACCGTGGCTCCAGTGCGTCCGCCAGCGTAGCCGACGCGATAATGATGTTCGCGTCGGGATCATCCGGGATCTCACTCCAGTAGCCCACGTGCTCGAGATGCCGCAAGTACCACGGCAGCGGCCACGGATTGTCGACGATCACCTTCACGACCAGTTCCGCGTCGGACGGTGCTGCCGCCGCGAGCTGCTCCAGATAGCCGATCATGCGGTTCACACCTGCGACCGGATGGCCGTAGATGTGCGGATTGCGGACGTCGGTCACCATCTGGAAGCTTGCCCGGCGCGCCTGCTGACTCAGTTGCACCGTAAACGCCAGCAGCACAACGACGGCTGCGACTTGCAGCGGCCGGTAATACACAACGCGCACCAGCACAGTGGCGCCAATGCCTGCCAGCAGGATCATGCCATGAAAGAACCCGAGCGCGCTCCACGGCGTCTTGTAGGGGATCACGGAGTAGATGACCGTCAGCAGCACGGTGTAGAACGCGATCACGCGCACGAGCCCGCGGTTGGCGTCACCCAACCCGCGCCCCACCAACGCCGCGATGAACCCGATTACCGTCAGTACGCCAATCAGCAGTTCACTGAAGACTGGCGCCGGCGGATAGTGCGTCCAGAACAGCACGCGGAAGTAGAAGTACCATGGATTCAGATGATCCCCCGCCACCGCTCGATCCGCGTACGTGAAGTACGTCAACAATGAATCGACAATCGCCCGCGGATTCGTGAAGAAATGTGAGAAGTGCACGGCGGAAACCACGACCGCCACACCTAGCGCAACGAGCAACGGCCGTGGCCGCAAGCTGCGGCGGACTTGCGCCGGCGAGACGCGCGGGCGTTCCAGTAGGATCGTCAGCACCACTGCCCCCAGCAACGCCACGCCGGCCAGCGCCGCGGTCTCCTTTGAGGCGTGCATCATCCCCAGCGCAAACCCCGCCAGCACCGCCCAACCCAGCGCCGCACTGTGCACATACCGCCAGCCGGCCGCAATCAGCAGCAGCGTGAAGAAGACCAGTTGCATTTCCTGTACGTAGTGCCGGCTGTAGAACACCATCGCCGGCGACACCGCCGTCAGCAGCGCCGCAACAACAACCGGCCACGACCCCAACCCGTCGCGCAGAAGTAGCGACAGCAGGATCAGCCCCACGCCGAACAACGCCGGCACCAGTCGATACACGACAAACGACGTGTCGCGCCAATTCTCCGCACCACACGCCGCCAGAATCGGCACGGTGAAGTAGTACAGCGTCGGTCCGTGGTACTCGCTCGGATCGTAGCGATAGGTCCCCTGCGTCCACAGCTCGTTGCACTTGTAGGTGTGTACGGCCTCGTCGCTATGGACGGGCCGAAAATCGAGCGCCGGCAGCCGCAGCGCGAGTGCCGCGACCACACTCAGCGCGAAGACAACGACGGCGATCGAGGTGCGGTTCATTTCACCGGCTTGGCGAAGACCTCCACCTCGGTGTAGTGATTCATGTCGTCCGCCGTGCTGCCGTTGCTGTACAGCCGCACGTAGCGGGCCTTCACGCTGTCCACCGAGATCAGCCGACCTTCGAACGTCTCCCAGTACTCCTTCGCGTCGCCGACGCCGAGACCGGCGGAGTTGTCATGGTCGTTGTTGTAGACCGTGCGGACGTTCTCGATGAAATCCGCATCGTCTGAGACCTGCACGATCACGTCGTGATACACCCGCGCGCTGGCGTGATAGTGCCAGACTAGCAGGCCGTGGATTGCATATTTGCCCTTCAGGTCGATCTGCACCCATTGGCGCCCGAAGCCCAGCTCGACATAGCTGCCCGAGCGGGCTTCCTTATCACCGTCGGTGACACACTTCAGCTCCCCGATAATCGGCTCGCTGTCGCTGCTAGTCACCGGCTTGTCGCGCGCGACGTTGCGCGTGCCGGGCGGGACCATCAACGGCGGACGCGGGCCCTTGCGCGGCTTTTCCAGGTTGGTGCCCGGCGGCACCTGCGTGGGCGTGCCTTTGAACGCGGGCTTGGGGAGCTTCAGCTCCAGCGCCACGCGCTTCTCTTTGTCCTTCTCCGTCGGCTTCGTTTCGTCCGGCTGGGCGATTGCCGGCGATACGAACGCCAGCAGCACGATTGCCGCAACAGCCAACGACAGCATTGGGTACATTCGAGTCATGGGCTCTATCTCCGAGCTTTGCGTTCGTTGAGCGCGGCGCCGATCAGCACAACGACCGCCACCAGCGACGCCAACGCACTGTATTCGTGTAAATCTACCAGCAGTTCCTGCCCGCCGTGACCGACCAGCGGCAGCATCGCGACAAGCATCGTCATCATCGTGCAGAACGCCAGCACGACGGTGATCCAGAAGATCACTCTCGAACCAGTCGATGTCTTGCCATCCGCCCGCCAGCGTAGGGGAGCAACCAACACGACCGCGGTCAACCCCAGAATAAACACGCCGGCCCCGAGCATGTGCAGGAACAGCGGCCAGCCCGATACCGCGCCGGCAGTCCAGTTCGGCCCGAACCCCGTAAACGCCTGCCAGATGAATCCCACCGCAGCCAGCACCCAGCAGACGATGCCAATCACGGATGAGCGCGATGCGTTCTCGTCCGCGGCAGTATCGACATCGCCGCTGATTGCGGCCCGCGCTGGCACCAGCACGTCACCAACGCGGCGTACGATCACCAGCCCGACAATCGCCGCACACGCAAACGCGTACCACTTGAACGTACTGCGGAATCCGAAGCCGAAGTCCCACGCTGCCAGCAACGCCAAGTCGTCGCCACGCAGCTCGGCCATGGTCTTCGCGGCGGCCGGCACGAGGCCGTCGGTCGAGCGCGGCTTGCCGTAGTCAATGTACCCCTGCACGTGGCATTCGATGCAGCCGTTGATACCCCACGACTGTGACACCGGCCGAACATTGTGCCCCAACGCCCAGACATACGCCGGCGCTTCTGTGTACTCATCATTCGGCAACGGTGCCGGGTCCGGCGGTGGCACCTCGCCAGCGATACGCGCCATGTGTTGCGGCGCGATCCGTCCGTCCGCCAATGGCACGAACAGCGGGCCGGCGATCAGCGGCGCCGCTGAATTCGGCCACTCCCGTTCCATCAAGCCCAATCCGTGCCCCAACGCCGTGCGGAATCGCCGCATGTTTGACTTCGGAACCGGCCCGGCGTGACAGGCAGTGCAGTGCATCTTCTCGAAGTGCACCGGCGGCAGTCCGCGATGCGCGGGGCGCGGCGCGCCGTAGTGACCGCCAAACACAACTTCCGGATCATCCGCCCCTGGCACGCCCAGGTGACACCCGGCACAGGAGTACGCCGCCAAATCCGGATCGTTTCGCTCGACGGCCTCGCTCGCATAGCCGCGCACAATGCGGTGATCCAGCCCGTTGCGGTGACAGTCCACGCAAAGTAGCCCGGCCGCCAGGTGGACATCCTGATCCGGCGCGAGCGGATGCGCCGCGCCCATGCCGACTTGCTGCGTCGTGTGACAGTAGTAGCACCGTTCGTTCGGCGGACGACTGGTGATATCGAAGAAGACGCGCCCGTCGGGATCGAACCGCGTCAGGTCCCATTCCATCCGCGGCCCCGATCGTTCCGGAAAGTCCGGGTCCGGCGGCATGAGCGGGTCCCAGTCGTCCGGCGCCTTGCTCGCTTCGCCGCGCACCACCGCCAGACCGAGCGCCGCAGTCGGCGCCCATTTGAAGTTCTCGACCTCAATCTGTTGAGCTGCGACCGCTGGATCGTGCTGCTGTCCCGCGCTATGGCAGAACATGCAATCGATCTCGAGCTTGCCGGAGATGAACCAGCGAATGACCTTGTCCGACGCCCGAACCGCTTCGTCATCCGGCTCGCCGTAGCCGCCGCCGGGCATGTGGCGTCCGAACTGCTTCACCATCGCCCAGTGATCCAGTTCGACGACGTCAGGCGCGTACGTACCACGCCAGCCGCGCCCCGAGACGGGCACCTGCGTACCAACTTCTTCGTCGATCAGAAACCACGGTTCGCCCGGGCGACCGGCCGGTGCGTGCGGTATGGACGCATTAAAATGCCAGCCCTGGCTGATCACCGCGTAGGGATGACATTTGCCGCAGGTCATGCGCGGCGAATACGGCCCCGCGAAATCGTCCGTCGGATCGATCGCTGTACCGTCGTGATCGTAGAGCGTCAGCCGATGCACGTACGGCGCGCGGCTGTGTGTCTTCAGCAACCCGCTGGTCGCCTCGTCCTCCAGCATCTCGTTGTTCGCGCGCGTGGTCGCGGACGCCATCAGCAGTAATCCGATGGCGAACATAAGTCCGACATGTCGATCGCGGGTCATGCGAGTGGGACTCAGGCTTTGAACTCGTTCGCGGCAAACTCGACGCGACAGCCTCGTTCGACCGCTTCGTTGGCCTTGAGCACAGTGGCGCAGGTCTCGTAGGCAACTTCGGCCGGACAGGTCAGCTCGCCCTCGCCGCGCACCGCGTTGAAGAAATTCTCCAGGTGCAGCACACGCGAGTCGCGCGCCGCCTGTTCGAGCATCTCTTGTGCCTCGGGATCCTTCTTCCCATCCGACGACAAGGTCTCGCCGATCTTCAGTTCGATCGCGTCGCGGCCCATCTGCTCGACCTTTTCTGCCTCGTCTTCCCATTCGCGCTTCTTGGCGGCGACCTCGCGGAATACGTAGCCCGTCTTGCCGTCATCCGAAATCTGGAGCGTGCCCTCATCCCCCATGAACTGCTCGTAGAACCCGCCGGCGCTGGTCGTGTTCAGCACCTGATAGAAGGCCCGCACCGGCCCCGCCGCCGTGTCATACTCATAGATCGACAGGACGTTGTCATACCAGTCGCGGCCCGGCTGTTCGGTGTAGTAATCCAGGCCGCCGTTGGCCATCACGGCCTTGGGCTGCGCCTTGAGGAACCAGTTGAAGATGTCGATCTGGTGCGAACCCAGGTCCGCCATCGGCCCGCCGGAGTACTTTCGGTACCAGCGCCAGTTGCGGAACTGGTCCATCGACTCATAGCCGTAGCGCGCCAGCGTCTCCGCCGCCAGCTCTTTGCCCTTCGGCCAGCCGAGCTCCAGCAGTCGCGCGCGGTTCCACTGCCCGTACGTGTGCGTGATGCGGCCGAGAATTTTGTCCTTCTCGATCATCTTCAGCGCGTGCCAGTACCGCGGCTGACTGCGCCGCTGGTGACCGATTTGCAGCAGGTTGCCTGTTTGCCGCGCCGCTACGACCATGCGCTTCGCACCGTCGAGCGTGTGCGCCATCTCCTTCTCACAGTACACGTGCTTACCGGCCTCCAGACACGCGATCGAATGCTCGGCGTGCATCCAGTCCGGCGTCGCCACGATCACCGCGTCGAGGTGCTGCTCCTGCACGAGCATCTCGCGGTAATCCTCGTAGACGTTCACGTTGTGACCGTACTTCTTGAGGATGTTCGCCGCGTACTTCTGGTGGTAGGGCCAGATGTCGCAGACCGCGACGTAGCGAATGCCCGGGATCTTCAGCGACTGCGTCATCAGGAAGCGGCCCTGGCTGCCGGGGCCGATGATCGCGACGGCCAATTCTTCAGCGCTGGTTTCATCGGGGCGCGCCGCCCGTGCCCAGTTGGGCAGTGTCACCATCAGGCCGGCGGCCGCCGCGGACTGTACGAACTCGCGCCGGGTCAGGCCGGCGATCTCAGTGTGGGCGTGGGGTTCACTCATGGGCGCCTCTCAAGTGTGCGGAAAACACGCAATCAGCCCCCCGTAGTACAAACCAGTCTCACACTGTACCGATCCGCCGCCGCCAGCGTCAAACCCAAGTGCAGACACCGCCCGCCGACCCGCGTTTGCCCGGTCACCGGCCCACGGATATCGTTCCAATGGCGTACAAACCGGCTGCCGATGCCTGGCGTCACGGTGCCGCCGCCGAACGACTGCGAAAGCCCGCTGAAACGTGTCCGAACGCATTTCTGAACCCCGAGACACCCGCCCTGCGGCCGGCTCCGCATCGCTGTCGATTGTTGTCCCCGCCTACAACGAGGCCGCCCGGATCGGGGGCACGCTCGAGCAGTTGCGCAACCATTTCGAGGCCAACGATCACCCGGTCGAAATCATCGTCGTGGACGACGGCAGCACGGACGACACGGCGGGAGTGGTCCGAGCGTTCGAGCCGGGCCGCCTCACCGTGCGCCTGCTGGCTAATAACACGCGGAGCGGCAAGGGCGCCGCGGTACGAAAAGGAATGCTGGCGGCGACCGGTGACCTGCTGCTGATGTACGACGCCGACGCGCCGGCCCCGCCGGACCAGATCGACCGGCTGCGGGCGGCGATCGACGCCGGAGCCGATATCGCGATCGGCTCGCGTGACGTGCCGGGCGCACAACTCGATCCGCCGCAACCGTGGCCGCGCCGCGTGCTGGCTTGGACGTTCCGCACCATCCGCCGCACGCTGCTGCTGCCGAACCTTCAGGACACACAATGCGGCTGCAAGCTGTTTCGCCGGGACGTGGCCCAAACGGTCTTCTCCGAACTGGTAGAGACCGGCTGGCTATTCGACTGCGAAATCCTCGCCCGCGCCGCCCGCCGCGGCTACCGCATCACCGAGGTCGGCATCACCTGGCGCAACCACCCCGACAGCCGCGTAAACGTCTGGCGTGAGCTGTTCACGACTTTGCCGGCGCTGCTACGCATCTGGCGGCGTGTGATGTGAGCGAAGCAACTACGCACGAACTCGCATAGCGTCACTCGTCTGCCTCAGTCTGGTCGTCCGCCCCCGGTGTTTTCAGCTTCTCGGTCAGCTTGGGCAGCTTCTTCTGCTCGGCGGTAAGTCGGCGTTCTACCTTCTTGATATCCTCCCCCGCAGGCAGGGCCTCCGGGCGAATGTTGCGATTGGTCAGGAGCTTGCGAACGTCAGCGTTGTTCTTCACGTGCTCGCCCGTAATCGTCGTCTCCGACCGCAGATCATCGCGCTTGATGTTGAAGCTGGTAATCTCATTGGCGAAGTCCTTCGCCTTGATCGTGATGGTCGGCAGGAAATCGGCGAGCGGCCGACCCTGCGGCACGCCAAACTTCCGTTTCATGTCACCAGTCGTTCGGCCACCGAACAGCGCCTGATCGCCCTTGCTGCGTATCCGGGCGAAACTCTGGCCCTCGCCGAGCCGTTCGAATATCACGCCGGAGAGTTGCTTCTCTGATGTCGTTAGTTTCTTTCGGGCGTCGAGCCGCTCGACTTCGCTGAGCCGTTGCTCGATGATCTCCTGTTTGCGGGTCTGGACGGCGAAGTAGGTCTGCGCAAACGCAATGGGGTCCTTGCTCGGGTCGGCGTTCTGCGCGATCAGGTAGCACGCGTAACGCGTCAGCGCGATGTCATCGATCTCGCGGACAGCCCCCGATCCCAGCTCGACCTTCTTGCTGACATTAGCAAAATGGTCAGCCGGGTCATAACCCGCCGTTTCACACGAAGTTATGGCGCGCTCGATCACAGCGGCGAAGTTCCGCCACTGCGCGTACCCAAGCACTTCCTGAAGATCCCGAGCCAGCCAGAACTCCGTCCCGGTGTCCGGAAACGTCTGGGCGATCTGCTCGAACTCCGCGTGCAGTCGAACGATGATCTCTTTCTTCATGCCGCGCCCCTCTCTGACGTTACGCCTTCGCCTTTCCACGATCATCCTTGAACAAGATCCAGAACCCCACCGCCACCACCGCCGCCATGATGCACGGGATCAGCCAGATCATCTGCCAGTCGCGGGCCGACAGCAGTACCTCCGTGGCCTGGTTCCACAGTGACTGCGCCTCCGGTCCCGCAGAGACGCCCGCACCAGCGGCCTGCTCCCACAGCGACTGCGCCTGCTTCTGCAGCGCGTCACCCTGCTCCAGCAACGCGGCGCCGCCTTTCACGGTGTAGTAGTTGACCAGCCGGCCGATGAGTTGCGCGCCGATCAGCATGCCCAGCCCCTGCGTCACGAGCACGAGGAACCCCTGGGCCTGGCCTCGGATCTTCTCGCTCGCGACCTTGTCGACATAGATGAAGCCCGTCACGAAGAAGAAGTCGTAACAGATGCCATGCAACAGAATCCCGCCCATGATCATCCAGAGCACGCCGGTGTCCGCGGCTCCCGCGAACAGGCCGTAGCGCACAATCCACGCGAACATCCCCACCAGCAGCATCCACTTCACGCCCAACCGCATGAAGAACAGCGGCATAAGCAGCATGAAGACCACCTCGGCCACCTGCCCGAAGGACATGTAGAAGGCGGGATAACGAAAACCTGCCGCGTTCACGTATACCTGTGCATACGCGTAGTACGCCGCCAGAGGAATGCAGATCAGGAACGAGCTGATGATAAACACGGTGAACGCCGGAATCTTCATCAGCACCAGCGCGTCAAGCCCCAGCACGTCCCGCACCGAAGGGGCTTTGCCCTTCGCAGGCGGCGGCGTGTGTGGCAACGCGAAGCTGAATAGTCCCAGCAGGATGGCTGCCCCACCCGCGAAGTAGAACTGCGCTACTTTCGTGTCGGCCCCGAAAACCCGGCTAACTACCACGTTGGCCACGATCCACCCAAGCGTGCCAAACACGCGCACAATCGGGAACTGCTTCTCCCGATTGGTCAGGTTGTGAAACGCCAGCGTGTTCGTCAGGCCCAACGTCGGCATGTAGCACAACATGTGGACCAGCAAAATGCCGATAAACGGCCAGTGCGATCCGCCGTCGGTCGGCGTGAAGAACGGCGCCAGCAGCAACGCCCCCCCGCCGATCAAGTGCATGGCCGCCAGGACCCGCTCGGTCGCGAAGAAACGATCCGCCACCATGCCCAGGAAAAACGGGCTGATGATCGCCGCGATCGGCCCGACGGTGTACGCCCAGAACACGACATCCCCCATGTCATGAGCCCCCATGTAGTTCCCGACGGTGACGTACCACGCGCCCCAGACAAAGAACTCGAGGAACATCATGACCGACAGCTTGGCGGTCACGTTCAGCCCGGTGCCGGGCGCCTGCGGTGGGATGTTCATGGGGGCAGCGGATTCGGTGTCTGACATGCTCAAACCTACCTGTGCGGATATCGAGTAGTTGCGTGCGCGGCGTCATCCTAGCCGCTGCCCATGGGCCGCGAAAGGCGATCCGGGCGACTGGATTCATGTAACCGTTGCGTTATCTTCACACGCATCTCGCGGCGACGTCATATGCTGTGAGTTTCGAAATGACCTTGGAGCTCTGCGCGCCGCCCGATTCATCACACTCCTAAACACGACATCACCCTGAGGTTCGCAATGCCCAATTCGTACCGCACCACCCTGGTCCTGATTGCTCTGCTCACTTCGCTCAGCTTGGCTGTAGAAGCGAACAGCCAGACCGATCGTCCACGCCTCGTCGTCCTGATCTCCGTCGACCAACTCCGTGGCGACTATCTCCAACGCTGGCAGCCGCACTTTTCCGAAGACGGCTTCAACCGGCTGATCAACCGCGGCGCATGGTTCGAGAACGGCTACTACTCCTACGGGTGCAGCGCCACTGCCCCCGGCCATGCGACGCTCGTGTCCGGTCGCCTGCCGCGCCAGCATGGCATCGTCGGCAACAAGTGGTTCCTCGAACCCGGCATCACCAAGGGCGCCTACGCGGTCGTCGATCCCAAGACCAAGCTGGTCGGTGCCGGCGGTCTGGCACTCAAGATCGGCAAGTCGCCGCACCAGCTGATCGGTTCAGCCCTCGGCGACGAGCTCAAGCTCGCCGACAAACGCGCCCGCGTGTTTTCCGTCTCGCTCAAGGACCGCACCGCGATCTTCGCCGGCGGCCAGCGGCCCGACGGCGTCTTCTGGTGGGATCGCTCAAACGGCCGCTTCGTCACCAGCACGTACTACATGAAGAAACTGCCCGACTACGTGCAAGACTTCAACAAAACCAAGTGGGCGGACCGCTTCGTCGGCGCCGAGTGGAAGCCGCTGCTCGGTCCGGAGGTCTACGCGGGCTGTTACGCGCTGGAGCAAGACTGGCACCCCGCGTTCGAACGTTATGGCGCGGCGTTCCCACACCAACTGCCCGCTGAGCCCGGCCTACTCTACTACACCGCCATCTACACCATGCCCTACGGCAACGAGGTCGTGCTGGAGCTGGCCCACCGCATCATCGTCAATGAGCAGCTCGGTCAGGATGCGGTGCCTGATTTCCTGTCGGTCGGACTATCGTCAAATGACCCCTGCGGCCACGTATTCGGCCCACAGAGCGCCGAAGTGCTCGACATCACGTTGCGGACCGATCGCCAGCTCGCCGGTTTCCTCAATCTGCTCGACGAGCAAATCGGACTTGACCAGTGCCTCATCGTGTTGACCGGCGATCACGGCGTCAGCCCCGCCCCCAAGGTCGCCGAAGCGCTGGGGCTGCGCGCCGGGCTGTTCGATACGGGTGCGGCGATCGACGGGCTCAACGAGACGCTGCGTCCCCTCGCCCCACCGGACGCGCCCGATCCGCTCGTGCTGGGCGCGAATCAACCCTGGATCTACTGCGATCCGCGGTTCGAGGAAGCGGACCGTGCCGTCGACGGTGCCCTCACCCGGGCGGCGGTCAAGTACTTGCGCTCCCTGGATGGCATCGCCGACGTCTTCACCGGCCCCGAGCTCGCTGGTCCGGCACCCTCGCCGGATGATCTCAACCGCTGGCTGGCCTGGCGATCATACTACCCGGGCCGCTCGGGCTACTTCTTCTTCAAGCTGGACCCGTTCTGGTATCGCAGCACTTCCAACTTCGCGGGTCACAACGGTGCCTATCGCAGCGACCGCCACGTGCCGATCGTGTTCACCGGACCGCGGATCAGGCCCGGCCGCTACGCGCAGCAGGTCGACACAACCGACATCGCCGTCACGCTTTCCGCGATCCTCGGTATCCCGGCTCCGACCGACGCCATCGGACGCGTCCTGCACGAAGCAATGAAGTAGGGCTGGCTCCGATTGGGAGACAGACCTCTGATCTGTCGTCTAATTGGAGATTGCCGACTGACTGACCGGAGGTCGGTCCCCCATTCTCTGCGCCGCGCCACCGTGGGCTCCAATGACGTCCGGCGCATCGCACGCTATCCTGCGCGCTTTCGGCGGGTGATCCCACAAACCCGGAACCTCACCCGCAGTGTCGAGGAGCCAGCTATGCCAACCACCGGGTCGATCACCCGCCGAAAGTTTCTGACGCGCGCTATCGCCGCAACCGCCACACCATACGTGCTCAGTATTCCCGCCTGGGGTAAGCGCCCCCCGAGCGAACGGATCACTATGGGTATCATCGGCGTGGGCAATATGGGGGGCGGTCACGTCGACACGCTGATGAGCCACGATGAAGTGCAGATCGTGGCGATCTGCGACGTCGATCGCGAAAAACGCGAATCGTACGCCCACGACGTTTCCGAGCACTACGCCGCCAACGCAGAATGGGCCGACTACGCCGGCATCGACACCTACAACGAGTACGAACACGTCCTGGAACGTGACGACATCGACGCGGTGCTGATCGCCGTCCCGGATCACTGGCACGCCGCGATCGCCATCGCCGCGTGTCGCGCGGGAAAGGACGTCTATTGCGAGAAGCCGCTGTCGCTGACAATTCACGAGGCCTGGGAGATGGTCCGCGCCGCGCGGCGGTACGACCGCGTGTTCCAGACGGGCAGCCAGCAGCGTTCGAGCTCGGAGTTTCACAAGGCCTGCTCGCTGGTGCGCAGCGGACGCATCGGCAGAATCACCAAGGTGACCGTCAACATCGGCGAGCCCTCCTGGCCCAAGGTCCTGCCCAAGGAACCGATCCCCGACGGCTTCGACTGGGATCGCTGGCTCGGCCCTACCCCCTGGTATCCCTACAACTTTGAACGCCGCAACGGCGACTACGGCGCCGGCTGGCGCTTCATCCGCGACACTTCCGGCGGCATGATGACCGATTGGGGGGCGCACCACTTCGACATCGCGCAGTGGGGGTTGGGCATGGACGGCTCGGGCCCGGTCGAGATCATCCCGCCGGTCGCTTCCGGTGATGACCCGCTCACGTACATGTATGCCGACGGCACACCCGTCGTGCGCGCGTCGGACGCAAACGGCGTGCTGTTCACCGGCACCGACGGCCGTATCGAGGTAAATCGCGGACATTTCCGCACCTGGCCCGAAGAGATCGGCCAGGAACCACTCGGCCCGGGTGACGTTCGCCTGTACGAAAGCCCCGGGCATCATCAGGACTTCATCAACTGCGTGCGCACGCGCCGCCGCCCGATCGCCGACGTTGAGATCGGTGCCAGCACGGTGACGGTCTGCCATCTGGGCAACATTGCCTGGTGGCTACGGCGGCCGATTCGTTGGGACCCACAGAAGCGCGAGATTCTGAACGACGCCGAAGCCGGCCGATGGGTAGACCGCCCGCGTCGTGCCGCGTATCGCCTGCACGCTTAATCGGGAGAAGCTTTGACATGACGCGCCTACACATCGCAGCGCTTATTCTCGTTGCCGCTAGCGCATCGACCGCATTCGCGCAGAGCGATCCACTACCGGACTTTGATCTGATCGTCGCACAGCACGTAGCCCGACTCAGCACAGAAGATCCCGCCGACCGGCAGCGCGCCCAACTCGGCTTCGAGGGAATCTGCCTCAGTGCTGCCCGCCCCGGCGGCGAGGCGGAACGTCGCGGGCTCTGCGAGGCCATGCTCCTCCATCTGGGACCCGAAACGCCTCACGAGGCCCGTTACTGGCTGATTCGTATGCTCGAGCGCATCGGGCACGATGAGTCGGTTGATGCCCTGGCGAAGCTGTTTGCCGATCCGGATGAACGGGTGCGCGAGCTGGCGCGCCGTGCGCTCGAGGCCAATCCCTCCCCGGCCGCCGCCGAGCACCTGCGCAACTATCAGTCGATCACGTCCGCTACGCCGCTACGCGTCGCACTCATAAACTCGTTGGGCTCCCACCGTGACGCAACGAGCGTTGCACAGCTCGCGGACACAGCAGCCGCCAACGAACCGCAGGTCGCTCGCGCTGCCATCGCAGCCCTCGGCGAGATTGCCGATCCAGCCGCGCAGTCCGCCCTGATGACGCTGTTAGCCGATTCACCCTACCGCGAGTCGGTGGCGGCAGCGTTGTTGCGCGTCGCGGACAAACGTTTGACGGAAGGAAACAAAGACGAAGCGGCGAAGATTGCCAAGCAGGTGCTGCAGGCATCAACATCTGAGCTGTCACGCGTGGGGGCACTCAACGCCCTGGCTGCATCCAACGGGATCGCGGCCTTGCCCCTGCTCGAGGCAACGCTTGACGACGTTGCTGCCGAATTCCGCAACCGTGCCGCGGCGCTGCGCTTCATCGCCGAGTTACCGGGCTCGCAACCAACGACCGCGCTGACTCGACGACTGCCGGAACTCCCCCCCGAACTCCAGGTCGTCGCCATTCACTCGCTCGCTGAGCGCCGCGACACCGCAGCACGCGGACCGGTCATCGCCGCACTCGAGGCCAGCGACGACGAGCGCGTACGGCTCGCCGGACTGTGGTCACTGCGCCACCTCGGCGACGATCAGGCAGTGGGCACGTTGTCGGCTATCGCGGCGGACTCGGACGGCGAAGAACAGCGTGTCGCGCGCGAGAGCCTGGCCCGTCTGGAGCACACGAACCTGGACGACGCCCTGATTACGGGCATGCGCGAACTCGCCCCGCAACAGCGTGTCGAGTGCATCCGCGCCCTGGAGACTCGGAGGTGCTTCGCCGCCACACCCGCGTTACTCAAGATTGCGCGGGATGGGCCGGAGGATGTGCGTGTGGCAGCGCTGGAAGCACTCTCCAGCCTGGGTGGTGACGCAACGATTTCCGAACTGCTGCAAATGCTCATGCAGAAGCTCCCGCGCGAAATCCGCTCGGCAGCCGAAGAATCTCTGTCCCGGCTCTGCGGCACGTCCGAACAACCGAGCGTCGCCATGCAAACCCTCCTCGCAACCTGGGAGCCGGCCGGCGACGTAAGCCGCATATCGCTCATTCGCGTCATCGGTCGCCTGGGAGATGATGCGGGCCTGCCGCTGATTCGGACCGGACTGAATGCCGGTGATCAGGCAGTGAGTGATGCCGCTGTCCGCGCACTGGCCGATTGGCCGACGTCGACCGTTCTCGACGAGTTGTCCGTGCTGGCCCGCGATGCGGAATCGCAAACGCACAAAATTCTCGCATTGCGTGGGATGATCCGTCTGATTGAAAGTGCAACCGATCGCGATGCACAGGCCAAAATCGCGCTGTATCGCGAAGCGCTCTCGCTCACCGACCGGCCGGAGGAGATACGTCTCGCGCTGGCCGGACTTGGCCGCCTGCGCGAAGAAGCAGCAATCCGCTTGATCGAGAACTACCTCGACGACGAAGCCGTCGGCAACGAAGCTGGCGCCGCCTTCCTGCAGGCCGTGCGTGCTTTTGCGGTCATCGACACCCCGGCGGCGCGCAGTGCATTCGACACGACGGCGCCGCATCTCGGCGAACAACTTCAGCCGACCATCGATGAGACGCGCGCGTTCTTCACGGCACTTCAGGGCAACATCACCCAGTGGGAGTACGCCGGACCGTACACGGTGGAAGGCGAGAAATGGTCCAAGGTCTACGACATGACGTTCGCGCCGGACAAACCCACCGAGCACCCGACTGCGGGCTGGCGTCCCCTCAAGCCGACCAATCTGGACGAGCCTTGGAGCTTCGATCTGACCAGCATCGACACCGGCAGCGACCGCTGCATTTACGCGCGCACTTCAATCTGGTCGGTCGACGAGCGACCCGCGAAGTTGCTGATCGGAAGCGACGACGCCGTGCGCGTTCTGCTCAACGGCGAGGCCGTGTACGAGTCCAAGGGAATCCGTGGACACAGCCCGCTCGGGGACGAGGTGCCGATCACACTCACGGCCGGCCGCAACTACCTGCTGCTAAAGGTTGTGCAGGCCTCCGGCGGCTGGGCGTTCTCCTGCGGTGTTCGCGACGAAGACGGCGCGATCATCGATGGTCTGATCTTCGAGCCCCCGCAGTAGCCTGCGTAGCGGCCGCCTAGTCCCCCAACGTGATATTCCGCCCATCTTCGCCCGGCTCGAAGAAATGGACGCGATCCATGTCCACCTGTAACGCCAACGCGGCCCCCTCTTCCACACGCGGGCGCCCCTCAACGCGACAGATGATCTGCGGATGATCCGGCGTACTCACGTAGATATCCGTGCGATCACCAAGCGGCTCAACCACGGTGATCTGCGAACTCATCCGACAGTTCTCTGATCCATCCGTCTGCAAGTGCAGCATCTCCGGACGGATGCCAAGCGTCACGTCGCGCCCTTCGAACGGCTTCAGCAACGGCTCGTGCCGCGTGCTGATCGCCAGCCTGTTGCTGCCATCCGCAAAAAACAGACCGCCACTTTCACGAACGACACGTCCGCCCAGGAAATTCATCGGCGGCGTGCCCACGAAGCCCGCCACAAAGCGGTTCGTAGGCCGCTCGTACACATCGTACGGCGTTGCACACTGGTGGATGATCCCGTCCTTCATCACGACAACGCGATCACCCAACGTCATCGCCTCTTCCTGATCGTGTGTGACGTAGATTGTCGTCGTCTGCACCTGGCGGTGCAGGCGCTTGAGCTCCGCCCGCATGCCGATGCGCAGCTTGGCATCGAGATTGGACAGCGGCTCATCGAACAGGAACGCCTTGGGTTTGCGCACGATCGCGCGGCCCACCGCAACGCGCTGCCGCTGTCCGCCGGACAGGGCGCGCGGGCGACGGTGTAACAGGTCCTGTATCCCCAGAATCGCCGCGGCTTCCTGCACGCGGGCATCGATCTCACGCCGCTCTTCGCGGGCCCGCTTCCACTTGCCGTGCGCGACCACAAATCCCAGCGTGTTGTCCCAGGCTCCGTGCTGACGACGCAGCAACAATCCGAACGCCATATTCTTGTACACCGTCATGTGCGGGTACAGGGCGTAGTTCTGAAACACCATCGCGATGTCGCGATCCTTCGGCGCGATGCCGTTGACTACGCGCTCGCCGATCCGGATCGTTCCGTCGGTGATGTCCTCCAGCCCGGCCACCATGCGCAGTGTCGTGCTCTTGCCGCAGCCCGAGGGCCCCACCAGCACGACGAACTCCCGATCGTTGATCTCCAGCGAGACACAGTCGACGGCTTTGACGTCGCCGGGGTACATCTTCGTTACATCGGTCAGAACCACTTCTGCCATAGCAACCTCGCGAACGGGGGCATTGCGGCGTATTCAGCCCAATATATGGACTCGCCGCGGACCGGGCAAGCAACGCCCGCGTACCCGCGCAATCCGCAGATTCTGCTTGCCGCGCCGCTCTTCGATTTGAAAACTTCCCACGAACCCGCTGACGACGGCGTTCCGCCGAGCGACCCGAAGTCGCTGAACTACGCGCACATCCGCCCTTGATGACGCCGCAGGCGAGTTCTACATCCGTCGCATCGGGGTGGACGGCTGTCTGGCACAGCCGCCACCCACCTTTCCTCTACGCCCCCCAAGCCGTCCCGCTGGACACGCGCCCTGACGCGCCTACACTTCGGCCAGACCGGCAACCGGTTGGTTGCCCGTCCGAACAGATGCTGTCCCGAACTCGCAATGAGGCCAAACCAGCATGCCCGAAACAACAATCATGTGTGCCAAGCTCCGCAAGGAGCTGCCCGCGTTGGACGAGAACAGCCCCGAAGGATCGCAGGCCCTGAAGATGGCGCTCCTGCTCGGCGGCCCCGATCTTCAGGAACGCGTCCGCAAGCACGTCTCCGCCGACGCCTGGAGCCTCTGGAAAGACCGCATGATGATGGTCATCAACGAGTACCGCCTCGACCCGACCTCCGACGCGTCAAATCCAATCCTGCTCGAACACATGGAGCTGTTTCTGTTCGGCGACGCGCCGGAGATCCCCAACTACAAACCGCCGGAGAAGTAGCGGTGTCTTGCGGTGCCGGGGTGCCACTGCCCGAGAGCAGTGGCACAAGGGGGGACCAGATCACGCCCCCAGCGGCAGCCGGGCCAACGCGCGATAACGCGCGCCGCCGGGGGCCAGAATGCTCTCGAATACGACAACTTCGTGGACTTCCATCTCTGGCGTTTCCGGGAGCTCGGTCGATTCGAGCACCTGGCGCAACACGTTGCCGCTCGCGGTCGATCGGCTGCGGCCCAGTGTGATATGGGGCGTGAACGCCCGCGTCTCCGGTTTGAAGTTCAGCTCCGCCAGCAGCGGGTCGACCAGCTTCACCCACCGCCGACATCCCTCCTGTGGATCGTCGACGCCGCACCAGAGCACGCGTGGGTTGCGCGGCGCCGGGAAGCAACCCAATCCGGTCACGCGCAGTGAGAACGGCTCCACACCAGCGCACGCCTGCCCGGCCGCCACGCAGACGTCGGGCAGCGTCGCGTCATCGACTTCGCCGAGGAACTTGAGCGTGAGGTGTAGTTGCTGGTCCGAGCACCAGCGCACGTCACCGGCCGCCGGCATGTCGTTGCGCAACATGCGCGACAACGGCCGTTTGATCTCGGGATTCAGCTCAATCGCGATGAAGGTGCGCACAGCTTACCGCCTCCGACTCGTGTACGGCTATTCGAACCGGCTCATCTCGCGCAGCTCTGCCAGTCGTGCTTCCACGTCCGCCGGCGTCACGCGGCTCAGCGCCTCGACCGAGAACGACTCGAGCACCAGCGATCCGACCACGGAGCCGCGTGCCATGGCGGACCGCAACGAATCACGGCTCGCCGGCGCCCCCGTCGCCGCCAGATAGCCCAGCGTTCCGCCGGCAAAGCTGTCTCCACAGCCGGTCGGATCGACGACCTTCTCGGTCGGGTACGGCGGCATGATGAACAGGTCATCCTGTGAAACCAACAACGACCCGTGCTCGCCCTTCTTGATGATCACGAACCGCGGCCCCATCTTGAGAATCTCGCGGCCGGCAGTGACCAGGTTGGTCTTGTCCGTCAGCAGGCGCGCCTCGCCCTCGTTCAGCACCAGTCCGTGTACAGCGCCCAGCGTCTTACGCAGCTCTTCCGGCTCGTTCTCGATCCACAGGTTCATCGTGTCGCAGACGATCAGGTCGGCCGCAGACAATTGCCCCGCGAACTCGCGTTGCAGTGTCGGGTGTGTGTTCGCCAGGAACACGATCCGACTGTCACGAAACGCCTGCGGAATCGTCGCGCCGCGTTCAGCGAGCACGTTTAACTGGACGTCGACAGTCTCAGCCTCGTTCATCGCGCCGGCATATCGCCCGTGCCACCGAAACGTCTTGCTCCCCGCGCGCACCTCCACGCCGCGCGTGTCAATCCGCTTTGCCTGCAGCGGCTCGAGCAGGCTCATGTCGAAGTCTTCGCCAACCACGCCGGCAATGCGCACTTCCGTGAACAGGGACGCCGCCAGGGCGAAGTAGACCGCTGATCCCCCGAGAGACTCGTCCGCCCGTCCAAGCGGCGTTTCCACGGTATCCAGCGCGATAGACCCGGTTACGAGCAACGACATGATCTCTCCAGTCTGCGTCGGTTCTATTCAATCCCTGCGCCCCCTAGCCACCGAGAGCGTAACGGAGGTCGCCGGCCCCCGCTAGCTGCCCGCCGCGCGGGTACGGGTATCCGTCAAGTGCGTATCTTCGTCCCAGGTTCGCTTGCGGACCACTTCCCACCGAGCACCCTCGGGCCGCAGACTTTGGGCCGCGAGCCAGGCTTCCACATCCGCCCCCACCATCAGCTGCCGATCATCTGCCGTCGTACTGCCGCGCAGCTCGTGCACCGCCGCATCTTCGGGCAAGCCACCGGCCCGCAGCGCCTTGGCGCCCGCGACCAGCCAGTCGCGTGTCGGCTGCTTGATGACGATTCGCCCACCGCGTTTCACCGCCCGCGCTGCGCGTTTCATCAGGCGCAGGGCGGTCTCCGGTGATGTCGCGAACTCATCAGCGAACGTGTCAACCTCAATGAGCGCGTCTCGCGGACCGCCGAGATCGACAGTCCACGCAGATGCGCCTGCCCACCCCCGTGCCACCTGCTCATCAGGTCCCGCGCCCAAGCCAACCAACAACGGCGCACCAGCCATCGCGCTCACCACCGCCCACCGCCCACGCGTCGTCAGACGTGCGTCGAGCAACAACCCCAGCACGGCGGCCGCCACGAGGAGCAGCACCGCCAGCACGTTCAAATCACGGCCGGCCGCACCCTGCCCCCAGGCAAAGACCGTTAGCAGCCCGCACGCGTATGCACCACTCGTGACACCGCCGACTTGTGCCAGTGCGGTTTGCACTCGCCCCGTCTCTCGCGCAACTTGAGCCGCGACCGCCGCGATCAGCACAGCCCCTGCACTGGTCGTGGTGCTCATCGACAAAAGTGGCAGCCAGGACGGCCCCACCGCGTACGTTGCGTGTCCGAACGCACAGGCAAGGCCCACCAGTCCCAATAGTGGCGCCACTGCGCTGGCTGGCAAGACCCCGCGACCGTGCAGTCCCCACGCCGCGAAAACGCCGCAGAATGCGCCTATCGCCTGCGCGCTCAGCGTTGTAACGAGCGAGCAGCCCGTCGCCGACATCGAGCCCGTCACGGACAGTGCCACGCAGAAACCGCCAGTGGCCAACGCAGCGCACCACGGCACAGAAATCGCAGCATCCGCGGCAATGAGTGTAGCTGGTGCGCGCGCAGCACCGCTACCGCGCCAGGCAACCGCGACGATCGCGGCACACAACGTCGCCAGCAGCGCCGTTACGCCGACCAGCGCACTTTCCCCCCACAGGGCGCCCAACACGACGCCGACCGCCGAACCGCCGGTCAGCACGATCCACAGCGCCCCGACGTCGTCGCCGGCAGCGCGCACCACGCGTTGCCAGCCGTGCAGCGCGATCAGCACCGTGCCGCCCAGAATGCCGACGCCACACGACAGCAGCAATCCTGGCAGGACGATCACGGTTTGCGCCAACCACGTCGGCCAAATGAAGCTCCGGGTCAGAAACGCGCGCCAGGTCTCGAGTAAACCCGCGTAGACCACCAACGCCCCCAATGCCAGCGCAACCACCAGCAGGAGCGCACCAACGAGTGACGCCGCGAATTCGAAATCCACTGCTGGTGGTGCTTTCTCACGCGACCCACTGATACCGGCCTGACGCAGGAGCTGATGCCGTATCACGCACCGCGGCAGCCACAGGCCGAGTGCCAATCCGCCGCACAGCGCAGCACCGCCCAGCGTCAACGCCACCCCTTCGCCGACGACGTGAAATCGCAGCTCCGCCAACACGCATAACACGCCGCTGCCTGCGCCCAGCGCAAACAGCCCGGCACATGCATACACCTGTCGCAGCGACTTCGCGTCACGCACCGGGCGCGGCAGCGGCGATCCGCTCGATGTGCCCGCCGTTCGTCGTCGAACGTCGCCCGACGGTGCACCGACGTCGCGCACGGCAGCACGCCGCTCGCCGCGCCGCTTACCAGACGCGTGTCGTCGTCGCCGCGGCAAAGTGCCTCCTTCCGCCTTCGTCAAGTTGCACGATCAGGTCCCCCTCGACTGACACATCAACGGCCGTGCCCGCGAACTCACGGCCATCGTGCTGCAAGGTCACACGTGTGCCGAAGTCCCCACAACGACCGCGCCAGGTTCGCCGCGCTATCTCCCAGCCTTTCTCGTCGTGTGTAGCAACATTGATCCAGCGGTCCAGACACTCCAACAGCGCTGCCACCACCGCAGCGCGGTCTACCGGATGCGCACTGGCGACATCGAGCGAGGTCGCCTTGTCCCGCAAATCCGCGTCGAAGTGCCCGGGTTGCTGCCAGCAGTTCACGCCGATCCCGAGCACGATCGCGCAGCTCGAACCGCGGCTCTCCAATCCGGTCGTTTCAGCGAGCACGCCGCCGACCTTTCGTCCCTCGATGATCACGTCGTTAGGCCAGCGCACGAGCGGGCTCAATCCAAGCTGGGCAACCGCGTCATGCGCCGCCAGTGCCCCCAGCAGCGCAGCGCCTGCAACAATTGGCGATTCCGGCGCCTCGTGCAACAGCACACTCAGCAAGATCGACGCCCCGCGCGGCGACTCCCAGCGCCGCCCCCACCGCCCACGTCCCAAACTCTGATATTCCGCCCACACAACCGTTCCGTCCGGCAGGTCCACCGCGTGCTCGAGCAGGTACGTGCTCGTGCTGTCCAGTGTCTCGAAGACGAGCGTGTGTGCCCCGAGTCGCCGCAACGGGCCGCGCGGAAACAGATCGTCAGCGGTGAGCGGACGCTGTGTCATTCTCACGGCTTCCGTCGATACAGCGGTTCGAGCGATTCGTACGTCGCTCGCATCCAGGCCGCGATGGCCGCGTAGCGGCGCGTGTTGGCCTTGCGCGGCCGGTACGTCTCTTTCACATGAATCGCCATCCGTGTGGCTTCCACAATGTTCTTGAACGCGCCAGCCCCGACTGCGCCCAACAGCGCCGCCCCCAGCGCCGAGCCTTCCGCGGATGCGAGCGCGACGCAGCGCACACCGTAGACGTCCGCCTGCAGTTGTCGCCACCATGTGTTGCGCGCGCCACCACCCGCCAGGCGCACCTCGCGCACCGGGACGCCCGCCGCGCGCACCAGTTCGATCTGCCGCCCCATGCCGAGCGTAATGCCCTCCAACACCGCGCGAACGAACTGCCCGCGCGTATCGGCGCGCGTCGCACCAACGAACGCGCCGCGTGCGTGCGGATGCGGATAGGGACAGCGCTCGCCTGTCAGATACGGATGGAAGACCACGCCTGCGTCGCCCGGTGCCTTCGCCGCGTCGCGAATCATCTCCGCGTAGATCGCTTCGCGGGCATCGTCGTTGGCTGCCCGAGCCAGGCAGTCTGCATAGAACACTTCCCGCGCCCACTGGAGACTTCCGCCCGCCGACAACATACACCCGAACACACACCACTTACCGGGCACCGCGTGACAGAACGACTGCAACAGCCCTTCGTCGTTCACGACCGGCTCATCGCTGTGCGCGAACACAACCCCGCTCGTACCCAGTGTCGCCGACAATACCCCACGTCGCACGACGCCCGTGCCGATCGCCGCCGCTGGCTGATCGCCGGCACCCGCCACCACCGGCGTGCCGGCTCGCAGTCCCGTCGCCCGCGCGGCCGCGCGCGTTACCTCACCCACCACCGTACTGGACTCGTACGCCGACGGGAGAACTGCACGGTCCAACTCCAGGCGTTCCAGTAGCTCGTCCGACCACTCGCGGCGAGCGACATCAAACAGCAGCGTCCCCGACGCGTCGCTCACGTCGGTGACCTTCTGTCCGGCCAATTTCAGTGTGACGAAATCCTTAGGTAGCAGCACAGTGCGCAACCGCCGGAACAAACCCCGCCGGTGCTTGCGCAGCCACAGGATCTTCGGTGCCGTGAACCCCGTCAGTGCCGCATTGCGAGCCAACTTGATAAGAGCATTCGGTCCGCCGGCGCGCGCTTCGATCTCGCGACACTCGTCCGCTGTGCGCTGATCGTTCCACAGCAGCGCGTCGCAGAGCACCGCATCGTGGCTGTCCAGAAATACTGAGCCATGCATCTGTCCCGACAGGCCGACGCCACCGACGGCGTCGCCGCGCACGCGGGCCTTGCGCAGCACGGCCTTCGTCGCTCGACACACTGAGCGCCACCAGTCCGCTGGTCGCTGCTCCGACCAGCCCGGGCGCGGCGAAAATGTCGGGTGCGGTGCCATGGCCGTCGCGCGCACTCTTCCCCGCGCGCTAATCAGCAGTGCCTTCGTACCGCTGGTTCCGAGGTCGATTCCAACGTAGTAGCGGGCCATGCTCACACTCCGCCGTTGCCGCGTTCGTTGACGTCGCGATTATGCCCGCGCCGGAGCCAAGGGGAAAGCGTGAAGAAGGAGCACGGCGCGGACGCCTCGGCGAGACGTGCTACTTGCGACGCTGCTTTTTGGGTTTCGGCCGTCGCAGCCCGCCGTGGACCTCCAGCCGCAGGTCGCCGAACCGCCCGGCTTGCGCCAACTGATAACCCAACGCCCCGATCATGGCGGCGTTGTCCGTGCAGTACTTCATCGGCGTCAGGTGCAGGCGCAGGCCCGCTTGGTCGCAAGCGGCCTGTAAATCGCGGCGCAGCGCTGAGTTGGCCGCGACGCCACCACCCACGACGACACTTTGTACGCCCGTCCGCCGCGCGGCCGCGATCGTCTTCGCCACCAGCGTGTCCACGAGCGCCGCCTGAAAGCTCGCTACGATCGTCGCGATGTCCGCTTTGCTCAGGTGGTCGAGCTCGCCGTACTTACGGCCTTTGCCGTGGACGTGATACAGCACCGCCGTCTTGAGGCCGCTGAACGAGAAGTTGGAGTGCGGCTCGCGAATCCACGTACGCGGGAAGTCGATCGCCTTCGGATCTCCATCTTTCGCAACGCGATCAATGACCGGCCCGCCTGGATAGCCCAGTTCCAATAGCGCTGCGACCTTGTCGAACGCCTCGCCCGCCGCGTCATCGACGGTTTGTCCCAGCAGTTCGATATCCAGGTAATCGCGCACCAAATACAGCGATGTGTGTCCACCGCTGACCACCAGCGCGATAGCCGGCCACGGCGGCTCGTCGGTGACCAGTGCCGCACTCGTCGCGTGGGCCGCAATATGATCGACCGGAATCAGCGGTAGGCCACGGATCAACGACAGCGTCTTCGCCGCCGTCACGCCGATCAGCAGTGAACCGACCAGACCGGGGCCCGCGGTTACTGCAATCGCGTCGAGGTCATCGTACGTCATCTCGGACTGCGCGAGCGTCTCCTCGATGATCGGACAGACGTTCTGAATGTGCGCCCGGGCGGCGATCTCCGGGACGATTCCGCCATACTTCGCGTGCAGCTTGACCTGCGACGACACAACGTTGGCGCGCACATCGCGCCCGTCCACGATCACGGCCGCGGATGTTTCATCGCAGGAGGTTTCTAGAGCCAATATCGTGCGCACGCTCGCAGGCACCATGAAAAGTGAGAAGGTGAGAAAGTGACAAGGTTACAAACCCGGGCATCGAACGCCGACTGGCGAACGAGCGCAGTTGTGACCTTGTCACGTTGTTACTTTGTTACTTCGTCACTCCAGTTCTATGACCAGTTTGCCGAAATGCGTCGCCGCTTCCATCGTCTTGAACGCCGCCGGCAGTTGCTCGAAGCCGAACCGCTGACCGATCACCGGCTCGATCTTGTGCTGCTCGATGAAGCTGATCATATCCTCGAAGGCCTTGCGCGAATCCACCAGAATGCCGTGAATCTGAAGCCGTTTCATCAGGATCAGTCCGGTGGTCACGTTGCCCGCCAGACCGGTCAAGGCGCCGAGCAGAGCGATCTTTCCGCCGGCGCGGGTCGCCTTCATCGATTGGTCCAGCGTGCCGGGGCCGCCGTTCTCCACGACCACGTCGACGCCCAAGCCGTCGCTGCATTCGAGCGCGGTCTGTTCCCATTTCGGCGTCGTCTTGTAGTTGATTGCGCACGCCGCCCCAAGCTGCTTCGCGCGGGCGAGCTTCTCATCACTGCTCGACGTGACGATCACCTTCGCCCCCAACGCCCGCCCGAACTGCACGGCGAAGATCGACACGCCGCCGGTCCCGAGCGTCAGAATCGTGTCGCCGGCCTGCACATTGCCGACGGTAACCAGCGCCGACCACGCGGTCAGCGCCGCGATCGGCAGCGTCGCGGCCTGTGCGAAGTCGTAGTTTTCCGGCAGCGGTACGACAGCTTCGGCCGGCAGAATAACCTTCTCAGCCGCCAGCCCCGCGCGTGGCAGGCCCAGCGTCGTGCCAGCGTACTCCTGCTTGAACGGACCGTCGATCCAGCCGGAGACAAAGTGCGACACGACGCGGTCACCCGGCTTTATGCGCGTCACGCCTTCACCCACCGTCGCCACAACGCCCGCGCCGTCGCTGATCGGCACCGCGGGCAGCTTGAGCTTCGGGTTGTACTGCCCGGTCACGACGAGATAGTCGCGATAGTTCAAGCTGAGTGCTTTGACGTCGACCAGCACTTTGCCCGGCCCCAGCGCGGGTGTCTCCACTTCGTCCAACCGGAGATGCTCCAGCCCGAAATCATGAAACCGAAACGCACGCATCAGGCAACTCCTTCCGATCGTCGCCAGCGGCTACTTTCGATCGTAGGCCCGCGAGTGTCAACGCCGGGCGAAGACCGGTGGTCTTGAACACAGCAATTCGCTAGCATTTGCCCCATGATGGCGGGCTCCACATTGCGCAACCACACCGACCGCGTTAGGGCCGCGGTCAAGCGCTACTGGGGCTACGATGCACTCCGCCCGCTCCAGGCTGAAGCCATCGACGCCGGGCTGGCAAATCGCGACTCACTCGTCGTGCTGCCCACCGGCGGCGGCAAGTCGCTCTGCTACCAAGTCCCGCCCGCGGTCGCCAGCCGGACCGACATCGTCGTCTCGCCGCTGATCTCGCTGATGAAGGACCAGATCGACGGACTGCGGCAGTGCGGCTATCCCGCCGCGGCGCTGCACAGCGGCATCCCGACGGACGCGCAGGCCGATATTGCGAACGCTGCGGCCGCGGGGAAGCTGCACCTGCTGTTCGTCTCGCCCGAACGGCTCGTGACGCCGGGTTTCCATCAGTTGCTCGAACGCGTTTCGGTCCGCGCGTTTGCGATCGACGAGGCGCACTGTATCAGCCACTGGGGCCACGACTTTCGCCCGGAATATCGGCAGCTCGCGTTTCTCAAAGAGCGCTTTCCGAACGCGAGCGTACACGCCTACACCGCCACCGCGACCGAGCGCGTGCGCCAGGACATCGTCGCGCAACTGCGCCTGAACAACCCCACGATTCTCGTGGGCCGTTTCGACCGGCCGAACCTCATCTATCGCGCTATCCCGCGGCTCGACGGCGACCAACAGATCTTCGAGATCATCCAACGCCACGAACGCCAGGCCGTCATCGTCTACTGCATCACCCGCAAGGAAACCGAGCGGCTGGCGGCATTGCTCCAGACTCGTGGCGTACGCGCGGCCTGCTACCACGCGGGCCTCGACAGTGACGTGCGCCGCCACACGCAGGAGCGCTTCTCGCGCGAAGAGCTCGACGTCGTGGTGGCGACGGTCGCGTTTGGCATGGGCATCGATCGTAGCGACGTGCGCTGCGTGATCCACGCCGCCCTGCCCAAGTCGATTGAGCACTACCAACAGGAGACCGGGCGGGCGGGCCGCGACGGGCTCGAGGCCGAGTGCGTGCTGCTGCACTCGCCCGCGGACGCGATGAAGTGGGAACGGCTCATGCGCCGCGCCGCGGAGGATCAGATTGGCAACGGCGACGACGCGCTTCGGGCCAGCCTGAAAATGCTCGGTCACATGCGCGGCTTCGCCACCGCACCAATCTGCCGCCACAAGCTCCTGACCGAGCACTTCGGACAGACGTATGACCAGGGCTCTTGCTCGGCGTGTGACATCTGCCTGCACGAGAACACGGACGAGGCTGCCGGCGACGATGAGAGCTGTGCGATCGCACAGAAGATACTGTCATGCGTCGCGCGTGTGGAGCAGCGCTTCGGTATCGGCCACGTGGTCAAAGTCCTGCTCGGCTCGAACGACAAGCGTGTGCGTCAGTTTGGCCACCACGAGCTCAGCACGTACGGTTTACTCAATGATCACGACGAGAAAACGCTCACCAACTTCGTCTACCAGCTCGTTGAGCAAGGCGTGCTCGACCGCACCGAGACTGATCGGCCGTTGCTCAAGCTCAACGCTGCCTCGTGGGAGGTGCTACGCGACGAGCGTCCCGTGCGACTGATTCGCCCGAAGCCACGCGTGGTCAAGGCCACGCAAGTCGAAGCCGCGAGTTGGGCCGACGTCGACCGTGGTCTGTTTGAACAGTTACGACAACTCCGCCGTCAAATTGCATTCGATCGCAGCGTGCCGGCGTTCGTCATCTTCGGCGACGCCAGCCTCCGCGACATGGCCCGCCGCAAACCGACCAGCCGCGCGGATTTCCTCAACATCCACGGCGTGGGTCAGCGCAAGCTGACCGAGTTCGGCGAGCAGTTCATGGGCGTGATTCGTAAGCACGGGGCGCGCGCCGCTCACGCTGCGGCATCGGAGGAAGGAGCCGACGCGCATACGTAGTACATATCCGCTATCCTGCCTCGCATGACGCGCGACGAGATTTGTGAGAAATTCCTCGAATCTGTCCCCTACGACCTGTACCCCGTCCAAGAGGAGGCCCTGCTGGCGTGGTTCTCGTCCGAGGGTGGCGTGCTCGTCTGCGCCCCCACCGGCATGGGCAAAACACTCATCGCCGAGGCGGCCATCTTCGAGGCCCTGCATACCCGCCAGCGGCTGTACTACACCACACCGCTGATCGCCCTTACCGAGCAGAAATTCCGCGAGTTCGGCGACAAAGTCGAACAATGGGGCTTCTCACGTGACGACGTCGGCTTCATCACCGGCAATCGCCGCGAGAACCCCGAAGCCCTGATCCGCGTCGTGGTCGCCGAAATCCTGCTGAATCACCTGCTGGCCAAGGACGAATCGCTCGGCGACCTGGAGCACGTCGGCGGCGTGGTCATGGACGAGTTCCACAGCTTCAACGACTTCGAGCGCGGTGTCGTCTGGGAACTCTCGCTCGCACTGCTGCCCGCACACGTGCGCGTCATGCTGTTATCAGCCACCGTCGGCAACCCGTTTGACTTCGGCGACTGGCTCAAGAAGAAGCACGGTCGTACCGTCGAGATCGTCCTCTCGCACGAACGGCGCGTGCCTCTGGCGTTCGAATGGGTCGAGGACAAGCTGCTCACCGAGCAACTCGTCGCAATGGTCTCGTCGGACGACGAAGCGAACCGCTCGCCGGCGTTGATCTTCGCGTTCAACCGCGACGAGTGCTGGGATCTGGCGGAGAAACTCAAGGGGCTACCGCTCGTATCGGGCAAACGCAAGCAGGAAATCGACGCCGTCCTCGACGCCCACAAGGATGACCTGCTCGAAGGCGTCGGCCCGAAGCTCAAGCAGATGCTGCTCCGCGGCGTGGGCGTCCATCACGCCGGCGTGTTGCCGCGGCACAAGCAGATCGTCGAAGAGCTCTTCAATGCCAAGCTGATTCCCTTCGTCTGCTGCACGGAAACGCTCGCGGCGGGTATCAACCTGCCCGCGCGTTCGGTCGTGCTCAGCACGCTGCTCAAGGGCAAACACGGCGAGAAGAAGGTCATTCCTGCCTCGGCGGCCCACCAGATGTTCGGTCGCGCCGGTCGTCCGCAGTTCGACACGCACGGCTACGTTTTCGCGGTCGCGCACGACGACGACGTGAAGATCAACAAGTGGCGCAAGAAGTACGAGCAGATTGACCCCAAGTCGAAAGACCCGGGCATCATGCGGGCCCGCAAGGACCTCGAACGCAAGAAGCCCACCCGCCGCAAGACCGAGCAGTACTGGGGCGAGGGACAGCTCAAGACGTTGATCGAAGCCGGGCCGGCGAAGCTGTCCAGCCGCTCGATGATCCCCTACTCGGTGCTGATCTTCCTGCTCACCAAGCACGGCACGCTGCACGAGGTGCGCGAGTTCATCGACAAACGCTTCACCGGCAGTGTTGGCATCGAGAAGTTCCAGAACCAACTCGACTTCATGCTCGACAACCTCCAGGCGCTGGGCTACCTGACGCGCGCTGAGGACGGCGACCACGTCACGCTCGATAACAGCATTCACTGCCTGCTGAACTATCGCAGTGTCGACCCGCTCTTTGGCGATTTCCTGGCCGAGCAGCTTTCGTACGCGAGCTTTGACGAGAAGCTGCTGGCACTCGAGGGCGTGCTGCAGGTTCCGCCGCCGATCCTGCGGCACGTACGCATCCCCGAGACCATCGAGAAGGGACCACTGCAGGAGCAGGTGCTCGAGCCGTTGCTGACGTCCATGGGTATCCGCATCGACCAGCCCGAACCGCCGCCCGAGGACGAGCCACACCGTTGGGTCGACAAGTGGGAGGAGGAGGAAAAAGAACCAATCCCGACGTTCCCGGAAATGCTGGCGATCGCGTTTGAGGCGAAGCTCGCCGCACCCGAGCCGGCGTTTGTCCAGCCCAAGTGGATCGCCGGCGACGCCTTCGCTCGCGACGGCGAGTTCTTCAAGTGCGTCAAGGCGCTAAATCTTGTCAAGCAGGAAGGGATCGTCCTGCGGCATATCCTGCGGCTCGTGATCCTCGCCGGCGAATTCCTGCTGCGCACGGAAGACCCCGACTACGAGCGGATGAGCGAGCTGGCAACACAGGCGTGTCAACGCGTCGACGAGAGCTACACCAACCGCTTCCTCTCCGAAGCAAACAACATGCGGGAGTTGTTGAAGCAGTAACGCCGCGCGTCATTCCGACGATCGCAGCTAGGAGGAATCTACCCCCGTACGAAAGCGACTCGGCGATTGCGCGTTGCCCCCTCACTGCGTTCGGGATGACGATCCACGCTCTACCCGCATCTGCGCCTTGCGTAACCACTCCTGCGCCGCGGTCATGTCCGGATCGATGTCAAGCGCCTGCTGGTAATACGCCGCCGCCTGTTCGAAGTCCTTCAGGTACCAGCAGGTATGCCCGGCGTTCAGCAGCATCAGCGCGTTGAACTCGTCGTTGCGGATGGAACCCCGCCAGCTGCGCTCCAAAGCGGCCAGGAACTCACGTTGCGCGTCTGCATAACGCTCGTGCTTCGTGTACAACGTGCCCAGCCGCGCCCGTGTGCGTGAGTTGTCCTTCAGGGCCAACGCACGATCCAGGCAGCGGGCGGCGTTCTCCAGATCATCCGCACGTATATATGCATCGCCCAACGCGCTCCACGCCGTGTGCGACTTGGGATTGCCCTGCGCGACGGCGCTCCAAAACGTCATTGGACTCTCATAGATGCTGGCCTGCCGCCACGTCTGTGCGCCCAGCGCAACACAAACGAGCCCCGCCAGCACTGCGGCGCCGGCCCGCGCGTTCCTGTGCAGTGCCATTGTCAACTGCACACCGCCTGCCGCCAGTAAAGCGAGCACGCCCAGACACGGCAGATACAGGAAGTGATCTGTCACATACGCGTGCCCCAGAAACCCGAAATCGACGAAACTCAACACCGGAGCCAGCGATAGCGCGAAGAACAGCAGGGCGAAGAGCGTGCCACGACCGAATTGCCGGCGAAGTGCAAACCACGCCAGTGGCACGGCCATCACCGCCAACGAGTACAGCCACTGCCACAGTACATGCGGCATAATCTTCCACTTCTCGTACAGTGGCACCAAGTGAATTGGAACGAGCAGCTTGCCGACGTAGAACCACAGCGCCCGCCCCGCGATCAGCACGTTGTGCGCCAGTGTAAGCCCACGGTCGAAGCCGCCCTGTTTCGTGTAGCTCTGCTCGCGCAGTAACGTCGCCATCGCGAGAGTCCCAGCCAACGCGAAGTACGGCAACGTGGCCGGCAGCAGTCGCCGCCATTCGCGCGGTCGCTGCCACCAGATCCACAGAATCAGAATCGCCGGCAGTGTACAGACCGCAGTCTTGCTGAACAGCCCCAGCAGAAAGCAACACAACGACAGACCATACGCGACCCAAGAGCGCCGCTCGGCAAAGCGCAACCAGGTCAGCGCCGACAGCAGGTAGAACAGCGCCGACAGCACATTCTTGCGCTCCGCGATCCAGGCCACCGATTGCACCTGCACGGGGTGCAGCGCAAACAACAACGCTGCCAACCAGGCCCCGGGCAGCCGCAAGCCGTGCAACAACAGCCAGACGAGCACGGCGTTGAGCGCGTGCAGCGCGACGTTCGTGACGTGATAGCCCGTTGGATCGGCGCCCCAGAGTTGATACTCGATCCAATAGCTCGTGTGCGTCAGCGGATACCACTGCACCGATTGACGATACGAGCTGGGTCGCAGCCAGATGTTGTACAACCCCCCGTCCGTTCCGAGGTTCGGGTTCTCTTCAACGTAGTTGACATCATCCCAGCGGATGTACCCGGCGCTGAACGTCGGCGCGTAGGCAACCAGAACCACCCCGATCAGCGCGAGCGCCAACAGTGCATCGCGCGCGTGATGCGCGCGGCCGGTAGACGGAGATGTGGTTTCGGCGGTTTCCCGACCGCCTCGCGCTCGTCGTCGTCCGCTCTGCTTGCCGCTGGCCATGCGGGCAGACTATCCGAGCAGTGGCGTGTAGCAAACCGCGCTGGCACGCGCGCGCACCCGCAGCACGCCGTCCGCCTAATGCCCGTTCAGGTAATCACAGGGCATCGGCAGATCGCTGTGAATCATGATCTCGACGTACGGGTTGATGTCACCGAATCCGACGGAGCCGTTCCCGTCCACGTCGCCATTGCCGGCCGGATCAAGGTCACAGAGCACACCGTACAGGATCATGTCGACGAACGGATTGACGTCGCCGAAGCTGATGATGCCGTCACAGTTCGTGTCGGGCACGCAGCGCTTGCGACCCTCGCAATTGTAATCCCCGACCAGCGGCGACCCCCAGCTCCCGTTGTCCACCAGGTCGTAGAAGCCGGCCGGTATGCCCTGGGCTTGCAGGAATCCCGCATCCTTGATCGCCAGGTGGTCGGACTCCCCTGCCTGTGGGTCGTCATTCGGATCTAGCGGCCCACCTATCGGCGAGTTATTCCGCTCATAGCCGGGATAGTTCTGCACTTTGACGTCGTTCCCCTGTCGATCGATGTGCAGCTCCAGCTTCTGGCCCCAGTCGGAGCGCAGAATGGTATCCATCGTCAACCAGGTAGCGTTGTCGTTCTCATCGTCCAGCCACGCTATGCGCCACGCCGTGGCGCTGTCGGCGGTTGTCAGCACCAGCTCATCCTCGCCGTTACCCAACGAGAATGCAGTCATACCGATCACGCGCGGATTCGCCACGCCCCCCAGCCATTCGCGCTCGAACACCGCTTTGGCTTGCGCCGGCGTAAGGTCTGCCAAACTGCCGGGAGAAACGAAAACCAGGTAGTCGCAGGCGTCGATCAGCGTGCCTTCCGGGATGACGAAGAAATCGTCATCCTCATCGGAAAGCGTCCAGCCACTGAGATCCAACGCCGTCGTTCCGTAATTGTACAACTCCACCCACTCGCGGCCGGCGTCTTCCCCGTCGGCGTTGTTCAGAAACTCGGTAATCGCGACGGTCAGCTCCACGCACGAATAGACACCTCCCAATGGACTGCCCCAGCTCCCGTTCAGTGCATCGTCGTAGTAATCGGTCGGCAGGCCCTGGCCACTCAGGAAGTTCGGATCCTGCACAGCGCCGGCGTTCGACTCGTATGCCGTCACGTCGTCCCCCGCCACCAGGGGGCCCCCGACCGGTGATTCGTTCCGCTCGTACCCGATCAGGCCCGGCTCGTCCAGGTCGTCACCCGCGCGGTCGATGTACGGCCCGCCCGGAAGGCCCCACAAGAACTGCGCGAAATCGTCCTCCACCAGGAACGTGGCACTGTCGTTTTCGTCGTCGATCCAGGAGACGATCCACCGCAGGCTGCCCCCGTCATCGGCCAGCACTAGTTCGTCCTCGTCTTCCAGTTCGAAGGGCCCCATCCCGAGCACGCGGTCGTCGGTCACACCTCCCAGCCACTCGCGCTCGAACACAGCCTTCGCCTGCGCCGCCGAAATCTCCGGAGTGAATTCGTCAATCTTCCCCGGCGACACCAGGATCAGGTATCCGCAGGGCGGAATCACCGTTCCGGGCGGAAACATGAAACTGTCGAAGTCCATGTCGTCCAGCGACCACCCCGTAAGGTCCACCGAATTCAGGCCGTAGTTGAAGATTTCCACCCACTCGCGACCGACGTCCTCGCCGGCGGGGTTGTTCACGAACTCCGTAATGGCCACCGTCTGTCCGCAAAGCACGCCGCTCGTCGTAAATAACAGGGCCACCGACAGGGAATCTCGAATCCGCATCTCGTCACCTCTTCAGTCCGAAGCACGGGGGAAGACCGCGCGGCTGGGGCTGAGCCTTCCCTTCACCGCGCCGTTTCTGCCAACGCCGGTCCCCGGGACAGTCGCTTGGTAACCGTGAAATTCTAGGGCTGCCGACACGCACGATTCTCCACGCGAGTCGGCCGGAAGAGCGCTCAGGTTATCAGACGCTGCCTGGCCACGCCGCGCAGGATGGTCGGATTGTACCCTAAACGTCGCACGGCGCAGGAGAAATGGACACGTTTGCGGATTACAATAGTGAGTGCCGGTCATATCCGTAACGACCAGATTCCTTCCAGCGGAAGAAGTGACCAATAACCGCTCGCCGAACGCGCTCGCGCAGCGCCAGATCTTTGCAGGAGAATCGTATGCCTGGTCCCGGTCATCTTGGAAGCCTCGTGGCCGTCGGCGCCGTCATGAGCATGTGGGCGTTACCGCCCGCACAGGCGGACGATCCGCGCACCGACCAGGACGTGCAGCGGGTTGTACAGGCCTTCAACGCCGCCTACACACAGGGCGACTACGCGTGCGCCATTGATGCGGGCCGCAAGCTGGTAGAGGCCCGCCCCGACGACGCGACCGCGCAATACAACCTGGCGTGTGTCTACGCCCTCGCGGAGCAGCCCACGCCAGCGCTGAAATGGCTGAACACCGCCGCTGAGAACGGTTTCCACCGCTTCCGGCTGGCCAAGAGCGACCGTGATCTCGCGAGTCTGCACGGCCAGCCGGAATTTCGTGCTGCGCTCGAGCGGATGCGCAAGCACCAGGATGAACACTGGTCCAAATTGCGAAAGCGCTACGCGCACCGCGAGCCGATCGTCGTCTTGCCGCCGAACTATCGCTCTGACAAACCCACGCCACTGATCATCACGCTGCACGGGTACGGCGGCCGCGCCGACGAGATGGTCAAAGCGTGGCGTTCCGTGGCCCGCGAAACCGGCGCCATCTTGCTGGCACCGCAGGCTCTGCGACCGGCCGGCCCCCGCGGCTACAACTGGGGTGATATCGATGAGGCCGACGCGCTCATCGAGTTCACCCTCGAACGCGCCCGGAAAGAGCACAAGCTGGACGAGCAATGCATCATTCTCTCCGGCTTCTCCCAAGGCGCATACATCGCCGCCGCCCTCGGCGCACGGCACCCGGATCGTTTTTGCGGCGTGATCCCCGTGGCGGCCCCGTACATCCCCGCCCTCGACGCGCCGCGTGAGGCCAACGGCAAGGGTAGTCCGCGCTTTTACTTCATGGTGGGCGAGTACGACAAGCTTCTGGACCAGTGCCGCCGTGCCGCCCGCGACTACGAGTCGGCCGGCTACCGGACGAAGCTACACATCTACGCCGGCGTCGGACACAGCCTGCCGCGCAACACCGACGCGGAGTTGCGCGCGGCTCTGCGCTACGTGTTGTCCCGCTAGCTCCCCTGCGCTACAACGTAAGCGTTCCGCTCCCCAACGCGGTCAGCACGCTCATGTACAGCAGGAACAGAATCCACTGCAAGAGAATGTTCATCGTATGCTCCTCAGGCTGATCGGCGCGGCGCGCGCAGCATGCGCGCATCCAGAACAAGTATGACTGCCCATGACAAGCCTTATCGGTCGTTCCGCACCCGATCTGTAGCGCACTTCACGTCGGTTGCGACCCTGCCACCAACCCTCATCGCTTCCGCTTGCGCCGCTTTCCCTTGCCATTCCGTCCGTTCCCGTTCTCCTCGAACAACTCCTCGGGAACTACGGCGGCCTCGTTTTCCGGCACGATCACGGTGCTCTCATCACCGTTCAGCATCCGCTCTTCGGCAACGTCCTTGGGCACTTCAATCGGCTTGCCGTTCTCGTCCAACTCGACGTCGGCCTCCGCCGTCCGCTGCCTGGCAACCGCTTGCAGGTCGCGCCGCAACCGCTCCTCACTCTGACCGGTCAGGCCGGACAGCGCTTCGGCCACATCGGGAATGTACCGCGTGAAGATATCGCGCCGCTGCGCTTCGAGCTTTTGGCGCCGCCTTCGCCGCACGTATGTCGCCAGCTTGCGTCCGCACTCCTGCAGCGCAAGCTTCATTTCTTTGCGAATCTCGTCGTAGTCCGCGATCGCCTCTTTGCTTTCACTCGTGAACGGCACCCACACGCTGGCCATGTGGACCATCACCACCAGCGGCCCCACCGGCGACGACCCGCCGGGCTGCGAAAGCCCGTAGTTGCGCCAGTCGACGTCGAGCACGCTCTTAAACGCCGCACACGCCGACTGCTGATACATCAGTGGTACGCGGTTGGCGAAGCGAATGACCCGCGCCCCCTGCTCCGCGGGCAGATCACCTCCATAAGCTAGCGCAATCTCGATCTGAAACGGATTGCCGCGGTACACCGCCGGACTGCGCGTCGTTGCCGTGAAGAACTCCGCCTTTACCTCTTTCAGCAGGCCAGCCAGCAAATTGCGCACGCCGATCGGAGCAAGACAGTCCGTCGGCGGCGCCATGAAGCGCACCTGCTGCATCGCTTCATAGAGCTTCTCCACGTCGTGTGTGCCGATGGTCGACGGTGCCGCGCGCGGGCTGAGCCCAGCCTTTCCGCAGATCGAGTTCGAGCCCGACTGTGACACGCGACAGAAGCTGTTTTGCAGGAAGCCAGCCAGCTTCACGCCCTTGGCCTCCTTCAGCATCTTCATCAGCACGCCCAGCTCGATCCCGTGCGGATGCGGCTTGATCGCTCGTGTCTCAGCCGGCAGTTCCTCCGCCCCGCGCGGAAATTCGCGCCGTTCGCCGGTCGATGAACGGTACCACATCTGTGCGTGCGGGTTCGCAATCGCGGTCTGCTCGATGTACTCGTCGACCGACTGGCGCCCCTTCGCGTAGCTCGCTACGAGCTCGATCCGCACCTCGGTGCCGCGCTCCCAGTCGACGTCGACCTCTTCGTCCTTGATGACGTCCGGGCGGTTCTTCTGTGTGTCGATCTGGATCTGAAAGTGGTGCGCCGTCTTCTTCGGGCTCGTACGCGAAGTAACGTGTACGCTGCGTCCGGTCGTCAGCAGTCCGTACATCCCCGCCGCGGAGATGCCGATGCCTTGCTGACCGCGTGACATCTTGAGCCGATGGAACTTCGAGCCATACAGCAGCTTGCCGAAGATGTTGGGAATCTGTGCCTTGACGATGCCCGGTCCGTTGTCGCGAATTGACACGCGAAAGCGATCTTCCGCGAGCTGGTCGATCGCAATGTGAATGTCCGGCAGAATGCCGCCTTCTTCACACGCGTCCAGACTGTTGTCGACCGCCTCCTTGATCGTCGTCAGCAGTGCCTTGCGCTTGTTGTCGAATCCCAGCAGATGACGGTTCTTGGCGAAGAACTCAGAGACGGAGATGTCGCGCTGCGCCGCGGCCATCGTCTCGGCTGTTGCCGTCGTCCGTTTGCCGCTGCGCTTTGTTCGACGCGGTGAAGAAGTAGCAGCGGACTCGCCTGCCACTGCCGGCGTGTACCCACGTGCCTTCCGCTTGCCGCGGGTCGCCGGCTTGCGAGCTGCCGCTGTCTTCTTCTTTGCCGACTTGGACCGCACTCCTTCCGCCTCCTCTTGGTCCGCCGCGCCGGCAGCATACTGCGACTCGGTCACGGTCGAAACGGGGATCGTACGGATCGGCGGCTGATCGAACAAACTCGGCGTTTCGAGAGTTGGTGTGTTCTTGGTCGGCGTTGTGGCCATCCCTGGCTCCACGCGCTGCACGGGTTGTTGAGTACGGTAGGTCCTGCGCCCGGCTGCATTCGGGCGAGCCACAGGCTATAGTAGCGATTAACGCATTGCTGTACAGTGGAACGTGCGTGGATCATGCGGCCACAAATCCGGAATCGCAATGACGCTCTCGCCCAGGAACAAGCGCGAACTGCTCGCAGCCAGCCATCGGCTCAAACCGATTGCGACGGTCGCTGCCGGCGACGTGTCGGACGCCGTTGCTGATCACGTTCGTGCGAGCTTCCGCGCGACGGAACTGATCAAAGTACGCGTGGCCGCTGACGATAACGCCACCTGCGACGCCGTCGCCCGGGGATTGGCTGAGCACATCCCCTGCGAGATCGTCAAACGCGTCGGACGGGTCATCGTGCTCTATCGCGCACGCGCCGCAAACCCTACCGAACAGACTGCGACTGACACCGACTGACCGCACGGACGAGAGGTCACCTATGCAGCGCTTCAAGAAGATTGGCGTCTTTCTCCATGACTCCCCCGGCGATGAGACTGCACTGGCTTACGCCGGCGTGATCGCCACGTGCGCCCAGAGTGAGCACGTGCTCTGCGTCCACGTTCAGGAACCCAGCTCCACGGACGCAACACCCGACATCGCCGACCTGGAACAGGAGGTGCTCTGCCGCCTCCCGGAGCCGATCGCGAAGAAGACCGAATTCCGGGTCCACAGCGGTGCCGGCGTACCGGAGATCCTCCGCGCAGCACGCGATCTTGAACTTGACCTGCTGGTCGTCGGCCGCCGGCTGCCGTCCGAGCAGATCGGCATCGGCTCGGCCTTTGCACGCCTCGCGCGCAAAGCACCCTGTAGCGTGCTCGTCGTGCCCGCCCACGCACACCCGCATCTCGAACGTCTGTTTGTGCCCGTCGATTTTTCCGACTACGCCCGCCTCGCGCTCGATCAGGCGCTCGGGATCGCCGCCGCATCCGACGGCTCGCCACAGGTCGTGGTCCACACCAACTTCGAAGTTGGCTACGGCTACCGCAAGCTAGGCCTGACGCTTTCGGAAGCAGTTCGCCAGCGCGAAAAGGTCGCGCTCGATCAACTGCGCGAGTTCACGAAGGACCTGGACGCGCAACAGCTCAATATCGAGCTCGTTGCCACCAGTTCCGAAGACCTCGAACGCGCCATCATCGAGGTCGCCGTCGCACGCAAGATGGACGTGATCGTGCTCGGCGGCCGCGGCGAAAGCTCGCACGCCCTCCTCGGCTCGACTACCGAACGCCTGCTCATGCAGTCCGTCCTGCCGATTCTCGTCGTCAAGAAGAAGGGTGAAACCGCCAGCATCATCGACGCGCTGTTCGGCAGCGGCTGATCTCTACGCGATTTCAAACGTTCTGAAACATTTCGGCGAAACTGGACAGGCGCGCCCGCGAACGAGAGACTGAGGTCGAGCTCGTTTGGAGAGTCTTCGTGCGCCTCGACCCCAATGCTGACACGCTGCGCGTCGCCGACCTCTATGCCCCAATTGCGGAAGACCTCGAGCGCGTACAGCAGGTCATCAACGACGAGCTAATCAGCGATCAGGCGTTCATCAGCGATCTCTGCCATCATGTCCGCCAGTTCCACGGCAAGCTACTCCGCCCCGCCGTGCTACTGCTCGCCGGTCAGGCCTGCGGGACCACGCATCGGACACACCACGTACTGGCCGCCGTCGTTGAATTGGTCCACGTCGCCACGCTCGTACACGACGACCTTCTGGACGAGGCCGATATTCGCCGACGAGCGGCAACGGTGAGCCGTTTGTGGGGCAATGAACGCGCCGTGCTCATGGGCGACTTCCTCTTCAGCCACGCGTACCGGCTGTGCAGTACGCTGGATTCGCAGTACGCCGCCAGCTTGATCGGCCATACCGCGGTCACGGTGTGCGAAGGCGAGATGATGCAGGTCGCCAACCGCGGTAACTTTGAGCTGAGCGAGTCAGAGTACTTCGACGTCATCACGCGCAAGACCGCGACGCTCGTCGCGACCGCGTGCCATCTCGGCGCCTGGGCAGCCGGCGCCGACGAAGAGATGACACAGCGGCTCACCAATTTCGGAACATGCCTCGGGACAGCGTTCCAGATCGCCGACGATCTCCTCGACCTGACGGGCGACGAATCCCAGGTCGGCAAGTCACTCGGGCGTGATCTGTCCGAGGGCGAATTGACTCTGCCGTTGATTCACTACTTGCGCGTCGCGGAACACGATCGCCAAAAGCATCTGCTGGGTCTGCTGCGGGAAGCCAGTCCCCGCGCCGTGCGCACGGTCGCACGCGAAATCCGCACGTCTGAGAGCGTAGCGTATGCCCAGGGGATTGCGGCAGAACAGATTCGGCAGGCGCACGAATGGCTCGCTCCGCTTCCCCCGTCCCCGGCGCGTGAGCGCCTCAGCGCACTCGCTGAATTCGTTCTAACGCGGCGTCACTGATTATCGGGCATCGCGCCCCGTCACACCGGGTCGTGACCGCGTCCGAGATGGACTATCCAAACTGCCGCGCCGTTTCTCCCGATACACAACTGGAGCTTGCTGCCACGACGCTATTAAGAACTCTGGAATCAGTGCAGGGTGACGATCATGCCGCCAGCGCGACTTCGCATCTGTTTGCTCGACACCGAGCAGGACTTCGAGGGGCAGTTCCGCGATCCGTTCGACAAGCTCGACGGCGTCGACACGGTGGTGGACTGCCACGCCTGGCAGCCGCTGTCCGAGCATATTCGGATGGGGCAGGTCGACGTCGTTGCGGTCAACCTCGACACCGCTGATCCGAACGCCGGTCTGTTGCACGTCAGCCACATCGGTGAGATCAACTCGGATGTCGGCATCATCGGCGTCAGCCGCAAACCCGACCCGGACGTCATCATCGCGGCCATGCGCGCCGGCTGTTCGCAATTCGTCCGTTGGCCGGTCGAACAGCAGGATTTGCGTGAGGCAATTACGCGTCTCCGCCGCACGCCCAGCCAGGGCGTACCGTCCTGCCAGCGATACTGCGTCGTCGGATCCTCCGGCGGTGCGGGAGCGACGACCATCGCCTGCAACCTCGCGCTAGAGCTGGCTGATGGCATCGGTCGCGCCTGCGCTCTCATCGATCTCGATCTGCAGTTCGGTGACGTCGCCTGCTCGTTCGACATCCACCCGGAACACAGCATCGCGGACATCTGTGGGCCCGGCATCGAAATCGACCGCACGCTCGTCGAAATGGCGATGCGTGAACTGACGACAAAGGTCGCGATCCTGGCCCGTCCAGAGCAGCTCGACCAGGCGCAGGACATCAACGCGGACGCGGTCTTCGAGATGTTCCGCATCGTCGAGCAGATGTTCCCGTTCGCGGTGGTTGACCTGCCGCGCTACATCGGCCCGGCAACCATGGCGGCCCTGCACGGCGCCGACCGCGTCTTCATCGTTGCCCAGTTGACCATCCCCCACCTGCGCAATGCGCTGCGGATGTACGACTACCTGGTCAGCATGGGCGCGGACGAAGAGCGCATCGAGATTATTCTCAACCGCACCAAGGCCCAGCACGAGCGCATATCCCCTAAGGACGTCGAGCAACAGTTTCGCCGTCCCGTCTTCGGCATCGTCCCGAATGACTACAAGCGCATCGGCGCCGCGCGCGATCTGGGTCAACCCCTGATGGTCGAATCGCCGAACGCGCCGGCTCGGCGCGCTATCCACGACATGGCGCAGAAGCTCCTGGCCCAGGCGCGCGAGCAGGATCCATCCATCGCGTAAGCCACCGTTGCCCGGTTCCGGCCACAGCTGAAAACACCACCGCCACCGGCTATCATGCCGCGCGTCATGGGCGCGCACCACGTGGTCTTCGCAGGTGGCGGCACCGGCGGCCACCTCTATCCCGGCATCGCCACCGCCGACGCCGTTCGCGCACGTGATCCCAACACGCGCATCACGTTTCTTACCTCAGACCGAGTGCTGGATCGACAACTTCTACAGCCCACGACCTTCGCACAAATTCCGCAACCCGTGCGTCCCCTCACGCTCAATCCGCTGCACATGCCGCGCTTCTGGCTGGCCTGGCGGGAGAGTGTACGCGCGGCACACAGCTTTCTTGCTCGTCAACGGCCGCAGGCTGTGCTCGGTCTCGGCGGGTTCGCCGCCGGACCCGCGGTTGTCGCGGCTCGCCGTCTGGGCATCCGCACCGCGATCCTGAATCCTGACGTCGTCCCCGGGCGCGCCAACCGTTACCTGGCCCGCTACGCAGATCTCATTGTGCTGCAGTGGGAGGCATCACGGCGCCATTTCTCGCAGCGTGCCGCTTGCCGGACGTTCGGCTGCCCGATCCGCCCAGCATTCGCGAACACCGACGCAAACAGTGGCCGTAGACACTTCGAACTGGATCCCGACCGTCCCGTGCTGCTCGTCACCGGCGCTTCCCAGGGGGCCCGTTCCGTCAACCAGACCATGGTCGAAGTCTGGCCGCGCCTGTACCACCAACATCCGGATTGGCAGCTCCTCCACCTGGCCGGACCCGCCGACGAGACCACCGTGCGCGATTCCTACGCGGCCAGTGGCGTCCCCGCCAAAGTGATGGTGTTTACAGCGGAGATGCACCATGCGTTGGCGGCAGCGGATCTGGTCATATCGCGAGCTGGTGCATCGACCCTGGCAGAGCTCACCGCGGTCGGCCGGCCGGCCGTATTGCTACCCTATCCCTATCACCGAGACCGCCATCAGCACGCCAACGCTCAGGTGCTTGTGGACGCCGGAGCGGCCCGCTTGGTCGAGGACCGAAAATCTGCTGACTTGAACGCCGGCCCGCTACTCCAGACCCTGACCGACCTGCAGACTCCGGAACACCGCGAACGGATGGCCTGCGCAGCGCGTGGCCTTGGTCGCCCGCGAGCGGCCGAGACCCTGGCGGAATGGCTGCTCGACGGATAATGTTTCACGACTGAAACTTCCAGCGCATCCAGCCGATCTCAACATCCGGCCGCAGAGAAAACACGAATCAGAGAATCCGTCCTTGACCTTTGTCAGAAATGGACTATCGTGGGTATATAGGCATGTATATCCGCAGGGAGGTGCGCCGTGATCAGTCAGACAACCGAGTACGCACTCCGAGCTGTAGTCTGGTTGGGAGCTAACCCGGAGAAACCGCTTACCGCGCAACAAATCGCGGAAGCGACCCGCGTCCCCGCCGGCTATCTGGCAAAGGTGTTGCAGGGACTCAGCCGCGCCGGACTGCTGCACTCGCAGCGCGGGCTCGGCGGCGGGTTCACTCTGGCCAAGGCCCCCAACACCCTCACCATGTGGGAGGTGGTCCAGGCCGTTGATCCGCTCAAGCGGATCCACGAATGCCCGCTGGGGTTCGAGTCGCACGGTACCGAACTGTGCGCCCTGCACCAGCAGATCGACTCGGCCATCGCGCAAATCGAAAAGAGCTTCTCCGCCTGCAAGATCAGCAAGCTGATCGAGAAGACGGACGGCTCTTCTCCGCTGTGCGCAGCCGTGCCCAAGGGCGGCAAGGGCGGAAAACGCGCGCGGTCGTAGCCTCGTATCGCCCCTCGGCAGCAACTCTCGATGTACTCCCGTGCATTCGCGCGAGGAGCCTTCTTCGTGCTGATCGCGCGCACCCACCTACAATCCCGTGCGACTACTACCCGTGCTCCGCATAATGGAGACCCCATGTCCGCACCAGGCCAGCAGGTATCGCTCAGCTTCGACCACATCGCCCAACAGGTTCCCGATGTCGCCGCCGCAGTCGCGTGGTACCTCGAGACCATCCCGGACGTGCGCGTGCTCTATGAGGATGAGAGCTGGGCGTTCATCGAAGTGTCCGGGACCAAGCTCGCCTTCATCCGGGCCGGCGACCACCCCGATCACATCGGTTTCCGCGTCAGCGATGCCGACCTCGAACGCCTGGCAGCCACTTACGACAAAGAGATCCGCCCTCATCGTGACGGCACGCGCAGCTTCTACATCGCCGCCCCGGGCGACCGCTGGATCGAGTTCATCTCGTACCCCCCCGAGTCGAGGTACGACTGAGCACCTACCAGCCCTCCCGTAATACCCCGCCCCGACCACGCCGATGCGCAACCTCGACGCGTCCGCCAGGACGCAAGCTTCCGGCCAGCTCGATCCCCATCGCACACACGTCGGGGGCATCATCGTGCCGCGCCTTCGGAAAGTGTAGAAACTGAGCTTCGACCTGCGGATCCAATACAGGAGGCAAGCGAAACGTCCCATTCTCGTAGAGCGGTGCCGTGCCTTCGATGCGCGCTCGTTTGTTCGCAATGGTGTTGATGCCGACCAGTGGCAGGTAGAGGTGCAATTCGCGACCGCGCTCCGCGAGCACGTCCTTCAGCGCCGCCTGGTACGCGACGGTCTCGATCCCAATCTTCACCGGTCGCCACTCCTCGAACGCCGCCAGAATACACCTGATCTGATCGACAATGCCGAACCGCTCCAGTATGAGACGGCGCGTGTAGATGATGCCGGTCTGCGTATCGACTGAGCCGATCCACACCGCGAAGTAATCGCCCGCGGTAGCGCCCGTCGCCGGATCGACCGCCATCAAGTTGACCAGCCGTTCGGCGACCAACTCATCCTCGTCATAACGCTGCAGCCACTCCGGCCGAAATACACGGATCGAATCATCGATCGGGTTCGCCTGATACTCCTGCTCGAACGCGAGTGTACCCACTCGTTCGCGTTCCTCGTCCAGCTTTAGCAACGGCCAGCGGCCCGGCCACAACGCCACGCGCCGAAAGCGATCGGGATCATCCTCCAGCGGTTCGGCCTCGATCGCGCGGTACACACGGTAGCTCCAGCGCGGGAACCGCCGCGTGTCGTGCAGATTGGCCAACAGCGAGTCGTAGTGAATGATTGACCCCAGCACGAGCAGTTGTCCATCGGGCGATAGCGCCGGCATCACGACGCGCCGCAGCCACTCCTCCAGCTTCCGACGCTGCTCAGCCGACTGGACCAGTTCGTCCTTCTCAATATCGTCACAGATGATCAGGTCGGGGCGGTGCGGGCCAACACGCGTCCCGCGCAGACTGGCGCCGCAGCCCTTTGCATGAACCGTCACGCCGGTGTTGGTCGTGAACTTCGTTTGCGACCACTGTGTACGCTTCGTTCGGCGCGGTCGGCTTTCGTCACCGTCGCCATCAGTGTCCTTGGCAACCCGGCACAAGTCGCCGTACTCGTCATAGAGCCGCTGGTTCGTTTCGAGTTCGACGCGAATGTCGCGCACGAATTGCGTCGAGAGCGACGCTTCGTGCGTAACGATGACGATGTTGTGCTTGCGCTGCTCGCAGAGGCACCACAGTGGATAGGCAAACGCCGCACACGTGCTCTTCGCGTGGCCGCGCGGCGCAACGCGCGCAATGAGCCGGTGAGCCGGACATTCCAGGTCCGCCATCAGCTCGGCGTGAAACACGCAAGGCTCGTCGCTGAAGTAGTCCGGCAGAAAACGACGCGCCCATGCGAGTGACTGCGGAAGTTCAACGGGCAGGCGGCCGGAGCCGCGATCGGACCGAGTAGACAAACAGCTCTCTCCGACAGCGCCGACGGACACGTAGTCCGCGAGAACAACTGAGAGCCTTACGTCATAGCGGCGGCAGACCAGTTGTGAGTAAGCGATTGCGGGCTGTTGTCGTTGATTGGTGGAGAAGGAATACAGGGATTAAGGGATGGTGGGAATCAGGGATTAAGGTGTGGTCGCGGCGGAAACCGGCCGCCCCCTCAGATCCTCTAAGCTCAACTTCCCCGCGCCGCTCGTTTGCGGTCGGTTTCCTTCAAGTGCCGCTTGCGGAGGCGCAGTGCGTCGGGCGTGACTTCCACCAGTTCGTCATCCTCGATGAATTCGAGCGCGATCTCGAGTGTGACCTGTCGTGGCGGCTTGAGCACGACTGTTTTGTCCGCCGACGCCGCCCGGATGTTGGTCAGTTTCTTTCCGCGGCAGACGTTGACGGGAATGTCCTTGTCGCGGCAGTGCTCGCCGACGATCTGCCCCTCGTACACGTGATCGGTAGGCGCGACGATAAAGTCCCCACGATCGCGCAGTTGATCTACAGCGTACGGCGTCACCTGCCCCGGCTCGCTCGCAATCATCACACCATTCGCCCGCCCGGGGATCGCGCCGCGGAAGAACTCGTACTCGTAGAAATTGTGGTGCATGATGATCGTGCCGCTGGTCGCAGTCATCAGCCGGTTGCGCATGCCGATCAACCCGCGGGCCGGAATCGTGAACTCCAGGTGCGTCGACTCGCCGCGCGATTCCATCTTCGTGCATACACCGCGGCGATTGCCCATGTGCTCCATTACTGCGCCGACGTACTGCTGCGGCACGTCGACACTGCACAGCTCGATCGGCTCGGTCTTCTTGCCGTCCAGTTCGCGGTAAATCACCTTCGGCTTGCCGACGGCCAGTTCATACCCCTCCCGCCGCATGTTCTCGATCAGGATCGACAGGTGCAGCAATCCGCGGCCGGAGACGTGAAACTCCTCCGGCGTATGGCCCGGCTCGACGCGCAGCGCGACATTGTGCTGGAGTTCTTTCTCCAGCCGCTCGCGAATGTGCCTGCTCGTCAAGTACTTGCCCGAGCGTCCCACGAACGGCGAATCATTGACACGAAACGTCATGTGCAGCGTCGGCTCGTCCACGCGCACAAGCTGCAAAGGCCGCGGGCTCTCCGGATCGGCGATGGTGTTGCCGATATCCACGGATTCCAGACCGGTCACCGCGCACACGTCGCCGGCGCTCACGCGGTCGACCTTCTTGCGCCCGAGTCCGTCGAAGGCAAACAACTCGCCAACCCGCTCGGTGGCGATTGTGCCGTCGCGGTGCAGCACTGCCACGTCCGTCGCCGCGCGTAGCACGCCCGCGAAAACACGCCCGATCCCGATGCGTCCTACGTAATCGCTGTAGTCCAACGACGTGACCAGCATCTGCACGGGCGCCGCGACGTCGACCTCCGGCGGCGGGACATGCTCCACGATCGTATCGAACAGCACCTGCACGTTGTCCGTTCGATTATCCGGATCAAGCGTCGCATACCCCTGCGTCGCGGAGGCGTAGACCGTTGGAAACTCGAGCAGGTCGTCGTTCACCCCCAGTTCGATGAACAGGTCGACCACCTCGTTGTGTACGTCCTGCGGCCGCGCATCCGGACGATCAATCTTGTTGATCACCACGATCGGTTGCAGATGGCACTCGAGCGCCTTGCGCAGAACAAACGTCGTCTGCGGCATCGGCCCTTCGAAAGCATCCACTAGCAGGAAGCAGCCGTCCGCCATCATCAGCACGCGCTCGACCTCGCCGCCGAAATCGGCATGTCCGGGCGTGTCGATCAAGTTGATCTTCACGTCGCCGTATTGGATCGCAATGTTCTTCGCGAGAATGGTGATGCCGCGTTCGCGCTCGAGGTCGTTCGAGTCGAGGATGCGTTCCCCCTTGAGCTGCCCGGCGCGAAACTGGCCGCACTGGCGCAACATCTGGTCGACCAGGGTGGTCTTGCCGTGATCAACGTGCGCAATGATCGCGACGTTGCGTAAGCCATTTACAGCTTGCTTCATGATCCGCGTGCTCCACCCGGCCGTCCCCGGTCAGCCGGAGCGGTATGATGGTCGTACGCGGCGGATCACGCAACGATCAGCATCCCTCCCTTTGAGGGAGGAACTGGGGGAGGGTGGATGTTAGCCGTCAGCTATCAACCTTCAGCCAAATGCGCTGGGCACTTCGCCGGGCTAGCCCGCCAGGCGCTCCAGGACGATCCACTCCTTTGGCACACGGGCGCGGGTCTCCATCGCGCTCTTGTAGTCGGCGTAGTCGCCGGTATCGGCCTCCAACTGCTTCTGTACGAACGCGTCGCGATAGACGATCTCGGCGTCCTCGCTCGAAAACTCTGCCACAAACGCCATGATCCCACAGTCCGCTTCGTAGTCCTTGCCGGCGTAGTAGATTCTGTATCCCTCGGGAATCCGGATGCGCATCTCTTTCGACTCTTCCGTCCGCAGGTACCAGCGCAACGGAAACTCGCGCTTGTCCTTGCCCACACTCGCGGCCGTGTAGCGGACCTCCGGGAGCTGGAACACCATCAGCTCGTCCGAGGCCTGCATTCCGTAGTCGACCAGTGTGTACGTCTGGGTGAACGTCAACGGCTTGGTAACGTCGTGCAGATTCTCAATCGTGTAATCGTCGAGGCGCGCCTTCGGGTACATCGCCGTCAGGCTGACCTCGAGTTGCCGCCGGAGCTCTTCGTCCTTGAGGTCCTTCCACGCGTTGCGCCGTCCGATCTCAACGTTGCCGGTGAGCACCTCGGTCTTGGTCACGACGAGGTCGCCGCCGGCCTGCAACTCCATCTCGTACGCGGTCGCGAAGCGTTCCTCGGCGGGCCGGTTGAGCGGAATTGTGACCAGCTCACTCCCGTCGGCGTTAACGAGCAGGCCCGTGGTGCCCTGGTACTGGCTCGGCATCTGACCGAAGCGCACCGACTCGTCATTCAGCGCGAGGTACTGCCGCCCGGTCGGCATATCGACCGCCACCACCGCGTCATCGAACTGCCGGATGTTTGGTACCTCTTCGAGCAGCTTGCCACTAGTCTGCGTGCGTGTCAGCACGACGCCCGCCGGCAAACCCGCCTTCTCGAACATCACCGCCAGCAGCAGCGCCTTGTCGATCGCGTTGCCGGCCCGCTTCGCAAAGATGTCCTTCGCTGGACGCGGAGCATAGCTGTACTGCATCGGCCACACCCACAAATGGCGCACGGATTGCAGAAAGTCGTGGTAAATCGCGGCCGCCTGCTCTACCGGCGCATCAACGTCGGCAGTCAACTCTGCGACGCGCTGCGCGATCTCCTCCGAAGGCGCGGCAACCTCCGCGATCGCCTCCGCGTACGCGCCGCCGATCGCATACCAGCTCATCGGCAACGACACGGTCACCGCCGGGTACAGATCTGCCGCCGGCGGCATCATCGGCTCGGGCACGACCCGCGGGCAGTTTGACGCGGTCCACACATACGAATCGCGGCCGTCGAGTTCCTCGCGTGCGAACTGCACGTTCCGCCCCAACCGTTGCTCGACGTACTTCAGCTCAGTGCCCTGCGGTACATTCACGCGCAACTCCGCTTCGAGAATGGGCTCGTCGGCGCGGAACAGCACCTTGGCATAGAACGGGTCGAGCAGATCGGCCATAGTGCGCCGCGTCGTCACCTGGTAGTCGATCACCGAATCGACTTTGATCTGCTTCATCGCGAACTTCACCTGCTTAAGCTTGTCGTACTCCGGCAGGCTGGCATGGACACTGTTGATGTCGACGCCCGCATCGGAGATCGCGGTCACGGAGCCATCCGGATTGATGGTGCGCGCAAAGTCGATCGCCAGCTCCTCCTCGCCCTCGCGGAAGTAGCGGGCAACGTTGGCCTGATCTTTGCCGCGTTCCATGAAGACCTTTTCGATGCGGCGTTCGACCAGCGTGTACGTGCCGTCGGCGTTCACGTCGTATGTGTGCGCACGATAGAGCGTGACGTAGCCTGAATCCGGGTAGGCGAACTTCACCGGCGCCTGATCGAGCACGCGCGCCAACAGCGGATCATCAAGGTCAGCCACCGTGCGCGCCGTAGCGCCAGCCCGCGTCCGCGTAAGATCCAACCGGGCAACCTCATCGCGCGCGTACGCGACGGTGTCCGCCTCACCCTGCAAGCGAAACACGATCGTGTCGGCGGTCATGCTGACCAGTTGCCCGACTCGTTCGCGTCCATCCTGCAGGTAGATCACGTCCTGCCCTTCGTCGGCCAGACCGATTGAACCCGCAAACAACAGCACCAGCACCGCGCTCAGCGTGCGTGTCATAGCGTCAGCTCCCTGCTGCTAGTGTGATTCTCTTTCCTTCGTAGCGGCCGACCCCCGTGTCGGCCGTCGCGTGCAAACCAACATCTGCCACACGGGCCGCGCGTCTTAGCCCGCCTTCGTCAGGAACAGCGGCAGCTTCACGAAGTCACCGAAGTTTTCAAGCTTCTGCTTCAGCGCGCTGTACGCGTCCGCCGGAATCCGCCGCTCGTTCAGCCGCAGATCGTCATTGAAGAAGATCTTGCCATCCTCAAAGCGATACGAGGCCGTATACGTGGTGTGGTCCGTAGAGAACTCCACCGGCTCCGGCAGGCCCTTCGGCTCGTAGCCCTTGGGCAATTGTAGCTCGATATGCTGCCGCAGACACATCGTCGACGGCGAGAGGATGTCGAACTCGCGCTCATCCAGCGCCGTCAGTGCTCCGATCGACTTCACCAGTTTCGCCAGCGGCATCTCGAAAATCAACAGGTCGCCTGCCTCCGTCGGATACTCCGGCAGCTTGATCTTGAGCGTAACCTTCAGCGGCGTGTCGAGGTCTGCTTCATCGGTGACGTCGATGGAGATCAACTCGGCGCCGGGCGAAAGCGAGTTGATCGCCTGCTGCGCAACCATCTTTCGCAGCATCGCGTTGATCTGCTCGAGAATCTGCCGCATGATCCCCTCGACGCTGCCGTTCATGTCCAGCTTGACGATGGCCTTTAACGTACCGTCGCTTTCCAGCCGCATCTTCATGTGTACGTCGAGTGCGTTCTGATCAGCCGGCGGCACCTCGACCTGGCCGATCCTCCGGTCGAGCACGTTGATCGTCTTCACACCGTGATTTACCAGCACGAAGTACGGATAGCGGAACGACGTGCCGGTGCAATCCAGGTGAAAATCGCGCCCGTTCAGGTGCACTTCGGTAATCGCGTGGTTACCGAACATCGTCGGCAGCTCGCAATCGTCCTCGGGCAGACCGTACGTCGCCAGGATCACCGGCTCGGCCTTGATGTCGCAGGCCTTCAGCATCGTGGCGAACAGCGTTGCTTTGTCGATGCAGTCGCCGTACTTGTTCTTGAGCGTCAGCGTCGCCGGATGCCCGGACCAGCCCGACCCCAGGCTGCCCTTGATCGAAATGTACCGCACTTCGCGTTGTAACCAGTGGTAGATCTTCGCGATCTTCTCCTCTGGATCGGTCGTGTCACCGATGATTTCGGCCACTTGCGCCTCGATCTCCGGCGTGACCTCGGTGTGCTCCTTCTGGAACTTGCCGAGGAAATCGTAGATGTAGTCCCAGCTCTCGAACGGCGAAGCCGCGACCGACGGCACAACCTCACCGACCGGTGGCATGCCCGGCTCGCTCACGATGTGCTCGATGTCCTCCAACGCCCATTCGTAAACGTCGTAGTCGCCCTCGGTCCGCTTGGTGGGCTCGCTGCCGCCGACAAAGTTATCCGCTCGATAGTGCAGCTCGCGGCCCTGGGGCACGCGTACCGTGGCCTTGCTCGACAGCACCGGCTCCGTGCTGCCGAAGTACCAGCGCGGGAAGAACAGGTTCTCGTCGTACGGATTGTGCGTCTCGACTTCCCAGATCGCCTCGACGATCGATCCGACTTCAACCTGCGGCAACTGCCCGGAGACGGTCTTGTACTCATTGAAGAATACGAAGCTACCCGCCGGCTTGCTCTCCTTCAGATCAGCCGGGTCGAATTCGGTCACCGTGCCATCGGGGGCAATCGTCCGTGCCCGCACGAGCGTGGCCCGCTCGCGCCCCTCCTCGTAGAACTCGCTGATCTGCCCCAGCGACTTCCACGGCTCCTTCATGATCAGGTGCGCCGCGTGCGTTCGGCGTACCTGCGTACCGTCCTTCCGCCAGGTCCAGTCGCCGTGATCGATCAGCGTGATTGCGCCGACGTCCGGATATTGCTCGCGGGCCGCGTCAGCGGTTCGCAGAAGGTCCTGAACATCAGCGCCCGCCATCAGCGGCGCGCGATCGCCGGTGACCGCCCGCTCCGTGCCGACGAACACGCGTCGAACGTCGTTGCGGTCGAAAGTTCGTCCGTCCGCCAGAACGATCTTCCCGTCGGCGAACGTGATCGACGTCGTCTCGATCTTGGTGCCGTCAAACAACTCGACCGTGTCTGCGGTCGCCGGCGTTGTTGCGAAGGCCAGAAACAGAGCGGCAACGAGGCCGCTGGTGCGTAACGCATAGGTCATAGTGTCACTCCTGTCCCGCAGGGGCACGCGTGCGTTGGGCAGCGTTTGGAGCATGCCGCCCAGTGTTCGGGGGTGATAATCCATCATTCGACCTGGAGCGATCATACGATTGAAGCGCATCGGGGACAACGCCGAACACTTGGGTCGTCTGTCCACCGTCGCCGCCGCAGGCCGCACAACACCGGCATCTAACCCTATTGACAGCGGTACATTACGGACATACGTCTGGTGCGCGTCCGTCCGCCGAACCACAGATTTCGACATGCGCCGGGCACGCCACGCTTGCTGGGCAACAGGAACATTTGGAATGCTCCCCACACGGGACACGGGCGCGCAGCTTCCGGGACAGTCGGCTTCCGAGTGGCCTTTCGCCGTTCGGAGAGTTGTTATGCTCGGTTCGGAAGTATCGGCAACTGCCGCCGCCTCGGCCGGGCCCACACCCGCGCCGACACCGCAAGTGCAGCAAGCACAGCGGCGGGTCGTCGAAGGTGTGGAGCGGTCAACATTGCGGCAGCAGAGCACAGGCTCGGCGCTCAGTAAGTCTGGAGCAGGCAACGCGGATCTGGTGGCTTCAGCCCGGCAGTTCATCAAGCTCCTTGAAGCCACCGGCAACGTCCAGGTGGCCTCCCGGCTTAGCGGACTGAAGATCGGCGGCGTTGACCTGTACGCCTGACGTCGCCAACGCAGACCGGAGCGTAGGACAGCCTGCTTGCAGCCAGACATTCGTGGCGGATCACACGTCACGCTTCGGGGGTTGTACAGATCGAAACAGCAGCATCAGAAACCACGGAGTCCCATCGTGCACACGTGCCTGCGCCACGGCCGCCGACCTGTGCAGGATTTGGCCGGCGTTAATCCTACTGGCTACGTTCTTCGTACCGCCGCAGCACACGATCCAGGCTGTTGATCAACGGGGACAAGTACGTCTGGTCGAGTTCGAGCACGAGTTCGTGCTTCTCGCGCGCATCAACCAAATCGACGTCGACCTTCATCTCGATGTGCCCGCCGCCCTTAACTTCTACCGAAAGAGCCATGTCGTGATCGACGGCGACCAGCGTGGCACGACCGCGCAGCGTGGAATGAGCCTGCAAAAGCTCCTTCTTCCAGCGAGCGAGACATGGTCGCTCAAGGTATGGGAGCATCCAGATCTCCGACGCCGATGTTGCGCAGTGCAGCGCGGCTCGCAAGATGCCCGCGTCAATTCGGCTCGTCGCGGTCGGGTAGGCAAAGCCGAACACCCAGATGCGCAGTCCGCTGATTGCAAGATCGGGATCACCCAAGTCATCGATGTTCTCTTGCCACTGCACGCCGTACCCTCGCTTGCGCTTCGGGCTCTGATCCTCAACCCCTCAATCCCCGGCTTCAACGGACTGCCACAACACTTCGGCAATATCCACCTGCCCGACCTGCTCGCGATCGAGGTCCGCCAGGCTGTCCGTCAGCATCGTCTTGCAGAACGGACATGACGATCCCAGCGCCGTGTTGTCGCCGCTGGGGAGCACGTTGAGGAGTTGCTTCGTACGGGCGTGGTTGACGCGTTCGTCACCCTCCTCCTCTTCCTTCCACATCTGGGCGCCGCCGGCGCCGCAGCACATTCCGCGGTCAAGGGTCTTCTCCGGTTCAACGACCTGCACGCCCGGAATCGCCCGCAGTACTTCCCGTGGCGGGTCGTAGATTTCGTTGTGCCGCCCAAGGTAACACGCGTCGTGGAAGGCGATGCGCGTGTTCACCGAGTTCGTCGGCTTGAGCTTCCCGGCCCGAATCAGGCCGGCCAGCAACTCACTATGGTGGATGACTTCGTACTTGCCGCCGAAGTCGGGATACTCGTTCTTCAGCGTGTTGAAGCAGTGCGGGCACGCGGTCACGATCTTCTTCACGTTGTATCCGTTGAGCGTCTCGATGTTCTGCTGGGCCATCATCTGGAAGAGGAACTCGTTGCCGGCCCGCCGCGCCGGGTCACCGTTGCACATTTCCTCCGGCCCCAGAATCGCGAAGTTCACGCTGGCCTTCTTGAGTAACTGTGCAAAGGCTCGCGCGATCTTCCGCGAGCGGTCATCGAACGACGCCGCACAACCGACCCAGTACAGGTACTCCACATCCTGATTCTCGGTCAGCAGCGGCACGTCGAGCCCTTCGGCCCAGTCCGCCCGCTGGTCGTTCGGATAGCTGTACGGATTGCCGGCGTTCTCGATCCCCTGGAACATTGTCTGGAGCTGTTCGGGAAAGACGCCCTGCTCCATCGCGAGGTTCTGCCGCATCGCCACGATCTTGTCGATGTAGCTGATGAATACCGGGCACTCTTCCTCGCACGCGCTACAGATTGTGCAAGCCCAGAGCACTTCGGGCTTGATCGTGCCCTCGACCAGCACAAACTTCTCGTCAACTTCGCCCTCGTCCCCGTCCTTCTTCTCGAGCGCTCCGCCGATCAGCGCCGGCGCGTTCTCATACATGTGGTTGCGCAGGTCGATCGTCAGGTGCTTGGGCGAAAGTGCTTTGCCGGTGATGTTCGCCGGACACTGATCGGTGCAGCGACCGCACTCGGTGCAGGTGTAGAAGTCCAGCACGTCTTTCCAACTGAGGTCGCGCACCGTCTTCGCCCCCAACGTCTCCTCGCGCTCCAGCCGGCCTTCGATGTCCTCGATCGGCGGGATGCGGCCGCGCGACGTCAACGCCCGAGCAAAAACGTTCGGCACGACGGTAAGCACGTGGAAGTGCTTCCCGTACGGCAACAGATTCAGGAAGATCAGTACCAACGCCGAGTGCGTCCAGAAGCCGATCTGCCACAACACGTGCTGCGTCTCGCCTGGCAGTACGCGCAGTCCCGCAGCGACGATCGAAGCGATCGGCATCGCCGCGATGAACTTGCCATCGTGCGGCGGCGCGTTGATCTCGACGCCTTCGTAGACGAAATCAGCCACCATCATCACGAAGATAATGCCGAGAATAAGCATGCCTTCGGTGTTCAACGTCAGGCGTTTGAGCCGCAGTACGCCGCGATTCCAGAAGAAAATCACCACGCCAACGATCACGAGCAGCGTGAAGATGTCACGCAGGAAGGCGTAGATCATACCCAGCGGCTGATCGACGCCGAAAATCCAGAGGTGATAAGCCGGGTTGGCGTCGGTGACGTAGCCGCGCACCCACAGCATGATCGAGTTGAGCAGCAGCACCATGAAGCCGAAGAAAACGATGATGTGCGCCCAGCCGGCCGCGGAGTAGCGGGGCATCCGCGCCTGGCCGAAGACGTAGCGCATCACGGTGCCAATGCGCTCCCCGACGCTGTCCCCGCGATTGTCCGGGCGTCGGGCGACCATCATTAGGCGCCAGCGTTGCCACGCGCTCCACGCAAAAGCCGCCAGCGTTACGACCAGCAACACCGTCATACCGATCGGGCTCATTCCATCATCCTCACTCGCGCCCCGGACATGTAGATACGATTGTGGTTCAGCATTGTAGCAAAGCACCTTCGCTTTGCGAACGGCCGCACGCCCACGCACGGCGGTTGAAATCGCCCCCCTGAAACACGAGAATCCCCTGTCTGGCTGTTGCGGGGATGGAGCACCGCAATCGCCGCTTGATCACGTTGCAGAACACGGGATTTCTGCCCGCCCGCGGGCTCCACGCAGAAGTCCCGAGTCTGTCCGGCTCTGGTTTTGGGAGCATCGCGATGAGTACGAGTCCTTCCTGGATCGGCCTGGAACACGAGCAGGACCACGACCGCCAGCGCCCCGCGGCAGTGCGTCGCGTCGCATTCGTCGGCAACTACGTCCCGCGTAAGTGCGGTATTGCCACGTTCACAACCGACCTCTGCGAGTCGATCGCCACCGAATACCCGGCCACCAACTGCATCGCACTGGCCGTCAACGACCGCGAGAGCGGATACGCCTACCCTACACGCGTCCGCTTTGAGATCGCCGAGCAGGAACTCGCCTCGTATCGCAGAGCGGCGGATTTCCTCGAGCTCAACAACATCGACGTGGTCTGCCTCCAGCACGAGTTCGGCATCTTCGGCGGCGAAGCCGGCAGCCATCTGCTGACGCTACTGCGCGAGCTGCGCATGCCCGTCGTCACCACGCACCACACCATCCTCGACAAGGTGCCGAAGCCGGAGTTCCGCGACGTCATGCTCGAGCTGGTCGACTTGTCCGACCGACTCGTTGCCATGTCCCAGCGCGGCGTGCAGATGCTGCAGGACTGCTACGACGTGCCCCGTGAGAAGATCGAACTCATCCCACACGGTATTCCCGATGTGCCCTTCGTCGATCCGAATTTCCACAAGGACCAGTTCGGCGTCGAGGGTCGCACTGTCATCCTGACCTTCGGACTGCTCGCACCCGCGAAGGGCATCGAAAACGCGATTCGCGGCCTGTCCAAAGTCGTCGAACGCTACCCCAACGTCGCCTACATCATCCTCGGTGCCACGCACCCTTACTGGATCGAGCACGAGGGCGAACGCTACCGCGAGTCGCTGCAGCAGATCGCGAAGGAGTGCGGCGTCGAACAGAACGTGATCTTCCACAACCGCTTCGTCACGCTCGAAGAGCTGGTCGAGTACATCGGCGCCGCGGACCTCTACGTCACGCCGTACCTCAACGAAGCCCAAATCACGTCCGGCACGCTGGCGTACGCAGCCGGTGCCGGTAAGGCGGTCGTCTCGACGCCCTACTGGCACGCTCAGGAGCTGCTGGCAGAAGGCCGCGGCCGGCTGGTGCCGTTCAAAGACCCCGACGCCATTGGCGACGCCCTGCTCGAACTGATTGACAACGAAGCAGAGCGACATGCAATCCGCAAACGTGCTTACATGCACGGCCGCGAGTCGGTCTGGTCGTCGGTCGCCCGTCGTTACATGCGCTGCTTTGTCCGCGCGCGCGAAGAGCGCAAGCGCCGCCCGCGCGACACATTCTACTCACGCGTGTCATCGCCCCGCGCCGCAGAGCTTCCGACCATCGACCTGGCCCATGTCCGCCGGATGACAGACGCCACCGGCATCTTCCAGCACGCGGTCGGCAAGATCCCCAACTATGACGAGGGCTACGGCACCAGCGACAACGCCCGCGCGCTGATCCTCACCACGCTGCTGGAGTCGCACCCGGACCAGGCCGTCGTCACAACGGCCCGACGATTGTCCGAGAAGTACCTCGCGTTCCTCTGGCACGCGTTCAACAAGGAAGACCGCAGCTTCCGCGGCGTGATGTCCTACGATCGACGCTGGCGCGGCGAGTATGATGACACCGCACATGGACGCGCGCTTTGGGCGGCCGGCACCGTCGCCGGGCGCTCCGGCGACGCGCGCATGCGCACCATCGCCGGACGACTGTTCACTAACGCCTTGCCCGGCATGATCGAAACAACGCACCCGCGTGCGTGGGCGTACACGCTGATCGGCATTCACGAATACATGCGCCGCTTCTACGGCGACAGTGCCGCCCAGAATGTGCGCGAAGTACTCGCTAACCGACTCTTCGGGCTGTTCCAGAAGCACAGCAGCGCAGACTGGCCTTGGTTTGAACCCCAGCTCACGTTCGCGAACGCCAAGCTGCCGCACGCCTTGCTGCTGTGCGGTCGCTGGATGATGCGGGGCGAGATGACGGAAGCCGCGTTGCGTGCGCTCGACTGGCTCGCACACCTGCAGCGACCGGATGACGGTCACTTCGTCCCCATCGGCACGTCCCAACTATTCACGCGCGGCAGCGAGCCGGCACGCTTCGACCAGATTCCCATTGAAGCCAACGCGATGGTCTCGGCCTGCCTCGAAGCGTGGTCCGTCACGCGGGACGATCGCTGGCGCGGCGAAGCTCGGCGGGCTTTCGAGTGGTTCCTCGGCCGCAACGACGTCGGCGTGCCACTGTATGACCCGGTCACGGGCGGCTGCTGCGACGGCCTGCACCCGCAGCGTGCCAACCTCAACCAGGGTGCCGAAGCAACGCTGGCATTCCTGCTCGCGCTCGTCGAAATGCGCGTCGCAGCGGCGGTGCAACGTGGGCAGGACCCCGCCGCCGGCATGCAGGATCAAGACACCAGCCTGATCACGCAGTAAACCACGATTCTCGTTGACGCGATCCTGCGTCCGCGGTATCGATGTAGATGATCAACTCCGTGAAAGGGCGCCATCATGTCATTCGAAATCACGACCACTGATGTCTGGGTAGGCGAAGTCGAGGATCGTCCCGGCACGGTCGCCGACATGCTCGAAGCCCTCCAGCGCGCTGGCGCCGACCTCGAGTTCGCGATCGTGCGCCCGGTGTCCGACGTAGCCCGCTTCAACGGCGTATTGCTGGTCGCACCCATCGTCGGCGAGGCACAGGAATCCGCCGCCCGCGAGTTGGGAATGAACAGCGGCCTCCACGCGTTGCGCATCGTCGGCCCTGATCGTCCGGGACTCGTCGCCGGCGTCGCTCGCGTACTGGCCAACAACGGCATCAGCATCACGGGTTTGTGGGCCGCCACGTTCGAAGATCACAGTGTGCAATACGTCCGCGTGGATTCCGCCGCGGACGCGAAGCAGGCCGCGCGGCTGCTCGCACCGACGCTGACGTGACCACGGCGCGACCGCGACCACTCACGCAGCAGGCTGACGTGCATTGGCACCCTGATCTCGCCGACTGGCCGGACGCAGGCGTCTACCAGTTGCACGTTGCGCTGATCCGCGAAATCAAACTCCGGATCGGCAGCCTCGGTGCCCATCAGCTTACTGCCGGCGAGTTCGTGTATACGGGGCGCGCGGCGCGCGGACTCGTGGCACGCGTACGACGACACGCGATCATCGGCACGCGTGCGCAGCACCGTTTCCGAAATCACTGGCACATCGACTACCTTCTCTCCCACGCCGCCGCCCGCCTGACCAGAATCCAGTTGGCTACCGGCGATCCGGAAGCCGAATGCCGCGCAAACCAGGCCATCCAGGGTGCGTTCCCCATTCCCGGCTTTGGCGCCTCGGATTGCACGAGTGGCTGCTCTGCACATCTGTTGTGCGTGCGTCGGGCCTAGCGACTCCGTATTGTGCCGACGTTTCACGGATCGCAGCCAGCCTCTATCATTCCCAGCTATGCCGTTCGAGGTGTACACGGGCGCGCGACCCGGCCGCCCCCTGCTGACCCTGGTCGTCTGCGCCGCTCTGCTGGCCGGCACGCTTGCGCTGGCCTGGTGGCAGGTCCAAGCCGCCAGCGCGCTCGGACCGCTCCAGCAGGTCGGCGATCTGCCGCTGCGCGTGCAACCACCCAAGGGTTGGATCGCCGATCCCCGCGATCCCGCGGCTTTCGTCCTGCCCGTACGTGACGAGGGCTGGCGGAGCGTTGCGCTGCCGTTCGAGCGTCGGATCCGCTTCGAATTCGAGAAGCTTCCGCGCTTCCTGACCGTCGACGAGCTTCTACGACACAGTCAGCTCACCGATCCACACGCCCAGCAGATGGCCCGCCCGGCCTCGATCGGCCCGTATCCCGGATTCGAGACGCGGCGGCTGGAGCCCTTTCGTATCGGGCGCTCCAACCTCTTTCGCGAGACAATCATTCGCATGGCCTGCCTCCCGCGCGGGTACCTCATCACGGTCGTTTACGATCCGCTGATCGATCTACGTCCGGCTGACATCCAGATCCTTGATGACGTGTGCAAGACGTTGGTCATCGATGACCGGTCACTCGCTGACGACCCTGAGAACTACCTCGCGGAAGCCGGCTTCGAGTTTCCGCTTGAAGATAACTGGACAATCGTTTGGTCCGACTTCGCCGAAGTGCCCGGGATCTACGTCGGCGGGACCGTCGATGGCTGGCCCGCCTGGAGCATTGGCCTGTTCCGCACGTGGTGCGCCAACGACCGCACGCCGGAAGACCTGCTCGTCGACTTCGCTGCAGAGTTCTGGCTGATCGATGATGCGCTCGATCAGATCGCACGATCGTCGGGTCGCGCCGGCGCCACTGTTTACGCTATGTCCCATCCAAGCGGGCAAGACGCTGACACCGCTTACGTGTTGGCGTACGTCATACAGCAGGCTTCACCGCCCGCTACCGCAATATTGGTCGGCTGCGCCGATCCCGACACGATCGATGCCGTGAGCAGTGTGGCGGCGCGCATCGCGACAAACCTGCGTCTGACACCTACAGCGCTGCTCCCGCCACTGGAAATCGCGGAACAGAGCGGCCGCACGCTGGTCGCCGAGTTGGCGACGCGCGGCGCTACGCCGCGCTGGGGCAGCTCGCGTGTCAACCTGACCTTCCGCGGCCGCACGAGCCGTGGTGCAGTAACGTATCGTTCTTCGCGCGAGCCGCGCGGTCGTAACGCGAGCCGTGGCTACGAAGGCGTGGAAATCCTCGAAAGCACGCGTCAGCGCGAGCGTGCCGAGTGGTCGCTAGGACCGCGCGCCCAGTCGTACGAGCATACGGAGGATTTCTTCGTCGGATCGGAGCGCGTCCGCATCGTCGAGCGGCGTGCCGGTCCGCAGACCGACATCGTTCGCATGGTTGCGATCGAGGATCGCGGAGAGCACCGCGTGACGTTCAAGCCATCGCCACTGTTCGTCGCTCCGCCGGTCGAGTTTGTGGTCGAGGGCTGGGTAGCGGCCGGTGAGCCGCGGTACGCGATCGTCGAGTACTCGACGCGGTTCGGCCCCGCGACCAACAGTGTCCTTCTGCGCACGCTGCCGCCGATCGACCGCCATCCGCGCGTGCTGATTCAGCAGGATTTCTGGCCGCTGGGGGTTATTCAGACCTTTGAACGCTCTACCGGTGAGTTGCTGGAGGTCGTCGGCCCCGCGCACCATATCTCGCGACCGCCCCGCTGAAAAAAGCAAGCCGGCGCGAATCGGACGTTGCGACACCGAAACCTGTTCGAGCGCTCGTGCGTTGATCAGACATCTGGGCCTCGCATAGAATTCGGAGCCTGGTGCGGGGCTGCGTACAATCAGGAAGAGCTTCGCGGACCCCATGGCTAGGGCTGACGTAACTCCTGCAACAATCCCTGACGACGCCGTCGCGGCTTCACCGCATGTGACGGTCCAATCGCCGCCGCGCACCGAGCGTGCCGACGTTTTCGGTCAGGTGCGCTGGCAACACCTGCCGGGCGCCGAGCGACTGCTCGACGAGGTGTCCGCCAACACCTGGGCCAATCCCGCTGACCAGGACTGGCAGCGCATCAAGCACAACGCCCGGCGCGAAGTCTGGCGAGCCGAAATCACCGGCGAAGCGCTGTACTTGAAATACCACTTTCCGGAGCGCGGCTTCCGTGGTCTCCGCGAGTTGTTCCGCCCCTCCCCCTGCCGATTGGAATGGGAAAGCGGCCTCTACGCCACACACGCCGGCATCCCCGCCGTAGAGCCCATCGCCGCGACGTCAAACCTGCAACGTGACGGCCGGCCGTGCGGCCTGCTCATCACCCGCGCGGTCGAACCAGCCGAGCCGCTCAGCGATTTCTGGCGCCGACTGGTTACCGACGCCAACCGCACGCGTCTGCGGCAGGATAAGGCACAGGTGATTGAGCTCCTGGCCGAAATGATCGCTCGCTCGCACCAGGCTGGCCTCGAACACCTCGACATGCACGCCGCCAATATCCTCGTGCAGCGAACCGCCCCGCGGCAGTACCGCACGGTGTTCGTCGACCTACAGAGCGCCCGCCGCGACGTGCCGATCACGGACCACGCGGTCGTGCGCAACCTCGCACAGCTGAATCAGTGGTTCCGCAGACACAGCACCATCGGCGATCGGCTGCGCTTCCTGCGTGCCTACCTCCGCTGGCGAAACGAGTTCGAGGCAATGTACGAGCACGGCCGCGCGCTTGAGCTGTCGTACGACGCACTGGTCCGTGCGCTGGTGACAGCAGCCGGGAGACACGCCGAACGCCTGTGGGCCCAACGCGATCGACGAGCCACGCGCAACGGCCGCTACTTCACGCGTCTGCGTGTCAACGGCTGGCGCGGCGTAGCCATGACGCGCTGCAAACACGTGCACGCGGAGTCGCCGGTAACTCGGCTCCACTGTCCTCGTTCGTGGTGGCGCGAGCAGCTCGTGGCGCCACTCGACCTGCTGACGCCGGCTCGCGCTGATACCTGCAAAGATTCCCATTCCGCCGCCGTTGCCCAGGTCAAGCTCCCTCATCTGGACGGCGCCATCGAAGCGATCGTCAAACGCCCGCGCGCCCGCAACGGCTGGCGACGCCTCGTACAAATGTTTCCGCCGTCGCGTTCCGCGCGCGGCTGGACACTGGGCAACGCGCTGCTCCACCGCGACACCCCGGCGGCCCGCCCCCTGGCCTGCCTCGAGCGCCGGCTGGGCCCGCTTGTGCTCGACAGCGTCCTGCTGACGGAGGCCGTGCCCGGCGCAGTGGACCTCGATACGTTCTTGCGTCGCGTCTACGCCGAATCTGACCGGCGCACGTGGGCACAAACCAAACGGGAACTGGCGCTCCAGTTAGTGCGTCTCGTCCGGTTGCTAGAAGAACGTGGTTTCGATCATCGCGACTGCAAAGCCAGCAACGTGCTGGTCGTCCAGGAGCCGGTGCTGAAGCTGATCTGGATCGATATGGACGGACTGCGCCGTAAACGTCTGCGAACCCGCGCTGCACAACTCCGTCCGCTCGCGCGACTCCACGTCAGCCTGCTCGACGTCCCCGGCCTGACTCGCACCGACCGTCTGCGGTTCCTCAAACGCTGGGCTGCCCACTTCGGCAGCGACCACCGGACCTGGCGGCGCGACTGGTCAAACCTGGCGGCCGCCAGCGCAAAGAAGATCCGCGCCAAAGCGGCGCGGACCGAATGGAAACGTCGCAAGTATGGTCGTTCGTAGTGGGCTCTACCGCGAGACCGCCTGTGGCTCTTCCGCGCGAATCTTCGGGCAAAACAGCTTTTCTTTCAGCCCGTGCTCGCACGCAAACTCGTGCATCTGCGGCAGATCCCGCAACACACTCAAGTCGTCGTGCGTGTCGGTGCCCAGCGCGAGTTGTACACGGTGGTTCGGTAGCACCTTGAACCAACGCTCATGTTGCGAAAGCGGGAGCAGCTTGGAATTCAGCTCATACACAATGCGGGCATTGGCCAACGTGCGCACTACCTGGTCCATCGACGTATTTGGAAACGCCTCCGTCACGTCCGTGTGTGCCAGCACTACCGGACACGGCCAACGCCGCGCCTGGTTGGCGAGCTGTGTCAGGCCCGCCCAATCCACATACTCGAAAAGCACGTAATCGATGCCGTCGAGCATGGCCTTGATCGTGTCGAGCATCGTCTTGTTCAGCGGCCAGTTGATCTCCGCGCCGCAGTAGATCTGCATCTCGCCGTCCCAGCGCTGCCGGGCTTCGTGCACCTGGCGGACGTAGTCGCGCGTCTCCTTGCCGAAGATCCGCTCGAACTCCTTCTCGCTCTTCACTTCGCGCGACGACGGCGTGCAGAAAAGATGATCTGAAATACCCACGCCCGCGACTTCGAAATCACACTTCTGGTGCGCTTCCACGATCTCATCAATCAGGTACGCTCCGTCCGAGAACGGCGTGTGATTGTGCAGATTCAGAATACCCTCGCTCATGGCTCCTCCCGAAGCCGGACGGCCATCGCCGTCGCTCAAGTCAAAACTGCGACCATCGGTGGCACGGCAACCCGCGCCCGAGAGCGCCGATGGCAGTACTGCTGCTACCTGTGCTGCCCCGATTCCGCCTGGCAGGCCGTCGGTCGCTACGCCACCACGACGCTGTTCTCAGTAATCCAGCCCACTTCGGCGAACATGCACGAGCGGCGATTTATCAAACGACACCTCACCGTCATGCACATCTGCAATATACAACCAGTGATCACCGATGTCCACGCGCTGCGCAACCGTGCACTCCAGATGCGCCGACGCTTGCGGCAGCGAGTACCCAGCCGTGCGCTCCTCAGCCCCAAGCTCCTCAAACGTCTTGATAACGTCACGCGATTCCGCAAACCGCGTGCGCAGCTCGGTGTCGCCCTGGGCACACGTGTTCAGGACGAACCGGCCCGCCTCCTCCAGTGCCGTCACCACGGCGCGCTCCTTGGCCAGCGAGACTACGATTCGTGGCGGATTCATTCCCACCTGCTGGGCAAAAGACACCAGGGCGGCCATCGGGCCCGAGCTCGATTTGGCGGTCAGAACCGAGCAACCGCTGACAATGTGCGTGAGCGCTTGCGACAGATCACCTCGACTACCGGCTTCGTTCATCCGTTGCATCCCTTGGTGCGTGTACAAATAATCCCTCCCCCCAGACAGGCGGCGAGTATATCGGTCGCTGCCACGGCCGCAAGCATCCGTACTGGTCAAGTCCCATTTCGGGCTCACCCGCAGAGAGGATCACTTGCATGATTATCGATAACTACTGCTCCATAAGGTGCTTACAAATAATACGAAAACCATAGAACCCAGATCGGCCCCCGGCGTATTAGTGAGTGACCAGAGACCTCCCAACCAGAACAGCGAATTGCTTCTCCTCCTCCGATGCCCCGGGCGGCCGCCAGAGACGGCCGCCCGGGGCATTTATGCGTATGCAGGTCCCAATGAACCCCTGACCGGTACAACCGGTAAGATGCTCATCCTACTGACCAGCCTTCCACCGCGAGCGAAAACACTCAATGCCGTTTCGAATGCAGACCCGAATCACCGCCATCGCCCTGTTCGGCTGCGCCGCGTGCGCCATGGCAGATCCGGAGTTCGCTCGCATTGATCAGCTCGCGCTGTCCGGAAACCGCCTGGCCCGCCACGCACTCGTCACCTGCCCGGGCATGCCGCCGCCCGAAACCGGCGCTCACCTGCTGCTGACGATGGCCGGCGAGCCGCTCGCGCTGGCGAACGTTGTTCACACGAGCGAGAGCGCAGCCGTGTTCCGCTTCGCTGTTCCCGACATGCTACCAACCAAGGTCGGCCCGCTCGTCGGCTGGCTGATCCCGGCGGACATCGTTGCCCGCACCCGCGACCACTGGCCCGCCGACGCCCAACTTCAGATTGCGATCGACTCGCTCGGCCCCGCGAATCGGTCCGCGTGGCTGGCCGGAGGGACCTACCTTGGTATCGCTGTCGGCGACACGTTCTGGCGCCGCGTGGGCGGACAGCCCGTCGCGCGCTTCGACGCGATCCTCGTCACCGGTACCCTAACGTACACGCGCATTGTTCCGCTCGTCGAGAATCCTCCCATCCGCGCTGGCGACACCGTACAACTCTGGCCAACGCCGGCGCAGCGGCGCGCCGGGCAGACCTGGTCGGCAGTCAGCTACATCGGCGACGGCGGCGCCGTCCCGCTGGTCTGGATCGCCGTACCGCCCAGCAACGACTTTCCGACCGAACCGCATGTCGACTACTACCGTGCCGGTGAATACCTCGGCCACGGCGTCATCGAACGCAGGTCCGAGCGTTTCTGGTACGCCCGCTTTACACCACTGGCAGCAAAAAACTTGGAATCTGCACCAGCGGTCCGCCCCGGTGATAACGTTCGCATCCGCACGCAAACGGACATCGCAACGCGCTCGTACACTGTCCGCGTCTTCGACGTCGATGGCAACAACGCACTGCTCAACGCCGGCGAAGTGGACCATCTACGCGCCGACGATCAACTGCTGCTCGTCCGCGAAGGCCAGCGAGTGGCCTCATTCACGCCTACCCGCATCCAGCGCAGCTACGCCGTCACACTGCGCCATGCGTCCAACGGCATCACGCTCGACGTCGGCGACGAATTGTGGCTCACCCCGCCCCCGCAACCAC
>JANQFV010000053.1 GCA_028277645.1 Phycisphaerae bacterium
CCATGGGATCGTGCGTGTGTGTGCTGAACAATGGGCGATCAACCAGCGCGAGCACAAGCGAACGCAGCGTGCGGGCCGTCAGCGGCTTGCGCAGGTAGCCGTTGCAGCCGGCCGCCGCACAGCGGTCGTGCAGCGCGCTGCCGGCCTGCACCGCCATGCCGACAATCGGGCCCGCGTAGCCCTGCTTGCGCAGTGACGACACCAACGCCAGCGTGTCGACCGCGTCTTCTTCGAGATCGACCAGCAGCAGCTCGGCGTCGTGCTCCAGCGCCGCTTCCGTGACGCCGTCCGCGTCGGGTGCGAGCCGATCGACACGCACGTTCAGGCCGTTCAGCAGCGTCGTCACGAGCTCCGGTAGCTGCGCGTCCCGATCCATGATCAGCACGCGTACGAGCCGCGTGTGCGGCAGCAGCGTCGCGAGGTCGATGTTCTGCGCAAATTGCACGCCCACCTCGTACAACGACCCCGATCCGACTACATAGCGGCAGCGGGTGACGGTGCCGTCGACGACGCGTTCGTGGCCCTGCGCGCCCCGCAGGTGCAGCCGGCAGCCGGTGCCGGGATACACGAACCGCCCGTTCAGCAGCGACAGCCCGCAACGCCCGATATTCCGCCCCATCGCCTGGGCAGACCCCGCCACACTGCGGTCGGCGTGCAGCGTCTCCATCACGACGTCCGGTCGGCGATAGCTGTACCGCTCCCAGATCCGCCGCTCCGGCCCGACGTCGCGTTCCCCCTCGCGGTCGAGCCGATCGAGCACGTCGGCGAGCTTGGCTTCCGGCCAGCGGTTGGTCAGAGTCGATTCCAAGGCGTATGTACTCCACAGTCGATGTCTTCGTGCCGCCGGCAACGCGGGAACCGGAACCGCTCACGACGCATTGATGCGGGCTGCACGACATTGCTCCTATCGACGTGTGGAGTGCTGGAGGCTTAGGGGGTGGCCCATAATGTCGCTGAATTGGCCGCGGCGGGGGAAGGGTATCAAGAGTCTCAAGGCGGCGCCCTCTCGGGTTGATACTCTTGGGTGGCGGGTCGTGAGAAAGTGAAAACGTGAAGAGGCGTTAAGTGGCGTGCCCGGGCGGGTCGTAGTGTTGCGAAGCGCGTCGCTGCGGCGGGATGGTGAGGGGGTATGTGCGCTGGGCCTTGCCGGTCGCATGTTGGAAGCGTGGTTGCGCTGACGGTGGGGTCAAGTTCGAGTAACCGCATTGGTGGATTGGCGCGGGCCTCGGTGGGTTCTCTAAGCGGGATCGAAAGATGAGCGAGTGAACGGGCGTAGGCCGTACTAAGGAGCGTTGCGGCAAGGTCGTCGCAGCGCGTTATGATGATGCTTGGCGGATAGAAATACGCAGGCGATGCCGGGCACCGCGACTCGGTCCGGACGATCCGGGCGACTCACGCTTGCGTCCGATCGGTGGGTCAATTGGGCCTGCACCAGTCGACGTATTAGCCGCAGGCGATTCGGTGCGCCACCCGGACTGCTCTACGAACCGCTAGGAGAACGACAATGTACTCGTCGCTCGTTCTCGCAATGTCACTCGAAGCGTGGACATGCATCGGAGTATGTGCCGCTTGGCTGCTAATCGGCGCCGCACTGAGTATTCGAAGCTCGTGGAGAGAGTCGCAGCAGGAGAAGGAACGCGAGTTGGAGGCGCGAGCTGCGGCAACCGAGCGACGGAGACTGGAGGCATGGGATCGCGAGAAGAGTGAGTACATACAACAGCGCGCCGCAGAACAGCAGGAGGAAGATGCACGACGGGAAGAGACCATAGCGGATATGAAGTCCGCTGTTCACAGGATCGCCGACGAAAAGAGCGTTGGTTTTCCTTGGCTCGCAGCCGCATTTGCAGACTACTTCCACCTCGCTGATCTGAAAGAAGCCAAGTACCTGGAGGAAGGATCGCGTCCTGTTCCTATGCTACAAGCGATCGAGACACGGATCACATTGGCTCGAACCCTCCTGGAGACTCCTATAGCTGACGACGATGAGGTACGTAGTTGGCCTGCGGCCGCGGTCGCGATGCACTCACGTGCTAAGAGAATCCTCGACGAGGCACACACGGCACTTGTGAATCAGGACCTCGCGCACGACGTCAGCCACCGGTCTGCACCAAGGGCTGCCGACAAGGTAAGGGAGCATGCCGCCAGACGACGTGAGGCCGAACGAGTTGCGAGAGTCAACCAGTACCTAATCCGCTACTACGAAGCGCTATTCCCCTGGTTAATCGACTTCAAGGAGGAAGGGATAGACGAGTTTGTCAGGATCGAGCCAGAGGGCGTAGTCGCGCGCGACGATCCCGCCGGTGGAACTGATCCTGCCAAGAAATGGCTGACCGACGCAGAGTACGATGCCCTGGATGACTCAGAGAAATACCAATTAGCACTCGACCGCTACAAGCAACGTCGAATGAACCGATGGCAAATCGGACGCGCCTACGAACGTTACGCTGGACACGTCTATGAGTCAGTTGGGTATACGGTCACTTTCCAAGGCATAATTGAGGGATTCGCCGACCTTGGGCGAGACATCATCGCTCGTCGCGGCAATGACGTGGAAGTCGTACAGTGCAAGTGTTGGTCCGCGCGCAAGACAATCCATGAGAAGCACATATTTCAGCTATTCGGGACGTTAACAGCGTTTCGGTTAGATCATCCGCAGCTGAACGCCAACGGGCGGTTCATGACGTCCACAACGTTGTCGCCCCGAGCGCGACAATTCGCCGAGAGGCTCGGCGTGAACGTCGACGAAAACCACATGTTGACCGACTACCCTTGCGTGAAATGCAACGTCGCAAGAAAAGACGGCGAGAAGATCTATCATCTTCCGTTTGATCAGCAGTACGACAAGGTCATGGTGGAACAGTCGCGGGGTGAGCGCTACGTGGCAACAGTAGCGGAAGCAGAGGCGCTCGGGTTCAGGCGCGCATATCGTTGGCGAGGCGGTAAGTGAGGGGAAAACGATGTAGAAAGCGCACTGTCCCCCCAGCAGCCGATCCGACAAGGCCTTTCAGGCGTTGCATGTTGGCGGTGTCGGACCGCCCGTCGTCCCCACGCTTTTGTTAGTCGGGGATAGTCTCATCGCCATGAAAGACAGTTCCGTCTCGATCGTTGAAATACATGTTCTCCTTGTCGCAGCCCGTCATCTTCCCACATTCAGCGCATTGAACTTGGTTGCCGATGAGCATGCACGAGAAGAACTGCGTCGCTGCACCGAACTGCAGGGGGCTGCGGAACTGCCGCTTGCAGTGATCGCATTTGATGAGACAAACTGGTTCCGCCATCGTTGGATCCTCGCTGTCGACAGCCGCCCCCGCCCGCGTGAACAGACTACCCAATGCTACGCATGACAGCAATGCGGCCAAGTCAACGCCGATCACCTCGGGACCACCACGAATTCCGCACAGTCTTCACAGCGTTGGCCGCCCGCTCCACCCTTTTGCGCACGCAGATCATCCACGACCTTAGCGGTGCTACCCTCCCCCGGCCCCTCCCTGGAAGGGAGAGGCGGTGTGGGACAGTCCGTGTTGACGCCCTCCGCCAAGTCGCGTTAAATCCATCGCTTACGCCAATCACCGCCTTTCAGGGATTGACCATGCGCGTTTTGATCACCGGCTCCAGCGGACAGATCGGCACCAATCTGGGCCTCGCGTTGCTCGATCGCGGGGACGAGGTCGTCGGGCTCGATCTGCGTGAGAACACCTGGACCGATTGCTTCCCCACCACCATCTGCAACCTCGCCACCACCGATCCGGACAAGCTGCCCGCCGACGGAAAGTTCGACTGCGTCGTTCACCTGGCCGCACACGCGAAGGTCTACGAGCTGGTCGAGCACCCGACCCGCGCGATGGAGAACGTCGACACCGCCTTCCGCGTGCTGGAGTTCTGCCGCCTCAACGGCAAGACGCCGTTGATCTTCGGCAGCTCGCGCGAGGTCTACGGCGATATTCGCCGACACGTGACCGACGAGTCGCACGCGGACTTCGTCGTGGCCGAGAGCCCCTACAGCGCGTCCAAAATCGCGGGCGAGGCGTTCATCTACTCCTACGCCGAGTGCTACGACCTGCCGTACGTGGTCTTCCGGTTCAGCAATGTCTATGGCCGCTACGACTGCGACATCGAGCGGCTCGAACGCGTGATCCCGCTGTTCATACGGCGGATCCAGCGTGGCGAGCCGATCGTGGTCTTCGGCCGCGAGAAGGTGCTCGACTTCACGTACGTCGACGACTGCACGGCGGGCGTCATGGCCGCGATCGACGCGCTGATCGAACGCCGCGTGAATCAGCAGATCATCAATCTGGCCTATGGCCAGGGCGCGACGCTGGTCGACCTGGTAAACCTGATCGCGCTGGCGCTGCAGAAAGAACCGAACGTGCGCTACGAACCCAGCCGTTCGGGCGAGGTCACGCGCTACGTGGCGGACATCAGCAAGGCGCGGCAACTGCTGGGCTATGACCCGCAAACGCCGCTGACGGCGGGGATTCCCAAAGCGGTGCGCTGGCAGCGGGAGTACGGTGCGCTGGAGGCGTAGGTACCGTCATTCCGAAGCGCAGCGAGGAATCTACCTGCGAACGGAAGTCCCTCTCAGAACGCGCGTAGATTCCTCCTCGCTTCACTCGTCGGAATGACAGTCTCTGCGCTCGTCGGAATGACAGTTCTTGGCGGTGATCGTCGGAATTACGCGATCCGGTAGCTCTACCCTCCCCCGGCCCCTCCCTGGAAGGGAGGGGAGTTGAACCAAACGACAAGGCCGACAGCTTTCGCCGCCGGCCTCATCGCTTCGGTGCACTGTTCCCGGGAGTTTGTGGGCCACCAGGGCGAGCGGGCGACCAGCGTGAACGCCGGTCGCCGCGCCCGCACGAGGAGCGCGGTCTCACGACCGCTTAGGGGCAGCCTCCCACCAGCCAAGTAGTCCCCGAAGGGACCAAAATCGCCAAAGTCGAACACCTCATCGCTATCTCTGCCGCCGCGCCTCGGCCACGGCCCGGCGTCTGCGTCGACGGTCATTCACGGGCGTCAGCACGCGCACGGCGAACAACTCGAACCACGCGGATGCCCGTCCGTCGCCACTTGTCAGGGAATAGACAGGTGAGGCGAATCTCTGACGAGCAATTGTTGCAAAACTGAAAATTCGTGATTTGCCGCGTCCGACAACGCCTAATGGCGGCGCTTGCGAGCGGGGGCGATGCGCGGCATAACCGTACCATGCACCCCGCCGCTTGGCTGCTATCGCCGTTTTCGCTGCTGTATGGCGCCGTAATCCACGCTCGGAACGCGTATTACGACCGCTGGCCGGGTGCTATCCACCGCGCGGCCGTTCCCGTGATCAGCGTCGGTAATATCACCGTCGGCGGCACCGGCAAGACGCCGATGGTGATCGAGATTGTGCGCCGCCTGCTCAGCATGGGGCGGCGTCCGGGGATTCTGACGCGGGGGTACAAGGCCCAGCCCGGCGAAAAGGCCGACGAGGTCCTGGAGTTCGAATCCAGCCTGCCGGGTGTGCCGGTCGTCGTGGAACCGGACCGCGTGGCGGGTGCTGAAACGGCCGTTCGTGAACACGGCGTCGATTGCCTGATCCTGGACGATGGTTTCCAGCACCGACGGCTCGGACGCGACCTCGACGTTGTCCTGATCGATGCACTGAATCCGTGGGGTGGTGGTCTTACGCTGCCGGCCGGTCGATTGCGTGAGCCGCGCGCCGCCCTCCGCCGGGCTGAAATCGTGATCATCACCCGCGCAAACCAGGTCGAGCCGACGCGGCTCAACGAGATCAAACAGCGCGTGCTGGCGATTCACCCCGCGACGCCGTTCGGCACCGCCGACGTCCAGCCGGTGGGATTGACCGGCGCCCGTGGTGCGGCAACCAAACTCGATCAAGTTACTGGAAAACAGGTACTTACAGTCTGTGGCGTGGGCAATCCGCAAACGTTTCAGCGGAGTGTGGCTGGGCTGGAACCGGCGACGTGCTGGCATCGCGTGTTCGCCGACCACCACCACTACGACGCCGACACTGCGCAGCGGTTGTCAGAAGACGCGGCAAGTGGGGGCGCCGACCTGGTCGTGACAACGCGCAAGGATTGGGTCAAACTGGCATCCTGCTGGCCAGCCGACGCTGTTCCGTTGGTCCGGCTGGACATCGAGCTGCGTATTTCGAGCGGCGGCGAGCTGCTCGACGAACGCCTCAGGCTCGCTTTGGAGTCGCAGTGACTAAGTCAGGACCGCCGCAGAAGCCCCTGGACTTCTCCAAGCTCCGGCTGAAGTCGCGGGAGGAGCGTGCGCACAAGGTGGCGGTTACCGCCCTCGGCAAGACGCCACCGGCGAATTGCAGCTTCGCGCAATGGTTCGCGTCTCTTCCGGATTTCCTGGGGGCAGTTGAGCTGCGACGAACGGTCGACGCGATTGTGGCGGCCCGCCGGGCAGGTCGACCGGTGGTCTTCGCGTTCGGCGGCCACGTAATCAAGACCGGCTGCTCGCCGCTGGTGATTGACCTGATCGAGCGGGGCGTAATCACCGCGCTGGCTACGAACGGCTCCGGCGCGATCCACGATCTAGAACTCGCAGAGACCGGTACGACCAGCGAAGAAGTTGCCGACACGATCCGCGACGGCAGCTTCGGCATGGTGCGCGAGACCTGCGAGCGTATGAACACCGCCGCACGTGGTGGTGCCGACGGTGCTGGGTTCGGCGCGGCGCTCGGCCGGCTGCTCGCCGATGACGCGGTGCCCTATTCCAACCTCAGTCTCTTCGCGACGGCGCACCGCGTCGGCATCCCGGCGACGGTACACGTCGCGGTAGGAACAGACACCGTTCACATGCATCCGGAGGCAGACGGCGCTGCGATCGGGGCGGCGACATTGGCGGACTTTCGCCTGCTCTGCGGCGTTGTGGCGGAAATGACTGCTGCGGCTGATGGCCAGGCCGGTGGCGTCTGGCTGAACTTTGGCTCAGCGGTAGTGATGCCCGAGGTGTTTCTCAAAACGGTGTCCGTGGCACGCAATCTCGGGCACTCGCTGGATGGGATGCACACCGCGAACTTTGACATGATTCACCACTATCGCCCAACACAGAATGTGATCATGCGGCCCGTGGCGCCGGGGCACGGCCACGCCGTGATCGGCCAGCACGAGATCCTGCTGCCATTGTTGCGGCAGGCCATCGTGGATACGCTGGCACAAGAGGACTCCAGCGATGGAAACTGAGACACGTTCGGCCCGATTTGTCTCGGAGGCTGAACCTGCCAAGCGGGATCAGCCGGAGACGAACAAAGCGAGACCAATGCCCACGAAGCCCGAGGACTCGGCGGCCGATGCGCGCGTCGAGCAACTGCTGGTCGAGATTCGCGATCGGCTGGACCTGCTCACGCGCGATCGCCGGCACGTGGAGTTTTCCGTCGCGCGTCTCGTAGCGTCATTGGTGCAAGCGCTCGTGATTGGGTTACTGCTCGCAGCGATCGCGGATTGGCTATTCTCAGCCCCCTTCAGCGCGGCGATCCTGAAGCTGGCTTTTGCCGCCGTGCTGCAACTGGCGGCGCTCACCGCGTTCATTCTTGCGCGTGATAGTCGCTGACGGCGCCTGGCCCTGCCTTAGGTAATCCCTGCGATCGCTTCGTCAACCGAGGCATACACTTCGAAGAAACGGTCGAGTTGTGTGGTTTGGAGCACGCCCTCGACGAACGGGGAAGGGCTGGCCAGTGCGACGCGTGCTTCCTGCACGTTCGCCTGCGCGGTGATACGCACCAGTTCGCTCAGTCCGGTGGAGTTCATGTAGGGGACTTTGCTCAATTCGATGATTACGCGCGCCTCGGGACTGGTCAGTAGGTTGGTGGCCTCGGCTACCAGAGGAGCGTCATCGTCGCCGATGAGCTCGCCGATCACGTGGATGACTTGCGCATTTCCGCTCGGTTCCAGTTCGATGTTCATTTGCACCTCGACCTGTTCAGCTCGCACAGGCTTCGCCGAGCCGTTCGGCGCACCGCAGGTACGAGAATCTATCGCAAAAGCTGCTCGATGTCTGGTTGGGAAACAAAACGCTATTCGGTGACTGGCGTCTCGCCCCATCCCCTGCGCCTCCTTGGCAGGGAGGAGGGATTGGCTAGGCTGACTCTTTGCGACGGCGGCCCGGCTTTAGCAGGTCTTCCTCGCCGCGCACGACTTCCGGCGTCACGGTGTACTGCGTGCCACGCTGCAGTTCAGGGAGCTCGAACAGATACTCGATCATGAACTCCTCGGTGATCGAGCGCAGCGCGCGGGCACCGGTGTCACGCTCAAGCGCACGTAGTGCGATTTCGTGCAGCGCTTCTGGAGCGAACGCCAACTTGGCGTGGTCCAGCTCGAAGAGCTTCTCGTACTGCCGGACGATCGCGTTCTTGGGCTCGGTGAGAATCTCCACGAGCGCATCTACATCCAGGGGCGCGAGCGGACACATCACCGGCAGGCGACCAACGAACTCAGGAATGATCCCAAACTCGATGAGGTCATCCGGCGTGGCCTGTTCGAGCACGCGGCCGAGATCCTTGACCTCGTCTTTTTCGATCCCTTCGGTCGTGAAGCCGATCTTCTTGTGACCGAGCCGCTTGCGGATGATCTTGTCCAGCCCGACGAACGTCCCGCCACAGATGAACAGGATGTTCGACGTGTCCATTTGGATGTACTGCTGCTCGGGATGCTTGCGGCCGCCCTGCGGCGGGATGTTGCTGATCGTGCCCTCGAGCATCTTCAGCAGTGCTTGCTGCACGCCCTCGCCGGACACGTCGCGCGTGATCGAGACGTTGTTCCACGTCTTGCCGATCTTGTCGATCTCGTCGATATAGATGATCCCGCGCTGGGCGGCTTCGAGGTCGTAATCCGCATTCTGCAACAGGCGGAGCAGGATGTTCTCGACGTCCTCGCCGACGTAGCCGGCTTCGGTCAGCGTTGTCGCATCGCCAATTGCGAATGGCACGTTCAACACGCGCGCCAACGTCCGCGCAATCAGGGTCTTTCCACAGCCGGTCGGACCGATGAGCAGCACGTTGCTCTTATCGATCTCGACATCGGACTCTTCCATCGACTCGGCATACGCCAGCCGCTTGTAGTGCGTGTGGACGGCAACCGAAATCGTTCGCTTGGCCAGTTCCTGGCCGATCACGTACTGGCTGAGGAAGTCGTAAATCTCGCGCGGCTTTGGGATCGTCTTCAAGCTCGCGCGGGACTTGCCCGTGCGGCGGCGCTCCTCGCGGACGAGGTTGTGGCATAACTCTATGCATGACGCACAGATAAAGACGTCGCCCGCCCCCTCGACCATCGGGCCCGCGTCGCGGTGGCTCTTTCCGCAAAAACTACAGACGCTCGAACGACGCCCCCGTCCGCCGGAGCTCCCACGGCTTCCGCTCATGCAGTGATACCCTTGCAGGCGTGTCGCTAGCGCGACACCTAGGTCCCATTTCCTCGGAATCGCGTTCCGAGCCGTTGGTGTTCCTCGATATCGATTCTATCGGCTGGCGCACTCAAATCCAATGTGGCGGGTTTGGACACGGGGGCTGGAGCGCAGCCGTGCGCGCACACGGCGGTGCCGAGGGGGAAAGCATGGCGCACCACTCGCCGCGCGTCGGCGACCGTGCGTGGATTCAGTCGTCGGACGTATCGTCAGCAGGACCAGCCGGCTTTGACTCTTCGGACTCCGAGCCGTCATCGCCCAATCCATGTTCGGCCAACAGCGTTGAGCGCATCGCGGCGAACTCGGTCGGCGTGATCTCACCCCGATCGCGCATGTTGCGCAAGTCCTGGAAGGTAAACGTCTCCGGACGTTCCTCACGCTGGCTCCAGCGCTTCACCGCTGTGGCCAGAAAAAAACCCATCAGAGCAAGTACCGCCGCGAGGGCGAACGTGCCCAGGAGGGTTAGCATTTGACTCGTGTCGGGCATAGGCTCCGGCGGACCGCCGGTTAGGAGCCGACGATCACATCTTCATCGGTCGTCACGTAGCCGCCCAAGCGCTGGTGCACCAGGATGGTGTTGTGCACGATGAGCAGCCGGCGGAACGCAGTGACGGAACCCTGTCCGCCATTCTCACGCCAACTATCCGGCTCCACCGTATCGCGGATGATCTCCATCAGCGTCTCGATTTGCAAGTTATCCTGGTTCTGCACGTCCTCGTTCTGATTCTGCTGGTTCTGCTGATTCTGCTGGAACATGCCTTGTCCACCCCCGCCGCCACCGCCACCACCCTGTCCGCCCTGGCCGAGGCCCTGCGTGACGTCGAAGGCCTGTGTGCGTGCAGCGCGCGGTATGCTAAGCAACAAGTCGGAGACGTCGTAGACCTTGGTGATCATCTCCTTGCCCAAGTCCTCTTCGGTAGATAGAACGAGCAACGTTCCGCTGGCGCGATAGGCGAGTTGGATGTCGGAGCCGCCGACCTGGTTCATGAGCAACCACAGCACCTGCGAGAACCGCAGGTTGCGGGCTTTGATGCTGACGGAAGCGTCGCGGTCGATCCCCGCGTCTTCGAGCGTCTGCCACCGCACGACGATGCTCATGCGGGTCAGCTCGGAGAGCCACTCGACAACCTGCTCGAACGGCTGCTCGACAATCTGCACTTCCGGCAGACGCTGGTTCAGGATTTCGAGCGTGCGCGGCTGCCGAACGACCATCCGGCCGCGGTTCGATTCCGCCGGAGCCTGAGCCCACGCGACCCCGGTTCCAATGAGCGTGAGTGCGATCGCGAGTTGACGGATCATGGTGCTACTCCTCGCCGCCCAGGGCATGGCGTACTTTGCCGAGCTTGCGCTGCGCACTAAGTGTAGTCGATTTGTCCACTATTCGGTCCGGCCCGGTCCGAAAATCGCCACTCCGGACGCTCGTCCAGCCGCCAGCGATCGAGATGTGGTATTGGACGCACTGGCCGCTCGTGGGTTCCCACGGAATCGCGGGAACCGGACACAGATGGGCGTAGCCCGTCTCGTCGCGCCGGGATTGCTCAGTTCTGGGCGACGAGGGCGGCCTGAAGCTGTTTCAGATTCTTGCGAACCAGGGCCGAATCGCGCCCGTCCGGCTCGCGGTGCAGGTACAACTGGAGGTGCGCGCACGCGCCGCGCACGTCCCCTTTCCGCGTACACACGGCGGCAAGCTCCTGCAGATGACGCCCATTCTGCGGCTGCAAGGCCGATAGGCGACGCAGAATCGTCGCGACGCGATCTAGCTCACCGCCAGCGAGATACGTGTTGCGCAGGTGCCGCAACAAGCGTGTCAGTACGCCGCGCGTGCTGACCGGCTGCAAATGCGCTGGAGTGAGCTTGACGCGCCCTTCGAAACGTTCGCGTACGATCGCGCGACAAGCCGGGATCGACAACGTATCACCGTCATAGAACGGGTCCACGAGCACGAAGCGCCCGTAGTCGTCGAAGCGGAGGATGAAGTGGCCCGGCAGCGCAACGCCGGAGACGGGCCATTTCAGGCGGCGTGCGACTTCGATCCAGATCACCGCGAGGCTGATCGGAATCCCGAGTCCGGTGTCGAGCACGCGGTTGATGTAACTGTTGTTCGGGTCGTAATAGTCAGAGACGTTTCCCGTCAGACCGTAGCTGTCCACGAGCACTTCGCGCATCGCGACGTAGCGCGAATTCGCGGCCAGCCCGGGACGTTGGGCACCCACCTCATCTGCCAGCTTGTCGAGCATCGCGACGTAGCGGCCGATATTGACGCACGGATAAACATCGCGTGCCAGGTGTAGCGCTGCGCAGTCCAGACGTATATGGCGCGTCTCCAACTCCATTAGGAGATCGAACGGATGACGACTCATTTCCCTCACCGATGGCCGAAACACGGAAGCCGTATCATGCTTGGGTACCGGCCCGATCATAACAAATTCGCCGCGCGCGATTCCACCCCCAAAACTACGTAGCGGTTATCAGACCCGCGACGTTGCATGCTCGCGGGCGAGCGAGCAACAAGCGCTTCGATGCGCGCTGCGAGCCACAGCGCGCGCCGACGAATCGTATCTCGCGCGCGGCGCAAAACATGCGCGTGATACAGCGATGTATACCGCCATGCGCGCGAAGCACATGTTCCGATAGTAACGAAGCAAGCGCGTGCATCTCGTTGTGCGCGGCGCGATGCGGGCGGATGATGCCGTTCGCACGCCGGCCTGCAACACCACTCGCGCTGGCGCCCTCACCGCGATGCAACCCGTACACTCAAGCCCTTCGACACGTTCGATATCCTGCGCTGCACTGACGCCGCGCGTGCTGGAGCGCATTCCCGCGCGTTCTATCTAGCGACACGACAATCCCTTAAGCACGCGCAGCGCATACAGGCCACGCGCGGCGGGATCACACACCGCGGATGTCGCGTCAACTTGTGCTCGTAACGCGCACCGCCATCCGGTAAGATGATTCTCAGTTAGCTGGCGATGGGATCGGCGTCGGTACACGCACAAATCCTGACGTCACAAAGCATTGGCGCAGTTCGCCGCCCGCAACGGTGCGGCGAGTGCGACGTGTTCTTCATCTGGCAACGTGCTCGAGAGGATCGCCGGAATGCGCAGCGTGACAGCAATCACTATGCTGATCGGAATATTGTCATCAATCGTCACGCCGGGTGCGCTGGCAGCGGACCGCATCGTCATCGCCGAACAGCTCACCAACATGTCGTGAGGGGCCGACCCGGTAAGCGCCGGTTCGGCGTTCGACATGCTTCTCAGCCAGCACGCGGACGAGGTCATCGGCTTGCAGCTCCACGTGCGCGACGGCTGGTTCACCGACTGGGCGGAAGATCGCCGCATCTACTACGGCAACCCGGCCACACCGACGCTGGTCGTCGACGGCCTGGCGCAGATGACCGGCGTACTCAGCGGTGCGACGGCTACGTACAACTGGTACGCCGGCGAAGTGACGTCTCGAGCCGCCATCCCCACGAACATCACGATCACCGGCGGCGGCGCGCCGATCACTGCGCGCACGTACCGCTGCACATTTCAGTTCTGCATGGAGCCGACCGGGTCAACACGTACGACGACTTTGAACATGGTCGAAGTGCTCGACTACTGGCCGCACACCTGCGAAGCGCCGGTTCGCAACGGACTGCGGCAGGCGGCCAAGAGCGCCGTCGTCACACTGAAGCCGGACGAGTGCATAACGTTCACAGAGGACTTCACGTTCGACGATACGAGCTGGGACAACCAGCAGGACATCAAGATCGTCGCGTGGGCGCAGGAGACCGCGGCGAGTGGGCCTGCCGAAGTCTATCAGGCGGCGCAGATCACGTGGCCGTTCCCATCCGATTGCAACAGCAACGGCGTGCCGGACGACATCGATCTCGCGCAGGGAACTTCGCTCGACGACAACGGCAACGGCGTGCCCGATGAGTGCGAGCGCATCCCGGCGGGTATCGATCTGTGGACCAGCTTTCCCGGCGGCCTGACTGCGCTTGACCTGACGACCACACCCATCCCGGCGGACTTCTTTGACCCGGGATCGGATCCGTTCACCGGCGCGCTCGAGCTGCGCGGCGAGCCACTGGACACGCTGCCGTCCGGTGCACTGGGCTTGGCCGACACGGTCGTGGAGCGGCTCGACGACGTGTTTCTACCCGGTTCGCCGTCGGATGACACGACCGCGATTCGCATCGCCGGTCTGCGGCTGGTAGGCACGACGCCGGCGATTATCGGCTATGCGGGTGGGGCGACAGAGGAATGGGACGTCGAAATCGTCCTCTCGGATATCGCACAGCCTCACGGCACGATGACGATCTACCGCGACTGTTTCTCCGGCGGCACGTACGAAGCGACGCTGCCTGTATCACCACGGCTGCTGTTTACGCGGCGGTCCGACCAGGCGGAGCGCGCCTACGACTTCGGCGTCGAGGGCGTGGCTCCCTGGACGCTCGCGCCGTCCGCCGGGCGCTGGGTCTTCCAGGCCGATCCGGGATATCTGGCGGCGTCGACCGATCCGGGCGTAACGCTGGACAACAACCTCGACGGTGTATGGGAGACCACGTTGCCGGGCTCGAGCAACTTTGTGCCCGGGATCTGGATGCTGCCGTGCGATCCCAACCAAACGGCTGGGCCGAGCGAACAGCGGATGCGCGTGATGCACTACGCCGGCGCTGCGGCTTCGCTCGGATTGGCGACCGCGCAATTGGGCTGGGCCGATTATGACGTCGACGGCATCGTCGACGACGCGGACAACTGCTGGCTGGATCCCAACCCTTTGCAGGAAGATGGTGACGCCGACAGCGTGGGCGACGCGTGCGACTTCTGCGTGCAGGTGTACAACCCGTTCCAGGAAGATACGGACTTCGATAGCGTTGGCGACATCTGCGACAACTGCGTCTACGTCTGGAACACGAACCAGGTCGATACCGATCAGGATGGCGTCGGCGACGTGTGCGATGTGTGCGGCTCCACGCCGCCGGGCGGCGCTGTCGGGCCGGTCGGATGTTCCATCGGCGACATGAACTGCAACGGGACAGTGGGCTTCGACGACATCAACCCGTTCGTCGAAGCGCTGATCGATCCACTGCAGTACGAGTTTGAGTTCCCCGACTGCGACATCCTGACGGCGGATTGCGACGGCGACGGCCAGGTCGGATTCAGCGACATCAATCCGTTCGTCGACCTGTTGCTGGCTGGCTGAACCGGCTAGCGCTGCGTGGGCTCCCCGCGCGGTGCACCGGCCAACACGGCCGACATGACAGACGTAGGGCGGCAGGTGCGAGACGTGCGCTCGCCGTAGTTCTCGACAATCACCGACAGGTGTTCCGCAAACGTGTGCTAAACTACTGGACAGGGAATCGAGCCCGAGTCCGATGACGTGTCGAGGACGTCAAGCTTGCCTGCTGAGCCCAGCCAACCGCTGCCCTACGCTGCTTCGCGCCCGCCGCGCAATCCACTGTTGCGTGCTGCGACGTACCCGGCGTTGTACACCTGGTACATCTTCTTTGCATCGCTGGACATCATGATCACCTGGCTGATCCTGCACGCCGGCGGACGCGAGGAAAACGCGCTGGCCGACTGGATCATCCGGCAGTTCAACCTCCCGGGTGTCGTCACGTTTAAGTTCCTGATGGTGATCCTGGTCATCGCGATCTGCGAGATCATCGGACGGTATCGGCAGGACGTCGGGATGCGCGTGGCGCGTTGGGCGGTGATTCTGAGCGCTTTTCCCGTGGTGGTCGGCGTGGGCCAGTTGCTCATCGTGGCGCTGGCCGGGCCGGACCAGACGCAGAACGGCTGACGCCTCTAATCCCTAGCGTTACACTGATCATGGGGGCAGCATTGACGGCCTGCCCGCGCTGTGAGGCCTGCCGATACGTGAACGAAGACGCACTGCGCATACTCGACGTCAATCTCAATCGCGCACGCGAAGCGCTGCGCGTCATCGAGGACTACGCCCGCTTCGTGCTGGACGACCGCGACGCGGCGGCGGCTGCGAAGCGGTTTCGCCATCAACTGCGCGACATGGCCAGCCAGATCGGCGCGCACGAGCTGCTCGACGCGCGCGACATCGTCAGCGACGTCGGCCGCGCAACGAAAACGCCGGCGGAACTTACCCGCGACGATATCGAATCGGTCGTGCGTGCGGCGTTCGGACGACTGACCGAGGCGGCCCGTGGGCTGGGCGAGTTTAGCAAGCTGGTCTCCGTGGAGATCGCCGCGGCGGCGGAGACGCTCCGCTATGAGGCTTACGAGCTTGAACAGCGTGTCGTGCTGCGCGGGGTGCTGCGTCGTCGTCTGCGAAGCGCGCAGTTGTACGTTCTGCTGACCGCGCAACTGTGTTCGCGGGACTGGCTGACGACTGCGGAGGCGGCGCTACGGAGTGGGGCAGAAGTCCTTCAATTGCGTGAGAAGGACCTGCCGGATGCTGAGTTACTGGCGCGGGCCCGTCGGCTGCGCGAGTTGACTGTAGAACACAACGCCCTGCTGGCGATCAACGATCGTCCCGACATTGCGCGCCTGGCCCGCGCCAACATCGTTCACGTCGGCCAAGACGACCTGTCGGTGTGCAATGCCCGGCGCATCGCCGGCGGTGCGGTGCTCGTCGGCAAGAGCACGCATACAACTGAGCAGTTCATGGCCGCGCTCGATGAGTCGCCGGACTACCTCGCCGTCGGGCCGATGTACGCGAGCGACACAAAGCCGCAGAAGCATATCGCCGGCCCGGATACGCTGGCGGCGGTGCGACCGCATACGGACCTGCCGCTCGTCGCGATCGGCGGAATCACCGCCGGCAATGCGGCCGCGGTTCGCACAGCCGGCGCGGACATTCTCGCGGTTTCGTCCGCCGTGATATCCGCTGACGACCCGGAGGTGGCGACACGTGCGTTGCTGGCCGCGTGCGAGGCCTGCGCGTAGCCATGTCGAATACCCGGCGCAGGTTGGATGAGCTTAAAGCGACGATCCGCCGCGGCAGCGAAGTTCCACCACCGCCGCCACGTCCAGCGCCGCGCACGCTTCCCGAAGTCGTCGGCGGGCGAGAAGCGCTGACGCCGGCCGGTGCGTACTGGGAGATCGAGGCAAGCTTCGATACGGTCTGCCCCGATCATCAGGCCGGTGCGTGCGCATCCGACCAACCTCTACGTTACGGGACGAGCCTCGTGCTGGATCCAGCGCGAACCGTCTTCCTGGACATCGAAACGGGTGGCTTCGCCGGCACGCCGGTGTTTCTGATTGGTGTCGTGCTGCCCGACAAGCGGCCGCTTCGCGTACGGCAGTACCTGGCGCGCGACTACCCGGAAGAGGCGGCGATCCTGCACACGGTGAAGGAGCTGGCGGCGACACGCGACACGTGGGTCACGTTCAATGGACGCAGCTTCGACGAGCCGTTTCTGCGTGATCGAGCGACGCTGCACCGCTTGCACATTCCGGCGACGCGGATCCACGTCGATCTGCTGCACACCGCGCGAAGGCTGTGGCGAGCCGATTTGCCGAACTGCAAGCTGACCACGCTGGAGGAACACATCCTGGGCCGGCCACGTGTGGGTGATGTGCCCAGCGCTGACGTACCCGACCTGTTTCACCACTTCGTCCGCACCGGCAACGCCACCCCCCTGCGACCGGTGCTGGAGCACAATCAGCTCGACCTTATCTCGTGCGTGGAATTGTTGTTGCGCGTGTGCGAGCAGTAGTTCGCACACCAGGTCCACATCGTTCCAGCATCCGACGTATAATTCCCCGAATTGGCTTGACACCCCGAACCTATCCGGAGTGACCGGAATGAAGAAGCGATATCTCGCAGCCGTTTGCGCGTCGTTGCTGGCGTGCTCCATCGTGACTCTGTCAATCAGCGTCCAGGCGGAGACCGTCGAGCGCCGCGTACCGACCTACTCGGCCGAGGCATTCATCGATCACGTCAAGTACCTTGCCAGCGACGAGCTCGCCGGCCGCCGTCCCGGCGAGCCCGGCATCGAGTTGGCCGCCGAATACATCGCCCGCCAATTCGAGCTGGCCGGCCTGAAGTCGGTCGGCGACGGTGGAACGTACTTCCAGTCGTTCGACGTACGGCGTGGCAAGAAGATCGTGCGTTCCGATGCCCTGTTGAAAACCCAAGGCATCGAACGCGAGTGGAAGCTCGAGCGCGACTGGACGCCGCTGCCGTTCTCCGACGCAGTCGATGTGAGCGGCCCGCTGGCGTTTGCCGGCTATGGCGTGCAGGCGGAAGACTACGGCTACGACGACTACGCGGACTTCGACGCCGAAGGGAAGATCCTGCTGATATTCCGTTACGAGCCGCAGGACGAAGATCCCGATGCGGACTTCGGTGGATCAGATCCTTCGCGACACGCGCTGTTTCACACCAAGGCGCGCGTGGCGGCACGCAACGGAGCCAAAGGGCTGCTGATCGTCAATCCGCAGCGCGAGGGTCTCGACGACGAGTTGTATGCCTTCGAAGAAGAGCTGTCGCAACGCAGCTTCGCATTGCCGATGGCGCATATCACACGTCCTATGGCCGAGGCGATCCTGAAACAGGCCGGCCTGCCGAGCCTCGAAAACTTGCAGGGCAAGCTCGACAGCGAGCGGCAGCCGCTGTCGCAGGATCTGAACCTGACCGCCACGCTGCACCCCGGGATCGAGCCCAACATGATCCGGACGCGCAACGTGCTCGGTCTGCTACCGGGCGACGGCACGACCGACGAGACGATCGTGGTCGGCGCGCACTACGACCACCTGGGCAACGTCAAGCTCCAGTTCAATCGCACCAACGATGATGAGCACATTCACAACGGCGCCGACGACAACGCTTCTGGCACCGCGGGCGTGATCGAGCTGGCCCGCAGTCTGTCACGCGAAGGCGGCCTGCGGCGAAACGTGCTGTTCATGACCTTCAGCGCCGAGGAGATGGGTTTGCTCGGCAGCAAGCACTTCGTGCGGAATCCGACCCTGCCGCTGAAAGACGTGCGCGCCATGATCAACCTCGACATGATCGGCCGGCTCAACCAGGACAAGTTCGTGATCTTCGGCACGCCGACGGCGGAGGAATTTCCCGAGTTGGTGAAAAAGGCAGCCGAAAGCGTCGACGTCGAGTATCGCGCCGCGCAAGGTGTCAGCGGCAACAGCGATCACGCCGGCTTCTACCGCGAGGACATTCCGTTCCTCTTTCCGTTCACCGGCGTGCACAAGGACTATCACCGCCCGCAGGATGACTGGGAGTTGATCGACGCCGAGGGCGCGACGCGCATTCTCGCGCTGCTCCACCAAGTAGTGCGCGACGTTGCCAACATGGAAGACGGTCCGCACTTCCGAACCGACGACGCGCCGGAGGATCCCGCGGCGGCCGCCAAGAAGACCGGCGAGGAGCACGCGGACGACGCGCAGAAAGACCGGATGCCGGCCGACGCGCGGGCGGCGGATGATGACGAGGTTCGTCGACCGCAGCGCCCCCGCGTGCGACTCGGCATCATCCCCGACTTCGCCGGCGGCGAAGAGCCCGGCCTGATCGTCGACACCGTAATGGACGGCGGCGGCGCGCAACAGGCGGGCCTGAAGGCCGGCGACCGCATCACCAAGATCGGCGGTCACGAGATCAAAGACATCTACGGCTATATGGACGCGCTGCGCGACTTCAAACCGGATGACGTCGTCGATATCGTTTACGTTCGCGACGGCGCCGAGACGACCGCACAGGTCAAGCTGGGCAAGGCCCGTCCGCGGCCGGGCCGCGAATAGGCGGCGGGGTGCACAGGAGCGGGAGAATCGCCGGACGTTTGGCTTTTCTGAAGCGTCGACGCCGAAACTGTAGCGGCCGACGCCCCTGTTGGCCGTAGAACGCGCGTACTCGCCAACGGCCGGCCGGGAGACCGGACGCTACGAATGTCCCGGATACGCACGACGGGAACGCCACTCCTTGTTCGGGAGCAGCGTGCCCGTCGTTGTGCAACGCCTACGAGTTCAGGTTTGCCCCGCGATACGCAGGGTGCATTCCGCCTACGACCCCGGAGCGAAGTCTCTGAACACCGCCATTGTCTTGTTTGCGTCGTAGAGCACCACGCGGATTTTGAATTCGCTGGTCAGCAGCTCTTCGGCGCAGTCGCCGGCGCCGTTCGTCAGGCGGAGGTTCTGCTCGTAAACGTTGGTCTCGCCCTCTACGAGCGTGAACGCCGAAGTGCCCCAGCGGAACGCGTACGTCGGGTTGTCTTCGTGCTCCACCACGCTGGTCGGCGGCTCACCGTCGATGTACGGCGTGGCGTAGAGGATCTCGATGCCGCGCGGCGCGTTGACCGTAACCCGCACCGTCATCGAGCAGTCGTCATTGAAGCGGTACCTGATCTGATCGATTGACGGAAAACCGTTGAGCCCGTGCTCGCCGTCCCGCAGCACCCAGACGCCGCGACTCGAGCCGGCGGCCATCGTGTAGCCGTCGTCACTCAGCCGGATGTTGCCGGAATCGACGCCGGGCAGGTCATCGAACAGCCCCGTACCGGCCGGCACACGCTCGTCGTCGGCCACGTCGATCAGGAAGCTGTTGCCATTCCCGTACTGCCGCGACGTACGGGCGTAGAACCGATTGCCTTCGTCGGACATGGCGAACGAAAGCGCCGTGCGGTCGTCCGTAAACGCAGTTCGCGAAGTGCCGGCGGTAGCCTGAAGGTAAATCGGCGCCGGCGCGCCCAGGTAGTCGGGGTCAATCGTGTACGCGATATTTGCGCCGTTGTCCGTGATGTTCAGCAGGCTGGCCACTTCTACGCCGGGCTGTGGTACGGTCTTCCGCGTGAAGCTGGCACCGGGAGCAAACCCGTTGCCGACCCACATGGCGTACTGAAGCTGCGGCGTCCAACCGGAATTCCAGTACTCGGCCACGAAGATGAACGTCGATCCGTCGGCCGCCAGGTCGATGCGCGACCCGAACGTCCGCGAGTTCTGGCCGTTGTATGCGACCGTGCTCCCGTCGGCGAGCATGACGGGCGTGCCGCTGCCGCCCGGAAGATCTACTCCGTAGATCCGTGTGTTGACGTAGCTGCGGTACACCATCTTGGTGCCGTCGTTGTTGATCTTGAACTCACCGCGCACGTCGCCGTAACGCCAGCCTTCCGCATCCGTGTAATACTGGAAGGCCGTAGTCACCGCCGAGCCCGGCGTGGCGCGATACATCTTCTTCGGGCCGGGGTTATCGCCGTAGCAGATGTCGCCGTCCTCGGTGGTTTCGAGCGTCAGGCCGTAGCCCAAATGCTCATCAGGCAATCCCGAGCGCACGCCGCCGGAGCCGTCGATGTTGACGCGCCAGAGCTGTGTCTGCGGATCGCCTTCGACGTTGGGGAACTGGTCGTACAGGCTGAACCAGACGCGCAGCCCGTCGCCACTGATCGCCACCGCCTTGTAGCGCGTCGGGGCATAGCCGGCCGGGGTCACCAGGCTCACACTGGAATCAGCATCAACGCCAGCGATGAGCTGCTCACTGCCCTCGTGGATGATGCTCGCGATGGTGAAGCCGTCGCCCGGATCGACCACGTCGTTGGGATCGTTCGGATCATCGCCCGTATCGTTGGGGTCATCGCCGGTATCGTTGGGATCGTCACCGGTGTCATTCGGATCATCACCCGTGTCATTCGGGTCATCCCCCGTGTCGTTCGGGTCGCCAGAGTCCACCGGACCGAACGTTACCGTCATTTCGCCGACTTCGAGTTGCACATCCACGGTCGCGGTCAGTTTCAGGCAGATCGTGAACTGGCCGGTGATCACGTGCGCCAGTGCAGCCGACGGCAGTGCGAGCGACGCATCGGTGACCGTCACTGCGCCGCTGGTGAACGTTAGCGAGTACGTCCCGATCAATATGCCGGTGTCGCATGGGTTCGAGGCGTTCACGTCGTCGATGTAGACCGTCAACTGCCCCGTGCCCGTGACACCCTGGGCCGTCGATGGCTTCGACGTGTCGTCGAGCGGCAAGGCCCGGGTGGTACCCGTGTTCAGGTTGAGCCAACCGCTGCCGGGCCGGTCGACCGGGATGCTGGCGAATGGGAGCTGCACGACGCCACCTTTCTGAACCGCTTCCGCCGCGTCAGCGAGTGCGCGCAGCACGCCGGTCGCGCCCAGTGTGAAGACGAACGTCTTGGCCGCGATGGTGAAGCCGATGATGGGTGGACAACCACCGATCGAACTAAAACCGATTGCGGCGACGATGAGAAATGCTGTGGACCTTTTGCGTGTGCGTGACATGGACAGGCTCCTTCAGGCCGCCCGGGGCCAAATTGTTCCACTCTCGCTGCGCATCCCTCCCGCGACTGATTGAGGTGCATACGTAAATACTACCGGATGTTCAACCCCAGTATATAGAATATTTACCGCATCTTCCCGGCTGATCTTAATTACCTGCGCAGTTGATTGATATATCAAACAGCGCGGCGCCCGGGACGGCCGCGGAATCTGGCGCACACGCCCGTTCCGTACCGACGTTGCCACCGTCGCATGCGCGTGCGTCGTCTAGGACGACGACTTTCGCAGTGATGCTGGTGCCTCTACGGCGATCGCCGGTGGCCGGCGCGCGTCCGCATCAGGCACAGGCACGTCAGCGTCAGGGTCAACGTAGCGGCGGTCGGACAGCAGCCTGTCGCCGATTGCGGCATCATGTCTAATGGAACGTACCCATTGCCGTTGTCAAGCTCGTCGCAACTATCCTCCGAAACCCCACAGCCGCAATTGCCGGGCTCGGTCTTCTTCGGGGCATCCGGACATTCGTCCAAGCAGTCCGCGACCCCGTCGGTGTCCGTGTCGGTGTCGGGTACCCCGCAGCCGCAGAGACCCGGCTCGAGTTTGGCCGGGTCGTTCGGGTAACCGTCCAGGCAATCGGGCGTGCCGTCTCCGTCGGTATCCACATCTGGTGTACCGCAGCCGCAGGCGCCTGGAGAGGTCTTGTTTGGATCCTCGGGGCAGCCGTCGAGACAATCGACGGTGCCATCCCCATCGCCGTCGGTCGCGCAGGCCTCGAACGCACCCCGGTCAACGAATGGCGTCGCGCCAATGCCACCGTCGAGGCTACGGGACGATGTTCCTCACGCTTCAATAGCACTCTGGCTCGCTGTTCGAGATGCTCGGCGAATGAGACGCGTCGTTCGGGATAGATGATGCGGATAGGAGCGGCCATGCCGCTGGCTTACGCGGTACCTACCTGGAGGTTCCGCCGAATCACCGTGGCGCGGTGTCTTTCGGGGCTGACGTTCAGCGGTCGCGAGCAGCCTCACGTGTCCGACAATCCTGGCGTGGCCGCCCGGAGTGAACTACCTGATTCTCGTTTCAGCGTGTACGCGCGAACAAGATGACATTGTTCCTGAGTGAAGAACCGTCGCTATCGCGTCAAGCGGCACTGCCACTCTTTGCGTAATACTCGTTTGTCCGCAGCGCAGTACGAGTTGAACCGGAAACGGTATCAGGCGCCACCCAGAACTCTGGCGAAGGCGAGAACATGACCGTCAAGGTCAAGGCAGTAACCGGCAGTATCGCCCCAATCGCGCGGCTGAACCGGGCTGAGCTCCGTTGCTCCTGCGTCAACGGCTCTACGAAGATAGGCGCACGGATCATCAACGAGCAGATAGACCTCCGCACGCGGCGTCCCAGCCGCGAACTGTGGATCGGGAAGAGACTCGCCCAGGAGGCGCTTAATTCCCGCTGCCGGCATGAGACCGAGTGTGGCGCCTCCTGACAAATTAAACTGGGTCATGCCGGGTACATTGAGGTGGGGCGAAAAGCCGAGGACCTTGGAGTAGAACGCGGTCGCGACTTTCTGATCGGCTACGTAGAGGATGAAACTCACTCCATTCATCACGGACTCCGAGTGCCACTTCCGGTTGGCATCGACACAGGAAAGGTCCATCACGGCGAGGACGGCAATGACCGGAATCGCGATGGCGCGTGCACGGGTCATCTTTGGTACTCCGGAGAGTTGAGAGCCACGGCCGTGAGACGCTAGGCGCCGCGACTCGCATTGGTCCCTATTGCACACTGGATACTGCACGTTCTTCACTGCTTGTCAATGGCGAGCGATTGTGCTTTGAGGTGGCCTGGGCCCGCCATAACCCCGGCCGTGACGCTTTCGATCGCCCCAGCAAATAAACACGGAGGTCCCGGACTCCGATGAAATTCAGGTAATTCAGCATCCTCCGACTCACGAGTCCACTGGGCGCTCACGTTGTCCGACGCGCCGAGAAAGATCCCATCCATCGGCACCGAGCCTGCCGGAATAGCCGCGCATGTAGCCTGGAACGATGTTGTCGAGTCGTCCGCCAAACACGTGGCGCGAAATGTCCCAGGTCACCGTTCACGCGGCCTCCCTTGTCTTTGTTGATGGCGACGCGTCGTCCGCGGAATAGAGCTCACAGCGGTACTTCGGCTCCTCGCAGACGGCCTGCCAGTTGCACCGCTTGTCCTTGCGCTTCCAGTTACCCAGTGGGAAAGAGGTTCTATGAATCTGAGCATCGCCAACGGAATGGCATCGCGTAATTCTCGACTGATCGTCGTCGAATTGCGGCGTTGTCCGGACCGGCGCGCAAGGCATAGGTACCTATTGCAAAGCCAAACGCCCTGGAGCCCCTGCGGACCGGCATGGCGTCGTGACTGCGCCCGGTCGCGTTTCATTCAATTGCGCGACAGGTTTGTCCCGATTTGATAAACAGGCCCCGATATCGAACCGACAGCCTGGCGACGATGGTTCAGAACCGCGACATACACACTCGATCCTATCGCCGATTGCGTGACAGGCTGCGGGAAGCTACTAACATAAGGTGCCAACGTGGCTTGTCTGGACTGCTAGGTGATCGTTGAGCTATCGACAATGCCTGCCCGGTCCCCGTCGTTCAAGTCTGTGCTGGGGAACGGCTGTTCTGCGAACTCGTAGTGCGACGAGTCGTCATTGCCTTGCGGGGGCCCTGCCTTAGCGCCAGGAGCCCGGCATGCGCGACAGTGCCAAGACAAAGCAGCGGCTCATCGACGAGCTGGAACACGCGCGCGAGCGCGTGACCCAGTTGGAGCGCGACCACGCCCGTGTAACCGCGGCGGTCGACGGTAGCGAGCACTGGTTGTGGGACTGGCCCGATCTAGACGTTGATCGGCAGTGGTGGTCGTCGGGCTTCTTCGACATCCTCGGCTACGAGGACGGCGCCTTCCAGCCCACACTCGCACGATACGCCGAGCTCCTGCACCCCGACGATCGCGCGAATCTCGCCGATTCGGTGCAGCGCTGCCTTGAGGCCGAGACGACCTTCGAATCTGAATATCGTATTCGCCGCAAGTCCGGGGAGTACGTCTGGCTACGGGCACGCGGGCGTGTCTATCGCGATGAGTCCGGGAAGCCGGTGCGCATGGCCGGCAGCGTTCTGGACGTTACGAACCGCAGACAGATCGCCGACCAACTCCGGAAGAACGAGGCCCGGTTTCGGGCGCTATACAACCAAACGCCGGCGCTGATGCAATCGATCGATGCCGAGGGACGGCTGGTGAGTGTCAGTGACTACTGGCTCAAACGCATGGGCTACAAGCGGGATGAAGCACTCGGACGGCGATCAACGGACTTCCTGACCGAGGAATCACGTCGTCGGGCTATAGATGTTGAACTACCGAAGTTCCATCGAAACGGCATCGCTACGAATGTCCCGTATCAATTCGTAACGAAGGACGGCGAGATCTTCGACGGGCTTCTATCCGCGATTGCTGAGTTCGACAGCGCGGGCATGTTCGCCCGGTCGCTGGCAGTCATCACGGATGTTACGGAGCGGATCCGGACTGAGGAGGCGCTGCGCAAGAGCGAGACCAGGCTGAAAATCGCCGGCAGTCTGGCCTACGACCTGATCTATGAATGGGATGTCCGCACAGATAGGTTGACCTGGTTCTCGGACATCGACGCGCTACTCGGATATCCGGTGGGGTACGCGTCGCGGAGTATCGAGCAATGGCTGCCCCTTATGCATCCGGAGGACCGAGCGCAACTGAGCGAAACCATAGCACGCCATCGCACGTCAACTCAACCAATAAGTTACGAGTATCGCATACTGCACGCCAACGGAGAGTATCGTTATTGGATCGATCGCGGCCTCCCCGTGCTGGACGAAGAGGGGCGACCCAGGACCTGGATCGGGGTGTGTACGGATATCACGCAGCACAAGCGAGTCGAGGAAGACCTGCGACGCAATGAAGAGCTGCTAACGGAAATGGGAAGGATCGCTCGCGTCGGAGGTTGGGAGCACGATCTTCGCAAGGGAACCGCCCGCTGGACGCAAGGTACGTACGACATCATCGAGATCGCGCCCGGCGAGCCGATCCCCGGGCCGGGAGAACATCTCGACTATTACCCGCACGAAGACAGAGTCATCCTGGAACATGCCTACCAACACGCGGTCGAAACCGGCGAGCCATTCGACATTGAGGTGCGCTGCAACACGGCGAAGAAGCGTAAAATCTGCGCACGAGCCGTCGGGCATCCGGTGTTTGAAGACGGCAAGTGCGTGATGATGCGGGGTATGTTCCAGGACCTCACTGAGATCAAGCGTGCAGAAGAGGAACGCCGCGAACTGGAAGAGCAGCTTCGTCAGGCACAGAAAATGGAGGCAGTGGGAACGCTGGCGGCGGGCGCAGCGCACGATTTCAACAATGCCCTGATGGCGATTTACGGATACGCCGACGCAGCCGCGGCGCTGCTTCCCCCGAAACACGACGCGCACAACGAACTCAGGGGCGTGCTCGAAGCCTGCAATCAGGCCACCGCGGTGACGAAGTCACTCTTGACATTCAGCCGTGATACATCGTCGCAGTTGGCACCGACCAGTCTCGGGCAGGTTGTACGCGATGCGACACGCATGCTGCAGCGACTGTTGCCCGCGGCGGTAGAATTCGCCGTTGACGTACGAAACTCGGAGGCGCTGTGGATCGAAGGCGATACCGTACAACTCCAGCAGGTACTACTGAATCTGGTCGTCAACGCCCACGACGCCATGCCGGAAGGCGGCAGTCTGCGGATCGAAGTGACCCACAGTCCGGTCGAGGCCACGGACGCTTGGACCACTATCGCAACACGCGGCTTGGGCACCGTGCTTCTCGTCGTCGAAGACAGTGGTGTGGGCATGTCGGAGGAGGTCCGCGCACGAGTTTGCGAGCCGTTCTTCACAACTAAGGACCGCGGCGCCGGAACCGGACTCGGTATGTCAGTCGTCCATGGCATTGTGGCCGAACACGGCGGGCAGATGTACGTTGATTCGCAAGAAGGCCACGGTACACGCGTGGCCATCGAGTTTCCGAGGATCCCGCCGCAACACCGGGAGACCGTCGGCCAGAGCCCCCGAGCACTTGCGAACGGGGCCGGTGCAACGGTCCTGCTGGCCGAGGACAATGACACGGTCCGTCGCGTGATCGCGAGCGCGTTGAAGTCTGCTGGCTATGACGTGATTCAGGCGGCAGACGGCGCCGAGGCGCTGGAGCGGGCGGCGGGCGCGATACAACTGGCGATCCTCGACGTGGACATGCCCAAGCTGAGTGGCACGACGTGCATGGAGCGCATGCGCGCGGCCCACGCCGGAATACCGGTAATTCTGATGACCGGCTTCCAGACCGCGTGTCTCACCGAAGCCAAGCTAGAGTCAGTCACAGTACTCCAAAAGCCTTTTCCACTACCGGATCTGATAAGATTGGTGGGGGATTTGCTGAAGGGGGTCGAGATCGATGAATGTTAGCGCAGCGACGACTATCCGTGTGCTGCTGGTTGACGATCATGCGCTGGTGCGCGACATGCTCCGCGAGCGGTTGCAGCGCGAACTCTCGATGCAAGTCGTCGCGACCGCAGCCAGCGCCGATGAGGCCGTGGCACTTGTGCCCGAGTTGCAACCGGACGTGATACTAATGGACATCGACATGCCAGGGCTGATCTGCTTCGAAGCTGCACGACGTATCCTGGCATCGCACCCCCAGACGCGATTCATCTTCTTGAGCGCGTTTTGCCACGACCATTACATCGCGGAATCCGTGCGCTTCGGGGCCTACGGTTACCTGACAAAGCAGGAACCGCCTGACCGTGTAGTTACCGCGATTCGCGCCGCGATGCGGGGGGAAGTCACGTATTCCAACGCAGTTCGCGAGCGGCTTGTCATCGAGCCGACCGGCGTCAGGCTGGCGACATCGTGTGAACCTCGTCTGGAAAGCCTTTCCGCACGCGAAGTCGAAACGCTGCGGTATATCAGCCGTGGTCTATCCATGAAGGAAATTGCAGCGCTAATGTGTGTCGGTCGCCGAACAGCCGAGAAGCACACCGAAAACCTGATGCGCAAGCTCGCTATTCACGACCGCGTGGAATTGGCGCGTTTTGCCATTCGCGAGGGACTCGCCGAAGCATAAAGGGCATGGCATTGCCCCCATGTCCCCCATCTCACCTGCCTGGCGCTTCGTAATTTTGCGAATTGCGTGCTGAATCAAGTTCGCCGATTGTGCCGATATGGTCGCCCGCGCGGCTGTCGGAAAGGATTGGGCCGTGTCACGCACAAAGGTCCTCTTGATCGACGAACACGCACTCATGCGGACGTTGCTGCATGATTACCTGCAGCAGGATCCGACGATTGAAGTGATCGGCACAGCCGTTGACGGCGATGAGGGTATCCAATTGGCGCTTGAGCACACGCCTGATGTCGTAGTGATCAGCGTGGACCTGCCTGACCACGAGCCCTTCAAACAAGTGCGGCGAATCGCCGGTGTGCTGCCCGAGGTACGTCTTGTATTCCTGGCATCGCGTTCCCTAGACAGAAATATCGACGAAGCTCTCAGCATTGGGGCGCGCGGCTTTCTCACCGCAGCCGATTCGCCCGCCGCCGTGACGACCGCGATTCGCGGGGTGGCGCGCGGCGAGGTGGTATTCTCGGATGAGGTGCGTAGCCGGCTCGTTCTCAAGCCCTGCATTGCGCGCCCCGCGACGGGCGTGCAAAGCCGACTGTCGACTCTCTCCCGGCGGGAATTCGAGGTTCTGCAGCACCTGGGCCGCGGGATGTCGGCCCAGCAGATTGCTCCGCTGCTGCAAGTGGGCAATCGGACGGTGGAGAAGCACGCCCAACACATCATGCACAAGCTGGATATCCACGATCGCGTGGAACTGGTGCGATACACAATCCGAGAGCAGATTTGCAGTCTGTGATGCTTCGGCACATCTGCCCGAAAACCTTTTCGACACATTCTCACCGCCGTACGTAATCCAGCGAATGTTCCCGCGCGCTTGCGCAGTCGATGCAAAGATTGCGGCGGGTGCAGCGCGCGGAGCCTGCGTATCGTTGTGGTGGGTCGTGACTGATTGCCATGTGAGCCGCGCGCCTGCCCCCCGCACTGTACAGGTTGGCGCGCAGAGAGTGCGTGCTCCGCACGGCGCAGACGCCTGCACTTGATGAGTGCAAACAGGTTCCGAGCTCGATGCGAGGCTCAAGTGGATTGAGGATGATGACCACGCCCCACCTCGTTATCGCTGACGATGATGAAGTAGTCCTGCACCTGCTTGAAATTCGCTTGCGCAAAGCGGGCTATCAGGTGACCGCGTGCAACAACGGTGACGATGCCCTCGTCACAATCGCGGCAGAGAAGTTTGCGATTCTGCTGGCTGATTGGAACATGCCCGGGCTGACCGGGATCGAACTGTGCGAGCGAATCCGCGCTTCGTTGCCGCAATGTACGGTGTACATCATTCTGCTCACGGGAAATGATCAACCCGAGCAGATCGCCGCGGGCTTTGCTGCCGGGGCGGATGACTATCTGGTGAAGCCTGCCAACGCCGTGGAATTGCGTGCGCGCATTCAGGTCGGCGTGCGCATATTGCACCTGATCGCGGAGCACGCTGAACATACCGCGAAGGTGCGCCGGGCACATGACCGGACTGAACTACTGTTGACATCCATCCCGTCAATCCTCGTCGGAATCGACGCGCACGGCCGTGTGATTCGCTGGAACCAAGCCGCCGCGGAGACGTTTGGCTGTGCTGCGGCCGACGTGCTGGGACGCCCGATCCACGACTGCAGGGTTCATTGGGAATGGGACCGTGTCAAGTCACTGCTCGAGAAATGTCGCGCAGCGAGACGTACCACTCCACGCGATGAGCTTCGCTTTCAGCGCGCCGATGGGACCGACGGGTGCCTGGGGATCTCGATCACGCCCGTGCCGTGGGAAGACGGGGCAGACATCGGCTTTCTGATCATCGCGGCAGACATCAGCCAGCGAAAGATCCTGCAAAGCCAACTGGCCCAATCTCAGAAGCTGGAGTCCATGGGGCAACTGGCGGCGGGCATTGCCCACGAGATCAACACGCCCACGCAATTCGTCGGCGACAACACTAGGTTCCTTCAGGATGCATTTGGCGACCTTCAGTCGCTGCTGGGTAAGTACCGCGAGCTTATCGAGTGCAGCCGCTCCGAATCCGTTACGCCGGAGTTGCTCGCCGAGATCGAGGCGTCCGAGCAGGCGGCGGATCTGGAGTACCTAGCGGAAGAGATTCCCCAGGCGATCACGCAGTCACTAGAAGGCGTCGAGCGCGTGACGCGCATCGTGCGAGCCATGAAGGACTTCTCGCACCCCGGCTCGGAGGGCATGGAGTCCGTCGACTTAAACAAGGCCATTGCGAGCACGGTGACCGTGGCGCGAAATGAGTGGAAATACGTGGCGGAGCTCATAACTGACTTCGACGAGTCACTGCCTCTCGTGCCGTGCCTGGCTGGCGAGTTCAATCAGGTCATCCTTAACATCGTGATCAACGCAGCACACGCGATTGCGGACGTCGTCGATGCGGAAGCCGGCGAGAAGGGAACCATCAGGATCACCACGCATCATGATGGTGATTGGGCTGAGGTGCGCATCACCGACAGTGGAACCGGAATTTCCGAGGAACACCGGGTAAAGGTGTTCGATCATTTCTTCACGACGAAAGAAGTTGGCAAAGGTACAGGGCAAGGCCTAGCGATCGCCTATTCGGTCGTCACCGAAAAGCACGGCGGCACGATTACCTTTGAGAGCGAATTAGGTAAGGGGACTACGTTCATCATCCGGTTACCGATCGAAGCGCAACAGGCGAGGGTCACGACCGCGGAAGATGACGCGGCCGCTGAAGCGGGCGGCGCGCCACCGGCCGACACCGCGCCGGCGCTCGTGGAACAAACCGATGACGCGTAGCCGAACTGGAGCAGCGGCGGGTCAAGTAAACGTGGCCCGCAGCACAAGAACAGGAAACGAACGATGAAGCGAATCTTATTCGTCGATGACGAAGAGAACGTGCTGCACGGACTGCGCCGAATGCTGCATCCCTTCCGCAAGGAATGGGAGATGGTCTTCACGATCGGCAGTGAGGCGGCTCTGAAAGCGTTGGCGCAGACCGAGTTCGATGTGGTGGTCAGCGATATGCGCATGCCCTGCATGGATGGAGCGCAACTGCTGAACGAGGTCAAACGCCGCCATCCCCAGGTCGTGCGTATTATCCTATCCGGGCACTCCGAGATGGAAACGATCCTGCGCTCGGTGGGACCGACGCACCAGTATCTCGCCAAACCGTGCGATTCGGAGGAACTGAAGAAGGTCATCACCCGAGCGTGTGCCCTTCGCGACCTGTTGAGTGAGAACGCGCTTCGAGCATTGGCCTCGCAAATGAGCAGTATTCCCAGCCTGCCGCAAACGTACACGGAAATCGTCACCGAGCTTCAGTCGCCGGAGGCGTCGATTCAGCGAATCGGCCAGATCGTATCGAAGGACGTCGGGATGGCCGCAAAGGTCCTGCAATTGGTGAACTCGGCCTTCTTTGGCTTGCGGCACCACGTCTCAGACCCCGCGCAAGCGGCCAGTTTCCTGGGCGTCGATACGATCAAGGCCCTGGTGCTATCGGTCCACGTGTTCTCGCAGTTGGAGTTTGCTGACGTCGAGGGCCTTTGTCTCGATACGCTGTGGACTCACAGTGCAATGACCGGCGCCCTGGCGAAGAAGATCATCAGTGAAGAGGACGGCTCGGAACAACTGCGTGGCGACGCGCTTACCGCAGGCCTATTGCACGACACCGGAAAGCTCATCCTCGCCGCGAATCTGCCGGAGCGCTACGCCGAAGTGCTGAGCATCGTTCGCGACGACGGTGCCTCGCTCTGTGAAGCTGAGCGACAGCATCTGGGCAACACGCACGCGGAAGTGGGGGCGTACCTGCTGGGGCTCTGGGGGTTGCCCGACCCGATTGTCGAGGCCGTTGCTTTTCATCACACACCGCGCGGTTGCCTGGGCGAGGGTCTGACGCCGCTGATGGCGGTGCATGTCGCCAACGCCCTGATGCATGCACCTGGTCACTCCGCTGAAGCAACGGACATTCCCAGTCTGGACGTCGAATACATTACGCAGCTTGGATTGCTGGACCGCGTTACCACTTGGCAGAGTTTGTGTTCTGAGATGGCGGAAGGAGCAGCGGCACAATGACCATGCGGATTCTCTGCGTCGACGATGACCCGAATATCCTGCAGGGTATTCGGCGTCAGTTCCGCAAGACCTTCTCCATCGAGACGGCCGGCGGGGGCGCGGAGGGACTTGAGCTGATCGCCACGAAAGGGCCTTTTGCCGTTGTGGCGTCCGACATGCGCATGCCGGGGATGGACGGAATTCAATTCCTGAAAGCCGTACGCGAGCAAGCACCGGACACGACACGGATTATGTTAACCGGCAACGCCGATCAACAGACGGCGATCGACGCTGTGAACGAGGGTCAGATCTTCCGCTTTCTCACCAAACCCTGCCCGCCGGAATCGCTGGCGGCGGCGTTGACCGATGGCGTCAAACAGTATCAGCTCATGATGGCCGAACGGGAGTTGTTGGAAGAGACGCTGCGCGGCAGTGTGAAGGTGCTGACCGACGTGCTCGCGCTGGCGAATCCCACCGCCTTTGGGCAGGCTTCGCGCGTCCGGCGCATCGTGCAGGGTCTCGGCAAGCAAATGAACGTCGACGACACGTGGCAATACGAAGTCGCCGCCATGCTTTCCCAAATCGGCTGCGTGACGTTACCTTCGGACACGCTCGAACGTTGGTACCGCGGAGAACGTCTGAGCCCGGAGGAAGCGGGCATGGTCGATGGGCACCCCACGGTCGGGCGCGACCTCGTTGCCAAGATTCCACGACTGGAGGACGTTGCCGAAATTATCGGTCACCAGCACACGCAGTTTGCCTCGGGCGGGTCGAATGGCACCGAGACGGGGACGGAGATCCCGCTCGGTGCGCGCATCCTGTCTGTGGCGCTGGACTTCGACGTCCTGGCCTGGCGGGGCCTGAGTGAGCCGGACGCGATCGTGGCACTGCGCGAGCAGGCTCGGAAGTACGACCCGGAGGTGTTCGGTGCTTTGGAGGAGTTGGTTGGGTTTGAAGAAGCGTGCGTTCCACGCGAGGTGGGTCTGAAGGATCTGACGACGCAAATGATCCTGGCAGAAGATGTTCGGACGGTCGACGGCACGCTGTTGGTCGGGAAGGGGCAGGAAGTGACGACATCAATCCGGCAGCGACTGCTGAACTTCGCGCGGAATGGACGACTGAAGGAGTCGGCGCGCGTGCTGGTACGCGATGTGCTCCGGCACACAGAGGCCGCTTGCTCGGCGAAGTAGGTCGGGACAGGGGCCGAGTGCAGGCGAGACCGGATCGAGTAGTGCGGCCAGGGACGCGACGGTTTGTGCGTCGCATAACATGGCTCGCCTCAACAAGGCGTCGTGGCATGAGGAGCATAGCAACCAAGTTTATTCTGCCCATCGCGCTCGCCGCGTGTGTGCTACTGCTCGTAGATGCGTACGTCGAATATCGCAGTACGCGTGCAAGTCTTATGGAGTTAATGAACCAGAAGGCCGCGCTCGGGCTCTCGTTCGACCTTGCCATTCGGAGCTACGTGAGCGAGCAGATTCGTCCCGCGATGGAGGCGCGGACCGGAGCAGATGAGTTCATACCGGAGGCAATGTCAACTTCCTATGTTGCTCGCAGTATTTTCGAGAAGGTGCGCGGCGACTTCCCGGAGTACGTGATCAAGTTCTCGTCCGACAATCCGCGCAATCCAGCGAATCAAGCCGGCCCCGAAGAACTCCGGATGATCCGCCATTTCAATGAGAACCCGGACGTGGACCAATGGACCGGTGAACTCAAGTTCAATGGGGCCAGGCACCTCGTGACCTTCAAGGCGCGGCGCATGAAGGAACGTTGCCTGCGCTGTCACGGGCGTCCGGAAGATGCGCCCGCGTCGCTGCTCGCACGATATGGTGCGGTCGCCAGCTTCAACCGTCCGATTGGCCAGGTCGTCGCCCTGGACACCGTCGCCGTGCCGGTGGCCCCGATGCAGGCCGCGCTGTTCCAGGGCTCGCTGCGACACGGAACTGCCACGGCCGCGATCTGTGCGGCGTTCATCATTGTCCTCGTTGTGATGTTCCGCACAGTCGTGTCGGGACGGCTGGCCAGGATGCAGGCTCACTTCGAACAAATCACGCAGAGTCCGGATACGGCGTCAAGCCACGCTCTACCTGTACGGGGGGACGACGAGATCAGCAACCTGACACGCAGCTTTAACACTATGACATCCCGGGTGCAAGCGGCGCGCGCCACGCTCGAGGAACACGTTGCCGCACGTACCGCCGAACTGGCTGAAGCCAACGTTGAACTCCAGCGGGAAATCGTCGAGCGATCCGCCGCGGAGCGTCAATTGCGCGATTCCGAGTCACGGTATCGCGCAATCACGGAAACGGCCCGTGATGCGATCATCGCGGCTGATGCGACCGGCGTGGTCCGTTTCTGGAACGCGGCCGCGGAGAAGCTATTCGGCTACAAGGAAGACGAAGCAGTGGGGCAGAACCTGATGGAACTGGTCGTTCCATCACAGTACCACGCGAGCAAGCGCGCCGCGCTGGCGGAGTTCGCCCGGACCGGCGACGGCCCCGTCATCGGTTCGACGGTGGAACTAACTGCACGGCGGAAAGACGGTTCAGAAATCCCCGTCGAGCTGTCACTGTCCAGCTACGCGGGTGAAGATGGCCCGATCGCCGTAGCGATGATTCGCGACATCGAAGACCGCAAGCGCGATCAGGAACGGCTCGAGCAGAGCGAGCAACGCCTGCAGACGATTCTGAATACGGTGCAATCGGGCATTGTCATCGTCGACGCGGAAACACACACGATCGTCGACGCCAATCCCGCAGCACTCGACATGATCGGCACCGACCGCGGCGAGGTCATCGGCAGAACCTGCCACAAATTCATCTGTCCGGCGGACGTCGGCAAGTGTCCCATCACGGACTTGGGCGAGTCCGTAAACAACTCGGAACGCGTCCTGTTAACTGCTAACGGCGAGCGAGTGCCAATCCTGAAGACCGTCACGCCGCTGATGTTGAATGGCCGCCAATGTCTGGTCGACAGTTTCGTCGATATCAGCGATCGCAAGCGTGCCGAGGACGAGCTTCAGACTGCAAAGGAAGCGGCGGAGGCGGCCAGTGCGGCCAAGAGCCAGTTCCTGGCCAACATGAGCCACGAAATTCGGACGCCGCTGACTGCCATCCTCGGTTTCTCCGAACTGCTCGATAATGAGGTGCTTTGCTGCAACGAGTGCGAAATGCACGAGAAGTGCGGTACACGCCGCAGCAGCCGGGAGCACGTAAGTAAGATCAGCAGCAATAGTCAGCACCTGCTGAGCGTGATCAACGACATCCTCGATCTCTCGCGCGCCGAGGCGGGCAAGCTGGAGATCGAGCGCGTGCGCACATCGCCATGTGACGTGCTGGCCGAAGTCGCTTCCCTGATACAGGTTCGTGTCGCCGGGAAAGGACTGCGTTTCGATCTGGAGTTCGAGGGGTCAATTCCGCAGCAGATCGAGACGGATCCACTGCGCCTACGACAAATCCTCGTCAACATCGTCGGGAACGCAGTCAAATTCACGGAAGTCGGCGGCGTCCGCGTGGTCACGCGTCTGGTGGATGACGGCGATACGCCCATGCTTCAGTTCGACGTGCTTGACACGGGCATCGGGATGACGCCGGAGGC
>JANQFV010000020.1 GCA_028277645.1 Phycisphaerae bacterium
ACTTTGAGCTCGACACCTTTATGGCCAGTTACGGCGACGGTGTCGATGCCTTTTCGATTACGCTGAAAGAGGACGCCACAACGTTGTTCAGCACGACGAGCAGCGGCGTAGACGGCACCACGGGTACCTTCACCACCGGACACACGTACACACTGCAGGTCATCAGCCGAGTGTTCCGCGCCGCCGGAAGTGAAAAGGCGATTACGACCGGCATCAACTGGGACGTTACGCTGACGATCCCGGAGCCGGCCACGTGCGGCCTGCTCCTGCTGGTGTGCGGTTTGATTCGCCGCCGCTAGTCGCCAACGAGAATTTTGTCCCTCCATGGCACGGTCTGGTCTCGGCCAGGCCGTGCTGTGTTTATTCAGGCGGTTTGACGGGGTCGGGGGTCGTTTCCGACTGGGTTGGCGGGCCGGTGGCGCGAACGGCGCGGATCACACCGCAGTGCGGGCAGCGAAATTTCATCGCGCCAGCACGCTCCCCGGCCTCGTAGTCGCGCCGGTCCCACAGGCGTTCAAACTCTGCGTGTGACAACTCGAAGTAGTGAGCGCAGTCTGCGCAGTAGAAGCCGATGAACTGATCGTCCGGCGGTGCATCGTCTTCCCCGGATCGCAGCAAGAAGACCACCGACACAATTACCAGCACAACCGCCGCCATCAGCAGCAGCGATTGCCGGCCAACCTTTGGCGATCGCAGGTCAAGATTCCGCCACCAGGTGGAGATCCGATCGATAAGCGCCAGGACCACGTCGCGCATCGTCTTGTTCCGATCGAGCGCTGGCACCAGGCGCTAGCTGTACAACTCCAGATATTCGCCCAGCATCCGGTGCGTGTTGAACTGCGGGCAGACCGTCTTCATGGAAGCCTGCACGCGCTTGAGCCATTTCCGTGGCAAGCCCAGGTAGTCCCGCTCGTAGAACAGCGGCACGATCTGCGTCTCGAGCAGTTCGTAGACCGCAAGTGCATCTCGTCGATCCTGCGCCGCGCGCGAGGGTGCCGCTCTGCCATCACCGATCGCCCAGCCGTTGCGTCGGTTGTACGCCTCCGGCCACCAGCCGTCGAGAATCGAGCAGTTCAGTCCGCCGTGCAGCGGCGGTTTCATCCCGCTCGTGCCGGACGCCTCCTGTGGACGCAGCGGGTTGTTGAGCCATACGTCGACGCCGCTGGTGAGAATACGCCCGACGTGCATGTCGTAATCTTCAATTAGTGCCACGCGACCGCAGAAGCCGGCCTTGCGTGCGAACGCGAAGATCTGTTGGGCGAATGCCTGCCCCGGACGATCCGCCGGATGGGCCTTACCAGCGAACACCAACTGGACTGGGCAATCGGGATGGTTGAGGATGCCGGCCAGCCGTTTCGCGTTGTGGAAGATCAGCGGCGCCCGCTTGTACGTCGCGAACCGGCGCGCGAAACCGATTGTCAGTGTGTCCTCATCGAACGTGTCCAGTGCGGCGTACAACCCCTCGACCGGCTCGAAGCGGCGTTCGATCTGCTGACGCAAGCGTGTACGCACAAACTGGACGAGCTTTCGCCGCAGCAACGTGCGCATCCGCCAGAGTTCCTCGATTGGAATGCGATCGACGCGCTGCCAGGGGTTGTCGTTCGGGGCACCGCCCACCCACTTCGGCCTGAGGTACTTGTCATACAGCGGCCGAATCTCCGGCGCGAGCCAGGTGGCCGTGTGAATCCCGTTCGTGACGTGGCCAATCGGCACGCGCTTCGGATTCTGAACACCGTATACACCGGTCCACATTTCGCGTGAGACACGGCCGTGCAGCTTCGATACACCGTTGCAGCGTTCGGACGTGCGCAACGCGAGCACTGTCATGCAGAACGGTTCGCGCCGATCGTCGGGATTCTCGCGCCCGAGCGCGAGCAATTCGTTGCGGCTCAGGCCTAACGCGTCGAGTTGTGCTTTGAAGTACTTGCTCAGCAGGGCCAAGGAGAAGCGGTCGTGCCCGGCGGGCACCGGCGTGTGCGTGGTGAACACGCTTGAGCTGCGGATCCGCTCTATCACCTTGTTGTGTGAAAGGCCGCGGGTGCGCAGTGCACGCAGGCGTTCGAGGTTGCAGAACGCCGCGTGGCCTTCGTTGAGGTGGAACACATTCGAGCGCGTCCCGAGTGCCTCAAGCGCGCGAACGCCGCCGATACCCAGCAGAATTTCCTGCTGGATCCGCGTTTCCTGATCGCCGCCATAGAGCCGCTCGGTCAATCGGCGATCGGTGGGACGGTTCTCAGGCACGTCAGTGTCGAGCAGGTACAGCGGTACGCGTCCGACCTGCGCGCACCAGACTTTGGCCCGCAGCAAACGGCGCCCCAGCGGTACGGTGACGACGTGATCGGTACTCGAGATCGGAAGCTCGGAGAAATCGTAGCGCGGGAAGATGGCACGCGTGGCACCGTCGGTCGCGAGTTGCTGACGGTAGTAGCCGCGGCGGTAGAGCAACCCCACCGCAATCAGCGGAATGCCCAGATCGGACGCGGACTTGAGATGGTCGCCCGCGAGCACACCGAGCCCGCCCGAGTAGATCGGAAACGACTCGTGCAACGCGAACTCCGCACAGAAGTATGCGATGCGCAGGCGTTTCTGATCGGGTTTGGCCCTTCGCTGAAACCACGTTCGCGCCTTGAGATACTCCGCCAAATGACGTTCGCAGTCGCGCAGCAGCCGTGCGAAACCGGCATCCGTTCGCAACGCGTCCTTCCGTTCCGGCGACAGGTGCTTCAGCGTCGTCAGCGGATTGTGATTCGACGCTTCCCACACGACCGGGTCGAGTCCGGCAAACAGTCGCTGCGGATCCGGATTCCAGGTCCACCACAGGTTGCGGGCGAGCTTGGCAACGCGGCCGAACAAGTCGGCCGATGATCTTTGCTGTCCGCGCTTACGAGTCGGCATATCTCTACCTCCGACGAATCAGTGATCGGGAAGTGTAGCGGAAATGACGAGCCTGGTGCCACTGCTCTTGAGCAGCGGCACTATGCTCACGCTATCCTGGCAAGCGCTCGAATGCTTCATTTAGATCGCGCAGCGCGGCCGCGAGACGAGCGGTCAACCTGCCGGGCGGCAGCCGCCACTCCCAGTTGCCGCGCATTGTTGCCGGTGTGTTCATGCGGTGGCGGCTATCGAGCCCCAGCAGGTCCTGGGCCGGAAACACCGCCGTGTTCGCAACAGATGACATCAGGGTCCGTAGAACTTTCCAGTGTATCTCCGTGTCGCCGCCGTCCATGTAACGCAGCGCACGCTGGTACGGAGTGATATCCTTGCGGGCACGGCGACGCCGGTGCTCGGCCCTGAGCCCGTTCCACCAACCCACCAAAGTGTCGTTGTCGTGCGTGCCGGGATAGACGACGCAGTTTCGCGGGTAGCTGTGCGGCTGGTTGTAGCGATCGCCATCATCATTGCCGAAGGCGAACTGTAGCAGCCGCATACCGGGAAAGCCGAAATCCTCGCGCAGCCGCAGCGCCTCGTCGGTCACCACGCCAAGATCCTCGGCGATGATGTTCAGCCGGCCGAATTGCTTGCGGAGTCGCGTGAACAATGTGCGCCCGGGCGTCTTGATCCAGCGCCCGTGCTTGGCTGTCTTGTGCGTTCCCGGCACCGACCACACGCGGTTGAAACCCAGGAAGTGATCGATACGGACGGCGTCGAATTGCTCAAAAGTACGGGCGAAGCGCGCCAGCCACCACGCAAACCCAGTCGCCTGATGTCGACGCCACCGGTACTGCGGGTGGCCCCAGCGTTGACCGGTCTTGCTGAACATGTCCGGCGGGCAACCCGAGACGGTCTTCGCGTGACCCTTTGCATCCAGATCGAATAGCTCCGGATGAGCCCAGACGTCACTGCTATCATCCGCGACGAAAATCGGGATATCGCCGATCAGGCCGACGCCACGGCGATTGGCGTAGGTGCGCAGCGCCGTCCACTGCCGAGCGGCGTGAAACTGGCAGAACCGCTCGAAATCCAGCTCCTGCCGAAAGTGCTTGCGAATGCGCTCCATCTCCGCCGTACGGCGAGCGCGCTGCGGCAAAGGCCAGGTTGTCCAGCTTCGATTGCGATGCACGCGGCGCAGCGTGGAGAACAGGGCATGGTTCTCAAGCCAGGATTCCTCCGCTTTGCAGAACCTGCGGAAAGCTGCGGATCGCAAACCCCGCGTCGCCATGAACTCGTCAAACGCGCTTCGCAGGCGCGCGGTCTTGAAGCGGGCCACTGCGGAATACGATACACGATCCGTGCGCAGCGCCTTCGGCGTTTTCAGGTCATTCCGCCGCAACAGACCGTCTTCGGCAAGCCGATGCAGGCTGATCAGCAGCGGGTTATCGGCGAAGGCGGAGGTCGCGCTGTACGGCGAATTGCCCGGTCCGATGGGGCCGAGCGGCAGCATCTGCCACCAGCGCACGCCGGCGGCGCACAGAAAATCCACGAACTTGTACGCCTCGGCACCGAAGTCGCCGATCCCGTGCGGGCCGGGCAGCGACGTCGGATGAAGCAGTATGCCGGTCGCCCGCTCGTCGAGCGAAAACGGCGATCTCATGCGTCGGCTCACAGTCACTCACTCACCAACGGAAGGTCGAGCATGATGTACGCGAAGTGCGATACTGCTCATTCACTGGCCTTCGCGTGCAGCACGACGCCGTCGATCGCCGGCACAGTAAGCTGCAACTTGTCTTCGTCGGGTGCGAGCCAACCCTCCTGGTTAAACACGCCTTGCCACGACCGCGGCCCGTCAGACGGCAGCGTTATGCTCACGACGCGTTCCTCGTTCGACGCGTTGAGGACAACCAGCAACTGCTCGTCCGCATCAGCCCGCAAGAAACACCAGACATCCTGCGCATCGTCGGTCAACAGCGTCTGGAACGAACCGGTGCGCAGCGCGGGATGCTCGGTGCGCAGCTTGATCGCCCGCTGGTAGTACGCGCGGTGCGCATCCATGACGTGATTCTGCTCCGGCTTTTCGTAGGGTTCGAGATCTTTCCAGAGCATCGGCTTGCGGCAGGTCGGATCGTCCGCGCCCCACATGCCGACTTCGTCGCCGTAGTAGATCATCGGGGCGCCAACGTAGGTCATCTGTAGCAGCGTCGTCAGCCGCGCGCGCGCGTACTCCTCGTCGGTCGGCTTGGTGTTGTCGAATTCGGGGCCGTTGTCCTGAATGCGGTTGGCGTGGTCGTAGGCGCGGTCCGGGTTGTGCGCCATCGACGCGACGCGATCAGTGTCGTGGCTGTTCATCAGATTCTGCAGCACCAGCGTTGCTTCACGCGGGTAGGCCAGCCGCAGCTCGCGGAACGCCTGATCCAGCTCGCTCGGCTTGATCTTCTGGTTCTTGTTGAACACCCACTTGCACGCGCCCTTGGCGAACTCGTAGTTCATCACGGCGTCGAAGTGCTTGCCGTCGAGCCAGTGGTCTGCGCGATCCCAGATCTCGCCGGTGATGTAGGCGTCCGGGTTTACCTCCTTCACGACCTTACGCCACTCGGCCCAGAATGGGGCTGGGATCTCGTTGGGCACGTCGAGCCGCCACCCGTCGATACCGTCGCTCGGATCGCCGTCGCCGTCCGGGTCCATCCAGCGCCGAGTGACGTTGAAGATGTGCTGCTTGAGCGATTCGCTGTAGAGCCCGTCGACGGTCTTCTTGAACTCGGGCAGTGCATCAAACCCACCCCAGCCGGTGAACTCAAACGGCTCCCAGGAAGTGACGTTGAACCAGTCGGCATATCTCGAGTTCTGTTTGTTCTGCTTCACATCCTGAAACGCGGGGTGCGGTTGCCCGACGTGGTTGAACACACCGTCGATGATCACCTTGAAGCCCAATTCGTGGGCGCGCTTCAGGAACCGCAGGAAGATTTTGTCCGACTCGGTCCACTTCCACGTCGACGGGTCGAGCAGGTCCTCGGTCGCCGCGATCGCTTCGTAGTCGCCCTTCTTGCCGAACTGGTCGTCTATGTGCAGGTAGTCGGTCGCGTCGTACTTGTGGTTCGACCACGCTTCGAAGACGGGGTTCAGGTAGATGGCATTGACACCGAGGTCCTTCAGATACGGTAGTTGCTGCTCGATACCAGCGATGTCACCGCCGTAGTGGCGCCAGAACACGAAATGCTTGTAGAACGTCTGGCCGTCAGCACCCTCATGCGGCGCGCTGGAGAACCAATCCATCGTCCAGGGGATCACATGCTCGGGATCATTACTCGGATCGCCGTTGCGGAAACGATCCGGAAAGATCTGATACCAGATCGCGTGTTTCGCCCAATCGGGCGTACTGAATACGGCTTCGGTCGTCACGGGCACTCCATAACTCACGGGGTAGCAGCGACGCACGTCGCCATCTTCGAACAGAAACATGTACTCCGGTTTCCGCCCCGAACTGCTCGACATGTTCGCGTAAAGCTCGGGGATCTGGACGATTCCTTCCCAAAGCGTGAACAATTCGTTCTCCACCACCGGCGTCATTGGCACGCAATCGCCGTAGTGAATGCACAGCCACGCCTGCTCGACATCGTGCGCGAGTGTCTGCACACGCACCTGAATGTATCGATCCGGCAAGGGCTGATAGTAGCGCGGGCGCTGCGGGTCGTGTTCAATTGCGCGGCCTTCGATTGTGCCATCCCCGCGCGATGCGCCGGACCGCTCCAGGTGCGCCAGATGCCCCAGACGCAGCACGGAGTTGTGCCCGCTGTGGCCGTCCGGCTCTTTGTCGGGATTGCGCGGATCGGGGAACCAGTGGTTGTCGTTCGCCACGAACTTGTACAGGTACCGCCCTACGGGCAGCTCCAGCGTACACGTCCACCAGCGGTCCTCATCCGGTCCGCTCAACGGCGTGGCCGCCTTGTTCCAGCCGTTCATCGTCCCCGCCAGCGTCAGCGTGTCGGGCGGGTGCGACGGCCGCACGCGGAACGTGCAGCGCCAGCGCCCGGGCTCGATCATCTCCACGCTGATCGAACTCGGTAGCGTCCCCGCCTCGAGATCGGGAGCGATCTCCATCAGCGGCGCCGGCGGCCAGGTATCGGCCACCGCGGTCGACGTACACGCGGACATCAGGTTCAGGCCAGCGACCATGAAAACGGTAAGTTGCAGGTTCACAAGTCGGTGTTTGAAGCGGTTCATGGCGCGCCTTATACTCCTCGATCTTGGGGCTTCGTTCGGGACGTGGCGATCACTACGCCCCGACTGGTTGATCATCAACGTGGCACAGGATCCACGTGAACAACAGCGTACTCGGTAGCGTCGGATTTGTCCTGCGCGGCACGGTGGCGGTCATCGCGACGGTGATCATCGTCCTGTCGTTCGGCTGGGTGCTCACGCGGCCATGGCGTGCCGACGACCTCCAGCCGGGGCAGGTCCGCCTGCGGCTGGTCCACTGGGGTGACGATCGCGAAGCGGCCATCGTCGTCAAGCTCATCGAGGGGTTCGAACAGAAGTACCCCAATATCCGCGTCGAACGCATCCACCCCGGCGGGGCTGAGGCGGTCACCACCAAGATCCAGACCATGGTCGCCGCGGGCGACCCGCCTGACGCCTTCCAGATCGGCTACGAGAAGGTCGCCGGCTGGGCGGAGCAGGACCTCCTGGAAAACCTCGAGCCGTACGTCGCCCGCGACGCACAGTCCGACGATCCCGACGCCTTCGATCTCGACGAGTTCTACCCCAACGTGATGGACGTCTATCGATTCGACGGACGCACCATCGGCCACGGTCCGCTCTACGCGCTAACCAAAGACTTCACGACTGTCGGCTTCTACTACAACAAAGACCTCTTCCGCCGCGCGGGCGTGCCCCTGCCTGGAGACGACTGGACCTGGGAGGAATTCATCGAAGTCTGCCGCAGGATTGGCGCGCTCGACGGATGCTTCGGCGTCGACTTCGTCACGTGGGAACCGATGCTGCGGCTGTACTGCTGGACGCACGGGCTCGATTTCTCCAACGACCGGTTCGAGACATTCAACTTTACCGATCCCGGGCTTGTCCGCGTGCTGGACCGTTTGCGCGGCTGGTTCGAGGAGGACACCCGCGCCCTCCGCAGCGCCAAAACCCAGCTCGAGACGGGTGAAGACCCGTTCCTCCAGGGCAACTGCGGCATGGCGGGCCCACTGGGCCGCTGGAAAGTCCCGGTCTATCGCCTGATCGAAGACTTCGATTGGGACTTCGCCCCACTGCCCCATGCTAAGGGCCACCCCAACGTCAACGCCGCCTTCACGTCCGCGTGGGCGATCGCGGGCGCCTCGCACCAGAAGGAAGAGGCGTGGCTGCTGATCCGCTACCTGTCAGGCGAGGCCGGACAGCGCATGGTTGCTGATCAGGGACTGGCGATCCCGTCGATGAAACGCGTCGCCGAGAGCGCGAGCTTCGCCGACCCCGATGAGAAGCCGGAACGCGACAACGTCTACGTGGACATGGTGCCGCAGGCCCGTGCAATCGATTGGCCGGCCAACCCCAAATACATCGACAAACTCCGGAAGCGGATGGAAGAGGTCTACAAGATCGGCAGCCGCTCCACGGCCGACGTGCTGGCCGACGTGCAGCGCGAATGGCAGGAGTACCAGCGCGACGACAACGCGAAGGAAGCCCGCCCACGGATGCGTTGGGGCGCCGTGACGGCCTGGATTCTGGTTCCGCTCGGTCTGGGTCTGGCGATCACCGCCGGGTTCTGGTGGTTCCGGCAACCGGGGCGTATCGCGTTTCGCGAGGAACTGGCCGGATTTGGTATGGTCAGCCCCTGGGTGATCGGGTTCGTGCTTTTCACGGCGTTCCCCGTCGTCCTGTCACTGCTGCTGGCCTTCACCGACTGGACCGGCCTCCGCACACTTGGGCACGCAGAATACGCCGGGGGTGGGAACATCGCGCGTATGGCGGTCGACGCCGGCTTCCGCAAGTCGCTCTATGTGACCGCATGGTATGCCGCCCTCGCCGTCCCGCTGGGCCAGCTCGCCGCACTGATCGCGGCCATGCTGATGAACAACGAGATTCCCGGCATTCGCTTCTTCCGGGCCGCGTGGTACCTGCCCAGCGTGCTGGCCGGCGTAGCAATCTCGATCCTCTGGAAGTGGGTCTTCCATCACGAGGACGGGATGCTCAACGATCTGCTGAACCCGATCCTGAACATCTTCGGTTGGCTGGCGCCGCGCTGGTTCGAAAAGGACGCTGAATCGTGGGCCGTGCCCGCGTTCGTAATCATGAGCTTCTGGATGGTCGGCGGCAGCATGATGATCTACCTTGCCGGCCTGAAAGGCATCTCACAGGAGTTGTATGAAGCGGCGTCAATCGACGGGGCCAAGCTGCGCCATCGCATCTGGAACGTCATGCTACCAATGCTCAGCCCGGTGATCTTCTTCAACAGCATCATGGCGATCATCGCGTCGTTCCAGATCTTCACGCAGGCGTATGTCATGACCGCCGGCGGCCCCGGCGACGCGACACGCTTCTACGTGCTGTACCTGTACAACCAAGCGTTCGACCTGCACGAGATGGGCTACGCCTCGGCGTTAGCCTGGCTGCTGTTGATCATTATTCTCGTGCTGACCCTGAGCGTGATGGCGGGGAGCAAGCGGTTTGTTTATTACGAGGCACTACGAACTTGAGAGAGGATTGAGGATCTAGGATTGAGGTTGGTTGCGGTGTGCGATCTTATCGGGAATTGAAGGTTTGGCAGCGGTCGTTTGACTTGTGCAAGCGCGTCTACGACCTCTCGCGTGGTTTCCCTGCCGATGAGCGCTTCGGGCTAGTCGCCCAAATGCGCCGTGCCGTCGTATCAATCCCGAGTAACATCGCTGAAGGCCACAGCCGCAACACGACGCGTGATTACCTGCGGTTTCTGTGGATCACGAAGGGATCGCTGGCCGAAGTGGAAACGCAAGTCATACTTGCCAGGGAATTCGATTATGCAGCAGCGGAGGAATGCCAGGAAGTGCTCAATGAGCTAGATCAGATCGGCCGCATGCTCCGAGCGATCATCACGTCGCTCGACGCCAAGGCAAAGCGTCCTGATGTGGGAAGCGACCGACCCACGCAATCCTCAACCCTCAATCCTCAACCCTGACCACCCATGAAACCCAAGACCACCGCAATCTACGCAATCCTCGTGGCGGGCAGCCTGATAATGCTCTTCCCGCTTTGGTGGATGATCTGCCTCAGCTTCTCCGAGCCGGCAGATGCGAGTGCGGCGGCGGCGGGGGCCGCGGGCTTCAAGTGGTGGCCGGACTTCTCGAATTGGCGGAACTACCCCGACGCGCTTCGCGCGATGGGCAGCACGCCCTGGTATGGTTTCATCGATGCGTTCGCCAATACGGTCGTGGTCACCGTGCTTTGCGTGATCGGGCAGGTGCTGTCGTGCAGCATGGTGGGGTATGCGTTCGCTCGGCTGCGGTTCCGCGGGCGGACGCCGCTGTTCATCCTGATGATCTCGACGATGATGCTGCCGCCGCAAGTCACGATGATCCCGATGTTCATCCTGTTCCGCTGGTTCGGCTGGATCGACACGATATTGCCGCTGGTCGTGCCGCTGTTCTTCGGCACGCCGTTCTACATTTTCATGTTCCGCCAGTTCTTCGCGCAGGTGCCCGAAGCGCTCGTCGAGGCGGCGCGCATGGACGGCTGCGGGCACGTCGGCATCTGGTGGCGGATCATGTTGCCGATGTGCCGACCGGTGATCGCGATCACTGCCATCTTCGTCTTCATCTTCGTCTGGAACGATTTCCTCGGCCCGCTCATCTACCTCCACAGCGAGGACCAGATGACGCTCGCCGTCGCGCTGAACTCGTTCAAGAACCAGTACGGCGATTTCCGCGACGCGCACTGGCTGATGGCGGCGAGCATAGTGACCATGGTACCCTGCATCGTGCTGTTCTTCGCCGCTCAGAAGCAGTTCGTCGGCGGTCTCCAGCTCGGCGCGGTGAAGGGGTAACAGGTCGTCATCCCGAGCGCAGCGAGGGATCTACGCTCAACCGCGCAGTTGCGCGCGACCGCGCGCAGATTCCTCCTCCCGCTGGTCGTCGGAATGACGTGAGCCCCCGTTTAGTCCCCCCCAACGAAGGGGGGACGGTCGTTTCGCCCTACTGTCGCCGCCGCACCAGCAATGCCCCCAGCGTACTCAGCCCGATCAGGCTTCCACTCGCGGCGGCACAGGCGTCGGTAACGATGTCCTCCGGAAACGACGGCAGCGGCGTCCCGCACGGGTACACGTCCAGGTCGTACACCGTCGCGCCCTGAATGCAGCCGTCCGCTTCCGCGCAGATTACCGTGCAGTTCTCGGTCAGTGTGCCTGTCACGCGCACCTCTTCGCCGAACTGAAAACGCCCGGTGTTGGTCACGACGTACAGGCTGCCGCCTGTGTCCAGCAGCACGCAACCCGAACCGCTTACGAGCACGCCGCAACCGTCGAAGTCCTCGCCCGTCTGCGCGACCGCGCGCAACCCGGTGCCGACGATCGCAAGCCCCGCCAGCACCATCAGGCCCCACGGTATTCGGCGTTCGTACACGTGCATCGTCGTTCTCCGTCGGTCATCGGAAGGCGTCGCGGCCGAATCATAGCTTGTCAGCGTGCTGCGCGCCATCTATCATTCCTGCCCATGAATCAGAACCAAGTCAATTCGGCCGTTGTCGTCGCGGCGCGACCCGCTCTGCGCGTCCTTATACAGGCCACGGGCGTGGTCGGTTTCGCGCTACTGACGGCGTTTGGTGCCCAGGTCGCGATCCCGCTGCCGTACACGCCGGTTCCGCTGACGCTCCAGACGCTGATCGTCGTGCTGGCCGGTATCTCGCTAGGCCCACGACTCGGGTTGCTCAGCATGGCGTTTTACCTACTGTTGGGAACCGTCGGCTACCACGTGTTTGCTGAAGGCCGCTGGGGACTAGCAACACTCTTCGGCGCGACCGGCGGTTACCTGCTCGGTTTCGTCGCTGCGCAGCCGTTGCTCGGAACGCTCGTGCCAACGCGCGCCGGCTGGCGGCAGCTGATCGTCGGCGTGCTTGCCGCGCATGCGGTGATCTTCGCCTGCGGCCTCACCTGGCTGTCAGTCTGGCTGAACACGGATCTGCCCCAGACACTCGCCCTCGGCTTCTTCCCGTTCCTGCCGGGTCTGTTGCTCAAAACTGCACTCGCCGTGCTCCTCGGACGCGCGTTGAGTCGGACCCTCCGGCCATATTTCACCGCCTGATCGGCAAGACAACCTACACCGCGCATGACGAGGGGCAGACCAAGCGGCCTGCCCCATCGCACTATGGTCTGTTGGAAGTAACGCGCGGCGTTAGTGGAACGTGACCTGACCGCCGTCAAAATCGAACGTGCCCGGTGATCCACTGACGGGGGTGAACTCGGGCGTACCGTCCATATCGACGTCGATCGCCTCATCGGCACCCGGATCACCCGGGCCGGGGAACTTGTCGTACAGGTTCGTCATCGAACCCGACTCGAAGATCACGCCCTGGTACAACTCGTCCTGAACCAGATTGCCCGTCGCGCCGGGATAATCCAGACCGCGTATCCACAGATCCGTGAGAATCAGATCGGTGCCCTCGGCGGCAATGTCATCGACGTGCATGCTCAGCGCCTGCCAGCCGTACCAATGCGTGTAGTCCGGATTCTGGTGGTACGCGCCCTTCCACGTCTTGACGTTGTCATACTTCATCAGATGGAAGTAGAGCGTCTCAATACGGTCGAGGTTGCGCAGGATCATATTTGCGCCGTACAGCCCGGTCGTACCCGTCTCCGGATTGCCCGGGCGGTCCTCGGCCTGCACCTTAAGCGTGCCGACAATCGCCATTGCGCGCACGACGTCCCACGCCTCCATCTGCATCTTCTTGGTGTTCTCGTGGATCAGGTCCGCGATCAGGAGCTGCTCATCAGCGAAGTTCAGCGAGTGGCAGCGGCCACACACCTGGTCGCGCATGAAGGCCCGGTTTTCCAACAACGTCTCGGCATCGTCCGCCGGCTGCATTACAACGTAGTCCTGCTTGCCATTGCCGGACTCGTCCGCAACCGCGAGTTCACCGAGGTCGTTGAACACCACGTTGCCGCCGGTGGCCGCGTCGTAGAGCTTGCCGTCGGCCCGCTCGAGCCACAGGTTCTCGTGCGTTGCGTCAGCGTCGCGTGATGCAAATTTCACGCGATTCGTCTCACCCTCCAACACCTGACCCTTGCGCGTGGTGCCGCCGCCGATCGGCCCGTAGGCGATGCCCAGCGCCAGGTTGTGATCGGTGTACTCGTTCCCGTCCGCGTCGACCTTCTTGCCGAGCATCTGCGAGTTGTACGGCATGTGGCAATCGACACAGGTCGGCACTGTCTCGCTGTCGCCGTAGACCTCGTACCGCGAACCGTGCTTCGAGTGCTGATACATCTCGATCTGCGGGTGGTCCGGCCCCATGTGACACGTCGCACACGACATCGGGTTGCGCGCTTCGGCCGGCGAGAAACGGTGGCGGAAGTGGCACGAGTCGCAACGGTTCTCGACGTTGTGGCATTGACCGCACATCTGCACGCTCATGACCACCAAGTCCGCCGGCTCGGTCTGTCCCGTGCTGTCCCGCAATTGTTGGAGTTGCTCGACGTCCTGCTCGGTGAAGTGATAGCCCGAACCCTCGTCGAACTCCTTCGGGAAATCATCGTACCGACCGCACTCCAGCATGCGGATGTATGACAGCGAGTGCCGGTTCTCGCGATGCCCCTTGTACTGATTCGGGTGGCACGCGCCGCAGACTTCCGGCGTCGGCAGGAAACGGTGTCCTTCACCCAGCGCCACCGACGGATTGTCGAGGTGGCACTGCTCACACTTAATTCCCGCCTTCGCCTTTGAGGAGAACATGTAGTCCTTGACCATCGTCGGGTCGTCGACCTCGTGGCACGACAGACACACGACGTTGTCCGCGCGAAACTTCGCCTCCTCTTCGGCGGTCATGGGAATCTCGGCAACAAGCCCCCCCACCGTCGTTCCGTTCCCGTTGCTGTTCCCATTCCCGGTGTTGCCGTCGTTGGGATCTGTCGTGTCGTTCGGGTCCCCGTTGCCGTTGTCCGTCGCGTTCGGATCTCCGTTGTTCGGGTCACCGTTGGGGAACAGCGGACAACCGCCCGCCCAGACCAGGATGCCGGTGCATGCCAGCAGCACGCAGATAGTGTGTTTCCAGGATTTCATGACGCCCTTTCTTACTGAGTGCCTCGCGCTATCGTCCGTGGCGAGAGAATTCCCGCATCTTTCGCCACGACCTCTTTCTTCCTAAGTCAAGCATCAATAGCTCAACACCTTGATATCCATTTTTCGGCCGCAAATAGCGACCAACGTTCGATTGAAGATCCGGCAGAAGACTTGACGACCCTGCCCTCAACAACGCTACTGAGCACAAGTATATCAATTAGTCTAGTACGTTCAAGCCGATAACTGCGCGCAGCTTCGGCGTAGCCTCACTGATGTAATCCATTTCCATGAATCGATTTAACGCAGATGACCCCCGGGCACTCGCCACGAGTGAACACGATTCTGCACGAACTTCCGCGCGGTTGTTATTCCGTGACGTCCCGCGCCCCGGCAACAGCAACCGTCCCAGCCGAAGCGACTAGCGAAGATAGCAGACTCACTGCGTCACCAACCGTGCGAACTCGTTCGGCCTGCTGGTCGCCGATTTCGATGTCGAACACCTCCTCCAGCGTCATCACGAACTCCACATCGTCGAGGCTGTCGTAGTTCAAGTCCACGCGGAAGTTCGTCTTCAAGGAAACCTCAGCACTGTCAACCTCTGCCTGCTTCGCCGCCAGTTCGATGACCTTGGCCTCGAGCTCTTCCCGCGTCAGTAAGTTCATCATCAGTCGTTCTCCTTGCCCTGTATCGCAGCGTCGACAACGGCGACGGCCTGTTCCCGCTCGGTCGCATTCATCGCGACGACCAGCTTCCGCAGTGTCGCAAAGTCCGGCGTACACTTGGCTCGTTCGATACGGTTCAGCGTCTCGACCCGTACACCAGCCCGGCGCGCCAGCGCCGCCTGCGTCAGTCCGACGCGCTTGCGGCGGAGGATCAGCCGCCGCGCGAGCGCTTCGTCGTCCAGCGCTGGATCGAGGCTCGTGCCAACCTGCTCGTCAATCGGCGTGGCCGGCTTCGCCCGAATGCCCACCCGCCGAATCAACTCGACCAGCACCTCCTCTGGCACAATGGCGTACGAGACGCCGGCGAGCAGGGCACGCTCATAATCAATGCTGTTGAAATTACTTACGCACATAGCCCTTACCTCTAGCGATTCCAGACATGTCTTATATATAAATTATATTGCGTTTCATGTCAATCACAATCTATGAGCGCCCCCTTGTCGCAAGCGGACCAATCCTCACCCCTCAATCCGCGGCCCTCAACGCCCCCCTACTCCCGCGTCAGCCCGTCGTACACGACGCCCGCGAACTGGTCCGGCGCCAGCGCACCCTGGCTGAAGTCGTCATCGAAGTCCTGTGTCGGCTTGGCGGTGATCACCTCGTCACGCGACTTGCCTTGCTTGATCAGCGCCTGCACGCAATCGCGGACGCCCACGAGCATCGCGCGGAATTGTCGCACGGCGTTTACGTCAGCCAGCGGTCCGTGCCCCGGAATGATCTTCGTGTCATCGTTGGCCAGCTCCAGCGCACGATCCATCGCATTGATCATGCCGGTGATTCTCCCGCCAGCACGCGTGTCGATGTACGGATACATGCCGTTGAACATCGTGTCGCCGACGTGCAGCACGTTCGCTTTCGGCAGGTACACGAACGTATCGCCGTCCGTGTGGGCATCCGAGATGTGGATGAGCCGGACTTCCTGGCCGTTCACGTGCAGCGCCATCCGGTCCGTGTACGTCAGCGTAGGCAGCCCTGCGGCGGGTGCGGGAGGAACCTTACGGCCAATGCCCTCGAGGAACTGCTCGCTGCTCATCCGCATACGTACATTCTCGTGGGCGATGATGGTCGCGCCCGCTTTGGCCAGCGCCTTGTTTCCACCGACGTGGTCGAAGTGCCAGTGCGTGTTGATCACAAAGCGAATGGGCTTGTCAGACAATTCGCGGATGCCGTCGGTCAGTGTGTCTACGATCTGTCCGTAGTCGCTATCCACCAGCAGCACGCCGTCCTCACCAATCGAGACCAGCATGTTCCCCCCAGCGAGCTGCGCAAAGTGCAGGCCGTCAGCGAGCGGCTCGGACCGGAACTGCGGCCTCGGTCGCTCCTGGGCGAAGACGGTCGCGGCGGCAACAACGAAGAAGATGCTCAGCGCGTGGAGTCGATTGCGTGTAGACCGTGTAGACATGGTAGTTCCTTTCACGTCACCCCGGTCCCCGCAAGACGAAGTGCCTGCCGTAACGCTCGGTCTACCGGATCGCACAACGCCCCGTCAACCCCACAGCACGGCGACGGACAACACGCGACGTTTGCGGGAGCCGGCCGAATGGGAGGCTAGTTTCGCAGGGTCACGACCGGAGGTGCCGTCGGCCGGAGCTGCACTTCCAGCCCCTGGCCCGGTGCCGTCAGGATGTTCGTCGCCCGATAGAACAGGCCGGCTGCGACATCGGCGGGCTTGCCGTCGATCCGCAACAGCGTGGTCCCCCGCGCGGGCAGCGTCAGCTTGCGCGGTCCCACTTCGCCGGTGCGCTCGAGTTGGATATCCAGCTCGCTGCGGTTCTCCACCCGCAGCCAGACGCGCTTATCGTCACTGTGGTGCGGCGGATGCACATGCACACACGCGTCGAAGAGTGGCCGCAACTCGCGAGTATGGCCGATCAGGCTGTTGCGGAACCAGATCGCGGTCCGACCGGCAAACAGCGCGTCACGCACGCCCTGCACCGACCGCTCGGCCGCAAAAACCAGCGTCAACAGCCGGTGTTTGTCGGGCGAATCTCCCAGGCCCAGTGACGGACCGTGGATATCGGAGTTACCAATGAGCGTCAGCCCGTGCTTGAGCGCGAGTCGATGCGCGTACTCGTAGTAGTCATTTTCGTTACAGACTTCGATGCCGTGCAGGTGCTTACGGTCGAACAACTTCTGCTGCCACTCACCCCAAGCGCCGCGCTCCTCGCCCTGCCAGCCCGGGTGGTTCCAGAACACGAAACCCTGTTCGGCGCCGGCGGCACAACTCGCGTAGAAATCCTCTTTGTCGAGCGCGTTCACGTCGCGCAGGAAGATCGCGTTGTAGTGCCCCGGCGGCGTGTCGCGCGTGATCTCCGCCCCGCGGATGAGGATGATCCCCTTCTGCAGGGCGGCGCTGGCGGCCAGATCATACGGGCGGTTGTGATTGGTCGGCACGTCCGACTTGTGCGGCTGGTACTCGATATGGTCGGTGAGCGCGATGGCGTCGAGCCCCTCACGCCAGGCCTCATCAACACGCACGCTCGGCCAGACCGACCCGTCGGAAAAAACGGTGTGCATATGAAAGTCACATTTCAGCGTCTGATAGCCAGGGATATCGGGAAACGCGATCTCCCGCCGCGGCTGACCAAACGCAACCGCCGCGCAGAGCAGCATCACGGAGATTGCAGCACCTAGTTCACGCCTCACATCACACCTCCGTCACGCACGTCGTCAATCCTCACCCCTCAATCCTCGACCCTACGTTCCCTACACTTCCACCCATGCCCCATCCCGCTTCTGGCTCTGCACCGCCGCCGTGATGAACGCGATACCGATGCGGCCGTCGTCGACGTTGGCGTACTTGCTGCCGTCGCAGTCGAACGACTCACCCGCCTGGTACGCCCGCACGTCCTGCTCGAAGCAGCGGTGCAGCCGGGCGAACGCGTCGTGGAAAGCCTCCGGGTGACCCGGCGGAATCGTTGGCTCGGCCATCAGGTCGTCGGGCAGATCGCCGAGGAAGCCGTCGTTGGCCGCGACAGCACCGCGCCAATACGTGCGATCCGGTTGGCCGGGCAGGCGGATCGTCAGGTGCTCGGCTTCCTCGCCACGCCACAGCAGCGAGCCCTTCGTCCCGTTTATCTCGATACCGAGGTTGTTCAGATGACCGATCGCGATCTGCGTTGAGCGCACCAGCGCCTTTCCGCCGTTGGAGAGCTCGCAGTAGGTCGTGAAATGGTCGTCAATCGCCCGGCCGCTGACGAACTTCTCCAGCCGGGCCGAGACGCGCTGCACATCCAGGCCCGTCACATAGCGCAACTGCATCAGCGCGTGCGTGCCAATGTCGCCGCCGGCCCCGCTCGCCCCGGCCCGCTTCGGGTCGACGCGCCATTCGGCCTGCACGAGGCCGGTGTCTTCCACGCGGTCCGCCAGCCAACCCTGGAGGTAGTACGCGTCAACCCAGCGTATTTCGCCCAGCAGACCACTGCGCACGATGTGTCGCGACAGCCGGCTGGTCCAATGGCCGATGTACGTGTGCGCGACGCCAAAGGGAATCTTGTGCTCGCGCACGGCGGCGGCGAGCCGCTTGGACTCGTCGAGCGTAACGGTCAGCGGCTTTTCGCAGAACACGGGAATGCCTGCCGCGATGCACTTCATTGCAGGATCGAAGTGGACGTGGTTGGGCGTGACGATCAGCGCGTAGTCGATTCGCTCGCCGACCGGCAGCTTCTGCTCGGTCGCGATCATCTCGTCGTAGCTGCCGTAGCCGCGGATTGGAAAGGCCCACTGCTCGGCCTCGCGCAGCGCAACCTGCGGGTCGGGGTGCAGTGCCGCCGCCGTCACGCGACGCGTGCCGTCAAAGTGAATCGCACGCTGATGGGGATGAACGATAAACGCACCGGCACCGCCGCCGATGAGACCGACATTCAGGGGTCGCGGAGGCATCGGATTCCTCAGGTCACAAGTCTACGGGGCATCGTGAAGCTGCTGCGTTCGCGAGTGTACGTTCCGACGCGGGCAGCGTCGATACCGTGGCAGCGCACCTCCGCCTCGACCGCCCGTATCAAGGAACAGACAACTGCTTAGCGCCGGCGACGGCGGGTTGGCCGTGATCGTGCTCTACGGCACCATGTAGATGATCTGGAACACCTGTAGATCCCCGGTGTCGGCGTCGCCGTCACCGTCGAGATCGCCATCAGTGCATTGCGGCGTAACGCTGGTATCCGGGCCATTGACGCAACCGGACAACAGGTCGAAGTCGCTGAAACCGACGTTGTAGTCGCCGTCGAGGTCGCCTAGCCGCGTGCAGGTCTCGTCGACCACGTGTGAGCCGGGCGTGGTCAGGTCCAGCAGTAGCTGGGTCGGATTGTCACCGGTCAGACTGCCGACGCCGCCGAAGTACCAGGCATCGAGCGGGAAGCCCGTCCCGGCAGCCGCGTGCCATTCGGGTCGGCGATACGCGTAACCACTGGTGAATTCCCATGCCTTGCCGGTGCCATCGACGCCGAACTCGCCGTAGCAGTCGATGATGTTGGATGCGTCGGCGGTGTCCGTCAGGATCAGCGTGTCGTTTCCGAGGCAGAACGGCGCATCTGCGTACAAATCGGCCGCGAATCCGTAGATCGCCGGAAACGCGCCGGTACAGGTGCCCTTGCTGTTCGAGTTAATGACGAACGACTGGCCGGGGGCGATCACGACGCCGCTCAAATCCACATCGATCACCACGTCGTTGCTGTCGTCGGACTGCACGATCAGCCCGCCCTCGAAGAACGCGAAGTCCGCGCTGCCCGTGTTGGTGATCTCGATCCAGCGCGGGCAATTGCCGCTGGCGGCGCCCTGCACGACTTCGGTGATCATCAGGCAGTGGCTGTTGTACTCGATGCAGGGGTCCGGATCGCACGTTGTATCGTCGCCCTGGTACGTCCCGCCCTGAGCGATGCAATTATCCTCCATGCGGATGAGACAGATCTCGCCGAGGCAGCAGGCACCGTAGACATAGCACGATGGCGTAGCGGACAGATCCATCTCCAGGTAGTCACTCGGGACGCCACTGCCGGCTGAAAGGCCCGCTATGCCGTCGTTGGCATCAATGCCCAGCCAAGTGATGTGGATGTCGCCGTTGAAGAACAACTGGACCTGGAAGTTATTGCTGTCGTTGTTGTTGTACTGCGGCACGTCTTCGTAGGTCACGACGATCTGGTCCGCGAGGGCGCGCGAACTGACGGTCCCGTTTGCCACGCTGAAGTCATTAAACAGCGGCGCAATGCGCGGCCTCGAGAAGTGCTGGGTCAGGGACTCGGTCCAGGTGCTGTCACTGCTGCCGAAGGTAAGGTTTCCGTTGTCGTTGGCGTAGACCGTCGTGTACGCCACACCGTAGAGCCAGATTTGGTCGCCGTCCGGCACGGAGATCGTCGCAGAACCGTCTTCACTGATGTAATGACTGGTGCCGCCCGTCGGATCGACCGGGAAGACGGTCGCCGGTACAGCGCACATGTCATAGAAACTTCCAGAGCCGTCGGGCGTGAACATCAGCGTCGTGTTCTCGAAGTCGAACGCATCCGAACTCCCAGTGAACTCCTCGGTGAAGTAGCTGGCCTGGTCAAGCGTCGTAAAGCTGCTCGCCGCGGAGTAAGTACCGTTTCCGCAGCCGTTGTACGCCCGCACGCGCCAGAAGTACTCGGTCATTTCGTCCAGATAGGTCGACACGGCATGTATGGCCGTTGGCTCGACGGCACTGTAGACGACGTTACTGAAGCCGACGTCCGTGGCAATCTGTACGTCGTAACCGTACGCACCCGACGCCTCCAACCACGCCAGCGTGGGCTGCCGCGTAATGCCCACCGCGCCATCCGGAGGCGAGGTCAACGTTGGCACACCAGGTACGCCGTCCGCGATGGTAAGTTGCACCGCGGTGCCGTGCTGCTGCGAGGCGGAAGTGCCCGTGACCAACACATTGAACTGCCCTGGATTCGCTGCGATCAGGTTGCCCAGCGTCAAGATCGACGTGTAAGGCGGCGCGACACCGTTGATGTTGAAGTTCACCGTGGCGCCGGCCGGCGCGCCCGACACGTTCAGCGTAACCGGCTCAGAGAACGAGCCGAGTAAGCCCACACTGATGGTGAAGGTCACTTCGTCGATCGGTGGCGAGCAAACATCCTCGGACGTCGGCGCGGCTTCGACCGTGAATCCATCTGGACGCGGGATGAGCAAGGCCGGGTCGCCCAGAATCACGAACTCCTCGAAGAAGTTGTGACACTCGGCCTCGTATTGAGCCGGCGGATCATTCGGATCGCCGCTCCAGCCGCCGTACGTCTTGAGGAAGCGGTACAATCCGCCTAACCAAGCCGGTCCGACTTCCCACTTCTCATCTACGAAGATGGAGCGGAAGAAGGCCTTCTCGAGTTCGACCGACGGCTGCCAGTCGGCAACGCTACCCCAGTAGATGTAGTCCGACGCGGAAATATACGCGGCGGCGCCCTTGTTCGCCTCCCGCAGCCAGGTTTCGCCAACGCACTCGCTGTAACTGTAGTGCGCCGTGTTGCACGACCAACCGGCCACGATCGGATACATGTTTGTATTGGTCAGACTGCTCACGTCGCTTTGATAGAACGACGGATCCCACCAGCCGCCATCGGAACTGTGGCCGAAGTAGACGGCGAAGAGTGCGCCGGCGTTAAGCGCGTTCGCGACGTCCTGGGTATCCGCGCCTTGCGAGGCATAAAGCTTGATTCCGGTGTAGCCATTGGGCGTCAGGCAGTTATCGATCACCCAGTCGTGCGTCGGCTCGGCCTGCCCGTAGGTGCTCGGGTTCGCGAGGAACGCACCCCGGAGCACATAGTTCGGATCCGGGAAGTTGCCCGACTCGACAGTGAGGATCTTGTCCACGATATCCTGCAGCGTGTTGTTGTCACGCACGCTGAGTCGGCCGATCGGAATCTCGGGGTACCAATCGCCCGTTCCGTCGAAGCACACGTACGGCCAGTCAGTGGCAGCGCCCTTAGAGCCGGTGCCGATCCAGTGCGGGATCGTGCTGCTCGTGGCCGAAGACGTGCCATCCGTGTCGCCGATGATGACCACGTAATCCGGAGCGTAAGCTGTGCCCCACAGCGAATCGATATAGCTCTTGATCGTGGCGCGCGACGTGCCCGCCGGCACAGAATAGGTTGTGACGTTGAAGCCCCGCGCCTCACGGGCAGCAATCAGTTGGTTCAACGGCGTCTGACCAACGTAGTCCGAGGCCGCCACAATCAGATAGGTGGCCGGGGGTTCCTCGGGAAAGCGCATCGTCGGGTCACCCAGATACAAGAATGACTCCGTGTGGTCGCGCGATACCGGATCCCCAGTGCCATAGAAATCGACCAGCAAACCCGCCGAGGCCTGGCAGGCGGCGGCCAGCTCCTCGATGCCGCTGTCGTAGATGCACTTGAAGAGGTTCTTGTTCAGGTAGCCCCATGAGTCCCACGTATACGGCGTCAGGTTGGTGGTCGTTCCGTACGCCGCTGCGGCGGCTTTGTCCGGCTCGAGCATCCACTTCTCAAGGAATCCCGGTGAGCCGGTGCCCATCATGTAATGGAACGCAGCGCAACTGCAACTGAAGCTGACGACGAAGGGGTACATCCCGGTGTTGGTCAGCGCCTCGATGTCCTGGAAATAGAACGCGGGCGACCACCAGGCCTGCACGCCATCCGCGTGCCCGAAGTACACACCGAGGAAACAGCCCGCGTTGAACGCGTTAGCCAAGTCTTCGGTGTCCGCGCCGTACGAAGTCACGTACAAACGGTGCGATTGGTAGCCGCGGGGGTCCATGAATCCGGAGATGATCTGATCCAGACGCGTCTCCGAATCGGCCGCCGGATCGGGCCCCGCCATGAAAGCCGCTCGTTGTGCGTACGTCGGATCGGGCCCCGTGCCCAGCTCGACGGTCAGAATCTTGTCGACAATATCCTGGAGCTCACTGACCAGTCGCACTGGAATGCGCCCGATCGGAATGTCCGGCATCCAATCATCGCCGACGTCCATGCACACATATGGAATGTCCGTCGCGGCTGCCTTCGTGCCGCCACCCATCCAGACCGGAATCGACTCGACGCCCACGTCCCCCGTCTCATACAGCGCGTCGCCGACGATCAGCACGTAGTCCGGCGTGTCCGGTGTGCCCCACAGACTCTGGATATAGGCCTTGATATCGTCGCGCGTCATGCCAGTGGTGGGCGTGTAGAGATTGACGACGTAGCCCTGCGTAGTCTTGGCGTTGATGAACTGTGTGAGCGGGGCGCTTCCCGTGAAGAGCTCGGCCGCGATGATGAGCAGGTTCTCGCCGGTGCGACTGCCGACGAGTCGGGGCGGGTTCAGCACCACACGGTTCAACGGCGCCGTGGGCAAGACGCCGGCGTCTCCGTAGCGCGTACCACGAAACTGCAGGCTCACATCCAGGCGTGGCGTGACTTCCAGCTCACCCCGCGCCGGGTTGTACGCAATCGGCCGCGCTTCAAGCAGATACAGGTCCATTCCGCGCACAACCCCTGCCGGGCTGATGGTCACCGGTTCGACGGGCCAGAACGCATCTTCCGTGTACGCAGCACGATGGTGGTGAAACGGCAGGAGCATCGCGATGAAGGGCGCCCAGTAGCGATCCTCGGGCGCAACGATACCGAGCGAGCGGGGATCGGTGCTCAACGACCCCTGCATCGGAAACACGGCGCTGCCTTGGTCCAGTTCGGCGAGGCTGATGATCGACCGTGATCCGTCGCCAACGAGCAGATCCACAGTCGCACCCTGCGGGACGCCGATCAGACGCCGCACGACGGGCAGCGCCGGCGTGCCGGGATCGCCGTCCACCGGAGTGTCCGGACAGTGCAACCGCACGAAATCGCCTGTACCCATGGGTTCGGCAGTCGCCGTGAACCCCGGCATGAAGATCGACAGGTCGAGCCGGGTCTCGTCGTCGGCGTGCACAACGATCTCCGGAGGCTGCGCGGCGTTCCGATCCTCCAAACGCACCGTCCCATCCGGCGACACGCTTACCCACGTGTCGGCCGCGGCCGTCGCGGACGTGCCGACGGCGAGCAAGAACACGGCGAGCGTGCAACTGATAAGTCGCGAATCGGAAACACTGTTAAGCATTTGGAACGCTCCTTCCGGAAGGTGCCCGAATCCCAGCGATGCCAACGGCGCAGCGCAGGGGCCGCCGGCGCGCGATCTAAGCGCAGATACTGAGTCACAAGTTACCAGATAATTTACTACATTTGTCGCCGCCATTGAACAAATAACTGCCCGGATCAACCACTCCGCGGCGCGTGCGGCGACGACAGATCGCCCGACACAGGCCAGCGGCACCGGCAGCCATCACACAACAAGCATGGAAGTCCTTTACTCACAGCAACTAACATTCACTGCACCAAGTGGTCTCCGACACGCGCGTCGCAACCGTGCCTCACCATGGCTGGCGCGCGTTCGGGACAGAATGCGACATCCAACCGCGGAGCACGACACAACTGCCCTCTTGGCGACGTGGACCTGTGTCGGTTCAATAGCACGTTCGGGAATGCGAGCCCACCGGACGCGTCCCACCGTGCCTTTGTGCCTCCGTGCCTTCTGCCAATCAGGAGCCTCCCATGCGTAACGACATCATCGCCATCTTTCCCGAAGTCAACGAAATCGCCGACGCCGCCCTGCGTGAGAAAGTCATCGACGTGTGGGTCGATTCGCTCGAGACCGGCGGCTGGACCGTCGAAGAGCTGAAGGCGATTCCGTTCACACTGCTCGCCGGCGACATCGACATCCGCTTCCTCGAGCACGTGCGCACCTGCGCCCGCATGTCGATCGCGATCTACGACGTGCTCAAGGACGCTTACAGCGACCGCGTGCCGCTGCACCGCGATCATCTCATCGCCGGCAGCCTGCTGGCCGATGTCGGCAAGCCGATCGAGTACGTCAAAGGCTCCGGCGGCCAGCCCGCCAAGGGCACTCGCGGCGACATGCTCCGTCACCCGTTCAGCGGCGTCGGCATGTGCTGGAAACACGGCCTGCCCGACGAGGTCATGCACATGGTCGCCACGCACAGCAAAGAAGGCGATCACGTCCAACGCACGCTGGAGTCGATCATCTTCCACCACGCAGACTTCGTGGATTTCGATATCGCCTGCGCGCTGGGGAAGATGGCGGCGAAGAAGTAGCCTTAAGCCTTAAGCCCTAAGCCGTAAGCTGTAAGCTGTAAGCTCAGAATGGGAGACGTGCGGGGATTGGTGGTATGCAGGATTTCCGGGAACTGGTGGTTTGGCAGAAGGCGCATGCGCTGACGTTGGCAGTGTATGGCGCTACTCAGGGGTTTCCGCCGGATGAACGGTTTGGGCTGACAAGCCAGTTGCGCCGTGCGGCGGCGTCCATGCCCTCGAATCTCGCCGAAGGGCGGTGTCGGGCAACGGATAAGGACTTCGCTCGGTTCGTCGGCATCGCCCTGGGTTCTGCCGCTGAGGTGGATTACTTCTTGCTGCTCGCCCGCGACCTCAGAATGCTGGACGCTGAGACGTACAACACACTGAATGGCCATGTGGACGAAGTGAAGAAGATGCTGTCGGCCTCGCATACCCGGCTCAAAGGCGGCGGTTGACGCCCATTCCCTCCGGCTTATAGCTTATGGCTTACAGCTTACGGCTGATTCCTGAAAGCTGACAGCTTCATAGGAGCACTACCCCATGTCTACCATCACCGCCCGTATCGCCCAGTGGGCCTGCGACCTGAGTTACGACCACCTGACCCCCGACGCCATCGACGCCGCCAAGCGGTTTCTTTATGACACCGTCGGCTGCGCCCTCGGCGGGTACCAGGTCCACGACTGCCAGATCTTTCTCGATCACTACCGCGCGCTCGGTCAGCCCGGCGACTGCACCGTCGTGGGCGCCGGCGAGAAGATGAACCCGGTCGCCGCCAGCATGCTCAACGCGCTGATGACCCGCGCGATGGACTACAATGACATCTACTGGAAACAGGACCCGTCGCACCCGTCCGACCTCGCCGCCGCCCCGCTTGCGATCGCCGAGTGGAAGCACATGACCGGCAAGGATCTGATCCTCGGCTTGGTGCTTGGCTGGGACGTCACCATGCGGCTGTGCCACATCGCGGTGCCGGGCATCCGCGAACGCGGCTGGCACCATGCCACGCTGATGGCGTACGCGACGCCGGTGGTCGCGGGCAAGATGCTCGGCCTCAATCCCGAGCAGATGCAGCACGCGATCGGCATCTGTTCATGCCACCGTTTCACGCTCGGCTGCGCCGTCGCCGGCAAGCTGACAATGATGAAGAACACGGTGAGCCCGATGGCAACCCGCGACGGCGTCGAGGCGGCGTTGCTCGCCCAGGGCGGCTACACCGGTCCCGAAGGCGTCATCGAGGGCAAGGAAGGCATGGAGCACTGCCTCGGCGAGGGCTGGGACTACTCGTGGCTGACCGACAATCTCGGCGATCGCTGGATGATCAGCGACTGCGGCATGAAGAGCTTTCCGATCGAGGCGCTGATGCACTCGCCGGTGTCGTCGACGCTGGCGATCGTCAAGGAGCACAACCTCAGCACCGACGATATCCAGGAAATTCGCATCGAGTCGATCGCGCGGGCCGCGGATATTCTGAGCGATCCGGCGAAGTACGAACCGGAATCGAAGGAATCCGCCGACCACAGTCTGCCCTACTGTATCGCGGCGGCGGTGACCGATCGCATGGTTACGCCGAAGCAATTCAAGGACGATCGGCTCTGGGACGAGACGCTGCGAGCGCAGATGAAGAAGGTGAAGGTCGTCGCGAACGAGGAGTTCGAGCGGGCCTTCCCGGCCAAGCAGTGTACGCGCGTGACGATCACGACCGCCGACGGCCGCGAGCTGGTCAACGAGCGTGAGATTCCCAAGGGCGACCCCCGCGACCCGATGACGATCGAAGAGCTGGACGAGAAGTTCACGGCGCTATCAGAACCGATCATGACCGAAGGTCGTAGGAGTGGGCTGAAGGCCGCCATCTTCGACCTGGAGAACTGCACCGACGTCGGCGACCTGATGAAGCTGACCGTCGCGGACGTGTAGCACAGCCGCCTGCGGCCCATCAGAGCACGAAGCGCCAGCGAGTGACATGTAGCACAGCCGCCCTCGGCTGTGTCCTGATGGAGCGTAGCCGCCACGGCTGCGGCTGCCCGGCGGTCGCCCCCGACTGTCACAACGTAGCGGACGACCTCACGGTCGGCGG
>JANQFV010000036.1 GCA_028277645.1 Phycisphaerae bacterium
ATGCTGCAACCTGCTGCTCCAGCGCCTCGATCTGACGCTGTTGCGCCGCCAACGCCGCCTCCAACCGGGATACCGTATCGCTGGATCCCGTATCCGCGAACGCCGGCGCGACCATTAGCGAAACCAGAAGTACACCAATAATGCGACCGTGGAAACCTTTGGTCTTCATGACCGTCCTCCTCAATCACCCAAGGACATGCCGGGGAGCCTTACAACGTGGCGTCGATTCGACCGCGCGTAGGTCCGACACCGCTCCCTGATTATCGTTGGCAGTGTACGACTTTCGCACCCGCGGCGAAAGACGCACAGAAGCCAGAAATCCGAGTTTCTGGCACCAAGCCTAGCGATTTTTCCGGAACCGACGGCGCGCAAACCACTCGCAGTCCGGAAGGCATGCCAGCCCATCGGATTCGACGCGATTGGGCGGAAGCGACGGAATTTCGTCAATCTCACTAAGATTCGCGCATGATGTGCCGATACTAACAGTGACTCCCTCCCCTCTCTCCGAGTTAGCGCCCGCCACCGGATGGTCCGGCGGTGGGCGGCTTTGATTCCAGGAATACGTCTGCCCGCTCGATCGGCAGCGGCTGACCTTGCCACGACTGTCGAAGAACCGACCGTTGCCCGGCGCTGACCGCCTCATTATCATCAGAAGACCGGCAAAAACAGCGTAGAGCACCAAACGTAGCACGTAAGGAGGGCCCGATGTCCGGCCATCGTTTCGACACACGCGCCATTCACGACGGTCACGAGAACTTCTCGCCGGACTCGATGTCCACGCCGATCTATCAGTCGGTCGCATATCCGTACTTCGATGCCAAGGAGGCCGCCGAGATCTTCACCGGCGCCCGTCCTGGCTACACCTACGGGCGCTGGGACAACCCGACGGTTGAAGTGTTTGAGAAGCGCATGGCCGCCCTGGAGCAGACGGATGCCGCGATCGCAACCGGTTCCGGGATGGCCGCGATCCTGTTGCTGGGCCATCAGTTCCTCGAACCCGGCGACGAGTTCGTATCATCGAACCGCGTGTACGGCGGGACGTTCGGGCTATTCGACACGGGCTTTCGCAAGATGGGCATCAAGGTGAACTGGGTAACCACGCCCGAGTCGCTCGGCACCTGGGCGGCGGCGGTCACGCCGAAAACGAAGTTCATCTACGTCGAGAGCCCCAGCAACCCCGGCTTGTTCATCGCGGATCTGCCAGCGCTGTCGCAACTCGCGAAGCAGCACAATATCCCGTTCATCGTCGACAACACGATCTGCACGCCGGCATTGCAGCAACCGACCAGTTTCGGCGCCGATATCGTGATCCACTCGGTCACCAAATACATCTCCGGCAACGCATCAAGCCTGGGCGGAATCATCTGCGGGCCGAACGAAGTGATCGACGGCATTCGCGGCGGCTGCATGCGTTACCTCGGCCCGTCGATGGCACCGTTCAACGCGTGGCTGAGCCTGAATGGACTCGAGACACTGTCGCTGCGCATGGAACGGCATTGCAGCAACGCGCTGGCGGTGGCGCGCTTTCTCGAACAGCATCCCCTGGTCGAGTCAGTCAACTATCCGGGGCTGAGCTCCAATCCGTACCACGAGCTCGGCGAACGGCAGATGAGTGGCTTCAGCTCGCTGATGTCGTTCGTGATCAAAGGTACGTATGACGACGCCGTAACGATCATCGACGGGTTGAAGGTGATGATCCACGCCACACATCTCGGCGCAGCGAAGACGATCGTCACGCATCCGGCGTCCACGACACACTCGGCGATGGGCCCGGCGGAGTTGAAGAAGGCGGGCATCCCACCAACGTTGATCCGTCTGTCGATCGGACTGGAGGACGAGGCGGACCTGATCGCCGACCTGGAGCAGGCGCTGGCACGCGTGCAGTCGGCGACCCCTGCCGCGGCAGGAACTTAGGGCACCACAAAGCTCTTGAAGCGCAGTCCGGTGATAAGGCTTAGGTATTACTCATACCGATTCGCAGAGCAAGCTCTGAACAGCCGGCTTGCGACCAAGCGAGAAATCGAAGTAATCCTGCAGGACCCGATGGACTGCCCTCCTGTACTCCCAATGCCTGACGGATGATCTCATACAAGCGTGGTGTACACTTCGCGAGGTAGATCCCCTGCCCGTCGCGTCTCTCAATGAAACGAGCCGCCATCTCGCTCGCGAATACGAAGTCTTCCTGGTTCTTTATGAACGTTTTCTTCGAGGAAAGGCCGTTCAGGCCCTTACCTTTTCGCATGTTCAATAGGCAGAGGTTCAACTTGTATGCAGAATGTCTGAGCGCTGACCAGCCTTCGGCTCATCAAGGGGCACCGTCTCAACACGGTGTATCCGCGCAGGAAGTGAAGTGAGAAACGCCACACGATCAGAACAGACAATACAATCCTCGAGGTTGTGCGAGACGAGTACTGCCGTTACGCCTAGGTTATCGATCATGCGAAGCGCCTTGCTTCTGACGTCCTCGCGCATGGTAGCGCCCAAGGAGCTGAAGGGTTCATCCATCACAAGTGCAGTGGGTGAGCTGGACAGGGCTCGAGCTAATGCAACTAACTGCTGTTGACCACCACTCAGCTGGTAGGGGAACTTCCCGAGGTCAACGTTGAGACGTAGTTGCTCGGCAAGCTCGCGCGCGACTGAGCGGAAGCTGCGGAAACAGTCTGATCTGCTGCTGCCTCGAACTCTCGGAGGTCTCGCTGACTTCCATGCCTTGCGGCACACGTTCATCACAAACCTGGCCCGCAGCGGCATGCACCCGAAGCTAGCCCAGGATTTCGCTCGGCACAGCGACATCAACCTGACGCTCTCGCGTTACTCACACACGATCATGGGGGAGCGGGCAACCACGTTAGCCTCCCTGCCGTCCTTCGATGGCGACCCGACCCCGCCAGCGGCAGCGAATGACGCCAATGATGCCGAATCTGTCTTGTCGTCCTGCTTGCCGTCACAGGAGCGATTCCAGGTGACTTCGGTCGACTCTCGTGGACTGGGCGGTGCCGAGCCGGACCACGCGCAACTCCTTGCTGCGCTTGAAGAAGTGTTGTCCGCGATGGGAGTTACGGAAAAGCCACCGGGGGGACTCGAACCCTCAACCTGCGGTTTA
>JANQFV010000028.1 GCA_028277645.1 Phycisphaerae bacterium
CACCGCGATCGACGAGTACGACCCCGTGATGATGCCGATGATCATGCAGTAATTGAACCCGCGGATGCTGTTTCCGCCAAAGATATACATGATCGTCAGTATCACCAGTGTCGTGAGCGACGTCATCAACGTGCGGGCCAACGTCTGGTTGATCGACGCGTTGATGATCTCCGGCGTCACGGTACCCAGGCGTCCGCGGGTCTCGCGGATGCGGTCGAACACCACGATCGTGTCGTTAATCGAGTAACCGATGATCGTCAGCAGCGCCGCGACGATGGTCATGTTGATTTTGAAGTCGGTGATGAACAACGCATCGCCGATCGGATGGTCGCGGCCGCCGAGCCAGCCGCTGATGCCGACGAACGCGAGCGCGATCAGCACGTCGTGGATCAGAGCCGCCACGCCGGCGGTGCCGTACATCGGGCTGCCGAACCGGATCCACAGATAGCCGATGATCATCGCCCACGAGAGCAACAGCGCGATCGAAGCCTGCCGCGTGGACCGGTCAGCGATCTGCGGTTTGAACTGCATGACCTTGCGGAGCGTTTGCTCTGATGAAAGCGCCGTGTCGATCAGACGTTGCTCCGGATCGGCCAGCGCGCTGCGCCATTGGTCCGGATCGTCCGAGTACCGGATTTCCGGATCGACAGTCACGACCGCGACGCTGCTGTAGAGCGTCTCGTCGCCGGCGTCAGTCGAAGCAGTCTCGACACCAATCACGTCGAAAGCGCGTTTCGGCAGATCCTGGAAGTCCGGCTGGAAGTGCATGTTGTCCAACCGGGCGGCAATATCATCCAGCGCCTGCGGCGGATCGAGGCTCGTGAGGTGAAACGCTGCGCCGCCGAGGTAGTCCGTCACGTCCGCGCTAACGCCGGGGGGCAGGCCCGCGATTACGGATTCGAGCAGGCGATCCGTGATTGGATAGGGTCGACCGTTGTCGCCGGCCATCACGTAACTGACACGCGGCTGCACTTCCATGTCTTCGCCGAGCGACGACATCAGGGCGTGCTCGACCAGGCGCATGTTGGTGACGGTGGTCGTCAGATTCCATACGCGGCCGTCGAGATCGGGGTCGCCGGTGTCGAGAATGCTATTGACCGTGGCCCGACCGAGATTGGTGCCGGCATCCTTGGCCGACTCAGCCAGCTTGTGAACACGCTCGGCGATCTGCTCCACGTTGTCCTCGGACTGCACGTAGAGCTTCACAAACTCGTCATCCGGTCGGAACTGAACGCCGTTGCGTTCCAGCAGGTTTGCCGCCTCAAACGGCTCGGTCACCAGTGCGGCGAGTCGCGAGGCAGTCAGGCCCGGAACGCGAACGGTGAAAGCGCCGAGTTCACCAGCGATCGGACTGACCTCGGCCGAGGCCAGCAGATCGCTCTGCTCGGTAATCTCATCGCCGATCTCCGCCAGGCGTTCGTGAATGCTGACGTCGTCGAGCCCCGTGTCCGGCTCGGTGGCGAACTCGGCCGCGACACCGCCGAGGAACTCGACGTCGAAGACGTTCTTCGTACCGCGCTCGTAGAGCAGGAACAGACCCAGCACGACGATGCCCGCGGAGATGGGCAGGAAGTACTTGCGCTTGGCGTACCAGTCGATCTTCGGCACGCCGATCAGCTTCAGCATTTTGACATCGTGGATGATGTTGTACTTGACGAGCAGTGCGAAGAGCGTGCGCGTCACAAATACGGAGGTGAAGAGGTTCAGCACGATACCCCAGCCGAGCGTCAGGCCGAAGCCCTTCACCTCTTCACTGCCGACGTAGTAAATGATGATACACGTCAGCAGGGTCGTGATGTTTGAGTCGAAGATCGTCGAGAGGGCCTTGTCGTAGCCGTTCTTGATGATCATGCGTATTGAGGTGCCGCGCTCCCGTTCCTCACGCATGCGCTCGAAGATGAGCACGTTGGCATCGACGGCCATACCGACTGATAGAATGATGCCCGCGATGCCGACCAGCGTGATCCGCGCGTGGAGCATCGCCATCGCCGCCAGGATCATCATCACGTTCAGCAGCAGCGCGATCACCGCGATGCTGCCGCAAGTCCAAAGGTAGTAAATCAGCATGACGGCAACGACTGCCACGCCACCCATCATGCCGGCCCGCACGGCGGCGTCGCGGTTCGTCTCGCCCAGGCTGGAACCCACGGTGCGCTCCGAGAGCGGCGTGTCCTTCAATCGGGCGGGCAGCGTGCCACCCTCCATTGTGCGCACGAGGTAGGTCACCTTGTCGAGGCTGAACTCGCCGGTGATCTCGCCATCGGTGCGGATCGCGCTGTTTACGTTCGGAGCCGAGTAAGCGATGTCGTCAACCAGGATGCACAGCGGCTTCCCGATATTGTCGCCGGTGAGCTTCTCAAAGTACTGGCCGCCGACCGGATTCAGACGGAACCGCACGCACCAGCGCCCCTGCTGGTCGCGGTCTGCCATGGCGCGGGTGAGCTTCCATTGCCGCTGACCAGGCTGGTTGTGCAGCAATCCGGAATCGGCGTCAGCCCGCGCCAGGACATAGAAGTCTTCGCCGAGGATCTCAATGACATACGTCCCGTGGTTGCGATATCCCTGGCGGAAGTCGTCGAGTTGGGCCTGAGAGTCCAGGTTGAAGAACTGCATCGGGTTGTCGACCTTGAACCAGCCGTACGGATCGCCCGGCCGCTTGTCGACGCCCTGCTCGGTAAGCTGCTCACGCAGTCGGTCGAACTTGGTAACGTTTTCCGGGGCGGGCTCCGCGAGGATGCGGAATTCCAGTCGGCCGGAGCCGCGCAAAAGTCGCTTCAGATCACCTGGTCCGTCGAGGAATTGGCGCCCGGAACGCCACTCGCCGTGCGCCGCCACCACATCGTCGATCAGGTGCTGCAAGTCCGGGTGGCTGGTCTTGATATCCGTCAGACTCTCCTGCCGGACTGCGGAATCCGCGTCCAAATCGAGCACTTCCTGGAAACGCCGCCGCGACAGGTTGGTATTGAGCACCTGATCGACGGCATCCTCGAATTCCTCGAGCGCGGACCGCAGTGCGAGCTCGATATCCTCGGCCGGCTGCGTGTCGGTGGGTTGCGTCTCGGCTGGTTCGGCCTCCGCATCCGCGCCGGCGTCGAACGCGGCGCGGGCAACCTGCAACTCGTCGTAGCGCTGCGCTGCCGTTGTCAACAGCTCGCGTCGTTCAGCGACCGAAGCTTCGACCGCCGAGCGCACCGCCTCTGCGTTCTCGCCGGTCGTGTGCGTGAGCGCGTCGCTCGCATTCCGCTGGGCGAGGCGATCAATCGTTGCGTCACGGTCGGCACCGGCGGCGCGACACGCGCGTTCGATCGCACCGCGCGTGATTTCGTGTACCGGTGCAGGCGCTCCCGCCTCCGCTTCCGGCTCAAACAGCGCCGCCAGCGCGGCACGGTAGTTCTCCAGCCGCAGCTTGGCGTCTTTCGGCGGCAGCGGCATCTGCACTTCGATGCGGTTGCGGCCGTGGACGCGCCAACTCAGGTCGTAGACGCCCTTGGGATCGACGCGGCGCTGGAGATGCTCTTTGACCTTCTCGGCCAGGTTGTACTCGTCTTCTGCGCCGGCGGTGTTCAACTCGAAAATCAGAGCCGTGCCGCCGGCGATATCGAGCCCGGGCCGTAGTGTCTTGCTCGGGTCGCGCAGCACCAGCGCTGCGAACAAGACCAGCACGCCGATGAGAATCAGGCGTTGAAATACGTTCTTTTCTGCCATGGGATGTTCCTGTCAAAGGGTCAATCGAACGGTAATTAACCGGGATGAATCTGGATAAGTGCGGGCTTTCGGATCGCGGGGGCCAATGCCCGCCGAGATCTCGACGCGTGGCCGTCTGTCACGCTATGGGAGGGCCACAGGGCAGAATTGCGTTGCCGACGGACGGGTCGGTGGGATGGCCGGCAATGAAGTGGTCGGGAACGCGCGGCGCGAAAGCACATCGCCGCAAACGAAAGGCGTCAGCAAGCGTTGAAAAAGTCTTGGCTGCGGAAACGGGCGCCGATGACTCGGGCCTCTGGCGTCCGCAGGACTGCACACCGTCGCGCGCGCCGATGATCTGACGCAGCGCCACATGACCCGCATTGGCGGACCAGCGCGGTGCTGCCGTGTCGGGCAGCACGTGCGGGACAAACGCCGCCTCTTCGTTCGATTCCGACTCATCACTGTTGGTGGTCGCCGGATCTTCGTGCGATGCCGGACTGCCGATGTCCGAAGCCGGCGAGGCGGCGCGCGTCCAAGGGCAGACCTTCTCCTGCACGGCGAGCAGCACGAACAGGCTCAGCCCGGCGCTTACGCGCAGCCACTTTTGCAGCCGGAAGGTCAGCATCTCGGTAATGCTACCACGCTCCGGGCTAGCTGCCAAATGATCGGCCGGCGGTGTTCGATCGGCAATTCAGACGGCCAACACCTAGCCCCCCCGGCCCGAATCGCGATCGCCTCAGCCCGACGCAGGCTAGCAGCGTCAGCGGGACCACGGTGGCGACCCCGCCGCCGCAGAGCATTGGCCCCGACGTCAGCAGCGGCCCAACAACGTCCGTCTCGTCGGCCAGTTCGGCGGCCCCGGTCTTGAGAAACCCGGCGGTCAGGTGAGTATCGAACTGCAGCTCGACCCGCAGCGTCGCGCCGGACGGAACCAAGCCGGCCACACCCTCCCATTCGGCGAACTCGTAGCCGGCAGCCGCGGTCGCCGTCAGCGTCACGACAGTACCGTCGGCATACGTGCCGTCGCTGCGGGGCGCGGGGTCGATGGTTACACTCCCGGCGGTTGGTGGATCGACTTCGACCTCCAGGAGACAGCCGGCAGCGACGTACACACGTTCGACGTCGAGCACTTGGTTCGCACGGATGGTCACGAATTCGCGCGCGGGCGACGCGTAGCCAGTGACGTCGGCATATTCGACGATGGTCGGCCCGGTCGGGAGCCCGTCCACCGTCGCGCCGCTCGCCTGCCATTGGCCGCCGGCGACACGCCACCGTGCTCCATCTTCGGTGGGCGCCTCGGGCGACAGGCGCACCCGGAGCGTGCCAAACTGTTGTGTGGCGACGAAATTCTGCCCGGGCTCGTCCGAGATAAGCGTGGCGTACGTCCGCCCGCCGGGCGTGAATACAAACCCGTCGCGCCGCGGGACGATCGTGCCCGAGAACTCGTGCGGCACTACGGTGGCATAAACACCGCTCGCGTCCGTCACCACGTTCTGCGCAAACCCGTCCAGCGTAACGCCGGAAACGCCGTGGCCCCGTTCGTCCGTCACGCGCCCGGAAACGATCAGTTCAACGGGAACAGCGACGAAGTATGTGCCGTCGTTGTCCATCGTGAGCGCCGCGAATGTGACTTCCGCGGGCTCGAACGTCCAGCCGGACTTGGCCGGCCGAACCGTGCCGGTGAATCCGTAGGCAACAGAAGCCACGAAGTTCCCGTCGTGATCCGATTGTGGATCGCCTGGCAATCCCGTGAACGTCACCCCTTCCAACGGCACGCCGCGCGCGTCGGTGACGCGGCCCGTGACCCACAGGTCGCGCGGGTCCGTTTCTATGCTCAGTGTTACGGTACCCGTCTGGCCTGCCACGCCGGCGACACGTACGAGGTACGACGAGCCGTCCAGCACGCCGAAGGAGACGCGCGAGGACACGCGACCATCGATATCGTCGTTGCACGCGATCTCGTTGCCGCCGCAGTAATCGAAGACGGTCAGAACGGTGTCGAAGTCGCTGTCGTCGGTATCCAGCGTGACGACGCCGGAGTGTTCTGGAACGAAGCGCCACCACAGATCATTGTTGCCCCCGCCACCGCAGCCGGCGGAATCGTCCGTCTGTGCGTTGACGTTCGACGCGCTCAGCGAGCCGTCCGCGACGACAGGGGCATACGCGCAATGATCTGCCGGAACGCCGCTCCCGACAGCGACCGCAGTCACGGAAACACTAGCGCCATTGCCGCCCGAGAACGAGAGGCTGCTGGAATACGCACCGAGCAGTTCGGGCGCACATCGAACCGTGAGCGTTCGCGACTCGCCGGGATCCAGATCATACGTCACGTCACCAACAATACTGAACGGGAACTCCAGACCTTCAGCGGAACCCGAAAGCGCCTCGGTCCCGACGTTCTTCACGGTCAGATCGCGCGTCTGCGGGGTCGCGACGTCGACGTCACCAAACGACACGGGGGTCGGCGTTACTTCGAGCAGTGCATCGCTGCTGCCGCTGTAGTAGACATACGAGGCGCCGAAGCCGACGCGCGAGCACCCATACGCGATGCGCATGTACCCGCCCTCGCCCCAGCCGGTGCCCCATGAGTTTCGCAGAATCCAGTAGCCGTTACCGCTGTTGTCGTCCCAGCCGACGAGCACTACGCCGTGGTTAACGGTGTAGTCGGCGTCAGCGTTGAAGATCCCGCCGGTGTACGCCGTGAACGCGTCGCCCGCGTAGACGGCGACAGCCACCGGGCCGTAGTCGTAGATTGCCTGCTTGAGTTCCTCCACCGCCGGTACACGATTGGAACCCGCAACGTAGCCCCAGCCCTCCAGTACGTACGCGTGTGGATACGGACAACCGCACTGCACGTCAGCCGCGACGTACGGGTAGTCCGCTTCCAACACCGCGCCGGTCCCGCCGCACGCGTCAGGCGAGCCGTGATGGTAGTGGTGCGCCCACCAGCCACCCCAACAGCTATAGCCGCTCTGGTTGCAGCTCACGAGCCATTGTTCTGAAAGATCAACAGTGTCGTCATCGCGAATCAGAATGTTGCACTCGAGCGCGCCTACGGTCGCGAACGACCAACAACTGCCGCAGCCCCCCTGATCGCGCACCGGCGGACAGCCCGTCTCCGCGCGCCAATCGAATGCCACGGGCAGATCGCCGCGCAGCGTTGGATTGGGCGCGAGTGGTGCCGAGAGATCGGGTTCTGAAGGTGGAACCAGCCCGCAAAGTTCGGTCGGCGCCCGAACGGTCGCACTATTCTCGCCGACCGTGAAGGTCCAGTCTTCGAGCACACCCTGTTCGCGCAGCTCGTTGAGCCGATCTGTTCCGATCTGAGCGACAGCGATCGACGCGGATATGCCGACGGCACATGACGCGGCGAATAAACAGAATCTACGCATGACCGTGTCCCCAGTAGTGAGCCGAGACACCCATTGCTTACCTTGCTAGAAGCATCAGAAACATCCGCACGCCGGGCAACTCCACCCCGCAGCAATCGCTGCGCTTATCTTCTTTTTTGACAAGCCGTTACACCGCACACGCCCTCCGTGCTCGCGATGTTCACGGGAGATCGTCCGCAAAACAGTACTTTTTTGGACCGAATTCTATTGATTTACTGTGAATCATCTGAGATAACTGGCGTTGGGTCGGATGGAACGCCGATACGCCCGTCGTTGACACCCGGATGCGGGACGATGGCGTGCGTGGTGCGGCCCGCCGTAGATGGTCGGCCGTGGCCTGCTCGGCGAACAATGTGCGTGACTCATGCGTCCGGGATGGACGCTGCGCTGTGATGGACCGAACAGGCTATTGTTATCAGTAGGTGAGCAAGCGACGACGCGATATCGCTGCCGCAACCGTCTGCGCAATCGCAAGCGATGCACCGGTTCCGGGTTGTCGATAACACGTTGGACGGCCAGCTACACCTGGGAAGGAGAGAACCGCATCATGTCCCGTGAGTCTCACTGTCGTCTGATCGTGACTGGTATGCTGACCGCGCTGGTGATTGCAGCGCTGCCGTCGGCGGTTGCACGACCGCCGGTGGACGACGTCCCCGTCGTGCAGGTTAAGGCTCCGGATCTGGCGGTCGTGACCGCCGAGGACGAGAGCCGCGCCGCCGCCGGACTAGCCCCCCGCTTTGCGATTCCGAACCCGACGCTGATCCTGCCCGACACGCACGGCGTGTGGACTGCGCCGAACGCCGATACGCTTGTCTGGCGGCTGCGGATCGCGTCGCCCGGCGCCCGCTCGCTGAACCTCGGTTTTGGTGTGTACAGCATGCCGGAAGGCGGCCAGATGCTGATCTACGCCGTCGACGGCAGTCGCGTCTTGCGGCCGTTCACGAGTGACGACAACGAGTTGCACGGCGAGCTCTGGACGCCGGTCGTCGCATCCGACGAGATTGTCGTCGAGGTGACGCTGCCGGCGGCCGCCGCGAGCCAGCTCGGACTCGAGCTCACCTCGATCAACGTCGGTTACCGCGACTTCGGCCACCTGCTCGAAGAAGACCGTGCGGGTGCCTGCAACGTCGACGTCGTTTGCCCCGATGGTGACGGTTGGCGCGAAGAAATTCAGACCGTCGGCGTCATCTCGACTGGCGGCAGCACGTTCTGCACGGGCTTCATGGTCAACAACACCGCCCAGGACGAGACGCCGTTCTTCATGACGGCTGATCACTGCGGCATCGGCTCGGGCAACGCCTCTTCGCTGGTGGTGTACTGGAACTTCCAGAGCCCGACGTGCGGGGCGCAGTGCTGTGGCTCGCTGAGCCAGTGGCAATCGGGGTCGTTCTTCCGTGCGGAATACAGCCCGTCCGACATGACGCTCGTTGAATTGGACGATCCGGCGAATCCGGCCCACCAGGTCTCGTACGCCGGCTGGGATCGCTCGACGGGCGATTACCCGATGGCGGTGGCAATCCACCACCCGAACACGGACGAGAAGAGCATCAGCTTCGAATACGACGCGACCACCACGACCAGCTACCTCGGCACGAGCAGCCCGGGCAGTGGCACGCACGTCCGAGTCATCGACTGGGATACCGGTACGACCGAGCCCGGCTCATCCGGTTCGCCGCTATTCAATCAGAACCACCAGGTTGTCGGTCAGCTTCATGGCGGCTACGCCGCGTGCGGCAACGACGACTCGGATTGGTACGGGCGTTTCAACGTCTCGTGGACCGGCGGCGGATCGAACTCGACGCGGCTGAGCAACTGGCTCGATCCGATCGGCACCGGCGCGACTACGCTCAACACGCTCTCGCCCTGGGCCGGTGGAATCATGGTCTCGCCCACAGACGATCTGGACGCTTCGGGCGAGCCCGGCGGCCCCTACGCTCCCAGCAGCATCGTGTACACGATCGAGAACCGCGGCGACGACCCGCTGACGTATGAAGTGCAGTACGCCGAGTCGTGGATCGACGTGACGAACGCTTCGGGCTCGCTGAACGCCGGTGCGACGGTCGACGTAACTGTGTTGCTCAACGCACAGGCGAACTACCTGCCGCTCGGCACGCACACCGCGACGGTGGACTTCGTCAACCTCACGGACGGTCGCGGCGATACCGCACGCGTCGTCTCGCTCCAGGTCGGCGGACCGAGCCGGGTACACAACTTCCCGATGGATTCCAATCCCGGCTGGTCCACGCAGGGCCTCTGGGCCTTTGGGCAGCCGCAGGGCCTCGGCGGCCAGTACGGTCCGCCGGATCCGACGAGCGGTTACACGGGCAACAACGTTTACGGCTACAACCTGTCCGGCGACTACCAGAACAACCTGTCACAGCAGCACCTCGTTACCACGGCGCTCGATTGCAGCAACGCGGTTGACGTGTCGCTGAAGTTCAGGCGCTGGCTGGGCGTCGAGACCTCGACCTACGATCATGCGTCGCTGAGCGTTAGCAACAACGGCTCGACGTGGCAGACGATCTGGCAGAACACCAGTGTCGTCGAAGACAACAACTGGGTCGCGCAGGAATTCGACATCTCCAATGTGGCCGACAACCAGGCGACCGTGTACCTCCGCTGGACGATGGGCCAGACCGACAGCAGTTGGCAGTACTGCGGCTGGAACATCGACGACGTCGAGATCTGGGGCATCGTGCAGACGTCGCCGGCCTGTCACGGCGACGCCAACTGCGACGGCCAGATCGACTTCGGCGATATCAACGCCTTTGTCGCGGCGGTTATCGACGGCACCTACTGCGACGGAACGGGTGAAGGCGCCGACGTCGACGGTAACGGCACCGTGGATTTTGCCGACATCAGCCCGTTCGCTGAGCTGCTGACCACTTCGACGCTGCCGATCACTTGCCCGTAGTCAGGGTTACTCGGCAATTCTGAAACACGTGACGCGGGTCGGCGAGCAACCTCGTCGGCCCGCGTTCGTTTGCGCGGATACCACGCGCGTCCCGCGCGCGATAAGATGCGGCCAACCGAACCTCACATCCGCAGGCGACGTGTCGGGAAGGAGTCGCGGCAATGAGAATCACCAGCAGCTGGGCAATCTGCGGGTTTCTGGGCGTGGCGCTTCTGTCGGGTTGCGCGCCGACGAGCGTCTCAACGCTGAAACTGGCAACGTCTGATACGGCGGACCTGCTCGGGCTGACCCGCTTCCCGAACCCGCCGTTCACGTGCCGGCAGTTCTCCAGCTACGAGCGGAAGTCGACGACGCCGACGGACGCCGAGGGCTGGTTCGCCAACCTCGATGCCGGCTATCACCTGCGTGTAGAGGAGCGCGAGGGTCGCAAGGAGTTCGTGCTCATGGACGCGGTCGGACCGGGCGCGATCGTGCGCATCTGGTCGGCGAATCCCACAGGTGTGCTGCGCTTCTACTTTGATCACAGCGAGACGCCGTCGTGGGAGGTGCCGATGGCCGACCTGCTCGGCGGTAAGGTGGAACACCTGGGCGAACCGTTGGCGGGCGTGCGGGGCCGCGGTTGGAACCTGTATTTCCCCATCCCCTACGCGCAGCACTGCAAGGTCACGGGCGATGAGATCGTCAGCGAAGACGGTCGCAATCGTGTCTACTACCACATCAACTATCGCACGTATCCGCCGAAGACGAACGTCGAGACTTTCGACGCAACCGCTTTTGACGAACTCACGACGTGGCTGGCGTTATGGAAACAGGTGCTGGAGACTTGTTCCACGCCGGACGTCACGCCGCCGGATAAGCTGACGGCGCTGCCCGCCGGCAAAACGCTGTCGTGGGAGATTCCGGAAGCCGGTCCGGCAGCGATCTACACGCTGAGCGCGCGAGTGGAGGCTCCGGATCGAATCCGTGCGTTGCGCGAACTGGTGCTGAAGATCGAGTTTGACGGGAACGAAACTGTGGTGTGCCCACTGGGCGACTTCTTCGGCGCCGGCCCGACCGTCGATTCCTACAAATCGCTGCCAATGGGCATCGACGGTGACTTGCTCTGGTCGCAGTGGGTCATGCCGTATCAGAAGAACGCGCGGATTGAGATCTGTAATCACGGAACGCAGTCGGCACAGGTCGGCTTATCCTTCGTGACCGGCAGCTACGAATGGACGCCCGATTCGATGCACTTCAACGCCGGCTGGAAGGTCGCACGTGATGTGCCGACGCGCCCCTTCTCCGACTGGAACTATGTGACGATCGATGGCCGGGGCGTGTTCGTCGGAGCGGCGTTTAGCATCGTGAATCCCAACAAGATCTGGTGGGGCGAGGGCGACGAGAAGATCTACGTCGACGGCGAGTCGTTTCCGAGCCATTTCGGCACCGGCACTGAGGACTACTACGGCTACGCTTGGTGCAGCCCGGAGGTCTTTCACCACGCCTACCACAACCAGACCCGCTGTGACGGCCCGCGGAATTACGGGCGCACCGCAGTCAACCGCTGGCACATTCTCGACCGCATTCCATTCCAAGAGAGCTTCTGCTTCGACATGGAGATCTGGCACTGGTCGGATCTCTCGATCCCGGAGTTGTCAGTTGTGACGTATTGGTACGGCAGACCGGGCGCACGCGGAGACTACGCCGAACTGGAGGCTGCCGACCTGGTTGTGGCACCAGCCCTGCCCTATGTCGCGGAGCGCGTGCCCGGCGCGATCGAAGGCGAGGAAATGCGCGTCGTGGCGCACACGGGCATCGCGCAACGCCAGGAAATCGACGGATGCAGCAACGACACTCATCTGTGGTGGCGGGAAGGCCAGCCTGGAGATCGGTTGGTGTTGGAATTCGCCACACCTGAAGCCGGCACGTATCGCGTCTACGCGCGCTTCGTCCAGGCGATCGACTACGGAACCGTGCGTCTGAGCGTCAACGATGCCCCGGCTGAAGGCCCGTTCGATTTCTTCAACAACGGCGTGACGCAGTCGGCAGAAATGGACCTGGGTGAGTTCGAGCTGCGCGCCGGCGTCAACCGTTTCACTGTCGAGATCGTCGGTCGCAACGAGAAGTCCGTCCCCAGGTTCATGTTTGGCCTCGACTACCTGAAGCCGATTGGCGTTGAATGAGACCAACGCGCTGCCGCGATAGCCACCCCGAAACCGCTTCCAGTCAAATAAAATCGCTCACGAAACCGCCTAGATCGCACTTGATCTGCATTTTACAGTTGCAATGTTGCAACGATCTTGGTTATGCTATGCAGTATGAATTGTGTGCATGGATGTTTCAGGAGCGCCATGCACGTTCGGGAGCTGTAGTTTGGGCACGCGTGTGAGCGCACAGCGGCCAGGAGGAGGAGAAGATGCGTTCGATTCAAACCGCGCTTGTTGTTTTTGCCGTTGTGGCAGCTGCGAGTGCGCAAACGACAGTCGATTTCACCACCGACGATTTCGGTACGCCGCTAGTTAACGGCCAAGACATCTCGACACCGCCGGAGTTCGGCAACTTCATCGAGATCAGTTCGGCCGGCTCGCCCAACCTCGGCGCTACGATCTTTGACTCGGATCCGAACGGGCCGAATTCGGGTGGCGCTGATCCGGACCTGCTCGTCGATCTGGGCAACATTCTGATTCTGCAGAACAACGCCTACCCGACACAGACCGTGCCGGGCATCTTCGACACGCCGAACGACGAAGAAGATGGCGGTACGCTGATCTTTGACTTCACGTCGCCGCTGGAGCCGCTCGAGGTAACGCTGGTCGACATCAACGGCAGCAACCAGAACGTACTGGTCACGCTGCTCGACACGAACAGCTTCACACGCACGTATGATGTCCCGTCGATGTGGACGAAGGACGTCACGAGCGGCCCGCTCGGCTACGACATGCTCGACCTGACGACGCTCGCCCCGCAGCTCGGCGAAGGCGGAGCCACAGCGACCGCAACGGAGGACGTCGGTTTCGACGGTACCAGCGTCGTCAACATCACGTTCGAGTTTGACGGTTCGGCCGGACTGGACAACTTCAAGTTCATTCCGGAGCCGACCAGCCTGCTGCTGCTCGCGGTCGGCGCGGGTCTGATCGCGCGTCGCCGGTAGTATTCGCAACCAAGGCAATCCCCTCAAACCCGGTCGGCGCAACTCGGCCGGGCTTGTTCATGCGCGTGATCCGGATTCAATCCCTATACGTTTGGGCGGTTGGATCCTGGCGGTCGAAATGGCGCCGATCGGGGTCGTGAAAGAAGAGGAAACGGAAGCGGGCCTCACTCCCGTGGCATTCCGTACAGACGTTCGGCTCAACGAAATGCCGCAACTGTGTGCGGACTGCGCTGCGCTCCGCCTCGGTCAGTTCCTCATTCTGTGCGACGCGGAGCAGCAGGTCCTCGCACCCGTGCGAAAGGTGGCATGTACGACAGACGACCTGGCCCGTCGGATCGACGTGTCCCGCCGCGTTGAACAGCGGCAGATATCCCGGCGCGTCCGGCGCATACACATTGAACATCGCGCGCGTGGGGTGCACAGCAACCGCACGCACGGGGGCTGGGCCATCTACGTGGTGGCACGCCAGACATGGGACGCACCCGGTCGCCCCGCCTTCGACCTCTTCGCAGACATCCGCCAGGAAGCGCGGCGACAGCATCTGGCCCCACGCACCGTCCGGCTGAGCGTGCATCGCGTGGCACGGCTGACACGCCGTCGTCTCGAAGCCAAACTCTGCGAGCACTTTGGGGGCGTGGCCGGTGTGCCGGATGAGTGACTTGCTCGTGTGGCAGCGAATACAGAAAGCTGCGGTCGGATCTTCAGGCTTGTTGCGCAGCAGGTAGCGTGTCTCTGCGCTACTGTGTGGATCGTGACACGTGTGGCACGTCATCAGTTTCGTATCTCTGTCTCTGGCGACGAGTTCGAGTTCTTCGTCGGTGTGCGCCGCGGCGGACACCTCGCGTGGATGAATCGCGGCGATGGTGGAGGATGCACGCCAAGCCGCACCGGGATGGCACTTGAGACAAGGTCCGTCGGGATCATCCGTGTCGCTGAGCGCGGAGACACGCAGCAGGTCGACGCGTTCGCCACCATGCGGAACGTGGCAGGTCAGGCAGATGCCGAGCGGATCGACCGGAAGTTCCTTCCACGCACTGGTGCCCTGCGTCTCATCGTGCGGGCCCCCTACCAAGCGCATCTGCTCCGCGTGGCATTCAGAGCAAAGGTCGGCCTGATCGAGTTTCAGGAACCTGCCAAAGCTGCGCTCGTGCGGATCGTGACAATCTTCGCAGATGGTGTCGGGATGCAGAATGCCTTCGACCGGCTCCGCCGCCGCACATTCACCGGCGCGGTGACACGCCGCGCAGTGTCCGGTCGGATCGCCCGGCATCGGTGATGGCGCACGCGCGGGTTGATGCGCCAGGTGGCACGCGCTGCACGCGCCGAAGGTGTGTACGCTCATTCCCGCCACATTCGTATCGTCGGGGAAGTTCGTCCGCAGGTCGTGTGCTGTGCCGAACACGCCGCTATGCCCCGGGTGGCACGCGCCGCACGTCTCTCCATACCGCGGCGGAAATGCAACCAGCGCCAATTCGGCGCTGCCGCCGTGCACGCGGTGGCAGGAGACGCAAAGCAGTTGGCCGTCGTCGCTCACCGGTCGCTGCCAGCCTGCCACGACGGACGCCTGCATCTCGTTCAACACCGGCCGTTGCCCGTGTTTCGGCAGCATTCTGTCGGGCGAGAATCCGCGCAGCTTCTCTTCGTGACAGGCGAGACAGAGCTCATTGGCACGCGTACTCACAACGAGCAATGTCTCGTTTTGTGCTTCGTGGATTGAATGACACACGGTACAAGTCAACTCGTGCAAGTCGGCACCGACTACCGCCCCGGCCTGAATCAGCACGTCCGGGACGGGCTGCTCCATCGGTCCGACGGGGTGCATCCCTTGCACCTGCCCCGACGCGTAACCCTGGTGACAGGAAACGCACAGTTCATGCGCCGGCAATTTGAGAAACTCGCCGTGGGACATGTCGTGCGGATCGTGGCATTCCAGGCAGCGCACCTCGGGATGCTCCATGTGCGTGCGTGCGCGGCGCTCGGCACAGCGGAACATCTCGTGACAGGTCGTACAGCGTCCGTCCGGATCATGGGGACACGGCACGAAGTCCCGGGCGTAGCGATGCGACACGTGACAGGCGCTGCACGGGCCACCCTCGGCAACCGTCTCCCCCAGCCGATTGATCTCATCCGGCGCCGAAGTGCGCAGATCGTGCGGCGTTCCGCGCGCGTAGTGTCCCGGATGACACCGCTCACAAAGCTGCCCATTGTCCACAGTGTCAGCCAGCATGTGACGCGTCTTCGCCTCGCCGCCGAGCTGGTGACACGACATGCAGATCAGCGTGTTGCCCGGACCGACGACGGTCCCCAACTCTCGAATCGCTGCCAGTTGTTCGCCAGAGAGAGGCACGTTCTGCGGATGTCCGTGCTCCACGTCGAGGCCTGCCATCGCGGGGCCGACCGGCTTATGGCAGGCAAGACAGTACTCACTGCTTTCCGGGCTGCGCCAGTCGACATCCTCCATCGTTGAGGGTACGCGCGGTGCCTCGCGCCGGACGGCAGCGTCCAGGAATCGCACGCCAGCCGCCCCAACCGCCGCGACTACAACCAGGACCAGGAGCACGTTAGTGATCCCGACGACGCGCGATCGCAGTCGCCGCGCGGGACGACTCTGCACGCCTCGTTCGACCGCTGCGGAAGGCCGGGCGTTGTCCGGCTGATCGCTGGGCATGGATGTTCAACCTCGCGTTGTTACCGGCACCACCGACAGGGGCGGCGCCTCAATCGCAGCCGCCTCCAACAACGGTACGTGTCCCGGCGGCATCGGCACGTACGGTGCAAGTCGGCGGTGATCCGTGTCCTGGAACTCGCGGTGACAAACGTCGCACCGACCAAACTCTGTGCCGTAGTGCTCGGGAAACCGCTCTGAAAGCTGTTCGTGACAGCGGATGCAAAGGCCGTGCATGGCTTCGACGTAGCCCGGCGCGTAGCCCGTCAGCCCCGCCCCAGTCGTCGGAATTATCGAGCCCCGAACGACCATGTCGCCGTGACACTCCCAGCAGGTCAGCGCGGTGTCGCGCGACTTGCGAGGCGCATCGTCAGGGTGGCAGACCATGCAGGATGCGTTTCCGCCGAGCCGCCGGATGTGCAGCACGTGGTCGAACGTGTCCGTGATCTCGTACATGTCGCGGTGGCACTCGAAGCAGCCGGTGTTTTGATCGAACGTCATGTTCTGGTGATGACAGACGCGGCAGGACTCCCGCTGCCCCAGAGCGGCGACATGATCATCATGCGTGAAGGGCACAAAGCGCCAGTTGCGATTTCCATCAATCACCTTCACAGACACAGGCTCGGGGGCGGCAGTGGCCGGCACGCTACCCCCCAGTGACGAAAGGTGGAACATGCGCCGCACCGGCGGATTGGCGGCAATAGCAAGCGCCTCCACCGTACGCGACTGATGCACCGGCGTAGGTTCAGGGTGCGGCCCAAAGACCGCCTGCTCCGGAAGAAATCCGATCGCACAAGCCGCGGCAATCACGAATGCAAGTGAGTGGCGGCGCCAAGCATTGCTGGTGCCATGGTGCTGGTCCTCGGGTGGCGCGGCCTCGGGTGGGGTCACGTGCCCGTGGGCGTCGACGATGCGGAGGTTCTCGTTGAAGAAGATGAACACGAGCGCCGCGCCGGAGACGATGCCGGCGCTTACCGCCAACTCGATCCAGGTCGGGAAGTACGGCATTTCCTCCGGACGGGAGAACGCGACCAGGCACGTGTCGAACCGATAGAGCACTACGCCGAGCACGGTCATGCTCGAGCACGTCGCCAGGCCGGCCACCGAGCGCCGGATGCGCGGGATCGCCAGCAGAGTCGCCGGCACGACGGCACTCAACAGAAGCTCGAACAGGAACAGCCCCGCCGGCCACGAGCCGTCCAGTGCGTCGGGAAGGATGCCCCGGCGGTACAGGTCACCCAACCGCAGCAGCACGTATATGCTCAGCACGTACGACGCGACGCGACCCAGTCCGGCCAGCAGGTCCTTCCGTACGGGATGCCCAAATAGCCAGGCCGAGATCAGTGATTCGAGCGTGACCATCATCAAGCCCAGCCCGACCGCGGAAACCAGGAACAGCACGTACATGATCGGGCTGTACCACAGCGGGTGCAGGCGATAGGGCTGGATGAGGAAGAGCGACCCCAGCGAGGACTGGTGCAGGCACGACAAGACGATACCCGCGATCACGAGCGGAATGGTCAGGCTCTTGATGATCGCGAGCACGCGCTGAAAGAACGGCCGATGGAAAAGCGGATGCTCGAGAATCGCCGGGCTGAACTCCAACGCGAGCACCGTGAGATACAGCATGACGCACATAGCCACTTCGAAAAGCACGGAGTGGTGCTGCGGCATGATCATCGGGTGCCAGATGTGCCACGGGAGACCCAGGTCGTACAGCAATCCCACCGCGACCGCGATGTATCCCAAGAGCGCCGTCAGAATCGCGGGCCGCGCGAACTGGTGGTACTTCTCAAGGCCAAAAATGTAGACGACGGCGGCGATCACAAAGCCACCGGCCGCGAGCGCGACGCCGGCCATGACGTCGAACGCGATCCAGAACCCCCACGGTGCGACGTCAGTCAGACCGCTGGTCGCGCCCAAGCCGTTGGCAAACCGCGCGACGGTGACGACGGCCCAGACACCCATGCAAGCCCACAGGCCCGTCTTCACACGTTCCAGCGTGAGGTTCGTGCCGTGCGGGGCGAACTCAGCCATCGGCTCCCTCCTGCGCCGCCCGTTCTGCCGCCTCCGCCTGAAGCCGCATACGCCGGCCGATGACCCAGTAAATGCCGGACATTGCCGCCGCCACGCCCAGTGCGATTGGTGGCACCTTGCTGAGCGCACCCCAGGTGAGCGCCGGCACTGGTTCGGTGCCCAGTTCGGCCTGCCAGCCCAGGAATTCGAGCGAGATGTCCGAGATGTACAGCACGGAGACGCCGCCGACCTCGTGTTCGCCATAAATGTGCGGCTCGCCGTGCGGATAGTACTTGTGCGGGTTTTCGGTGATACGCCGACGGGCCTCTTCGAGCATTTCGGCGCGGGTGCCGAAAATCGTGGCGCCGTAGGGGCACGACTCGGTGCATGCGGGCTGCCCCCCGTCCTTGATCCGGTCGTAACACATGATGCACTTACGCACGTACGGTACGGGGCTTTCCCACACATAACGCGGGATGCCGTAGGGGCAGGCCATCATGCAGTAGCGGCAGCCCATACAGCGGTCCTGGTCGTAAGTCACCGGCCCAAGAGCGGTCTTCTGCAACGCACCCACGAGGCAGGCCGAGACGCACGCCGGCTCCAGGCAATGACGGCACTGTTGCCGCACGTGCTTGCCGCCCGGCCGCGTGACGATGGTGGTGAAGCGCGTCGATGACAGATCATCGATCTTCGTCTTCCAGCGCCAGGCGCGATCGCGCCCGAGCTGGTACGTCTGCTTGCACGCGTGAACGCAGGTTTCACAGCCGGTGCAGAGGGTCGTGTCGGTCAGGATCGCAAAGGTGCTGGCGTTGTCCGTGGTCTCTGACATACGCGGTCTCAGGTACTCTCAATAGCTGGTGCTCGGTGCGCCGTCGCAGCCTCGTCCGGAGCATCCCAGGCGGCGTCCGGTACGACGTCGATGAGGCGCACGTGCATGCACGCCAGCAACCGTCCGAACGGGATCAGCATGAACACGACGGCCGCACTGAGCACGTGAATCAGTAGTACTACGTGGTAATCAAAGGGATTCCAGGTCGGATGCATGGCGAGCATGCCCGTCCCGAACGCGAGCACGATGAGCAGTGGTTTCAGGAAGCTCCAGGGTGGCTCAATCTTCCGGAGCACGGGCGAATAGAGCCGCCCCAGAAACAACGTCAGCCCGGTCACGATCGCGATGATCGACAGGATGTCGGCCAGGCGCAGCGGGAGTGTCGGCCAGGCAATCCCGAGATTCCGCTCCCACAGGTACACGTGCTCGACCATGAAGGCCGGCACCAGTAACGCCGTCAGCCGGAATACCATCGACAGGCAACACAACGACAGGTGATAGACGAACAGCGCGGTGCTGCCCCCGCCACACTCCTGCCGCAATACGATGCCGGGAAACGTCAACCAGAGGACGCGCAGCCGGAGGCGGCGCCAGAACGTCGCGGTGTCGGCGGTCGTGAGGTACGCGGCCACCGCGTCGGCGCCATGGATAAAGAGGTAGCGCAGCGCGCCGAGGACGAGCAGCGCGAACGCCAGCCGAAATACGGGGCCCTCGGCGATCTGCAAGGCCGTGTAGACAGTCTCGTTCAAGCCGTCACTCCCGTCGCAATTACGCGACCGCCAGGCGCGACCGACACCCCGCTCGCGACAACCCGGCCGGAGCACCGCAGCCGCGATCGCCACGCCCTACCCTTCGCCTCACTATTATGATAACGATAATGCGATATGAAAAAAATGTCAAGTCCCGCGGGAGCCCCAGACGACACGCGGCCCGGAGACGAACGACGGGCTAGGCTTGAAGGAACTGGCCTATCCCACGGGCGGCGGCGGGATCAGCGTCCCACGCAGCCCGCGCGTCCGAGGCGACGGCGCACGGACGTAGTAGTGCCTCATCCAGCGACCGCCCTGTTTTCGTCATTCGCACCCAATTATCCTTGAAGCACAGCTCCCCCGTGCGGTATCCTCGGAACAGGCAATCCTGACACGACAGTCGGGGTTGGGGAGGACGGGTATGTCGCGCGCCGCAATATTGGTCGCCGTCATGGCGGGAGTCTGTACCACGTTCGCTCAGACGACGATCTACGTCGACGACGATGCGCCAAACGACCCGGGGCCGAACGACCCACTGGCCAGCGACCCGCAGGAAGACGGCTCGGCCGAACATCCGTTCGACGCGATCCAGGAAGGGATCGATGCAGCAGTCGACGGCGACGAGGTCGTCGTTGCCAACGGAACCTACACCGGCGACGGTAACCGCGACCTCGATTTCAACGGCAAGGCCATCACGGTACGCAGTGCCTCCGGCGATCCCAGCACGTGCATCATTGATTGCGCAGGTTCCGAGGCGGATCCGCACCGCGGGTTCTACTTCCACAGCGGCGAAGGACCGGGAACGGTCGTCGCTGGCCTGACGATCACGAACGGGTATGTGGACGACCACGGCGGCGGCGTCTTATGCGATAACTGCAGCCCGACGCTGACCGACTGCACGATCAGCGGAAATACGGCTAACTCCGGCGGCGGTGTTTTCTGCAGCGACGACAGCAACCTGACGCTGACCAACTGCACGATCAACGGAAATTCGGCTGGCCAAGGCGGCGGCGTACGCTCTTACGGCTGCCGTGCAACGCTGCACCACTGTGCGATCAGCGAGAACACCGGCGGCGGCGTGTCTCATCAGTCTTTTGGCGGGCCGGTGCTCTTCGACTGTACGATTACCGGGAACTCGGGCGACGGCGTCCACTGTCTCCTGGATGGCTACTTAACACTCGCGGACTGCACAATCAGCAAGAACACTGGCAACGGCGTGTCCTGCAAGCTCTTTGACGCACGAATCACCAACTGCACGATCAGTGAAAACACCGGCAGAGGCGTCTTCTTTAGCGAGAGCAGTCCGGCGCTCGTCAACTGTGCGATCAGCAAGAACACCGATGGCGGTGTCTTTTGTGACACCATCTATACTTCCCCGAATCGTCCAATGCTCACGAACTGCACGATCAGCGGGAACACCGCCTCGGTCAGCGGCGGCGGCGTCAACTGTCGCTTCGGCGAACCGATCCTCGTCAACTGCACGATCAACGGGAACACCGCCTCCGGTGACGGCGGCGCGATCTCCTCTCACGCAGCCCACCTGAAACTCACCAACTGCACGATCAGTGGAAACGCCGCTCATGGCGACGGAGGCGGTCTCTACGTCGGCGGCGACCCCTTCCCAACGCTCACCAACTGCATATTCTGGAATGACTCGCCAGAGGAGATCTTTAATGCCGACCCAGGTACCCTGCAAGTGAGCTACTGCACTATCCAGGGCGGGTGGACCGGACCGGGCAACATCGATGTCGATCCGCTCTTCGCGGATCCCGACGGTCCGGACGATGATCCAAACACGTGGGAGGATAATAACTTTCGCCTGAGCGCTGCCTCTCCCTGCATCGACGCAGGGAACAACGACGCGGTGCCGACGGACTCGGCCGATGTTGATGGTGATAGCGACCTGCTCGAAACGTTGCCGTGGGATCTTGGCGGCGCCTGGCGATTCCGGAACGCCCCGGCGATCGCGGATACCGGGCTTGGCACACCACCGGTCGTCGACATTGGTGCGTACGAGTACCAGCCGTGTATTTGCGCCGGCGACTGCAACTGCGACGGCCTGATCAACGCCTACGACGTCAACCCGTTCGTTGACGCGCTGATCGACGTCGAGGACTACTACGTGAACGATCCGGCGTGCGACCACTATCGAGCCGACATCGACGGCGACGGAATTGTGACCTTCGACGACATCAACCCGTTCATCGATCTTCTGCTGGAAAATCCGCTGCCGCTGGCGTGCCCGTAGCTCTGCCGCGCGCCGGCCGGTTTCCCGACAAGAGAACACCCCGTCTCACGCTGACGCGCGAAATGGGGTGTTGTGTGCGTATCGAAAGCTGGCTGCTGCGTCGCGGCTAGCGGCGACGGAGCGCCAGCACGCCCATCGCCAGCAGCGCCAGGGCCATCGGCTCCGGGATTACCTCGAGGTTGTCGTACACGACGTACTGCGATTGGAACGGGGCTGCAACCGAGTCGAACACGTCGGCGTAACCCAGGCTCACCAGGCCGTCTGTAAAGGCGGTCGTGCCGAGGATGATGTCCGTGCCGTCGAGGGCGTACGTGATCGTGTCGGTACCGGCGTCAACGGTGACCCGCACCGTCGTCCAGATGTTCGTCGGCGAACCGTCGGTGCCCGGATAGATCGACTGGTAGAGCGCCGCAGTGTTCGCGCCGCTGCCCGCGAGGTAACTCGGGTCGCTGGTCGGCAGCGTCGTGTCTTCCTGCCTGAACCAGCGGTAGTCGGACGATGACGAGCCACCATCTCCCGTGAACGCCACAAACGAGCCGCGGCCCGAGATCGGTGTAAAGAGCGAGTTGAACGTTGAGCCGTCGCTGCCGACGCCGATGTGGGCGTACTCGGTCGTGCCGCCGGTGCCGGTCACCGCCATGTAGACGTCCACCAGCAGTTCGATGTTGCCGGTCATAGGTGTGTTGTGGAAGGCCGTGATGTGGTCTTCCTGCGCGGCGGGATCGGCGGGGATACCGCTCGTGTCGTTCGCCGTGAACCGCAACCCGTATAGGTCGCCCGCCGTCGAGCGCGGTGCGAGCGGGATGCCGGCAGCGATGTAGTCGAACTGGAAGTCGTAGGTCGAGTCGACCGGATCGCTCGTCTGGATCGTCCAGTCAGCCGAGGTATCGGTCTCGAAATCGACGACGATCGAAGCCGATGCACCAGCCGTAAGTGTGCCCGCGATGCCGACGATGACCAGCAAACGCGATAAGTTGGGGATACGCATCTTCCGTTCCTCCTAATGAATCCCGCGGATTGGGAGAACTGCTGATTGCTTCATATTATACTCACGGACAATCGCCCGTTCTACCCCGAACGATCGCAGGGCGGGTGGGTCGTAATGTCCTCTAATACAAGATGTTGCGCATGCCTCGCCGGTTTGCACGCGTGGGGCGGGGTTGCGACGGACTTGGAGATACGCAGGAGTGATAGTAATGGGCGCGGTTGGATTCGAACCAACGTAGGCTAACGCCAACGGGTTTACAGCCCGTCTCCTTTGGCCACTCGGACACACGCCCAGCCGAGAGTCGGAATCTCGGAAGATAGCGGATGGAATCGGGGGTCGCAAGAGGTACCTCGCATTGGACGGCGTTGCGGCACCCCACCCGCATCATCGTTGTCGTAGCGCTCGATCAGTTCGCGGACGCGCGGATCCGTCGCATAGCGCAGCGCGAAACGGGCGTTATGGGACACGATCAGGTTCCGGCTCGCAACCAGATCGACCAGGCCGGCACGGATGTCCTGGTCAACCGAGCGGCCCAACCAGACGCAGGCCGCTCGGACCAGGTTGTAGTCGTACGTGTCGTATTGGAGCAGAATCGGCTGTCGCGGCGGCCCCGTTGTGCACAACAGTGCGCGCGGCCGCGGTTCGTACAGCCAGCCATCCGCGAATCGCCGGCGCAACACGCGTTGGAGCTGCTCGGGATTCGGCCGCAGTCGACGCGGCAGCGCGAGCTGGCCCGGTCGATCACGGTGAATGCACCACCAGGCCTGCAACGCCCGCCGATCCCCTTCCAGATCCACGACCGCAGCCAGTCGTTGATTGAACTCCGCCGGATAAAGATCCAGCCACGAACGCGGCGGTGTGGGCGTGGTCTGCACCGGCACACCAACACTCCTTCCGAGAACGCGAACATCAAAGTGCAACAGATCGCACGTAGTCTCAAAGCACGTGGCCGTGAGGCGCGGACAAGTCGCCGGATTCGCCAAGCGGCGCACCAGCGACGTGTGTACGAGCACGCGCAAACTGTCCGCGGCGGCAGGCTCGGAAAGTTCGGGCCGCCGCATCAGATAATCGATCGCGTCGGCACCGAAATCAGACAGTTGGTGGTATGAGTCGTTCCACACCACGTCCGGATTCAACTCGACAATCGGACGGGCCACGGCGGCGATGCGCGCGGTGTGTGCGTCGCGCAAATCGCCTGGTGACAAGCAGCCTCCGAACACGACCAACGCCATCAGAAGCACCGCGAGTCGCGCTTCGGCACGCATGATGAGCCGAAGCCATGCTCGTCGGTGGCAATACATCGCTTGTCCTTGGTGTGCGGGCGGCGGATGGTTACAATCCGGCCTCGATTCCGCTGGCACAATACCTGTTCGGGAGCAGTTATGGAACGGACGTTGATCATCTTCAAGCCGGACGCCATGCACCGGCAACTCGTCGGGCGAATTCTGGCCCGCTTTGAGGATAAGGGGTTGCGCATCGCGGCGATGAAACTGCAACAGTCTCCGCGGGCACAGGTCGAGGAGCACTATGCGGTCCACCGCGAGCGACCCTTCTACAATTCGTTGGTCGAGTTCATGACCTCAGGCCCGGTGATCGTGGCGATTCTGGAGGGTCCGAACGCGATCAGCGTCGTGCGGAACATGCTCGGCGCAACGAACGGCCAGGAAGCCGCCGCCGGGACAATTCGCGGCGATTACGGTCTGGACAAGCAGTTCAACCTGGTGCACGCGAGCGACGGACCGGAAACCGCAAAGACCGAAATCGCGCTGTTCTTCAAGCCCGAAGAGATCGTCGAATATGAGCGCGTGACCGATCCATGGATTGTGAGCAGGTAGGCCAAGCGCGGCGCGGGAGATCAGCCATGAAGTTGAAGCCGATCGGCGAGCACGTGCAGAACGATGTCGACCTGCCCGGCGCCAAGCGGGTGAGGATGCGCATGCTGGTCGGCCCCGACGAAGGAGCGAAGATCTTCCACATGCGCCATTTCGAGGTCGCGCCGGGCGGGCATTCGCCGCACCATAAACATGACTACGAGCACGAAGTTCTGATCCTCAAGGGCAAGGGCACCGTCAAGAGCGAAGCCGGCGATCGGCCGTGCTCACCCGGCGACGTGGTCTGGGTGCCGCCGAACGAGATGCACCAGTTCCAGAACGCCGGCGATGAGCCGCTGGAGTTCATCTGCCTGATCCCCGCTCCTCAGGATTGCACGAAGTAGCGACGGAGTTCCGCCGCGCGGGTGTTCGGCCCGCGCTATTCGTACTCAGCACTCGGGCCAGACAGGAGTCACATCATGACGCCGATTTCTCGCAGGGAGGTACTTGGATCCGCGGCACTTGTCGGCGGATGGCTGGCGTTCGGGCCACGCACCGCCGCCGCGCAATCGCAGGGTGCGATGGCTGGAACCGACGGACCGTATACGCTACCCCCGTTGCCGTACGGCTATGCCGACCTCGAACCGCACATTGACGCGCAGACGATGAAGCTGCACCACGACCTGCACCATGCGGGTTATGTCCGCGGTGCGAACAAGGCGATTGCCGAACTCGAGTCGATTCGCCGGACGGGCGGCAACGCGATTCACCGCGTCCGCGCCGTAACAGACGTGTTGTCGTTCAATGCCTGCGGCGTGTTGCTGCACAACCTGTTCTGGCGCGTGATGAAGCCCAACGGTGGCGGCGAGCCCCCGGCCGACAGCGATATCGGCCGTATGATCAAACGCGACTTCGGCACGTTCGAGGCATTTGCCGCTAACTTCGCTGCGGCTTCGAAGCAGGTTCAGGGCAGTGGCTGGGGCGTACTGGCCTACGAGCCGACCGCACAGCGACTGCTCGTCGTGCAGGCCGAGAAGCACCAGAACCACGGCGTGTGGGGTTGTGTGCCGCTGCTCGTGCTCGACGTCTGGGAGCACGCGTACTACCTGAAGTACCAGAATCGGCGCGGCGACTACATCAAGGCGTTCATGAACGTCATCAACTGGGAGACGGTCGAGCAGGAGTTGCAGCAGGCGCTGGCAACTGCCCGCTAGACGCGCCGTAGCAGCCGCTCAGCACGAGAACGGGATTCGAATTGACGTCAGCGTCACCCGCCGAACGCGATCTTCTGCGACCCTCCGGACGAGGAGACGGCACGGCGTTCGGCCTGCAGTTCGCGACCATGGCACTCTTCATTGTGCCGCTGGTCGCGCTGTCGCAAGTGCTCGCCTACTACCGCGCGGACATCGTCGACGACCAGATGTTCGCGTACTTCGGCTGGCGCATCGCGAACGGGGCGACGGTCTACCTCGACGTGTGGGACAATAAGCCGCCGGGGGTCTACTGGATCAACGCCGTCGGGATGCTGCTGGGAAATGGCAGCTATCTGGGCGTGATCGCGATGTGTACGCTGGGGCTGCTCGTGGCGCATGCGGCGTTCTTCCTCGCAGCCCGGGCGGTGTTTCAGCGCGGCGCCGCGGGAATCACCACGGTACTCCTGAGCTTCTATCTCACGCACGCCTATTACACGGGCGGGACGAATCGTACGGAGACGTTCCTCGTCGCGTTCGAGCTCATCGGCGTAGCGCTGTACCTTTGGGGCTGCGTGCGCGGACGCTGGTGGTTCTGGTATGCAGCAGGCTTGAGTTGTGGAGTCGCATTCCTGTTCAAGCAGGTCGGGCTGGCGGCCTGGGGCTGCATGGGCCTGCACACGATCCTGCTGGTTCTGCTGCGCGATCTACCGGTCAACGTCGGCGTGCGGCGCTGTCTGCTGCTGCTGGGCGGCGCGCTGACCTCGGTCGGGCTCGCAGCGTTCGTGCTGGCCGGCCAGGGCGCGCTCTCTGCCGCCTGTTTCGCCACGTTCGGTTTCAACCGGACGTACTTTGCCGCGGGCGCGAGCGAATTCCCGTACAGTTTCGTTTCATACAAACTGCTCAAACAGCACATCGCACTGGTGTTGCACGTGCCGCTGCTCATGTCTGTCGCGGCGCTGATCCATGCTTTTCTCTGGTGGCTGCGCCCGTGGCTGCGGCCCATCGAAATCGTAAACCAACTCCGCCGGGACGAGCCGGAAGTCCCGCGGTACATGTTCTTCCTGACGGCCTGGGCGCTGACGGCGTGGTACGGCGCATTGATGAGTCCGCACGCCTTTCGGCACTATCTGGTACCGACGGTGCCGCCGCTGCTGATGCTGTCGGGCTATCTGGTCAACGTACTGCGGGCCGAGGCACGGCTGTTGCACCGTATGCAGCGGCGCGCGTGGGTGACCACAGCGATTGTGATTCTCGCCTACTTTGCCTGGACCGCGCTGCGCACACAACTCAACGAAGTCTCGAAGGTGTGGGTGTTCCGGATCGACCCGCAGACGCGCGAGCCGGCCGAGTGGGAGCCCATCGCCGAGGCCGTCAAGCAGTTCACCGTGCCGGGAGACCGCATTCAGTGTTTCGGCTATCTACCGGGTGTGTACCTGCACTCGCGGCGAGTGAACGCGACCCGTTTCACGACCACCGAGAAGATCGGACAGGTCGGCACAGGCGCGCAGTTCGTTGTGGACGAAATGGAGACACGCCTGCGTGACGACCCGCCGGTCGCGCTGGTCATGTCGGCCGGCGACTATTTCTGGATGCGCGGTCTGTTGCCAGATGTACCGCCCTCACGATTCGACCTGGGATCGTGGATCGACGAGAATTATGCACCCGTGTACGAAATTCCGAAGTTCGGAACGTACTACGTGTTCAAGCGGCGTGATCTGCTGAAACCAGGTGAACAGGCCATCGAACTCGTCCTACCGGAAGACTTGGCCGGGACTAACACGTCGGCGGCCATCACGGACGCGCGAACCATGACCCCACCGACCATCTTCGGAGTCGCAACGAAAACATGAACGTTGTGGCGCACGGTATAGACCTTGTTCACTGCCCGCGTGTGCAACGCATGTGGGCGGACCACGCCGAGCGCTTCCTGAAGCGTATCTATACCCAGGCGGAGCGCGATTACTGTCTGGACTGCAAAGACCCGGTACCACGTTTGAGCGGTCGCTTCGCCGCCAAGGAAGCGGTGATGAAGGCGCTCGGCACCGGCTGGCGCGGGGGGATTGAGTTCGCAGACATCGAGACGCTGCCGGACCCGGTTGGCCGTCCCCTGCTGACGCTGCACGGCCGCAGTGCGGACCTGGCGCAGCAACTCGGCATCGCCACGTGGCTCGTCTCCATCTCGCACAGCGGGGAGTACGCGACGGCTTCGGTGCTGGGCTTAAGCGTCACGCCGTAATCTCCACCGGCCCCCAATTCACGGCCCCGCACCTGGCCCCGATCTATCCGACTTGGTTTATCCGGTCTCGGCGGCCTACATCTTCTGCACGTGTTGCTCGTCCAGGATTTCACGCACAGTAATGAGCTTGATGATCCTGCCCGTTCGCTTGTGGAAGTTGGCACACTCTTGCTCAGCGTCGGCGGAATACGCAAACGCGACGAAGAAGCCGCGCTCGCGGTCTTCGCGCATCATCACCGCTTCGAACGCGTCGATATCGGATCGGCCGACCTTATCCTTCTGCTTGACCTGGATCGGGTACCAGGCATCCATGAACTGCTCGAACGCCGGCGTATCGCCCTTCTTCGTGCTCGGCTTCGATGGTATGGACGACACCGGGAAGATGCGGCCGTCGATGCCCATGTCGCCGACCTGCGTCTTGTTGGGGATGCCGCCCAGGGCGATGACCGCCCAGTTCTCAAACTCGAACGGCGGGATCTGCCGCAGCTTCTCCTCGGTCCACGGCAGGTCGCGGACGACGAAGCCGCGTCCCGCCCGCCAGAGGGCCTCGTCCTCGCGAATCTTGCACACGTCGCGGAGCCGCTTGGCCATCACGCGGCAAGCGGTGGGGCTGATGTCGATACCGATCCACTGCCGACCGAGGTTCTCGGCGGCAACCAGCGCCGTGCCGCACCCGCAGAACGCGTCGAGGACGATGTCGTTGGCGTTGCTGCTGGCGGCGACGATGCGATCGAGCAGAGCGACGGGCTTCTGAGTCGGGTAGCCGAGGCGTTCGGACGCTTGGGAGTTCACCGGCGGAATGTCGGTCCACATGGTGTCGATGGGACGACCTTCTTGCTCGTCCAGGTATCGCTTGAATCGCGGGACGGCACCGGGCCTCGGCTGTACTACGAGCCCCCGGTCGTAAGCCTCCTGCATCCTCTCCTTCGTCCAACGCCACACTCGCTTCACGCCCAAGAATTCGTAGGTCAGATTGGGCCGGTCTGGGTTCGGGTTTATCAGGTTGTCGAGCTGATAGCGCCGTCCGTCGGGGTCACGGTGCGAGTACTTCGACGCGGTCTTTTCGTCGAGGTTGTCGGGATCATACTTGATGTACGGGCGATTGAACGTCACCGGCTCGCCGCCACCGTAGTAGAGAATCGTATCGTGGTTGTTCGGAAAGCCTGTGAACGCCAGCCCTTTGGCGAACGTCCGTCGCCAGATGATCTCGCTTTGGAAGCTGTTCTGCCCGAAGATCTGATCAAGCATCACACGGACGTAAGCATTGGCGTGCCAGTCGCAGTGGTAGTAGAAACTGCCGGTCTTCTTCAGCACGCGGGCCAGTTCGACGCAGCGGGGCCGCATGTAGTCGATGTACGCCTGCGTGGAGGCGTGCCGGTCCTCGAACGCCCGCGTCTCCTTCGTTTCGCCCCAGAAAACCTCGTAGTTGCGGTTGCTGTTGAACGGCGGGTCGATGTAGATCAGGTCCACGCAGCCATCGGGCAGCTTGCGAAGCTGATCCAGACAGTCGCCGCAGTAGACAACTCGCGTATCCACGAGTGCTGACGCCCGCCCGCGACGACCCGCCGGCGGCGCTCCGACAGCCTTAGCAGCGGTTCCCTTCCGGGCGGGACGTCTGCCCGATGTGCGTTTGCGTACCATGGCTTTAGTTTATCCAGGAGCCGCGCGTCCAACCATCAGGCCGCAGTCTCGTCTGACTGAAAAGGACGGTGCGAACGCAGATCTTCCAACTGGCGGCTGACTCGTTCCTGCTCCTCGCGCAGTGAACGCAGCACATCCTCGACCTCTGGCGTTGCTCCCCGCGCATCCAGGTCTTTGGTCAAAAGCTCGATTCGCTGCCGGTTTCGATTGAATGCCTCCCGTACCTCGGACTCTTCTCGGGCCAGCGCACGGCGGATATCGATAAGCTGCTTGCGATTGAGTCTGATCTTGTCGATCGTATATCGTCCCGCCGGCGTCAGCGCACGCAGCCAACAGAAATCCCCCGTGTTGGGGTGACGCGAGATTCGCACGTGGTCGTCCGGATCATCCTCGCACGGATCGACGAATCGGAGACCGCGGGCATCCTGCTCCGTGGTCGGCCAGTGGTTCGATTTGCTCCCGTTGCAGAGGCGGCACGTGTAATAAAGGTTCCCCCATTCCTTCTCCAGGTGCTTGAATTCGGGCCGGCTCCACGGCCGGAAGTGGTCCACTTCCATGGCATCGTATCCGCCCATCACCTCCTCGTGCGAGATGCAATACGCGCAGCGGGATCGAAAGAGCGGTTGCAGGTAGGGCTTGTAGTCTCGGTACTTGCTGACTGGTCCAGGATCCGCATACCGAACGATCTTCATTCAGCGGTACCCCCGCTCACGTAAGGTCTACCAGTTTGTTGCCGATCTTGTCGATTCTCTCACGCGACGCCCGCTGCTCAGCTTCGCGCGCCGTCAGCCAGGATTCGTCCGGCGGTTGGGCGGCGTAATCGCTGCCGTCCATCTCGGCCTCGAGCCAGTGCAGCTCATCGCATTCGGCGGCGTCCAACTCCGATTGCAACCGCTTGTCCACCAAGGCGTCATAGCGTGACCGCACTTCGGGCGACACGTCCGTGGTTCCATCACACAGAAACCGCTGGTAGGTGTCACTCAGGTACACGTAAAGCGGGACGCAGGCCTTGAAGTCGTCGGGGTAGTAGCCCGAGAAGCGGCCGGGCACGCCGGGACGGACCTTGCCCGAGAACAGATCCAGCAGCTTCCGTTCGGCCCTGGCCGGCAGGTCGTAGAGCCGCAACACTTCCGCGTCCATGCGCATGATCAGCCGGTGGAGCGTGGCCCGATCTACCCTGTTCTGAGTCTCTGGGCCGGAGAACAGCGGCATGGCATCCGCGTTGCTCGAATCGTCACCGAATCGACGAGCCGCGTCCAGGTACTCATGTGCGGCTTGCGTTACGCGTCGCACGCCATCCGCGTCGAAACGCGGAATCGGCAACTCACGCAGGTCGCCATCCTGGATATTGCGCTTGAGAGAGTGCGTGAAGGCGTAGGCATTCGCTAGCGGCGAACAGCAGAGAGCGAAAACGTATTCCAGAGAATGTGTACCCCGGTCCTTTGGTCGCACCGCAAAGAAGTTACTCGCAAAGGGCCGCCCGTCCTTGTCGATGAAAGGCCTCAGCCTCCATATCCAGCGGGCAGGGTTGCGTGGCACTAGTACCTGCGGCAAACCGACATCGCGACCAAGCCCCGGCCGCCGTATGACTTCGACCGCCAGATTGAGATCGGACAATTCTGGTTGAGCGTGCAGCATCCAGTCACCACGGCTCCGTGCCCAACCCTCAGTGCTCCCGGGAAAGGACTCGCCCTCGATCGTCTTCGAGCCTCGCGGTCGTCCTTCACAATCGTGCCGCTCCCGTTTCACGCGCCTGTAGGAAATTCCCTGTCCGACATCGGCAATATCGGAGAGCGTCGGATAGCCGCGTAGCCACGACCATATCTCTTCGCTCAATTCCGGAACCCAAAGCACGCACTCCTCACGCTCGGCAAACTCGCTCTGCCGCACGTTGCGATCTGACGGGAAATCGTACCGCCCCTTAAAGCCCTCGCGTTCGTCTTCGCGAACGCGCTTGCACCTGACCAGCGTTGACGGCGTACCGGTCCGCGCCAGCCGGCGTCCTAGCAGGATGCCGCACTCGTGATCGGCGAACGTGAACAGCCCATCCGGGAGAAGAGAGACTTCGGCCAGTTGGCAGTTTTCAGCAACCCACCGCCGGAAAGCAACAAGTCGCTTGTTGGTCAGACCCTTGCTGTGCAGCACTCCCGCCGGCACAACCACGCCGAAGACCGCGCCCGCGGGGAGGTGCGGCAGCGTGCCCTCGAGGAGTCGCAACGCCTGGCCACTCCGGTACGGCGGGTTAGCCAGGAGCAGGCGACACTGCTGCGCCGTGTGCTCAAGCGTGTCCGCTGCGAACATGTCGCCCTCGTGCAATCCATCCCAGCCGTCGGGATTTGGCACGTCCGCCACGGTGAGCGACAGGCGCGCTATTTCCAGGGCGAACGAATCCTTCTCGATCCCCCTGAGCCGCTCCCGGAAGAACACACTCAACTCATCAGGGCTCCTGCCCAAGTCGAAGTTGCGCAGCAGGCGCATGGTCGCCACGAGAAACGGAGCGTGGCCACAACCCGGCTCGAACACGCGCAACTGGGCGGGGTCGAGCTTCTCGATCCAGGGCGCCAACTGCCAGACGATGTAGTCCACCAGATACGACGGCGTGCTGTGCGTGCCCAGCAGTTCGCGCGTCGCCTTGGTGACGAGCGCTTGCTCGTAGACGTCCGCCAATGCCTCGGTGGTCAGGTTTCGCAGGCTGCTCAGGCCGCGGAACATCGCCGCAACTTGCTCCAGCGCGTCGCGTCGCTCGGCGCCGCCGACTTTGGCCCCCTCCCGTGATCCGTAGTGCTTCTGGACCCGTCGAAACACGTCATCCAGATTGTTGAGCCGTAGCGACTTGAAGCCCGGGACGTCTTTGTCCTGCAGTACCTTGCCCGCCAGAAGCCGGAAGGTCGATTTGACGATCCACTCACGCTGCACAGGCTTGAGGCCAGCGTCGCGTGGGAAGACACCTCGCAGGATCAGTGCGGCCTCGGTAACTTTCTCCGTGAGCTTCTCGCTAATCTGCCCCTCCGCAAAGGGAAGCAGCCCGGCGTCGACGAACTCCAACTGGCGGCCGCTGCCGGGAATGCGCCCGAGCGTCTTGGCATCGTAGATACGTCCAGGGGTGAGGTCGGCCTGATGCTCGCGAAAGAAGTCGGGAATCTGTTCAGGCGTGAGTCCACGCTCCTTCAGTTCCACCGTCTCCGGTCCTGGCTTCCACACTTGTAGCCGATCACCCAGGCAGGCGAAGACCACCGGCGCCCCGAACTCCCGGCAGGCCAGCACCTCCGATTGGGGATCTCGATTCCGACAGTCAATTGCGGCGATGCAGGCGGAGCGGGCATCGAACGGCCGATGAGCAAACGCGGCCAAGCCGACGGACCTGTCGGCCGCGAATACGTAGTCCCGCAGGACGAGGTCGCGCGCGTAGCCGCAGCAGTTGAGCAGGTGCTGTTTGAGGGCTGAGGGCCGTACTGGAGAACCTGCCATGCGTGTTTCCGCCCACGTCTGCCGCGTTGCTGACCGGGCGAGGCGCCCGCAAGAGGCTGGATTGTACTGCCGGCACCGCCCTCTTCAACCTGCGCAGTGCCCCTGGACCGACGAGGTCACGCAAATGCAGTCACGACTTCTGCTCAGAAACGACCTTGACGCTATCATCAGAGCCCGTAACGGGGCGGAACTGTTCAACTTGGGTTAGAGCCGGCCGCTCGCCGTTATCATGCCGCGCCGCCGCCGCTGCGGTGTTGCCGCGCCAAGGTGCGAAAAAGGGCGCATGATCTAACGAACGCCGCTCCAGCCCGCCAATCACGCCGCCTGCGCTTGACTGCGACTACCGCGCGTACATGCTCCTGTTATGTCCACATCCACGCCCACCCTCCGATCGGCGGCGCCGTCCTTCCCACCGCCGTTCCCCACACACTGGATTACCCGCTACGCCCCTGCCGCCACGCACGCGTTCTTACCCGCGCACGTTTCTTGCACCTGGAGCACCAAGAGTATCAAACCCTGTGGGCGCATCTTGAGACTCTTGATACCCTTCCCCGCCCCGCGGACGAATCGTCGTTCTTATGGGATGTTCGTTCCGGGCGTGCGGATCAGTCACCAGGTAGGCCGGCTTTCCGCCGACGCGCGTGCGACGTGCCGGAAGTGCCGCTCGGCGTCATGCTGCCTGCGTCGGCCGCTGGAGACCGGCACTACGCGCTTGCTCTCCACGTCGACGACGCTACGCGTCCGCGGTGGCTACCAGGGCCTGCTCGCGACGACGGCGACGACGCTTCTTCACGATACCGAGGCGCGGTGCGTTGGGGGTACGCGGCGGTAGCTCGTTGGCTGTTTCCAGTACCTCGCGCGGATGCTCGCCGCAGGCGTCGGCGCCGATTTCCCGCCACAGACCGTCGGCGCGATTGAAGATCCCGCCGGTAACTACGACGTTCATGTACGGACACACACCTACATCACGGATGCGCTCGATCAAGGCACGCGTGTTTGGCACGGCCTCGGGATGGGCCCCGAAGATCAAGAGCACTTCGGGATTATGCTGCCCCACCATGGCGAGCACTTCGTCATCCGGCACACCACCGCCAACGAAGAACACCTCCCACCCGTTCGCCTGGAACAGATCGGCCAGGATCTGCGCCCCGAGTTCTTCGTGTGCGCCGTCCGCCGATGCGACCAGCGCGCGTTTTCCCGTCCGCTCATCCCGCGGCAACTGCGCCTGAAGCTGGTCGGCAATCGTACGGTTGATTCTGCACGCCATGTGTTCGACTGCGGTGTTTATGCGGTCGTCACGATAGAGGCGTTCGATCTGATTCATCGCCGGCCAGACGACATCGCACACGATGTCCTGCGGCGCTGTCCCCGTGCGACAGGCGTCTGCGACCAGATCGAAACACTCGGCGCGGCGACCGGCCAGCAGCGGCTGGAGATAACGGATCAGGAACGGTTCGGGCATGGATGAGACCTCTGTAACTACCGCACCCGTCGGTGGCTGCGTCCACGCACACTGTCCACCGGGACGACGACGGGGCTGGGGCCTTGGTCGCAGCATCCATGCCGCTAGTTGCAGGGAGTACGCTCGATTGCACGCCGATGGCGACCCGCCGGGCGAACCACACTGTGCGTGCTTGCTGCTGCGTATCGGGCAGCCCGATCAACCCGCTTTAGAGCACCAATTACAGCTCCACCCAACGGATCGGTAGTACCCGGACCCGCGATGAGCCATTGCGGCCCGGAAGCCAAACGCCGCGCGGCGAACTCATGGTTTCTCGGAACTCGCGGCGACGGACCGAATTCTGGAGTCCGGGCACCCGCTGCGCGTAAGGCACGAACTGCGCAATCATCGCGTAGATCGGCACATGCCACGTTCCCGCTGGGTTGACAGGCGGTCTGGACGGCGTACCGTACGGCACGAAACGGATGCCGCGCTGCGACCGCCTGGAAGATCGAATTGACTGGCAGTCCACATCACGTGGGCGCCGAACGGTGTGCAACAAGGAGTAACCCAATGATGAAGCTGTATCGATTCCGCATCGCAAAGTCGCTCGTGGCACTATCCTGCGGCGGAACCACATGCGGCATCCTGCAAGGTCTTGGTATGGTGAACTTTGCGTCACTGTTCACGAGCCTGCTGGCCACTTGGCTGGCGGCGATCGTGACGGTGCTGCTAGGCGGTGACGCGAGCACGCTGCTCGGGACGATGTGAAGTCGCCGGCTCGGGTATCATCCGCTGCCTGACCAGATTGCCGGCGGCGCTGTGTCCAGCCGGCCTAATCCTGACCGGGAGAACGTGGAATGGACGTACCGGGTGTGACGGGCGGGGCTGATGATGCGATGGCCTGGGCCCAGGCTGAAGAGCAGCAGGAGAAGCTGCTGGAAGAGCTCAAGAAGGAGGTCAAGGCTGAGCTGAAGGACGTAGGCGTCCTGCGCAAAGAGGCCCAGATCACCGTGCCCGCGAAGGTCATCGCCGACCACATGGAGCACAATTACTCGGAACTCATGCACGACGCGCAGGTCCCGGGCTTCCGCAAGGGTCGTGCCCCGCGGCGTCTGGTCGAAAAACGTTTCGGTGCCGACGTTCGCGAGTCGCTGACCACATCGATCGTGGGGCAATCGTTCTTCGCCGCCGTCGAGAATGCGGAGATTGAGACGCTGGGTGACCCGCGTTTCCACATCACGACGGACACCGGCGTGCAGCTCATGGAGTTTGACGAGGCACTGCAGCACCTCAAGCTTCCGGAGACCGGCGACTTTTCGTATACCTGCGAAGTCGAGATCAAACCGACCTTCGATCTGCCCAAGCTCAAGGGCATCAAGATTAAGGCGCCCGAGATCAAGATCACGGATGACATGATCGACGAGCAGATTCTGCGGCAACGCAAGAACCGCGGGCGATTCGAGCCTGTTGATGGTGCCGCAGAAACCGATGATCAGGTCATCGCCGACATTATGCTGACCGTTGACGGCGAAGAGATCCGCAAGGAAGAAAACGAGTCCGTCGGCGTCCGCCCCACGCAGATCGGTGGCATTCCAGTCACGGATCTCGGTGAGGTCCTAAGCGGAAAGAAGGTCGGGGACACGTGTACAGCAAAGTGCAAAATCCCACCGGATTTCGAACGGGCAGATCTGCGCGGCAAGGACGGTGAGTTCGAGCTAGATGTTCACGAGATCAAGCGGCTCGCGCCGGAGCCGATGGAGAACTTCCTGGCGGGATTCGGCTTCGACAACGAGAAGGAAGCCCGGGAGGAGACCGCGGCACAGATGGAGGCGCAGCTCGATCAGTACACCGATCGCGCAAAGAAAGCCCAGGTCGAGCAGTATCTGCTCGAAAACACCAAGCTCGACCTGCCCGAGGAGTTTTCCGGACGCCAGACAGACCGGGCGGTGCTGCGCAAGGTGGTCGAGCTGCAGCAGATGGGCATGCCGATCTCGGACGTCGAGGCGCGCATCGACGAGTTGCGCACGTCGGCCAGCGAGGAGGTCGCCAACGAACTTCGGCTCGGTTTCATCCTCGAAAAAGTGGCCGAAGAGCTGGGTGTCAACGTAAACGATGAAGAGGTCAACACGGAAATTGCGCGTATGGCGCAACTCTACAACCGCCGGTTCGATCGCGTTCGTGACGACCTCCAGAGCCGGGGCCTGCTCAAGCAGCTTGTGGAGCAGATCCGACATAACAAGTGCATCGCGCAACTGTTGACCGACGCCGAGATCGACACCACGCCCGAGAAGAAGAGCGCCTCGAAGGCCAAGACCGCCAAGAAAAAGACGGCCAAGAAGACAGTGAAGAAAAAGACCACGAAGAAGGACTAGCGCGGCGCGGTTGTCGAACCGGTCGGAGCCTACGAACGCTAAGGAGAATGCATGCCCGCATACTGGCCCGAGCACGAGGGATTCCGAGCCCAGGGCGGCCAGCCGCAGGCCTGGCGGCAGATGGGGCTCAACGAACTGCTGCTCGAGAACCGGATCATCTTCCTGGACCTGCCGCTCGATCCGCGCATCACGATCAACAGCAGCACGGTCTGCTCGCACGTAATCAAGAGCATGCTGTACCTCCAGTCGATCAAGCGCGACCAGGACATCCACCTATATATCAACTGCCCGGGCGGCGACATCGACGACACGCTCGCCATTTACGACACGATGCGCTTCCTGAACTGCGAGATCGCGACGTACTGCGTCGGCTCCGCCAGCAGCGGCGCGGCGCTCATTCTGGCCGCCGGCACGAAGGGCAAACGATTCGCCCTGCCACACGCCAAGATCATGATCCATCAGCCATGGGGTTACGTCGGTGGCCAGGCCTCGGACATGCGCATCCAAGCCGATGAGATTCTGCGCGTGAAAGAAACGCTGATCGACATCCTGGCTACCTCCACGGGCAAGCCGAAGAAGCAACTGCTCGAAGACACTGAGCGCGATCGCTACATGAGCGCGGCCGAGGCCAAGGATTACGGCCTGATCGACGAGATTCTCGATGACACCGGCGCGAAGAAGGGCAAGAAAGGTAAGTAGGGAGACGGCCGCACATGACCAAGGCACAAACGCTGATTCCGATCGTTGTCGAGCGCGAAGGCCGGGCCGAACGCTCCTACGACATTTACTCGCGGCTCCTCAAAGACCGCATCATCTTCCTAGGCGACGAGGTCACGTCTGACCTGTCGAACGTCATCATCGCCCAGATGCTTTTCCTCGCGAACGAGGATCGCAAGGCGGACATTCACCTGTACATCAACTCGCCCGGCGGGTCGGTGTATAGCGGTATGGGCATCTACGACACGATGCAGTACCTGCCCTGCCCCGTGGCGACATATGTGCTCGGCGCCGCCGCCAGCATGGCCGCGGTGCTGTCCTGCGCCGGCACGGCCGGCAAGCGCTACGTCCTGCCGCACTCGCGGGTGATGATCCACCAACCGCTGGGCGGTGCCCGCGGACCGGCGACGGACATCAAGATCGAGCTGGACGAGATGATGCGCACGCAGAAGCAGCTCTACGCCGTCCTCGCCAAGCACACCGGCAAGAAGATCGAGCAGATCGAAAAGGACTGCGACCGCAACAACTGGATGGACGCGGAGCAGTCGGTCGCCTATGGCCTGGCCGACAAGGTCCTCGAGGACATGCCCGAGCCTCCGGCGTTACGCTCCGTCGAATAAAGGGCTCAGACCATGGTACGCACACGGCACCGCAGGCACCTCGCGCGGGTTTGGATCGGGCGGGGATTGTTCGCGGCGCTCGCGGTCAGCGCGATCACTGGCTGCGCGGGTTCGAACAACAACGCTAACCTGCGAATCGAAAACAACCGGCTCCGCGATGAGTTGCGGACCAAGGACGCCAAGCTCGTCGCGAAGCAGACGGAGCTCGATGCGACCCACCGACAGCTCGACGTCGCCCGCGCGATCTCCGAAAACGATCTTAAGAAGCTGTTCTACCCCGAACAGGTGGTCATTGACCGTTTAACGGGCGGAGCGAACTACGACGATCAACCCGGCGACGACGGGGTCACCGTCTACCTGCGACCGATCGACCAACACGGCGATGCGATCAAGATCGCCGGCGACGTCACCATTCAACTCTACGATTTAGCCGAGCCGCACGACCGCTGCCTGATTGGCGAGTACACCATCCCCGTCGATCAAATCGGCAAGCTCTGGCACGGCAAGCTACTCACCGGTCACTACTCGATCAAGTGCCCCTGGCCGAAGCGACCGCCAAAGAACCCGGAAGTTACCGTGCGCGTGACGTTCGTCGATTATCTGACGAAGCGGGTCGTCGCTGCCCAGACCACCTGCAGCGTGGATCTGCCGCCACGCTAAGTTGGGTTGGCCTCGGACGGGGTGGTTTATTTTCAGCCATCAGGTACTGGATCACCCGGCGAAGGAGGCCGGGCGATTGCAGCCGCGTAGATACGTTTCGCTCCGGCGCGGCGCAGCACCTTTGACACCTCGTACGTCGTCGCTCCCGCCACAATCAGATTATCGACGACACAGACGGTCTTGCCGGCGAGGTCGAATCTGCGCCGGCGGGCCGGCGCGAAGCAGCCGCGCACGTTCTCAAACCGAGCCGCCCGGGTTTTCAGGCCGGTCTGACTTACCGAATGGCGCACGCGTCGGACCGCGCGCCATACCGGGACGTGTAATTGCTCGCCGAGTGCCTCGGCGAGCACGTACGCATGGTCGCACGGTCGCTGCAATCGTCGGAGCGGGTGCATCGGGACCGGCACGAGGGCGTGAATCTGCTCGGCCCACCCGCGCTGTCGCAGCGCCTCCGCCAGCAACGTGCCCAGGTACGCCGCATTCCGTTCGTGTCCAACGTACTTCAATCCCAGCAGCAGGCGACGAAGCGGCGCCGCGTACTGCCCAACGCGTGCGACACCGGCGACGTTCCACGTGCGTTCCGAGCGACAACGTGCGCACCCACTTTCGTGGATCGCCGTACGTGGCAGCGTTCGCCCACAACGCTGGCAGGACGTCGCGGCAAAGCCCTGCTCAATCTCGTCACGGCATTGCGAACATACGATCCCCGTGCCCCCGCCGATCCACACGCCGCAGGCGCCACAGGTTTGAGGGAACAGAGCATCGAGCACGGCCTGGGTAGCGACGCGCGGCCAGGCGAGTGTGGCATGTGCAGTGCTCATCGCTAAGTTGGCCTTCTGACGTGACACTGCTTTCAAACAATGGTCCTGCCCACGATGCTCCACTGCTCAAGAGCAGTGGCACTCCAGCCCCCCCACTCCGGCGTCGAACCGTGCTAGTCCTCGTCCGCGCTGTCGGAGGCCTCTTCGGTCGGACCGTCGAACGATGTGAGCTTCGGCTGCCCCTCGGCGTCCAATTGGATCTTCCGAATCCGCTGCTCGGCCTGGTCGAGAATCTGCCGGCAGTGGGCGGCGAGCTGCATGGCCTCCTCGTATTTCGTGATCGATTCTTCGATCCCAATCTCCCCCGCTTCCATCGCGGCAACGATCGCGTCCAGACGCTCCAGCGCCTCTTCGTATTTCAGCTTGCGCGGCACTTTGGCCATTTCATCCACCTCTGATCGGGGTCTCCACGGGCAAGATTGCCTCAGTTCCGTGCGCTGGTCAAGCTGCCCGACGCCGTCCCGTATACCGATTTTGACAACCGGACCGGCTTTCCTCATACTCACCGAGCCCGAGGCGGGTCCCGGACATGGGTAGCGCGACGAGTCGGTCGGCGGCCGGTGCCCGGTGTTTACGAGCGAGCACGGGGGCGTGTAGGAGTTCGCAATGGCCAGTCGTCCTGTGGCCAGCCGCGGCGGTCTTACCGGCGCACATTACGGCATGATCGCGTTCGCCATCGTCTCGGTCGCCTGCCTGGCGATGTTCATTCTGATGCTCACGCGCGTAAGCTCTGCCGAAGAGGCGGCCGCCTCGGCGCAGGGCCGGCTCGATCGCTACGGCAATCCACCTCAGTACTACGCGAGCGAGGCGCAGAATCGCCGCAGCCGCGTGTTCGCCGTCATGGACGAAGACCGACGCACGATGGCCAGCCTGATCACGGGCAATCCTGAGGACGTCGCGGTCAGCGCTGTCGCCAAGACTGACGCCCTGCTGGCGGAAGTCGCGCGTGGCAAACCCGCCGGCGCGTTCCAGTCGGGCGCGACACTGTTGTCGGCGCTCGAAGAACTGGACCGGTTGTACCGCGAGCAGCGGGCGTCGGCGGAGGAATCCGCCGCAGCCGTCGAAGCGCTGGCGCAGGAGACCAGCGACCTCAACGAGCAACTGCTGACCAAGGACACCGAGTACGCCGAGCAGGTTGACGCGCTGCAGGTGCAACTCCAGCAATTGCGGCAGGGCACCGATGCTGCCGTCACGCAGAAGGAAGATCAACTCCAGACCGTGCAGGCCTCGCTCGACGCCCGCGAGCAGGAAGTGCAGCGCATGAAGCGCGATCACGAGCGTTCCGTGCAGGACCTCAACGCGGAGATCATCCGTCTCCGCGATCAGATTGTGGCGTTGCAGCGCGAGATCAAGGGCTTCAAGGTCAGTCTCGACCCGAGCGCCATTCTCACCAAGGCAGACGGACGCATACTTCGCGCGATTCCGGGCTCGGAACTCGTGTACATCAACCTTGGCGAGGTAGACAACATTAAGCCCGGCATGGGCTTCGAAGTTTTCTCGCAGTCCGGTGACACGCCGGCCGAACTCAGTGGCAAGGCGTCGCTTGAAGTCGTCACCGTCATGGAGGAGACGGCTGAGTGTCGCGTCGTGCGACGAACGCCGGGCTACCCGATCCTCGAAGACGATGTGGTCGTGAACATTGCGTTCGAGCGCGGCCGGCGACCGAAGTTCGTTATTCGCGGCGACTTCGATCTCAACTACGACGGTCAGGTCGATTGGGACGGCCTGGAGCAAGTCGCCAGCATGATCCGGCAATGGGGTGGCCAGGTTGTGGACGATGTGGACGAGTCGGTCGACTTCGTCGTCATCGGCCTGCCGCCGATGTTGCCCGCCTTTGCACGCAACGCGAACGTGAGTCCGATCGTCCGGGCACAGACCGCACAACGCGAGCTCGAGTTGAGCGAGTTCCGCAATCTGGTCGACAAGGCTCAGAAGATGTACATCCCTGTCATCACGCAGAACCCGTTCCTGTTCCTGACCGGATACGCGGGCACAGGACAACCGGTGCCGCGTTAGCCGGTCTTAGCAAGCCCCCCGTACGAAAGACCTCCGACGATGCGGCGTCGGGACCGTCCTCGATTCAAGCGTAGCGGCCGACCTCCGGGTCGGCCGTTTCTCATTCGCAGCACTTTCCTAGTCGAGCGTGCAGCCCTCGAGCAGCTGCGCCAGTCGGCGTCGCGGCTCTTCAGCGAGCGGACACAACGGTAGCCGCAAGTCCTCTGCACAGAGTCCACGCATCGCCAGAGCCGCTTTCAACGGAATCGGGTTGGTTTCGAGCGTGAGCAGCGCCTGGCTGATCGGGTACAGGTGCTTGTGCGTCTCACGCACGGCAGCCGGATCACCCGAACGAGCGGCGTCGACCAACCGCTTCACGCTCTTCGGAAACAGATTGGCCACAGAACTGATGACGCCGACGCCGCCGACGCTCATCAGCGGCAGGTTCAGTGGATCATCACCCGACAGCAGCGGAATCTCGCACGCTGCCAGCAGATCGGCCGCTCCCAGCACGCTGCCGGTCGCGTGCTTGATCGCGACGATGTTGTCGTAAGTCTCGAACAGCTTCTTGATCGTGGGGATGGCGATCTCCACGCCACACCGCACCGGAATGTTGTACAGAATGATCGGCAGTTCGGTCGCTTCGGCCAGCGTCGCGTAGTGCCGATAGAGCCCGTCCTGCGACGGACGGTTGTAGTACGGGGCGACGATGAGCAGCGCCTCCGCACCGCAATCCTCGTTCAGGTGAATTAAATCGAGCGCTTCCCTGGTCGAGTTTGCACCGGCACCGGCGATCACGAGCGCCTTGCGCTTGGCGAGCTTCGCCACCAACGAGACCACCGGCCGATGCTCGGCCGGTGCCAGCGTGGGTGCCTCGCCGGTTGTGCCGCACGCGACGAGACCATCGACGCCGGCTTCGAGTTGCTGTTCGATAAGCCGCTCCAGCGCTTCCAGATCGACCGCGTTCTCGCGGAACGGCGTGACCAGTGAAGTAATGGTACCCTGGGGCGTAATCATCGCGCGACCTCCGTGGATTTCTTGCGGCCGCGTCAAACGCTGCCTGCGTTGGGAAGTCTATCGCCGATTAGCCATTTCTGACAGGCGGAAGGAGCTATGGCGCCGCAGCGATGCCGCGCCATAGTCGCCAAGCATCGTGCAGCGCGCGCACATCATGGGTGCGGATGTACTCAGCACCGTGCTGCGCTGCCCAGAGTTCCGTAGCCAGCGTGCCCGCGCCGCGCTCCTGCGGCGGTCGTGGCGTCGTGTCGTCCGTCAGCAGCGCTCCGATGAACGACTTGCGCGAAGTGGAAACGCACAACGGCAGGTCGTCAATTCGCAGGTCGTCCAGGTGATGCAGGACAGCGAGGCTCACCTCCGGCCGCCTGCTTAGAAAGAAACCCATCCCGGGATCGAGGATCAGACGCGTGCGCGCGATACCCGCGGCGGTCAGACCGGCTACGCGGTCTTTGAAGAAGCCGCGGATGTCGTCCACGATCGACATCGCGTCCACGTCCCGTCGCTCGGCGCGGGCCTGTGTCGACGTCGAGTGCATGACGATGACGCGTGCGTCGCTCTGTCTGACCGTCGCGATCGCGTCCGGGTCGCGCATTCCGGTCACGTCATTGATGATGTCTGCGCCCAGCGCGAGCAGTGCGCGCATAACCGCCGGCTTGTACGTATCGATGGAAACCGTGGCCCCCTGCTCCTTCATTGCCGTAACCATCGGCGTCAAGCGGGCGATCTCCTCTTCCGCCGATACGTCCTCGGCGTCGGGGTGTGTCGACTCGGCGCCCAGGTCGATGATCGCGGCACCGCCATTCAGCAACTGCAGCGCGCGTTCAACTGCCGCTGCTGGCGCGAGATAGCGTCCGCCGTCGGAGAACGAGTCGCGAGTTACGTTAACGATGCCTATGATCTGCACGGCAAGTGTCCGTTTCGGCGTACGCGGCCGGCCTGCGATCGTGCGAGCCGGTTGGTGCGCGGGCCACACCACAGAATACAGGAGCCTCGGCATGACCGGCAAAGATGCGATCAAGCACGTCATCGAATTCTGCGACCTGGTTACACGCGGCTACGTCGCGGACCTGAAGGACGAGGACCTGCTGGTCCGCCCCGTGGCAGGGGCCAATCACGTTGCGTGGCAGCTCGGCCACCTAATCGCCAGCGAACATCAAATGCTCGCCGCCATTGGCCATACGCCACCGGCGTTGCCCGACAACTTCGCCGAGTCGCACACCAAGGAGACCGCCACGTCCGACGATCCGGATAAGTTCTGGAAGCAGGCGGAGTATGTGGCTCTGTTCGACCAAATGAAGGCGGCGGCACTCGCAGCCGTCGACGCCACGCCCGAAGCCGATCTGGACAAACCCGCGCCCGAATCGATGCAGGCCTATGCCCCCACCGTCGCCGCCGTGCTGACAATGCTCGGCACGCACCGCCTGATGCACGCCGGCCAGTTCGTCCCCATCCGCCGCAAGCTCGGCAAGCCGGCGATGTACTAGGCGAGGGAGCCAGGGATCGAGGGACCGAGGCGAGACCGCAAACGGCCGCAATCCTCTACCCCCGATCCTCAATCCTGCTCTTGTCTGTGCCTCTGCGCCTCTGTGGTTAACTTCCTGCCGGTCAATCCAAGGCGGGCGATAACCGATTCTGACGGTAGAGACCGTTATGGTTCGGAGAGTCCGCGCGCATTTCGTCTGTACCGGCCGGCCCCTGTGGGGGTTACTGTGCCTCGTTACTTTGGCTAGCGCAGCTTTTGCGCAACATGACATCGCGGAGCTGCGGTCGGACGTGTCGACCTACCGGCAAGTGCGCATCTTTGATTTCAACGAGAAGCGTCTCGGAAACTTCGACGACACACCGATGTTCTGGGAACGCTTCGAGGGCGACGGCCTGCCCTGGTTCTCACGCGGCCGCTTCGACGACACCGTCGGATACAACGCCCCCCCGTCGTTTCAATTCGAGGTTCGCGGCGGGAGCGTGGGCTACGAGTACACGCACAGTGACCTGGCGATCTCGCCGGAATCGGACTTCCTCATCGAGGCGCACGTTTGCACCGAGAATCTGGAGCACGCGCGGGCGTTCGTCCTGTGCTACCTGCTGGACAACGCCAGCGCGCCGATTCCCGGGAGTGAACAGGTCAGCGAGACCGTGACGGGCACCAGCGACTGGCAGCGCGTCGCGATCGAGCTGCGCGGCCAGGAACCGCGCGCGTGCGCGCTGCGCATTCAGCTCTGGGTGCTACAGGATTACGTCTGGCAGGAACCGCCGCCGAACGTGGATCCGATCGTGCGTCAGGATGTGGATGGCCGGGCGTGGTTTGACGACATTTCGGTGCAGCGGATGCCCCGCGTGCGGCTCGAGCTCTCGAATCCGAGCGGACTGGTCACGCCGGATAGCGACGACCATCTGCTGCTGGGCGCGCATAACGCAACGCTGGCGGACCTGCGTCTGGTTCTGACGATCAGCGACGCGGATCAAACGGAGCTTTTCCGCGAAGAGACGATCCTGCAGCCCGCCGACACGCATAGCAACGAGCATCCGATTCCAAACTTGCCGTCCGGCGTTTACACGGCGCGGGCAGTGCTGAGCAGCGATGAAGAGCTTCTGCTCGACAGGTCGATTCGTTTCGCGATCCTACCGGAGATTGATGCATCCCTGGGGCGCTTCGACGACGTGGGCGTCGACATCGGCCGCTGGATGTCACGCGATCACACGGGCATTGCCGAATTGCTGCGCGAGTTGCAATGCAGCGCGGTGAAGATCGGGATCGAAGCCCAGATCCCGTCCAACGAGGCGTCGGCCAACGCTTACCTGCAAAGCGTTCACGGCCTGGCGCGCGAACTTGTCGTCCAGACAATCGAAACAACGGCTGTGCTGCTGCCCCCCGAAGCCGGTCTGGCGGACACCACGTTTGACGTCGTCGTCAACGATCCCTACTGGGATCAGATCATGGGGCCGTCCATCGCGCTGCTAGCCGAACTGCTCTTCAGTTGGCAGCTTGGTGACGAGGTGATTGAGTCCCGTCAGCCTGACGCGTGGGACGCCGCGGCGGTCGAACGCGTGCAGGACACGCTCGAGCGCTTCGTAGCCATCCCGGCCGTGGTCGTGCCGCGCTCGATTCTGGACACGGAGCCGACCGAGATTCTGCCAGCGCTCATGCAGGGAAATGAGGAAAAGTCCGAAGCCGCCACAGCGAGTACGCATGTGGCGGACCAGGAGACCGCTGAGTCTGAGAGGCCTCCGCACGCGTACTCGTACCTGATACCGGCGAGCATCCCGCCCCGCGCGCTGCCCTGGCAACTCGCGTTCTGGTTGGACGACGTTGCCGTAAATGACGATACCGCCGCCGCGAATGACGGCGAGGGCGTAGCCGATACGCCAGCCGCGCGCTGGCTGACGATCGAAACCTCATCGGACCCGGTATTGTCACGCGCCGCGCGCATTGCTGACATGGCTCAGCGGTTCATTCTCGCTAAAGCGATTGCCCCCGAGCGCGTCTACCTGCCGGCTCCGTTCGAGTTGCGCACCAGCGGCGGCACAGCCGCGTGGCATCCCACTGATCACTTGATCCCGATGCGCACGCTGTTCCGCTATCTCTCGGGACGGCAGGCGCTGGCAGCGCTGGCGCTCGATCCGGATGTCGTCGCCATCCTGTTCAGCAGCCCCGAATCGAGCGCGCTGGCGGCGTGGACTTGGCGTCCCGCCGGTGACGACGTGAACGTACGCCTCTACGTCGGTGAGGCGGCGCGCGTCGTACACCTGTCCGGCGATTCGTACCCCCTGCAACACGAGGGGCTGGCCACGAACGTGTCGTTAAGCTCGACACCGATCATCATTGAGAACGTCGACGCCGCGCTGCTGCTGATGCAGCACAGCTACCGCGTGGAACCGTGTGTCATCCAACTCCACGATCCCGAGCCACGACCGGTACTACGACTGCGCAACCATTATCCCGTACCTGTGACGGGCACGATCGAATTGTCGCCACCGGGCAACTGGCTGATCGCGCCGGAGAAGATGGAGATTCAGCTCGCGCCGGGCGAACTGCTCGAACGTACGCTGTACTTCACGATTCCACCGCGCCAGATCGCCTCTGAACAAGTTCTGGACGTGAAGGTCCAACTGCACGAGCCCAAGCGTGTTACGCTGCACTTCGATGCCACCCTGCAGATCGAGCTGCGCGACATCGCGGTGAAGTCGCACGCCTGGTGGGACGGCGATGACTTGGTCGTCGAACACACGCTCGAGAACCGCTCGATGTCGAGTGTGAGCTTCACCGCATTCTGCCAACTGCCCGGCCGCGCACAGCAGGAAGGTGCGTTTCTCGACGTGCCACCGGGGGCCGCTGAATCGCAATGGTATGTATTCGACAACGCTGCCGACGCGCGCGGCGGGCGACTCTGGACGGGCATTCAGGAGATCGACGGGCTGCGAATGCTCGATCAGCTTGTGGCGATTCCCTACTAAGGCAATAATGCAGCACGAGTTGCGCGGACGATGTTCGTACCCGCGCTGCGCCAGCGACCCGCCGGATCGCACGGTTTTCGTATGAGTGAATCGACGAGCAATCCAAACGACGCATCACGAGCGGAAGGGAGCCCGCGCGCTGAAGAGCCCCGGCCGCCACGGCCGCCGGGCGTGTTGGTTCGCTACGGCGCCATGAACTGGATCGGCGAATTCTCCGTCAAGGCAAGCCTGAAGCTGGGTTGCGGCGAGAAACTGGTCATTCAGACTGACCGCGGGATTGAGCTCGGAGAGCCGCTCGCGTCGCAATGCTCGCGTTGCAGCAAGGAGCGCGTCCCGTCACCCGGTGCAGTCCAGCAGTACGTCGAGAACAGCGGTCAGGAGTTCTGCCGGTCACGCGCGGGGCGTATTCTGCGGAAAGCAACCGCGCAGGATCTTGACGAGCAGAAGCACCTCAATGCGCACGTGCGCGAAGACATGAGCTTCTGCGCCGAGCGCGCGGCCGACCTGGGCCTGGATATGAAGGTCGTGACCGCGGAGCACCTGCTGGGCGGTGAACGAATCGTGTTTTACTTCGGCTCGCCAGGCCGCGTGGACTTTCGTCAGCTCGTGAAGGAGCTCGCGTCGCGTTACCGAACGCGGATTGAGATGCGCCAGGTCGGCGCTCGTGACGAAGCGCGGCTCGTCGCGGACTACGAGGTTTGTGGGCGAGAGTGCTGCTGCAAGAACTTCCTCAAGAAGCTGCGCCCGGTCAACATGAAGATGGCCAAGCTCCAGAAATCGACGCTTGATCCGAGCAAAGTCTCCGGTCGCTGCGGGCGGCTGCGCTGCTGCCTGCGGTACGAGAACGAAGGGTACGAGGAGTTGGCGGCCAAGCTCCCACGCATCAACTCGCGCGTTGACACAGAGTTCGGACCGGCAACCGTACTGGAAACGCAGGTACTGACGCAGTTGCTCATGGTGCGGACCGACGACGATCGCATGATGGCCATTCCGCTGGAAGAGATTAAGGCGTTTGATCTACCGCCGGCTCCACCGCGTCCCCGGCCGGAGGATCGGCCGCGCCGGGAGCGTAAGGCAGCTCCGCCGCGCGAGCCGCGCGGCAAACCTGAGGTACAAGAGCAGTCCGAGAAAGCGTCTGACGACCAGGGCGGGCGACCGCGCCGCCGACGATCGCGCCGCCGGCGTGGCGCGCCGGACCAGCCCTCCACCGACGCGGGTGGCCGTCGCGAACAACAGGGCGATTCAGCAACGCCGGCGGACGGGAGCACCGGCGGCGAACAGCGCCCGCCGGCTGCCGACGGTAACAGTGGCGCGAGTTCAGAACGCGAACGCCTACCGCGTCGCCGACGGCGCAGGCGCCGCCGACCGCCGTCGGGCGGTCCACGCGACGACCGGGCGACACCGGAATCGGGAGCGAGTGAATCGTAGCAACACCACTTGCCCATGCGGGTGCCGGCTAGGCACCGTGCGGCAGGACAGCGCAGGGCGTGGTACGGGACAACTTCCTATGGATCCGGAGCTGATTGAGCGCTTCGAACGTGTGGTTCGTGATGATGGACGCTATCCGCCGGAAGCGTTCGAGTTCCTGCAGCGTGGTCTGGAACGTGCCAGCCAGCAGAAGCACGGTCCAACCGCGACAAACAAGCCGCAACACGTCAGCGGTCAGGAGCTTTGCGAGGCACTGCGCACGCTGGCCCGCGAACGGTGGGGACCGCTGGCACTCGATGTCCTCCGTCGCTGGAACATCACGAGAACCCGCGACTTTGGCGAGATGGTTTACCTGATGATCGACCTGGGCATCATGGGGAAGCAGGATTCGGACGAGATCGCAGATTTCGACGACGTTTACGACTTCGGCGAGGCATTCGCGAGTTACGAGATCCCCCTGGGCCCCAAACGCGACGACGCCCCATGAGCCTCGATCACTACATTCCGGAGCTCAGTGAGTCGTCCAGACGCTGGGTGCGTTTCGCGGGACTCCTGGTCGCTGTGGCGCTGCTCTGCTGGTTCGCGTACATCCTGCGCGCGGTGTTCACACCCCTGCTGGTCGCGCTGGCGTTGGCCTACATGCTGAATCCGCTGGTTACCTGGCTCGAGCGCCGCCGGAAGATCCAGCGCCTGCACACTGTCGTTGTCGTGTACGTGCTGCTGTTGTTGATCGTTGTGGGTGGCGGGCTGGTCGCCGGCGTGCGCATGATCGGGCAAGTGGAACTGTTCGCGCGGCAGGTGCCGCAATACGTCGAAGCCGTCGGCACCTGGATCGGGGCAGTGCGCCCAACGCCCTCCACGGAGCCGAACGTACCCGAAGAAACGTGGTGGGAATACGCCGCACCGATCGTGCAGGAACACGGCGTGGCCCTGGCCCGCCGGGCGTTGAACTGGCTGGTCGGCGCTACATCGAACGTCGCGAGCTGGCTCTCGCTGCTCGTGCTGGTGCCGCTGTACACGTTTTTCTTCCTGCTTCAATTCAACGAGATCGTAAGGACGATTCGTGAACACCTGCCCGCCGCTTACCGTGGACACGTCGTGTACATGGTGCGCACGATCGATGCGGCGATCGCGAATTTCTTCCGCGGACGGTTGATCGTGTGCATGGCCGTGGGCGTGCTCACTGCCATCGGCTGGACGCTCGCGGGTGTGCCGTACAGTCTCCCGCTGGGTCTGCTCGCCGGGGCGCTCAACCTGATTCCGTTCATGTCGATCCTCTGTCTGCCGCCGGCGCTGTTTTTTGCGTACGTCGGTGCGGCGGACGCCGGCCTGCCCTGGTTCTGGCCGGTGGTCATGGTCGGCGTGGTGTACGGCATCGTGCAGGCGATCGAGTCGTTTCTGTTGAGCCCGTTGATCGAAGGCCAGTCATCCGGGCTGCACCCACTGGCAATCGTTGTCGCGATCATGGTCGGCGGGCAGCTCGCCGGCCTGCTGGGAATGTTGTTGGCGATACCGGTCGCGAGTACGCTGAAGGCGTTCGCCGCCGAGTTGGTCCTGCCCGAAATCCGGCGCCTGGCGGCGGGCCCCGAGCCGGATCAAGACAGCGAAGGCCAACCCGAGCTATCGGACGCCCGCCATGCCAACGGGAAGTCAGAAACGCCTGACCAGAAAGGTGCATCGTGATGAATGACGACCACCCGACGACACGCGACGCGGCGCCGTATGGAACGGAAATGCCTCGTGCACGCTGGCCGGTGGTCGTTTGGGGCGTGCTGTTCACCGTGTGTGCAACCGGCCTGTTCATTCTCGCGTGGCTCTATCCGGCCCGCTGAGATCCAGTTGAACGGAATACCATCTCCGGTGCGTTACCCAGCACGGGCAATTTTCGAGCACCTGGGGAGGCCCTAGAATTCCCCGCAGGTAAGGTAGCGCGACCAACCGGTCGCACGGACCTGTGACAAGTCCGTCCGGGTCGATTTACCGATATTGCTCTTGAACAGCCGCGCCGTGCGCTGCGCACCAAAGGTTGCATACAGATGACAAACTCACAGCCAGCGTTTCGGCCAGTGCGGCTGATTGCGGTGATTGTCACACTAAGCCTGTGCACCGCTGCGGTCACCGCCGACGAGCTTGCGTACACCGTGCTGGCGGATTTTGAGGATGACTCGACAGCGGCTTCGATCGGCGCCGTCCGCAACGTGCTGGCAGGCGACTGCAAGCTGACGCGCGAGTCGATTCCCGCGCGTGGGCAGGGCTGCCTGGCGCTGGAGATCGGTGCAACACGTGCGGATGCATCCGTCGTTTGCGAGCTGAGGTTCCGCAAACCCGTCCGCTTCGCGCGTGCCCACCGGGTGGCGACGTACTGTTGGATCAACTCCGGATCGTTCGATCTCGCCTTTCTCGTGCGCAGTGCTAACGGGAAACCGTACGAAACAGCGCCGCAGCGTGTAGCCGATCTCCATCGCTGGGGGCGAGTCTCCGCACCGCTGAACTCACTCACACCCGTGCGACATAAGGCCCCGCTGGCTTGGCCGATCGAGTTCACGGGCTATCGCGTGACGGCCCACAATCTGGGCAAGCAGAACATCTACATTGACGATCTGCTCATCGAACACGAGGTCCCGTCACACGAACTGGTGCGTGGCGAGTTTGAGTTGGACGAACCGACGCATATCTACGAACCCGGTGCGCGCGCCGGCGTCGCCGTCGTGTTGGAAAACCAATCTCGCGAACAGGCGCTCTCGCTCTCCGTCGAGCTGGCCTGGACCCGGCCGGACGGCACCGTGCTCGAACGCCAGCGCTCGGCCGTAACGCTCCAGCCGAGCGGCGAGGACTTTCGCTCGCGACGAAACCTCGACTTCACGCAGCGCGTCAGCGAACCCGGGCTCTACCGGCTCGTCGCGAAAGCACGCTCACGCGGCTGGCGTGCGGCGCAGCAGTTCGAGACGGCGATCGCCGTCACGCCCAGTAACCGGCAGCTCTCGCGGGGACGCTCAACGTTCTTCGGCATGCGCTCCAACCTGTTGCGCGAGCCGGCGATCGATAGAGCGCTCGAAGTGCAACTCGCGCGCGATATGGGTGTAAATCTGCTGGCGATCGACGCGCCCTGGCGAAGATTGGAGCCCAAGTCCGGCACGTTCGAGCTGGGTTCACTGCTGGCGACAATCGACGCGATCATCGAGCGCGACATGGCGCCATTCGTGGTCCTAACTGACTTGCCAGACTGGGCTGCCCGCGACCCCGCGCGACGGCGGGCGCAGCTCGCGACGCTGCTGACGCAGCTGGCCGAGCGATTGGGGCAACGCGTGGAGCGGTACCTGATCACTGATTCGGTGCTGAGTTCCACCGAGACTGGCGCAAGTCTTGCGCTGCTCCAGGAGCTTTCCGAGACCGTTCGGGCGCAGCACGATTTCGTAACGCTGTACCCGCCGGTAATCGACGTTACACGTGCCGGTTTGGCGCGCGAGGTCGCGGACCTCGTCAAACGTGATCCTGAGGCAACGCTGGTCTTCGCCACGTCCGGGAATTCTCACGACGCACTGGCCCAACTCGAGGTGTTTCGCCAATCCGGCGGATTTCTCTGGCAGCCCAGCCACTGCTGGTGGCATGACGCCGCTCCGCTGGGGCATGCCGGCGGGTATCTCGACGCTGAGGCTGTGTTGCGGCACTACGTCGGCGCGGCGGTCGCCGGCGTGGGCACGCTGATCTGGTCGGACCTGCGCGACGATGATCACAACCCGGCCGACCCGATCGACATGGGCGGCGTTGTGCGGCGCGATTTCAGCCCAAAGGCCACGCTGCTGGGTTACGTGGCGGCGGCGGGTCAGCTCACCGGCTATCGCTGCATCGGACCGGTCACCGGCACGCCGGCCGCGTTCGAGTCGGGTCTGTTCATCGGCTCCAACCGCCAGGTGGCCGTGCTGATTCCCCAGGCAAACCAGGTCCTGCCCGGTTTGCTCTCGCCCGATCGCCTTGCCGCAGGCGAGTTCGATGTGTTGAACTTCGAGCGGCAGCGGCAACCGCTGCTCCGGTCCGCAGCGCCTCCCCTGGTGCCGACTGGTGCGCATCCACTCTTTGTCGCACTGAATCTGCGCGAGCCACAACCTGAACCGGCGATGCGCCTGCAGCCGCCCTGGCTCCGCGTCCCGCGGACGGCGTTTTGCGGCGTGGGCGAACGATGCTCCGTCCGAATCGCCGCGCCGTTCGCACTGACGCGCAGCTATCTGCAAGTTCTCAAACCGGACGACGCGCCATATGAGTCGTCGATCACCACGCAAACGTTGGCTGCGGAAGCGAACGACGAACTGACCGTCGACATCGCGTTAAACGCGCTGGAGGATCACTTCGAGCGGTCGGATATGACATTACGGGTCGCCATCGAGGGGCGGCGTTTTGACGTGCCGATTGACGTACGCCGGCTGCGGACCATTCCGCGCATGGCCGTCGGCGACCGTTTGAGCGAAGCCAGCCATTGCCTGGCGATCGGTCAGAACAAGGATCAGGGCGCAGCGTCGGCGGCAATGCAGGTCTTCGGTGGTTACGCGAAAGACGCGATCACGCTACGGTGCGTGATTGAGGATGACCGAGCGACAACGGCGCGCGTGTCGCCGGACGGGCAGATCACCGGCGATCACCTGCAGCTCGGCATCGTGCGCGCCGGGCGTCGACGTCCGCTGGAGATGTGGGTCCCCCTCCGCGACGGCGATTCGCTGCGGGCACTGAGCGGTGGAGACCATACCGCTCTCGAAGCATGCTCATGTATTCGTAGCGAATTGCCGGACGGGCGCACCGCGTTGGACATTCGCGTGGCCGCGTCGGCACTGGATGCCGGCTCGTTCCGGGCAGGTGACCGCCTACGCGTCGCAGCCGCTTACGTCGACGACGATGACGATGGATTCGCCGCGCAGCTCGTGTCCTGGGGAAATGGGCTGGACGGCAGCGCGTCGACGGACGGTTATTGTTGGCTGGAGCTGGAGTAATCGAGGCCGGACCAGGCGCACAAAAAAGGGTGGCGGCAGGAGTGGTCCACGGGGAAGGGAACGTAAGGTTTCGAGCGAGGGGGCGACCATCGGATAGGATTATGCCGTCAGGCAAACCCGCCCGCTGGCCAGAGGACGCGGCTCCTGCGAGCCACCCGTCAAGACACCGTGATGTGAAAGAGCGCTTGAGCACGGGGTGCGTCGGTTCGGCATCCTTGTCGAACCGACGCACTGGGTCGCTGGCTACTCCTCCTTGAGCCGCTCGCGTGACCACGATCCACGCAGGTGATCCGCGAAGCCAAGCCTCGTGCCGTTTCGTCGCAACCCGGTCGAAAGGCGCTGCCTGTACTGCCATATTTTATCACAATTACGCTGAATGAAAATACCCAGACTCACATAATATGGCCACAGATGTGGAATTATGGAAAATTTGCTGGGTCACCAGCGTACATGCGACGTATGAGCCGATAGTCCGATAACGGACTGCCATTCTCCACAACGATTTCATAAGCTGATTTAGAAGAACATCTTATGGAGTTGAGCGACTCCAAAACGTTACTGTCACGCGGGAAGCTACGGCCCCAGGTTACCGTGCCCCACACGCCGCAGTACCTTGCGCAAGAACAGGTAGTTCTCGCCGCGGTAAGACGTTACTTCCGCTGAAATTACGAATTCTGTGAATCCGGCCTCGTGCTCGCGCTCCATCGTCTCCAGCAGCTTGTTGGGCAGCAGACGCAGTTTCAAATCCTGAGGCGGGTCTCCGCCGAGCGAGAACAGGAAATACGGCACCGAGTCTTCGAACGCGAGTCGACCCGCCCGCTCGACTAGCGAGGTTCCGTCGACTAGCAGGAGTTCGTCACGGCGCTCCTCGGCGGCGGTGGCGGCCTGCTCTTCGGCAGAGATTCTAGGCTGAATCGGGCGAGCCTGTTCCTGACGCAGCAGGTCGCGCAAGAGTTCTGCCTGGGGCGGTTTTCGAAACGTCCTCGGCTCGGCTGTCTGGGTGGTTGGTTGGGATGCGGCGGATTCCTCACCCGGCGGTTCCGTCGGAGGAGCCTGCTCCTGGGCAATGGAGCGGACAAACACCAAGGCGAGGACGATGACCAGCACCGCCGCCGAAATCCGAGATCCCATTCGCAGTTCCATGATCAGTCTCCGTAGCTGCTCACCGTGTAGGGTGCGCGTCGATTACGCAGCCTATTCGCTCGGAGATTAGGCGTCCATCGTGCCGATAGATACACCATCGGGAGTGCGAAGATGCAGTCCGTGGTCATCTATGGCGCCGGGGGTCTGGGGTGTCAGGTCGAGGACTTCCTGCAGCAACACCCAGGTTACCGCCCCGCCGCCTTTCTCGACTCCAATCCATCCAAGCGCGGACTGACCGTTGCCGGGCTGCCGGTACGCGGCGGGCTGGAATGCATTCCGCTGCTCGCGCAGGAAGGGATCTCCTGCGCGGTCGTAGCCGTCGGCGACTGCGCCGCACGCGTCGCGCTGGCCGAATCCCTGCGACGCATGGAGATGCAGCTCGTCTCGGCGATCCATCCGCTGGCGACGATCTCCCCGTCCGCAAAGATCGGCCAGCACGTGATCATCGGCCCACGCGCCACGGTGTGTGTCCATTCACAGATCGGCGACCATGTTGTGATGCTGGCGGGGGCTATCGCTGAGCACGACAACCGCATCGAGCGCGGAGCGTTCATCGGGCCGGCGGTGCGGCTGGCCGGCACGGTCACCGTGGGGAAAAACGCGACACTGGAGATCGGATCGACCGTGATTCCCGGGCGGACCATCGGACGCGGAGCGCACGTAACTGCCGGCGCAGTCGTGATTCAGGATGTCCCGGCGGAGAGCACCGCGGGCGGTGTACCTGCTCTGGCAGAGACATCGACGGAGTCTAACTTCGTGTCGCAGGTTGACGCTCCCGCCGATCCGTCCGCGGCAGTCGAAGCGTCAGCAGCGCTTCACGCTGACTGACGCCGCACCGTCATATCAAACCCCCGCACCATACTCTTGTAGAGCGCGAACGTGATCGCGAGATAGCCGGCGGCAGCAACCGCGCAAAACACCGCGCGCGTCACGCGAAACGAGAGCACCGCTGCGGTCGCCGTCGTGCCGCCGGCCGCCGTGGTGTTGCGGTCAAAGATGCTCCATGGATCAATCAGCGCCTGCATCGCCGGGAACGGCGTAAACGGCAAAACGACCGCAGACACGCTCGCGCTGCCGCGCCCCATTGCCAGTCCACAGGCGGTCAGCAGACCGGCGGCGCCCATCACAATGGCCGTGCTGGTCATCACCGCTCGCACGGTCTTCTTCGACAACAGTGAGAAGTGCAACCCGATCATCGCGCCCAGCGATGCGAACGCGATCATCAGAATCGGAACAGCGACCACGGCTTCCGGCGTCGTCACGTTCGGTACGCCGGCGCGAATCAGGTCGACGAGCGCGAACAGCGCAACGGTCAACGTCGGCACGCCGATCAACGGAATCACGAGCCGCACAAGCCCCTGCAGCATGCCGGCAACGATGTAGAGGCTGGTCAGCGGCGTGGACAGCAACAGTTCGATCGTCAGCGATTCCTTCTCGCGGGTCAGCGTCGTGGCCGCGGTATTCGTGACGACCAGCAGCACGACGGCGAACTCGATCCAGACCAGCGCGGTGAGCACAAACCGCGTCGTCTGCGGGAACGCAGTACTGAGTCCCCAAGCGCCGGTATGGTGCGCAATAAGCAGCGTTACACCGCCGATCAACCCTGCGCACAGGAACGCCAAACGCAGTAGCGATCGTCCGCCGGCCGAGGCGCGCGTGGCGGCCTCGCGCCAAGCGATGGGGTTGTTCCAGACACGGCGTGGTTTGCGTCGCCGCGCGTCCGCGCGCTGTGGCAACACACGCTCGGTCAGACGGGAGAAGATTGTGGATTCCCCCTCTTTCGCGCCGCGCCGCACGTACGCGAGGCTGATGAGGACCATCGCCGCCGAAACCAGCGTCGTCAGCACCATGTAGCCGTATTGGGGATAGGCGAGCAGAACGCGCGCCGGCCAGCCATAACTATGGACGTCCGAGACCGGCGGCGCGGGCGTCTGCCCGGTGATTACGAACAGCGCCAGGAACGGGTGCAGCGGTGCCAGCCAGCTCATCTGCATGGGCTTCGTGCCGCCAGTAATCGGCAGTACTTCGCCAGTGGGCGCCTCAGCCACCGGCGTCGCGAGTCCGATGGCGCCCACGCCGAGCAGATACACGGCCACGCCGACGAAGAATGCGAAGATCGTCCGACGTGTACCGATCCGCAAGAAGCTGATCATGATCGCGACCGATCCGGCCAGCAGTGCTGTGCAGGCGGCCAGCCCGAAACTCTCGAAAATCTCTTTGGTGGTCACACCGCCGTAGATCATCGTGATGCAGAAGATCGGGAGCCCCGCGAGCAGCAGCGCCCAGACAAAAAACAACCGGCTGAACAATGAGCCAAGCACGATCTGGGCCGAGCTCAGCGGCGTTGTCAGCAGGATGTGGAACGTGTTGGCGTCCTTTTCCTGCGTGATTGCGCCGGCGCAGAAGACCGGCGCGATGAAGCTCATCAGGAAGAGCTGCACAATGCTGACCGCAACGAAGGTGCGCGTGGCTTGCTTCGCCAGCTCGGCGAGCGTCTGATCGCGCGTCCCGAGCAGCAGTCCACCCATCACGAGAAACACGACCATCAACGCGAGCAGATAGATCAACCTGGCCCAGAGATGCTGAATGCGCTTCCCGCCCGTGCTGACTACGCGCACGACGATCGGATTCCCCGGCAGGAGGTGCCAGAACCACAGGCCGATGTCACGCAGAATGCCCATCTACGCTCGTCCTCGCCGGTCGCGGAATGCGTGCCCGAGGCCAACACGCGGACTCACTGTACGATCCCCTTCGTCAGGCGCATGAATGCGGTTTCCAGGTTGACTTCCTCCTGTTTGATCTCGTGAATGCGCAGCTTGTTAGCCAACATTGCGTGGGCAATGAAGCTGAAGTCAGTGGTCGTGCTATCGAGCGCCAGCACGATTGCGCCGTCGCGGATCTGCACGTTCTCCACGTGCTTCAGACTGGACAGCAACTGCTGGGCCTTCTCCTGATCATCCGGCGTAACAACGTGTACAACCGTGCCGAGCTGCGCACGGCGCAAGGCATCGCGCACCGAGCCCTGAAAGATCAGCTCGCCCTGCTCGATGATGCCGATGCTCGTGCAGAGGTCCGCCAGCTCGGGCAGGATGTGCGAGCTGATCAGGATCGTCTTGCCCATGCGATGCAGCTCTTTGAGCAGTTCGCGAATCTCGATCCGCGCGCGGGGGTCCAGCCCGCTGGCCGGCTCGTCAAGCATCAGCACCTTCGGGTCGTGCAGCAAGACGCGGGCGATGCTGAGCCGTTGCTTCATGCCGCGTGACAAACCGTCGACCAGGTCCTCCTTCTTGTGGACGAGATCTGTCAGCTCGAGCACGTCGCCGACGATCCGATCACGTTTCTTTCCGGTGATGTTGTACGCCGCCGCGAAGAACTCAAGATATTCCTGAACAACCATGTCCTCGTACGCACCGAAGAAGTCGGGCACGTAGCCGATGAGCGGGCGAATCTTGCGCGACTCGTAGCCGACGACGTGGTTGCACACACGGGCCTCACCCCACGTCGGCTGAAGCAACGTTGCGAGAATTCGGATCGTCGTGGTCTTGCCGGCACCGTTCGGCCCGATGTACCCGAAGCACTCGCCCTCCTCGATGTTGAGGTGGAGGTTGTTCAGGGCCACCAACTTGCCGTAGCGTTTGGTCAGGTTGATCGTCTGAATGATCAAGGCAACGAGCCTCCGACAGAGGGCGGTGATCCCGTATAGCTCAGCGGGATGCGCACGCGGAAGAATGTCAGGCCGCGCCCGGCCCGCAGGGAACTACCATTTCGCTCCAACTCGACGGGCCCGGGCGTGTTGCTCCATGCCAGCAGGAGCGCCTCGCCCCGCACAAGCCGGTGCGTAAGATCCAGCGCCGGCAGACCGTCAGTCGAAAGCGCCTGGCCGGCCGAGTCGAAGCGCCCCAGATCATCATCGCCGCCGCACGACAACAGCAGACGGTTAGTCGACGCCAGTAGCAGCCCTCGTTCCGTCGCTCCCAATGACTGGCCAGTGGCAACCTGGAGAATGCTCGGAGACATCCAACGCTGCTGTTCGGCCCAGAGCGTGCGCAAGTCCGGCATGGTCCGACGGCGCGGTTTGGTCAGCGCCGACCAGGTTCCGAACAATCGATCGATCTCGGCGTATTCGGTGCGACCGAGCTCCGATCGTTGCTCTCCCGCGCCGATGCCCGGTATGCGAAGTACGAGCACATTACACGCCGGCGGCGCAGTCGGGTATTCCGCAGGCCGATCGTAAAGCGTGCTCAGCCCTGTTACGCGCAATGGAACGCCAACCTGCTCCTGCCGTGGATCGATGTAGAGGAGGTAGCCGTCATCCAGGTCGACCTCCAGCTCGTTTGCAAGCCAACTGTTTTGACCGATCCGCCCGCTGCGTCGACTCGCGGTCAGATTCCCACGCACTGTACCGGTGAGCTGCCCGTTCCAATGGCCTTCGGCCTGTTTCAGTGTGGCACGCAGCAGGACATCACTGAGCGTTGCACGCGTCGGCGTCGCGGCGTACAGGGCCGGCGTCACGTATTCGCTGCGCTGACGCGGTCCGCGGCTCAGCGGGCGCAGAAAAGTGTCGTCGCCCGGAAGGGACAACTCGACAGTTCGGCGCACCGGGCTGGCGTAGCCGAACAGGCAGTAGCCGCGCGCATCAGTCTCGCCCGACTCCAGGTCCAACACGCACAACGTCTGCACGCCGCGGTTAAACACCCCGCGCAGCAGGCTGACAGTCGTCAGGCTCAGCGCGCTCGCCAGCACCGCCAGCCCGGCGAACACCGGCCAGCTCAGGTGCGCCTTCTTGTTGCGGCTGAGCCACCACCAACTCGCCACTGTGGCGGCGGCGACGTACGCGACGACGAAAAGAAACACCGTCACACCACCGAGGGCTGCCTTGCTGGTGAAACCCACCTCGCGCACAACGTCGGGAGCAACGTAGCGCTGGTCAATCAGCATACCCGTCATGCTGTCGAGTTGATTGTTCCGGTATTTCTCGGTGAGTTTATTGAGGTCGAGCAGCGCGGGAAAAAACTCATCAGTCTTGAGCGGCACCGACAGGAGATCGCGCAACGCCGCGCCGGTTGCGATGACACGTCCGGAGTCGACCAGCCGCATGGAGATGAGGTTCAGCGCACCGTCGGGGCCGTAGTCACCGAGCACACGGTGCGCGTCGCGTGCCAGCTTGGCGGTCGTAACAGAGATCGGCAGCGCGTACGCCGTCACCGACGGGTTCACGGCCATCCGTCGCAGGAAGACGTCCAAGCGTGTCACATCGACGGTCGGTCCCGGCCCTTCGAGGGGCAGCATCTCTGCCAATCCGGGCCGCCGCCGGACTGCCTCGTAGCCGGCGCCAAGTCCGACGACGAGCTGCCCGCCGTTGCGGACCCACCGCACGAGCGCGTCGAGCTGCGCGAGACTGACTTCCGACTCGTCGGGGCGATCCCAAACAACCACGTCGACCGCTTCGAGCCCCCACCAGCGATCAGGCAGATCCGCAGCCGCGATCGACGAGACGACGACGTTGCGGTAATACTCAGACGTCCCATCGTTTGGCGCGCCGGGGCTCCACGATGACGACTGGAGCAGGTCGAGCCGCTTGATCGGCACGCGGCTGATGTCCAAGACGAGCAGATCGTCGGCCAGGATGGCCTGCGGTCCCGGTATCGGGCAGTCCAGCCGCGTCACGAGCCGCCCTTCCGCGTCGAGCACGTCGATTGTCGTCGGCAGCTCGGCTTCGCTGTTGGCGGTAACGTAACACCAGGCCCGCCGAACGCCGGTCTCGGGCGTGACCGTGACTTGCGGTTGCGTGAAGGCCACGCGATCGCCGTCGAGATCGGGACAGATCGCCCGCAACTGCCCAGAGAACACGTCGCTGCCCTGCACGCCGAGCGCCACCTGAATGGGCAGCCAGCGACCGTAGCGGAAGATCGTCGTGCCGGCAGCGGGGAAACCCATCGCCGTCACGTCACCCTGAATCGGTTGCGCGGCCGCACTCGCGGCGAGCATCACGACAGCCAGGATGGAGCATGTTCGGTACATGGACCTCCCGCAGGTTATACGCGGTTGGGGCTGACCGGTTCCGCTACGGACACCGGTACCGCCGCTCGCGGCTGCGCGTATCAGAATCGAAGCGGTGTCCGGCGGCAACTTCCAACTTTGTGTAGATTCATCAGCGGCAGCAGCTTGACGCAATCGGTAGCTCTTGGCATACTAGCGGGTCTATTGGGAATTGTGCCTCTCAGAGAAAGTCCGATGTACGCCGTGAATATTATTCCGATCGACGTACCGTCCGGACCCGGGGTGCGCAGTTCCTCGTAGCAAGCAGCTTCAGCACGATTGAACCACCCACCCTGGCGACCGGCACGGTTGTCAGGGTTTTTTTGTTGGCGGTGATAGCGTGCAGATTCAGCGTTGTTCCGAACGCAGTATTCGGCGTCATTCCGAACGCAGTGAGGAATCTACCTGCGATTGGAAGGACCCGGAGGTGGATTCCTCCTCGCTACGCTCGTCGGAATGATGGGTACCCGGGCACGCTGACAGGCACGCAATAGCGATCACCGCCCTATGGGATCAGGGAAATGTCAACGCAGAACGCACATTCCCAAATGAGCGCGACTGACAACAGCCGCTCCATGACCGTCGAGCTGCTCGTGCTCGCTGCGCCGATCATTCTGATGACGGTGTCGCGCATGCTCATGGGCTTTGTCGACGTGTACATGGTCGCCAAGATCAGCACCGAGGCGCTGGCGGCCATCTCGCCGGCCGCGATGTTCGTCTTTGTATTGGCGTGCGTTGGGCTCGGAGTAGTGAACTCTGTGCAGACGTTCGTTTCGCAAGCTGACGGGCGCGGCGAACCTGAACAGGCCGGCGCGTACGCCTGGCAGACATTCTATATCGCCGGGCTTTTCGCACTGCTCACCTGGCCGGCCGCCGCCACGACCGAGATCTGGTTCGGTTGGCTGGCCCGTCTGGGCGAGCACACGCCTGCCGTGACTGCCCTGGAAATCCAGTACATCCGGATCGCGATCTGGTCCGTGCCGCCGTCGATCGTGTGTATCGGCCTGAACGGTTTCTTCATGGGATTGCAGAAGCCGTGGGTGACCTTCATCGCTGTGACGGCATCGCTCGTGGCCAACGTGTTCGGCAACTGGGTACTGATCTTCGGGCACCTCGGTTTTCCGGCGCTGGGTATCGAGGGCGCGGCATACGCAACCGTGGCAGCGTGGATCGTGCGCGCTGCGGTGCTGACGATCGCTATGCTGCTGCCGGCGTTCAGCCGTCGGTACAACACGCTGACGTCAACGGCATTCAGTTGGGAGAAGACGCGCGGCTTGATCCGTATCGGCATCCCGGTCGCCTTTCAGTGGCTGTTCGACATCGGCTCGTGGGCCGCGTTCATGGCGCTGATCATGCCGAAATTCGGCGAGATCGCGATGGCCGCCAGCAACGTCGGGATGCAACTCATGCACCTGTCGTTCATGCCGGCAATCGGCATCGGACTCGCGCTCTGTTCGCAGGTCGGCTTCGTCATCGGCGAAGGTGAACCGCAGCGCGCGTATCGCCGCGCGTGGGTCGCCTTTCGCCTCACCGCGGCGTACATGGTGTTCATCGGGCTGCTGTTCTGGGCAGTGCCGGATGCGCTGCTCAAGGTCTTCACGCAGGATCCGGCCGTAATCGCGATGGGCCGCCGCGTGCTGTTCTGGGCGGCGATCTTCCAGCTCTTCGACGCGGCGGCGATCACGTTCGTCAACGCGCTGCGCGGCGCGGGCGATACGCGCTGGCCGGCGATCGTCACGGCCGTGCTGTGCTGGACGATCTTTATCGGTTGTGGCTGGGCGTCGGCGGAGTGGCTGCCGGATTGGGGCATCAACGGACCGTGGGCCATGTGTACGCTCTACATCATCGTGGTCGGCGTCGCCCTGCTCGTCCGCTGGTACAGCGGCGCGTGGGAGCACATCCGACTCTTCGACGACGAGCACCCGGCCCCGCAGGCGGTCGAGGCGCCGGACGAGGCCCCCATGGCCGCAGGTACGGCCGGCGTGGAATACGTGGTTGAGGCGGATGAGACCGCACCGCAGGCCGCGCGAACCGCGGCCACGAGCGATTAACCAGCGCGTCAGCGTCGTCTGAGCAGGGCCACAGCCAGCGCCAACGACGCTAGCGCGGCTGGCTCGGGAACGTACTCGATGGTCAAGCGCGGCAGTCCCTGACCGCCGGTGAAGCCGGCCGAGCCGTTCTCGGAGAGCTGATAGACCATGATGCCGAGCCAGTCGTCGCCGTTGGACAGTAGCGACTCGATGTAGTTCGGGTCGAGATCGACCGTCTTGGCGCCGGTGGTCGAAAATGTGCCGGTACGGCCAAGCTCGTTGAATGGCACCTCGGCGTCAGCGGGCGCAAGCGAGCCATCGCCGACGTAGCCGTTGAGCTGCAGGTTCGGCAACGGCGGATTGTTGAGGAAGAAGATGGACAGCGTGATTGAGGCAGAGAGCACGTCCGCGGTGTCTGGCAGGCCGGCGAGCGAATACTCCATCAGGCCGCGGCGTTTGACGGACGTGAAGCGCGAGACGCCGATGCTCAGCGGCCCGCTGCCGGTCTCGACGACCCAGCCGCCGCCGGTGTTCTCCGCCTCGCCGGATATGGCGTCGATGACGATCTGGTCGGCCGAAGCCCAGACCGCCGCAGAAAGTAGAAATGCGGAAAGGAAGATGCCGCGCAGCATAGCTGTCTCCATACGAATTGTGGGCGCACGCAGCGCGCCCCGTGGCCCGAAAACATCTGTTAAGTCCTAGGCCCTGCGGAGCGCGAATGTCAATCCGACACACGCCGGGAGCGGTGGAGTTCGCTCCGGTGCGCCAGTATGCTTTGGAGTTTTGAATCCCGAAACGTGCAGGATGATCCAGGGAGCCCGTGATGTTTGAGCCGTTGCCCGCCCAGTTCAGCTTTCCAGATTCGGAGCGCGAGATCCTCGAATTCTGGGAGCGGAACGACATTTTCCAGAAGTCGCTGGAGCAGCGGGCCGGGGCCGAGCGGTTCGTCTTCTACGAAGGCCCCCCCACCGCCAACGGCCTGCCCCACCCCGGGCACGCCCTGACCCGGGCCATCAAGGACATCTTTCCGCGCTACCAGACCATGTGCGGCAAGCTGGTCGAACGCAAAGCCGGCTGGGACACGCACGGCCTGCCCGTCGAGGTCGAGGTCTGCAAAGAGCTCGGCATTCACACCAAACAGGAGATCGAAGAGTACGGCGTCGAGAAGTTCGTCCGCAAGTGCATCGACAGCGTCTTCCGCTACGTCCGCGAGTGGGAGACGATGACCAAACGCCTTGGCTTCTGGGTGAACCTCGAAGAAGCCTACGTCACGTTCCACCAGCAGTACGTCGAGAGCGTCTGGTGGGGCCTGAAGACGCTCTACGAACGCGGCCTGCTCTATCAGGGGCACAAGGTCGTGTGGTGGTGGGCACAGGGCGGAACGGCGCTGTCGGCGGGTGAAGTCGGCGAGGGGTATCGCACCGTCAAGGATCCGTCGGTGTTTGTGCGGTTTCCGCTCGTTGGCGGAGGATTCAAGGATTCTAGGATTCAAGGATCCGAGGGAAGGTCCGCGCCACCACACTTGAATCCTGGAATCCTCGATTCCTCGATTCCTTCTGTCTCTCTGCTCGTTTGGACGACTACGCCGTGGACGCTGGTCAGTAATCACTTTGCGGCGGTTGGACCGGATATCGATTATGCGCTGGCATACGACAAGACGACCGATGAGTATCTCTACGTCGCCGCGGCGCTGGTCAAGCCGATCGGTGAGAAGGTCAAGCATGAGCTGGAGGTCGTTGGCCAGTGCAAGGGCGCCGATCTCGTTGGCCTTCGGTATGTGCCGCCGTTTGATGTTTACCACAAGACGATGGGTGACAAGACGGCGGCGCTGAAAGACGGCGGCGAAGCACACATTGGCTGGCGTGTGACGGTGGCCGACTTCGTAACGCTCGACTCGGGTTCCGGCCTGGTGCACGAGGCGCCCGCCTACGGTGAGGTCGACTTTGAGCTGTTGCAGGAAGAGCGCAAGCGGTTCGCGGACTTTGACGCGATCCCCGTTATCAACGCGGTCGCGCCGAACGGGCTGTTCAATGAGGAAGCGCCCGAGGCCTATCAGGACCGCTGGGTCAAGGACTGCGACAAGGACATCGTCCGCGAGTTGAAGGATCGCGGGCTGCTGTTCCACCAGGAGCAGTACGAGCACGAGTATCCGTTCTGTCCGCGGGCTGAGGACGATCCACTCATCCAGTATGCCCGCAAGAGTTGGTTTGTGCGGACGAGCCAGTTCAAGGACGAGTTTCTCGCCAACAACGCCGGCATCTACTGGTTGCCCGACCACATCCGCGAAGGCCGCTTCGGCGACTTCCTGCGCAACAACGTCGACTGGGCCCTCAGCCGCGAGCGGTTCTGGGGCACGCCGCTGCCGATCTGGAAGTGCGAGCAGACCGGGCAGATGGAAGCCGTCGGCTCGCTGGCCGAGTTGAAGGCCAAGCCCGGTGCCAACGACGGCGGCCTGTGGGCGCAGAAGAAGCAGGCCGACCCGGAATTGCCCGACCACTTGATGGTCCACAAGCCTTACATCGACGAGTGGACGTACGACAGCCCGTTCGCGGACAACGCGCGCATGCGTCGCGTGCCCGAAGTCATCGACTGCTGGTGGGACGCCGGCAGCATGCCGTTCGCGCAGTGGGGCTTCCCGCACGCGAAAGGGAGCGTTGAGACATTCATCGATCGCTTCCCTGCCAACTTTATCAGTGAGGCGCTCGATCAGACGCGCGGTTGGTTCTACGGACTTCTGAGTATTAGCACACTCCTGTTTAGCCGTGCAGCGCGCGATCGCGAGATGCAGGATCGGTCTGACGCTTGGCAGAACAGGGTTACGAGAAAGTACTTGGAGGAGCGGGGTGAGGTGATGGCTGATTACCTCGCGCGAAGCGCCGTTCCGGATAAGTGCATCCGCGAGTACCCCCACCCCTACAAGACCTGCATCGTCCTCGGCCTGATGATGGGCGAGGACGGTCTGAAGATGTCGAAGCGGAAGAAAAACTACCGCGAGCCGTCGTACATCTTCGACCACTACGGCGCCGACGCGATGCGCTGGTTCCTCTTCAGCGGGCAGACGCCGTGGACGTCGGTGCGCTTCCAGGAGCAGAACATCCGTGACGCGCACCGCGAGTTCCTGGTGCGGCTGTACAACGTCTTCAGCTTCTTCAACATCTACGCGAACATCGACGGCTTCGTCGCGCATCCCGAGCACGGCTCACCCTGGCGGCCGACGGCCGAGCGCGGCGAGCTAGACCGCTGGATCGTCAGCGAGCTGATGCGCACGACGAAGTTCGTGCGCGAGTGCATGGACCGCTTTGAGAACTACCCTGCCGCCGGCCGGCTCAACGAATTCGTCGACGCGCTGAGCAACTGGTACGTCCGCCGCAGCCGCGAACGCTTCTGGCGCAGCGAGAAAGACCAGGACAAGTGGGATGCATACCACACGCTCTACGGCGTGCTGTGGACGCTCAGCAAGCTTATCGCCCCGTTCACGCCGTTCTTCGCGGAGAGGATGTACCAGAATCTGGCAGGGATTGAGGGAGTAGGGATCAAGGGATCAAGGGAAGAAGGCAACTCCGCCTCCTCGCCCCCTCTCTCCGTCCACCTCTGCGATTATCCGGAGGTCGACGAGGCGCTGATCGACGAAGAGCTGGCGCAGGAGATGGATCTCGTGCGGCAGATCGTCTCGCAGGGGCGTGCGGCCCGGACGGCGGCGAAACTCAAGGTGCGCCAGCCGCTGGCACTGGTCGAGATCATTCTGGCCCGCAAGGAGCACACGGAGTGGCTCCAGAATCACGCCGATCTCATCGCCGAAGAGCTGAATATCAAGACGGTCGAGTTCGCGACCGAGGCGGACCACTACGTCACGTACCAGGTTAAGCCGCAGTTCAAGGCGCTCGGGCCCAAGTTCGGCAAGCTGGCACCGAAGGTTGCCAAGGCGATCGAGCAGGTTGACCCGGTCGCTGCCCGACAGGCGCTCGAAACTACGGGCGAGTTGACGGTTGAGGTCGAAGGTCAGCCGACGCGCCTCGATAGTCACGACGTGAACATTCAGCTCGAGGCCAAGCCCGGATGGTCCGCATCGCAGGGCCGCGCGGGTGTGGTGGTGGTCAAGACGGAGCTCACGCCGGAGCTGCAGGAAGAAGGTCAGGTGCGCGAGCTGATCCACCACATCCAGGGTCGCCGCAAGGACCTGAACCTGGAGTACGAAGCGCGGATCGACGTCTTCGTGGAAACCGCTCCGGAATTGCAGAAGGTCATCGAGCGTTTCACGAATACGATCCGACAGGAATGCCTCGCGGAAGACGTCGCGTTCGCGCTGCCGACGGACGCCGACGCACACGCGGCGAAGATTGACGGCACCGAAGTCCGGCTGGCCGTGCGGATTCGTTAGCGATCCCGATAATAACGGCGGCGGCGCCGGACCGACTGTCAATGCACCGGTAACTCGCGTTCGGAACGCGAATTACGACGAAAATCGGACGAATTATTTACGAATTGGACGTAGAACGTTCATAATCTGCCGGCATAATCCCGACTGTTACGGGCGTGGTACAAGGTGCGAGGGCGCGGATGTCGCCGCTGGATTTTGAGTTCCACGACAACTCGGGGCGCATTCCGGACTGGACGGGCCGCGTCGGCGTGAAGGTCGACCTGCACTGCCATTCGACGTTCTCGGATGAGCGCCTGAAGTACCTGCCGGGCATCGTCTATCACCCGCTGGCCGAGCCGGAGGAGTCCTACGATCTGGCCAAGTCCCGCGGGATGGACTTCGTCACGCTCACCGACCACGACACGATCGACGGGTGCAAAGCACTCATCGACCGTCGCGGCGAGCTCGACGATTTCATCTTCGGCGAAGAAGTTTCTGCTGCGTTCCCGGAAGACGGGACGGTCATACACATGAACGTCTTCGATCACGATGAGGAGCAACACCGCGAGATTCAGCGGCTGCGGCGGAACATCTACGAGCTCATCGATTACCTGCGCAAGATCGACAAGCTGTTCGTCATCAATCACCTTACCTGGACGGCCCAGCACCGCGTGCTGAAGCCCGCCCAGCTCGAAGCGATCCTGGAACACTTCGACGTGTTCGAGGGGCTCAACGGCACGCGCAGCTACGCCCACAACGCGTTCGTTTGGAAAGCCACGCGCGACCGCAACAAGTCGCTCGTCGGCGGCAGCGATTCGCACACCAACCGCGTCGGCACAACGTACACGCTGACCGAGGGCACAACCAAGGCCGAAGTGCTGAACAACATTCAAGCTGGTCTGGCCGTACCGCACGGTGCCTTCGGCACACCCGAGAAGCTGCGCGACGACGTCTGGCTGGTGCTTCAGGCCAACGTGGAACGCCGCATGGCGGAAGCGTCGGGCCGCTGGGACCGCTTCGTGTGCCGCACGGTCGAGCGCATTGGTCGCCGGCTGCACCCGCTGGTCCTGCTGGGCTATCACAAGCACCAGGACGTGCTGATCCGCGGCTTCATGCGGTCGCTGCCCACGCCGTAAATCGCACGCCCCCCCCCGAGCGGACAGTAATCAGGCGCCCCCGGTCGCCGGCACGACACACGCACGGTATCATCGCGCGCAGACTCGTGGACTCTGAGGGGTGAATAGATGAACCAGGACCGCCACTGCACCGGACAGCGCTTTGCCCTTGTTCTCACGACGCTGGCCGTCTGCCTTCCGCAGCTCGGCGCGCAGGAGCCTCAGCCGGCGGACCAACTCCGTGCGCCGCGCTACAACTTCACGGATCAGCCCGCGTACGAGGTCGTGCGTGTCGATACCGGCAATAAGCTGGTAGTGAAGATTGGCAACGTCCCGACGCGCATACGCCTCATTGGAACTTATGTGCCGAGCCAGGGGCCAAACTCCGATGCTGCACGGGAATTCGCCTCCCGGCTGCTGGTCGGCGAGTGCGTCTACGTGAAATATGAAGCAGACTGGCCGCTGCGCGATCGCGACGGTAACCGCTGGGTGTACGCGTTTCGCGCCCCTGATGGGTTGTTCGTCAATCTGGAGCTGGTGCGGCAGGGCTATGCGCGCATCTCCGCAATCGAGCGATTTGAGCACCAGTCGCTATTTCGCGCGTACGAGGAGGTCGCCCGCAAGAGTCGTAAAGGGGTCTGGGCGCCAGTCGACCGTGCCGCTGTCGCGTCGACGCAACCCGCAGCTCAGGCGGACCGGGCCGCAAAGCCGACCACTGATGACGATCCGCAACAAGATCGCGAGGTAGTGGTGTACGTCACCGAACACGGTCGCAAGTATCACTGCGCCAACTGCCAGTACGTGCGAACCGGGGGCGTCAAGATCACGCTCGCCGCCGCCCGCGCAAAGGGCCACACGCCGTGCAAGAAGTGCAAGCCACCCTGCAAGTGATCCGCATGGCGATCAGCGCTCCACCCAGCTATACTCTTGGCGGCGTCTGGGGGAAACGCGCAATACGAAACGGGACGCAGGAACACAGCGCATGCGGCTACTGATCATCGGGGACATCGTGGGGCGGCCTGGCAAGCACGTCTGCTCGCAGGTCATCCCGCGCCTCATTCGTGATGAGCAGATCGACTTTGTCATCGCCAACGCCGAGAACGCTGCCGCCGGCAGCGGGCTTACTCCAGCAATGTTCAACAAGCTGCGCCACTATGGTGTCGACGTTTGTACAATGGGCGACCACATCTACAAGCGACGCGAGGTACTCCCACTATTGGACGAATCCGACCGTATCATGCGCCCTGCAAACCTACCGCCTGAAGCCAAGGGGCGCGAGTACGTTGTGGCCGAAGCGCGTAATGGCGAACAGGTTGCGGTGATCTCCGTGCTCGGCCGGACGTTCATGAACGTGCGCGCGGACTGCCCTTTTCACGCGGTCGATCGCGTTCTCGAGCGGCTGAGCCCCGAAGTGCGCACCGTCGTGGTCGACGTACACGCCGAGACGACCAGCGAGAAGGTGGCCATGGGCTGGTACCTGGATGGCCGCGTCAGCGCCGTTGTGGGCACCCATACGCACGTGCAGACCGCCGACGAGCGTGTGCTGCCGCACGGGACGGCGTATATCACCGACCTAGGTATGACCGGGCCGTACGACTCCGTGCTGGGGCGCGATCGCAAAGCGGTAGTGAGCTCACTGGTCACCGGGGTCCCGCAGCCGTACAGCGTGGCCACCGAGGACGCCCGCCTCTCCGGTGCGATTGTCGAGACGAAGGACAATGGCCGCGCAACGTCGATCGTACGCGTACACATCAACGACCCGCTGCCGATGTCTACCAGCGAGAGTCAGTAGCAGTCTCTCCGAGTCAGTCGTTGCTCTGAGGGGCACGCTCCGACGGAAGGGGCCGGATATAACATGGCTGCGCCGTGCATGGACCGACACCGCTTGACACCCTTTCGCACGCTGGCTACGTTCGCGCGCCGTTTGCCAAGGAACGCAGCCAATGGAAGTACGCGTCGACCTCGCACAGATTCGCATCTCCGAAACCCACGATCAGCAGATCATTGTGCTGCGCGAACGCGGCGGATCGCGGCTGCTCCAGATTGTGATCGGTCTGACCGAAGCGCTGGCCATCGATCGACGTGTCAAGAACGTGCAGTTGCAGCGTCCGATGACGCACGACCTGCTCGCCAATACGCTCGATGCGCTGGGCGCGGAGTTGGAAAAGGTCGTTGTCAACGAACTCCAGGAACACACGTTCTACGCGAAGCTCGTCATTCGTCAGCAGGGGCAACTAATAGAGATCGATAGCCGACCGTCCGACGCCATCGCGCTAGGCGTCGCGAACGATGTGCCGCTGTACGTCGAGGATCACGTCCTGGATGAGGCGACGCAGTAGTTCGATTATGAACTCCCCGTTCCGCACGCACCGTTCGGCGACATTCGCGGCGTGGGTCCGCCTGTTCGGCGCCGCGATGCTCGTGCCAGCGCTTACCGGCTGCACGTGGATGTCGTACCTCGGAACCACGGACTACGGGCGCGAACTCGGCAAGACGTTCTTCGTTGGCGGCGCGGGACCGCTAGGCAACGTGACGGGCACGATGGAAGTACCCAGGGGGCTTCGCAAGGCCGGCTATCGCGGGGCCATCGAGGTGTTCGGCTGGCAATCGGTCATCGGCGGCACGCTTCGCGACCAGATGGACCGCAAGCGGAATGAGCAACAGGCGCGCCGCCTCGCGGGACGCATACGGGCGTACATGGACGCGTATCCCGGTCGGCGCGTGAACCTGATCGGGCTCTCCGCCGGCACGGGCATCATCACCTGGGCGATCGAATCACTCCCGGAGGAATACCAGGTCGGCACCGTCGTATTCCTGGGCAGCAGCCTCTACCGCCGTTATGACATGACCCGCGCCATGCAACGGATCGATGGCCATCTGCACTGTTTCTATTCCGCACGGGATCGCGTGCTCCGGTTCGGATTACCGCTGGCAGGCACAGTCGATCGCAAGACGTACACATCGAGTGCGGTGGGCTTATACGGTCTAGCCGCCCCGGCCGACGCGGACGTGACGCTGCGCAATCTGTACCGCGCCCGCCTACGTAACCATGCGTACAGACCCGAATGGCGGCGCTACGGCTATCACGGGCAGCACACCGACTGCGTGTCTCCCAGGTTCATTGCACACATCATCGGTCCGCTTTTGAATGAACCGTTGCAACCCCGAAACCGCGCTGCGCGTGTGAGGGAATCGAACGCGCACGAATCAACGGAACGACGTTGACTCCGTGCGCGGCGGAAGACGATAATACTCATAGCAAGCCTGCGGCCGCGTGCAGTCTTGAAATACCTGCACCGTGCGAATGTCGTTACCAGCCACGCAGTTCGAATGTCCCCGACCGTTAGCACGCGCCGTCCGGGAATGCCGCGCAAGCCCGTCAGCCCATTCGTCGCGCGCCGTCCGGTCCATGTGGTCGGGGCTGTCCGCGATTTGATCCGGAGTCTTCGATGCAAGGCCGTGCCACGGCAAACAGCTCTGGCGAACCCGACGTGAGTTCCTCGCGCGCCGACGAACGCACGCTCAGCACGACTCTCCGCGCGGCGCCAATCGGGATCGGCCTGGTCACCAATCGCATCCTCGGCTGGACGAACGATCAACTGGGACAGATGTTGGGCTATTCCGCCGAGGAGCTCGACGGGATGCCCGCGCGTACCCTCTACGAGAACGACGAGGAGTATGAGCGCGTTGGTCGCGTGAAGCACGAGCGCATCCGCGTATGCGGCAGCGGAGCCGTTGAAACGCGCATGGTGCGCAAGGACAGAGTCGCTCTCGACGTGCTCCTGAGTTCAGCAGCAATCGACCGCGATGACCTGTCAAAAGGGCTCGTGTTCACAGTGATGGATATCACCGAACGCAAGGCGTCCATGTTGGCGCTGCGGCAAAGCGAGGAGCGGTATCGCGCGCTGGCAGACAATTACCCCAACGGAGCACTGTTCCTGCTCGACCGCGAGCTGCGCTGCATTTCGGCGAGTGGTCAGGCGCTTGCGGCGCACGGCTTGGTGCCGGAGAACGTAATCGGCCGTGGTATCGAGGAAGTGTTCGGCCCGGAAGCGCAAGACCGGGTACGCACCGCCGTTCACGCCGCCGCGACCGCGGCTGCGAGCCCCATCGAGATCCGGCTTCGACACCGCGTGTACAGCGCGCACGTCGTCCCCATTCGTAACGAACAGGGCAGCATCACCCAGGTGTGCCTGATTGCTCAGGATGTCACACAACAGCGCGCGCTCGAAGAGCAAGTCCGCCAGACGCAGAAGATGGAAGCGATCGGACAACTCGCCGGCGGGGTCGCACACGATTTCAACAACATCCTGACGGCCATTCTCGGAAACGTCGACCTGCTGGGAATGCAACTACGCAAGCGGCTCGCGGCCGACGACCCGGTCTTTGAAGTGCTGCGCCAGGCCGAGCGTTCCGGGCAGCGCGCCGCGGCGCTCACACGGCAGTTGCTGGCATTCAGCCGCAAAAGCGCTGCCCATCCGGAAGTACTCGATCCGAAAACACTGTTGGGTGATGTGGAGAAGCTACTCCGCCGTCTGATCCCCGAGAATGTGCAGCTTGTCATTGAGGTGGCCGACGACGTCGGGCACATTCACGCCGACGCCGGCCAGTTCGAGCAGGTGTTGCTGAACCTGGTGGTGAATGCCCGCGACGCGATGCCGTCGGGCGGCGTGGTGCGCGTCACGGTCGAAAACCACATCGAACAGGAGCGGCGCGACGCGCTGGCCTACAGCGCCGGTGCCGTTCGCTTCGTGCGTATCTGCGTCGAAGATACCGGACACGGCATGGACGAGGCGACGTTGGACCGCATTTTTGAGCCGTTCTTCACGACCAAGTCCGCCGGCGCGGGCACAGGACTCGGATTAGCAACGGTACAGAGCATCGTACGCGATCTGCACGGCTCCATCACTGCCGAGAGCACGCCGGACGCCGGGTCAACGTTCACCGTCCTTCTTTCGGCCGTGGACTCCGCGCAAGAGATACGCACAGAAACAGTCGGAGCGAGCGGCGTGCTGCGCGGCCGCGAGACAGTGCTCGTCTGCGAGGATGACGCCAGCGTTCGTGACCTCATCTCTGTCGCGCTGCGCGCGAACGGCTACGATGTCCTGTCGGCAGAGCATGGGGCGAACGCCCTGCTATCCGCTGCCGAGCACGACGGACCAATTGACCTACTGATCACTGACGTCGTCATGCCCGGCATGAATGGGCGCGAACTAGTCGAACGCCTCGCGAACCAGGACTCCCGGCTGCGCGTCCTCTATATCTCGGGGTACCCCAGCGCCGTGCTGCGCGACTACGGCGTAGCGGATGCCGGCGAACAACTACTAGTCAAACCCTTCCGCTCCGAAGAGATGCTCCGCCGAGTGCGAGACCTGCTGGGCGCCGGAGCGCAAGCACGCTCCTAAGCGTCCTCTAGAGATCATTGGGCAACTCAGCGGGTGCCACAGCGGCCGCTGTTCGGCGGACCGAGTGTCAGCGGCAGTTCCAGTTGCTACACGTTGAGGCTCGTGCGCCTCGGATGATGGCTTGTGACGGGTTTCAGCACTTTTGCCGCCGGTGAGCATCGCGCGCGGCTTGCGGCGGGGCAATACCAGACGATATGTTCCACTTTTGCAGTCGGGAATGCGCTCGGTGGCAATGACGCGGACCCGGCCGCGAGCGGCGTGGAAGAAGACGCCGTCGTGCGAATGTCTGATCCGTAGGAGCTGCATTCGGAATGTTCCGCGTCGCGCGACTCTACGATTCGACGATCGGCAAGAAGATCCTGATGGCATGCACCGGCGCCGTCCTGCTGCTGTTCGTCGTGGGACACCTGATCGGTAACCTGAAGATCTTCCTCGGGCAGGCCGAGTTCGATCATTACGCCGAGTTCCTACGCGAGATGGGGGCGCCGCTGCTTCCGCACGGGGCGGGACTGTGGATCGCGCGGCTGGTGCTGCTCGGGGCGGTCGGCGTGCACATCATCAGCGCGATCCAACTGACGCTGACCAGTTGGGCAGCACGCGGCACGGCGTACCAGAAACAGGAACGGCTCGCGTTCAGCTATGCGTCCTACACGATGCGCTGGGGCGGCGTGGTCGTTTTCTTCTACGTTCTGTACCACCTCGCGCACCTGACGTGGGGCACAGCACACCACAATTTCACCGCATCCCCCTACAACAATGTCGTAAGCGGATTCCAGACCTGGTGGGTGGCGCTGATCTACATCGTCGCGCTCATGCCCCTTGGTCTCCACGTTTACCACGGCATCTGGAGTGCGTGCCAGACGCTGGGCGTGAACAACCCACGGTACAACACGTGGCGCCGACCGTTCGCGGCGACAGTCGCAGCCCTGATCGTGATCGGCTATCTCTCAATTCCGGTGGCCGTGCTCGCCGGCTGGGTCACTCTGAACGAAGGCTGAGCGAACCTCATGGATCTCAACGCCAGAATTCCGTCGGGCCCCGTTCAGGAGAAATGGGACAAACACCGCTTCGAGATGAAGCTGGTCAACCCCGCCAACAAGCGCAAGTACTCCGTTATCGTCGTGGGGACAGGTCTGGCCGGCGGTGCGGCGGCCGCGACGCTTGGCGAACTCGGCTACAACGTGAAGTGCTTCACGTTCCACGACACGCCCCGCCGAGCGCACAGCATCGCCGCGCAGGGCGGCATCAACGCCGCCAAGAACTACCAGAACGACGGCGACAGCATCTATCGCCTGTTCTACGACACGGTCAAAGGCGGCGATTTCCGGGCCCGCGAGGCAAACGTGTACCGCCTGGCACAGATCAGCCTGGAGATCATCGACCAGTGCGTCGCGCAAGGCGTGCCGTTTGCTCGCGAGTACGGCGGGTATCTCGCAAACCGCTCGTTTGGCGGCGCGCAGGTTTCGCGTACGTTCTATGCGCGCGGACAGACGGGACAGCAACTTCTGCTGGGCGCGTACCAGGCGCTGATGCGGCAGGTCGGTGCGGGCACCGTCAAGCTGTACTCGCGTACCGAGATGCTCGACGTTGTCGTCGTTAACGGTCGGGCCTGCGGCATCGTCACGCGCGACCTGGTCACCGGCGCGCTTGAGACGCACCTGGCCGACGCAGTCGTGCTCGGCACGGGCGGCTACAGCAACGTGTTCTACTGGTCCACGAACGCCAAGGCGTGCAACACGACCGCGATCTGGCGGGCGTATAAGCGCGGGGCCGGTTTTGCCAACCCCTGCTACACGCAGATTCATCCGACGTCGATCCCACAGAGCGACGAGCGGCAGTCTAAGCTGACGCTGATGAGCGAATCGCTGCGCAACGATGGTCGCATCTGGGTGCCGAAGAGGGCCGGCGACGATCGCCAGGCCGCGCAGATCCCTGAGGACGAACGCGACTACTACCTCGAACGCTTCTATCCCAGCTTTGGCAACCTCACGCCGCGCGATATTGCGTCACGCCGCGCCAAGGAAGCGGTCGACAGCGGGCGCGGCATCGGCCCGCTCAAGAACGGCGTGTACCTGGACTTTGCCCATGCCATCAAGCGTCTGGGCGAGAAGACCATCTCCGAGCGGTACGGCAACCTGTTCGACATGTACGCGCGCATTACCGGTGAGAATCCCTACCAGGTGCCGATGCGCATCTACCCCGCGCCGCACTATACGATGGGCGGCCTGTGGGTGGACTACAACCTTATGTCGACGATTCCCGGGCTATTCGTGATCGGCGAGGCGAACTTCTCCGACCACGGGGCGAATCGGTTGGGCGCGAGCGCACTAATGCAGGGGCTCGCGGACGGCTACTTCATCGTTCCCTACACCCTGGGTAACTATCTCGCTCAAGGCGCGCTCGACGAGGTCAAACGCGATGACCCCGCGGTCGCCGGCGTCGAACAGGAAGTCCGAGAGCGAATCGACCGACTGCTCAAGATCAACGGAAACGTCGCGCCCGAGGAGATTCACCGCAAGCTCGGCCTGCTGATGCTCGACAAGTGCGGCATGGCCCGCAACAAGGCCGGGCTCGAAGAAGCGCTGGCCAAGATCCCCGTTTTGCAGGAGGAGTTCTGGTCGAGCATCCGCGTGACCGGACAAGGCGCTGAGCTGAATCAGGCACTCGAACGAGCCGGACGCATCGCCGACTTCTTCGAACTGGCCGAGTTGATGTGCCGTGACGCGCTGGAGCGCGAGGAATCCTGCGGCGGTCACTTCCGCGAAGAACACCAAACCGAAGAGGGCGAGGCCAAACGCGACGACGAGAACTTCGCGCACGCCGCAGTCTGGGAGTACACCGGGAATGGATCGCCACGCCGCAACGTCGAGCCGCTCGATTTCAAGGACGTACCGCCGACCCAGCGGAGCTACAAGTAATGAAAGTGACCCTTCACGTTTGGCGACAGCCGCGTCCCGATCAACCCGGACGTTTTGTGACGTACACCGCCAACGACATCACCGACCACATGTCGTTTCTGGAGATGCTCGACGTCGTCAACGAGGAGCTGGTCGCCAAGGATGAAGAGCCGATCCACTTCGACCACGATTGTCGTGAGGGCATTTGCGGCTCGTGTGGGATGGTGGTCAATGGCCGGCCGCACGGTCCGCAAGTCGAAGGGGCCACCTGCCAGCTCCACATGCGCAGCTTCAAGGACGGCGACGAAATCTGGATCGAACCGTGGCGGTCGAAGGCCTTTCCCGTGCTCAAAGACCTAGTGGTCGACCGCAGCGCGTTCGATCGGATTATGGCCGTCGGCGGGTTCATCTCCGTGCGCACGGGGAGTGCGCCCGACGCCAACGCCATCCCGATCCGCAAGGAAAGCTCGGACTGGGCGTTCGACGCGGCGGCGTGTATCGGCTGTGGCGCGTGTGTGGCCGCCTGCCCCAACGCCTCGGCCATGCTGTTCACGTCCGCCAAGATCGCCCACCTCGGCCTGCTGCCACAGGGCCAGCCCGAGCGGCTTGAACGGGCCGACCGCATGGTGGCGGAAATGGACCGGGCGGGATTCGGAAGCTGCACGAATCATGGTGCCTGCGAGAACGCCTGCCCCAAGGGAATCAGCGTCGACTGGATCGCGATGTTGAATCGCGACTTGCTCAAGGCGAAGCTGGTGGGTACGAATTCGTGACAAAGACGACTGGGGAGCCCCGCCCTACCGTAGGGCTAGCTCCTCCTGTCGACTCTGCTCAAACGGACTAACCGAAGGACGACAACAATGCCGGAAACGAGGATAGAACGGGATTCGATGGGTGAGATGGAAGTGCCGACCGCCGCGCTGTACGGCGCGTCAACGCAGCGCGCCGTGCTGAATTTTCCGGTCAGTGGCTATCGTTTCGGGCGGCGCTTCATCCGAGCGATCGGCCTGGTCAAGTTCGCCGCCGCCGAGGCCAACAAGCGGCTGGAGAAGCTCGACGCCAAGATCGGCAGCGCTATCCAGCAGGCCGCCCGCGAGGTGATCGACGGCGCACACGATGATCAATTCGTGCTCGATATCTTCCAGACCGGCTCCGGCACCAGCACGAACATGAACGCCAACGAGGTCATCGCCAATCGCGCGACACAGATCCTCGGCGGCGAGATCGGCTCCAAGAAGGTCCACCCCAACGATCACGTCAACATGGGGCAGTCGTCCAACGACGTGATTCCGACGGCGATTCACGTTGCCGTCGTCGAAGCGCTGCACAGCGACCTGATGCCGGCGTTGCACAACCTGCGCAATGCGCTGAAGTCCAAGGCTGAGGAGTTTGACGAGATCGTCAAGATCGGCCGCACGCACCTGATGGACGCCACACCGATCCGGCTCGGGCAGGAGTTCGGCGGCTACGCCAGCCAGGTCGCCCATGCGGACCGCCGCATCATGCAGAAAATCATCATCCTGCGCGAACTACCGATCGGCGGCACCGCGGTCGGCACCGGGATTAACACCCATCCGGACTTCGCCCGGCTGGTTTGTGAGATCATCAACCACGAGACGCGCGAGTCGTTCCAGGAGGCCCCGAATCACTTCGAAGCCCAGCACGCCAAAGACACGCTGGTCGGCACCGCCGGCGTCCTCAAGGTGATCGCCGTCAGCCTGACCAAGATCGCCAACGACATTCGCCTGCTGGGCAGCGGTCCACGTTGTGGGATCGGCGAGCTCATGCTGCCCGCTACGCAGCCCGGTAGCTCGATCATGCCCGGCAAGGTGAACCCGGTGATTTGCGAGTCCGTGCTGCAAACGTGCGCTCAAGTCGTCGGCAACGAGGCCGCGGTGACGTACGCCGGTGCCGTGCTCGGCAACCTTGACCTGCACGTCGGCATGCCGGTGATGGCGCATAACGTGCTCGAGTCCGTGCGCATTATGGGCAATGTCTGTGACGTGTTCGTCGAGAAGTGCATCGCCGGCTTGCAGGCCAACCGCGAGCGATGTGCGGAGTTGATCGAGCAGTCCCTGGCCATGTGCACGAGTCTCGCCCCATTGATCGGATACGACCAGGCCGCCGCAATCGCCAAGGAAGCCCACGAAACGGGCAAGACCGTGCGTCAGATCGCACTGGAGAAGAAGGTCCTCGACGAGGCGCAACTCAACGCAGCGCTCGACGCGCGGACGATGACCGAACCGCAGGCCTAGACGCGAACGATGTGCCATTGCTCTTGCGCAGTGGCTGCGCTTCCGGAATAACCGCCAACTTCGACCGAATACAGTGTGGGAGGTGCAACATGCGCACGACACGATTCTGTCTCACGATCGCCTTTCTCATCGGAGTCGGCGGCTGCGAGGTAAACACCGGCAGCGGCCGCGGCATCCCCGGCAGCGGCGTCGCCGCCAGCGATACGCGGGAAGTACCGGCGTTTGACGAAGTACTGCTCCGCACGGCCGGCAGTCTCGAAGTCGCGATCGGCGCGTTGACTCCGCTGGAACTGCCCGGCGACGACAATCTGTTGCCGCTGATCGAAACGCGCGTCGAGGACGGGAAGCTGATCATCTCGTGCGGAGAGCGCATCGACCCGCAGACGCCGCTGAAGATGAAGACCTGCAACTTCGCGGCGCCGGCAACGTCAAAGCTGACGACCTAATCGCGGCCGAGGCAACGATAGAGATGAACGGCGTTGGCAACGCAAGCGTACACGTCATCGACAAGCTCGACGCAACGATTAACGGCGTCGGCTCAGTCGACTACCGCGGCGATCCCGCAATTACCAAACGTATCAACGGGCTCGGCAACTTACGGCAAAGGAACTGATCTCCGCGAGCGCAGTCCGACGCGCCAGACCGTCGTTCCGACGAGCGCAGCGAGGAGGAATCTGCTTCCGTACCGAGATCACCGACGAATCGTGTGTAGATTCCTCGCTTTGCTCGGAATGACGTCCCCCTACCTAACCTCTCCCCCGAGGGGGAGAGGAATTTCGCTACTCCGCCGAGTTGCGTCGTACGCTGATGATGCGCCGATCGCCCGTCGGCTCCAGGATCTCCAGGCGCACGCGGCTACCGTCCGGCGTCGACTGAAGCGACTCGTTGGGCTCGCCAACCGACTGCACCGATTCGCCGTTGCAGGACACGATGAGATTGCCCGGCTGCAATTCGTCCGAGCCGACGCGTGCCGTGTCCACGGCCATGATCGCCACGCCACGCTGGTCGTCCTCGTACACGTTCCAAGAGCGCGTCGGACGCAGTGACCGCAGTGCACGAACCTCCAGCCCGAGCTGCGGCAACTCGCGACTCTGCTTCAACGGCGTATTCCAGGCCACGGTCAGATCGTCCGGCTGCAATCCCAGACGCACAAACAACGTCTTGGGCTCGCCGTCGCGGACCACCTCGAATTCTGCGCGTTCACTCGGGACCAAGTCAGCGACCTGTGCCCGAAATTGGTCGGTGCTGCGGACGTGCTCGCCGTTGACCGCCACAATCACGTCTTCGACCTGGAGCCCGCCCTGCTCGGCCGGCGAGTCCTCCAGCACCGCGTTGACGAGCACGCCCTGCGTACTCTCGAGTCCGAAGATCTCGACATCGTCCTGATCTACTGGCGAGTGGATGATGCCCAACCAACCGCGGCGCACCACGCCGAACGACTTGAGCTGATTCGCCACCTTGACCGCGAGGTTGGAGGGAATCGTGAACGCGATGCCGGCGTTGCCCTCGCCGTGCGTCGCGATCGCGGTGTTCACTCCGATCACCTCGCCGCGCAGGTTCAGCAGCGGTCCGCCCGAGTTGCCTGGATTTATCGCGGCGTCGGTCTGGATGAAGTTCTGATAGTCGATATCCACTCCGACAATCCGCGTGCGCCCGACCGCGCTGATGATCCCGTGTGTTACGGTCTGCGAAAGCCCGAACGGCGCGCCGACCGCGATCACCCAATCGCCGACCTCGACCAGGTTCGAATCGCCAAACCGCAGCGGGTGAAGGTCCGGCGCGTCGATCTTCACGACTGCGACGTCGCTCTTCGGATCGACGCCAACGAGTTCCGCCTCGTATTCGCGGTCATCGTGCAATATGACCGTGATGTTCGAGCGGTTCTCCACGACGTGGTTGTTCGTCATGATGTAACCGTCGCTGTCGAAGATGATGCCGCTGCCCATGCCGCCCGGGGCAGGATGGTCGCGCAGCCAGCGGTCGATCTGATCGTCCGGGATCATGTCGCGCAGGTGCTCGCGAATACGGTCGGTTTGTTCGTCGTCCGCCCGGCCGCCCTCCACGCGCAGGTGTACGACCCCCGGCCGCGCGACGTTGGCCACGAGCTTGAACGCCCGTGAGACCGCGTGGACCTCCGGTAATTCGTCGTGTAATGCCGCCAGTTCTTCGGCTGAGGCCTGAATCCGGCCGCGCTCCACCGCGTAGGCCCAATGTGTGAGCACCTGGTCCCCGACCCCCAGCCAGATCAGCGTCAGCACGGCCAGCGTCCAGACGAGAATGCCCGTTCGCGTACGAGATGAAACTGCTTGCATGACCACTGCACTCCTGTGCTGCAACAGACTTGCGGCCCCGATCCGAACCGCCTGATCGGCTCCACCGCGGCGACGCGCACCGGCCGATCTGTCTCTTATTGTATTCAAAGACCCACGCCAAGCACCTCGGAGAGGTGCCGCACGACGAAATCGCACATCCGACGTGACGGCTCGTCGGCCGCTCGATTGGCGTGTGTCCTATCGGTTCTGCGTCGGCCGCGGGGGGACCGACGCTACCGCGGCTGCGCCGGGCGTCTTGACCCGATTGTCCGGAATCCGTTACGTTGGCGGTCTCGGGGGTCAACGGCGTCCCTGCCGCAGCGCGCGGCAAGCTGGACAAACGAGAGAATGAGCGGGAGTACGCATGATCGGTATTCGGCACGAGGACAAGAGCACCTGGGAAGGGCGCGTTCCGCTCACCCCGGCCGACCTGAAGAACCTGATCGCGCATCACGGCCTGCAATTCACCGTGCAGACCTCGCAGACCCGCGCTTTCAAGGACGACGAGTTCCGCACGGCCGGCGCCGCGATCAGCGACAACCTCGCCGAGTGCCCCATCATCATGGGCGTGAAGGAGATTCCGCCGGAAAAGCTGGAGGCCGGCAGGACGTATGTCTATTTCTCGCACACGATTAAAGGGCAGCCCGCCAACATGCCGGCGTTGCGGCGCCTGCTGGAGTTGGGCTGCAATCTGATCGACTACGAACGCATCGTCGACGATCAGAACCGCCGGCTGGTGTTCTTCGGGCGCTACGCCGGCCTGGCTGGGATGATCGACACGCTATGGGCTTTGGGTCAGCGGCTACAGCACGAGGGGATCACAAGCCCATTCGCCCAGGTTCAGCCGGCGCACAAGTACGATGATCTGGAGCATTTCTCACGTGAGATCGCGAAGGTCGCGGAGCCCATCCGCAGCAATGGCATCCCCGAGCAACTCCGACCGCTGGTGTGCGGCTTTGCCGGCTATGGCCAGGTCTCGCAGGGTGCGCAGGCGATCTTCGATCAGCTTCCGGTAACGGAAGTGTCGCCGGCGGATCTCGGACATCTCGAGCCGCGCGGGGATACGTGCTACAAAGTCGTCTTCCGCGAAGAGCACCTGGCCGAGCGCATCGACGCGTCGCAACCGTTCGCGCTTCAGGAATACTACAAACACCCGGAGCGCTACCGGGCGAGCTTCTTCCCGTGCGCACGGCACCTCACGCTGCTGGTGAACTGCATCTACTGGGAACCGAAATACCCGTACCTGATCACGCGCGAGCAATTCGCCGACCTCTACGCGCCCGGCACACAGCCGCGACTGCGCGTCGTCGGCGACATCACCTGTGACATCGACGGTTCGGTCGCGTGTACGACGCGCTCCACCGATCCGTCGAACCCGATCTACGTGTACGACCCGCAGACCGGCAAGGCCGTCGACGGAGTCTCCGGCCACGGCCCCGTCGTGCTGGCGGTGGACTTTCTGCCGTGCGAGCTGCCGATTGACGCTTCGCGGCATTTCAGCCAGGCGTTGCTGCCTTTCGTTCCGGCCCTCGGAAAGGCCGATTTCAGTAAGCCGCTGGCACAGAGCGGACTTCCGTCGGAGCTGCAACGCGCCACGATCATCTGGCGCGGTGAATTGACGGAGCCGTATCGCTACCTAAGTGAACATGTGCGCTGAACGCCCCGGTGCCGTTGCTGGCGACGGGCGCTGTCCGATTCAAGATTCGATCGCGTCAAGCAGGAGAGAGTGATGAAGAAAGTCCTGGTGCTCGGTGCCGGTCTCGTGTCCCGTCCGTTGGTGCGTTATCTGTTGGATCAGCCGGACTTCAAAGTGACGGTGGCCAGCCGCACGGTCAGCAAGGCCGAGTCGCTGATCGACAACCATCCGGACGGCACTGCCCTCCCGTTGCTCGCTGATGACACCGCCAAGCTCGACCAGCTCGTCGCCGAGCACGACCTGGCGATCAGCCTGCTGCCCGCGCCACTGCACCCGGTCGTGGCGGAGATGTGCATCCGGCACCGCAAGCACATGGCAACCACTTCGTACGTCAGTGAGAAAATGCAATCGTATGACGGGCCAGCGCGCGACGCCGGGGTCATGGTGCTCAACGAGTGCGGCGTCGACCCTGGTATCGACCACATGTCCGCTATGCGAGTCATTCACGACGTCGAACAGCGCGGCGGTAAGGTCGTGAGCTTTCGCTCCTACTGCGGTGGTCTGCCGGCGCCCGAGGCCAACGACAACCCGTGGGGCTACAAGTTTTCATGGAGCCCACGCGCCGTCTGCACCGCCGGCAAGAACTCCGCCTGCTACCGCGAGAACGGTCAGCAGGTCGACGTGCCCGGACCCGAGCTGTTCACGCACGTCGACCAGATCACCGTGGAAGGCATCGGCGAGTTGGAGGCCTATCCCAATCGCGACTCACTCGGCTACATCGATCTGTACGGGCTCGAGGGTATTGACACGATGTTCCGCGGGACGTTCCGCTATCGCGGCTGGTGCCGCTGTCTCAAGAAGGTGGTTGACCTAGGGCTGCTGTCTGAAGATCCGGCCACCTACACCCCCGGGACTACGTTCAAGGGCTGGTTGGCGAATCTCACCGGGATCAGCGCCGACGGCGATATTCGCGCAGCACTCGCTGAGAAGATCGACCTCCCGGCCAACGACGACGTGCTAGACCGATTCGCGTGGCTCGGGCTGCTGTCTGATGACGAGCTGCCGATCGTCGGCGCGGAAACGACACCGCTCGACATTCTCGCCGCCCGCATGGGCGAGAAGATGCCCTACCAGCCCGGTGAACGCGACATGATCGTCCTGGTACATCGCTTCATCGCCCGCTTCCCCGACGGCAAGGAAGAGAAGATCTCATCGACACTCATCGACTACGGCCAACCGGACGGCGACAGCTCGATGGCCCGCACGGTCAGTCTGCCCGTGGCGATCGGGGCGCGGTTGATTCTCACCGGGGCCATCGCCGAGACCGGCGTACACATTCCGGTGAAACCGGAGATCTACAACCCGATTCTCGACGAACTGGCAACTATGGACATCCGTTGCGAAGAGCGCACGGAATAAGACGCAGTGGCCCGGCACCTTCGCGCTAGCCCGGCAACGGAGGGGCAGGTACATCTTCTTCGGGCTTCGGCAGAAATTCGCTGACGTCCAAACCGCCTGCGGCGGCCGAATAGCGCTGCGCGAAGTCCGGGAGTGTTGCCGGCGTGACCAGCTCGCACGGGATGCGGGCTGCGCGCGTCGAATGGCGCTGCTCGGCGTAGAGCGCCTCCACCGCCAATTCGACCGCCCTGTGTCCGATCTCGCCGTCCAGCGGACCAACCAGCGCCGCGGCTGTGCCCGGCTCGTCCGGAGTGCCCAGCCGTTCCCAGAGTTTCGGCACCGCGGACAGCGTCGCGAACCGGAAGCCATCATTCAATTGCCGCAAGCGACGCTCCCATCCGGCGCGGTCCACGAGCCAGGGCTCCGGCGTTAGCGTTACCACGAGTGAAGTGTGCGGAAACAGGTTGAGCAATTCCTCGACCATGACTGCGGGCGTGACCTCGGTCGCCGCGCCGCCCGGGTCGGGCAACGCCTTCAACATGCTCAGGCCGTATTGCCGGCGCGCGGCGTTGACGAAGCGCTGGTGGATGCGCGTATCCCGCGGGCTGCGATCGCGCTGGTGAACCAGCACGTATGACTTCCCGCCCGCGGCCACAGCTTCCAGATTGTCGGCGAGCAGCTCGGCGCCATCGGTCAAGGCCACTTCGACATGCGCGTAGATGCGGTCATCCTGGGGTGGTGTGCCCATGGTTACCAGAAACACGTTGGCGCGGATCACACGGTCGATCGCCTCAGCGGCCACTTCAGGATCAGTGACGTACAGGCAGAGCGCGGCCGGCCGATGCTCCAGCACCGCGCCCACCGCTCGACTCAGTTCAGCCGTACCTGCCTCGCGTGGGCAGGCGAAGTCGCCTTGAATCGCGGTCAGCCCTTCGAAGTAGCGTCTGCCGCCGCCCATCACCGCGTGCGATTCCGGAGCGTCCGCGGGCGGGCCGACAAAAGCGATCAGCGTGCCACGCACGGGACGGCGCGGCGTGCCCGCTGATCCCGCCGAGCCGTCGCAGCCCGTAACGTTCGCTGTAATAACAAGATATAGCGCGAGGCGCAAGCAAGCCGCGCACGACATTGGGCTCCGTCGTCTGCTGAGGAATCTCATTTTCGGACCTTCACGAGGTGGTCACGCTGCACCCGGGGCTGGCCGATGAAGGTATAATAAGGTGTGACGTGGAGGGAACATAGGTTCGGTACGCGCGAAAGAGGTACGCCCATGCGACTCGCAGTCCTTTCGGCACTTACGCTGATGATCGTCTCGCTCGCCTTGCCGGCGAACGCCCAGACCGTCGTAGAGACCAATGAGGAATCTGTACGGGCCTCCGGCGGTACGCCGGGTAGTTGGGTCCAGCGAGCAATCACGCGGCACACCGGTTACATCGGCGCACGCGTCAACGCCGCTCGAGGTGGAAACGCCGCCGGGACGACTACAGAGGGAACGGGGACAACCGGCATCAGCAGTTCATCCACCAGCGGCCTGAACTCTCTGCTGAACCTCGCCGGATTGGGATCTCTGGGCAGCCTGACGAGCAGCCTGGGAAGCCTCGGTAGCCTGGCTGGCGGTACGTCGACCACCACCTCCAGCGACTCCGGCACATCGTCCAGTGACGCGGGCGCTCTGGCCGATCTGCTAGCACTGCGGGATGCCAACACGAAACCGAGCAACGCACAGACGATCAACGCCGTCGAGACAGGTAAGACCGCCACGCAGCAGTCGGCAGACTCTGTACGCGTGGGCGGTTCCGCGATCAACCGGCTGACGAAGCCCGAAGATCGCTTCCAGACGTCGACCACCGATGAGCCCAAGTTCGTCACGCGGTGGGCCAACTCGATGCTACAGAGCGTCTTCAGCGCTTTAACCTTCGGCCTGCAATCCCGCGATTTCATTGACGCCATGAAGTCCGCCATCGCACCTTTGTTCACGCCGACCACCACCGACGGCGGAACCGACAACACGGACAACACGGGCAACTCCGGTGATGGCAGTGGCGATGGCACAGGCTCGAATGGTTCAAATAACAACGGCACCGACTCGAATACCGGAGGCGGTATCGAGGATCTTGATCCGTCGGACGGATCCGATAGCGACGGCGGCTCGATTATCTAACACACGTCTTGAAGTTGCCGCGCCTGTCCGACGATGCACAATTCGATGTAAGCGTCCCTCGGCGTGGCGGGCCCCAACGGCACCGCGACACGGGGGCGATGAGGAGTAGTAGAGGATACCTGTGTAGCGCGGACCGGTAACCGGCTCGGCGGTGTGTCCGCACACCCGGGCCGTTGGCCGGATGTCAGCGGTCCAAGCAGTGGGTGCGATTCGTCACGCCGACGCGTAGCGCTACCAAGCACACGGATGGGCAGGTGTACCATGTCAACGCCTCCGACGGATGCAAGCCGTACCAAGACCGTAGCTACAACCCTGCTGATCGTGAATGTGTTCGGCTCGTTGCTCGCGTGGGGGTACGGCATTTACGGACTATCGATGGGGGGCAGCGCCGTCGTCGGCGTCGGATATCTGGTCGTGGGAATCCTGACGCTGGTCTTCGGACTGCTGCTGTACTCGCAACTGATGATCCTGCAGAAATTCTTGGGCTACTCGTATCGGGCTTACGAGGCGCTTCTGGCCAATGCCGAGCTGCAACGCCGAACCGAGGAGCACATGCGGCTGATTGCGGAAAACAGCAATCTCTCGGAGTGGGCCAAGCGCGTCGTCTATCGCGAAAAAGACTTCGAGTTCCTGCGTGACACGATCCACGGCGCCCTGGTGCGCCAGGATTGGGAGGCCGCCGAGCACCTGATTTCGGACGTGGATACCGAGTTTGGCTATCACGACGAGGCCGCGAAGCTCCGGCAGCAACTCGACGAAGCCCGCAAGGCGACCATCGACGAACGTGTCGCCACGGCAGTCGCACGGTTCGACAAATTGTGCAAGGAGCACAAGTGGGCCCAGGCGCGCAAGGAGTGCGAGCGCCTCACCCTGCTGTATCCGGACGAGCCGCGCATCGCGCGCCTGTCGGAAGAGATCGAGCAGGAGCGTCAGGACGTCAAGCAGGAGTTGCTCAAAGAATACGAGAAGTGTGTGGGTGGAGAAGATATCGATCGGGCCCACCGGTTACTGTTTGAGCTCGACCAGTACCTGATGCCGCAAGAGGCCGCGACCATCAAAGAATCGGCCCGGACCGTGTTCCGCGCGCGGCTGGAGCAGATCAAGACCCGCTTCAGCATCGCGGTCTCGTACAAGCAATGGCACAACGCGATCGCCGCCGGCGAGCAACTGGTTCGCGAGTTCCCCAACAGCGGCTACGCGCAGGAGATCAACAAGCTGCTGCCGACGCTGCGCGAGCGCGCCCGTAAGCAGAAGGACCTGCCGTCCCAGACTGCACACGCGGCGCTCACCGGCTCGTGAGCATCGCACAGCGTTGATCGACGTAATCCTGATCATCCGCGCCTGTTCAGCGCGCGGCCTTTTCCCGCTTGACGACAGGGCTCATCTTGGACACGCACGACTATCTTCGACGTCTTGTGGCCGGCGAGGACCTCACACGAGAAGACGCACGGGCGCTGTTCGATACGCTGATGGAAGATCGGCTGGAACAGCCAGTGATGGCAGCGTTGCTCACCGCGTTAGCCGCCAAGGGAGAATGCGTCGATGAAATCGTCGGCGCTGCGGAGGCGATGCGCGCGCGGGTCGCACGCGTCGCAACGCCGCCGGATACGCCAGCCATTGACACGTGCGGCACCGGCGGCGACGGCAAGCCGACCTTCAATGTTTCGACCGCGGCGGCAATCGTGGCGGCGGCCGCGGGGGCGACGGTTGCCAAGCACGGTAATCGCAGCAATGCGCGACCGAGCGGATCCGCCGAGGCGCTCGCCGAACTAGGCGTGAACGTTGACACGGAAATCCCCGTGCTCGAACGCTGCCTGCGCGAATGCCGCGTCGCGTTCCTCTATGCGATTCGTTTACATCCCGCGATGAAGCACGCCGCCCCCGTGCGCCGCGCAATGGGTGTGCGAACGATCTTCAACCTGGTGGGACCGCTGACGAATCCCGCGGGGGTACGTCGCCAGGTGCTCGGCGTGAACCGACCGAAGTTGGTCGAGACTATGCTCACGGCGTTACAGCGCCTCGGTGCCGAACGGGCCATGGTTGTCCACGGTCTGGATGGGCTGTGCGACCTGAGCGTGTCGGCGCCGACGCTCGTCGGCTGGTGGGACGGCCAGGCAGCCCGCATCGAAGAGGTCGATTGCCGCGTCATCGATGCCGAACCGGCCCCACTCGAATCCGTGCTGGTCGGCAGCCCGGCACATAGTGCTGCGCTCATTCGCGACATCTTCGACGGCGCTCGGGGATCGGCTTGCGACATGGTCGTCTTCAATGCGGCAGCCGCGTTGCAAGTCGCTGGTCTGGCCGACGACTGGGCTGCCGCCGCGGAACGCGCGCGCGCGGCGCTGGAGTCCGGCGGCGCGAGAGAAACTCTGGAAAGTTGGGTGCGGACCTCTCAGGGGCATCCCTAGTACCGATAAACCAGGAACTTAGCTCCGTGCACGGTAACGACCAAGCGCGAGCGTCACGCCCGGGACACCGCGTACGAGTTTGACAACAATGTGCCGATGCGATAGCTTTGCGTGGCTATCAGCGGCTCGCCGGGGTGACGCGCTCGGAACTCGCGTCGTCACAACGTGTTACGGTCGAGCTGGTACGTCCGGATCTACCTGCCAGGGAACCGAACGTTGGCCAAGAAAACGACCAAAAAGAAGGTGACCGCGAAGAAGACGACCGCCAAGAAGCGGACGTCGACGGCAACCAAGAAACGCGCCCCTGCCAAAAAGGCGACAACACGCAAGACGACCAAGAAGGCTGCGGCCAAGCGCGCGACTAAGAAGAAAGCCACCGCGCCCAAACGAGCCGTCAAGAAAAAAACCACGCGGGCCGTCAGCGCGAAGAAGAAGACGAAGGCCACTTCGCGCGCGAAATCAACAACGAAGAAAGCAGTAGCACGCGCCGCGGCCAAGCCCGTGGTCGCGAAGATGCCCAAGCCCAGACCGGTGAAACTTTCAAAGCAGGATCTCGATATGTTCCACCAGATGCTCCTGCAGAAACGGGCCGAGATTCTGGGCGACGTGTCCACCCTGCACAACGAAGCGCTCAACAGCAACCGCAGCGAAGCCAGCGGCGACCTGTCGAGCATGCCCATTCACATGGCAGATCTGGGCACGGACAACTACGAGCTCGAGTTCACGCTCGGCCTGATCGAAGGCGAGCGCGCGATTCTCAAGGAGATCGACGAGGCGCTGGACCGCATCCGCAAAGGGACGTACGGCGCCTGTCTCGCAACCGGCAAACCCATCGGTAAGGCACGTCTCAAAGCCAAACCCTGGGCCAAGTACTGCTACGAATACACCCTCGCTCAGGAACGCGGCCAAACACCCCACTAAGTACTCATCACCGACCCCGTGCCGTCACCGCCCATTGAGACCGATCCGCAAGCCGCCGCGCGCGGCGACTCCGCGCCCGCACCGATTGCGGTCGGCACTGCGTCGCCCCCGACCGACTCAGCAGCGCGTCCCGCGCTGAAGTACGCAGCGTTGCGTAATCCGGCCGCCCATGCGCGCTTCTGGCTGGTGGTCACTGCAGGTCTGGTGCTCGATCTGTGGTCGAAGGAGTGGGCGTTTCACACGTTGCGGCAAGGCGGACACTGGGTGCTGATTCCCAACGTGCTGGAGTTTCACACGACGCTGAACCCCGGCGCGCTGTTCGGCATCGGCGCGGGCCACACCGAGCTATTCCTGATCGCGTCGCTGCTAGCGCTGGGGCTGGTGATCTGGATGTTCGCGCAGAGCATTCCGCGGCAGTGGATGATGCAGATCGCGCTCGGTGCGATCCTCGCCGGCGCGCTGGGCAACATGTACGACCGTGTGACGGTGCAGCTCATCCCGTTCGGGATTCAGACGGCGCAGGGGCCGGTAGGGCGCTACTACGTGCTGGAACCACACGCGGAGCGTGAAGACCAGATCATCCTCACCGAGTATCCGCCGACGGAGGACGCCGAACGCCGGGTGCTGCACGCGGCGGCGCTGGAGCAACTGCACGAGGCGGACGGCTACGTGCGCGACTTCATCAAGATCCCAACGCGCTGGTGGGGCGAACGGGAAATCTGGCCGTGGGTCTTCAACGTGGCGGACATGCTGCTGGTCGGCGGAGTCAGTTATCTGGCCCTGCGCCTGCTCCTGGAGGGCAAACAGCAGCCCGCGACCGCCGCCGGCACCAAACCGAAGGTTGACGGCGTCGCCGACGAGACCTAAGGTGGGTTAGTTATACGCTTCCGGGGCGTGGCGCAGCATGGCTAGCGCGTCTGCATGGGGTGCAGAAGGTCGCAGGTTCGAATCCTGTCGCCCCGATCGCCGGCTTTGGCGGCGATAGAGCAGGAGAGGGGAGAGCAGGAGAGCAATAGAGCCGCGACGGCGGCGTTTCTTCGTCGGACACTACTCGCCGCGAATTACGGCTCTCCTGCGGTCTCCTTTCTACGCTCTACTCTCTTCCGGCGGGTGCACGTCTTGGCTGGGACTGGGACTATCTACTTGACTGCTGCGCATCGACTCCTGCCGCGCGCGATGGTCTGGTATGATTCGCATCTAACGTCAGCGTCCGTGGAAGCGTTTCGGCGAACCAACGAGCAGATGACGATGCGATGTCAGACCTGAAAGACGCGATTGCCCGATACGGCGCCAGCGCCAAGGCGAAGCTGGCAAACCCAGGCGCGACAGGCGAACCAGAGGACCAACTTCGCGCCCCGCTGGAAGCGCTCTTTACTGATCTGGCGGTACTCTGCGGAATCAAGCAGAAGCTTGTCGCCGTCGGCGAATTATCGCTGAGCAGGCTCAAGGTCCGGCCAGATTACGCGATCACGCTCCGAAACGTGCTGGTCGGTTTCGTGGAAGTCAAGGCGCCAGGCAAAGGCGCCGACCCCCGCCGCTACAAAGGGCACGACAAGGAGCAATGGGAAAAGCTGCAATCCCTGCCGAACCTGCTGTACACCGACGGCAATTCGTTCAGTCTCTGGCAGAACGGTGAACTGGTCGATTCGATTCTAGAGTTGCAGGGCAATATCGAGACTTCGGGCGCGAAACTCGCCGCGCCACCTGGGCTGCTCCGCCAGTTTGAGTCGTTTCTTCGTTGGGAACCCATCGCGCCAAAATCTGCCCCGGATCTAGCGAGAGTCGCTGCGCGGCTGTGTCGGCTACTGCGCGATGAAGTTACCGAACAGCTAGCCGAGAAAAGCCCGGCCCTCACCGCGCTTGCGTCCGACTGGCGCAAGCTCCTGTTTCCCGAAGCGAACGACAAGCAGTTCGCCGACGGCTATGCGCAGGCCGTCACGTTTGGCCTACTCATGGCCCGATCCAGCAACATCCGGTTGGCCGACGGGTTGGACCAGGTCGGGAAGCAACTGGGAAAGACCAGTTCGCTCATTGGCGCGGCCCTGCGGCTATTGACTGATGAGGTCGGCAATCAAGCCACATTGAAGACCTCGCTCGGCGCGCTGGTCCGCGTGCTCGATGCGGTGGATTGGTACACCATTAGCAAGGGGAAGCCCGACGCGTGGCTCTATTTCTACGAGGACTTCCTAGCGGTATACGATAACGCGCTACGCAAGCTCACCGGCTCCTACTACACACCGCCGGAAGTTGTCGGTCCGATGATCCGTCTGGTGGACGATGTACTCCGCGCGCACTTCGGTCGTAGCGCCGGTCTCGCTTCGTCTGATGTGACGCTGGCCGATCCGGCGGTGGGCACGGGGACGTTTATCCTGGGCGTGCTGCGCCGCATCGCCGCCGACGTGGAGAGCGACCAGGGCGAGGGCGCGGTTCCGCAGGCAATCGAGTCAGCCATCGAGCGCTTGGTCGCGTTTGAGTTGCAGCTTGGCCCGTTCGCCGTCGCCCAGCTCCGCGTGTACGCCGAGTTGATGGGTTTGATCGGCAAGCCGCCGCGGGCGGTCCCGCGCATGTTCGTCACCGATACACTGGGGAATCCGTACGCCGAAGTCGAGGAGTTGGGTTCCTTGTATCGCTCGATTGCCGAGTCGCGCAAGCAGGCCAATCAGATCAAGCGCAAGGAACGAATCACCGTTGTCATCGGCAATCCGCCCTACAAGGAGAAGGCGAAGGGACGCGGCGGTTGGATCGAAGAAGGAACTGACGAGGAAGCGAAAGTCGCGCTGCTCGGCCGCTGGATTCCGCCGGCGGACTGGGGCGTCGGCGCGCACGCCAAGCATCTCCGCAACCTGTACGTCTACTTCTGGCGCTGGGCCACGTGGAAGGTGTTCGACCACGACCCGGCGCACGACACCGGCATCGTCTGCTTCATCACCGTGGCCGGTTTTCTGAACGGACCCGGGTTTCAGCGGATGCGCGACTATCTGCGCCGCACCTGTGACCGCATCTGGGTGATTGACTGTACGCCCGAAGGCCATCAGCCCGACGTACCGACGCGCATCTTTCAGGCGGTGCAACAGCCGGTCTGCATCGTGCTGGCGGCGCGCTCGAAGCAGAAGGCGGCCGACAAGCCGGCTGCGGTCAAGTACGCCGTGCTGCCGGCCGGCAAGCGGGAGGCGAAATTCGCGGCGCTGGCCAAGCTCAAGCTGAGGTCAAAGGTCTGGCAGGATTGCCCGACTGATTGGCGCGCGCCGTTTCTGCCTAAGGCGAGCGGCGATTGGGCCAGCTATCCCGCACTAGACGAATTGTTCGCTTATAACGGCTCGGGCGTCATGCCCGGGCGCACATGGATCATTGCACCAGATGCTGAATCGCTTCAGCAGCGCTGGCTAAAGCTGATTCGCGCTAAACCTGAACAGAAGCAAGAGCTGTTTGTGCCGCACTTGAACAAGGGCAAGCTCGGTGATCGGCACGTCGAGCGCAAGGTGAAGAAGGGCTTACCTGGATTTCCCGCCAATCCTACCCCCATTGCGGAAGAACGCGGCAAATGTGCCGAGCCCGTTCCCTACGGTTTCCGGTCATTTGATCGTCAGTGGATCATTCCGGACAATCGAGTTCTCAATCGCCCCAACCCGCAGTTGTGGCGTTCGCACGGCTCGCGACAACTGTATTTGACGAGCCTTCATCGTACGGCACCCACGTTGGGTCCTGCGGTTACGTTTTCAGCCTCGATACCTGACCTGGATCATTACAACGGCCGCGGCGGCCGAACCTTTCCTCTTTGGCATGACGCTACCGCGACCACGCCGAACCTGCCGCCAAAGCTCTTGGCCTTCTTAACCAGTAAGTGCAAGTACGCCGTAACCGCTGAAGACTTTCTGGCATACCTCGCCGCAGTGGCGGCCAATCCGGCGTACACCGCGCGCTTTCAAAAGGATCTGGCCCAGCCGGGCTTGCGTATTCCGCTCACGGCTCGACCGAAATTGTTCGCCCAGGCCGTCGAGTTGGGCCGGCGGGTGATCTGGCTGCACACGTTCGGCGAGCGTTTTGCCGATGCCAACGCGAACCGCCCGCCGGGCCCGCCGCGGTTGCCGAAGGAGCACGCCCCCCGCATCCCGAAGAAGGGCGCGATCCCGGGCGACGCGAAATCAATGCCGGACGAAATCGCATACAACGACACCAAACGCCGCTTGCTGGTCGGAACGGGCTTCATCAACAACGTGCCGCCAGCGGTGTGGCAGTACGAAGTCTCCGGTAAACAGGTGTTGACCCAGTGGTTCAGCTATCGTAAGAAGAACCGCGAGCGGCCGATCATCGGCGACCGGCGGCCGCCGTCGAAGCTTGGTGACATCCAGCCCGACCACTGGTTGGCCGAATACACGACCGAGCTGCTGAACGTGCTGCACGTCCTGGCGCTGCTGGTGGAGCTGGAACCGGCCCAGGCGAAACTCCTGGAGAAGATCTGTGCAGGACCCCTACTTAAACTCCGTCAATGAAGCCATCGCCAGCGATGCCCTCGATGGGGACGGCCCGCATCTGATTTCCGTCGATGAGCTGCGGGCCGCCGGGGCGCTGGATGTACCAGCGTCATGGCGGAAATCACTCGGCGGGAATGGCGATGCCTCTGCACGAAGCAAAGGCACGTTGCCTCTGTTCGCCGATTCGTCGGACGCTGCTCGCGGCGGATGACGCCTCTCCCGCGGCCTTCACTCTACTCTCTTCCAGCGGGTGCGGGGGTCGATCCAATGTTCCAGTAGAATGTCCCTCCCGCGCCGGAGTGGCTTGGCGATGGACCTCCTACAAACAATCGGAAACACCTCTCTAGTCCGCCTGCAGCGCGTCGTCCCCGACGACTGCGCCGCGATCCTCGCCAAGCTCGAGTGGGAGAACCCTACGGGCAGCATGAAGGATCGCATGGCGCGGGCCGTGATCGAGCGGGCTGAGGCGGGTGGGCGGCTGCGGCCCGGGGGCACCGTCGTCGAATACACCGGCGGGAGCACGGGAGCCTCACTCGCGCTCGTTTGTGCGGCGAAGGGTTACCGCATCCGGATCGTCACCTCAGACGCGTTCAGCCGGGACAAGCTGAACCACATGGCGGCGCTCGGGGCCGAGCTGATCCTGGTCCCCAGCGAGGGCGGCCTGACGACCAAGAAGCTGATCCTCGACATGATCGACAAGGCCCGCGAGCTGAGCACCGAGCCCGGCACGTTCCTGGTAGATCAGCTCCACAACGAAGACAGCATCATGGGCTACCGCACGCTGGGCGAGGAAATCTGGGACCAAACCAACGGCAAGGTTGACGCGTTCGTACACAGCGTCGGCACGGCGGCGTCCTCCCGCGGCGTCGGTACGGTGCTCAAACGCCACAAGCCCGCGGTCGAGATCGTGGCCGTCGAGCCGGCCGAATCGTCGGTTTTGCTCGGCGGAGCGCCGGGCCCGCACAAGATCGAGGGCGTCGGCATCGGCTACACGCCGCCGCTGTGGGACCCGAGCGTGATTGACGCAATCGAGCCGGTAGCGACCGTAGACGCGAAGGAGATGGCCCGCAAGCTCGCGCGAGAGGAGGGCCTGTTCGCGGGCACTTCCGCGGGCGCGAACGTCATCGCCGCGATCCGCGTCGGCCAGCGGCTCGGGCCGGACGCCACGGTCGTGACGCTGATGTGTGATTCGGGGCTGAAGTACGTCAGCACGGATGTGTACGGGAGCGAGGCGGACAATGCCTAGGTGCAGAGTAGCTATTACGGATTCGCCCGATTTGTAGCGTCCGGCAGGAGCGTCGACCGCTACGGTTGCAGTGAACAGGTTCTTGCCACTTCGTCGGCACGCAGCCTACGGACATTCCCCAAACACCAAACACTCGACGAACGGATTGATGTCATCAAAGCCAACGACATCATTCCCGTTCATGTCGGCGTTGTACCAGTTGCACTCCGGATAGACGGCGTAGTAAGCCGCCTCGCTGCTCATGGCCAGTACGAATGGGTTGATATCGTCGAAGTCCACGCTCCCGTCGCAGTTCAAGTCACCCGGCGTCGGCACGTTCCCATCACCGGTCACGACAAGCCACGCATCGTCGCCGACTACCGCAAGTTCCGTCGCCGTGCTGAGCGGCACTTCGCCTGGCGTCCACCCCGACGGCAAGGAGTTTCCCACGCTGTCGAAGAGCGCAATCGAACTCTCGCCGCGACTGACGGCGTACAGCACGTCATCGTCGCTGGTGAGCGCGACATCTACGGGCGTATCAATCATCGCGATCGTGCCTACATACTCGCCTGGGCCCGTGAACAGCTCGATCCGGTTCGGATCGTGGCTGGCGACGTATAAATACGCATCGTCCGAGGTCAGGGCCAGTCCGGTCGGATCCAGGTCCAGCGTGGGAGTCGTGAACGCAAACACGAATCCGCCGGTGGCGTCGAAGACCTTGATATCGCCGGTCCCGCGGCTGACGACGTAGACGACGGCGCCGTCGGACGTGACGGCGACATCTTCCGGCGCGTTCAAACCGTCCCCGGTAAACGAGAACAGGTAGTCACCGACCGCCGTGAGAACCGCCACGGTATTCGTGCCGCGGCTGCACACGTACAGCACGTCGTCGGCCGGGCTGAGGGCCATGCCGGCGGGATCGACCAAGGCAACATCAGCGAAGTCGAACAGCCACTGTCCATCGGTTCCAAAAACATGGATGGCGTTTTTCGCCGAGTCAGCAACGTAGAACGTAGAGTAGTCCGACGACACCGCGACGCCGCTGGGGCGATTCGAGCCGGGCTGATCGTAGCCGAGCAAGACGGTCCCACCGTCGTTGGTCAGTAATGTCGCGTCGCCATGCGGCTGCGCATGAGCCGTAGCCGCCAAAAGCATCAGACCGACCAAGGGATACAGGCAGTTCCTCATCGGAAGTCCTCCTGAACACCGCCGCACGCATTTGGAGCAGGCTGTGCGCGCATCCCTCAGAATGTGTAGCCGCTGATGGTCAATTGAATGCTACGGCCTGAGGTCCCGGTGTGGAATGTCACTTCCGAACCCGCCGGTACCGGGAGTCCCGATTCGAAGTGGAACGATTCCACCGCCCCGGTAGAATCGGTGCCGTTGGCAAAGTAGGCGATGATGTCGCTATCGACGCCAAGCCGCAGGCTGTCAATGTGCGCACCGCCCACGGGAATGAACATCACGTCGGTGATGATGAAGCCGTTCGGACCTTCGGCCGACGCAATGATCGTGCCACTGGATCCGTACTTGTAGTACGACCGGATCTTTGCGGCGCGCCCGCCCGGCAAGACTTGCTGCGCATCGGCTTTCGTGACGAAGTCGGACAACCCCGGCCCGAGAACGAACAGGGCCGCGATGACGACCACAACCCAGATCATCGACTGCTTTGACATTTCTTTTCCTCCGACATCAACCCTGTTCCCAGAGGTGCGCGACGGGTGACAGGTCCCCACGCAGTGGCCCACTCTACTCAAACCAGAATAGCGAACAGCCCCGATAACTACAACGTACGTCGCGCGGAACACGCGCGGCGTGACGCTGCATCGACTGCGCAGTTGAGCTGCCCACCGCCGGATGCCGTGTGCGTGGATGTCCCCCGCACCGCTGAACACCGGCACCGTACGAGTCGATAATCCCCAAGTCAGCAGCACCGGTGAACTATGCCCAAAGCCCCTGCCCAACAACGCTCGCTGCGCCGGCGCATCGCCCTCTGGCGGGCGCGCTACTCCATCCCCGCCCTGTTGGCGACGACCGACGAGGAGCGCGTTATATCGGCACTCGCCGCAACGCACGGCGGATTGGCCATCGTCACAATCAGCGTGTGCGCGTGGCTGACGAATCTGCCCCTGCTCTTCCCGTCGCTCGGCCCGAGTGCCTTCATTCTGTTCACCAAGCCATTCTCACCCGACGCCGCCCCGCGGTCCGTCGTTATGGGGCATTGCACAGCGATCATCGCCGGATTGATCGTGCGGATTGTCGTCGAGGCGCTGAGCGGCACTGTCATCACGATGGACGCGGGCGAGCTCACCACGTACCTCAGTGCGTCACTGGCACTCTGCGTAACCTGTTTCTTGCTGGTGCGGTTGTCGGTGTCTCACGCCCCGGCGTGCGCCACCGCGATCATCGTTGCAGTGGGCGGTGTCCGCGATCCATTTCACCTGGTGGCGATGGGGGGTGCTGTTCTGATGCTCACGATCATCGCGCTCGCCTGTAACCGCCTGGCCGGCGTGTATCTACCTGCTTGGCGCCATCGTAGCACCTGACAAGCGGCAAGAACGCGCGCCGCGGCCTCAACTCCCGAACGCAACCTGGAAGCCCCTCAGATCCAACACGTCCACAGCGCCATCCTGCACGAACTCCGCAAAGCCGCAACCCGGATCGCCGTACAGCGGCGGATCGCACGTCGACAGAGCACAAGGTCCGGTGAAGCAGTTTAGAAACGCGGGGAAATCGAGCGTGTCAATGATCAGGTTGCCGTTCAGGTCACCGGCCGGCGGCGCCGTGGTGAACTGCACGAAATCATCACGCTTCAGCACCACCGTGGCGTTACCAGGGCTGGCGCCGTCCCACCAGTTTCCGGACGCAACGCCGACGAACTCGTCGTAACGATACGCGGCGGCGCCGTTGAGCAGCGTCGCGATGAAACGGAACGAATCGCCATGCTCAAGACCGAGATCCTCCAGGCGCAGCTCAAACTCGCGCATGCGCTGCCCGTACGTGCCGTCATCAATCTGGTAGCTGGAGTCAGTTCCACTCCAGATGTCCGTCGCTGCGCCGAGGTCGGCGCCGTTGATCAGCGTGTGCAGACCGGTGCTCAACTCATACACGCGCGCCGTGTCCGGCGCCAGACAGATCGCATAGTCGGCGCGGAAACCGACGGCAAAGTACAGGTCGGCACGTTGGCCGCCCGGTCCCATTCCGGACACCATCAGTCGCTCGATATCCGCACCGTCGGTGAAATCACGCGTCGAGGGGAAACCTTCGTCGACGGAATCAATGTAGATCACAACGCCGAATGACCCCGTTGTCGGCAACGCGTTGGCGCTGTCCAGGGCGAAGGTAAGTCGCCCGTCGGCACCGCTGTCCACGTAGAGGGTGGAGTTTTCGCCGAGGCGATCACCCAGGCCACTGTTGATGCCGTCGAATGCCGCGATGTACTCGCCGGCCTCGATGGAGCCATCGGCGACGCCGGAATAGGCCATCGTGTCGGTGATCGTCGCGAGCCCGATTCCCGCGTCGGCGGTCACGTACGCGCGAACGTAGTCGATCTCGTGGTACTGCGGGAACACGCTGGTGCCATCCGGCGCGCCGGGCCAGTCGCCGCCGACGGCGGTGTTCAGGATCAGATACATCGGCTCATCGGGCACCTCGGCACGCGCCGCCGAGAAGCGCGGCACATCGTCGATGTACCAGACCAGCAGATCCGGCCACCATTCGACGGCGAATTTGTGAAACGCCTGCGTGTAATCCGGCCCCCAGTATTCCGTGTTTGCCGTCTGGCCGATTTCCCACGGCAGTTGGCCCGGCTCGAGCGGCCCCCAGTGCAGACTCATCACGATGCGCCAGGGCGCGTCTCCCGTCATCTCCATGATGTCGATCTCGGGCGGCCAGCCGCCGAGTTGCGACAACATCCAGTGCGCGGGCCACATCCCCTTGGTGCCGGCCAGCTTTGCGTAGATCTCGATGCGACCGTAGGCCGGCGCGAACCGACCGTATGTGCTCACCATTCCGGACGTGTAGTCAAAATGCCGCCAGTTGCCGTCGGTGTCGTAGCCCCAGTACGAGCGTTCCTGGCTGCGCAGCACGAGGTTACCGTTCTGCTCGTACACGTCGTCCGGAGCGTAGTACTGCAATTCGTTGTTCTTGATGTGGTGGATGTCTTCGACGTGCCACTTCGACGAGTCAACGGTGCCGTCCAGGAATTCGTCGTTCCACACCAAGTGCCAGGCGTTGCCCGCACCGGCAAACTTCAAGTCCACCGCATCCACAAACGCGGCCCCACCCTCATTGTCCGGCTGCGCGAAGACGAAGGCGATACGGGCCTCCACCGCTTCGGCCGGGGCCGGGGCCTGAAACGCACGAAAGAGCCAGCGATCTTCGGGCGAGTCGCCGTCCAATATGGTGATACTGTGCTCTTCCAGGAAATCAGCGCTGCCGTGCTGCGCGCCGAACACGCGGTAGAACTCAATCTTCATTACGACGGCGTTCGCCGTACCGGCAATGCTGTCCCCGGCGTTGTGCCGGACGTTGCACGACGCCTGCCACACCAGCCCGGGGGGCGTAGCCACCCCCTGGAAGATGCCGGAGTAGTTCGGGTTGCCGTTGAAGCCACCGAAGACCTTGACTGCGTGCGTTCCACTATACGGAGTTGTCGTGTCCGCTAGGACGTTGGGCACGACGTTATTGAACACGGTCCAGTTGTTCAGCGAGCCGCCACCGTCTTCAAAGTCGCCGTTCAGCAGATCGGCGAGACCAGCAGATGGCGCCCACGTCGCCGCGAGGGCCAAAGCGCAGGCGAACTGAGTGATTCGAGCTTGCACGACATTTCTCCCGGGCGCAGACGACGATGGTGCCGTCGAATCGAGTGTTACTTTCATCCTACCGACCGGCGGCTCAGGATCGCAAGGAGTATTGCGCGAATTGGGGAATGCAGGATCACAACTCACCGGAAAAACTTCCGGGACTGCGCGAGCGGCCCCGCACGATCAGCACGCGCTGCGGATCGGCTATACCGTTTCCCAGCGCCGCGCGAGCAAGCGGGCGATGATCATAAACACGGCGGCAGCCACGCTCAGTACGAGCACTTGCGGCCACAGCGCCCACACGCCCTGCTCGTACCAGAACACCTTCTGATACCCGTCGAGCGCCCACGCGTTGAATGTGATCAGGCCGAGGTTCTGCATCCACTCTGACATGATGAAGCGTGGAAACATGCTGCCGCCGACCGCGGACATCATCAGGATGACGATCGCACCGATGCCGTCGAGCTGCGTTCGTGTACGACACGCCGTCGCGAGCACAAAGCCGAATCCCGCCGCCGCGGCCGCCGTTACGAGCGTCATCACGGCAAAACCGGCCAGGTGTGCCGGCGTGAACAGCTTCACACCGAAGATCAAGGCGCCCCAGGTGAACATGATAGAGAGCTGCGCACAACCCAGCAGTGTCGCATAGAGCCAACGCCCCGCCAATAGTTTGCCCATGGTCAGGTTCGACGCCAGGAGCCGTTCGAGGGTTCCGTTCGACTGCTCTTCCAGCAGCACGCCACCGATCGCCATTGTGGAAAACAGCAAGAAGAGCACCGCGGTACCCGCAGCATAGAACGCGTTGACCGGGCTCTTGTCCGGGTCGCTGGCGAGAAGGTCATGCACCTTGATCGACACGAGGCCTTGCGCGAACGCCGGCTGTGGCTCTGTTTCTTCCGCCGGTACCTCCGGTTGCGATGTGGCTTCAGCGGGCGTGTCGTCGGGCTTGTTCAGCAATTCCAGCCACTGCGCAACTGCCGTCGTCTGCATGGCGGTCAGTGGGCCACCGTACTGCTCCAGCATATCGACGCCGCGCTGCATGAACAGGTTCGGCATGGCGGTCATCGCGTTCTTCTGAATCAGGCCGGCGATCATCTGCGGGGCAACCGGATCGGCAGTGTCGGCCAACACATCGATGGCCGGTTCATCCGACGCGCTCTCTCCAAAGATCTTCCCGAACTTGTCCGTGAAGCCCGGTCGAATGATGACGGCAACCGGCACGTCGCGCCCGACCACCATTTCGCGTGCCTCTTCACGCGCGATCGGGTTCGGCGGCTCGCCGCGGTGGGTCTGTACGCGCAGGCCGTCGTCTTTCTTGAGCGCAGCCACGAAGCGCTCGCTGGCTTCGGACTGATCCTCGTCGACAACAGCCACGTCGATGCGCGGCACGCGGTCCGGACCGAATCCGCTGAACACGGCCGCAAATACCGAGAAAAATGCGACCGGCAGGAGAAACGTAATCAGTTGCCCAACCCGATCGCGCTTCAGGTTCAGCCACGCGACGTGCATGACGGTACCAATCATTCGCGCAGCTCCCTTCCCGTCAGGTGCAGGAACACGGCGTGCAGACTCGGCGCGTCAATGTCCACGTCGTCGACGCGATAGCCCGCGGACGCGACCTTCGAGAGCAGCGCGGGTAGCTCAGCCGCCACGTCAGCGACAGTTGCGGAGATGCCTTGGTCTGTTGTCTGCAAGCCGTCGTCGAAATCGGCGGGTGTTGGCGATCGATCCAGCCGCAGCGCGACGGTCCGACCGGTGCCAACCGTTTGCGCGATCAGTTCGTCGAGCGTACCGTCAGCGATCGCATGACCGTGGTCGATGATGACGATGCGTTCGCAGATCTGCTCAGCCTCGTCAAGCTGGTGCGTCGTGAGCAACAGGGACGTGCCCTGCTCCTGGAGTTGGTGCAGCATGTCCCAGATCCGCTGCCGGCTCTGCGGGTCGACGCCAACCGTCGGCTCATCGAGCAGCACGACCTCCGGTTCGTGCAGAATCCCACAGGCCAAGTTCAGGCGCCGCTTCATGCCGCCGGAGAATGTCTTCACCAGACTGTTGGCGCGATCGGCCAAACCGGTCCAGTCCAACGCCCAGCGCGCCCGATCTGCGAGCGCCCGCCCCGTCACGCCGTGGTACTTCCCGAACGCACGCAGGTTCTCGGCGGCCGTCAACGCGTCGTACAGTGCGACATCCTGCGGCACCAGCCCCAACCGGCACCGCGCGGCGCGTGCCTGTTGGCTAGCACTCGATACATCGACATCCAGCAGCGTGAGTGTGCCGGTATCCAACCGCACGCGACCTGCGATCGCGCGGACCAGCGTGGTCTTGCCCGCTCCGTTCGGCCCGAGCAAGCCCAGCCACTCGCCACGCTGGAGCCGAAATGACGCGCCGCCCAGCGCCCGGGTCGTGCCGAATGTTTTGTGCGCGTCGGCGACAACTAAAGCGTCTGACATCAGTTCCTCGTGGGATCCGTTTCTCGGTCCGAAGACAGTAGTTGCATACCGTAACCGGGACGTCCGCCGACGCAATGGAGTTCGCTTCTTGCCGCCGCATATTCAGCGGAGGATTGGGCGAATCACGTCCGCGTCTGAAGCCCCAGTATTCAGGATCCACTACGGATCGCACAACCGCAGCGCCTGTTGATAATTGTCGCTGGAGTGTAGCGCGTGGTGCCGTTCTGGAAAGTGACTTCGCTTGTGAGTGAACAGGGCGCGACTTACGATACGTCCCAGTGGTGGTGATCCCCCAGCTTGTGAGGCCCTGATCATGCTTACGTTTGGCAATGCGGTCGGCGTCGACCTCGCCGCACTCGGGACACCACTCACGAGTCTGTCGGGCCTGGTCGCAGCGCAAGACACACTTTCGCCCGGCACGTCGGCCTCAATACAGTCCACACTATGGTGGTGGACTCTGACCCCGACCGTGCTGGCGGTATGCATGCTCGCAGTCGTCGCTGCGCGTCTCTGGACAACTAATCGGCGACTGCGCACGAAGCAGTCACGGGCACTTCACGATTCCAAAGAAGTATGTGACGCAATGCTGCGCGCCGCAACCGATCCGGTGACCGTGGTGGATACCGCCGGCCGTGTGATCGTCTGTAACGAGGCAGTAGGCGCGGTGTTCGGTCGTGCTCCGGCGGAACTGATTGGCTTGGGAGCAGAGGACCTCGTTCCTCCCGCGACCGCAGCAGAAATGCGCAGCACCGTGGACACGGTGGTCACGGAATGTCGGCCGGTACAGTTCGAGAATTGGGTCGAACAGCATCGGTTCGAGCATAGTCTATGCCCCATTACAGACGCTGCCGGCGTCGTACAGCAAGTGGCAATTTTCAGTCGCGATACCACGGACCGGTATCGCCGATCGGTCGCACTGCGCGAGAGTGAGGCACGCCTGCGGGCAGCGTTGGAAGCGACATCGGACGGACTTTGGGAAATGGACGTCCGGGCGGACCGCACCGTGCTCAGCCCACGCTACACCGAACTCCTGGGCTTTGGCCAGAAGAAGCTTGTACAGACTTTCGCCGAATGGCAGGCGCACGTCCATCCCGACGACTTGCCGCGCGCCATGAGTGCGTTTGAGGCGCACGTTCGTGGCGAGACACCCAGCTTTCACGTCGAATACCGCGCCCGGAAGGAGTCCGGCGAATGGGTATGGTTGCTGAGCCACGGCAAGATCACTGAGCGCGACTCCGACGGCAGCCCCCTGCGCATCATCGGAACGGACTCGGACATCACGCGTCGCAAACACGCCGAGCAGTTGTTGCGCCTGCAAGGGGATATTAGCGCGGCGTTGAGCGCGGTAGACTCGCTCGAGGATGCCTTCGCCGCACTGCTGCGCAACGCCTGCCGAATCGAGGGAATTGACTGTGGCAGGGCATATCTACGTAGCCCGAGAACCGACGATCTGCTGCTGATTGGTGACCTCGGACTGTCGCCGGAATTCTGCGTGAGCGTGCGGTGCGTTCCGGCGGGAACGCCGCGCTGGGAAATCGGGACCGCGTCGCGCCCGCGTTACCGCTCGGCCCGCGACATTTCGCCGGGCGACGAAGACATCCGTCGCGAGGGACTGCGGGCCCATGCCGTGTTACCCATACCATTCGAGGGTCGGGTCGTAGCCTGCCTAAATCTCGCCTCCCGTTCGCTGGACGACATTCCGGAGATCACGCGCAACGCGCTTGAGGCGATTGCATCGAACGTCGGGAGCGCGATCGCGCGGATTCAGACGCGTTTAGCACTGCAAGCCAGCGAGGAACTTTTTCGAACACTCACCGAGACGATTCCCGTCGGCGTCACGATCCTTACGCGCGGCGGACTCCAGTTCGCTAACCGTACGGCGGCCGAGCTAACAGGCTGTACGCCAGAGGAGTTTGTCGCCTCCAAAACTTGGAGCCTCATCCATCCGGACGACCGCGACGCGGTGCGTGAGCGTTTTGAAGCGCAGATGGCCGGCGATGACGCGCGGCAACGTTTCGAGTTTCGCGCCCTTCGGAAAGACGGTGACGTCCGCTGGCTGGATTTCTCGACCGCCGTGATAGAGCACCAAGGAGAGCCGGCGGCACTCGGTGCTGCACTGGACGTTACGGCGCGCAAGAGGGCCGAGGCCCTGGCACGCGAGCATCAGGCTCAGCTCATGCACGTGGCCCGTGTCAGCACCGTCGGCGAGCTTGCCACGGGGCTGGCGCACCAGCTCGCCAGCCCACTGAGCTCGATCATCTACTACGCCCGCGGCAGCGCCGCACAACTGCGCGACGAGAGCTGGAATCGTGACGAAGCTGTTCGAACGCTGCTCAAGATCGCTGAACAGGCGGAGCACGCCGGTGAGACCATCCGGCACATCAAGACGTTCGTCCGCCGCGCCCGGCCACAGCGCACGCTGACGAACCTCAACGACGTAATCAAAAGCGCGTGCGAACTGACCACGTTCGCCATCCGTGAGCAAGAGGTTGACCTACAGCTCGACCTCGCGCCAGACCTGCCAACGACGGTCGTAGACGCAGTGCAGATTGAGCAGGTGCTATTGAACCTCATCCGCAACGGTATCGACGCCCTGCAGGCTGTGCCGCCCGGCGAGCGTTCAGTGACGATCCGCTCCAGCGCGCCGCAGCCCGCGATCGTCTGCATAGAGGTTCTAGACAACGGCAAACCGCTGCCGCCGGACGCCTTCGAGCATGTGTTCGACTCGTTTTTCACGACAAAATCCGCCGGGTTGGGTATGGGTCTCCCCATCAGTCGCTTTATAATAGAAGCACATGGTGGCGAGCTCTGGGGACGCCCGAGAACCGGTCGCGGGGCAGAGTTCGGTTTCACCTTCCCTGTTGGACAGGGCGATCCGGATGGCGCACGCTGAGCCAATCGTCTACGTCGTGGACGACGATAGTGCTATGCGCGAGTCTACCCAGTTGCTGCTCGAATCGCACGGCTTCCGCGTGGAGACGTATGTTTCCGCGACGGATTTTCTTAACGCAGCCGACTCGGATCAGGCGGGCTGCCTCATCCTCGATGTGCGCATGTCGGGGCTGAGCGGCTTGGACCTTCAGGCACACCTGCGCTCCAATGGCAACATCATTCCGATCATCATCGTCACCGGCCACGGCGACGTGCCGATGGCGGTGACCGCGGTGAAACGTGGTGCGACCGAGTTCCTGGAAAAGCCTGTCAACGGCGAATTTCTGATCGGCTGTGTCCGCCGCGCGTTGCGGGCTAACGCGCGCGCCCACCGTTTGCGCGATGATCAGAACCGCGTTCGAGAGCATCTGAAACTGCTGACGCCGCGCGAACATGATGTTATGAAACGCGTTGTGCGTGGGCTGCCCAACAAACAGATCGCGGCACAGCTTGAGATCAGCGAGCGCACGGTCGAGGCTCATCGTAAGCAGGTACTGGAGAAGATGCGCGTCCGCAACGCGGTGGAGTTGGTGAACAAACTCGCCATTCTTGACGCGAAACAGCGCCGATCCTGAATGGACGTGGCTGGGGTGCGCCCACGCTGGGGGCTATAATCACGCCGCGTTGTGAACGATCACCTCCCGCGTCTGGTGAGAGCTCGCGTGCCGGACACCAACGACCATGTGCGACCCGCCGGCTTCGTGCGCAGCGCCGCAATCGTGCTGGCGATCGGCGGCGCCTGGCGGCTGCTGATGGCCATGCTGATGCCGGTCTTGTCCCGCGACGGCGTTACCTTCTGTTGGTATGCCCGTTCGCTCGGCGAGCAGGGGCTTGAATACCTCAAAGACCCCAGCGCTCAGCAGCACCCGCTCTTTCCCGCACTACTGGTGGGCGTGCAACGAGCTGTTCTCGCAGTCGGCGCGCCGGACGATCCGCTGACGTGGCAGCGCTGCGGTCAGGCGATTGCCCTGGTCTCCGGTATCGCCGTCATCCTGCTGAGCGGTTCTCTGGCACGACGACTCGTGCAGCGACTCGAACTGCCGCTCGATGCTGGCCGCGCTGGCATTTGTGCAATGCTTCTGGCGGCACTTCTGCCGCTGAACGTCTGGCTGTCGGCCGATGTGATGAGCGATCAATTGCACCTGGCGCTGTACCTCGGCGCTGCGTGCTTGCTGGTCAACCTGTCCGATGGGCGTCGTACGGCGGCCGTGGGAGCGCTGGCGGCGCTGGCGTTCCTGACACGGCAAGAAGGAGTCGTCCTGGTGCTCGCCGGCCTGGCGGCGCTGGTCGCGCGGCGTCGCAGCGAGCGGGCGGTGAAACTCGCGCAACGCGCAGTTCTGCTCGTCGGCGTGTTCGTGATCTGCGTCAGTCCCTATTGGGCACTCACTGGCAGTTTCTCGTCCAAGAAGAACATCGAGGATGTATTCGCCAATGTGGCGGTGTCCGACCTGATGCCGCGACCTGCGCAAAACGACGCACTGGATTTGCCGACCTCCTTCGCACGCCTCGACACGCGCGAAGTTGCCTGGTACGCCTTACTGCCGACTGCAGTCTACGAGCTCTTTCGTGCCGGTCGCATCGTCGTCCCGCTGCTGGCACTCCCGGTCCTCCTTCAACTGCGGCGTCGGCTGCTGCAGCCACCACTCGCGGGCCTGATGACATGCGTCGCGGCACACGTCGCACTGACGCTGATTCTGCTGGAGCGCTTCGGATACCTCCAACCGCGGCATATGCTGGTTCCCACCGCCCTGCTCGTTCCCCTGGCGGGAATGCTGTTGGCACGCGTACACTTTGTTCTGAGGACTGGCGGGCGGCCGTGGCTGGCACGATTGATCGTCGTAGCTGCCCTGCTACCGTTGGCGACCTATGCGCTGCGCGTGCCCAATGCCTGGGACGCCTATTTGCGGCGCGCCGCAGACCGACTCATAGCGGAAGATAGCGCCCGCCGCGGGAAGCGAATGCTGTGCGGAGCGAGCCCTCGCCGCGTCGCGTTCTACGCCGACCTTGAGTGGCAGCCGTGGTTCGAAGATCCACAAGCCTATGACATCCTCTGTCGCAAGCTGCGTACCGGCGGTGCCGGGTACTTTGCCATCGAAGTAGCGCCGGACGGCGCGCGCGACGAGCATTTTGAGCTCGCCGGCAATCACGATCTGATCACGAAGTTGATGGCCGACCCAGCGATTGCGCCACACATGAAGCTCGTTCACTCAGAACCAGCACCAAACGGGGGCGCGCTCCAGATCTACTCGCTGTCAGAATGAGAATCACGTAGTCAGGGACATGCTCGCGGCAGCGGCGCGATGTGTCACGCTTTCAGTTGCTCCACGCGCTGGCGTAAGTTCACCACCTCGCGTCGGAGTTCGGCCACATCCTCTCGCAACCGCTCGAGCTCATCATCGTCACGCGCTCGTGACGTCGAAACCGTTGTCAGTGCCGCGAGCGGTCGATCATCGGGTACAGCAGTCGTTCCCGCTGGAACAAGTCGCTCACACTCGTCCTTCGGGTATAGCTGGTGCGCATACCGCACGGCCGACTGCCCGGCCCCGCGCGGCAGCATCGAAACCAACGGCAGCTCGCGTTCCTGCAGACTCTCCAGCACCACGGTCACCATCTCTGTGCTGTCGAAAGGGTACAGCCGGGCGCAGTGGGTGCGCAACTCGCCGACCGTCTGCGGCCCACGAAGGAGCAGTTCCGCAAGGATCGCCCACTGGGGCTTTTCCCAGCCGAGGTTTTGCAGCACATCATGCTTGAACCGTTCGACGCGACCAGACGTGCCGGGCATCACGCGCGCGACATATCCGCGCGTGCGCAGGGCTTCGAGCGTCGCCCAGACCGCCTCCTCATCCAGGTCCATTACCGGGTCGCGGTTGCTCTTCTGATTACAGGCCGCCACGACCGCGTTCAGTGTCATCGGGTAGTACTGCGGTTGGGCCAGCGACTTCTCCAGCAGCACGCCGATGACGCGGCGTTCGATATCGTTAAGCATTTCGGACATCGTCAATCTCCAGTAATCCCTGTCGCGCTCTCGTCACCAACTGGTGGGCAAGGCGCGTCGGCTCCGGCAGGCGAAACCGTGTGGTCGCCACCAGTGTCAGTCGAACGGCGCCGGCGAAATCACACATGTGCCCCGGGCTCACGTACAACGGCTTGACGTTCGTACGCGTGCGCAGCACAGTGCCGACACGCTCATCGGCGTGCGAAAGTACGCATTGACTTCCCTTCTCGACAGCCGGCCCGTCATGATCGCCACAGAGCCGCGACTTAGCACAGCCCACCGTCGACAATTCGAGCCATAGCCCCAAGTGACAGGCCAATCCGATCCGACGCGGATGCGCCAGTCCCTGCGCGTCGCACAGCACAGCGTCGACCGGGTGCTGCACCTTGCGAAATGCCGCGAGCACGCCGGGCAGTTCGCGAAAGCTCAGCAGTCCAGGCACATACGGGAATCTTGCCGGAGTGCGCGACACCGCCTGCTCAATACGCGTCCCCATCTGCAGATCATAGACGACGACGCCAGCCAACACCGATTGTCCATCGCGTGCGAAGGCAACATCCGCTCCCGCCACGAAACGAATCCCGCGCGGCAGCTTGCAGAGTCGCACCGTCCCCGCCAGTCGTTCCTGCAACGCGATCGCGGCGCGCGTCGACCGCGGCCAGCGGTGGAGTGTGCGGATCTTCATGCCGCGCTGGGCTGGGTGCACAAGGCGCGAAAGACTTCGATCGCCTGGTCGATTTGTGCCGCAGGCACATCCAGATGGGTGACCGCCCGCAGGCGTTGCGGCCCGGTTGGCAGCAGCCAGACATCGCGTTCGCGCAGCTTCTGGGCGAAGTTCGCCGCGCCGCCCAGCTCCAGTTCGATATCGAAGATAACGATATTGGTCTCGACACTATCGACATCGACCTTTACGCCCGGCAACTCCGCCAACGCTGTGGCGAGCTTTCGTGCATTCGCATGATCTTCGGCCAGCCGTTCGACGTTGTGCTGAATCGCGTAGAGCGCCGCTGCGGCAATGATCCCCGCCTGCCGCATACCCCCGCCGAACATCTTGCGGAAACGTCGGGCGCGGTCGATGAAATCTGCCGGGCCGGCGACAATGGACCCCACCGGCGCGCCGAGCCCCTTCGAGAAGCATATCGAGATTGAATCGACGTAGCGCGCGAAATCGGCCGGCTTGTTTCCGGTTGCAACGCACGCGTTCATCAGCCGCGCACCGTCCAGATGCACGTGCAATCCGTGACGATCAGCCGCGGCGCGGACATCGCGCACCTGCTCCAACGGCCACACGCTGCCGCCGCCGACGTTATTCGTATTCTCGACGATCACCATGCGCGAGTTGGCGAAGTGCATGACGCGCGGCCGGACGAGCGGCTCTACGTCGGTCCCGTTGAACACGCCCCGCGCGCTGCGGATGAACCGCAGGCTCACGCCGGCCAGCGCCGACGGCCCGGCAGTCTCGTAGTTGTAGCTGTGGGTGGTTTCGTCCAGGATCAGCTCGTCGCCCGGCTCGCAGACAGAGCGAATGGAAACCTGGTTGGCCATCGTGCCGGATGGGACGTACAGCGCCACCTCTTTGCTGAGCAGATTCGCCATGTACTCCTGGAGACGATTGACGGTCGGATCGTCGCCATGCACGTCGTCGCCAACTTCAGCGTTCGCGATCGCCTGCCGCATCGCGGGAGAGGGCTTAGTGACCGTATCGCTGCGGAGGTCAACGACGTTCGCCATTGGCGATCCTCCACTGCTGTGCCGCCTGACGAACGATGTTGCGCACGCGCTCTAGCTCCTCCTCTTTGAGCCGCTTTTTGGCCTGCTCGAAGAACTTCTCACGCTTGGGCTTGGGGACGTTGCAGATCTTGGTGACGATCTGGTACACCGGATAGGGAAAGTACTCGGCGTCCGCTTGTAGCTCCACCATCATCTGTTCGGCGGCCACGGGCGTACAGCGCTCCAACGCCTTGGTCGCCACGGCGTCGCCGTCCCATGCCCAGTCCAGCAGCTTGTTGACCGACTCGGTCGTGCTCAGCGCTGCCAGGACCTCGTATGCCAGTTTGCGGATGCCCGTGTTTAGACGGGCGCGCTCCTCGATCATCGTGATGATGAGCTGATCGGCGTCGGTAATGCGGAGTTCCCGCACGAGCAGCAGCGCACGACGTTGGTCAGCAGGTTTCGCGTCTTCGTTCTCCAGAACCGGCTTAACCTCGCTGTCGTAGATCTTGCCGGCATAGGCGCGCTGTACGAGTGCCAACTTCTCCAGCAGCGACTCGGTGTTGGCAATACCCGCCGCGGAGATCGTGCCGAGCTGGTCGCCGTTCGGCGCGACAAACGACATGATCATGTTGGCGCTCTGCGGTAGGCCGAACTGGGCCAGGATGTCGCGGTGCTGGCTGCGTGAGAGACGTAGCGGCACGAAGTTCTGTGACATCTGCAGGACACGCGGATCGGCGAGCGACCGCCGTTGCTCGCGCTCGACGTCGTCGTCGCGATCGCGCGTAGCGGCCAGCACGTACACCATCAGCGGCCGCATGTTCGCCTGCGCCTCGCGCACGGCCTGCTGCGGTTCCGTGCGCCAGCGAATTTGCGGTTGCGCACGCACCACGCCCGCCAACCCAGCCAGCACGACCAGTAACGTCAAGACGCGCGTCATAGGACACCTCCAGTGTCGTCTCGTAGCCCGAGGCCCATTGTATTCTAGGGCCGCGTACGGTGAAATCGCCCCCGCGTCTGGTTGCACTGGTTCGGCCTACTGCTGCGTTTGAGCAGTGGATGCTCCCACGACGGCATCCAGAGCAACGCTCAGTAACCGACGCCACCCTAACCTCCCGCGCCCCCCCGCTGCATGAGCCCCTGCAAAGCGCGCTCGTACTGTGTCAATGAGTCGAGCACGCGCTTGTGGGTCTCCGCATCCAGCCCCGCCCGGTCACTTTCCAGGCGCGTACGCTCGCTGCGCAGGAACTCAAGCCCTTCGACAACGCGCCCGGTCTGCCGCCACGCCGAAACCATCGCCCGGTGGTAGCGGGCGCCGACCTCGGGATTGCGCTGCGCCGCGCTCTTCCACGCTGTCAGGGCAAAATCAACGTCCGGCGGCGTGAACATGGCGTGCAACATGCCGCGCGACGCCTCGGCAAACGGCGTATCCGGCCACCAGAGTTCGTTCATCTGCTCGCGACGAAAGATCTCTTTCCAGAAATCGGAGTCCTTTCGGACCAGCAGAATGCCACTCTCAGACGCGAACACACGTCCCCAATCGGGGTCCTGTTCGAGCGCGCGCAACAGCCTGCGTATCGAAACCGCCGCGCGCAGCAGCGCACCTTCGGTGCCATACGACGCCAACGTGTCACCGATGGTCGCGGCGGCGCTGTCGGGAAACGCCAGAAAGTGCATGTACGCCATGTAGTGCTTTTCGTCGTAGACCTGCTGCGAGCGGCCGTCGATGAAAATCTGCGTACCAGGCGCGTCGAACACGACCGGCGCCGCCACCGTCCATTCCGTGAACAGCTTCGGTTTCAACTCGTTGCGGCGGAGAAATTCCGTGATTGAGCGCGGCAGCGTGTCCGCACGTGCCACGCGATCGAGCAGGGTCGGCTGCGCCCACGGGGGATAGCGGTGACCGAAGTCGCGTTGCGCCCAGATCACGGTGAAGTACAGCGCGGCCACTGCCGCCGGCCAGGTCAATAGTGCGATGATCTCCCGTGCGTGCCGGCGTGTGCGCGGCGTGAGCCAGCGCGCGGCCGTCATCATGGCGGCAAACAGCACCGGCGTCGCCAGGATGTAGAAAATCGGGGCGAATCTGCGGGCCCAGAACGCCATCGCCAGCCCCAGCATCACTGATGCCACGTCGAGGAGTATGACCTGCCAGCGCCACGAAGTCTGTTTCGCGCGGGGTGCCTCCGCGCGCGCATTCTTGTCCGCTGTTGCGAGATCGATGATCCAGAGAATGCCCAGGATGACCGGGCTCGCAGCCGCGAGCGCGAACATCGCCCAGAAGCGCTCCACCGGAGGCCAGTTGGCGTGCACGAACGGCGATCGCCACTCGCCGACCGTACGAAAGACGTCGCTTTCGGCAACGACGAACGGGTGAATGTAGTTGTCGATCCCATACGGGCTGAGCAGGAATCCCATCAACGCCGTCACGAGTGCAATGCCCGCGACGGTGAACCACTGGGTCCACGATACGCCCGGCCGTCCCTTGAACACAAACGCCAGAAACTCGACGCCCATGTACATTCCCAGCAGACCGTAGCCGAAGATGAAGCTGCCGTGCGCGTGCGGCCACGCGGCGAACGCCAGGAACAGGAGCGCGACCGCCCACCAGCGTTGCTTTCCTGGCCGTTGCATCATCAGGGCGGTGATCGTCATCCACAGCAACGACATGAGAAAGAACTGCGCAGTCGCCGGACGTGCGCTCAGCCAGTCGCGCGACGCGATCCCCACCAGGGCTCCGGCGAGCACTGCCGCAAACCATGACCCCGTTCGAAACCATGTCGCCAGCCCGGAGAAGACGAATATCGCCGCCGCGATCGCCCACGTGCCGTAGATCGTGGCGTCCGGTCCGAACCAGTCGTACAGCACCCACAGATAAACGTGCGTCAACCAGTTCTGGTTAAACCAGGTCTTGCCCTCAAACACAAAGGACCAGGAGTCGGTCATCGGGAACGTGTCTTGCGTCAGGATGTCGCGCCCGGCCATCAGACCGATCCAGGTATCGGTCGACGAATGCACCTCGAGCACGCCGAACGCACAGGCGATGAGGAAGAACGGCACTACGCCGAATTGCACCCAGTCCGGCAGCCAAGGCCGGTACGGCACCGACGAGGCAAACGTGACCGGCTGCGGCGACGGTTGCTCTTTCTTGCGGGAGCGTTTCTTACCCGATCTGCCCACGGGGGTACAGTCCTCCGGGCCCGGCAATCTCAGGCGACGGGTGCCCCCGCCGCTATCAAACCTAGCAAGCGTAGACTGCCGAAGGTGGGACTCGAACCCACACTCCCGGAAAGGGAACGGGATTTTGAATCCCGCGCGTCTGCCAGTTCCGCCACTTCGGCTTTAATCAGTGGAGTTTAACTCAAGGGGATCGAACCGCAAAGCCCGCCGCGCTACGGCGCTGCCCGTGTTCGCAGCGTCACCATCACGGGCCGAAGCGGGATGCCCTGCGCGCTGCGGATGCTCAGGAACTCGCCGCGATTGAGCCAAAACTGAAACGACCAGTTCGGTTTCAGCTCGACCGGGATCGTGAGTACACGGCCTTCCTCGTCCCAATGGGGGATCGCCGTCAGCTCGGGATAAGTGGGCCCGCCGCCCATAACGGAATAGCCCTCGGCGTTCATTGCGCGGTCGAAAGTCACCTTGATCTCGGTCAGGGAGGGATCCACGTCACGCGAGCCGTTCGGCGGATCGATCGCCGCAATCTTCGGCGCGCGGATCATCTCCGCCTCGTACTCATCGAGGTTCTTCTCGAGGAGATCAACGAGCTTAGGCATGAACCGGTCAAACGAGACGTACTGCTCGCGATTTGCTTCGTATTCGTCCGCGAGCAAATCGGAGAGCGGCTCAATCCACTCAAAACCGTTGTCGTACTCGCCGTACATGTAGTTGTCGTACGTCTTGGATGGGGCGTTGGCGGCGATATAGCGCGCGACGCAGGTGCGGGCGAACGCCTGATACAACATCGTTTCGATGTCGTTGATGCCCTGACGTTGCATCGCAACCGCGCAGTGTTTGTAGATACGTTCGGCGATCGGCTTGAGTCGCGCCATATGTTCGTCGACGAGCCCGTCGGTGAATGCCCGACACACCTCGCGCGTCATGAGCGGCACAACTTCCGGCCCGTAGACAGGATATCCTTCCTGATCGAAGCGTCTGGCACCAAGAATCGTGATGATCTCGGCTTTACCGGAACCATCCGTCACCCTGTGCCAATAGTCGGTCTCGCCGGTCGACAGTCCGACCGTAGGGAAGAGCGGTGCGCTCGGCCGCATGGCGAAGAACCTGTCGACCCATGCCAGCGGTTTGGGGCTGTTGATCGCCCGGCCCAGCCGAGCGGCCGACTGCGCGTAGAACTCCCGCTGCGTGGAGAGGAAGTGGGCGAAGCTCGTCTGCTGTACGAAATCACGAACCTGCGCAAGAAACGCACGGGCCTCCGAAGGGCGCCAGCGCGGATCGAGACGTGGGGCCTTGTCAAATGGGATCTTCTCATTACAGAAAACGGTTCCGTCCATGTGCAGCGCGAAGCTGATCACGGCGTCGTACCGGATGCTCCGCTGGTTACGTAGTTGCCGCGCGGTCTGCACAGCAACGTGATTCTGAAATGGGCCGAAATGAGCAGCAATCCGCTCGGCATACGGCGAAATCGAGACCGCCTGATTGAACTCACCAGAGCCGGTCAGACGGAAGATGATGCAGAGCAGCTCGACGCGTTCGTCGACGCGGGGCGTAAGCTTGATCTCCTCGCCGAGCGTCGGACCAGCCGCGGCCAGCGTTGCCGCCACCACCAGTGTGGTCGTCACCACTTGTTTCGTTCTTGTGATCTGCACCTAGTCGGCCTCCAGTGAGGTCACAGTAACCATCCGTGATCGGCGCTCAGCCGCGTCTGCCGTCATCAGCATCATAGTGCAGCCGCCCGCGACGTTCACCACGTTGGCGACCTGTCGGTTCCGCGCGTTCGCTACCTGAGCTTCGAGTCGTCCATGTCAAGCACGCGGACCAGGAACCCATAGGCATCGGCGATTTCCTCGATGATCTTGGACGTCGGCTTGCCACCGCCGTGGCCGGCCTTGGTCTCGATCCGGATCAGCACGGGGTTATCGCAACCCTGCGCGGCCTGTAGCGCCGAGATGAACTTGAAGCTGTGTGAGGGCACAACGCGATCGTCGTGATCTGCCGTCGTCACCATCGTCGGCGGATAACACGCACCGGGCTGCACGTTGTGCAGCGGGCTGTATGTCAACAGCGTCTTGAACGCGTCGGCGTCGTCCGGATCACCGTAGTCCGAAGTCCACGCCCAGCCGATCGTGAACTTGTGGAAACGCAGCATATCCAGCACGCCCACGTCCGGGAGGCAGGCCCCGAACAGATCCGGCCGCTGCACCATGCAAGCGCCAACTAGCAGCCCGCCGTTGCTCGCACCGGAGATCGCCAGCTTCTTCGGCTGCGTGTAGCCGTCGCCGATCAGGTACTCCGCCGCAGCGATGAAATCGTCGAACCCGTTTTGTTTGTTGTGCAGGCGACCGCCGTCGTGCCATTCCTTGCCGTACTCACCGCCGCCGCGCAGGTTTGGCACGGCGAACACGCCACCCAGTTCCATCCAAACCAGCCGGCTGACGGAGAACCACGGCGTGAGAGACACGTTAAAGCCGCCATAGCCGTAGAGCAGCGTCGGATTTGACCCGTCCAACCGCAGGCCCTTCTTGTGCGTAATAAACATCGGCACGCGTGTGTCATCCTTACTGGAATAGAAGACCTGCTTCGTGACGTAGCGGTTGGGGTCAAATTTCACTGCCGGCTGGCGATAAACCTCGCTGCGGCCGCTGGGCATGTCGTAGCGGTAGATCGTGGGCGGGCAGCCGAAGCTCGTGTACGAGTAGAAGGTCTCCGTGTCGTGACGCCGTCCGCCGAAACCGCCGGCGCTACCGACACCCGGCAGTTCGACGTCGCGGACCTGCTTGCCTTCCAGGTCGAACATACGGATGACCGTATGCGCGTCCTTGAGGTAGTTCGCGACGAACTTGTTGTCGATCACGTTGACGCCCCGGAGCACCTCCGCACACTCGGGAATGGCCTCGACCCAGTTCTCACGTTCGGGGCGGCGCGTGTCGATTGCGATGACCCGGCCGCGTGGCGCGTCGAGATCGGTCTGGAACCAAAACACCGGACCGTCGTTGTCGATGAAACTGTAGCTCGCATCGAAGTCGTCCAGCAGCTTGATCGTCTGGCCGTTGCCCGCCTTTAGATCCTGGTAATACACGCGATTGCGCGGGTCAGTGCCCTGCGAGACGTAGATGATCAGGTAACGACCGTCATCAGTGACGTAACTGCCGAAGCCCCACTCTTTCTGATCCGGCCGCTCGTAGACGATGGGATCGTCCGCCTGCGGTGTGCCGATGCGGTGATAGCAGAGCTTCTGGTAGTAGTTCGCCTCTTCGAGCTTGTCACCCTGCGGCTCGTCGAAGCGGCTGTAGTAGAAACCGCTGCCGTCCTTCGACCAGGACGCCCCGGAGAACTTGATCCACTTCAGATGATCTTCCAGGTCCTCGCCGGTATCGATGTTTCGCACCTTGAACTCGACCCAGTCCGATCCGGCCGAGGACAGCCCGTACGCCATCAGCTTCGCATCTTCGCTGACGTAAGTACCTGCCAGCGCGATGGTGCCGTCTGCCGAGAGCAGATTCGGATTCAGCAGCACACGTGGATCGCCGCCGAGCGACTCCATCACGTAGAGCACGGACTGATTCTGGAGCCCGTCGTTCTTGGAATAAAAGTAGCGTCCGGCGCGCTTCCACGGCATGCCGTACCGCTCGTAGTTGAACAGTTCGGTAATGCGGTCGTTGATCTTCTGCCGCACGGGAATCTCGTCGAGATACGCGAACGTGACTTCGTTCTGCGCCGCGACCCACTCGGCGGTTTCGGCCGAATCGAGATCCTCAAGCCAGCGATAGGGATCGGCGATCTTCTGGCCGTGCAGCACGTCGATCTGATCGACCTTGGCTGTCTCGGGATAGACGATGGGCGTGTTCGGATACGTCGTTTTCTGCATACAGGCGCCGGTGAAACAAAGGGTGGTAAGAACGGGTACGAGGATCAGGTAACGCGCGCGGTACATGAACGGCTCTCCAGTTGTTGATCTATGCCGGCGACCGGTAACCCGAGGTCCCAGCGCGAAATGGAACGTGTAGTCACGATGAAGGTCAATCCGAAATCCGCAGTCAGTTCCCTTGGCGATCGCCCGTGCGGCCTACTCGATCAGCGACGCGCCCGTCATGCCGGCGGGAACGTCCAGCTCCATCATCGCCAGCGCGGTCGGCATAATGTCCGCCAGCCGGCCGCCCGACCGAAGCGTCACGCCGCGAAACGGCTCGCCAAGAACGTACAGTGGCACTTTCCCGACCGTGTGCGCCGTGTGCGGGCCACCCGTCTCGGGATCGATCATCTGCTCGAAGTTGCCGTGGTCCGCGGTGATGATACCGCAACCGCCCGCGGCCATGATCGCGTCATAGACGCGCCCGACGCACTCATCCACAACTTTACACGCTTTGATCGCCGCCTCGATCGAGCCGGTGTGCCCGACCATGTCCGGGTTCGCGTAGTTCAGAACGATGAAGTCGTCCTGCCCTTCCTTGATCCGCGCCAGCACCGCTTCGGTCACCGGATACGCCGACATCTCCGGTTGAAGATCGTACGTTGCCACCTTCGGCGAAGGGACCAGCGTGCGCTCCTCGCCCTCGAACGGCTCTTCGCGGTAATCGTTGAAGAAGAACGTGACGTGCGCGTACTTCTCGGTTTCCGCACAGCGGAATTGCCGCAGGCCCAAGCCACTCAGGTACGCCCCGGCGATGTTCTCCATCTTGGGCGGCTTGGGATACGCGGCCTTGACCGGCAGGCCCTTCTCGTACGCCGTCATCGTCACGTAGAACAGGTCGAGCTGTTTGCCGCGGTCAAAGCCGCGTGGCAGTGTCTCGCCGGTCTGCTTGTCCGCCTCTTCGAACGGAAACGTCTCGTACATGAACGCTTTGGTGAGCTCACGCGGGCGATCGCCGCGGAAGTTGAAGAAGATGATCGCGTCGCCGTCCTGCACGGTGGCGATCGGCGTGCGACCATCACCGCTGACAACCGTCGGCACGACGAACTCGTCGCCCTTCATATTGGGCTCGACGGGATTGTCGTAATAGCGCTGCACGGCCTCGACTGCTGACGGGGCCGCGTTCGCATCGCCGTGGACCAACATGCGATAGGCCCGCTCGACGCGGTCCCACCGGTTGTCGCGGTCCATCGCCCAATAGCGCCCGCACACGCTTGCGATCTGTCCGACGCCGATCTCGGAGAGCCTTGCCTCGATGTCGCTGATGTAGCCCACGCCGCTGGTCGGCGGCGAATCGCGCCCGTCCATGAAGCAGTGTACGTACACCTCGCGCAGCCCCCGCCGACTGGCCAGCTCCACGCACGCGTAGAGATGCTCCAGCAGCGAGTGAACACCGATGTCACTTGCCAGCCCCATGATGTGCAGCCGGCTGCCCCGCGCCCGGCAGCGTTCCACCGCCGCGACCAGCTCGGCGTTCTCGAAGAACTGTCCCTCGCGAATGGCCTTGGTGATCCGGACCGAGTCCTGATCGACGATACGACCGGCGCCGATGTTCTGGTGCCCCACCTCGCTGTTGCCCATCGTGCCTTCGGGCAGGCCCACGTCGAAGCCGCTCGTTTCCACCAGCGTGGTCGGCCACTCGGACCGCAGCTTCATGTCCACCGGCGGCTGTGCTAGTTTCACGACGTTCGCGTGGTCCCACTGCGGGTCCGGATTCTCACCCCAGCCGTCACGGATGATCAGGATGCACGGCCGGCACTTCAGCTTCACGGTAGCCATAACTGCTCCAATCGGGGCCAAGACCGGCCAGCGTAGCGTGCTGGTCGCGAAATTCCACCCGTGCGCCCCGCAGACACGCCCGGCCGCTGACGACATAATAGGCAGCACTCGTCGGAGGCGGCTCCGGCGCAAAGCGCCCGATAACCCATTGTCCCGAACGCGATGCGAAACTGACGCAGAAAGGGGCTGCGAATATGCGACTCGAAAGCGGACCGGCCAAAACCGACGCCATCTGGCACCTCGGCCGCGCCGTACTGTTTCTGGCCTTTACCGCCTGGTTTGTCTACGACGGTGCGGTTGGCTGGCCGTCCAAGAATCAGAAGGAGGCCACCACGAAGCTCGCGGCTCCACAGCCGTTCGGCGGTGCGGTGAAGTGGGTCGACCTCGATGAGAAGCCTACCCAGGGCCTGTACGACCGCCTGAAGGGGCAGAATCCGGAAACCAGTGACGAAGTCACCGAGGCACTAGGCGAGGCCAAGTACACCGCCGGCAACGACGCGTACTTCATCAGTCGGTACGGCTACGCGAAGGTGACGTACGCCGGCGACCGCGTGACGGCAATGACGAGTTGGGTAGCCTGGTACAAGACCAAGGAGGAGGTCCAGCAGCAGTTTCTGTGGGCCGTGCTGCCTGCCCTGCCGGGGCTGTGGTTCCTGTGGAAACTGCTGAAAGCCCTGTCGCTCAAGGCGATCATCGACGATGACGCGATGACCTACGGCGGGCAGCGCATCGCGTTCGACGACATGGTCGCGCTGCGTGACTACAACCCCAAGGGCTGGATCGACCTGTACTACAAGAGCAGCGGCCAGGAGAAAAAGCTCCGCATCGACAACGAGAAGATCGCAAAGTTCGATGAGATCGTCGCCACGCTGTGCAGCGTGAAGGGCTGGGACAACCTCGTCGCCGCGCACGCGAGAGAGAAGGCGGAGCAGGAAGCCGACCAGCAAGCTGCGGCGAAGGCAGAGGAAGCACTTTCCGACGCCGACGACAGCGCCCCGGCCGAGGATGACGTCGCCGGCGACGACAGTCCGTGAGTTCTGAGCGCGGACACCCGACTTCCAAACGACGATACTGCATCCATAACGGTGGGGCGGGCGAGACACCCGCCCCACCCTGCACAACGGACAGACAGCCCAAGTGACTGCACCGGCGTGCTCAGCCCACACTGATCAAGACGCGCTGCGGCCCCAGCTGCTATTGACCGGAGGTGTTCGGCGTACCGCCCCGAAGGCCAACGAGCCAAACGCGACCTCCCCTTGCCCCCCAACACCGCTTCCCCCAAACTGTGACCGTGCCGCACCACCCCGGTGCCGCCTCGCAGGGAGCCGCTACCTATGCGCAGACCCATCGCTCTGATCACCGGCGCCAACGGCGAAATCGGCCACGGCCTGCTCGAACATCTCAAGAAGATGCAGAACACCGACGTCGTCGCGCTCGATCTCAACCCCATCGACGAGGCCCTGCGCCCACTATGCTTCTCGTGGACCACTGGCGACATTCTCGACGAGGAGCTGATGGGCCGGCTGGTCAGCGAGTACGAGATCCACGCGATCTACCACCTCGCCGCCCTGCTGAGCACACGCTCCGAGTACACGCCGGAGAAGGCCCACAACGTGAACGTCAACGGCACGCTGCGTCTGATCCACATGGCTCAGGAGCAGGCTCGCTGGCACGGCCACCCGGTCAGATTTCTGTTCCCCAGCTCGATCGCAGCCTACGGCTTGCCGTCGCTGGCCGCCAAGCGCGAGGCCGGCCGCGTCAAAGAGAGCGAGTGGAACGATCCGACAACGATGTACGGCGTGAACAAGCTCGCCTGCGAACACCTGGGTCGCTACTACACGTTCCACTATCGCCAACTCGCACGGACTGACGAACGCAGCGGCGTCGACTTTCGGGCGATCCGCTTCCCCGGCCTGATCAGCGCGCTCACAATGCCCACCGGCGGCACGAGCGACTTCGCACCGGAGATGATCCACGCCGCCGCCCGCGGCGAACCCTACGCGTGTTTCGTGGCCGAGTCGGCGCGCATCCCGTTCATGGCGATGCCGGACGCCGTGAAGGCGTTGATTCACCTGGCCGAGGCGCCCGCCGAGCAGCTCTCCCAGCGTGTCTACAATATTGGGGCATTTGCCCCGAGTGCCGGCGAAATCCGCGACTGCGTGCTGTCGGCGTTTCCGCAGGCGCAGATCACGTTCGAGCCCGATCCACCGCGAGCGAAGATCATCGACACTTGGCCCGAAGACGTCGATGACAGCCCCGCTCGGAAAGACTGGGGCTGGTCGCCCGACTACGATCTGGATCGCGCTTTCAACGAGTACCTGGTGCCGACGATCCGGAACTACTACGAACAACAGTCGCATAGCTGAATCACTGGTTGTATCGAGGTGTGGAATGACTGGTTGGACCGTTTGCGTAGCACCCTTCGTCATTGCTCTGGCAACACAGCCCTTTTCGTTGGCCGACGAGAAGGCCGCAACGTCGCAGCCGGCGGAGTTTCCGCCCCCGCGCGGCTTTCTCTATAAGACGATTGAGTTCGAGGGCGAGCAGTACGCATACGCGGTCTACGTTCCACCGAACTACACGCCCGACCGTCAATGGCCGGTGATTCTGTTCCTGCACGGGTCCGGCGAACGCGGTTCGGACGGATTCCAGCAGACGCAGATCGGCGTTTCCTCCGCGATTCGCAAGGATCACACGCGTGTCCCCGCGCTCGTCGTCATGCCACAATGCCGTGAAGAGCAGACCTGGGTCGGCGACATGGGCAACATGGCCCTGCACTGCCTGGAGCAGACCTCGCGCGAGTACAACCTCGACCCGCACCGCGTTTACCTGACGGGGCTCTCGCTCGGCGGGCAGGGCGTGCTGTTCATGGCCGCCAACCTGCCCGGACGTTTCGCCGCCGTCGTCAGCGTTTGCGGCTTTGTCGAGCTCGGCCAGCGCACCAGCGTGGTCAATTCGCTCGGCCGACACCTGAAAGACACGCCGCTGTGGCTGTTCCACGGCGACGCCGATACGGCCATCCCCGTCGCGCACGCACGGCGCATTACGGAGAACTTTCGCCGGCAGGGCTGTGACGTAACGTACACGGAATACCCGAATGCCGGTCACGCGATCTGGGATCGCGCTTACGGCGACGAGAACCTGTGGACGTGGCTGTTCCAGCAGAAGCTGGCAGATCCCCGCAACACCGCGGGGGGGACGGCGCCGCGGCAGTAGCGCGAGAGTGCTACGTCATTCCGACGACCAGCGGGAGGAGAAATCTGCGTCCGACCGCGCGCAACCTCTGGTCCGCAGGTAGATTCCTCGCTCTCGCTCGGAATGACGGTAATTATCAACTGCCGCGTTCGACGTCCGCCCGGTTTACCTCGCGCGCCGGTTGTGCCATGATGGCGATCAAAGGAGGTTGCCGTGCCCCGCCGCAAGACTGCTGCCTCATCCCGCAACAGCAATCACGCCCCCGTGCCTCCACTGTCACAGGATGCGCTGCGCTGGAAGTGTGACCCAAAGAAACTCTCGTTCGAGACCACCGCCGAGGTCGAACCAGCAACGAGCATCGTCGGGCAGGACAACGCATTGGAATCCCTGCGCTTCGGTCTGCGCACCGACGCGCCGGGACAAAACATCTACGTGCGCGGACTCAGCGGCACCGGCCGCCTCACACTCGTGCGACGCGTGATCGAAGAGGTACGCCCCACGTGTACACGCGTGAAAGACTGCTGTTACGTCGCGAACTTCGAGCAGCCGGATGAGCCGCGTCTGATCACCTTGCCCGCCGGCGACGGGCGCGCGTTTCGGCGGCGGATCGACCGCTTGATCGAGTTCATCCGCGAAGACCTCGCCGGCGCGCTGTCGTCCGACCAGGTCCAGCAGCGCCGCCAGACCCTCGAGCAGTCTGCGGAACAGGAGCTCGAGCAGATCGTCAAACCGTTTGAACAGGCGTTGCAGCAATCCGGCCTGATGCTCGTGCGGCTCCAGGCCGGGCCGGTCATCCAGACCACAATTCAACCCGTCGTCGATGGCAAGCCCGTCCCGCCTGAGGCCTTTGAGCAACTACACAACGAGGGCAAGGTTTCCGACGAGCAATACCAGGCCGTGCGGCAGAACTACGAGCAGTTCGAGCAGCAGCTCGCCGAGATCGGTGAGCAGGTTGGCCAAGTCCGACGCGCGCTGAACGAAGAGCTGCAAGCGCTGCTTTCCGGCTCGGCGCGGCTGTTGCTGGCCGAGTACGTCCGACCCATCAATGTTGAGTTCCCCGCCAAGAGTGTCAGCCGCTTCCTGACCGAGGTCATCGACGACATCGTCACGAACCGCCTCGGCGACCTGGAAAAAGACCCGAGCTTCACCGAGCTCTACCGCGTCAATCTGCTCAGCGAGCATCAGGACGACAGCGCCTGCCCCATCATCATTGAGAACGCGCCGAACACGCGCAACCTGCTAGGCACGATCGACTATCACGCCCACGGCGACGACATGGCCGTCAGCCACATGGGCATCCGCGCCGGTGCGCTGCTGCGGGCTGACGGCGGTTTCCTGATCCTCGAGGCCCGCGACGTGCTCATGGAGCCGGGCGCCTGGCGGGCCCTGATCCGAGCCCTGCAGCACCATTGCATCGAGATCCGCCCCGCCGAAACGGGCATGCTCGTGATGGGACCATCGCTGAAACCCGAGCCCGTCGAAATCCACGTGAAGGTCGTGTTGCTGGGAGACGACGAGACGTACTACGTGCTCGACGCGTACGACCCGGACTTCGCCCAGCTATTCAAAGTGCTGGCGGACTTCGACCCGCTGATGCCACGCACTGACGAATCGGTCGAACGCTACGCCGCCGTGCTCGCGCGCATCGCGAGTGAAGAGCAGTTGCCGCCGTTCGAGCGTTCCGCCGTAGCGGCGTGGGCAGAGCACGGTGCCCGCGTCGCCGCGCGACGCAATCGTCTGACGACGCGCTTCGGGCGACTCGCCGACATCGCGCGCGAGGCGGCGTTCGTCGCCCGCGAGGATCAGCGCTCGCGTGTGAGCGGGGATGACATTCGCGCAGCGGTCAAGCGCGCCAAACGCCGCGCGGACCTGCCGTCGCGTCGCTTCCGCGAGTACGTCGCCGACGGGACGATCCGGATCGAGACGCGCGGCAGCGTGGTCGGACAGGTCAACGGGCTGGCCGTGCTGCAGGCGGGGCCGCTCGTATACGGCTTCCCCTGCCGCATCTCGGCCACGATCGGTCCCGGCACCAGCGGCGTGATCAACATTGAACGCGAGTCCGCGCTGTCCGGCGCGATCCACACCAAGGGCTTCTACATCCTCGGCGGCCTGCTGCGCTATCTCCTCCGCACGGACCACCCGCTCGCATTCGAGGCGTCGATCGCGTTCGAGCAGAGCTACGGCGGCATCGACGGCGACTCGGCCTCGGGGGCGGAAATCTGCTGCCTGCTGAGCGCGCTGACCGACGTGCCGCTGCGGCAGGACCTGGCGATGACCGGCGCGATCGATCAGCACGGACACGTGCAGGCCATCGGCGCAGCGAACGAGAAGATCGAGGGCTTCTTCGACGCCTGCACCGATGCCGGCCTGTCCGGCAGCCAGGGTGTGATCATCCCCAAGGCCAACGCCGGCGACCTGATGCTGCGCGAGGACGTGGTCGCGGCGTGCAACGAGGGTCGCTTCGCGGTCTATGCGGTGGATCGCATCCATCAGGCACTGGAGCTGTTCACGGGTCTGCCGGCGGGCTACCGCGAAGGCAACGAGCCGTATGCGCCGGATACGCTGCTGGCCACCGCCGTCGACCGCGCTCGCCAGTTCTGGGAGAAAGTGGCCCGCTCGTCCACATTGCGCACGGCGCGATCAACAAAATCCTGAACACTCGCGGCGGGTGAAACCTGCCCTACACTAATGGAGACGCTGTAGGGCGGGCTCCGCCCGCCGTGGCCAACCTACCCGGATTCGTGAATGTGAACTCAGAGTTGTCCGAAGCAATAACCCCCACTGCCGTAACGCCCGCTGTGCCCAAGGCGCGGAGCAAGCTCCCCGGCTGGTCACTGAGCGCGATCGCCGTCGCGGTGCTCATGGCCATTCCTCTGCTCGTGGCCGGCCGCACGCCGACACTGCACACGCTCAGCGTGACGTTTGTCAGCATCGTGCTCGAAGCGCTGCCTTTCGTAATGCTCGGCTCGCTGATCGGCGGCCTTATTGAGGTCTTCGTCTCGCGCGAACGGCTTACGGCGCTGCTGCCGCGGAACCGCACGCTGGCGATCATGGCGGCCGGGTTGCTGGGGCTGGTCTTCCCCGTCTGCGAGTGCGCGATCATCCCGGTCACGCGCCGGCTGGTGCGCAAGGGAATTCCATTCTCGGTCGCGGTTGCGTATCTCATCGCCGGGCCGATCGTGAACCCACTCGTGGCCGCGTCGACCTACGTCGCGTATGCGGGCGACTGGCTGATCACGTTTGCGCGGCTTGGATGCGGCTTCGGCATCGCGGTGTTCATCGCGACTGTGATCGACGAGTGGTTCGCCGGCCAAAAGGCGCTGCGCCCGGGCGGCATCGAGACCCTGCCCGCGCACACCTGCGGACCGAGCTGCGATCACGATCACACCCCCCTCCCTTCCAGGGAGGGGTTGGGGAAGGGTGACGCAACCGACCACCCAACGCCTCACCCCCCTGTAGCCCCCCCTCAAGGGGGGACGGGTTTCACCCCCCTCCCTCTCAGGGAGGGGCTGGGGGAGGGTGACGCAACCGACCACCCGACGCCTCACTCCCCTGTGGTCCCCCTTCGAGGGGCGACGGGCGGACGCCGCACCTCCACCGCCATCACGCACGCCCTCGAACACGCTGCGGACGACTTCCTGCACGTCAGCCAGTTCCTCATCATCGGGGCCTTCGCCGCCGCGGCGAGCCAGTCGTTCATCGCCCGGCAGGCCTTCGTCGATCTCGCCGAAACGCCGTCAATCACGATCCTGCTGATGATGGCGATGGCGGTCGTGCTGAACCTCTGCTCGGAGGCGGACGCGTTCGTGGCTGCGTCATTCCGCAACACGCTGCCGCTAGCGGCGCAGCTCGCGTTTCTGGTGCTGGGTCCGATGCTCGATCTGAAGCTGATCGCGATGTACCTGAGCTTTGTCCGCAAGCGAGCGCTGCTGGTGATGATCGTGCTGATGTGCGTGCTCGTCTTCGCGATGTCGCTCACATTGCACCATTTCGCGTGGGGGGGTGTATGAACCGGCCCGGCTACGACATCGCGAACTTCCTCCGCATTCTGATCCTGGGTTTCTGGGTCATCGCGTTCGCGTGGTTGCTCAGCGCGAATCGCTACCAGACATTCATCCAGCCTAAGCTCTGGCCGCTGCTGGCGGGTGCGCTCGTGCTGCTGATACTGTTCCTGCTCGCGGTGTACTTCCGCTTTGGTCGACCGGCCAGCCACGATGCGGGGCTCTGGAGCCGGGCCGGGCAGTTCAGCCTGCTGCTCGTGCCGTTACTCTACATGCAGGTCGGCGTGACGCAGGGCAGCCTCGGCAGCGACGCGTTTGAGAAACGCTCCGTCACCGGTCAGACCATCACCCCCGGCGGTAAGGGCATCCGCCCGCGCGAACAGGTCGAATACAGCCACGACAAGACGAACGAGGTCGACCTGTTGCGTATGCTCGAAGACATGGAGCGGCTCGAGGGACTACCCGTGTCCGTCGTCGGCCGCGTATACAACGATGATACGCTGCCGGCCGAGCGGTACGTGGTCTATCGCTTCGTGATCACATGCTGTGCAGCGGACGCGTTGCCCGTCGGGGCACTGGTTGAGCCCGGCACGCTGGAGAAGTTCGCCGACGACGAGTGGATCCGCGCGACCGGAATCATGCGAACCACAATGGTCGACGGCGAGCCCTCGCCGCTGGTCATGGCAACAAAGGTCGAGAAGATCGACCCGCCGGCGAATCCGTATCTTTCGCCGTTCTAGGTAGACGGAAACGCTCCGTAGCGTCCGGCCCCCGTGCCGGACATCGAGCGCTGGTTGCGTCCGTCGGACGACAGGGGCGTCGGCCGCTACGCCCCTACCAACTCGTATACAGCGCCAGACCCGACGCCCCGAGTTCCGGATCGACGAAGGGTACGACCTTCATTCCGAACAGCTCGAGGAACCGGGCCTTTTCGTCGCGGGCGATTGAAGTGCCGATGACGTAGCCCAACATGCCGCCGACGACCACGTCGGAGAAGTCGTGGGCGCGCGAGTCGATGCGCTGATAGCCGATCAGTCCGGCCAGCGCCAGTGACGGGAGGCCCACCAGCGGACCGTAGTACTCGTTCAGCACAGCGGCCGCCGTGAAGGCGCTCGACACGTGCCCGCTCGGCCAGGCGTGGCTATCGCCATTGGGAGCACGCGTGTTCGTGGCGGCCTTCAACGCGATCGTCGTAATGCCGTTGACGGCCAGCGCTTCGGCCAACGTGCGCGCAACTTCGTGCTGCTTCATGTCCTGCGTCAGTGTGCTGGTCAGCCACAGCACGCCGGTGGCGGCGAAGTGTGTGCCGGGATGGCCGAGCAGTTGTATGGGCTCGTCGAAGTCGCCCAGACGGCGCGGCCCGCGGGTGCGGCGGCGGATCGCGTCGTCAACGCCGGTCTCACGAATCGCGACGCTGGCTCCCATCGTCGCGGTCAGCACGAAGGCATTCTCGACGTCCCAGAACGCGGTCTTGAACCCGCGCCACAGACCGCGCATACCGAACTCGCGTCCCTCGTAACCCATCTGGTGCCAGACGTTTCGCCGCCAGTAGCCGTCCGACGGCGAGGATTCGGCGGGATTTGTGCCCGGCGTGGGCTGTGTGGTTGGTCTATCAACGAAGGACGCGAAGAAGAGTAGCGTGTCCTGTGGCGGAGAGCACGAATCCGCAGAGGCAGTTCGAGTCGCGGCAAAGTGCTCGATCGCGGTGTAGACAGCCCGGTCGCGGGCAACGTCGGCGCTGGGTCGGTGGCAGCCGACAACGAGCACACCGACAAGCGACGCACCGAGCACGCACACAAGACCCTCGGTTGCGCGTCGGGCTCTGATCCTCAATTCCTGAATCCCTGAATCCCTCGATCCCTGCCACACCATTCTGCTCTCCCGATCAACCAGCGATGCCGGTACTCTACTCCGGTAGGGACGCGCGCACAGCCGCAGGAGTACGCAATGGTCGAGCCCAATCGCATTTCACTGGCCAACCTCCCCACACCGCTGGTACGGCTCGATCGGTTGAGCCGTGAACTCGACGCGGAGATCTGGCTGAAGCGTGACGATTTGACCGGCCTCGAGCTGTCGGGAAACAAGGTCCGCAAGCTCGAGTACGTGGTGGCCGATGCGCTTGCCGAGGGTTGCGACACACTGGTGACCGAGGGCACGCCACAATCGAACCACTGCCGCGCAACCGCCGCAGTCTGTGCGCGACTCGACCTGCACGCGGTGTTGCTCCTGCGTCCGCCGCCGTCGAATCACATCCAGGGCAACCACCTGCTCGATGTGCTGTTCGGCGCTGAGACACGTGCGTTCGAAGCGGAGCAATTCGCCGAGCAGCGGCCGGCGATTGTGGAACAGACACTGGCCGAGTTGCGTGCCGCCGGCCGCCGACCACGCTGGACGCCGATGGGGGCATCCGAGCCGCTAGGTTGCTGGGGCTATCTGCACGCCATTCGCGAGTTGGTTGAGCAGCTTGACGCTCGCGGCCTCGCCGGCTGCGACCTCGTGCTGGCCGTGTCCTCCGGCGGCACCTGTGCAGGCGCAGTGTTAGGGAAACTGCTCCACCATTGCGACAACATCAATCTCTGCGCGGTACCTGTCAGCGATGATGTCGCGTTCCACGAAGCACAAACCGCCGAACTCTGCCAAACGACAATCGACTGTTATGAATTGCCGATTCAGTTTGATCCGTCCGCAATCCAGTTCATCCCGGGCTATGTCGGCGAGGGTTACGCCATCCCCTATCCCACCGCACTGGACGCGCTGCGTCTGCTGGCGCGAACGGAGGCGATCGTGCTCGACCCGGTATACACGGCCAAGGCATTTATCGCTCTGCTGGATGCGGTGCGTGCGCGTCACCTGGGCGTTGATCGGCCGGCCGTCTTTGTACACACGGGCGGCGTTTTCTCTGACTTCGCCTGGCCGGATTTGCTGACTATGAAATGACAACTCCCGCCGTACGGTCCCAATAATCTACGCTGCGGCGGCAGAGGAATACGCGTCTGCGGACGCCTTGACAGACCCGCGAATCCGCCGGAATCTACCCGTTCCGCGTGTCGCCGCCTGCGCGGTTGCGCACTGGGAATCACACGACTCGTTGCAAGGAGCGCGATATGGCTATTCGTGTCGGTATCAATGGTTTCGGACGCATCGGTCGGCTCGTCATGCGGGCCGGCATGAAGGACCCCAACATCGAGTTCGTCGGCATCAACGACCTCGTTCCGCCGGACAACCTCGCGTACCTGTTCAAGTACGACACGGTCCACGGCCGCTTCGACGGCGAAGTATCGGCGACCGAGTCGGCCCTGGTGATCGACGGGAAAGAGATCAAGTGTTGCTCCGAGCGTGAGCCCGGCAACCTGCCCTGGAAGGACCTCAAGGTCGACTACGTCGTCGAATCCACCGGGCTGTTCACCAAGGGCGACACGGCCGGCAAGCACCTCGCCGCGGGCGCGAAGCGCGTGCTGATCTCGGCACCGGCCAAGGACCCCGCCATCCCCACGTTCGTACTGGGCGTCAACGACGAGAAATATGACCCGAAAAGCGACACGATCGTCTCGAACGCGAGCTGCACCACTAACTGCCTCGCCCCGGTTGCCAAGGTCATTCACGACGAGTTCGGCATCGCCGAAGGCCTGATGACCACTGTGCATAGCCTCACCGCGTCGCAGCCCACCGTGGACGGACCTTCGAAGAAGGACTTCCGCGGCGGTCGGGCTGCCAGCCAAAACATCATCCCCTCCAGCACGGGAGCGGCGAAAGCGGTCACGCTGTGCATTCCCGAACTCAAGGGCAAGCTCACGGGCATGGCGTTCCGCATCCCCACGGTCGATGTTTCGGCCGTCGATCTGACCGTTCGGACCGATAAAGAAACGTCACTGGCGAAGATCAACGCCGCGATCAAGAACGCCGCCGAAGGTCGCATGAAGGGCTATCTTGGCTACACAGAAGACGCCGTCGTCAGCTCAGACTTCATAACCTGCCCGTTGTCAAGCATTTATGACGCTGCCGCGTGCATCGAGCTGAACAGCCGCTTCTTCAAGCTTATCTCCTGGTACGACAACGAATACGGCTATTCGTGCCGGGTCGTCGACTTCCTGAAGCTGATGGCGCAGAAGGACGGATTGATTTAGTCCCCCACTGCCCTACCATACCGAAATCAGAAACCAGCACGGCCCGTCCCCGCGGATGGGCCGTCTGCACAAGAAACGGGTTAAGCCATGGCCAAGAAATCTGTCCGCGATCTGGATCTACGTGGCCGCAAGGTCTTGATTCGGGCCGACTTGAACGTCCCGCTCGATGCGAATCAGCAGGTCACTGACGACCGCCGCATTCGCATGTTCCTCCCGACGCTCCAGTACGTTCTGGAACAGGGCGGCCGCGCTGTCGTGATGAGCCACCTCGGACGCCCCACCGGCGACCCCGAGCAGGACGCGAAGTTCTCGCTGCGACCAGTCGCCGACCGCATGACCGAACTGCTCGGCCAGCCGGTCAGGTTCGTGGGCGCGACGGTCGGACCACAGGCACAAGAGGCGGTTGACGCTCTCGGCGACGGCAACGTGCTCCTACTTGAGAACGTCCGCTTCCACGCCGCGGAGACCATCATCGATCACGCCAAGAAGAATCCGGACAAGAAGCTCACTCCACAGCAGGACGAGCTCCGGCAGGAATTCGCGCGCGGTCTGGCGGCCCTCGGCCAGGTGTACGTGAACGACGCGTTCGGCACCTGCCACCGCAAGCACGTCAGCATGTACGACGTGCCGTCCGCTCTGCCCGCCGGCAACCGGGCGCTCGGCTTCCTGGTCGAGAAGGAGCTCAAGTACCTAGGTGACGCGGTGCAGTCGCCCAAGCGCCCCTTTGTGGCGGTGCTCGGCGGAGCCAAGGTCAGCGACAAGATCGGCGTGATCGAGAACCTGCTCGGCAAAGTCGACCAGATCCTGGTCGGCGGCGCGATGATGTTCACGTTCTGGGCCGCTCAGGGCCGCGCGGTCGGCAAGAGCCTCTGCGAGCACGACAAGATCGACCTCGCGAAAGAGCTGATCGAGAAGGGTGGCGGCAAGCTGATTCCACCGACGGACGCAATCGTTGCCTCTGAATTGCGGGTGGGCGTCGACACGTCGACAATTGCCGGCGAAATTCCGGCCGAGATGATGGGCCTCGACGTCGGGCCGCAGACGCTCGAATCATTCGGCGCAATCATCGCCGCCGCGAAGACGATTGTCTGGAACGGGCCGCTCGGCGCGTTCGAGACCAGCCCGTTCGAGAAGGGCACGTTTGAGATGGCGCGCATGATCGCCGACGCCACCGACAAGGGTGCCGTATCGGTCATCGGCGGTGGCGACAGTGCCGCCGCGATCGAGCAGGCCGGTTTGGCCGAGCGCGTGTCGCACATCAGCACCGGTGGCGGAGCGTCGCTGAAGTTCCTCGAAGGTAAGCGATTCGATCCGATCGAGGTACTCGACGACGCTTAGGAGCAACGCTTGGGCAAGACGCAACGTCCTATTCAAATCGCGCCGTCGGTGCTGGCCGCCGACTTTGGGCACCTCGCCGACGCCGTCGCGACGGTCGAGGAAGCCGGTGCGGACCTGCTCCATCTCGACGTGATGGACGGGCACTTCGTCCCGAATCTGTCGCTGGGCGTGCCGGTTGTTGCGTCGATCCGCAAACTGACGGATCTTCCGCTCGACGTACACCTGATGATCACGGACCCGGCGAAGTACGCCCCTGCGTTCGCTGATGCCGGCGCCGACAATATCACGTTCCACATCGAGGTCGCCGATCAACCCCGCAAGCTGATCAGTCAGATTCGCGATCTCGACGTAAGAGTCGGCGTGTCGCTGAACCCGGGCACGCCGCCGGAAGACGTGCTAGAAATCGTCGCCGATGTCGATCTGGTGTTGGTGATGACCGTGTGGCCAGGATTTGGCGGGCAGGAGTTTATTGCCGATTGTCTGCCGAAGATTGAGGTGCTGGCTGGTCAGATACGGGCCGATCAAATGCTCCAGGTCGACGGAGGTATCGACGAAGACACGACGATCTCGGTCGTGACCGCGGGGGCGGACACGCTGGTGGCGGGTTCCGCGATCTTCGGATCCCGTGAACCGGGCGCGGCCCTGCACCGGCTGCGGCAGATGGCCCTCGATGCACGCGCAGCGGCGGAGCCGACAGCATGAAGATCGTGCTCATACCCTGTGGGGCGACGGAATGGCACGCGGAGCGACGCTTGCTCGGCCGCGTCGAGCTTGAGCTGTCGCCGTCCGGCACGGAGGCCTGCCAGAGCTGGATTCCGGCCCTGAGCGAACTGAACCTGCAGCGCATCCTGCACGCGCCCGACAATCTAGCGACGCAAACAGCCGCCACGATTGCCCGTCCATTGTCGATCCCCACGAAGGCCTGTGATGATCTCCGCGAAGTGGACGTCGGTTTGTGGGCCGGGCTGACCGAAGCGCAGCTCGAGACACGCTTCGCCACCGCACACCGTGAGCTCAAGGACGCGCCGTTGAACGTCGCGCCCCCCGGTGGCGAGAAGATGACCGACGCTACGGATCGGCTGACGGCGTGTTTGAGGAAGCAGACCCGGCGCAACGGCAAGGGGGCCGTCGGCGTGGTCTTGCGTCCGATCTCGTTCACCATGGTGCATAGTGCGCTGGAGGGACGCGAACTGACTGACATGTGGGTCGGCCTGCGATCGATCGAGCATCCGATCACCGTGGACCTGCCGCCGAAGAAGACACCCGCCGGCACAACGTGAACCGTTGTGCCGATCCGGAGGAACGATGGCTGACAGCACAAGCCAGGCACGCCGCAATGTTGAAGTCCCGCAAGGGCTCTGGATACGTTGCGTGCAGTGCGGAAACATGCAGTATCGCCGCATCCTCGAAGAGCAGCTCCAGGTCTGCCCGGACTGCGACTATCACTACCGACTCGGGGCGCGGGCCCGCATCGCGCAGCTCAACGACGCCGGCACGTTCGAGGAATTCCTGCCCGACTTGGAGTCGACTGACCCGCTCGACTTCACCGATCGCGTGACCTATCAGGATCGGCTGGACAAGGTGAAGAAGCAGTCGGGCGAGAAGGAGGCGATCATCGTCGGCAAGGGCTTCATCAAGGGGCGCCCGCTGATCATGGGCGTTATGAATCCCGATTTCATCATGGGCTCAATGGGCGCGGTTGTCGGGGAGAAAGTCGCCGCAGCAGCCGAACGGGCCATGAGCGAGAATCTCCCGCTGCTAATGGTCACGTGCAGCGGCGGTGCCCGCATGATGGAAGGCATGGTTTCGCTCGCACAGATGGCCAAGACGTCCGCCGCCATCGCGAAACTCGACGAATCCGGCGGGCTGTACATCGTGGTGATGACGGATCCTACAACTGCCGGCGTCGCCGCCAGCTTCGCGTTCCTGGCGGACGTGACGTTGGCAGAACCGGGCGCCCTGATTGGCTTTGCCGGGCCACGCGTCATAGCCAACACGATCAAAACCACGCTGCCGGAGGGTTTTCAGCGAGCCGAGTTCATGCTCGACCATGGCTTCGTCGACCGCATCGTGCATCGCCGCGATCTCCGTAGCGAGATCGCCCGAATTATCGACTACTGCAACAAGTAACACGCAGGGTGCGTGGCCGCGCGGCGGTCTGTCGGACACCTGCATTAGATTGGCGGATCGGACTTGATCGTCGCAGCTATTACGCTGGAGAGTTTCTTCACACCCCTGGCGCTCTTCGGCTTCACTGCGCAACTCTGCTTCATGATGCGGTTCCTCGTGCAGTGGTTCGTCTCGGAGCGCAAAGGCCGCAGCCACGTGCCAGTAGTCTTCTGGTGGCTGAGTCTGCTGGGTGGCGGAATGCTCTTCACTTACGCGTTTCTCCGAGAGGACCCGGTCATCATGGCCGGTCAGGCACTGGGCGTGTTTATCTATGTCCGCAACCTCATTCTGATCTTCCGGCGACGGAATCGAATCAACGACCGCCAGCAAGAACGCGCGGCGGCCTTGGCCGCGGGGACAGCGACCGTCACTCCGGATCCAGCCAACGAAGCTACTCCGACCACCGACCCGTAAGACGCTGACACAAACCCATCACGTCATTCGCTATACTGCCGTCTGAACATGACGGGAGCCCAGCATGTCCGACTTGGCACGTGTCAGCATTTCACTCGAACAGCCCCTGCTGAACCGGCTAGAGCGTCTCGTTCGCGCGGCCGGTTATTCCAACCGGTCAGAGTACATTCGCGATCTGATCCGCGAGCGGCTCGTCGAGCAGCAGTGGGCCGATCGCAAGCAGGAGGTCGTCGGTACGATCACGCTTGTGTACGACCACAGCGCGCGTCGACTGGCTGACAAGCTCGTCGATATCCAGCACGATCATCACGATCAGGTGATGGCGACTACCCACGTACATTTGTCGCACGACCTCTGCGCCGAAATGATCATGGTGCGCGGAAGCGCTGCCGTCGTCCGGCGGATCGCCGATCAGCTACGCCAACAGCGCGGCGTACTGCACGCAACGCTCGCACTCAGCACGTCGGGCGAACCGCTGCGCTGAACCGCATCCAGCGCGCCCACAATACGGCTCCCACCACGAGGCAAGACGAGAGAATGACGATCGTTGCGCCGGTCGGCAGGTCCAGCCAGGCCGCTGTCAGGAAACCGAGCAGACTGCTCGCGGCGCCCAGCGCAACTGACGTGAGAAGTGCGCGATCGTGTCCGCGAGTCAACTGAAACGCGGCCACGGCCGGATTGGTGATCAAGCTGTAAATCATCAACCCGCCGACCGTTTGGAAGTTCACCGTGAGGACGGCACTCGTGAGGATGAGAAACGCCGTCCACACCAGGCCGACCTGAACCCCGGCGGCTGCGGCGTGCGTGCGTGAGAACAGGATCGCGCACATCTCCTTGCGAAAGACGGTCAGAAAGCACACCAGCAGCACCGCGCACGCCGCGATCCAGCGAACGTCGGCCCAGCGACAGAAGTTGAGGCTGCCCCACAGTAGGCTGCGTACGTCATTGTCAGATCGTCCGAGTACCCCGAACAATCCGATCCCCAGGAAAGCCAGGCCCATCGAGAGCGAAAACAGAATCCCGATCACAATGTTCGTGTCCAGCCGTCGACTGCGTCCCTCGAGCGCTCCGAGTGACAACGCCGTGAGCATTGCTGTCACCAACGCGGGCAGAGTCATCCACGGACCGCTCAGCCCCGCCAGCGATCCGAATACAGCGCCCGCTAATGCCGCGTGTGAGATACACACCGCCAGAAACGGTACACGCATGCCGACGACGTAGTTGCCGAGCGCGCCGCATGAAGCCCCCGAAAGCACCCCCCCCACCAGCACCGGTAGCCAGTAGACTAGATCCATCTCAATCAGCTCCGTCGGCAATCGGCAGCAGTGCGTGCCGTTGGTTGCCGTGCCAGACCTGCATGCGCGACCCGTACAGATCCTCAATAGACTCGTCGGTCAACGCTTCTTCCGGTGTTCCGTCCCTACAGCACTCGCCGCCCCGAAGCAGCACAACGCGGCGACACGACGGCGGTAGCACTTCGAGCTCGTGACAGACCAACAACGTCGTCACGCCGGTCTGGCGATACAGGTCGTCCAATGTCGTGACGATTCGTTCGCGCCAGGCAAGATCGAGAAACGCGGTCGGCTCATCGAGCAGCAGCAACTGCGGCTCCTGCACCATGACACGTGCCAACAGCACTTTGCGCCGTTCACCGCCGGAGAGTTCCGCATAGCGCGCGTTCTTCAGGTCGAGCAGTTCCATTCTCGCCAGCCAGGTGTCCACGAGATTCCAGTCGCGCGTGCGTAACGGACGGAACAGCCCGGCCGTTCCCGTTCGTCCGATGGCCACCACCTCACGCACTGTCAAGGGAGAGGCATGGTCAACAACCGTCTCCTGCGGCACGTACCCGACACGGCGGCGCAGCCGGGCGCGTGCCAGACCACGCGCGCGGAGGACGTCCTCGCCCAAGACTCGGACAACTCCGTGGTTGGCCGATCGCCAACCGAGCAAGACGCGCAGCAGCGTGCTCTTGCCCGCCCCGTTGGGCCCCAGTACGGCGATGACCTCACTGGACGCAATGTGTAGCTTGCGGATGTTGAGAATCCGCCGCCGGTCAGCGACCACTTCGAGGTCCGTGACCGCGATGACGGGAGAACTCATCGAGATTCCGCAGCCAGGAACCGCGCTACATTGGTTTCGAGCAGTCGATCGAAGCGGCAATCGTGCTGCTCATCATCAGGGAAGTTGTCGAACACCACGACGGGCACACTGAGTCGCTGCGCGAGCGCGTCGGCGAGCCGGCGGCCTTCCGGCTGATTGGCGATGATCGCGCGGGCTGCACCGCCGGCGCGAATCGCGAGTTCGATCTCGCCGAAAGAAGCGGTGTCCGCTCCGCTCAAGGTGGCCGCGACGTCGAGCCCGAGAAAGCGGCAGAACTCGGCCTGATGTCTGCTCGTGATAACGCGGGCACCCGACCAGCCCGCACGCGTCACTTGCCGCTTCAGTCGTTCGCCCACTTGCTCGAGACGTCGACGGACCGCGTTACACTGCGTCGTCCGAACATCGGACGTCAGCACTCCAGCCTCCACGAGTGCGGCGCCGATCTGCTCGCAGGCGGCGACATATCCGGCCGGGACACACATGCCGAACGGCGCGCCGATTTCAACGACCTGCACGTTCTGCCCCACCAGCTTCGCATCGAGCGCGGCCTGAAAGTCAAAACGCAGCAGCAGCCTTGCTTCGTGCAACGCCCGCACCTGGCTGGGGCGCAAGTCAAAATGTCCCGGGCACGCGCCAGGCGGCGCGAGCCGTGTCACACCAACCGGCCGTTCGAGCAGGTCATGCAGCGCCGCCTCCAGCCACGTGCTCGATACAGCAAAGTCCGCGGGCGGCGTGCCGCGGGCGGCGCGCTCGCAGCCCGCCAAGACTATGGTCGTCCCGACGAAAATCGGAAGTACATGCCGTGCGATGTTCTTGTGCATGCTTAACTGACGAAAGGCGCCCACGCTCGCCCGGCTTGACGGGGCCGGGCCGGTATTACATCCTACAGAATCGTAATACTGATGAACACCCGCCGGAGCCGGCCGAATGTCCGCTACCGCACCCGATCCGCGCATCGCATTCTTCGATCATCACGCCCCAACGTGGGATACTGAAGGGCCGCCCGCCGACATCATCCTCCCGCGGCTGGACGCGCTGCGTCCGCAGCTCGATCTGACACCCGGTAAAAACGTCCTGGAAGTCGGCTGTGGTACGGGCCTGATCACGGCGTGGCTGGAAACGATCGTTGCGCCCGGCAGCGTGACCGCAATCGACTTCGCTCCGCAGATGATCGCGCACGCCCAGAAACGTGGGCTGAAGGTACAGTTCCGGTGTGAGGACATCTGCACGACCGACTACACCGGCCTCGATTGCGACGCCGTCTTTTGCATGCACAGCTTTCCGCATTTCCGAGATCAGCCCGCCGCGCTGCGCAGCATGGCCGGCGCGCTACGTCCCGGCGGGCGTCTGCTCGTGCTGCATTTGGACAACTGTCACAAGATCAACGAGTTTCACGCCGCGCTCGATGGCCCGGTCAACACCGACCTGCTCCCAGAACCGAGTGCGTGGCCAGCGCTCATCTCCGAGGCCGGGCTCCACCTCGTCGAGATCGTGGACGGGACCGACCTGTTCCTGGTGCGTGCGAAGCGTGTGAGCAATCGGTAAGCCGCAGGCCCAGCATGCCGCACGGTCGCCGCACGTAATCATTTACAGCAATTCGACTTATGCTCGGCGACGCGCACGGTGCCCATGCCGCAATGCCTTGACTCGACACCCCGTTACAGCTTATAGAAAAAGACGGGCGACTACCGTCGGTGCGGAATCCAATCGCCGATTACTCCAACGTGGAGTTTCTAGTCCGCGGCGGAAAGGACCCGCGCAGCGAGCGGTAGCGCAACCCACTTAGGAATGGGAAGTTAGCAGCATGCGCCCGCTCTGATTCCCGCCGCCGGAGGTCCAGATACGATGTCGCACCCGCCACACGTCCGCAGATTATCAGTCTGCCTGGTGTCAATCCTCGGCGCCGTCCACTGGGCCAATGCACAACAGACGCCCGCGCAATCCGGCGGCAGCCGAGACCCCAACAATCCGATCGCGGGCGCCGAACGTTGCGACCGTGCGACGATCATCCCGTCGCTTCCGTTTGAGACAACCGGGGACACGTGCGCATTTTCGGACGATTATGACGCTGCCTGTCCGCTGATCGCGGTTGCGCCCGACACCGTGTACGCGCTCACGCCGAGCGCAGACATGCAGGTCGACATCTCGCTCCGCGGATCCGACTACGACACGAAACTGTTCGTTTACGCGGAAGATTGTTCCTCCGAACCGATCGCCTGCAATGACGACGGCATCTACGACTTCACCTCGGCGCTGACCAGCCTTGATCTCTCCGCCGGCGTTAAGTACTTCATCGTCATCGATGGATTCGGCGACGATTGCGGCGAGTACCTGCTCTCGGTTGCCGAGGCTGAGCCGCGTCCCGAATGTCCGCCCGACAGCCGCTTCACGCAGGAACCCGAGATCGATGACTGGGTCGCCGCCGTCAGTGATACATCGTTCCTCCAGTACGGTTACGCAAACTTCCAGAACGTGGTGGGATCGATATCGCAGGTGAGCTGGTGGGGTATCAACGCGTCCATTCTCGATTGCAGCAATCCGGAACCCGAACGGTTTAATATCTATTTCTACGAAGACCGCGACGGCGCCCCCAATTTCGACGCCCTGCCGCTGCCGCCGGAGTTTATCCGCATTGAAGCACAGCGCACAGAGACGGAATTCACGTTCGAGGGCAACCCGCTCTACTTCTACACGGCGCAACTGCCCACCAGCGTCGCGCTCGAATCCGGGTGGATCTCGATCGTTGGCAACGACAGTAACGGCGAATGTTGGTTCTGGTGGGCCAAGGCGCGAAACGGTGACGGCCGGTCGTTGCTCGAAGACCGTGGCGTGTTCATCGATCAGCCGTTTGATTTCGCCATCTGTCTGGGCGGAGACTACGTACCCGTTTTCGGCGCGTGCTGCGATATCGTGCTGGAAACGTGCGCCGACGACGTCGAAATCGTCGACTGCTTCGGGCCGTTCGATCGCTTTGTGCCCAACGCTACGTGCGATGCGCTGGATCCGCCGTGTGCGATCGAATCCGGAGCGTGCTGCTACCCGGACGGCACGTGCACGGTGTTGCCGTTTCTGGACTGCATGTCGATCCTGGGCGACGTGGACTGCGACGGCCTGGTGAGCATTCGCGACGTGAACCCGTTCGTGCGGGCGCTGCTGACGCCGGACATCTACGCCGCCAAGTGGCCGCACTGCGACCGCATGAACGCCGACATTACGCAGGATGGCCTGATCAACTTCGCCGACATCAACCCGTTCGTGGATGCCATTCTCGCGGGAAGTCCACAGCGCACTTGGCAAGGCCCCGCGACGTTCTGCTCGGACTGTCCCTGCGTCGTGACGTGCGAAGAGACTGCCGCTGACGAAGCCGAGTTGTGCGGCGAGAGCACCAATCCCGGCTGCGACGATATTGAATTACCGATCTTTGAGTCGATCGCGTGCGGCGACACGATCTGCGGTACGGCCTGGGCCAATCGCGTTGATCGCGACACCGATTGGTACGAGATCGTCCTCGCGTCCGAGTCAGCGATGGATCGGGAAATCGAGATCACGGTTGAGGCCGAATTCCCCGTGCGTTTCGGGTTGGTCGATCAGACCGACCTCGGGCAGGCCGGCTGCGACAACGTCGTGCTCGATGAGCTCGATCCCGGCCTGACGGCCGAAGGCTGCCAGCCGGCCGCACTGAGCGTGTGTCTCCCGGTCGATCCCAATAACAGCACGTATTACATCTACGTCGCACCGCGCGAGCCGCAATTGCTCGTGCGCTGCCCGAGCGTCTACACGCTCTCCGTGACGTGTGACGCGTGCACGTTGCCAACCGGTGCCTGCTGCGATCCAAAGGGCGTATGCCGCGAAGATCTGCGTGAATTTGAGTGCATCCAGGACGGCCACGTCTGGATGGGGTCTGGATCCAAGTGCGACCCCAACCCGTGTTACGTTCCGCAGCCGGGCGATGACTGCGGAGATCCGATCGACTTCACCATTCCCGATCAGCTGCGCTACAACGATCTGAATCAGTCGACGTGCGGGCGACCGAACAACTACGAGGAGACCTGCCTCGACAAGTACGATCGCGGCACCGACATCGTGTACCGGATGCACGTGACCATGGCGTCGGACATCGAAATTCAGATCGACCCGCACGAAACCGACTACACGGCGATTGTGCTCGACGATTCGTGCCCACCCGATGGTGACTGCATCGCTATCAGTACGAACGACGAAGCGTCGCCACACCGCATCTACTGCCGGCGTTTGCTGCCCGGCGACTATTACATCATGGTGGACCGCTACTGGAAGGACTTCTGCATCGAATCGTTCGACCTGAGCGTGAACGTCTGTGTGCCGACCGCCTATCGGTGCTGCTTCGCCGATCCGAATACGGCCGAGTTGACGTGCGAGAACCGGCTTCAGGTCGACTGTCTCGCGGTCGACGGTACTTGGTATCCTGATCAGTTTTGCGACCCGAACGATCCCTGTCCGGAGATATTCGCCGACACATGTGATCTGCCGCGTGTAATCACCGAGACACCCTATGTCTCTGTCATCGACAACGACTTCGCCGAAGCGGACGGTCCGCGCGGCTGGTGCGATCCGTTCGGCACTACCGGACTGATGCAGAATGACGTCTGGTGGCGCTACACCGTCCCGCAGGAGAACAACTGCTTCGCCACGCTGCGCGTCACGCCGGAAGACTACAACATGATCGTGCAGGTTTGGAAAGCCGCGGACTGCGGCAACATCGATCCGGGTGACCCGAACGCGCAGGTGGCGTGCGCGATCAGCACGACCGCGCCCGGCAACGTCGAGACGCTGGGCTTCAACGCCGAGGCCGGCGAGACATACTTCATCCAGGTCGGTGACTCCGGCACACTCGCGGGCGGCGGTGTCACGACGCTCGAGTTCGACTGCGCCGTGATCGACGGCGCCTGCTGCTTCCCGGACGGCAGTTGCAGCGCGGCAATGCTGGCGGAAGATTGCCTCCTCGCTGGCGGCTTCTTCGAGGGCGAAGGCACCGAGTGCGAGCCGAACAACCCGTGTCCGCAGCCCACCCCCGGCGATGATTGCGGGGCGCCGTTCCCGATCTCGCTCGCGTTCGCGGACCTGCCCTTCCAGGATCTGGGCAACCTGACCTGCTTCCGCGGCGATGATTACCGCGAAACCTGCCTGGATCCGTTCGATCTCGGCGAGGACATGATTTACGAACTCACGCTGACCGAACCGCTCAGCGTCGACATTCTGCTCGACCCGCACGGCACGACCTGGACCGGACTCGTGTTGTCGTCCACCTGTCCGCCGGAACTGGGCAGTTGTATCGCGGCCCACACCGAGGCGGCCGGTGTACCACATGGCATCCGCTGTGTGGATCTCGCCGCCGGCACGTATTACCTGATGGTCGATACTTGGGCACCGCCGAGTTGTATCCCTGAGTTCGATCTGACCATCCAGGAGTGCAGCCCCTGCTCCGAATGCCCGGGTGGCGCAACCCTGGAGGGCGAGCCGATCTGTGAAGACAACTATGTCGACGACTTCAACGGCGGCTGCAACTCTGATCCAAATGACGCATACTCGCCGATCACGTGCGGCGAAACGGTCTGCGGAACGTCAGGCACGTATCTGGTCGAAGGCGATCCGATCGACCCCAACGACCCGAATTCAGCCATTGAGATCTTCGAATACCGCGATACAGATTGGTACGAGTTCGTCTCTACCGGGGATCAGATCTTCACCTGGACCGTGCTGGCGGATTTTGAGACGAGTATCCTGATCATCGATGCCAACTCGATGATCTGCGACGACTTCATCATCCTCGAACGCGAGGTCGGCGAGCTGTGCGAAACGACAGTCGCCACGTCACGCTGCCTCCCCGCGGGCACGTACTGGTTCCTGGTGCTGCCGAACCAGTTGTCCCAATTGCCGTGCGGCGTGGGCTACGTCGCCATGCTCACGTGCTCGGGATGCGTGGCTGATCCGTACTGCGCGGCTACGTCGTCGACCTGCGAAGAGTACATCAGCAACGTCAAGTTCGGCGCGGACCCCAACGCGATCGAGAACGCCAGTGATTGCGGCCGATACGAGGACTTCACCGGTCTCGCGTTCACGATCGGACGGGATGAGACGGTTCCGATCGAGGTCGAAGTGACCGACGCGTTCGTCGGCGACATCGTCAACGTCTGGGTCGACTGGGATAAGAGCACGACATTCGACGTGGACCCCAACGACCCGAACGCGCCACCGACACTCGAGCTGCCGTTCGAGCTGCTGGACGACGACGGCGACGGTGTGTTTACGGGCGACATCCTCGCGCCAAACGACGCGAACACTGACCCGCTCGGCACGCGCATGCGCATCCGGCTGGAGTTCGCATCGTCGTTCGGCCCCTGCGGCGAGACGCTCTTCGGCGAGGTCGAGGACTACACGATCATCGTCACGCCCTGACGCAGTCAGCGTCCGAGCCACCCATCTGTGTCCCGATCCCAACCGAATCCGTTTTCGGCTGGGATCGAGACGCGGATTTCGCTATACTTAAACTGGTTTAGTAGCTACCAGGGGCAGCGTCCCTCGACCGCACGCTGCGCTGGTTCGGCGAATAGCACCAACAGGTCGCCCGGACGGAAAGAACATGAGCACACGGCAAGCCACCTCAATCGTCCTTCTCACGCTGATCGCCTCAATCGCCCTACCTGAGGATGCCGCCGCCCAGCCGTATCCGATCCACATCGGATACCTCTGGCACATGCACCAGCCGATCTACTACCCCTATGAGTCGCCGATCGACACGGACAACGCCGGCCGCTTCTCGTTCAGTGTCGTCGACGTACACAACCAGCGCTTCGGGCCTTACACGACGTGGCCCTACGACGCGGTCAACTACGGCAGCGGCCTCGCCCACCTGGGCGCGCAGGTGAGCTTCACCGGCTCGCTGATCGAAAACCTCAACAACCTCGAAGCCGCGGGCGTGAACGGCGGCATGTGGAACAACTGGGACTGGGGCTACGACCAGGGCATCAGCCTGACGACCACGCTCGGCCACCCGCGGCTCGACCTGGTCGCATTCGGCTATCACCACCCGCTCATGCCGCTGCTCGACGAGCGCGACATCCGCATGCAGATCAAGCTGCACAAGCACATCTACGGCCAGACATGGTCCGGAGGACCGGCCTATTCGAGTGGGATGTTCCCCGCCGAGACGGCATTCTCGACGCGGATGATCCCGGCGCTGGTCGCCGAGGGAATCGACTGGGTACTGGTCGACAACATTCACTTCGACCGCGCGTGCGAAGGCTATCCGCACACGAACGACTCAGGCATCTTCTGGCCCAACGCCGCCGATCAAATCAACCCGAATCCGGCCACGACCGGCGGCGCCTGGGTGCAGCTCAACAATCTGTGGGCACCAAGTCAGGTCAGCGTGCCCTTCGGCTATCAGCCACACTGGACGCAGCACGTCGACCCCAACACCGGCCAGATCACGCAGATGATCGCGGTCCCCGCCGCGCGCTACGAAGGCAACGAAGACGGGCGTGGGGGCTACGGCGCGTTCCTTTACGACCAGGTCATGGACCAGTACCTCGCGCACAACACCGACCCCGCCCATCCGATGTTCGTCGTGCTGCACCACGACGGCGACAACTTCGGCGGGGGCACCGATTCGTACTATCACCACAACTTCCAGGACATGGTCAATTGGGTCAGCGGCGATCCGGACTACGACGTGACGACGGTCGAGGACTATCTCGACCGCTTCCCACCTGCCGGCGGCGATGTCATCCACATCGAGGACGGCTCGTGGGCGGGGGCCGACGCGGGCGATCCTGAGTTCCGCAAGTGGCTGGGCGATCCGGACACCGGCGGCTGGAGTCCGGACCGCAACAGTTGGGCCGTGCTGACCGCGGCGAAGAACCGCGTGTTCATGGCGGACGACGTCGCGCCGTACGCGTCGCTGCAGAACATCATGGACGGCACAGGCAGCAACACCGAACGAGCCTGGCACTACCTGCTGTGCTCGCAGGCCAGTGATTACTGGTACTGGGACGGCACCGAAATCTGGGACAGCAATGTGACCCGCGGCTGTAACCAGGCCGTGCAGTACGCCGACGCGGTCATCGCCGGGCAGATCGACAACACGCCGCCGACGATCTTCGTGCCGCAGCGTGAGCCGTATAACCCCGGCGGGCTCGAATGGGGTCCGACGCCGATGCCGTCCGACTTTGAAGTGTGGACCTATGCCTACGACGTAAGCGGGTTGGCGAGTGTGACGCTGAAGTGGCGGACGGACCTGGACGGCGACAATCCGCTTAGCTCGATTCAGAATGAGACGTATGCCGGCGGGGCCGAGGTCAGTGCATGGAATGACATTGCGATGACGTCGTCGGACGTTCCGCCGCAGAACGGCGTCCTGGTGCCAACATATCGCGCGCTGCGCTGGGGTGCGATGATCACGGAACAGAGCGAAGTGCTGATCGACTACTACGTCGAGGCGGTCGACAACCAGGGCAACACCCAGAAGTCGCCGATCATGCACGTGTATGTCGGCCAGGAAGCCGGCGGGCCGGGCGGCGACGTGGTGGTGGTTGATCCCGAGTCGGTCGAGGCCGGTCAGGACGTGTTGATCCAGTACAACCCCGCCGGCCGCATTCTCGCCGGCGCGTCGCAGGTCTACATCCACTACGGATTCAATGGCTGGAACCCGACGATCGACCCCGATCCGGCGATGACGTGGAACGCGGTCGACGAGGTGTGGGAGATCACTGTGTCCGTGGCCGCCAATGCGTGGCAACTTGACCTGGTCTTCAACGACGGCGCCGGTACGTGGGACAACAACGGCGGGTCGGACTGGCACTTCGAAGTCACCGGCGGCAGCTCCGGCGGCGACTGGGTGATGGACGGCCAGCTTGATGCGAGCGCGACGCTGCTGGCGAAGAACGGTGCGCTGCAGCTCTACGTCGACTTTGACGGCACGACGCTCTACGTCGCGTGTGCGGACGCCGGCGAGGGGAACGACCACTTCATACTCGTCGCGGCTCCGCCGGGTGCATTGCGGCCGGCCATGTGGGCGAAGGCGGGCTTCGTCGCGGACTGGGGCGCGATGCTGTCGAACGAAGATTCGAACGGTTGGGCCGGCTGGCAGGACGCCAGCGGTGCGGCAGAATCCGCGACTGGCGGCGGCAGCGGCTGGCTCGAAGGCACGCTCGATCTGGCCGGCGAGTTCGGCAGTGTGCCGGACACCGTGTACGTTGCATTTGCTGCCTACGCCAGCGCGGACGGCGGCGCACTCCAGTATGAGTACCAAGTGCCGGCAAGCATCAACGATGACGGCAACGTCGACGCCGGCGAGTACGCCGCGTATTCGCTGCTGGCGTACGAGACCGGCGACGTGAACTGCAACGGCACGGTCGGCTTCGACGATATCAACCCGTTCGTGCTGATGCTGGTCAACTTGCCGGCTTGGGAAGCGCAGTTCCCCGACTGCCCGCTCCTGACCGGCGACGCCAACAACGACGGCGAAGTCAACTTCGGCGACATCAATGCATTCGTGGCGATACTGACGGGGCCGTAGGCAGACGCGAACCCCCCTCCCTGGCGGGGAGGGTCGAGCCGACGTTACTCTGACGACACGCCGTTGAGCTATGCCGGCGTTTCGATCGCCCTAGCTTCGCGACGCCCAAAAAGCCACTCACCCGCGCGGATCAGGGTCACATACAGCGTCGGCAGCACGACCAGCGTCAATAGCGTCGCGAATGCCAAGCCGTAAATGACGGCGATCGCCATGCTGGCCCACCACTGGCTCGACTCGCTGCGTGTCTCCCAGGCCATATCGTGGAAATCGAACGCCACGCCGGTGGCCATGGGGATCAGCCCGAGGATCGTGGTCGTGGCCGTCAGCAGGACGGGGCGCAGGCGTGTTGCGCCTGCTTCGACGGCGGCCGCGATCAATCCCAACCCGCGACGTTGCAAGAGGCGCGTGTAGTCGAGCAGCACGATCGCGTTGTTCACGACGACGCCGGCGAGGCTGATCACGCCGACGCCGGTCATGATGACGCCGAACGGCATCTCGGTAATCAGCAGGCCGGCGAACACACCGATCAGCGACAGCACGACAGTCGTCATGATGATCACGGGCATCACCAGCGTGTTGAACTGTGCGACCAGAATCAGCACGATCAGGAACAGCGCGATGACGAACGCTTTGCTGAGGAACGCCGTAGCCTTGTCCTGCTCTTCGGTCTCGCCAGCGTATTCGATACTGTAGCCCGCTTTGCCCATCTCCGCCGCCAGCGGCGCTAGCGTATCCTGCACATCCTTGAGCACTGCGGTTGACAGACGCCCTTCGGCGTCGCCGGTCAACGAGATCACACGTTTCTGATCGATGCGGCGAATGGTGCCGAAGCCGCCGGTGTAAACGAAGTCGCCCAGCGAGCTGAGGGGGATCGCGTCGCCGGACGCGTTGGGCACGCGCAGACGGAACACGTCCTCGATCTTCTCGCGCTGCTCCAGCGGTAGACGCACCGTGATGTCGTATTCCTCGTTGTATTCGCGGAACTTGCCGACCTCGGACCCGAAGATCGCAGTCTTGAGGAAGTTGCCGATGATCGCGGTGTTGACGCCGAGCAGCATCGCCCGGCGACGATCCACGTGAAACGCCAGCTCCGGGCGCGTCGCCACGTGGTCGCTGCGCAGGTTCACGAGATTATCGGTGTTAGCGATCATGTGCCGCGCCCGCTCGCTGTACTCCTCGAGGCGTTTGAAGTCCTCGCCGATGATGCGCACCTCGACGTCGGCGCCGGTCGGCGGTCCCTCCTCCTGCTTCTCGACGCGGATCTCGGCGCCCGGCAGATCTTTCAGATCGTCGCGAATGTCGGCGATCACCTGCGCCGAAGGGCGCGGGCGATCCTCGTAATCGTGGAACGTCAGTGTCAGGTTCGCGAGATGACCGCCCTGGCCGCCGCTGCTGAGCGGATCGCCACCGCCGGACCCGACGTTGGTGATCACGTGTTTGATGTCACTGCGCCGGTCGGCCGTCGACTGCCCGTACGGCCACAAGCGCTCCTCGACCTGCCTGACGAGCTGATCGGTGCTGGTGATGTTCGTGCCTTGCGGCAAGCGCAGATTAACGCCGGCCCGCGCCGGGTCAAAGTCGGGAAACAGCTCGACGCCGAGATCGGCCTTGACGTATAGCATGCCCAGGGCAACCAGCAGCAACACGGCCAGCGCCAAGGTCGTGAACCGGTGATGCAGCGCGACCACGAGCAACCCGCGATAGGCCCGCACGATGGGCGCTTCGCGCCGCTCTTGACGGGCGCGTGGCGTAACGAAAATGGAGCTGATCGTCGGGCTGATTACCATCGCGACAAACAGCGAGCTGATCAACGTGATGATCACGGTGATGGGCAGGTAGCTCATGAACCCACCCATGATTCCCGGCCAGAAGACCATCGGGAAGAACGCGGCCACCGTCGTGGCAGTCGACGTGATCACAGGCCACGCGACCTCAGCCGTCCCCACCATCGCGGCCTGTACACGCTGGCCAGAAAGCTGGTAGTGCCGATAGATGTTTTCGACAATGACAATCGCATTGTCGACCAGCATCCCCAACGCCATGATCAGCGCGAACAGCACAACAATGTTCAGCGTGTAGCCCATGGCTTGAATGACGGCGACGCCGAGCAGCATGCTGGTCGGGATCGCGAAGGCGACGATCAGAGCGGGTCGCCAACCCAGCGCGAGCAGCAGCACGGTGCCGACCAGGATCAGGCCCGAGAGCATGTTGTTCTCGAGGTCCTTGATCATCATGTGGATGTCGCGTGAGGCGTCCAACGTAATATCGATTTGGACCCCCATTGGCACGAGTTCTTCTGCCTCGGCCAGCAGGTGCTTCACGGCCTCCGCCACCGCGACGATGTTCGCGCCGGTGCGTTTCTGAACGCTGAGCGAAATCGTCGGCGTGCCATCGAGCCGAGAGAACGACTCGCGGTCCTTGAACGTGTCCCGCACGCGGGCCACGTCGGTCAGGTAGACCGGGCGACCGTTGCGCACGGCGATCACAAGGCTATCGACCTCCTCGGGTTCGACGAATTCCGCCGGCACACGCACGTTGAACTTCACGCCCGGCGTTTCCAGGCCGCCGGCCGAAATGTTCACGTTCTCGGCTGGTATCAAACCGAGAATCTCGGGAATCGTGAGCCCGTAGGCGGCGACCATGTCCTGATCAACTTCGAGCCGAATCTCGCGCTCCAACGCGCCGAGCACGTCGCAATTGAGCACGCCGGGGATTGACTCAATCCGCTCTTCGAGCTCGTCGGCAATGGCCTTCAACCGAACCGGAGAGATCGTCCCCGACAGATTGGCAATCAGCACCGGGAAGTCCGCAAAGCTGATTTCGGCAATCGTGGGCTCTTCGGTCTCCTGCGGAATCTCCGCCCGCGCCAAGTCAACCTTGTCGCGCACGCGCTGGAGGGCATCTTCGATTTCGATCTCGGGCAGGAACTCGAGGATGATCGTCGAGACGCCCTCGGCGCTGATCGACGACATCTGCTTGACGCCCTTGAGACCCGCCAGTTCCTTCTCGATCTTGATCGTGACGGCGGACTCGATGTCCTCCGGCGATACCCCCTCGTAGAGCGTGGTCGTGACGATGTAGGGGACGGGAATATCCGGCGCCGCCTCGCGTGGCAACGTGACATACGCCCACGTGCCGAACACGAGAATGCAGACGATCAGCACGCCGACCGTCGTACGATTTCGAATGGCGGCGTCCGACAGAATCACTGCGTGTCACCCGCCCCGTTGGACGGAGCATCCGCATCAATGATGTTGATCGGTTGCAAGGGGCCGACGTAGCGATGTCCGGTGATGATCAGCTTTTCGCCGGCTGTTAGCCCGCTGAGCACGCGCACGTCACGGCCCTTGATGAAGCCGAGCTCGACTTCGCGCCGGACGGCCCGATCCTCCTCGTCGGCGACGTATACGACGCGTCCGTTCTCGAGCGGGATGACGCTCGATAGCGGGATCATGATTACGTCGTGCAGCACGCGGCGGGTGAGCCGGGCACGGACGATCTGCCCGCTCCGCAGCGTGTGCTCCGAGTTATCTACCGTGATCTCGATGCGCGTAGTGCGCGTCAGCTCGTCGGCGAGCTCGCTGATGTAGGTGATCTCGCCATCGATCGTCCGTTCGTCGGGCATCAGGACGGCGATTTCCGCAGTCTGCCCCACCGCCAGGTAGTGAACGTCTCGCTCGGGAATGTCGACGACGATCTTCACACGGTCAATGTTCACGATCTCCGCCACGACGTCGCCCGGCGTAGCGAATTCGCCGATCTCCAACGGCAAACGGTTCACGATGCCACTCGCCGGCGCGGTGATCACCGCGCGCTCCAGCTCACTCTCGGCCTCGGCGAGCGTGGCCCGGCTGATGTTCCTCCGTGTGTCGGCGTCGTCCAGCTCCGTGCGCGACGTGCTGCCGCTCTCAAACAGTTCCAGCAGACGACGGTACTCGCGCTGGTCGTACTCGAACTGGGCGAGGGCCCGATCGTAGCGGGCCTGGAGCAGGTCCGTATTCAATTCGACCAGCAGATCGCCCGCCTCGACGGGCTGCCCCTCGTCGAGCGGCGTGCCGGCGACGATGTTCCCGCCCCGCCACACGAGCGCCCGCGGCTGCGTGCCGTAGCGTTCGATCTGCCCGGCCACTTCCGCGGCAACGGAGATAACCGCTTCCGGTTCGACGACCGCAGTGAGTTCAAACGTGTCGGCGAGATCCGGCAAAGGCGTGACGGGCTGGACACGCACGTTCACCGCGGCAACTTCGCGCTCTGCCGCGGGCTTCTTGGGAGGCTGCATCCGTGAGATGACGCCAACCGTGGCGACCGCAACTACGACGAGTGAGCCCGCGATCAGGCGACCAAGCCCAGAGGTGCCACTTCGCCCGGGTCGGGATCTCGATTCATGCACAGCGCTATTTGTCATGCAGTGGTCCACCTTATGCCAACGTAGGCAAACGGATCGTCTATTCTCTCGGAGCACTGACGGTTACGCAAGGTGCGGCAATGCTTGACAGCGTATGCACTGCAAGTTTCGACAAACAAAGCGGGCAGCAACGTCAGATATGACATGCTGCCCGCTGGCAATTCAATCGATTAACGCCGCGTCAGTGCGGCGTGCGCGTCTTACATACCCGGCATGCCGCCGCCGGGCATCTTCTTGTCGTCGTCCTTTTCCTTGATCTCGCTGACGACGGCGTCGGTCGTCAGGAGCAGGCCCGAGACCGAGGCAGCGTTTTCCAGCGCCACGCGCTCAACCTTCACCGGGACGATCACGCCCATCTTGACCAGGTCGCCGTACTCGGCGGTCAGAGCATTGTAGCCGAAGTTCTTGGCGGCCGTCTCCTGGACCTTCTGGCAGACAATCGAACCGTCGAGGCCCGCGTTCTCGGCGATCTGTTTGATCGGGGCCCGCAGCGCGCGGCGGACAATGTCGACACCGGTCTTTTGATCGCCACGCGCCTTCTTGTAGGCCGCGTCGAGCGCGTCATCGATGCGCAGGACGGACACGCCGCCGCCGGGCAAAATACCCTCTTCGACCGCTGCCCGGCAGGCGTGCAGTGCGTCCTCGACGCGGGCCTTCTTTTCCTTCATTTCGACTTCGGTGGCGGCGCCGACGTTGATCTGGGCCACGCCGCCGGAGAGCTTCGCGAGGCGCTCTTCGAGCTTCTCGCGATCGTAGTCGCTGGTCGTCGCCTCGATCTCGTTCTTGATCGACTCGATGCGGCCTTTGATGTCGGTCGTCTTGCCGGCACCCTCGATCAGCGTGCACGTGTCCTTGTCGATGATGACGCGCTTGGCACGGCCCAACTCGTTGAGCTGGAGCTTCTCGAGATTGATACCCAGGTCTTCGAACACGGCGGTGCCGCCAGTGAGCACGGCAATGTCTTCGAGCATCGCCTTGCGGCGATCACCAAAACCGGGGGCCTTGACCGCGGCACACTGGAGAATGCCGCGCAGCTTGTTGAGCACGAGCGTCGCGAGCGCTTCACCTTCGATGTCCTCGGCGATCACCAGCAGCGGCTTGCCGGCCTTGGCAATCTGCTCCAGCAACGGCAGCAGGTCCTTGACGTTGGTGATCTTCTTTTCGTGGATGAGGATGTACGGGTTATCGAGTGCGACTTCCATCGACTCGGGCTTGTTGACGAAGTGCGGTGAGATATAGCCCTTGTCGAACTGCATACCCTCGACGAGGTCGACAGTCGTGTCGATGCCCTTGCCCTCTTCGACCGTGATGACACCGTCCTTGCCAACCTTCTCCATCGCTTCGGCGATGTTCTCGCCGATCTCGGCGTCCTGGTTGGCGGCGCACGTTCCGACCTGGGCGATCTGCTGCTTGCCCTTGACCGGCACGGACAGCTTCTGAAGCGCGGTGACGACCGCATCTACGGCCAAGTCAACGCCGCGCTTGAGCTCCATCGCGTTCGCGCCGGCGGCAAGATTCTTGAGCCCTTCGTCGAAGATCGCCTCGGCGTAGATCGTGGCCGTCGTAGTGCCGTCGCCGGCGACGGTGGACGTCTTGCTGGCGACTTCCTTCACCATCTGGGCGCCCATGTTCTCATAGGCGTCCTCGAGCTCGATTTCCTTGGCGACAGTCACGCCGTCCTTGGTGACGGTCGGAGCGCCGAAGGACTTTTCGAGCACGACGTTGCGGCCGCGGGGGCCGAGGGTAACCTTGACGGCCTTGGCGAGCTGGTGCACACCACGACGGATCGCCTCGCGGGCCTCCATCTCGTACGCGATCTGTTTTGCGGGCATTGCGATCTCCAAACTAAGGTGACGGACGTCACCGGTTGAAATTTTCCTACGTGGCGGCCTGCCGGGTGGATACTGTGCAACGCAGTCAGGCACGCCGAAATGCTGTGCGGGACGACGATTCGCGCGCTCGCGGCGGCTAGTCCAGCACCGCCAGGATGTCGCTCTCGTCCATGATGATCATCTCGTCGCCGTCGACCTTTACCTCGGTGCCGGCGTAGCTGCTGAACAAGACCTGGTCGCCCTTCTTTACCTGCAACGCCTGGCGGTCGCCGGTGTCAAGCAACCGGCCGTCGCCGACGCTCAGGATGGTGCCGCGCTTGGGCTTTTCCTTGGCGGAATCCGGCAGAACGATGCCGCCCGCGGTGGTCTCTTCGGCCTCCAAACGCTTGACCAGAACCTTCTCGCCCAGCGGGCGAATCCCAACCTTGCTCATGAGTTCTCCTTGCCTCGCGGGCCGCGTCTGCGGCGCTGTCAGAGGTATGTGGTGCTCTCTCAACACGTTGGACGCGTGCCGCCGCTGTGCGACAAGACGTCCAGCGTATGAGTCCCGGAGATGCAAACGCCATGCCAGACGATCGCGATCCCGCCGCCGTGGCGGCGGCCGTCGGAAACACTGCCCATAGCTATGCTTACGAATCGCCGCGTCCAACGCGTCAGGCTGGTTGCTTCCCCCCGCCCCCCTGTCAAAACGGCAGACGAACGCCAGCGACGACGCTGCCCCCGTCATCCGAGCGCTATCCGTGCGATCCGAGATCCTGATTGAACGCGAAGAGCACGATCATGTTTTCGCGCTGCTCGTGCTGGTTTACCACCGCCACGAACCGCTGAACGCGGGCTGACGCATCGGCAATCAGCAGTCGATCCTCGGGCCGCATCGACGCCAACTCGTTTCGAATCCAGTCGGCCATCTTGAGCAACTGGCCGTGCTCGGCCTTGATCGCCTCGACCTGGACGGCGAGCGTCGGACGTTCGTTGAGGATGGTCTCCAGGTAGCCGTCCTTGGATTTCATCTCTATGCAGCGCTGAATGTGGGCGTGCAGGCGATCAAACGCCGTCCTGAGCCCGTCGAGCCACTGGCCGCTTTCCACCGTCGGGGTTGCGGCGATGTGCTCACGCAGGATCTGGCCTAGCTCGTGCAGTGCCTTGTGCTCTTCCTGCAACCGCAGGGCCAACTGCTCGTCCATTTCCGCTGCCATGACCGTACTCCCGATGGACGCATCGCGGACCGCCTCCGGACGCGACCGCGCGCCTACCGATCCGCCGGGCACCAATATACGCGTTGTTGCGCTTGACGGCTAGCTGTTGAAATGTCGCTGGTAGTCGAACGGCGTAGGTAAATAGCGCTGCGGCTCGATTTCCGCGGCGCGGAGTTGCGCGGTCCAGCGTTCGACGAAGTCGGCCGGAAATACGTCGGCGGTCCGCAGATAGGCATGGTCCGCTTCCAACGCCATTAAGGCGTCCTCCAGCGACCGCGGGACACGGCCTGAGGACGCCTCCGAATCGTCCAGAGACGCCAGCAGCAGACCACTCAGCGCCACGTACGGGTCGCAGAGTGCATCGGCGTAAGGCCAGACGACGGGTTGCGGTGGCCCCGTCAGCTCCGCTCCCGTGGACACGATCTGTCGGCGGTAGCTGTTTGAGGTGGTCAGACACAGCGCCGCCAGGCTCTCCGTGTGCCGGGCCAACCCATCACGCACATCTTTAGCAGCGAGTTGTCCGCCCTGCCGCAACCCGATCTCCACTGACATCCCGTTTCCGCAAGCACCGGCCAGGGGCTGCGGCAGAAACGTCACCGTCTTGCCGTAGCGGTCGGCGACGTTGCGAATCACATACTTTGCAGTCAGGAAGTTGTCCGCCGTGCGCAGCAACGGCGCCGGTGCCAGCTGAATCCGTGTGTGCCCGAAACTGTCGGGGCCATGGTCGTGATTGCGTGCTGCAATGCCAACGGCTGACATCGCCGCGACGATCTCGCCACGAAGGTTGTGCAAAGTGTCACTGGGCGGTAGCGCCCCATGGCCCTCGCCGGATGCCAGTTGCAGGCCCAGATTGTCGACGTCGTCGCGACCGGAGCGCCAGTGCGCTTCGCGCGCGTCGACCTCAAAGCGTCGCTCGTCGTAGACCACGCGATCGAGCACGTTGAACTGCAATGTCAGCGCGAACTCGGCGGTGTCCGCTGCGTCGCTTGCAGTCAGAGCTTGCGCGGCGCGGTGTGCGATCGCACGCAGGTCGTTGGGATGCGGCTGGTTCGTTCCCGGCGTCCGCACGTCGCAAATCAGCGCCAACGTCGGGTGCTGACAGAACGGATCCAGGTGTACTGTTTCGGGATCCGGCAGCAACGTCAACGGCCCGGAGTGGTCGCAATCGGCATAGTCGTGGTGCAGGTGGCCCACATCGAAAGCGGATGGCTCAAGTCGCTCAATGGGAATTGTTGTATGCCGCCAGCGCCGCAACCCCGTAGAGAATCGCAGGTTGACAAACTGCACGTTCTGCTCGTTCGCGAAATCAATTACTTCTCCAGGGGTCATGAATGTCTCCAGTCCCGGGGATCGGAGACGGCATTGTGGGACGCGCGAGCGGTGGCGCCAAATGGACGGTGGTCAGGCGACAGGCGGAGTCCGTCCTACGCGGTCGCGCAAGTCGGGCACCGCCCGTCCGCAGCTTTAACGCAGAAAGAGCATTTCCGAATAGCGCGGCAACGGCCAGAGGTCGTCCGGAATCGACTGCTCCAGCGCGTCGCTGATCGCGCGGGCCTGCTCCATCGCGGGGAGCAACCGGTCACGAATCCGGGCGGCGTGTCTGGCGGCATCCTCGTGGCCCGCACCCTCCGCCTTTTCGACGAGTTCGATCGCGCGGTAGAGTTCCGCGATCTGTTCCACGAGGTACTGCAAGTCGGCGCGGGCCTCGACCGCATCGACGCCGGCGGCATCCGATGCGGCCACGGCACCGGCGAGTTCCGCCTGGTAACGCAACGCCGCGGGCAGCGCCTCGCGCTTCAGCATCGACACCAGCGTGCGAGCCTCGATCCCGACGATCGTGCAGTACTGCTCGAGCAGGACACTCGTGCGAGCCTGTAGTTCTCGCTTCGAGAGCACGTCGTACTTGTTGAACAGGGCCTGCGCTTTGCGCGCCGTGAGTGCCGGTAGCGCGTCCGCAGCCGTTCGCAGCACCGGCAGTCCGCGATTCTCTGCCTCAGTGTGCCAGTCAAAACTGTAATTGTCGCCGTCAAACACAACGCGACGATGTTCGCGAACCACCTGCTTAAGCAGCGCTTTGACCGCCGTCTCGAGCCGGGCCGGCGTCGGGTTCTTGCCCACCTTGCGCTCGAACTGTGTCGCCATGTAGTCGAGCGACTCGGCGACGATCGTGTTCAGCACAGTGTTGGGCCAGGCGATCGACGCGCTCGATCCGACCGCGCGGAACTCGAACTTGTTGCCGGTGAAGGCGAAGGGGCTGGTGCGATTCCGATCGCCCGCGTGGCGTGGGATCTGCGGCAGCGTGTGAGCACCGAGGTTGAGCTTGCCGCCACGCTTGGTCGACTTCGCCTGTCCGCGGGCCACCTGCTCGAGGATGTCGCTGAGCATGTCGCCGAGGTAGATCGAGATGATCGCCGGCGGGGCTTCGTTGGCACCGAGCCGATGGTCGTTAGCGGCGGACGCGATCGCGGCCCGCAGCAGATCCGCGTGCAGATCGACGGCCCGAATTACCGCGACAAGAAACACGAGGAACTGCATGTTCGTGTGTGCGTCGTCCCGCGGATCGAGCAGGTTCACGCCCGTGTCCGTCGACAGCGCCCAGTTGTTGTGTTTGCCGGAGCCGTTCACACCAGCGAACGGCTTCTCGTGCAACAGGCACACGAAATCGTGGTGCGGGGCGACTGCGCGGAGGATCTGCATGATCAGCATCTGATGATCGGTCGCGACGTTGGCATTCTCGAAGATCGGCGCGATCTCGTACTGACCGGGGGCGACCTCGTTATGCCGCGTCTTCACGGGCACACCGAGCTCGTACAGACGTCGCTCCACTTCCGCCATGAACGCCATCACGCGCTCGGGAATCGCACCGAAGTAGTGGTCATCAAGCTGGTGCCCTTTCGCCGCAGGCGTGCCGAGAAGCGTACGCCCGCACAGCCGCAGATCTTCGCGGCGCTCCCAGTACTCCCGATCGATCAGGAAGTACTCCTGCTCGCAGCCGAGCGTGGTGATCACCTGCGAAACCCCCTCGTCCGTGCCGAAGATCTTCAGCACACGCAGCGCCTGCTTGCTGACGGCCTGAATCGAGCGCAGCAGCGGCGTTTTCTTATCCAGCGCTTCGCCGGTCCACGACACGAACGCCGTCGGGATGCACAGCGTCGCGGTATCGCCCGACTTGTAGATGAACGCAGGGCTCGTGGCGTCCCACGCCGTGTAGCCGCGGGCTTCGAACGTCTCGCGGATGCCGCCGGAGGGGAATGAGCTCGCGTCCGGCTCCCCCTGTACGAGCTGGTCGCCAGAGAAGCGTTCGATTGCGTGACCGTCGCCCGTCGGCGTGATGAACGCGTCATGCTTCTCGGCGGTCGAGCCGGTCAGCGGCTGGAACCAGTGGCTATAGTGCGTTGCGCCGTGCTCGATCGCCCAGCGCTTCATGGCGTGTGCAACGGTGTTTGCGATCTCGGGATCCAGCGGCGAACCATGCTGCATCGTGAGACGCAACGTCCGGTAGACGTTCTCCGGCAGGTGCTTGCGCATGATCTCGCCAGCGAACGTCAGCTCGCCATACACCTCAGCAGCCACGGTGGCGTCACCCTTTCCATTTCTCATCGTACCTTCTCCGGGGACCAGGTCCCGGCCAGTGCTATTCGATGTGAGCCAACCTCTGAAACGACCGGCGTCGCGTCGCCCACACCCCAAAGGGCAACTACAAGGCGACAAGTTACCGGTCGTTCGCGCTGCTCACAAGGGAAACCATCTACGGACAGCAAGTCATGTTTCAGTAACGGTTGTTTAGGGTGATTGGTTAAGCCGCGCTGGCGTCAAACCCGCGATCGCCCCAGCTCGGCTGGGGGGAGTCTACGACGCAGCGCGGCTGCGTTGGGCCTGCGGTTGCAGCGGAGCGTTCGTGCCGAAACCGGACAGGCGCTGCGTAGCCACCAGATCCCAGCAGTGACGCAGCATCATGGGCGGGTAATAGCTGAGCCCGAATCGGCCGGGTGTCAGGGTTGCGTTCGCGAGCGAACGCAGGAACTCCGTCGGCCTGTCAAACGCTGGCATCGTCTGGTAACAGCCGTCGAGAAAGCCACGGATGTGGGAATCCGCACCAACATATGTGGGTAATCCGTGGCGGTGGGCAAAGCGGGCGGCTGCCCAGTTCTCCCAGACGAGTGGGTTCTGCGCGTTGCAGATCTCGACCGCGTCCATCAGCGGCGCGAGCCGATCGGCAGCGCGACGCGACATCGCCTCTTCGCATAGCAGTGCGAACGGGTGTGGGACCAAGACAAGCCCGCCCTGCTCTTTGATGCGCCGGATGGTTTCTTCACCCGACAGTCGCGGCGGAATATGTTCGTTCAGGAACAATCCGATGATGTGCCCATCGGCGGACGAAATCTCCTCGCCCACCACGACGTTCACTCCCGCGGTGCGGCCGATTTCGCGAGCCGCAAACGCGCCGTCGATTTCGTCGTGGTCGGTGACCGCCACGCAGTCGACTCCCTGCGCGCGCGCTGTGTCAATCAGGTCGGCGGGCGACACGTTCGAATCGAACGAGTAGTCCGTGTGGACGTGAATGACCGTCTTCCAGCGCTTCATTTCCCGCTCCAGCCACACCGTGGTGCGACGCTGCTTCGGCCTCCGAGGCGGCCCGGCGGCTTCGTGGTGTTATACGCCGACGCGCGACCCAGCGTTCGCTTCAATCCGTAAGCCAATACCCTTAAACAGATTACGAATGAGTTCCAGGCTACCTCCCGATAACTACCAGCGTACGCGAACGCCGGGCTAATTTATTCTTGCAGTCCGAAGAAATCAAGACTAAATTAGTCCTTATTCAGGTCCACGGGGGAATCAAACATGTTGGGAGCCGGAACATGTGGGACCATGAATACACCACGTCGGGCCGTGCCGTACGAGCGCTAGGGGTGCTCATCACGTTGTCGACCGCCGCCGTCAGTCTGGGGCAGCGCTACGTACTGACGGAACTCGGTCCGTTGCCCGGATATCGGCACAGCTACGCGTTGGGCGTGAACGACTTCGGCGAGGCCGTCGGCTACCTGTACGACAACTCCGTGTGGGACATGCGCGCGTTCATCTACCACGGCAACGGATTCGAACCGATCGTGACTGACGTCGTGACGTTCTCGCAGGCTCGTGGCATCAACAACGCCGGCCAGATCGTCGGCGAAGCTAACGTCGACTGGAGCACGACGCACGCGGTGCTCTGGCAGGGCGGCGAGATGATCGATCTGAACACCCGCATCTCACCGGGCTCGGGCTGGGAACTGGCCAGTGCTGCGGCCATCAGCGAGAACGGCTACATCGTCGGCTATGCGTTCGTTGAGGGCGAGTTCGGCGCCCACGGCTTCCTGCTGACGCCGGTGGCCCCGCTGCCGGGCGACATGAACTGCGACGGCGTGGTGGACTTCGCGGACATCAATCCGTTCGTGCAGGCCCTGACCGAGCCCGCGACGTACGCCGACACCTACCCGGCGTGCGAGAACGGCGACCTCGACGACAGCGGCGACACGGACTTTGGCGACATCAACCCGTTTGTGGCGTTGTTGCTGGCGGCGTAGGGCCCGAGACTGCGAAACAGGTGCCACCGCGACGAGAGCACTTTCGCCTTCGCAGCTTCAGGTGTGTGCCGCGCCGAAGTACCGCTTCAGCACGCGGCATATCGCCAGTGTCACCCACAGACTCATTTCGTCTGCTTTACGGGGATCCGCGGAAGCGGTGCGCTTGTCATAGCGGGACTTCCACATGCCGTTGCGTTGCTGGTGTTGCACAAGCCAGTCCAGGCCGTGGCGGATGTCCGCGTCGTCGGCCGGCACGCCGATCAGCGACAGCGTGTCGAGCACCGCGACAAGGTGGTTCCACCAGAATGGATATTGAAATATCACCCAGTACGCGGACGACTGATACGAGCGATAGTGATCCGGCTGGAAAAACCGGGACTTCAGCAGGTGGGCTGCTTGCCGGGCCGCCTTGCTGCGCCGGTGTCGCGGGTGGGCGGCGAACGCGCGCAGGATCATTCCCGTCCAGTTGTGCGAGAACGGCTGGCTGCGGTCGGGCTCGATCGGTGCGGTGTACTCGCGGGTAACTCGGTCCCCATCCGTTCTGCTGAGCTGCGCCGTGAGAATGGGGATCGTCCACCCGCTGTCATCCTGACGCATGGACAGGAGCCAGCGCAGCCCGCGCTCGATGCGCGGGTCACGGCCATAACCGGCTCGGATCAGCAGTCCGAGGAGCGCCCCGGTGTAATACGTGGCGTATTGATTGGCGAGGAGACCGCGTATGTCGCCGGCCCTGGTTTGGCACGAAAGAATGAACTCGGCTGCCTGCGCCGCCGCGGGGTGCCTCTTCGTCAGCCCGAATTGGTCCACCAGAAACCGAAGCTGCTTCCACGTCTCGAACAGCGGATAGTGGTGGTCCGGCCAGACGTCGGCGCGCCGGCCGGGATACTTGAACGATCCATCCGCCTGCTGCCTGCGGAGCAGTTTCTGCACGGCTGGGAGATTCCAAAGCGTCTTGACCGGTGCGACCGACTCACCCAGCAGGTCGCGACGCACATGCCAAACCAACGCCTCGACGCCAGAAGAAAGTAACGGTTCGATTGGGTCATAGCGCAACGCGTTCAACCAGCTCCTCATCTTCGAGCTCCAGGCGGTTCAACGCTCCGGGGCGTCCACCGACGGACAGTCCGCGGCCAGCGAACACTCCGCACACTTCGGCTTGCGTGCGGCGCAGATCTTCCGGCCGTGCTGGATCAGGGCGTGGGCCAGCCAGGTCCACGTTTCTTGGGGGAAGAGTGCCATCAGGTCCTGTTCGATGCGCTCGGCATCTTTGCTGTCGCGGGCGTTGGTCGTGAGACCGAGACGCTCCGCGAGGCGGCCGACGTGGGTGTCGACCACCACGCCGATGTTCTTGCCGAACCAAGTGCCCAGCACGCAGTTGGCCGTCTTACGGGCCACGCCGGGCAGACGCAGCAGATCGTCCATCGTGTCCGGAACCTCGCCGTCGTACTCATCCGTCACCAGCCGGCTCATGCCGAGTAGGCTCTTGGTCTTGTTGCGGAAGAAGCCGGTCGAGCGGACCGCGGCCTCAAGGTCGTCCGGATCGGCCGCAGACAGCGCCGTTGCGTCCGGGTACCTGCGGAACAGGTCCGGCGTGACCAAGTTCACGCGCTCATCCGTACATTGGGCAGAGAGAATCGTTGACACGAGCAATTCGTAGGCGCTGCGGTGGTGCAAGGCGCAGCCGGCGTCGGGGTACGTTTCCTCCAGCGCCTTCAGAATGCGCCCGGCACGAGCCTGACGCGCAGCCTTTGACTCGCGCGAACGCGGCTTCTTCGCCGCTGTGCGCCTGGGAGTGGCAGCCTTGGCTTTGGTATTCTTACCAGCCGTGGTGCGCGGAGCCTTCTTCTTGGTTGCCGCGGCCTTCCGCTTCGGTGTTTGTTTCTTCGCCACGTAGGTCTCCGTAGCGGGATGTAATCTGAGCACCTGATTGCGGAGAGCGTACTCAGATGCGCGGCCACTCGGAACCCCGCCGGTGCGCCTATGTGAGTTCCAGGCCACGGGGCCTGGTCCAGTCCGGCACCTGATTCGGGTCCACCGGCGGTTGGATCGGGTCGGGCTCGGGCATCTGGCCACCGACCGGCACTAGGCGCGTCGATGTTTCCAGATCGAGTGCGAAGTGCCCGCCGGGCGGCTCGGGCAGCTTGTCCGCTGCGGGGCCGAGGAACATCAGCTCGTACGGATCCCAGCGATATAGCGCCACTTCCGCGTTGGCGTCTGACAGCAACACCAGCCCCACGTAGGGAAAACCGTTCCGGTAGCGGAACGCGAAGCGCACGTGCTCGCGGTTGGACATTGCGAGAGCAGGCACCAGCACCTCCTCCAGCAGGAGTACACGATCGGGCAGGAGCACCACGTGCGGATAGATGTCGGTGTCGTCCGAAACGCGTACGGCGAGTAGCTCCTCGTCCAGTTCGCCGTCGAACGGGCCGAGACCGCCGGTGACGTCGATCAGCGCTGGCGCGCGCACCAGTCGCATATCGTCTTCATCCCCGATTCCCAGCAGCCAGCCGAACGTGCCGATCGGGAGCACACGGAGCTTGCGGATCAGGTCATCACTCAGCTCGGCAGGTATGCACGCCGGCGTGTAGTCGGACAGTTCGACGAGTCGCACCGCCGCACTGCTGGCGAGGCTCACGTCGCTCAGCGCCGCCAGCGCCTCGGCCTTGGTCCACTCGCGTGATTCGGGCGCGAGGAGTGTGAGCGTTGACGAAGCGGCCTGACCGGCGGCGGGCTGCGTCTCGACTGGCGTGTTGGATTTGCAGCTCGCCAACGATGCAACGCTAACGATCAACGCCACTCGCAACAACATGACACCACCCTGAAACATCCGTATCGCCCAGGGTCGACGCGCGCTGCTGCCCGGCGTGTGGGCCATCCGCACACGCTATGCACCCGCACATCGAACCCGTTCAGCGCAGTGTACGGCCACCAACAATGTCACGGCAACGGTTGTCGCCGACGCGACGGAGGGGTATCACAGCGCCGTGCAGAATCCGATTGAATCGCAATCGACGCCACTCGACTGTTCAGCCGTGCTAACGCACCATTGGCTGGTGCGGGTGCGCGGGGGTGAGAAGGTGCTGGAGGCGTGCGCGGAGCTGCTGCCGGACGCGCCGGTTTATACGCTTGTATACGATGCGGCCGGCATGGAATCGTCGCCGTTAACCGCGCGCAGCGTTCACGCGTCCTGGCTGCAGAAACTGCCCGGCGCGACGCGGCATTACCCGAAGTATCTGCCGCTGATGCCGCGCGCGGCGCGCGGACTCAAGCTGCCCGATGTGGATCTCGTCCTCTGCTCTGACGCCGCCGTCGCGAAGGCAATGACATCTCAGCCGCGCAGCAAAGTCGTGTGCTACTGTCACTCGCCGCCGCGGTATGCGTTCGAGCCGGAGATCAGTGCGGAGTACGCGCGTTCGCTGCCGGCGATAGTTCGGCCGCTGTGGGGCGTGATCACGAAGCGGGTGCGTGCTGCTGACTACGCCGCGGCACAGCGTGTCGATCAGTTCATCGCCAACTCGCGCCACGTCGCTGACCGCATCCGGTGTTATTACGGCCGCGAGAGCGTTGTCATTCACCCGCCGGTGGATCTGCCGGACGCACCTGCAACGGGGCCGCGCGAGGACTTCCTGTTGTGCGTTGGCTACCACACACCCTACAAGCGGCTCGATCTCGCAGTGGCTGCGGCAGCGCGACTTCGGCGCAGGCTCGTTGTCATCGGCGAAGGGCCGGAAGTTGCGCGCCTTCGCAGCACGACGTCCGGACCAATCGAATGGCTCGGCTGGCAATCGCGCTCCGTGATCGAGGACCACTATCGCCGAGCAGCCGCCCTGCTCTTCCCGGGCGAGGAGGATTTCGGCATCGTGCCGGTCGAGGCGATCGCTCACGGCTGTCCGGTGATCGCGTACGGCGTGGGCGGCGCGACGGAGAGCGTCGTCGACGGCGAATCGGGGGTATTATTCGCAGAGCAAACGCCGGACGGCGTGTGTGCCGCGGTCGAGCGGTGCGACCAACTGAGCTTCAACCCCGCCGCTATGCACGCGTACGCACAACGCTTCAGTCGCCCGCGTTTTCTGAACGAACTGCGCGAAGTGCTGGCGCAGGCACTTGCCGAAACTAACGAAGTTTAACACCCACGTGGGGGCGCAATGTCGCTGACACCACGACCGGATGAGCTTGGAGAGTCGCGACCGGGACCGCAGGACGCCGGCGACGTCGATCTCGAAACGCTGCCGAAGTGCCCGGCGTGTGGCTACATCGTCTACGGCGCGGCGGAGATGCGTTGTTCCGAGTGCGGCGCGGAGTTGGCGGGCACGGACCTGCTGCCGGATACGTCGATCCGCCAGGAGGTGGACCGCGTTGCCAGCACTGAATGGCGGCAATTCTGGATCGGGCTGGGGCTGATCGCGCTGGGCGCCGTCCCGATTCTGATCGTGGGCTGGATGCTGCGGCCGCTGAGCGTGTGCTTCGTCTTCCCTATGTTCGGAGCCACTGCAGTCACGCTGATATTTCAGAAGCTCGCGGGGAACGACCTTCACCCCGTCATGATCCCGCTAGGCGTCATCTGGGTCGCGGCGGGGCTGCTGTTTTCGGTGATGGTAGTCACCTGATCGGCCTCCCGCCGCGTCGTCAGCAGCCGCGCGACGCAGTACACTGCTGTCAATGTCGATTGATGAACCATCGAGCGAGGCACCCGACGCACTGCGGGCAAAGCGCCAAAGTGTGCGGTGGCGCATTGTGAAGTGGAGCTTTCGCGGCGTATTGCTGGCAGCGGTCGGCGCGATCGCGGGGATGGCGTGGATGATCAGCGGAATGCCGGGGAAATCGTATAAGGGCGCCCTACCGTCGCTGACCGCCGCGCAGCAGGAGTTGCGCGACGAACTGCGGCGCGACGTCGGGAAGCTCGCCGACGACATCGGTGAGCGCAATGTGTACACGCGCGGCTCGCTCGATGAGGCCGTTGACTGGATCGAGAGCGAATTCAAACACGCCGGTTATGCAGTCGAACGGCAGACGTTCGAGGTCATGCGCACGCCGTGCCATAACCTGATCGTCGAGCTCGCCGGCAAAAAGCGGGCGGACGAGATACTCGTCGTCGGCGCGCACTATGACACGGTGCCGGACTGCCCGGGCGCCAATGATAACGGCAGTGCGGTGGCTGCGCTGCTGGCCCTGGCGCGACGACTTGCGCAGGAACCGCATGCGCGCACGCTGCGTTTCGTCGCGTTTGCGAACGAGGAACCGCCCTTCTTCTGGACCGACGAGATGGGCAGCCTCATCTACGCGCGGCGTTGTCGGGAGCGCGACGAGAACATCATCGGCATGATCGCGCTGGAGACGATGGGGTACTACTCGGACGAGCGCGGCAGCCAGGCGTACCCGCCGCCGTTCAGCCTGCTGTATCCGTCGACCGGGGATTTCATCGCGTTCGTGGGGAACATGAAATCGCGACCGTTCATTCGCACGGTGGTCGGCGCGTTTCGACGGCACGCGCAATTCCCCTCGCAGGGCGCGGCGATTCCCGGGATCGTGCCGCAGGCCGGGTGGTCGGACCACTGGTCGTTCTGGCAGGCGGGCTACCCGGGTCTGATGGTCACCGACACGGCCCCCTTCCGCTATCCGCACTACCACATGCCCGAGGACACGTCCGACAAGATCGACTACGACCGGCTGGCCCGCGTCGTGGCAGGGATGGAAGACGTCATTCGCGAGTTGGTGAACGACTAGGCAAAGTGCCAAAACCCGTCTGGCGCTTCTTACTCGCCCGCTTGAAGCTGCCTTAGAAACCCCTGCAGCAGCGGGCGCGGGACGCGGGCGAGGCGGCGTGGGGGGATTTCGTCGATGGACAGACGTTCGATGATGTCGTTCGCTTCGTTGCGTTTGGACTTGATCTGTTGCGCGAGCTGCTCCGCTTCGTCGAGGTTGCCATCCGCCATCGCGAGCACGTAGTCGACGATCAGCTCCTCCATGTCCACCGGCAGCGACGCATCGTAGATGCTCGCATCAGCGCCGTCGGCCAGGCCGATATTGTCCTCGGGCACGTCGTCAGTCTCGCCGCGCAGTTGTGCGGCGAGCTGGTCCGATTCGCGCTGGGCACGCTCCTTTTCGGCGCGCTCCTCCTCGCTCTCCTCGGCAAACCCGATCGTCTCCAGGTCCTCCTGCGGCGACGGGATGTACACGCTCTGGTGGCAGGTCGGGCACTTGCCGCGCTTGCCGGCGTGCTCATCGGCCGTGCGAACCAGCCTCCCGCAATGGTCACAGTGAAACTCGATCGACATAACGACACCTCCGTGTGGCTGCACGCATTGTACTGCGTCGTGCGACCTATTGCGACGACGGTACCGTTGCACTAGTGCAATCGTGCAGTTGTGCCACTGCTCTTGAGCAGTGGACGCGCCGGTCGTACTGCACTGCTCAAGAGCAGTGGCACAGGTGCTACTTTGGTGCCGGCTCGTTCGACCCGGAGCCGCGGGGGCGGAACCACAGACGGTATGGCACTTCGGGGATGGGCAGGCGTTCGCGCAGGCGATTCTCCAGATAGCGCCGATATTCGTCACGCACCAGGCTCGGATCGTTGCAGAAGAACACGAACGTCGGCGGGGCCACCGACACCTGCGTGCCGTAGTAGATCTTCACCGGCTTGGTGCCGCGCTTCGCGCTCGGTCCGCGCAGTCCGAGAATCTCCTGCAACGCGGTGTTCAACCGTCCGGTCGAGATGCGCGTGTGCGCCTGTTTGTGCAGGCTGAGCGCAACGTCTACCGCTGCGTCCACATTCTTGCCGGTCTTGGCGGTGATGAATGTGATCGGCGCGTACGTCAGATTCGGCAGCACGCGCGTGAGGTACTCGCCGAACTCGCCTGCCTCGGCCAACGGCTTGGCCAGGTCCCACTTGTTGATTGCGATCACGATCGGCTTGTATGCGTCGAGCACCGCGCTAACCAGCTTGAGATCGACCTCCGCGATCGGCACAAGCGCATCGACCAGCACCAACACGACGTCGGCACGTTGGATCGACCGCAGCGCGCGTGTGTACGAGTAGAAGTCGATATCGTTCATGCGGGCTTTCTTGCGAACGCCCGCCGTGTCGATCGCGATGAACTGCCGGCCGTCCTTTTCGAAGCGCACGTCGACAGCGTCGCGCGTTGTGCCGGGGATCTCGCTGACGATCATGCGCTCCTCGCCGGCCAACGCGTTGACGAACGTGCTCTTGCCGGCGTTGCGCTTGCCGACGATCGCCAGCTTCATCACCGGCGTGTCGGGCTCAGACTCCGTGGCAGGTCCGAGAATTTCGGCGATCCGCGTTAGCAGCGCCACGCGTCCGCGGCCGTGCAGGGCCGACGTACACAGGGGCTCGCCCCAGCCGAGCCGGTGAAACTCACCGGACGCCGGCTCATGTTTCGGATCATCAACCTTGTTGGCGACGAGGACGACCTGTTTCTCCGCGCGGCGCAGCAACTCCGCGACGGTCTGGTCCAGCGCAGTCACGCCGGCGGTGACGTCGACCATAAAGAGCACCAGGTCGGCGCGATCGATCGCGAAGCGGATCTGCTCTTCGACGTGCGTTTCCAGGTTGTCGTCGTCGACAATGCCGATTCCGCCCGTGTCGATCACGTCGAAGCAGCATTCGTTATGCGTGATCGTGAAGCTCACGCGATCACGCGTTATGCCGGAGCGCGGATCGACGATGCTGATGCGCGCGCGCGCCAGTGCGTTGAGCAGCGAGCTCTTCCCGACGTTCGGACGTCCCACGATCACGACTGTTGGCAGTGCCATGGTCGTGATCATACGCACGCATCGGCTACCGGCAAATTCCCGCGCAGCAAACAGGGCCGGCGAATCAGCCGACCCTGCTCACCCCCTCGCGTATTGTAAGTGCCGCTTTACGCGACGGACCGGCGATGCAGCGGATGCCGTCGACCGTTGCGCTTGTACCGATTGAAGGCCGTCTGAATCAGGTCCGAAGTGGTCTTCAGCGCCACGCCCTTGGCTTCCAACTGCCGCAGCGTCATGTTCCCCTCCTCCTCATCCCACCAGCCGCAGGCATCGTGCAGCACGACCACGTCGCGGTGACGCAGCATGAGCCCGAGCGTCAGCAGCCGGATCGTGGTCTCCAACCCGACGCCGAAGACAACAAACCGCCGCGACGGCATCTCGGTCAACAGTCGATCGAGCTTGGGGTTTGTGAACGGATCGCGATGTTGCTTGACCAGGATGGCCTGTTGGTGTTGCTGGAGCAGATCGAGCGAGACGCAGAGACAGTTGTCGGAGTTTACCTGGACGTGATCCGGTAACAGCGTGAACGACACTTTGCGTTGCCCGTGTGTGCCGATCACACAGTCGGGTTGAGGGATGCCGCGCACGTCGTCGGGCCGGCGCGCGTGTACGCAGGAAATCGTCGGCACCCGCGCCCAGCGGGCGAACGCCATCAGCCGTTTCATGCTGGCTGTAATCTGGGTTGCGTTGGTTGCCGGCCGCGCCCCATCCGGCAAGAGGTAATCACGTTGAGTGCAGACGTCGATGAGGACGTCTGCGCGCCGCCCGTTCACCACGGCCAAACCCTCCAATACCTGGTGGTATCGCGCGCTGGCCGTCCTGGCGCGGATCGCGCGGCTTCTGGCTTACAAAAGTGGCCGTCGCCCGGTCTTCAATTGTGACTTGCGGTGATCAGCGGAAATGCCAACCACTTTCTCCTCCGATGCGGCCAATTCTACGCGCGGAATCCGCGGGGGGCAAACGGAAAAACTCGTAAGTCTTTGCTATTTCAGGGTCTGATAACGAATTGACAGCCAATTGACAGGCCGAGCGCGGGCGTGCGGTTACTGGCTCTTGGCCGGAGCTCTGCCACGCAGGCGGCCGCGGGTGCGGGTTGCCATTCAACTCGCCAACGTCATACTGTCGCCCTTCCGCGCCCGCGGCAGCGAGCACGAGCTAGCCGGTGAACGCGGGGCTATTCGAGGATCAATGATGTCGTTGATGGTGGGTGTATCGGGGATTCGCGGCTTGGTCGGCAAGACGCTGACGCCGACGTTAGCGCTGGAGTTCGCGCAGGCCTATGGGACGCTGCTCGGCGGTGGTCGAGTCGTGCTGGCTCGTGACTCGCGCCCCAGCGGAGCGATGTACGCCGCCGCTGCCGCCGCCGGACTGGAGGCGACCGGCTGCGCGGTCACCGAGTTGGGACTCGTCATGACGCCGACGGTCGGCCGGGCGATTCGCGACGGGAAGTTCGATGGCGGCATGATCATCACGGCCAGTCACAACCCCAGCGAGTGGAACGGGCTGAAGTTCCTCGATGACCTTGGCGTCGCGCCGGATCCGGCCCGCGCGGCGCGTATCGCGGAGATTCGGGCAAACGCCGCATTCAATCTGCTCAAGACCAACTTCCCCACGCGCGAGTTCGATTCGAACGCCGGTCAGCGGCATGTGGACGCCGTGCTGGCCGCGATCGAGGTTGACACGGCTTCGCTGCGCGGTGTACGCGTTGTGCTGGACAGCATCAACGGTGCCGGCTGCACGCATACGCCGCTGCTTCTGGAGGCGCTGGGCTGCGAGCTCGTCCACGTGAACGGCACACCTACCGGCAACTTCGCGCATCGGCCCGAGCCGGTCCGCGAGAATCTAACAGAACTCTGCGCGCAGGTTCGTGACGCGCGTGCGGCAGTCGGGTTTGCACAGGACCCGGACGCCGACCGGCTCGCGATCGTCGACGAGAATGGAGAGTACATCGGCGAGGAATACACGCTCGCGCTGGCTGTCGAATCGGTGCTGTCCCGACGACCGGGGCCGGTCGCGGCCAACCTCAGCACCTCGCGCATGATCGATGACATCGCTCGTCGGTACGAGGTCGATGTGTTGCGGACGCCCGTGGGCGAGTCGCACGTCGCTCGGGCAATGCAAGCCAACGACAGCGTCATCGGCGGCGAGGGCAACGGCGGCGTGATCGACCCGCGGATCTGCTTCGTCCGCGACAGCCTGTCGGCGATCAGCCTCGTCCTGCAACTGGTCGCGGCGACCGGCAAATCGATCAGTGCCCTGGTGGCGGACCTGCCTGCTTATCGCTTTGTGAAGCAGAAGTTCGAGATGCCACGCGACCGGATTCAGGCCGCCGTGGGAGCGGTTACGGAACGATTTGCTGATCGGCAGCCCAACACGTCCGACGGCGTACGCATCGACTTTCCGGAGGGCTGGGTGCATCTGCGAGCCTCGAACACCGAACCCATCGTCCGCGTGGTCGCCGAAGCTGACTCGGAGGCAACTGCCGAGGCGCTAACCGGCCGTGTACGTGAAGCCGCCGGCTTCTGACTCATGGACGAACGGCTGCACGTTACCCCTCTCGAAACTGGTGGGAAACCGTCGATAATGTCGAGACGTGTACCGCACACATGACGCGCCGGGCGGCGTGTCACCCCCCTGGGTACAGAAGGAAGGTGCCAGACGCACATGAACCATATTCGCACATTCACCGTCGTTCCGAGCCTCCCCGAGGTCCTTGAGCCGCTGCGCCAGTTGGCCTACAACCTGTGGTGGACGTGGAACCCGGCCGCGACCGATCTGTTCCGTCGACTCGACGTCGACCTCTGGCGCGAGGTCGAGCACAACCCCATCGCCCTGCTGTGGCGCATCCCCCAAGAACGTCTCGAACAGGCCGCGAAGGACGACGCTTACATCGCGCAGCTCTGTCGCGTGATGGACTCGTTTTACGTCTATCGCAACAGCCGGACGTGGTTCGACGAGCAGTATCCGCAAAGCAAAGACAGGACCATCGCCTACTTCTCGGCCGAGTTCGGTCTGCACGAGAGCCTGCCGATCTACTCCGGCGGTCTGGGCGTGCTGGCCGGCGACCACCTGAAGTCCGCGTCTGACCTGGGCATCCCCCTCGTGGGTGTGGGGCTGATCTACCGCCAGGGCTATTTCACTCAGCAGCTTACCGAAGACGGCTGGCAACTCGAGAGCTATCCCACCTATGACCCGCACCAGTGGAGTGCAACGCAGATCAAAAACGGCGACGGTCAACCGCTGAAGATCTCCGTCAAGCTCGGGCGACAGGACCTACACGCCGCGGTGTGGTTGGTCCATGTCGGACGCGTACGTCTCTATCTGCTCGACGCCGACTTGCCCGAGAACCCGCCGGAATTCCGTGCCATCACGTCACGACTCTACGGCGGTGACCGCACGATGCGTATCCGCCAGGAGATCCTGCTGGGCATCGGCGGCCTGCGGGCGCTGCGCGCACTGGGCATCGAACCGGATGTCTGCCACATGAACGAGGGGCACGCCGCGTTTCTCGCGCTGGAACGGATTCGCCAGACCATGCATGAGCATGGCCTCAGCTATCGCGAAGCGCGCGAGATTACCAGCGGCGGCAACATCTTCACTACGCACACGCCGGTACCGGCCGGCATCGATCGCTTCGAGCCGGAGCTGGTACAGAAACATCTTGAGTGGATGGCGCACGAGCTGGGCATCGGCACCCGTGACCTGCTAGCGCTGGGCCGCGAACACGAGGACAAGCCGGAGGAAGAGTTCTGCATGCCCTTCCTCGCATTGCGTTTGTCTTACCGCAGCAACGGCGTGAGCAAGCTGCACGGAGAGGTTGCCCGCGGAATGTGGCAAGGGTACTGGCCCGGCATCCCGCGCGAAGAAGTGCCGATCATGCACGTGACCAACGGCATCCACATCCGCACATGGACCAGTCCGACGATGGCCGAGCTGCTCGAGCAATACCTCGCGCCGAACTGGCCCGAGGCCAACGAGAATGATGGGCTCTGGGATCGTGTCCGCGACATCCCGGACGCCGAACTATGGCGCGTCCACGTCCGCCGGCGTGAGTGGATGATCGCAGCGATACGGCGGCGACTGCGACAGCAGCTCAAGGGGCGCGGCGCGCCGCCGGCGGAGATCAAGGCAGCGGACGAAGTGCTCGACCCCGAAGCGCTCACCATCGGCTTCGCCCGCCGATTCGCGCCGTACAAACGTGCGACGCTGCTCTTTCGTGACATCGATCGGTTGGCTCGCATTGTCACGTCGAAAGAGCGGCCGGTGCAGTTCATCTTCGCCGGCAAGGCCCACCCGCACGACGGCGCGGGCAAAGAGCTGATCAAGGAGATCGCGGCCGTCTGCGCAAAGCCGCAGTTCCGCCGGCGGATCGTGTTTATGGAGAACTACAACATCTCGTTGGCGCGCGTCATGGTTCAGGGTGTCGATCTGTGGCTCAATAATCCGCTGCGCCTGCACGAAGCCAGCGGTACGAGCGGCATGAAGGTACCGGCCAACGGCGGCCTGAATGTCTCCTGCCTCGATGGCTGGTGGCCGGAGGCATTCAACGGCGAGAACGGCTGGGCCGTCGGCGATGGACGCGTGTACGACGACCTCGCCTACCAGGATCACGTGGAGTGCGAGTCGCTCTATAACCTGCTCGAGCGTGAGATTATCCCGCTGTTCTACGAGCGTACGGCGGACGACCTGCCGCGGGCGTGGATTCGGCACGTAAAGGAGTCGATGCGCACGATCGTGCCGCAGTTCAACACGAACCGCATGTTGCGCGACTATACCCAGAAGATGTACATGGCGGCGATGGAGCGCGCCGAACGCGTCACCGCTGACAATTTCGCTCTGGGGCGTTCGCTGTCGAATTGGAAGGAGCGCCTGCGGGCGCACTGGCACGAGGTGCGTGTCGCTCATGTCGAAGCGGAGCCGCACGACCTGCTCAAGGTGGGCGACACCCTGAAGCTTCGGGCCCGCGTCCATCTCGGCTCGATTGCGCCCGAGGACATTGCGGTCGAGGCATACTACGGGCCGCTCGACAGCGATGGAAAGGTCGTGTCGGGACACGCAGCTCGGCTCGAGTTCGCCCAACACGAGCAGAACGGCGAGCACACGTTCACCGGTGCCGTGCCGTGCGAGCGCAGCGGACGCACCGGCTACGCGATTCGTGTCGTGCCCAGCCACAAGGATCTCGCCGACCGCTACGATCAGGGACTCGTGGTCTGGGGCTGAGCTGGAGCGACGCGCCGAGTTCAGCAGTGGGCTATCGACCAAGAATGAGGATGGGAGTGAGACATGCCGGATGACTCGACGACCGTGGCGGAGCTGCGCAAAGTCGTGGCGGATTTTGTCGCCGAGCGGGAGTGGCAGCGCTATCACGACGCGAAAAATCTGTCAATGTCCATCGCGATCGAGACCGCGGAGTTGATGGAGCACTTTCAGTGGACCCGGAACGAGGAGCTCACCGTCGTCACCAGCGACGAGCGTGTGAGCATCGAAATCCGTGACGAGATCGCGGACATCGCGTGCTACCTGCTCGCACTGGCAAACGTGTTGGAGATCGACCTGGCAGACGCGCTGCGGGACAAGATCGAGAAGAACAAGCGCAAGTACCCGGCGGACGAATTCCGCGGGAACTACTACAAGCCCGAGGCGTGACAGCCCACGGACGGCTAGGGATTATCCAGTCCATTGACGCCAACGGCTGCGGAACGCGGCAAGCGCTGGTAGCGAGGCGTCTGAAGCGAGCAGAATAGCTTGACAGATATGAAGCCCGCGTTAAGCTGCGGGTCGCGATTGCGGGGTAGAGCAGTTGGTAGCTCGTCGGGCTCATAACCCGGAGGTCGCAGGTTCGAGTCCTGCCCCCGCTATCCTAAGTGCCTGTCGTAACAAGAGTTACGGCAGGCGTTTTCTTTGATTTTGGCGCTCATTTTGGCGCTCGACCGCATCTCTCTGGCAGCCCCTACGTGGCTACGTGCGAAAATCGGGGGCGTGGTTGCGAATAACTCGCTCGCGTGGTCGAATGCCAAGTTGAAACGGTTGACGGCAAGGACTTGTCACCCGAAGGCACGAGCGCAGAGCGGCAAAGAGTCCAAAGAGGCCCGAGCCCATAAGGTCACGTTGTATGTGACTAATTGAGACGCACCTTATCGCCGCTGCCCAACTGGGCAGCGGCGATTCTTTATCAGGTCTACCCCGGCTTTTTCACACGCCCGATGCCATTGCACGTATCGCACCGCCTCGTGCTCTGCTTGCCGTCGGGGACGCTTGCAACATAGATCGTTCCATTGTCGCAGTCGCGGCACTTCTCCCAGTTCTCGGAAACCTCAACAATGACGTGGGCTTGCGGAGATTCGTCGAACCCGACGCTGATCCGAACCGTCTGCCCGTCGTCCGACTTTGCTTCGATGGTCAATGATCTTGGCGGTGCTCCCGTATCGTCGCCATAGAGCGCGGTAATGAGTTCCTTGCCGTTCTCAACCTCATACGGGAACAATGAGCCGTCCACCAAAGACAAGCCTATCCGCAAGTTGTCCATTAGACGCTCATCCTTCCTGAACTACGCAACCACATCTGACAGTTCTCGTCGGATTCTCTCGCCCGCGTTTTCTATTCCACCAGAGATGTCGATATAGACAAGCCCTGCGATGTCCGAAGGCAGTTCAAGCGGACCTTGATGAAGCAGAACAACGCGCCCTGACGCGCGCCTCAGAAGCCCCATGAAATAGCCCATCTCGAAAATGACGTTCTGTCTTGCCCGTCGTTTGTCCGCATCGGCAGCGTCCGCAGTCGAACCAACGTCGTCGGGCGTCAGCAACACGAATGCGAGCGTTGCCGTGCTTGCGAAGTCCTCAAATTTCTCCATGAGATTACGCCCGAGATTCGGTTGTTCATGCAAGATGATAGGTTCAGGCAACCCAATCGTATTTTGTAGGTAGTTCTTCAGCTCCCATTTCAGGCTGTCAGCGTGCCCGTGGACAATAAAGACCCTTGCATCGCGAGCCATAAGACCGTTCTCCTCATCATGTCCGGACTGGCGGTTTCGCCAATCTCCCCCTATGCCGGATAACCACTCGCAAATCTTATCCCGATCCGCCGAGGGCATCGAGTATTCAAAGAGGCATCGTTGCATTTGAACATCTATCCCGACAATCCTCGTTCCCTCACGGTTTTCATCACCAACGATCAAGACTTCACCAATCTCCGACTTATTCCACGCATCGCGCAGAACGGTCTTATCGACCTCGCTTTCAAACCGTGCTGCGTAGAAGGGACAGACAGTATCGCCAATGGCATTCCTGACGCGTGTGCGGTAAACCGTAGATTCGCCATCGTCACCCAGAGTAGGCGCGGCAATGTTGGAAGAATCGACTGGGCCGTGCAGTTGGAGACGACTGTATTCCGACCACACGTGTGTAATCAGATCATCCGCCTTGGTGCAGACGGCCACCTGTGCGGCGACACTCCGTTCAATCTGAAACTTCTGCCGGTTCTCCTCATCAGGGTTTAGCAACCGTTCCTTCAACAAAATCATGCGGTCGTCAGCTCGCCAGATCGAGTAGAATTCGTTCAGGCGTCCTACTATTGCCTTTGAAAACAAATCGGGCGCATTAGGAACGCCTGGAACTCGGCTCAAACCATATCCGACGATGTTCTGGGCGATATGATCCAGTAGGTTTCTGTCAGCGGAATTGCCACTGCCTTCAAGTAGTCCTCGCGACAATCTTGCGAATATTGCAAAGATGCTCTGTACAAACGTCTCGCTTCCCCAATGGCGCATAACGCTGAAGAACGGATCAAGAAAGCGGTCGGCAAGACCGAGCATCATCGCTGCTGGCTCTTTCCAACCCGCCTGTTCACAAATGAGCACGTCCTTGAGCAGAAGGCCGTATGCGCCAGCGTTCGCGCCGCGGAAGGTCAGAATGGTGTCGATTGTTTTGGCAATTGCTGGGGCAAACGGTAGCAGGTCCGCCGGACTCAGGATCGTGTGCGGCTCGCGATGAAACGCTCTTCCAAGCAAAATGCAGCATTCACGCGTGCGTGCGCGCTTGAAATCTTCGGTGGCTCCACGGTAGGCCGACGAGTCCCAGTATGTGGCTTGCGCTTCAGAAGGCACGGCTGCATCATTCGCGTTACTGCCAGCCGAACGCCATGGTTGACAGCCCCGCACGTTAGCGGTCATCGCGGCGCGGAGCAAGTCCGCCAAAAAAACCGTCAAGCCCGGTGCTGCCGTCAGTCCAGCGCGCCTAAATCTTGAGCGCTGTCAGTCAAACTCGTCCGTCAGCTCGGGCATCACGAAATCGTCCGGCAGGAACGAATGACCGCGCTCGCCATCTTCACCCACAAGTTCGAACGGCTGACCGACCTTCCGCAGCCAAACCTTGAACGCGGCGATGGCGCGGTCCAGGTCTTCCGCGTTGCCGGGAACTCCGACGCCGAGCCACTTTCGCGGCGATGAGAACGTCGCGTAGTAGCGAATGCGGTCGCCCTTATACGGCTGCGCCGACAAACCGAAGACGAGATTGCCGTTCCCGTCCTCGACGAACCTGGCGGGTCTGCCCCTTCCCATGCCGAATAAATATCACGCTGCCGGTGCCGTTGTCCAGCGCCTCGCGGTAAACCCCTTTGTTTGGCGGACTTGCCGGTCGGGCGGGCGCTTGCCGTGATATTTATTCACGCGCCTGAGATAAGTGAAAGCGCCATAAGTCCTTGTATCTGGACTATTTACGGCATTTCCGGTATAGTCTCCGTCGTCACGGGAACTCAGGGCAGCAAGAGACACCTGCCCGACGAAATCGCGATTTCCACCCTCAACAACCATCCGCGCCACGTTGTCGGGCGCCGCAGTCGTGTGTCTGCTGGCCAGCGTATACACCTACTTCCCGCCGCTCGAAGAGCTGCACGACCGGTTGCGTATCCAGAGTGGCAATCTCACCGAGGCGGCCGCCACACTGGAGAGTCCACATCGTGCTCCCGCGGAACGTAGCGCTGCGAAGCTCCGCGCCCTCAACGCGCTCGACCGCATCGACGACGCCCTGAGCCGTTTTTCGGTGTCGCGTGCCATTCGCTTCCAAGGTTCGTCAGCCGCTCCGCTCGATGCCGAGCAGCTTCGCGAGACTACCGGGCGACTAAGAGACCTCATCGACACCGGCTCGCCCGACCAATTCAAGACCGCGACGCTAGACTTCACGAAACACTTGGTGCGCGGAATGTGAGGAAGACTCCCCGAAGCTCGGCTACAGCGTATAACAGGCCGGCCTTGACCTGGAACCGTTCGAAGACTGACCGCGCGAACAACTCCGCGACCTCGCCACGCGTGAAGCTCGTGCTGAACACGTCTTCAATCCAGCTCAAGATGTGCGAGCGGCGAATCACGCGGATCAGCGCGATGCCGCCTTCAGCACGCGGGCGCATTCGCTGAGCATTCGCACCGGGTCGTCGACCATATGCAGGGTATCCTGACTGAACACGACGTCGAATGAAGCGTCGTCGAAGGGCAGCGCGGTTGCATCGGCCTCTTCGAAGCGAACACGGCTATTCAGGCCCTGCTCGAAGGCCTTGCGCCGCGCGATGTCGAGCAGCGTCTGGCACAGGTCGACGCCGACACACTCGGCTTCTGGAAATCGTCCCGTGAGTGCGAGAAGTGTATCACCCGAACCCGAGCCGATGTCGAGTACCCGCCCCGGCGTGCGATTCTCACGGTTGAGGAGGATCGCAAACTGCTCACCGGCTTTGTGAGCCCCCGCAGCGTGGTGCTTGGCATAGTCAGCGGACAATTCGGCATCCTGGAAAATCCAGCCAAAACGCGTCTCATGGATTGGTGTACGCTTCATGTCCAACCTTCGCTGAATCGAAAAGAACGTAGCGGATGCGGCGGTTGTCGACACACGCGAATCGTAGCAGGAGCGGTTGGCTGTGTTGATCGAGGATGCTCTATTCGCCGACGGCACGTCGGCAGACCTGGTTGCGTCCTTCGCACTTGCCCTAGCCACTTCCGGCCCACCGTCGCAGGCACGATGGCGCGGCGCATCCGCGGATCGTTCAGCTCCGTGTGAGCGTGACGCTGATAGCGCGACCATCGGACGCGGTGAGGTCTTGGTCGGCATCAACCCCGTAGCGGCCGTCGTCCTGCGCGGTGAGAACGTAAGTCCCTGCCGGGAGAGCGTTGAATTCGTCATTCAGGACCAATCTCACCTCGGCGGTCGTGACCTGCAGTGAGTAGTCGGGCAGGAAAACCGGGTTCCCTTCGGCATCAGTCACGGCGAGAATCTGGTCGCCGTCGATCAAGAGCGTCGCGCGCGTGTCAGTCAATGGGGCCACCCCCGCAGTCATCCGTTTGTGGCAAATCGGGCACGCGCAGATTCGCTTGTTCGTGGCATTGTCATGACTCACCGTGAGCGTGTATTCGCCGCTCGGCAGACCGCCCGCGCCGACGTCAGGCGGGGCCAGATAGCAGCCCGCTACGAAGAGTAAGAGGCCGATGGTCAAGCCACAGACACATCGCATAATGAAGCCTCCAATCTGAAGCGCACCCCGCACTAGGTTGCGAAACCGGCGCCATCGTGATGCTGGTGATTCTATCGCCGTATAGAACAAGGGCAATTAGAACTTCCAGCGCTGAGGCCAACGGCACGACCAGGGCATACCAGTCCTCAATCGCATTCTTGAAGAGCCGGCCGTTGATGAGCTCGAAGAGAAAGCTCCACAGCGGCAGACGAAACTCCTGCTTCATGGCCGCCGGCATCTCGAAACGGCCGTCACGACGCAACGACCCTATAGCGTCTGTTTCGGCCTCACGGGCGATCGGGGAAGATGCCAACTCCGGGATGCCGCTCACCGAACTCCTCTTTCAGCACCGACACGATTTCGCCTCTCGCCTTGCCCTGCGCTTCCATCTTCTTGATGCGTTCGTAGGCAGCAAAACAGGCCGAGGTTGAGATCTCGGAGACAAACGTAGAGACCCCCTGGAGCCAGATGATGAGCGAGAACAGCTCGTCCAGCTCTACGACGCTCGCACCGGATGCATAGGCCTTCACCAACTCGCGCGCGGCCTGCCGCATGCGCCCCGCTCCAATCCCGACGGCCAGCGCGAGCATATAGAGCGTCTTCTGGTCGATCGCCGCGCCTTCGCGCTGATAGATGCGCTCCCAGACCCTGACCATCTGATCCGCGATGTACGGGTCCACCTGCTTGAGCTTGAGAATCCCCAACGGCTGCAACGGTGACGGATCCGCCGCCGCGCCTTCGGTGGCGCGATTCCGGTGAAAGTAGACGTGGTATTCGTCGTCGCTGACCTTGACGGTTTCGTGCTCGAAGCCGATGTCGCCCAGCACCGTATACAGCGGGACCGGCTCAAAGCTCTGCACGACGTGCAGCCCACCACCCACCTCCGTGGCTTGCGCCTTGCGGGCAATCGCCGGTAGAAAGTTCTCCGCCAGCTTGCGGGCATCAATAATGTCGAAATCGTCTTTGCGGCTCATCCAAGCTGCTGTCATCACTGGGCTTCCTTCCTCAACATCCGCGCTGTCGTTTACTGCAGACGGTTCATCCAGCGGTTGTCCGGCGGCTTCTCGAAGTGTGGCGACCAGTTCGTCCACGGGGATCCCCGCGATCCGGGCTGCGGTCTCGAGCGTCGCGACCCGGGCCACCGTCTGACGCAGGACCGGGTTTCTGAGCTTCTCGAAACGCGCCGACTGCGCGATCAGCACTTTCTCCAGCGCCGGGTTGGCCGCCAACAGGTCCGCGACTCTCGTCTGCGCGCTGATCAGCGATTTGTCATCGGTCATGGCTGTGGCTCCACGTGCGTGCCGTCGTATTGCAGCAATCGCCGCTCGCCCCTGAGTGCGCGCAAGCGCGTCAAGTCCTGCGTAACCTCAAGCGTCCCGAGATACGCGCCGTCGTCGGAACGGACAGCAAAGTAGCGGATATGCACGAACTTGCCGTGCAGCTCGATCCAGAACTCGGCGATGTCCTGACGCCCCGTGCGGAAATCCGACACGATCTGGTCCACGATGTGGACGCTGTGTGGCGGATGGCAGTGCTGCACTTTGCGACCGATGACGGCCTTGCTGCGGGCGAAGATGCGTTCGCCTTCCGAGAAAAACCGCACGCGGTCGTCGGCGTCGACGAAGGTCAGATCAACTGGCAGCGCGCTGAAGATACCCTTGAGCTGTTCGAAGTCGACGTACCCAGTGGGGAACACGACCGCGCGGTCGCGCGGCAATTCGACCGTCTGCTCGGGTCCCTTTGGCTCAGGTGGACGGTATTCATCAGCGGGCTCAACGAGGCACCAGCCATATCGTGGTGACTGCGCCCAGATCTCACCCCACTCATCCTCGGTCACGGTCTGCAGCATCATCGGCAGGAGGATGTCCTCCTCCTTACTCGTCATATTCTCGATGATAGTGAGCGCGTCCGCGGCGACGGTGTCGGCAACCACGACTAACTCACCAGCCGTCACATCGGTCAACTGAAGCGCCTCCGCCAGCGCCTTCAATCGCTTGCGCGCCTCATCGTGTACAGCCCACATGACCTTCGATGGCCCTGTAATCCCGTGCCGTTCCAAAATGGAGAAGAACAGATCCTCCTTCCGGCAGTAGTGTTTGTCGACGTCCATCAGGTCGTTCAAGGCCTGCTGCCACTGCGTCAGCGGCTCGCCCGAATCAGCATCTTCCGGCAACGCGCGCATGGCCGCGATGGCGTCGCGCATTCGTTGGCACACTTCACGAATCGCCGCGTTTTCGCGTTTGAGCGTGTCAGCCGGATGCCCTGGATCGACGTCCACTTGGGGTTGCTGGAGAATGTCTCTTACAACCTGGGCGTGCAGGTCGCACATCGATTTTACTTCGTCGACAGATACACCAGACGCGATGATCTCCTGTTCCATCGCCGCGATTTCGCCCGCGTCGGCGTGCTGCACGACTTCCTGGAGTTCGTGTCGAACATCGTCCGGAGCGACCCCCTGGTGTAACTTCTGAATAATGCCTTTCAGCATTTCGATACGCTTCGCACGGTTGTTGATTAGTTCGCTCATCTTTCGGCACTCCGCGTATGCTCTTTGGACTTTCCCGCGAACGGCCGCGCGCCGCGGACAATGGCGTCGAGCGTAGCCAGCCGAGTCACGGGCCCGAGCAATCCCTGGTTCTTGAACTGCTCGAAACGCGCCGACTACGTGATCAGCACTTCCTCCAGCGCCGGGTAGGCCGCCAAAAGGTCAGCTTCTTTCGTCTTGGCGCTTATCCGGGGCGGCTCGCAACGGGCAATCCATCCGCAGACGCACTGGGTATCCGCCGTGTTGGCGGCACGCAGCAGCCATCATCGCAGCGAGAGTCATCACCTCCATGGCCAACGGCTACGACCTCTCGTTGTTGATGGTAGGGAAGCATGTGCCGCACTGGCAACGTGCAATCAGATTGATCCTTCCGCACGCGTTCCATGATGTATCGGTTTGACTCCGTCGCCAACACGTAGGCTTGTTACCTACTCCGTCCTATTCAAGACAGACTCATACTCGGGCCCCCAGAATCGCGGGTTTTCTTCGGCCGAAGGTACGTTTTCCTGAGGTTTGCGGGCTTTCACATGGCCGTCCACGTACAGGAAGTTCAGCACACCGCCGTGACGCTCGTCATCGTCCCATTCCAGGTTGCCGGGGTATCGATCGGGCTGCGTTGGATGGGGGCCGTAGTGGGCATCCCAAGTTCCCGTGTCGACGGCTGTGCGGTCCATGATCGAGGACCAGCGCCAGGTTTCGGCCATGAGCATCGTGTCGCTGGTCCAGCGGATGTCGCTCAGCGTGTGCCCCGCCGGTCCCCAAATTACGTATGTCTGTGAGCCCGGGGCGACGCGCTTGTGCCAGCCGTTGAGTGAATAGCTGGTCTCAGCGCCCCAGTGGGGATGGTCATCGGGAACACCAAGCTTCTCCGCCGGATACGGGTGAATATCCGATGGACAGAACAGGAATGTCGAGCCGATCGTCTTGTAGTTCGCAACGTAATGGACGAAGTTCGGCGCGGTATCGAGCCCGCTGTCGTCCCGGGTCCAGTTCCACCACGGCGATCCGCCGCTTGGCGTCATGCCTTTGGGAACTAGCTTGCCATTGTGGTCATTCGCGTATAGCTGATGTGCCAGGCCCAGCTGGCTGAGTTGCGTCGCGCACTTCAGTCGTCTTCCTTGCTGACGAGCAGCGCTCAGGCCCGGTAGCAAGATCGACAGCAACACAGCGATGATCCCGATGACGACGAGCAGTTCGATCAGCGTGAACCCACTCGATTCGCGGTTGGACTTCATCACGAACTCCAGAAACGGCGGTGAGAAGAGTCAGGGGGAGCCGGCGCTCGGTGCTGCGGCCGACGCCGGACTCCACCCTGGTCAAGCGCATGCTATTTGCTGAAAAGGCTGCGGAATACCGCAAGATCCTCCTCGTCGACGTCTTTGTCGCCGTCGAGATCACACGCGGCACAGTCGGTTGCTCCAACTCCACCGCCGCTCGCGAGGCACTCTTCAAAGCGAACGCGATCAAACTGGTCGACGAAGCCATCGGCGTTGAAGTCGCCGAACTCTCTCGGTGCCGTCGCGGACGGTTGCTGGCCGTGGGCGCCAGCGCGCTCCGACGACTGGGGCCCACCGTACACAACACCGTGACTACCGCCCGTAAGCAGATCGACGAACGGGTTGATGTCACCGAATCCGACCCCGCCGTCACCGTTCACATCACCGTTCTCGTCGGGGCAGTCCGGATACGCGGCGGCGTAACCTGCGGGGTTCGTGAGGCGCAGGACGAACGGATTGATGTCGCTGAAGGTCACCACGCCGTCGCAGTTCAGGTCGCCGCGCAGCGCCGCGATCAACGTCAACTTCGGCAGGACAATGGGTGGCCCCGGCGGGTCCAGGCTCAGCAGCGTGAAGTCGCCGTCGTGGGAACCAGCGATGGATAAGCCCACGAACGGCAACGTGTCAGCCATCAGGGCGCGGACCTCCTCAGTCAAGTCGATCTCCAGCTCGATCAAGCCGCCGTAATAGTCGATCTCGTCCTGCGTGACACGATTGCCGCGCTCGGACAGCAGGTGGAATGTCACATCCCAACTGTTGGGGTCGGTTCGGTCACAACGGTCAAAGTCGAGCTGCGCGTCGGCGAGCGTCGTCAGCAGACCGTCTCCGGCAAACACGTTGACGTACATCCACTCCGGTGCCGGGCAATCCGTACAACCGGCCATGGTCATGTCGATTACACGATCGGCCGAGAGCGTCAGCGTAGCAGAGATCAAGGTGTCGGCCGAAACCGGTGCGGCGTAGGCCGGAGCGAGCATGTACTCGTGCAGTTGCTTGATCTGCCGATCGAATCCTTCGGGGTAGTCGTAGTACGCATTGGCGAAGGTCATCCCGAAATTCAAGTCGACGATACCGTCCAGACAGGGGCTCGCCGCCGGACAATTGGCATCGCGAAGCCAGTCCGCCGCGCCGTAGTAGATGCCGAAGTCATCGACCTTGTTCGGGTCGAATAACGTGTATCCGCCGCCACCGTGGGGGCCGCCACCGTCATCTTCTTGAACGTTCGCCGCCAGTTCAACAATGATCTGGCCCTGCCCGGCCAGCGTGGCTACCAGGCCAAAACCGAGGGCCGCGGCAATCATAGCTGTCTTGTGTCGCGTCACGTCGTGATACCTCATGCAGTGTGCGGCCGGCCGGGGCGAGGATACGCATCCTCACCCGCCGTGCCGCAGATTTCCTAACGATTCCGCCGCAGCGCAAACAGGGCCGCAGCGGATGCCAGCGCCAGAGCAGTCGGCTCTGGCACAATCACGATTCGGGCTTCGAGGCCGCCTGAGCCTTCGCCCGAGTTCGCGAAGGCGTGGAAGAACCCAGTGCTCCCGGTGTCAGGCGGGTTGCCGATCCGGCCGGTCATCGCGAGCGAGTAGTCGAAATTCGCATCCGCGTTGAGGATCCACTCGTTGACCAAGTCCGTGATGTCCCACGCGTAGATGCCCTCGCCGGTCACGGAGACCATGTCCTCGGCGGCGCCGATCTGACTGTTTTTGAAATCGACGTAGGAACCCGGCCCGGAGGGGAGGTTCGGATCGATCGTCGTCGGATCATCGGTTACGCGATGAGCCGAGATGGCGAACGGATCCACCGCTGAGGGAACCGTACCGAACGGACGGAAAAATGTCTCGACCTGCAACTCCGCGCCCGGCACCGCTCCGCCGAACGCGCCCGGATCGAAGTCGAACGTGAAGTACGTCGTCTCCTCCGCGGCGTTGTCCGGTTCACTGCCAAACAAGAACGGGTTTGGCGTAGTGACACCGATCGTCGTGCGGCCGGCGTCGCGGACATACGGCGCGCCGAAGGCCCACGAGGTCGTGAAGAAGTCGTCTTCGACCGGGACGATTGTGTTGGCCGACACAGGTGCCACGCCACCGCTAAGCACGAGCAGCGTGAGTACAGTTGTCACGCTGATCTTGAAGCCTGTTTTCATGCTTCCATCTCCTGAAAAGTCTGGACTCAACCTGCTTCCTTCCTGTTCCGAAGAGCGGGATGCATACGGGCATCCCCACGGTATCCGACTCGTTCTGATGTGAGCGCCAGGCACCTCCTGTTGGATGACCGGGCGGCGTCCGGAAGACTTCGAGATCGCGAGGACTCCGGCGAACCGCCGCCGGATGGCGAACCCGGCGTACGGATCCGCCGCCCGGCCTTCGATCGAGAATCAACCAGTGAATGGGATTGCCTTGCGGCGCTGCCGCTGAGAGAATGAAGGGACGGCAGCCCTCACCGGTTGTCGCTAGCTCCGGGCGGTCAGGAGACTTTCGCGAGGACTCTGACCGCCCACTTTTCTTGCCGCACGGCTTGGGCCTATAAACATGCCCAAACGACGTAGCCGCTACGACTTTCGCAGTTGCTCAGGGGAGTAATTGTGAGATGTTCGGCGCGAGGGGTGAGTGGCGCTGGCGGAATGGCGTTCCAGACTCGACCGGGCATACTCCCGGCCAGCGCACTCGGCGCCGTTCAGGCTGGGGGTGCCCGATCAGGCGACGCGTTCCAGAAACCTTGCGGAGCAGCCCGAAGATGCATGCTCCGCAGTCCGTCTGCGAGTATCAACGCGACTGATTTCGACCCAACTTTGCTGCGCGCGGCCAATCCACGACCTACGCCTGCGCGCAGCATGCCGTGAAACTGAACCCCGATCGTTGCGATGAGCAGCCAGGGTTGTACGTGTCCGGCGTCCAACCCCTGATCCACGATTCCGACGTGCACCAAGGCAATAAGCAGCAGGAATGCGAGCACCCGCCTGGGCGACGTGAGCGCACGCCGGCAGGGCGCGGCGAAGATCTCCAACAGGAAGAAGAGGTTCGTGGCGAGTAGGGCAAACACCGACGCGGCGTCAAAGGCGCCGATCGAGGCGAAAACGGCACCGATGACCTTCACGCTAAGCGGCAGGTGCAGGATCAGCACCGCAACCCAGCAGAACCGCCAGAGCGGATAGGCCATCTGACTTTCGCCTTTGCGCCGTTGGCGCATCACCTTCTACCTCCGCACATCAAGGTGCGACACAGCATAGTATGGAGCCTAATGTGGAGGTACCCAAGAGGTCAAGCTCCACCTGCATCCACGCGTCCGCCAGCGGCGCAACACCAAGTCAGAGATCACGGTTCTATAGTCCCTCTACGTCTTTCCCTACGGGCCCGCTGACGGTCTTTTGGCACTCCAGAAAACCTCATACCGATGTTTCATCCCGAACGGAATGTCGCCCTGGACAACGGGCGACACGTGTCCGTCAAGCCAGGCAACGCTCGCGCGCGCGCGGTGCCGGAAATCGAAGTTCTCCTGCGGGCAGCCCTTGTAAAGGACGATGCCCGGCGCCTCTTCCACGCCACATGCGTCAGTGAAAGCCAGCACGTCCGACGTGCGCGCGAATTCCATGATCCGGCGGTACTCGAGGTGATCCGGCCGCCCGCCCAGTCCCCACGTGCCATTGACGCCGTAGCTCAGCCCGAATTCCAGTCGCGTCCCGTCGCGCCAGCAGTCCGGCTCGAAGTGGCTCGGGCAGATCAGGATCGAATCGGCCTTCGGCGGCCCAGTGGGGAGGCCATTCGGATCGAGCGGAATGTCGATCGTCAGTTGCCGCATCAGTGCGGTGTTCATGAACCAGTGAAGGGGATCGGGAAATTCGCGCAGTGGCGGTTCTGCCGCGGGTAGCCAGTCGCTGCTCTCCTGCAAATACAGATGGACGCCGAGCATTACGCTGCGCAGGTTCGACATGCAAACGGACTGGCGACCAGTCTCGCGCGCGTTCGTCAGCGCTGGCAACAGAATGCTGATCAGCACCGCAGTGATTGCCACGACAACCAGCAGCTCGATGAGCGTAAACGCGCGTCTGGCCAACAAGTACCTCCAGAGCGTCTCAACTCCACCGGCGAGTCCGGGACGCTACGCTGCGCCCCGGCACTCTCCGGCGAGCATCCGCAGTCATTGGGCATTCCGACGCCGCAGCAGTGCTGCCAGCGACAACAGCAGCAGACTGGAGGGCTCCGGCACATTGCCGGCAAACGCGTCGAAGAACATGCCGGTCTGGGAGCCGTTCGCGGTCCGGGCGACCCTGACGTACTGCACGTCGTCGGCAAACACACCCGCGAAGTCAAACCCCTCTTCGCGCAGGTGGCCCGACGATCCACCGCCGATCGTGCCGATCAGCTCGAATTGGCTTCCATCGACACTGGCAAACACATCCGCCGCGGCGCTAGGCCCGCTGTAGAGGTGAATCGCGAGGTCGTCGCCGACTAGATCGGGAATGCCCGTGCCCCAGTACATAGTGATGGCCTCGTTCGGCGCGTTGCTGCGCCAGCCGCCGACCGTGTCCTGGTCCTCGGTGTCAAACGCGTAGCCGTTCTCGTTGGCGTCGCAGTCGGCCTGCCCGGTCAGCCACCACTCGGTGGTCGGCCCGATCACCGTACCGCCGTAGTTCTGGATGTTGGCGGTGTAGGTGAATGCCTCATCAGCCCAATTGACCCCATCAATGATTTCTGCGGGCGCAAGCACTCCGCCAAACGTCAGGGCGATCAGGGTCGCCGCCACTACTCTTGCACTGTTCAACGCCATTACGTCTCCTCTCTGTGTGGTCTTTCCCATGAGGCGTTCGCCTCGGCTCCCCAGTCCGCCGCGACCGCTTCTGGCTCGTGTGCGGTCGCAACGCTACGCTTCGAACATCAACGCCACTCCGCGGGTCCGGTCACCTCGTCCGCGAACAGCAGCCAGTCATCAGCATCAATGTCGTCGTCTCCACCAAAATCCCCGACCGCACATGCGGCGCCTGGCACACCTCCGCCAACCCCCGAGAAGCACTCCTGCAGACACGTGACGTCGCGCAGGTCAATGTCGCAGTCGCCGTCGAAATCACCCCAGTAAACGTTCCCGCCGAAGGCATCAAAGAACGTCCCAGTCTGTGGTCCGCTCGTCACCCGCAGCACCTGCACGTAGTGCACGCAAGTGCCGAACAGACCGGCGAAGTCAAACGTCTCTTCACGTAGGTATCCCGGCGTACCGTTACCAATCGTGCCGATTACCCCGTACGTGATGTCGTCGACGCTGGCCGATACTTCCGCCTCGGCGAACGGACCGCCATACAGCACGATGGTGAGATCATCTCCGCTGCGGTCGGGCAGGCCGGACTCCCAGTACAGTACCACGTACTCGCCGGCATCCGTCGTACGCCAACCAGCCACGCTGTCCTGGTCTTCCTCGTCCCACGCGTAGCCATTCTCGTTGACGTCGCAATCCGGTGGGCCGAGCAGCCACCACTCTGTGGTCTCGTCCATCCGCAAACCGTCGTAGTTCTGGACGTTGGCGGTGTAATCGACGACTTCGTCCGCCCAGTTCAGGCGATCGACGACCTCGCCCGACGTGGGCAACGCCGCTACGACTGCGGCAACCATGGCCCCTGTGGTTAAGATTCTCCGCAAACTCCACCTCCTGTTATTCACCGCGCCGCCACCAAAAAAGAAAGGGAGCGCCGCACCTCGTCCGGCGCGACGACTCCCTGGCTGGCTGCTGGCTGGCTGGGGACCCGGTCCTTGTTGTCGTTCTACTACTTGTTCAGAATCAGTTTCCCGTTGCTGGTAATCCGCAAGCGATACACATCGTCGCCGTGACGGATCTGAATCTCCTTGCGACCGAGAAAAATCTGCCGCGAATCCACGGTCCCCGGGCCGACGCTCGAGTCGCCGATGACCCGCATCTCGCGACGCTCCGAAGCCCTTGGTTGGGTGCACTCACGCTTCATCGCTTGCCCTACAGTCGAACCAGGGAGCGAACGCCTCAGCTCGGCTTCGCACCGCACGTCGCAATGTTGTCCATGCCAACACATTGATTAATACATCAAACAACCTCGGCAAAAAGAAGACCCGCATGCGCACTAGCGCTCGTCTCCGGGCGCCGCCATGCACTGTGCAACCTCCGTGCAATGATCGCAGTCGCGCGATCTGGTTTCGCGCTGGCAGTAATAGCCGGCCCCCTCGATCCACTTCGTACTGCCCCGCGGGCAGCGATCAACGAACTCCACGAACTCGACGAAGCGTTCCAGCACCGTTTCGGAGATGGCATGTTCCATCTTGCAGGCCACCGAATCCGCTTCACTCTTCTCGATCGAGAGCACTTTCACGAAGAACTCGCGCAGCACTTCGTGCTTGCGGAGGATCTCTGCGGCGACGGCTCGCCCGTCGTCGGTCAGCGTGATGATGTCGTAGGGTGCGTAGTTGACCAGCCTGCGACCGGCCAGAGACTTGAGCGCACCGGTCACCGACGATCGCCCCACGTCCAACCGTTCAGCAATGTCCTTTGCGCGCGCCGCGCCCTTCTCTCGGACGATCTCGTAGATCGCCTCAAGGTAGTCCTCCAGGCTGGAACTCAGTTTTCGCGACCTGACTACCGTCATCACGCACATCCAAAGGCCAGGCTCAACTCCGACACGTCTATTCGCCGACGCCAAAAAAATACGGCGCAGGCAACTTTCTGTCAAACAGAACCACCGGTCAACCACTAACATATTTATTGACAAGATGTTACGATACACACCGCCGTGGGGTGCGGCCAGTGCGACGCCTGTGGTGATACCCACAGGCCAGCGACCTTGCACCTGCCGATGACCGCGTTTCGGTGTAAGGAAGCATGGCGTCCACCGCGCGTACCGGACGAAACTGGCGTTCACTTGCACAACGTGGCGATGCCGCGCGCGGTCCACTACCATCCCGCCGACGCGCCAACGTACGACGCCTGCCTGTGGAGCTCAGACAAGATGAACAGTGAATCTGTCGCCCTGCGTGTGTTGAGTCTGTTTGGGGTCTACCTGACCTTAACGACTGCGGCCGCCGGCGCTGCGGCGCAAGACGCCCCCGCCAATCGGGAATCTCGCGCTGATGCTGCACCGACGTCGCTGCATCACGCGCTGTCGGTTACTTTGGAACCCGGCCGGCATCTCGTAACCATCGAAGACACGGTCACACTCCCGCCGGATCTGTGCCACGCCGGGGTCGAATTCGCGCTCGATTCCGCGCTGACGATTCTGGAGTCGAGTCCGTCCGTGACGCGGCGGCCGTCGGACGACGACGCTGTATCGCGGTACGCAATTGACGTTACGCCCCCGGACGGCCAGTTACGGCTCTCCTACTCGGGCCCGGTCCACCACGGTCTTGCTGACGAGAAAGAACAATACACGCGCGGCTTCCGCGGGACCCGCGGCATCCTGAGCACGGATGGTGTGTACCTGTATGGTGGGAGCGCGTGGGTTCCCGACTTCGACGACCAACTGATCCACTTCGAACTCCAGGTGCAGGTGCCCCCCGACTGGCACGTCATCAGCCAGGGCAGCGGCACATCCCGCGGCGACGACGGCCGCGCGCGGTGGAAGACGGACGGACCGGTGGAGCAAGTCTACCTAGTGGGCGGACCGCTGCTCGTCGAGCGCGACATGGCCGGCGCGGTTGAGGTGCTGGCCTACCTGCACGAACACGACGAGGCGTTATCCCGCAAGTACCTGGAGACGACCGCCCGCTACATCGAGATGTACCGCAAGCTCATCGGGCCCTACCCCTACGGCAAGTTCGCCCTGGTCGAGAATTTCTGGGAAACGGGCTACGGTATGCCCTCGTTCACGCTGCTCGGCCCGCAGGTCATCCGTTTCCCCTTCATCCTGCACTCGTCCTATCCGCACGAGATCCTGCACAACTGGTGGGGCAACTCCGTATTCGTGGACTACGACACCGGCAACTGGTGCGAGGGCCTCACCGCCTACATGGCCGACCATCTGATTCAGGAGCAGCGCGGCAAGGGTGCCGAGTATCGCCGCAATACGCTGCAGAAGTACCGCAACTACGTGCAGGTCGAGCGCGATTTTCCCCTCTCTGAGTTTCGGGCACGGCACAGCGCCGCCACCGAGGCAGTCGGCTATGGCAAAGCGCTGATGCTCTTCCACATGTTGCGGCGACAGGTCGGCGATGACGACTTCCGCGCGGCCCTGGCTGACTTCTACCGGCAATTTCGCGGAAAGCGGGCGTCATTCGATGATCTGCGCACTACGTTTGAAGCCGTTGCGCACGAAGACCTGGCTCCGTTCTTCCGACAGTGGATTGAACGCACGGGCGCCCCGGTGCTGGCGCTTCGAGATGTCCAGACAGCGCCGACGAGCAACGGCCATTCGCTCACGGGTATTCTCGAGCAGTTGCAGGATGCGAAGCCGTTTGTGCTGGAGGTGCCGCTGCGGGTGCGCACCGCCGACGGTCAGGAGACGCATCTGATCAAGACGAACGAGAAGTCGTTCCAATTCGACATCGCGCTTCGCGCCCGCCCCCTATCAGTCACCGCAGATCCGATGTTCGACGTGTTTCGCTTGCTGGATCCACATGAGACGCCGCCCTCGATCGGACAACTCTTCGGCGAACCAGAGATCCTCGCAATCCTGCCGGACGCTTCCGATGCGGGGCCCGATGTGGCTGATTACCGGGCGCTGCAGGAAGTCTGGCAGAGCGACGCGCACGTGATCGAAGTTGTGTCGGCAAGCGACGTGACGACGCTACCCGACGATCGCGCCGTCTGGGTCCTCGGCCGTCACAACCGTTTCGCTTCACTCGTGCTCGACAACGCCGCGGACGCAGCGCTCACCACGTCTGCCGACACGCTTCAGCTTGCAGACGAAGCGGTACCCCTCGCGGGGCACAGCGCGGTGGTCGTCAGCCGCCATCCGCAGAATCCGGAGAAGGCGATCGGGTGGCTCGTAGTCGATCCCGCCGCAGCATTTCCCGGAATAGGGCGCAAGCTGCCGCACTACGGCAAGTACTCGTACCTCGCGTTCGAAGGCGATGAGCCGACCAACGTTATCAAAGGACAGTGGGAAGCAGCCGACTCGCCGCTAGTCGTCATTCTCGACGCGGAGGTGTTGGCAAAACTGCCACCGGTGCCGGCGGAAGAACGCCCCGCACTCGCCGAGTTACCGCCGGTGTTCTCGCAGAACAAGCTCGTGGAGCACGTGAACTGGCTGGCTTCGCCTGAACGCGCGGGACGTGGTCTCGGCACGCCCGAGCTACGCGCCTCGGCTGACTACATCGCTGATCAAATGGCATCCGCTGGGCTAAAGCCCGCTGGCGATGACGAGAGTTGGTACCAGCACTTCACCGTTGCGGTCGGTCCCGATGGAACACCAGTTGAAACGTTGAACGTGGTGGGTGTGCTACCGGGCACGCGTACCGAGTGGAGCGATCAATCGGTTGTACTTTGCGCCCATTACGACCACCTCGGTCGTGGTTGGCCTGACGTCCACGCTGGCGATGAGGGCCAGATTCACCCCGGCGCCGATGATAACGCCAGCGGCGTCGCAGTCATGCTCGAACTGGCCCGGAACCTGGCCGCCGAAGGTGGCGGCCCGCGCAACCTGATGGTTCTCGCGTGCTCCGCCGAGGAGTGTGGCCGATGGGGCTCGCAGCACTACGTGGAACACCCCTGCCTGCCGGCGACCGAGATTCGCGCCGTGATCAATCTCGACACGGTAGGGCGCCTGTTTGACGGCAAACTCGCGATCCACGGCACGGGCACCGCCGACGAGTGGCCGCACATCTTCCGCGGCTGTGGTTTTGTGACCGGCATTCCCTGCCGGTTCGTTCCCATGGCGACGGAGGGATCAGATCAGGAGAGCTTCATCGCCGCGGGCATCCCGGGCGTGCAGATCTTCACGGGCGCCCACTCCGACTATCACCGCCCCGGCGATACGACCGACAAGATCGATGGCCCCGGACTAGGTTCTGTTTGACGGATCGAGGATTCGCAGACAGCGTTGGCTCATGGCGAGTGTGACCATGGCGACGAAGTGGGTGGCGAGCTTCTCGAATCGTG
>JANQFV010000069.1 GCA_028277645.1 Phycisphaerae bacterium
CGAAGTCACCGAGTTCCCCGAACAAGGTGACTTCGTCGAGGATGTCTTCGGATGCGACAGCCACGGGCACGTCGGCTGAGTCGGCGTACATGTCGCCTGCGTTGAGCACGTCGACTGCGACCTGTTCGACTGCGGCGTTCACGTCGTTTGCGTCGGCAGAGACGGTGGTTTGCAGTGCCTTGAGCACGTCGCTGTCTTTGAGTGCCTCCTGGAGAGTCGCTACGTCGGTTGTGCCGTCAGCGGGGTTCAGCAGGTCGGTGACTTCGGTTGGCAGCCCGGCCTGCCCGCAACCGGCGAGGCTGGCGACGAAAACGAACCCGAGCAGGGGGAGCGTGTGCGCGCGGAATCGATACATCCCTGATCTCCTTGCTTTGCCTGTCTCGCGTGAACGCGGGCCGGCGCGAACGTCACGACCGACCCGTCGGGCTGCGACGCCCGAGCAACCCCGCATGGGAGGCGAAACGGCCGGACGTCAGGCGTATTGCGTAGAACGTTCCGAATTTGCGCAAACGCGGGGCGAATACGACGCTGAGCAGTGGGCCGGTAACAGATCGCGCACAGGTTCCGTCATTCCGAAGCGCAGCGAGGAATCTGCGCGCGATTCGTCAGTTGCGTGTAGGCGGAGGTAGATTCCTCCTCGTTACGCTCGTCGGAATGACGTGTGCGGGAGCCTGTCGCGGTCTTGACGACGTGCGGGTTGCTCGTATTATCTTGACCCATGGTAGACCCAATCCACGCCCCCAAGATCGTCTCCCAGGCTTATACCTTCGATGATGTGCTGCTCGTACCGCGGCGATCAGCGGTGCATCCGAGCCAGATTGACGTCACGACGCAATTGACGCGGAACATCCGGGTCAACATTCCGCTCATCAGTGCGCCGATGGACACCGTCACCGAGAGCACACTGGCGATTGCGCTCGCGCAAGAAGGCGGCATAGGGATCATCCATCGCAACCTCAACGTCGAGGCGCAGACACGCGAAGTGCGCAAAGTGAAGCGGTCCGAGAGTGGCGTGATTCTCGACCCGGTGACGATGCGCCCGGAAGAATCGATCGGTCGGGCCGAAGAGGTCATGCGGCTGCAGAACGTCAGCGGCATTCCGATTACGCACGACGACGGCACGCTGGTCGGGATTCTCACCCGCCGGGATATGAAATTCCTCGAGTCCACTGAGAAGCAGGTCAGCGCCGTGATGACCAAGGATAAGCTGGTAAAGGCCGCGCCGGACACGACGTTGGATGATGCGGAGGCGATTCTCAAGCGCGCGAAGGTTGAGAAGCTCCTGCTGGTCGATGGGGCTGACAAGCTGGTGGGCCTGATTACGATGCGCGACATCGAGCGCTCGCGCGAATACCCACAGCGTTGCTCGGACGATCGTGGGCGCCTGCGGGTTGGGGCCGCGATCGGGGCGCATGATTTCGAACGGGCTGAGCAGTTGATCGCGGCTGACGTCGATGTTCTCGTCGTCGACACGGCGCACGGCCACAGTGAGGCGGTCATCGAGACCGTTCGCAAGCTCAAGGCCAAACACGAGATCGATATCATCGCCGGCAACGTGGCCACACCGGAGGGCGTGTATGACTTGCAGGAAGCTGGCGCTGACGCGGTGAAAGTCGGGATCGGCCCGGGCGCGATCTGTACGACGCGCGTCGTGGCCGGTGCCGGCATTCCGCAGATCACAGCGGTGTTGACTGCCGCTGCGCAGGCCGACGTGCCGATCATTGCCGACGGCGGCGTTCGCTACAGCGGCGACATCGCGAAGGCGATCGCCGCGGGAGCGCACAGCGTGATGTTGGGCTCGCTGTTTGCCGGGCTCGATGAGTCGCCAGGGCAGCTCGTGCTGTGGAAGGGTCGCCGCTTCAAGGAGTATCGCGGCATGGGTTCACTGGGGGCGATGGCGCTGGGCAGTGCCGAGCGCTACAGCCAGAAGGTGGACACGCCGCAGAAAATGGTCCCGGAAGGCGTCGAGGGCCGCGTGCCGTATCGCGGCAAGCTCAGCGAATACGTCTACCAGTTGGTGGGCGGGCTGCGGCAGGCAATGGGCTACAGCGGCGTAGCCGATATAGAGGGTATGCGGAACGAGGCGCGGTTCGTGCTCGTGACCGCCGCGGGCGTGACAGAGTCGCACCCGCATGATATTACGATCACCAAGGAACCGAGTAATTATGCGATCGACTACAACACGGACGAGTAGAACCATGCAGACGACGATGTTGACGTGCGGACGGATACTGGCACTGGTCGCATTGGTGAGTATCGCGGGCTGTGCCCATGTGGCCAATCACTATGTCGAGGACGGCCCGTGGGGTGTGCAGACCCGGATGCACCCGAATGAGGCGTGGTGGGACTCGCCCACAGTTGCCGACATCAAGCAGCGCTTCGAGCCGAGCAAGCCCCGGACGCGGCACTGGGACGTGGTAACCGTGTCGGCGGAGTGTGGCACGGTCTCGCACTGGCCGCTGTGGTTCGAGGATCCGTTCGAGGACAAGAGCCACGGACGGATTGACGAAACGCACCCCGGCAATGTGTACCGCTTCGGCTGGGAGGACTGGGTCGCGGCGCCCTACGGCATCTCGCGCTTCACGCTGAACTGGCTGCTATTCCCGGCCAGCGTCCTGGTCACGCCACCGTGGACGGTCCACGAGAGCGACGGCGCGATCAGCAAGCAGATGTTCTTCTACGATCACGACGCAGCGCGGGCGCCGTATCTGCCGGATTATCCGCGGGGTGACGGCTAGCATGGCGTGTGTTGCCGTCGATGAGTTCAGCCTCTGGCAGCGCGCCAGAGTCTGAGGTCATCCGTATTGCACGGCCAGTCCCCGCAACGCGTCGCGGTTCGAAATCCGGCATTCACGAACAACTCCGTGAGCTCCTGATCACACCAGGCTTGTGTGGTGCTGTGGTACTCACGCGGCGGTTCGCCGGTTGATTCCGTGATCGTGAACCTCTGCACCGCCACGCGCCGTTCAGAATGCCACTCGTTCTCGGTCCGATACGTGTGGGGGTGGTCTGCGAAGACGCTCCATTCAACACGCTGCTCGGTGGTCTCTCCCTGACCGATGCGCTCAACAGCTTCCTGCGAATGCGCTTCAGTGATGAAAATTCCCTGCGGTTCGAGGGCCGCGTGGACTCTCTTGAGCAGAGCCAGCGCATCCGCCGGCGAGAACGTGTTCAACTCGCCGTAGAGAATCATGGCAAGTCGATAAGGTCCGCCGAAATCCGTAGCTCGGACGTCGCCGAGTACGAATTCGCATCGGGACGGATCCGGGTTGTGCGCCCGTGCGTATTCGATCGAGGCGGGGCCAAAGTCGATTCCGAGGCAGCGGTGGCCGAGTGACGCTAGGCGGTGGGCGTAGAAGCCGGGTCCGCAGCCTAGATCCAGTATCCGCGCGGTTCGGCCCGAAAGTAGGGTGTCGTGAATCCAGTGCACCTGATCATCGATCCAGGACGTGCGCCGGCTGGCCAGGTCGTCGTCCTGCGCCAGATGGACGGTCAACATCCGCCTGCTGAATGCGGGGTCGTGCCAGGGAATTTTGCTGCCGGAATGCCAGATTGGGTCGTCGGGTGTCGTCATCGGCGGAGCTGGTCACACGACAGGGGGTGGCACGTCCGGCGCAGGCGTCGCGCCCAGCGCCTCCATCGGGAAATCGACGCGTTCGAATCCTGCGGTCTTCGCACGCTGCAACAACGCCTCACGCAGGGGCGGTGGCGCGTTGGCGTGCGGCACGAGCAGCGCATAGGTATGTGCGTTCTGCGGCGCGAGCGCCACGGTGCCCATCCCGACGAGTCGCTGGCCCATAAACGCGCCGTGCAGCGCCGCCAAACCCTGCTCGGCGTGCTCGATCAGGTCGAGCGTAAACGTCTCGGCGGTCACGGCGGACTCGGCCAGTGGCACGCGCGGGTCCGGACCGGCCCAGTATTGGAGCGTTGTTACCATGGCCGGCCAGTCGGCACGCGTCAGCTCACGCACCGTTACGGCGCCATGCGCATCGGCGAGCGGATCCTCCGTTACGCCTTTGCGTGTGCGCAGCATGGTCACGCGGTCGAACGGCGCCCATACCGCGCGGCGGATCGGGTGAAAGCCAAACTTACTGTACAGCGTTTCGTCGAGTTCGGTTGTCGTCGCGAGGAACAGCCACGTGCCGCCGGTCATGTCGAACCAGGAGAGCACGGCCTCAGTGAGTCGGCGGGCGGTGCCTTTGCCGCGCTGCTCGGGGCGCGTGTAGACGTGGCTCAGCACGCCGACGTCGCCGCACTTATGGATCGCGGCGCTGCCGTGCAGTGGGCTGTCCGACGGAGCGATGACAAACACGTCTTCGGCGCCGGGCACGCCATCGACGAGGCGTTTCCGGAGATTGCGGACCGTGGGCTCCGGCAGGTGCTGAAGCAACTCCTGCAAGGGCTTCCAGCGATTGGGGGCCGGTGGGATGACCAGCAGCGGTTTCATTGCCAGCTTCGACGCCGTAAGTGGATGTTGGTCGAGTTCGTCTTCGACGAGTTCAGACATCCTACGCGCTGGGGGGAGGCTGTCCAGACGGCCGCGGTTACGATGGGCACGGGATGAGCTCACCGTCGCTGTGACCGAGCTGCCAGTAATCCAGGGCGCCCGTCGCCATATCCAGCGTTGCGACGGTGTAGCGCGGCGCGCGGTGCAGCGCACCGGGGTTGATCACGCGCACCGGCCCCAGCCGCAAGGCTCGTGCGATGTGCGTGTGGCCGTGCAGCACGTAATCGCAGGGCTCAAAGCCCGGCGGAAATTGTCGGGTTTCGATGAGGACGTCAATCAACTCCTCGAATGCACGTTCGTGTCCGTGGAACAACGCGATGTTGCGGCCGTCCAACGTGAAACGCACGGGGGACGGAAGTCCGACCCGCAGACCCAATCCAGCGGCGTACTCTACCATCGTGCTGTCGGGGCAGTCCGTGTTGCCGCAGACGATGTGGATGTCTAGGCCGGCCAGCTCGTCCAGGACCGCGGCGCCGCCGACGTCACCGCAGTGGGCAAAAATCTCAGCTCCGGCGGTACGTAGGCCGCGGATTGCGTGGGCCGTGCGCTCGCGCTCGCCGTGTGTGTCCGAGAGGATGCCGAGGATCACGTAGTGCGTCCCAGATGGATCAGGCGCGAAGGTTCTTCAGGAATGCTGCCAGGCTGTTGTGTTTGTTCATGGCATCGAGCAGCGTGGTCATTTGTTTGGTCGTCGGCAGATCGTTCAGTTGTCGGCGGAGCATATACATTTTCGTGAGCGTGTCCTCGTCGAGGAGCTTCTCCTCCTTGCGCGTGCCCGACTGGCGGAGATTGATGGCAGGCCAGATGCGGAGGTTGGCCAGTTCGCGATCGAGCATCAGCTCCATGTTGCCGGTGCCCTTGAACTCCTGAAAGATGAATTCGTCGGCGCGGCTGCCGGTCTCGATGAGCGCAGTGGCGATGATAGTCAGTGAGCCGCCATTCTCGATATTGCGGGCCGAGCCGAAGATCTGCTTGGGCTCCTGGAGCGCCCGGATGTCGAGGCCGCCGGTCATTGTGCGGCCGCTGGTTCCCACGAAGGCGTTAAACGCCCGCGCGAGTCGCGTGATCGAGTCGAGTAGAATGACGATGTGCTCGCCGCCCTCGGCCAGACGCCGGGCGCGCTCGATCACGAGCCTTGCGACGCGCACGTGCGACTCGATGTCCTGATCGTTGCTCGAGGCGATGACCTCGCCGTGGACGTTGCGGCGCATGTCCGTGACCTCTTCGGGCCGTTCATCGACCAGCAGCACCATCATGTACACTTCGGGATGGTTGACGGCGATGCCGTGGGCCATCTGCTGGAGCAGGATGGTCTTGCCGGTGCGGGGCGGGGCGACAATCAGGCCGCGCTGGCCACGTCCGATCGGTGTGAACAGGTCGACGACACGCATCGTGACGGGGCCGCCTTCGGTATCGAAACGTAGTGCTTCGTGCGGGTCGATTGCGGTGGTTTCTGCCAACGGCGTCGGCGGCTCCCACTTGTCGACGCCGACGCCGTTGATCGATGCCACGCGCGCGAGCTTGTACTTGCGATTTCCGCGATTTTCGACTTGTGCGGCCGGGCCGGTCAGCAGCTCGCCGCCGCGGAGGGCGAACTTCCGGATCGCATCTGCCGACACGTAGGGGTCGTCCGGGTGTGCGACCAGGTGACGCTTCTGTGAGCGGAGGAAGCCGGCGCCCTGCTGGTCGAGTTCGAGAACACCTTCTGTTTCTTGCGTTGCCACGGCGGTCGGAGCGGCCGTGGATCGATTGGAGCTGCGTCTCTTTCGTGGCATAGCCTTGCGTGTTCGTCCTGTTGCGTGGTGAATCGGGGCACGCGAGCGGCGCAGGCACGTACCCGCGCGGTCTGCTGTTCGTCATCTGCACGAACGTCAGAGAATCCCGCACCCGTCTGGAGAGGCCCCGGGACGCCGGCTCCATGGCCTGTGCGTCATCGGCTCCACTGACAGGAGTCTAGTCCGATGGTCGCGGCCACACAAGGGCACTGCGATCAGGCCTCTTCCGCGGCAACCGTGTTCATGAGCGTCCCGATGCCCTCGACCTCGATTTCGATGCGGTCGTTCGGCTTCAGGAAGACGGGCGGTGTGCGGGCGAATCCGACGCCTTCGGGCGTGCCCGTCAGGATGACCGTGCCCGGTAACAGGGTGAACTGGTGCGACAGGTAGCTGATCAGGGCGCGGCAGGAGTGGATCATGGCACTCGTCCGGGCGTCCTGCATCGTCTCCCCATTCAGCCGGCTGGTCACGCGCAGGTCATCGGGATCGAGCGCATCGGCAGTGACGAGCCAGGGGCCGAGGGGGCAGAAGGTGTCGAACCCCTTCGCGCGGGCCCACTGCTTGTCGTTTCGTTGGCAGTCGCGCGCGGACACGTCGTTCGCACAGGTGTAGCCGAGGACATGGTCGAGCGCCGCGTCCACAGACACCCGGCGTGCACGCCGGCCGATGACGATCGCCAGCTCGGCTTCGAAATCGACTTCGGCTGGTGCGGGGGCCGGCAGGCGGATCGTGTCTTCGTGCCCGAGCAGGGCCGTGGTGGCGATCTGGAAGATCAGCGGTTTGTCAGGCAGCCGCGCGCCGGTCTCTTCCACGTGGGCGCGGTAGTTGCGACCGATCGCGAAGATGTTCGGCGGCTCGACGGGGGGGAGCCAGCGCTGGATCGGCAACGCGTCCGAGGCGAACGTCAACTCCCCGAACAACTCCCCGATTAGCGGTTGAGCTGTGCTGTCATCCGTCAGTCTGCCGATGCACGTAACGCCATCAGTGCCGACAAAGCGGGCGATGCGCATGCGCGCCTCCTCGTGAGCGTGCTTGTGGATGGGATCAGGCGGCCACCGCGCCGGATCAATAGAAGACCGTGACAATCAGGTGCGGGTCGGCGTGCTTGCCCTCGACGACGCCGATCGTGCTGGTCGCGAACTTGATCTCGATTTCCTCGTGCTCGTCGACCCAGGCGTTGATCTGGTCGCTCATGTATGCCAATGAGGCATCGGTGAGCTTGCCGTGGAACGTGCGGCAGCGGGTGGCGTTCGGCGAGTTTCGCAGCAGGGGGCGCTTGAGATCGGCCTGCACAGCCGCCCCAACCATGCTTTCGCTCATTCCGCCCGGACCGCCGCCGAAAGCGCGGATCTGCGACGCGCCGGCTGAGTTGGCGTCGGCCAGCGCGATGCTGTCGTGGTCAAGATCGACCTTATCACCGTGGGGATCTGCGGCTTCCTCCACGCAATGGTGACACAACAGTTGGCCGTCGCGTCGAACGGCGACCTTGCGTTCGATGTGCTCGGGGTAAATCGTTGAGCCGCACTGGTCGCAGGTGTGGAAGTTTTCGACCTCATCCGCCATCGCAGATACTCCTTGCTTCGCCGGACCGGGCCGTCCGACCTTTGGCGCCGTGAACGGGTCGCGCGCGTCTCCAGCGCGTGCTTGTGATTCGTTTCACAGCAGATGTGCAACTTCTAATATAGCGCGCTGTCCGCGGGCGCCAAGCGAAAGCGGGGCGAAACCGCTTAGCCCCGTGCCGACAGCTTGTTAGCGGTCCATGAATTGCGGGATTCACTGTCAATCATGCGCGGCTGGGCGCCTATGCAGCGGTGAAACCCACGTGAACGCGGCTTTTATGGTTGCAATGGTTCGGGCCAAGCCGCGAAAATCGAACTGTACGGGCCAACAGGACTCATTTCATGGGAGGTGTGGCAATGTTCCGCACACGTACTCACTCTGTAGGTGCAGCGCGGGCCGGGTCGCTCGCGGTGCTTTTGTTGACGATCGTCCTGGGTGCCACAGCGGTGCCCGCAACCGCGCAGAACGTTCTGGCTGGATCAAACGCGCTGATGACGCCGCCGACGCCCAGCAACCCGGCCGGAACACACATCGACTTTGGCAGCAATCCACTGCCGGCCGATTTCTTCGGTCCCGGATCGCTGCCGTTCGAGGGCCTCATCAATATGGGCGGCGTTCCACTACAGGGATCGCAGGGCTCCGGCGGTGCCCCGTTGCCGCCCGGCACGGACACGATCATCGAGCGGCTACAAGACGCGATCCTGCCGGATCCGTTCAACAGCCAGGACACGGTTGACATCGAGATCGTCGCACTGAGCTTGCAGAGCTCTCAGCCAATTCAGGTCGAGTTCAGTGGCGGCGAAACCAGTCTGTATGACCTATATGTGTGTCTGGCCGACGACCCACAGCCGCCCGGACAGATGACGATCTTCAAGACGTGCCCGGAGGGCGGCTCGTACAACGCGACCGTCCCGGTGCTCCCGCGGTTCGCCTTTACACGCATTGCCGGCATCGCCGGCGATCCGATCATCGATCTGAACCCCGGGCCGGTGTTCAATCTCATCATCACGGACGCGTGCTGGGCGCACAACGATCCGGGATTCGGGCTTTATCCGCTCGATTTCGGGCAAGTTGATCACAACTGCGACGGTCTGGCTGACCAGTTCTTCCCGCCGTCCAGCAACTTCTACCCGGGCGTGTGCGTGCTGCCCTGCAATTCGGACGATCCCGTCGCTGACTTCCGGACGCGCGTGACTGTTGCGGCCGGTGACGGCGCACGGCACATGTTCATTCCCGCCGTCGATCCGGACGGCGATGACGACGGCGACTTTGTCCACAACGCCGCCGACAATTGCCCCGGCGATTTCAATCCGCTCCAGGAAGACGCGGATAACGACACTGTCGGCGACGCCTGCGACAACTGCCCGAACGATTACAACCCGTTCCAGGAAGACGGCGATGGCAATGGTATCGGCGACGCCTGCGAACTGGTCGAAGGCATCCAGTTCTACCAGGTCAATTTTGATCTCGACGGCGTGCTCACGCCGGACTCTGAGTGGGGTGCAGTCGAGCTCACGTACCTCGGCGATCCGAACATCCTGTACTTCAATTTGCAGGTTGACGGTAACTGGGTTGTCGAGAACATCCCAGTGCTCAGCCAGGCCGGGGTCGGGGCGCTACAGCAAAAGGTCTATCACTTCGATCTGGGCGTGCCGCGCGGTACGGACCTGAATGCGCTGACGTACGACTGGGCGTTGACGCCGGACGCGCTGTTTGGTCCACCGCCGGGCATTATCGGTGCGACCGTGGGCGAGCGGAACTACTGCCTGTTCAGCGGCGTGCGCGACTTTATCATCCCGCCGCTGCCGTTCTCGCCGGCGACACTGCTCGGTCACATCCTGTTCGGTCCGGCGCACGAGAACACGAATTTCCCGAACCAGGAGTGCGGCACCAACGAGTGCACGCCCGCCTCGGTGTCGAACAGCTTGAAGTTCCTGAACGACAAGCACAACCTGGGTATGAACGATGGTGATCTATCGATTGCCAAGATGAAAACTGCGACCAACTGGGATAGTGACGGCTGCTGGATCGATCCGGATCCAAATCGGCCGGCCGGTCAGCGCAACGCCTGGTGGCAGGACAAGGCCCAGTACATGGTCGACAACGACCTGCCGATTACCACGCGCAAGATTACCAATTTGGCAGATCTCGGCGCCGAACTCGATGACGACCAGGACGTTGAGCTGCAGGGCGACTGGCACACCGCTGCGATTGTCGGCATCACCCAACTCGCGGACGGGCGCTTCGCCATCGACGTAGCGCACGACACGAAGCAGAATCAGGCCGGCGGCACCGAAGTACACACGATCACCTACGATCCGGCCAACCCGGGTGACGGCTTCCAGGGCAGCCCCGGCTTCTTCCAGGGCTCATCGTTCCGTTACGCGGTCGTCGAATGCCCGACGCCGCAGCCGCCGGCCTGGTACGGCAACGAAGACGGCCTGACGGTGACGCAGGAGCACGAGCTGGACGATGGCACATGGCCACCGACCGAAGACTCGGGCAAGACGCTACCGGGCTGGTCGACGGGCAGCGACTGGGACTTCACCGGCGATCTGGTGTACGTCACCGGTCGCGGCGTAGGTATCACCGGCGAGAACAAGTCGGCGACGATCACGCAGACCGTCGACAACTCGTACTATCCGGCGCACGTCAAACGCGTCTGGATCCAGTTCGACGTCTACAACACGACGACCACCGGATCGATCACGTGGGCGCTGACCACCTCGGCCGGCTCGGTTGTTGAGAACCAGACCGAGGACGTCCGCGATCGCGGTCAGGACTGGAGGATCGTGACGATCACGGCGGACATCAATCCGCAGCCCGAGAACGAAACGTTCACCTGGACGATGAGCACCGGTGCCGGTGGCGGCACGATTGCGCTCCGCAATCTCAAGTTCGGCACGCACTGCGAGCCGCCGGAGCCGGAGCACACGCTCGGTCTGGGCTGGAATTTCCCCGATCCGATTCTGCCGCCGCTGCCGGACTTCCCGAGTCTGCCGCCGTGGTATGAAGGCGACACGTGGACGGTCACGCCCGAGGTAATCTGGATTGGTGACGTGTCCGGCTTCGCCGGCGTCTGGGGCATTCCGTCCGGAGCGCCCGGTACCGGCCAGAT
>JANQFV010000015.1 GCA_028277645.1 Phycisphaerae bacterium
CGCGTTCAATGACGGCTTGCACCGCGTGTACACGTTTCTGGCCGCGCTGGCCGAAGGCGGGGAAGCGCTGCCGATGTATGGCGACGCAGATGATGGTTACGTGCTCGATCTGGACGATGACCCGCTGAATGTTCGCCCATGGCTGGCTCTCGGTGCGGTTTTTTACGGCGACGCGCAGCTCAAGCGCGAAGCCGGTGCGTACCCCGAACTCTGCCAGTGGCTTCTGCCGGCGTCGGCGGAGCAGGAGTTCGCGGCGCTGGACGATACGCGGGCTGGCAGCGCGCTGGGCGCGCACGCGTTTCGTGATTCGGGGCTGTACCTGTTACAGAGTGGCACTCGCGATGCGCTCGATCGGATAAGCGTGCTCATTGACTGTGGGCAACTCGGGTTCCGCTCGATCGCGGCACACGGGCATGCCGACGCGCTGTCGCTCGTGCTCCGCGCGTTTGGCCACGACGTCCTGGTCGATCCGGGCACGTACGATTACTTCACGTACCCCGCGTGGCGCAATTACTTCCGCAGCACCCGCGCGCACAACACGGTGGTCGTTGACGGCGCGGATCAGTCCGAAATGCTCGGTGCGTTCCTCTGGGGACAACGCGCTACCGCCCGTTGCCTTGATTGGCGCCCCACCGACAACGGCGGCGCGTTCTACGGTGAACACGACGGGTATCGACGCCTGACGGATCCCGTTGTGCATCGCCGGCGCGTGGAGTTGAACGGCGCGCGGCGCGAGTTGCATGTCGAGGACGAGCTGGACGGCGCGGGCCAGCACTTTGCTGAGGTCTATTTCCACCTTTCAGAGCACTGCCAGATCGTGCAGCAGAAAGACACGAAACTCACCTTGGACACCGGCCGCGGCGAAGTTACGCTGGAACTCGATCCGCGCCTTGCGGTTGACGTGCTCGCCGGCAGTGAGGATCCCATCGCCGGCTGGGTCAGCCGTGGATACCACCGCAAGGCCCCCAGCATCACGATCGTGGGCTGCATGGCGCATCAGGGCTCGTTGCGCCTGAAGCATCGGATAGGGGTTGGACTACCGCGCGACGGATCGCTGGGCTCCGGGAACGGAAACGGGCGCGCCGTGCAGTGCTCGGCGCTCGAGGGCGAAGGATCATGAACCGTACCGCTGGTATCGTATTGGCTGGTGTTCATCGCTGGGGCGAGTCGGAGTTCGACTGGCTGCTCCCGCGCCCACTCTTGCCGGTCGTACACACGCCCCTGATCTGTCACGTTGTACGCTGGCTGCGCGACGGCGGCATGCCCGCCACGGGAATCTGCGCGAACAGCATCTCGCGCCTGGTGCGGCACGTGCTGGGTGATGGCTCGAGGGCCGACATGGATCTGGTGTATTACGAAGACTGGACGCCGCGCGGCCCGGCGGGCTGCGTGCGCGACGTGGCCGACTATCTCACAGCGGAGCGACTCGTGGTTGTCGACGCGACCATTCTACCGGCGTGCGACTTGGGCGCGCTGCTGGCGGCGCATGAGGCGAGCGGCGCCGCCCTGACCGTCGTCGTCTCCCCCGACCCGGAGGTTCCCGGGCCGGGCCGCGCTCGTCAGGTACCGCAAGGCATCTACGTGCTGGAACGGTCTGCGTTGGCGCACATTCCCGAGGCCGGCTATCAGGATCTGAAGGAAGTGCTGGTGCCGCGGTTGCACGCACTGAATCTGCCGGTCATGACGCATACGCTTCCGGCGCCCCTGCCGCGTGTCACGGATATGATGAGCTACTTGCAGGTGAACGCGGTCGCGCTGGCCAGCGTATGCCATGCAGACGCGCCGCCGCCGGGCTATCAACGTGTGGGGGCCGGACTGGTCCATGAGTCCGCCACGGTTTCTCATCCGGAGCGGTTTATTGGACCGTTCCTGGTGGGTCCACGCACGGTAATCGGCGAGTCGGCGACACTGGTCGGACCGGTGACGATTGGAGCCGACTGTACCATAGAGCGCGGCGCCGTCGTCAGCGGTTCGGTGCTGTGGGAACGATGTGTGATCGAGGCCGGCGCGAACGTGGACGAGTGCGTGCTGGACCACGGCCTGCGGGTCGCGCCGGGGGCGGGCGTGCATCGAGCAGTCCGCCGAGCGCGTCCGAACACGCTGAAGCGTTTGCGGCATAGAATCTGGCCTCGGCTGGCACGGTCCACTGCGAGCAGCGTATCGGACGCCCCGTCCGCCGCCGCTTCGGCGCACCGGTAGTCGACTGGCCGAGCATTAACCGATGGAACGACAGGAAGCGAAACTGGGAACCTGAGAATGCCGAGCAATTCCGGAAACAACATGGAAGTGGCGCATCTGGGCAGTTCCGCCACGTTGCCCGTGGCGGCGGGCTTGTCCGCCGGACTCGACGTCTGGTCGGCCGGCGGACTCGGTGCGCCGACGGCGTCGGAGAGTTCCAAACGCCACATCTCCGTCGATTTGCTGTGGCGCTATCGCTGGACGATGCTGCTCTCGTTCTTTCTGCTGGCGATCCCCGGCGTACTGGGTGTCTGGTTCGTGGTGAAACCGCAGTACCGCGCAGTGGCGGTCGTCGAAGTATCGCCCGTGATTCCGCGGCTTGTATTTCAGACTGAGAACAGCGGTGTCATCCCGCTCTATTCACAGTATCTGAACACGCAGGAAGAGATCATCGGTAGCCCGAGCGTGCTGACGCGCGTGCTCGAGCAGCCTGACGTACAGGCCACGCACTGGTTTCGTGAGCCCCCCACGCCGTTGCTGGGCGGCACGCCGACGGCGCTCGAACGTCTTATGGAAGATCTGTCGGTCGAGGTCGAGCGCGGCACACAGGTGATCAATGTGCGCTTCGCGGCGCTTGATGCGGCCGATGCCGCGACGATCGTCAACGCGGTCGTGAAGCAATACTCGAAGTACGTGTCCGAGAGCGTCAAGAAGACTGACGATCTCGTGTATCGCGAGTTGCTGAAGGAATACGAGTCGCGACGTGCCATCGTTGAAACACTGGAGCGCGACCGGGCCAACCGCGTCAAAGAGCTGAACACGGCCGATCCCGAACTGCTGCTGTCTGAGCAGCGCCAGCGCCTGGATAAGCTCATTGAGGAGCGCAGCACGTTGCAGCGCGAGATGGCGCTCGTCGAGTGGAAGCTTGCGTCACTTGATCCTGAGCCCGAATCGGATGCGGCGCAAGCAGCGCAGCCGACGCCCGTGCAGAGCCCGGCGTATGAGCTGGATCCGGAATGGCAGCGCCTCTTCAACGAGTTGGAGCGTAAGCGTCACCGTGTTGCACTGGCGGAACAACGCCTCGGCGAACGCAACCCGCAGCTCATCGAGATGCGCAGCGAAGTCGACCTGCTCACGCGCTTGTTGCAGGAGCGCACGGCGGTGTTGAAGCGCCGGCCGGCGCTGGTTCAGCCGGCCCCTGGGGCGACCACGGCGCTAATGACAGGGGCCGAGCTACAGGACCGATTTGACGAGCTCAAATACCAGGATCACCTACTGAACGCGGATATCACTAAGCACCAAGCGGAGCTCACGCGTACCGCCGATCTCATCGCCCGGCACGTGAAGCTGAACGAAGAGCTCAAGCAGGCGCGCGATCTGTTCGAGGTGGTGCGCACGCGCAAGACACAGCGCGAGGTCGAGAGCGGGGCCCCTGGTGCCATCAGCATTCAGGCCGAGGCTTTCTTGCCGTCGCAGCCGTTTAATCAGAAACGCCGCTATGCGCTGATGGCGATGGTGGTCTTCGGCTCGGCCGCCGCCGCACTTGCGCTGGCGTATGTCCGTGCCAGCACGAGCCAGGCAATACACAATGCCGACGATGTGGTCGCCCCCGTCGAGGGCCCGTTCCTGGGTTACCTGCCGCTCGTCCGAGATCCTCAGCAGATGGAGCCGCGCGAACAGGTCGTACGGCAGGAATGCGTGCGTATGGTTCGCACAGCGCTGTTACAGCGGCTCGATCAGGTGCGTGGCAATGTTGTCATGGTGACCAGTGCCGGTCCCGGTGCGGGCAAGACCGAGGCCACGTTGTCGCTGGCCGACAGTCTCGCCCAGGTTGGCAAACGCGTGCTGCTCGTCGATGCCGACGTGCGCAGTCCGTCCCTTAGCACGCGCTGCAACGTCACCGGTCACGGCGGTTTGCTCGACCTGCTGAAACGCACCGCCAACGAAGAGGACGTTGTCGTTCGCCGCAAGGACGACGGCCTGCAGTTGCTGCCCGCGGGCGATGAGTACCACCCGCACGACTCGGAACTGCTCGCGAGCGATGAGATGGTCACGCTGCTCGAGCGCTGGCGCGAGCGGTTCGACATCGTGATTCTGGACAGCGCGCCGGTCATGCCGGTCGCGGATGCGCGCATCCTGGCGAGCCTAGTCGACGGTACGGTGATGATTGTCCGCGAAGAGCACTGTCGCCGCGCGGAAGTTCGCGAGGCGCTGAATACACTCACCGCTGGCGACGGCAAGCTCCTGGGTATGATGTTCCTGGGTTCGGTGCGGCAGCGTCACTATTACGACTCGTACTATCGCAACGAAGCGCGCGTGGCCCCGGAAGCGTCTGACGCGCGTCGCAGTGGTTAACGCGCCGAGCGGTTATGCAGGTTTTTCCCGTCATTCTGGACACGCGCCCGTCGTACCTGCGGCGCCAGGGCGCGCCACCGTCGTTGTTGCTGACCCCGGTCGGCACCGGTCTGCTGCTGCACCGCGTGAAAGCGGCTCTCGCCGCTGTCAAAGTTGATACGCCGCGCGTGCTCGCAGATTTCGCAGTCGACGAGGATTATGCCACGCGCGTCCGTGCCATCGCCGCGCAGGTGGAAGAGGTCGCTCCGGTCGAGCGGCTGAGCGGATTGTTGAACGAGTGTGAGCTGTCCGACTGCATTCTGATCATTGACCCGCGTTGCTATCCGGTACGCGGGCTCGATCTGCGTGAGCTGATCAGCGCAGCGGGCGCCGACCGGTCGGCCCGGCACCTGGTGGCGATGGACACGCAACGCCGTGGAACCAAGGAATACGTTCAGCTCGATGCCGACGGCCGTGTGCAGCGGATTCAGCGCTACTATGACGGCGTGACTTGGCTCCAGGCCCAGGGTGTACTCGCGTCACTCATCCCGGTACCCATGTTGCGGGAAGTAGTGAATCCCTCGGTGCGCGGCTTGGCGCCGCTACGACGCCTGATGGCTGCCCACGGCTTTGTGAATCGCGACATCGGTCTGGCGGGCGGCATCCACGATCTGCGCACGGAACGTGGCCTCCTGCACCTGAGCGAGCAGCACCTGCGCAACGGCGAGGCTCCGTCGAGCGCCGACGGGTACCGTCATTGGCGTCCTGGCGTCGTCGTGGGGCCCAACTGCACGATCGATCCAACCGCGCGCCTCTATGCGCCCGTCGTGGTGCAGGCGGAGTCGCGCGTCGAGGCGGAAACGACGATCATCGGCCCCACCCTTATTGGAACGGGCAGCCGGATTGAGCAGGGCGCCGTGGTCGCCCAGTGCCTCACGGTGCCGGGTACGCGTGTGGGTGCCAACGCCACGTTCCATCACCGCCTCCTGTGCGGCGACGAGACCGAACGGCCATCAGACGTGGAAGTATGGGACAATGATCGTGGCGGCATACAGGTTGCGCGACGCGATCCCGCGCGCGATGACGGTGATGAGGCGGCGTATCGACGTCGGGAGCGCTACGTGCAGATCAAGCGCGTTGCCGAAGGCATCCTGTCTGCGTTGGGTTTGCTGCTGTTGTCTCCGCTGTTGCTGCTGGTCGCGCTACTTAACAAGCTGACTTCGCGCGGCCCGGTCTTTTTTGGCCACGAGCGCGAAGGCAAGGACGGACAGCTCTTTCGTTGCTACAAGTTCCGCACGATGATCGATGGCGCGCACTTTATGCAGCGCGCGCTGTACAAGCAGAACGAGGTGGACGGCCCGCAGTTCAAAATGGACCACGATCCGCGCATCAGCCGTCTCGGCCATCTGTTGCGCAAGACGAACATCGACGAGTTGCCCCAGCTCTGGAACGTGCTGTGCGGACAGATGAGCCTGATCGGCCCACGACCGTCGCCGTTCCGCGAGAACCAGATCTGTGTGCCCTGGCGCAAGGCGCGCCTGGCGGTGCGTCCCGGCATCACCGGGCTGTGGCAGGTCTGTCGCAGTGGGCGCGCCCAATCGGATTTTCACCAGTGGATTTACTACGACATTCTCTATGTGCGGCACCTGTCGTTCTGGCTTGATGTGAAAATTCTGCTGGCGACACTGGTTACCCTGGGGGGCCGCTGGAGCATGCCCGTGCATTGGATCATCCCGTCGCACAAGGCTCGTGCGGAAGATGAGTACTTCCTGGCCCTCGACAAGCCGCCCGTCGAACCGCTGGCCGCGGTCTCCGCGGAAGCGACCACCTCGACGTCGGCCGGAGTCGTTCACGCATGACCACCGCAACGCTACAGCGCGCGCCGCGGGCTACCAAAGGTTGGCCGCAACAGATCCGTGCCTTGCGCGACCTGTCCCTGCGCGGCTTGGCCCGCATGTACCTTCCGGACGAACAGTTGTTCGCCTTTCGGGTGCGCAAGGCACCGGATCGTCCCCGCCTCGAAGGTATCAGCTATCGCTACACCGCCATTGCGCTGCTCGGCTTGGTAGGTGAAGAAGAAGACGCGGTGCGCCAGGTGCTCGCCGGAAAATCAAGCCGGGATCTGTGCGGGCGGCTGTTGGCCGATGTCATCGCGATGGACAATCTCGGTGATGTCGCACTGACGGCGTGGGTGTCCCGGATACTGGAGCACGTCGAAGCTCCCCGAGCGCTCGGCCGCCTCAAAGCGCTGCTCAATGAGCAGCATGAGAGTTACACCGTCGAGATTGCGTGGGCATTGTCGGCGCTGTGCGAAGGCCCGCAGGACGACGCCGTAACGGCTGCTCGCGAGCAGGCCGCCGAACGCTTACTGAGTGTGTATTCGCCTCGGGCGGCCTTGTTCCGGCATCATTCCGGCGGCGCGGTATCTGCAGTACGTCAGCACGTGGCGTGCTTCGCGGACCTGGTCTATCCAATTCAGGCGCTGGCCCGGCATGCCGTGGCGACGGGCGATGCGCGCTCACTGGAAGTGGCCGAGCAATGTGCGGCTCGCGTTTGCAGCTTGATCGGCCCCGCGGGGCAGTGGTGGTGGCACTACGACGCGCGGACCGGGAAGGTGCTAGAGCGCTATCCGGTCTACGCCGTGCATCAGGACGCGATGGGGCCGATGGCGTTGTTTGCGTTGCACGAGGCCGGCGGCACTGACTATCGGGCCGAGATTGAGAACGGTTGGAATTGGCTGCACGCGGCGCCGGAGCTCGGCGGCGGCACGCTGATCGATCCGCACAACGAGGCCATCTGGCGCAAGGTCGCCCGCCGCGAACCACGCAAGTTCGTTCGCTCCGCCCAGGCCGCGGTGAGCAGGCTGCACTCGGCGATCCGCGTTCCATTGGTTGACCTGCTCTTTCCGCCGGGGCCAATAGACGATGAGTGCCGGCCCTATCACCTGGGCTGGCTGCTGTACTCGTGGCCGGAGCGCCGTGTGGCGGAGATCGAACGCAGCCTGGAGGCGAGCTGATGGACGGCGCCACGTACTCGACCGCGTCCGTCCTGGGGCTGCCGATTGCCGCCGTGACGATGGACGCCGCGGTCGATATGTGTTCCAGCGCCATCGAAGCGCGGCGCCCGCTGCTGGTCGGGGTGGTCAACGCGGCCAAACTGGTCAACATGCGGCGTACGCCGAAGCTGGATCGTGCGGTACGCACCGCCGACGTGATCTTTGCGGACGGCATGTCGGTGGTCTGGGCGTCCCGGCTGCTGGGCCGTCCGTTGCCGGAGCGTGTGACCGGCATCGATCTGATGGATCACCTGCTCCGCCGGGCTAACGAGCGTCGCCACCGGGTCTACTTTCTGGGGGCGACCGACGAAGTACTCGCGGAATTCGTTCGGTGCGTGCGGCGCGACTACCCCGACGCGGTCATCGCCGGCCACCGGAACGGGTACTTCGATGGCGACCAGGAGGAGCAGATCGCGCGTGACATCGCTTCCGCCAAACCCGACATGCTCTTTGCCGCCATGACGTCCCCGAAGAAGGAGGAGTTCCTGGCGCAATGGTCTAACGTCATGCAGGTTCCGGTTTGTCACGGCGTGGGTGGCGCGTTCGACGTCGTGGCGGGCAAGGTGAAGCGGGCCCCGCAGTTCTGGCAGCGCTGGGGGCTCGAGTGGCTGTACCGGGTGTTGCAGGAGCCACGGCGTATGTGGCGGCGGTACCTGGTGACCAATACCATCTTTTGTTGGTTGCTGCTGCGTGAGATGGTCTCCGGCGAGCTGCCTGCGCCGCACGCCAGTGGCGGCACCGCCGAGTGATGGTGGTGCCCGGCGTTGGGCCGTATCGATCATGCCGATCTGTGTATTCTGCTGGACCCGGTCGTCGTGAGCGGCTGAGTATATCCAAGTGACTGAAACGTAAACGGATCCTGGCCGACATGACCACGGACCTTCGACCACTGACTCTCGCTCGCCGGGCGCGCGAGGTGGCGATAGCGTGCGGGAACGCAGCGTATGACTGCATTGCGCCGTATTCGCCGGGTTCTACATATCCGGAGTATCCATTCGGCGCGGAACAAGTCGGCCCGCAGCTGAATGGCGCGTACGACACGGTGCGCGAGAGCCTGCATTTACTCGGCCTGGACGCTGATCGGTTCGGCACGCCGGCATGGAACCCGCTCGGTGAGCTTGTGCGTCCCGGGGACACCGTCGTTCTGAAGCCCAACTTCGTGCGTGACTTTCGCGAGACGCATGCCGGGCTCGACGATTGTGTCATCACGCACGGCGCGGTGCTGCGTGCCAGCGCGGATTTCGTGTATATCGCGTTGCAGGGGCGCGGACGGCTGATCATCGCCGACGCCCCGCAGAACGATGCGGACTTCGACCGTATTCGCGAGATCAATTGCCTGGCAGCGTTGCAGGACTTCTACGCCCAGCATGCGCAGTTGCCGCTCGAAGTGTACGACCTGCGCCCTGAATGCGCTCAGAAGGTGGACGGCGTGATCGTTGGTCATCGCAAACTGTCGGGAGACCCGCAGGGCTACACGCACGTCAATCTCGGGCTGCATTCCGAGTTCGCCGAGGTCAATCGTTTCTGTGATCGGCTTTATGGCTCCGAGTACGACATGGGCGAGCTGTACCGGCATCACCACGACGAGACGCACGAATACCTGATCTCGAAGACCGTGCTGGCGGCGGATGTTGTTATCAGTGTGCCCAAGCTCAAAACGCACAAGAAGGTCGGCCTGACCGTCAACCTGAAGAACCTCGTTGGCATCAACGGCAACAAGAACTGGCTACCCCATCACCGTGAGGGTACACCCAGCGAGGGCGGCGATCAGTTCGCCGACGATGCCGTGAAGCGCAAGGTCGAGCGGGCCGCGGTCACGCGTTTCAAGCAGTTGTTCCCACTGCTCGGCCCGTTGCGGCCGCTGGTCGCCGGACCGATCAAGGCTTTGGGCAAGCGCGTCTTCGGCGATACGAACACCGACACGATCCGCTCGGGCAACTGGTACGGCAACGACACCTGTTGGCGCATGTCGCTCGACCTGAATCGCATCTTGGTTTACGCCGACGCGGACGGAAACCTGCACGACCAGCCGGTGCGCCGTTTCTTCAGTCTCGTGGACGGTATCGTCGGTGGCGAGGGCAACGGGCCGCTCGATCCGACGGCCCGCGCGGCGGGGTTGATACTAGCGGGCTTCAATCCGGTTGCGGTCGATCTGGCGTGCGCGCGGCTGATGGGCTTCGATCACCTGAAGATCCCGATTCTGCACCGTGCGCTGGCCGAGCATCCCTTTCCGTTGACAAGCTTCGCCTTCGCCGAGGTGTCGGCCCACTCCAACAACAGCGAATTCGGCCGCGCGCTGGCGGCGTTTGCGGGGCCCACATTCCAATTCGCGCCGCACTTCGGCTGGCGCGGACACATTGAGCTCAGTGAGGAAGCGTGTGAAGCGGGCGCTGTCGCGTAAGAACCTCTGGGGCGCACTGCCGTCGCCGCTGAAGTCGCTGGCCGGCGGGATGCTGCGCGCCGTGCCGTTGCCGTGGTTACTGGGTGGCAGCTTCCGCGCGACGCTGCACGAGGCGCGCGCGGCCGACCGCTGGGCACCCGAGCAGATCGAGCGCTACCAGGTGGAGAAGCTGCGCTGGATCGGAACACTCGCGCAGCAGACCCCCTTCTATCGCGAGCATTTTGCGAAAGCCGGCTTTGACCCCGCCAGTCTCCGCCATCCGCACGACCTGCGCAAGCTGCCGACGATCGACAAGAACACGATCCGTGAACAAGGCGAACGGCTGTGCGTCGAATCGCCGCAGGGGGCGGGCGTCGATCTCGTAACCACGGGCGGCACGGGCGGCGTACCGCTGGAGTTCTTTATCAACGCGGATCGTTCGGCGATTGAGTATGCGCACCTGATCGCAAGTTGGGAGCGTGCTGGTTACGCGCCGGGTACGCCGACGGCGATCTTCCGCGGGCGCGTGGTCGAGCCGGACCGCAACGGCCTGCGGCACGCCTACGACCCGTTGCTGCGGCATCACAGCTACAGCAACTTCCACATGACCGACGCGGACATGGGGCGCTACCTGGACCACGTCAGCACGATCGGATCGTGCTTTCTGCACGTGTATCCCTCGTCGGCGGTCGAGCTGGCGCGCTATAGTCAGCGCGCGGATCGCGCGCCGCTGTCGAACGTGCGCGGTCTGATCTCCGAGTCCGAGATTCTGTACCCCGAGCAGCGTGAGCTGATCGAGCAGGTCTTCGGTGCCCGCGTGTTTTCCTGCTACGGCCATTCCGAGAAGCTCGTTCTCGCGGCCGGCTGTGAACACAGTGACGACTACCACGTATGGCCTACATACGGGTACTTCGAGCTGCTCGATGAGGATGGCAACTCCGTGACCACGCCCGGCCAGCGCGGCGAGATCGTCGGAACCGGGTTCATCAATCGGGTCATGCCGTTCATCCGCTATCGGACGGGCGATCAGGCCACGTTTATCGGGACGCGTTGCGATGCTTGCGGCCGGGCGCACACGGTGCTGCGCGAAATCCGCGGTCACCGCATTCAGGAGGGGCTGGTGCTGGCTGACGGCACGCGCGTTTCGTGGACCGCGATGAACATGCACGACGACACCTTCCGCAATGTGCGGCAATTCCAGTTCTATCAGGACACTCCGGGTGAGTCGGTGCTGCGCATCGTGGTCGCGGACAGCTACGACGAGTCGGACGAGCGGCACATGCTCCGCAAACTGGAAGAGAAGCTCGCCGGTCGGCTGAGCCTGCGGGTGGAGCGGGTCGATGCTATTGATCGTACGACGCGTGGAAAGGCGGTTTATGTCGACCAGCGGATTCCGGAAGCGGGACCGGTGGGTGCCGTCGATGTCGCGGCCGCGGAACTCCGATAACATGAAGCAGAGCCTATGAGTGCTACGCCGAGCAACGAGCCATCGCCGCCCGGTGCGGCCTGCGACCCGCCCGGTGCGGGCGCCGGCGGCACATCGCGGCTGGCGCGCAATGTCCTGGCGAATTGGGCGGGGCACTTCGTTGCGGTCGCGGCCGGCTTCATCATTCCGCGGCTCATCGGCGACCATCTCGGCAAAGTCCAACTCGGCATCTGGGATCTAGGTTGGTCGCTAGTGAACAGCCTGCCGCTGCTGGTTTGCGGCGTGAGCTCGGCACCGAATCGTTTTGTGGCGCGTTTTCGGGCTGCGGGAGATTCCGAATCACTGAATCGAACCGTAAGCGCTTGCCTGGTGGTATTTCTTGTCGCGGGCTTGGCAGCGCTGTTGGTTACAGTCGTTCTAGTGCAATCGGTTGGTGTGTTCGTCGGCGAGAAGAACGCCCAGTTTTTGGATCAGGCGCGCTGGATGGTGCTTCTGCTCGGCGCGTCCTTGGCGATCCAGATGCCGATCGGCGTCTACAACGGCGTCATCACTGGGACGCAGCGCTACGAAATCGTAAATGCCATCGAGGTGGCCGGGCGCATTGTCGGGTTGATCGCGTTTTTCGTTGCGCTCGTGCTGGGTGGTTCGCTTGTGGCGCTGTGCGCTATTACGCTTTCACGCGAGTTCGCGGTCGGCTTTGCGAAGTACATTTACGCCCACCGCCTCTGCCCCGAGTTGTCGTTGTCGCCACGCCTCGTGCATCGTGAGACGCTGAAGACGGTGATCGTCTTCGGTGGCAAGTCCTACCTGGCGATGATCGCCGAGATCGTGCTGTATCAGGGCAACCGAATTCTGCTTGTGAGTCTGCTGGGCCCGGCGGCGCTGGCGATGTTCTCGCGTCCGCTCGGACTCGTGCTGGCGATGCAGAACCTGGTGCAGCAGTTCGGCCGCGTGATGACTCCCATTGCCAGTGAAATGCAGGTGCGCGGTTCCCAGGCGGACCTGGCGCGCCTGCTGCTGCGAACGACGCGGTTCGGTTTGTTGATTGCACTCCCGTGCGTGCTCGTGCTGGCAATCTTTGGCGACGCGATCCTGCGTCTCTGGATGGGACCGGAATACGCGGTCGGGTGGGTCATCGTGATTGTTGCCTGCGGGCATCTGGCGGGCGCCGTACAGATCGGTCCGTACCACATCCTGATGGGAATGAGTCAGCACGGCCGCACCGCCGCGGCCATGTTGACGGCAGCCGTCAGCACCGTTGTGCTTTCGGGCTTATTGATGGGCGTGTTCAAGCTGGGGCTCGTGGGGGCCGCACTGGGGCTGGTCGTCCCGATCACGTTTGTGCACATCGTTGTCGTTCCTGCGCTGTTGTTGCACGCACTCAAGCTGACGCTCGGCCAATACCTGCGAAATATCGCCGTCGGCGTTCTGCCCGTGCTGCCCAGCGCGGCTGTGCTCATAACTGCCCGGACGGTCGTGCCCGACGCGAACGGAATCTGGGTTCTTGGCAGTATCGGTATTGCAATGCTCATACACGTGTTGAGTGTGTTGCTGTGGGTGCCTGAGTTGCGCAATCGGCTGCGCCCCCGGCCGGCCAGTGGAACCACCTAACCCGTAGTCGAACTGACGGGAAATCGATGAGCGACTCGATCTCGCAAGTGTTCTGGATGCTCTGGGCTGGCGCCACGTGTGTAGCCCTGCTGACCCGCGTCAAGCTGGGCATCGGAATGCTGCTCATCACGATGTCGGTCCCGAGCGCCGTGCTGCCGACGCGCATGCTGAATGTCACGGGGCTGAACGCCTTCAACCCGCCGTTCCTGATTTTGCTGCTGAAAGTGCTCATCGACGGGCTGCCGCCGAGCCGCCACCCGCGCAAGCTCGCGGTCGCCTTCATCATTGTGCTGGTTCTGTATTTCGTCACGATCGTCCGGTCGATGATCGATTTTGACACGCTTGTTATCGCCGGCGTCCATGCCGTCGCGTACGCCGGCAGCACGCTCGCGTATGCGCGGGACTTTCTCATCAAACCCGCGCAGTACCTGTTCGTGCTCATCGTGGCGGCGCGTTATCTGACCACCGAGGAAGAGCAGCGCAACGCGCTGTTCCCCATCGTGGTCGCATTCACCGTCGGCGTTGTGTATTGCCTGGGGGAAAACAACCTGCTGGGCGAATTGCTCACCGGCCATATTCCCAACATCAAGCACATTCACGGACAGGCCGGCGTGTTCGGCGCCCATCCCAATACGGCGATCATTCAGATCTCGTGCGTGATGTTCGTCGCGCTGGCGCTGGTGAGCTGGGGGCCGCCAGACTGGCGCCGGTGGGTGCTCGTCGCCTGTCTGCCGGTGCTGGGCGTCAGCGTGCTCGTTTGTGGCAGTCGCGCGGCGATGCTGTCGCTGGCGACCGGGGCGGTGGTCGTCGCGTTCTACGTGCCCGCGACGTTTCGGACGCGCGCCACGATCGCGGGAGTTTGCGCCGGGGCGGTGGTAGCCGGAATCGTCTTCGTGCCGTCCATTCGGGCCAAAGCCACTGACGTCGTCACGCAGGGCCCATGGCAGGCGCTCTACAGCGAGCGCGAGGATATCTGGGATTTCCTCCGCGTGGATGTCGAGAAGAGCTTCGTGATCGGTCGCGGAAGACATGCGGTGGCGCGTTCGGAGAACTACCACAAGATCAAGCGGCGTGAGAGTAATATTGACCACCCCCACAACGCGTACCTCGAGATTCTCCTCGATTCGGGGCTGGTGGGGTTGGCGCTGGTGATGCGGTTGCTTTGGCTGCTCGTGCAGCAGCTTCGCTGGCGCCTGCGGATGGCGCATCCCCGCGCGCTGCCCATCGCCCCGTTCGCGGGGCTGTGCGCGCTGGCGGCGTTCTGTGTCGCGGGGCTGACTGGTCAGACAATGTACCCGCGCGGGTACAACGTCTTCTTGTGGTTGCTCCTGATGTGGGGCACCGTCGTGCCCGTAGCGCAGGTTGCGCGGCAGACCAGGGCCGCCCGCCAGCAACAGGCCCTGCGTCGCGCGGGGCGGGGCCAGGCCGGCACGCCAGAAGACCGGGCGTTTCATCCGCTCCCGCAAACGCGGAGGTCGCGCTGATGCCGCATCACATCTGCTTTGTCGGGTTGACGGCGGCGCCCGTGCTCGCCGGTCGCTGGGGCGAGGCCGTCGCGGGCGGCGCGGAGGTCCAGCAGGCGATGCTGGCCCGCGGCCTCGCGCGTTGCGGCCATCAGGTGTCGTTCATCATTCAGCACCCCGACCTGCCGGAGGAGCAGGAAATCGATGGCATCCGCGCATACTGCATACGGCCGGCGCGCACAGCGCCGGGCCTGAATGCCGCAATCAAGTGGCGGCGCGCCTGGCGCGTGCTGATGCGCATTGCCCCCACCGTCATCTATCAGCGCATGGCCGAGTGGACTACCGGCCTGAGCGCCGCCGCCGCTCGGCGTCTGAACGCGTTATTTGTGCACGCAGTCGCGAGCGACCGCGAGGTGGGGCCGGCCGCGCAGATGGACGCGAATCTCTGGCAACGGCGCATGCACCGCTGGGGGATCCGTCGGGCGGATGTCGTGCTGGCCCAACATGCTGAACAGGTTGAGTTGCTGCGGCAACACGTTGGCCTGACCGGCCCGACGCCCGCCGTGCGGATCTTCCCGTCCGGGTACCCGCCCGCGTCAGGGGAACACCACGGTCCGCGTGCGGGTGCGTACTGGGTGGGTACGGTACGCGAAACGAAGCGGCCGCGGGTGCTGCTGGAAGCCGCCCGCGCCGTGCCGCAAATGCCGTTTGTCATGGTAGGCGGACACGACCGGACGCCGGAAGCCGAGGCCTATCACGCGCAGATTGCGTCTGAGGCCAATGCACTGTCGAACGTCGAGTTTCTCGGCTTTCGCCAGCCGAACGAGGTTGACGAGCGGTTGTCGGGCGCGGCAGTGCTGGTGAACACATCGGAATTCGAGGGGTTTCCGATGACGTTCATCCAGGCCTGGCGGCAGGGTGTGCCGACGATCGGGTTTCGGTCGTCCGGTCGCGCCGGCGTGCTCGAGCAGTGTGGATGGGCGGTCGACTCGGCGGATGAGCTGGTCGCCCTGCTGTGGCGGTTGCAGGCCCATCCGGAGGAAGCGCGGATTCGCGGCCGGCAGGCACGCGCGTATTTCACGCGACAGCATTCGCTCGATGTTGTAGTCCCGCGCCTGGAAGCGCTGATCGAAGAGCAACTGGCGGTCCGTGGCGCAGCCGTCCATGCGAGTAATGCGTCATGAGAGTCGCGCTGGTGACCAACTTACCGGTCGATCTCGACGCCCCCCGCGGTGGGGTCCAGAGCACCGCCGTCGCGATGACGCGTGCCCTGGCCGAGCGGACTGATGTCAAACTCCACGTGGTGGTCGTCAACGCCGACGTGCCCGGCGATGAGGACCGCGCGCTGGGCCGCGCGCGGCTGCATTATCGCACAGCGCAACGGCGGCCGGTGATTCTGGGCGCGCTGACCGATCAGCGGCGGATTGTCACCGGCATCCTGACCGAACTGCGGCCCGACATCGTTCACGCCTGCGACACGTCGTACTTCAAAGTCGGGTATCGCGCGAGCCCGGTGATTTACCATGTGCAGGGCAGCATCCACGCAGACACACTGCTCGACGGCTGGGCGCGGCGATTGCGCAGCGGTCTTTGGGGCTACCTGGAACGACGCGGCCTGCGTGGCGCGGACGCGTTGCTGCTCAACAACCCGCGCTTTGCGGAGTCCATTCGCGCACTTCGTGCGGACGATGTGTACGTCGTGGATGAGCCGGTGGCGGCGGAGATGTTCGCCGTTGAGCACGCACCACGACGGCAACGCGTGTTGTGTGTTGGTGCCGTCTGCGAACTGAAGAACTCGCTGGCGCTTGTGGATGCCGCCGCGAAATTGCGTGAGCGCGGCGTGAGGATCGAGGTCCGTTTCGCAGGTGGAATCGATGAAGCCTTCGCGCCGCGGCTGCGCGAGCACGTGCGGGCGACAGACGCCGATTCACTCTGCGAGTTTCTGGGGTACCTGTCCCGCGGGGAGTTGCTGGAGGAGCTGGCGAGCGCGGCCGTGTTGGCGCACCCGTCGTTGCGCGAGCACGCCCCGGCCGCGATATCCGAAGCGCTCGTGGTGGGACTACCCGTGGTCGCGAGCCATGTAGGCGGCATCCCGTTCATGATCGATGAGGGCCAGACTGGTTTCCTGATCGACCCGCGTGATTCGGATCAGCTCGCGGACCGGCTCGAGCGGTTGCTCGTTGACGATGAACTGCGTGGCCGGATGTCCGCCGCAGCGCGATCGGCCGGCCGGGTGCGGTTCAGCGGCCCCGCAGTGGCGGAGCGACTATGCGAGGTGTACCGGAGAATTGGAGTTTCCGAAGAGGCGGCGGTTACACGATGATGCCTGCCTGGCAGTATCAACAGCATCATGGCGCTGACGATTCGCGCTGCGGAGCCTGGTCCAATGCCAACTGACCGAGAGAAACGGCTGTTGTTCGTGCCCGGATTCTTCGCTGACACGTACAACGTCATCGAGCGCCGCTACGTCGCGTTGCACGCCTCGTTGCGCGATCGCCTGGAGATGGTGTGGTGTTTGCCGCCCGAGGATCCGGAGCAATGGATCTGGGCCCATCCCGATCGCAAGGGCGAAGAGCCGACCATTCTAGGCCACCTGCGCGACCTCGAGGCCGAGGTCTTGCGCATCCCCGTGCACAAGCCGAGCTTTCTGCGGCGCGTGCGGCTATTCAAGGAACTTTTCGCGCGCGAGCATTTCGACGGTGTATACGCCGTGTTCGGCCCCCGCCTTGCACCACTCTACGCCGCCAAGAAGAGCGGCCTGACGACGATCTGGGATGCAGCATGGAACTCGCTGGCGCCCGGACACTACTGCCGGCTCGCGAAGAAGATCTTCTACCGGCGGTACATCGACTACTACGTGGCTTCCACGAACGACGTCGCGGACAATCTGGTGAGCAACGGCATTCGCCGTGATCGCATGATGGTCCGCTGGAACGCGATTGACTTCTCGACGATCCCCGACGTCGACGAGGCTGCGGCGCGCGCACGTATTCGGGCGGAGCTCGGCTTGCCGCCCGATGCGGAGGTGATCGTCCAGCTTACGAGCTTTCGTCCGGTGAAGAACGTCGCGATGGTCGCGCGCGTACTGCGTAAACTGCGCGATCGTCGCTCGAACGTATTCTGGCTGCTGGTCGGCGAGGATGGCCCGCACCGAGGAGCCGTGCTGAAGCTGGCACAGGAGCTGGGTGTATCGGATTACCTGATCTGCCCGGGACATCGCCGCGACATCTGGGATCTCAACGCTGCTGCTGACGTTGTGGCCCTTACGTCGCTTCAGGAAGGCTTGCCGAATGCTCTGCTGGAAGGCATGTCGATGCGGCGGCCGATCGTGACGACCCGCGCCAACAGCCTCGACGCGTTTATCGAGGATGGCGTGGTTGGACACGTTGTCGATGACAACGATGTCGAAGCGTTCGCGAACCGTCTCACGCGCCTGCTAGATGATCCCGAATTGCGGAAGCAGATGGGCTCTGCCGGCCGGGCCAAGGTCGAGCGGGACTGCAACATCGACCGCTGGTGTGAACGCGTCGGAGGGTTTCTGTGCCAGGCGCTCGGCGTCGAGGCCAATCGGCCGGCCGAGCCGGTATTGTGCGCGTCGAGCACGGAATCCTGAGGCGGAGCGTAACACGTGCAGCCGAATGAGGCCCGCATTCGCATACGCGACTACCCATACCCCTTTCGTGCGCTGCTGGCCATTTGCAGCGATCTCGATAACACCGTGGACTGGCGCACGTACGCCGAGATTGCGCGCTACCTCAACACGCACGACACGACTGCGATGGGGCAGGGTGTCGGGTTGGAGGTCGGGAACAGCGTCTACTTCGACATGGCGCCCGACGAGTTCGCTTACTGGAACACGGACGACGCCGGCCGGGAGATGGTCCGCCGCCTGATTCGCAGTGGCCACATCGACGTACTGCATTCGTTCGGCGATCTGGCGACCACGCGCGCTCATGCCGAGCGCGCGCTGGAGGAGCTGGCGCGACACGACTGCGTGTTGCCGGTCTGGGTTGATCACCGCGTCGCGCCAACCAATGTTGGCGCCGACATCATGCAGGGTGTCGGCGATGTGACTGACAGCGCGTGCTACCACACCGATCTGACATATGCGCACGGCATACGTTTCGTGTGGCGTGGACGCGTCACCAGCGTCGTTGGACAGAACGTGCCACACAATGTGGGCGGCGTCTGGCAGGCGCGACGACCATTGGCGTCGGCGCGCACGGTGGCGAAGGAGTTTGCGAAACATCGCCTCGCGCGGCGCGGGAACGCGCAGTACGCAATGCACGCGGATAACGCCGTTATGCGCCCCTGCACATTGCGCGACGGCACACGCTGTTACGAGTTTCTCCGCAGCAACCCGCACTGGGCGGGCGTTGAGCAGGGTGACACGGCCCGTGGGTTGGCCGAAACACTCAGCGATGTGTTGCTCGACCGGGTGGAACAACGGCGCGGCGCAACAATCCTCTACACGCACCTGGGAAAAGGCGCTGATCCGCGTCAGCCGGTTGACGCGTTCACATGCTCACGCTTTGCGGCGCTCGCCGATCGACACCAGGCGCGGCGTATTCTCGTGACGACCACGGCCCGCCTGCTGCGGTACCTGGCAATTCGCGATAACCTCCGCTTCCGTACGAGTACGACAAACGGCCGGACAGTCATCACTGTCGAGCGGGTCGAGGATCCCGTGCTGGGAACGTTCGAGCCGACCACGCAGGATCTCGCAGGAGTAACATTCGTTGCAGATGGCGACCGGCAACTGGAGATACGCGATCTGCACGATCGCGCTATCGAGGCGGATTCTCTGCAGGACGGTGGGAAGACCTTGGCGACCATTCCGTGGGTACCGCTGACCTTTCCGGCGTTGGGTGACTGTTGAATCGGATGGATGCACGGCAGTCTATGAACGAGGGAAATGGAAACAAGATGACCGGCGCAGGTTTGCTGATCAAAGTGATCGCAGTATTGATGTATGCCGGCTGTCTCGTCGCCCTGCCGCTCTTCACGCTGGCGGGTTTGCTGCTACGCAGCGCGCGCCGCGGAAAAGGTCGCGTGTTCATCACTGCTCGTTCGGACAGCGTCAACTGGGCACGGGCCAACTTCACACCCATCGCCGAGGCTGATTGCGTCGACGAGGTTATCGCGGTGGTCGACGGCCCGATCGTCGAGCATCCACGGATCGTCCCGGCCCCGCCTCCGGCGTGGCTCGCGCGCATCTGCGGGCGCGCTGCGGCGAAACTGCTGTGGCTGGTCGTCGTCGGACTGCGCCGGCCACCCGCGGCCGTCATTGGCTATCACATCTTTCCCAGCGCGCTGACCGCCCTGCTCGTCGCGCGCCTGTTGGGCGCGAAATCGGTCTACCAGATGACCGGTGGGCCTATCGAGATCGAGGGCGGCGGTTGGCGACTGGAGAATCCGTTGCTAGGACGCCTCGGCGCACCATCGCCGTTGCTGGAATGGCTGACCATTCGGCTGTGTCGCAGCTTCGATCTGATCGTCGCACTTGGTGCGCGTGGGCGTGACTACCTCGTCACGGCGCGTGTTCCGTACGTTCGGATCATTGCGCCGTCAATCGACGTCCAGCGCTTCGCGAGTAACAACCGGGACCGCGGCATCGACGTCGTGTTTGTCGGTCGCGTTATGCCCGTGAAGCAACCGGATCGCATCCTGCGTATCGTCGAGATCCTGCGTCAGGAGTTCCCGCAGGTCCGTGCCGCACTGGCCGGGAACGGGCCGCTGTTCGAACCGCTCAAAACGTTGGCGGGCGAACTGGGCGTCCAGGACAACGTCGAGTTCCTCGGACACGTTGAACGTGTCGAAGACCTCCTGAGGGATAGCCGCGTCTTTCTGTTGACCTCCCGGACCGAAGGGCTGTCGATCGCGCTCGCCGAAGCGATGGCGGCGGGGGCTGTTCCGGTCGTGCCTGCGGTTGGCGACCTGGGGGAGCTCGTGCGCAATGGCGAGACGGGCTACCTCGTTCTCGATGCTGATGTTCCCGCAAGTGCGCAACATATCGCCGGCGTGTTGCGTGACGTCGACAAGCGGCAACGGCTGTCCGACGCGGCCCGGGCCCGCGCCATCGACAACAACGGCCTGGATGCCGTCGCCGAACGGTGGAATCAAAGTCTACGCGCGCTAGCGAGCCAGGCGGGATAGACGTGTTTTACCGGGGGGGGCGCCCAGCAAAACGCAACCGGCGTTGCCGCGCGGCAGCCGTGACTCGCGCGGTCCCGCACAACAACGCCGGATTGACGTTGGATCAGTCTGCGACGCCTACTGCCGCTCAAACGCACCCAGATCCGGCGCGGATCCCAGGTGGCCAAGGCCGATGTCGACACCCGCATTGATACATGGCGAACCCGAGCTGAGCTGAAAGTTCTCGCCCGCGAAGCTGACGTATTGCGGGTCGGCCGAGAAGCTATCCTGACCGAAGCCGGTGATCGACTTCCAATAGCCATCGTTAATGTCGCTGACGGTGTAGTTGACGTTGTGGTAGTTGATCACGTCGTTGCCGTCGGCGCGGTGCCAGAGGTTGTTGGTCTCCTCGAGCAGGCGGCAGTTGTTATCCGGGGTGACCATCAACGCCCGGATCGTTCCGCCGGCGCCCTGGTTGGCCGCGTGACTGGAGATCGTGTTCTTGATCGTCGCCGTGCTGCAATAGCCCTGGTCGCTCGACGTGCCGACCCAGATGTTGAGTTTGCAGTCGAGGATGGTGCAATTGAGGATGTCGGCGTGGTTGTGGCCGCCGCCACCGCCGTGTGATCCGGAGTAGCGCACGGCCAGTAGCACGCCGTAGGCGTTGCACCGGTACACCAGCGCCCGAATAAGCTTGTGCTTACCGTTCGAGTCGGTCTTGCGCGAATCCCAGAGCTTGAAGCCTGCTTCGCAGTCGTGCGCGACACAGTCTTCGATCACGGTGCTACCGGCCAGGTCATAGCCCGCGTCGGCGCAGTTGTACGCTTCGCACCGTCGCAACACCGATCGCTGCGCGAGATTGGCGATCTCCCAGCCGTCGCAGTTTTCGTCCGGCACGGAGTCGTGCGCGACGCAGTCCTCAAACACGACGTCGGTCGACGAGCCCCAGACGTGGAATCCGTTGGCAGTGAAGTTGTAGGCCTCGCAGTTACGGAACGTAATCTGGTCCGAATCATACGCGACGAACGGCTCCCGTGAGTCGTGCGCGACGACGTTGTCGAACTCAATGTTTGCGGCTCCGCTCAGTTCGAAGCACTGGTACTGGCCGTCGCTGATCTCGAAGTCCCGGAACACCCAGTGCGCCGCGCCGCCGCGGACCTGGAAGAGGCGCGTGGCCGAGCCGCCCGAGCCCTGGATCTTTGCCGACTCGCCCGGGTAGCCCGCGATCGTGATGGGCTGGGCCGCGGTGCCGCCGAAGCCGTAGAGCGAGACGTTATTCGTGTGGACGTGCGTGCCGCCGCGCAGGTAGACGGTGTCGCCGGCGTCCGCCTGTTGGACGGCGTGGTGCAGCGAATCGAACGGCGCGTTGATCAGGCCGTTGCCGGAGTCCTGGCCGCCGGAGGTTGCCACGAAGAAGTTGCGGAACGCCGTGAAGTTCTGATTGGGTCGGTCGTTCGAGACCCCGGCGAGGTTCAGCGTGCTGGGTTCGAACCGGTAGTTTGCATCGGACGTGATTGATCCCGTCCAGCCCGCCGGCACCGCAACGTCGTACGACCCATCACCGGCCGTCGTCGCGACAAAGTCCTCGTTTGCGTGGTTGCCGGAGCCCGTGAAGTTCACCGTAACTGACGTGCGCGGGCTGCCATCCACATCAACGACCGTGCCTGAAACCGTGTACTCGGCGGAGGCGCCGCTGACCGTGACGTACACGGTCGCCGAGTCGGTGGCCAGCGCGTTGTCGGTCACGCGGACCGAGAACTGATCGCTGCCCGTAAAGCCGGCGTCCGGCTCGTAGTGGAAGACGGTGGCATCGCCCGGCCCACCGGCGGCGCCGTCGATCGTCACCGTTCCGTGGCTCGCATTACCACTCACCGACCAGGTCAGATCATTCGCGCCGGCGTCGGAATCAGACGCCGTAAACGTCACCGCGTTTTCCGGATCGCTGCCGGAACTGTTTGCGCTGACGTTGATCGACTGCGAGCTGCCCTGGTCGATGACCGGGGCGCTGTTAACCGCGTTGACCGTCACAAACACGATGCACGAGTCAATCGCACCCTCGTCATCAGTTACCTTGATAGCGAACTGATCCGCTCCGCTGTAACCGCCGGCGGGCTGGTAGCGGAACACCGCCGGATCGCCCGGTCCGCCGATCGCGTCGCCGATCGACACGGTACCGTGGCTGGCGGGCACGCTGACCGTCCAGGTGAGCCCGTCAGCGCCGGCGTCCGCGTCCGTTGCGGTGAACGTCAGGGCGTTCTGCGGATCGTCGGCCGAGCTGTCCGCATCGACGACGAGTTGTTGCGTCGCGCCCTGAGCGATGACCGGCACGACGTTGGCGGCATTGACCGTTACATAGACGGTACACCAATCGCTGGCATTCTCGTTGTCGGTCACCGCGATCGAGAACGAATCCGTTCCGCTGAACCCGGCCGCCGGCTCGTAACGCACAACCGCAACCTCGTCGGGGCCACTGACCGGGTCATCAATCGAGACGGTCCCGTGGTCGGCTTCAACGCTCACGGACCATACCAGGTCGTCGGCGCCGGCGTCCGAATCGGAAGCGCTAAACGACAGCGCATTGCCCGGGTTGCTGGCAAGTGAGTCTTTGTCGACTTCCAGTTGCAGTACGTCGCCCTGAACGATGACCGGGGGCGAGTTCGTCGCGCTCACCGTGATCGACACTAGGCAGGAGTCGGTCGCGCCCTGTTCATCTGCGACTTGAATCGTGAATTCATCCGTGCCGACGAAGCCCGCATCCGGCTGATACCGGAAGATCGCCGCCACTCCGGGGCCGCCCACAGCGCCCGAGATCGTGACGGTGCCATGGCTCGCATCGGCGGCCACGGACCACGTCAGGTCGGACGCACCGGCATCGGTGTCGGAAGCCGTGAACGCGACACCGTTCGCCGGGTGCGTTCCCAGGCTGCCTTCCTCGACCACCAGTTCGCGCAGGCTGCCTTGGTCGATCGACGGCGGCGCATTGGCCGCAGTGACCGCAACATTCACGATACAGGAATCGCTCTCACCTTGGTCATCCGTCACCTGCACGGTGAATTGGTCGAAGCCCGTGAAGCCCGCCTCGGGCTGATACCGGAAGACGGTCGCGTCGCCCGGTCCACCGACCGCATCGACGACGCCCACACTGCCGTGGCTCGCAGCTTGCGAAACGCTCCAGGTCAGGTCGTTGAACCCCGCGTCACCGTCCGAGGCCGTGAAGGTGATCGCGTTCCCCGGGTCGCCGGCCTGGCTGTCCGCCGCAACTTCGAACTCCAGCGCATCACCCTGATCGATCTCCGGCGGCGCATTGCTGGCGACGATTCTGATGGTCACTTCGGCTTCATCGCTCATGTGGGCGCCATCGGTCACGGAGTAGAGGAAATGATCCAGACCACTGTAGTTCGCGTCGGGCAGGAACCCGAGCACTCCGGTGGCGGAGTTCATCGCGTACGGCAGCTCTGCCTCGACGATGAAGTGTACGTTGCCCATGTCGACGAGCTTGCCGTGCTCCGGCAGTGAAACAACGACATACGTGATCGGGTCATCTTCCGGGTCACTGGCCACGAGACCGATATTCTCAGGCGTGTTTTCGGCCATTGCGATCGCGAGGTCTTCTGCGACGGGTGGAAGATTGATGGCCGAAGCGGCTACGAAGTCCATGTCAAATGCGTCAGAGCTCAGCTCGTTGAACGCGTGCTGAGTCGGGCTGAAGATCAGGTCTGATTCGCTGGGGACTATCGTGCCCGTCCAATGGAGCGGCACGACGAACATGTAGCGGCCGTTAGAGTCGGTCGTAACCGACGAGCCCGGCGGACTCGCTACCAGCTCGACGTTAGGCAGCGGATTACCGGCCGGATCAACGACGCGGCCGCTGATCGTCGGCCAGACGGTCACCGTGCCCTGAACCGTTCCACTTTGATCGTGAACGCAACTGATCGTCGACGCCGCCCCGGCCAGGACGACCGTCAGGCGCACTGCGTACGTACCTGCCGCGCGGAAGGTGTGATGTATTCCCATTTGTGCTTCGCTCGCTTCCGTCTCCACCATTTGATCCCCGAAGGCCCACGTATAGGTACCTTCGGGTAAAGGACGGCCGTTGACCGTAAATGCGTACGCCTGCACGGTCAAGTCGCCGGCGCCCTCCATCGGCGTGATGTGGAATCGAACCTCAGTGCGAAAGGTCTGCGGGATTACCGGCACATTGTCCTGCGGCGTGGTGATGACGCCGGCTACGCCGTCGCCTTCGTCGCCCGCGTCCGCCGGTTCAGGGGAATCAACAGGATCGAAGTCCTCTTCCGTGATTTGGTCGGTTGCCAGCGGGTCCAGGGTTTCGATGCTCGCCGGACCGCCTCCACAGCCCCAGGTGCTTGCGAGTAGAACCGGTAATATTATCAGCGAAGTCTTCAGTCCGCTCGGAAGCTGCGCCCAGCAAAGCGTGTGCGGGGACACTCGGACCTGCATCAACGAAACCTCCAGTTTGGCAGAGTGGCTGTTGCCTAACTTCTCCAACTTGCCAAGAGGGAGGATTCGAAAGATATTGAGGCTGAGCAAAGCGGGGTGTGGTGAAACCGGACAGTCGCATAGATCGTCCAGGAGGATCAGTGGCTGAAATAATCCGATGAAGAAATGTCGACCCCCTGGGTACGGAATCGAACGATGCAACCCGGGCGCCTTGCTATCGGACGGAGTGCAGATGTCCGGCAAACGGAGCAACCGCAGGAACGATAACCGGCTGGCGAGTCCGGCAGGGAGTGTCACAGGAAATTCGCCGTCGCGCCGAACGCAGATCCACCGCGGCGCACTCGTATCGGGCGTTGTCGTGTTGCTCATCGCGGGGGTCGGTCAGCGCATGGTGGCGCGGACGCTGGAGCGCGCCGACGTGTTGCGCGCCCTGCCGCGCGGCACGCTCGCGGCCATCCCGCTGCAAATCGGTGAATGGACCGGTACGGATGCGCCGTTGGACGAGGCCATCGTCGAAGCCGCTGACGTCGATGATTACCTCAACCGACTTTATCGCTCGTCATCCGAGTTGGAACCGGTTGGGCTGTACGTGGCGCTCGGTGTGCGGGCACGCGACCTGATGCCACATCGCCCGGAAGTCTGCTATCCCGGCGCCGGGTGGACGCTTCGGAGCACCGAAGACTTCACGATTGCCCCGGAGCATGGACTGCCTGTCCAGGCGCGGCTGTACCGGTTCTCACCCGGTGGCCTGGACGCGCGCGACCTGCTCGTGGTGCATTACTATCTGGTCGACGGTGCGACTGCGCCGGACGTATCAATCCTGCGTGCCAAGGCCTGGCGCGGCCAGACCTCGATCCGGTATATGGCGCAAGTTCAGATAACCTGCCGATCGTCGGCGGAAGGTGCCGCGCCGCGCGTCCGCGCAGGATTGCGCGCGTTTTCGGAAGTCGTGGCCCCGGCAGTTAGGGCGGCGCTTGATCATCTCGATACCGATTCGGACGCGGGCGATGAAACCAGCTAAGGACGTCGTATCAGCAGCGGCGTCGCGGAAGCCAGACGTTGTAAGACCCAACGCTGCTTCTCCGGCCCGGGTGGCGATTCCAATCCTGCTGATCGCACTGGGGTGGGCGTACTGGTCCGTGTTGGTGGGCCTGTGGGGCGACTGGCAGGACGACCCGAACTACTCCGTCGGTCAGCTCGTGCCACTGCTGGCACTCTATCTGCTCTGGCACAAACGCGCGTCACTGCGGGGCTGTCCTATCTCGCCGGGCTGGTGGGGGCTGGCACTGCTGGCTCTAGCACAGTTGATCCGGCTGGCGGGCTACGTGTTCCTGTACGGCTCGCTCGAGCGCTTTGCACTGTGGCTCAGCATCGTCGCGCTGACGTACCTGATTGCAGGGAGAAAGCTCGTTTGGCGTCTGCGCTGGATCTTCCTGTTTCTCGCGCTGGCACTTCCGCTGCCCGGCCGCGTCCACAACGCGATTTCCGGGCCATTACAGGAATCCGCCACGCGCGGGACGGTCTTCGTGCTCGAGTTGGCCGGGACCGACGTAACCCGTCACGGCAACGTTCTGTCGCTGGGGGCGGGGACGCCGGTCGGCGTGGCCGAGGCGTGTAGCGGCTTGCGCATGCTGACGGCGTTCGTTATCGTGGCGGCGGTGCTGGCCTTTCTCCTCCAGCGCCCAGTCTGGCAACGCGTGGTCCTGCTGGTGTCGAGCGTGCCGGTTGCGATTGTCTGCAATGTCGTCCGCTTGGTGGCGACGGCGTGGTTTTTCTCGGTCTCAGACCACGGATTGGCTGTTCAGACTTTTCACGACTTCGCCGGCATCGCGATGATGCCGCTGGCGATCGCCATACTGCTCGGCGAGGTCTGGCTCATGGGGTGTCTGGTCGAGCCCGATCCCGACGCCAGAAACGCGCACAAACGCTGATTCATAAATCCCTTACGGAGGTACGTGCTGGCCGAATATTCCAGTCAGCGTCCCGAATTTGGTTTGATGCTAGCGGATTTCTGAGTATCCTGTTATTGGGTCGAATAGCTTCTCACGCGGTGTGTGGCACGGAGCGAGAGCTTGGAAGCTCAACATATCATCTGTGGCGCAGTGTGTTTGGTGTTGTCAGCCGGCGGCGTAGTTGCACAGGCTGATCTGACGCCAACCGCGCCGTACGCACATACGGAGGCGCAGTGCAGCGCACCGTCCTCCGTGGCGTCAGCGACGCCCGCGCCCACATTGGTCGACGCCGCCCATGGTCTGCCGCTCGCGATTCACGTGGCGGCGGCCGATCCCCCCGCCGTCATTGACCTGCCGGATGCACCTGATAGCGCCGCGCTGTTGTTGTATGCGCTGAGCACAGTTGGCGTTTGGCAAATTACACGCTATTCACGTCGCCTCGCCTGCAGCCCGGCACCGGACTGGTACCATACGGCTGCTCCGGAGCGCGTCGGCAACGCCCACGTACTCAGTTGGGACGCGAGCGACATCGATTGGCCCACCTGCTATGGTGCGGAACCGCCCGGCGAGCCGGAGGTCGTCTGGAGCGCTCGTTCGGAGCGCGTTCCGCGGCTCCCGTCTCGGGCAATACCCATCATTGCCCCACGCGGCCCGCCGCTGGTCTAAGCACATTTCTGCAAATTGCCTCGCTTGACGAGGCAACGGCCTACGCTTCGTGTTCGGCAAAGAGAGTACCTTGGCCGCCGGCAATGGGCGGAATATGAATGAGACGGAGAGGTGAAATGAGAAACATCACTTTAGGAGTGCTGCTCATCGGTGTGTTCGTGGTGCCGGCCCTGGCAGGTTTCACGCAGGTACACACGCCCTCGCGCGCCGGCGAGCTCGGCCACGAGCAGATCATCGAAGGGATCTACGGCGGCGACTTCCAGTCGAGCGGGTTGAACTTCGTCGGCGTCGGCGCCGCGGCGGGTATCCAGGTTACGCGCGTCGAGGACTACGGTCGTTCGGGTTCGCTGAACATGTCGCTCGGTGGCGGTGGGGCGGACGACGAAGTCTGGTCCGACGGTACCGGCATGGTGTCCGCCCAGGCCAAGTTCGCCGGGCTGCGGCAGAATTTGTTCTATCGCGATGCGACCGGTACGCACCACCTGTTGCACAGTTCGGGCAGTGGCTTCCTGGGCGGTACGCCTAGTGCAGCCTTTTCGGTGGCCGGCGACTTTGAGTGGATTCGTTCCACTTATCGCATCGGCGATTTCCCCATCGGGAGCCGCATCTGGTCGTCGATTATCAGCAATAACACCAACGATCCCGGTGCTCCGTTGGATCACATGGTGACGTACAAGGTCAGTGGGCTGTCGACGAGTGAGAACGTCTGGCTGCTGTTCTGGGAAGATCTGCGTGGCCCGGTCGGCTACAGCGACCATGGTTACCTGGCTGATCGCGATTTCAACGACCTTGTCGTCGAAGTCCGTGCCCAGGCCGTTCCGGTGCCCGGCGCGGTCATGCTCGGTGCAGTCGGCCTGAGCGTCCTTAGCGGCCTGCGTCGGCGACTCGCGTCGTAGCTGAGCTCGAGTTTTTGCAGTGGGGCGGAGATTGCTCCGCCTCCCCCTCCTTTGGTCCTCGTCGGCGCCGCCGGGATCCCTGCGGCGCTGCCGAGGACTAACGCAATCAGTATCGATGGAACACGATTGGGACTGCCGGCGTTCTGCGCCTTGGGCGCGGGCGCGCATTTGGAGTAATTTGTGCGCGCTCGCTTGGGCCAAGCGGGAAGCCCCCGCCGCTCGGCCGACCTTTGCGTCCGGGCCGAAGTGCGACAGGCGCGTGAGCGGCATCATGGAGGAGATCGCGATGGATTCCGCGACGCGGACCGCGCGCGTTAACGTGAAAGCGGTCGTGATTCTGTGTCTGATCATCGGCCTGCTCGGGGGTGGCGCATTTGTTGCGCACAAGTACCGTAAGTACACCCTCAAGCGCCAAGCGCTGATGAACGGGTTGGCTGCATACGAAGCCCGCGATTGGGCCGAGGCGTGTCGCAATCTGCGCCGCTATCTCGATCGCGTGCCCGAAGACGTCAGCGTTCTCCGCATGTATGCCCGGGCGCAACTGAATGTGCGGCCGTTGACACAGCGGAATGTGTCGGCCGCGATCGGCGCGCAGCGCCAGTTGCTGCGGTTGCAGCCGGACGATCTGGCCCCCCACGCCGAGCTCGCCAAGCTCTACCTGGCCACGCGGGATTTCGGCGAGCTGTTGTACGTGGCCGAACGGTGGGCTGAGGCGGACGCCGCCGATCCGCGTCCGCGCGTCTGGACCGCCCAGGCGCGCCTGGGGCTCAGCCAGCCGCGCGAGGCCCGCGTAGAGCTCGAGCGGCTCGTGGCCGAGCTGCAGGATACCGGCGAGCAGCACGCGGAGTACGTCGACGCCTGTCTGTTGCTCAGCCGTCTCGATGAGGGGCAGTATGGCCTGGTGGATTCTGATGCCGCGATCACCTGGCTGGATCGCGCCATTGCGCACATTCCGGATGCTCTCGAGCCGTTGCTGATGCGGGCGCGGGCATATAGGTTGCGTGCCGAGCAACTAGGTGCTGCCGGCGGTGAACAGTGGCTCGCGAATGCGCTGGATGATCTGGAGCAGGCCAGCGCCCTGGACACCGACGATCCGCGCTTGCACCTGGTGCTCAGCTCGGAGTGGCTCGCACACGGTCGGCTGGACCGCGCGCGGACAGAGTTGCAGCGCGCCGACGAACTGGAGACTGAGCGGCGTGCCGGCGGCGGCCCCGGAACGGAAAACTGGATCATCGCACGGTTTATCCAGTCGAGCTCGATCGCACTGGTCGCCGGCGACGCGCCCGCCTCTCGTGCCCTGGCCGATGGCGTGCTCGATCGGTTGTCGGCAGCCGAGCACCGTCGCATCGTGCTGCCCGCGTCGATCCGCTTGTATCTCCAGGCCGATCAGGTGGAGGCAGCACGACCGCTGCTGGACGAGTACCTCGACTATCAGCGGACCGCCGACACCGGTGGCGACGACGCAGGCGACATTATTCTGGAAGCACTGGTGCTGGCCGCGGAAGGCGATGCGCATGGTGTTATCAACCGGCTGGAACCACTCACCGCGCGCTCTCAGGTTCCGCAGAACGCCAGGCGGATGCTCGCGCAGGCCTACGACGCGACCGGTCAAAGTGGCCGGGCCGGCCGCGCCTGGGCGCGGTACGCGCAAGCTCGGCCCGATGATGCGGCTGTTTTCGCACTTCTGGCCCAGGCGCAGATGGGCCAGCGGCGCTGGTCCGAAGCGTTAGAACTGGCACGTCGCTACCGAGACGCGCGCCCGGACGACCCGCAAGGCGAGATTCTTGTGCTGGAGTGCCGCGTCCGAGCTGTTCGCGCACGCGGGAGCGCAGACACATCGGAAGTGGCGGCGCTGAGCGCCGAGGTTGACGAACTGCTCGCGTCGTATCCCAGGCAAGTTGATCTTCACCTGCTCAAAGCGGATCTCGCACTAGCAGTATCGCAACAGGATGAAGCCCGCCGCATCCTCGCCACGGCACTGGAGACATGCGACCAGACCCTGCCCGCCGCGGCCGAGCTTGTATACCTGCACCTTCGGGCGAGCAACGTTGCGGAAGCGCTGGTCGTGGCGCGCGCCGAAACGGAGCGCGCGGATGCCGGGGCGCCCGCGTGGTTGCTCCTGGCGGACGTGCAGCTCGAATCCGGCAATCTGGATGAGGTCCAGGCCACACTCGGATTGGCACTGCAGCGCGCTGAGCGGCCAGACGCACAATTGCGCATTATCGCGCGACAGACCCTGCTCGATGCGCAGCGCGAAGACTGGCAGAGCATGGAAGCGCGCCTTACCCGAGCACTGGTGGATCACCCCGATAGCCTGCTGATCCGGCGTTTGCTGCTCAATGTGCCGGATGTTCGCGCGAATCGAGAGCGCGCGATGGCGCTGGTCAATGAAATGGAGGCCATTGAGGGGGACTCCGGGTTGCAGTGGCGCCTGCACCGCGCGCTCCTGCTGATGGACAGCAGCGACTGGCGTGTCCAGGAGGCGGAGATCGCCGAACTGCTCAATCGCTGCATCGTTGCCGATCCGCGTTGGACCGATCCGGTATTGCTGTTGGGGGAAGTACACGAGCGCCTGGGCCGCACCGAACAAGCTGAGGCCGTGTACGAACAGTGCGTTGCGCTGAACCCGACCGCGGCCGACGTCGGCGATCGGCTATTCACGCTATACGAAGCAGAGGGGCGGTTTGCCGAGGCCGAGGCGCTGCTGAACCGCCTCGAACTCCCGCCGCAGCAACGCTCCGAGCGGGAGGTTCGTCTGGCGGTCAGCCTTGGTGATTTCGAGCATGCGCAGACGCTGCTGGAGGCGCGCCGCGTGGCGGATCCCACTGACGTCACCGCACGGCTAGATCTGGCGCAGTTGGCCTACCGCAGGACGCGCGACGCGGAGCGCGCCTTGCGCTACGTGGACGAAGCTGCCGATATTGAGGGCCTGACTGATCGCGTGGCCGCTTTGCGAGCGGCCATTTTGCGGGCCGCAAATCGCACCGCCAAACTGCGCGAATTCCTGGACAACTACGTGGCGGATGCGGGTGGATTCGAAGCGCATTCGTTGCGGGCGCGGGTCCTGGCTGCGCTGGGCGATTTCGCCGCCGCCGAGCAGGACTACGTCAAGCTCCCGGATCTCGCCGAAGACTCCCGCGGAACGATTTTGCTCGGCATGTTCTATGCCGAGCGCGGTCGCCTCGATGACGCGATCGCAACGTATCGCGAGGCTTTGGCGGCGGCGGAGTTTCCGGCGGTGCGGCGTCTGCTCGTGGACGCGCTTCTGGCGCGCGACACTCCGGAGAATCGCACTGAGGCGACCGCATTGCTCGACGAGCTCGAACAGGACTCCCCGCGGGATATTCGCCTGCGCCTGGTGCGTGCGCGGCTGTATTTTCTGGCCGGGACGCCGGAGTCCGCCGCGCAGGGGCGCGCGTTGCTCGAGCAGATCATCACCCTCTCGCCCGGGACCTTGGCAGCGCACCAGATGCTGGTAACGCACGCGATGCAGCAAGGACGCGTTGAGCAGGCCTACGAGTGGGTGCTGCGTGGCCTGGCGCGCAATCCGGAGAATCCGGAATTGCTGATGACGCGCGCGCGGGTGGAGCTGACGCGCGGCGACACAGCCGCCACCTGCGACGTTATGCAGCAAGTGGTTCGCATGCGTCCGGCCGATGTTGAAGCTCATATCCTCCTGGTCGAAGCCGCGGTAGCCGACGGCGATCAGCGTCGACAGGAAGCCGCGCTGGCGCGCGTTGAACTCGCCTGCGTGGAAATGCCGGCCGTCGAGGCCCTGCACGTGGCGCGCTCACGCATACTGATCAGTCTGAAGCAACTTGAAGCGGCGCGCGACCGTTTGTCGGCCTTCGTTGCGGAGTATCCGGAAGATGTCGGATCGGCCGCCTGGGTCGCGCTGGCAGAGGTACACGCGCGGCTCGCGGACGCCACCGCGGCGCAAGAGTGCCTCGCCCGGGGTGCCGAGCGCAGTCCGCAGGCGGCGGAGTTATTGCGCGCCCGAATCACGGGCCTGGGTATCGAGGGGAATTCAACCGCCATTCTGGTGCTGACCGAGGGCACGCTGCCCGACCCGCCGTTCGATCTACAAACGAAACTCACCGCGGCGACGTATTTGGCGCGGGCCTTGGATGACAGCGCGCGGGCGCGTGCGGCGCAGATCCTGCGCGGCGTGCTCGAAGGCGCGGAGTTGCCCGAACCCGTGCGGCTGAGCGTGCTGGGCCTACTGTACACGGCTGGCGAAGTTTCGGAGGCCGAAGCGTTGTTCCGCGAGGCACTGGCTGCCGATCCACAGAATCCGCGGATTCTGAACGATCTGGCGTGGATACTTCAGGAAGGCCGACAGGTGTATGCAGAGGCTCTGGAGTTGGCCAACCGCGGGCTGGAAGCCGCCCCGGACGACCTGCACCTGTTGGACACGCGCGGCGTCGTGCTGTCCAAGCTGCCCGGTCGCCTGGCGGAGGCCCGCGCCGATTTTGAACGGCGCGTCGAGCTCATCGCCGCGCAGCAGCCGCGGTCGGCGGTTCATGCCGAGGCGCTGGTGCGGCTGGGCCGGACGTGTCTGGAACTGGGAGATCGTGCACGTGGGCAGGGATACCTGCGCGAAGCATTGGCGATCGATCTAGAACGACGCGTGTTTAGCGCCGCCGAGCGGCTGGAACTCGCCGCGCTGTTGAATTGAGATCTGACGGCGAGCGGCTGCTCGCCGAAATGTACTGTAGGATAGCGCCGCTCGCCGCGCAAGCGGCGGCACGACACCGGACTTTGCACCGGAGAGCATGACCGTGAATCGTCTAAGAATTCAGAATCGGGCGCACGCGAACACGACCGGCCTTGGATTGCTGACACTCCTCGCGTTTTCCGGAACGCTGCTCGGTGGGTGCGAGACGCCGGACAATCGCATGAGCTGGACGACGCTTCAGGAGATGGAGGCGGAGCAGGTTCTATCTGAGCCGATCGTCGTCGAGACCAGTCAACTGAACGTCACCGAGCTCCAGCCCTACACTGTGGGGCCGCGCGACGTGCTCGCGCTCACCATGGTGGGTCTGAGCGCCGAAGACCTCTACGCGGAAAAGACGATCACAGTTCGCGTTCACGGCGACGGTACGATTGCCCTGCCCATGGTCGGCAAGATCGACGTCGGCGGTCGGACGCTCGCAGAGATCGAGCAGGCGGTTTATGACGCACACGTACCTCAGTATGTCAAGGCGCTGGCGGTGTACGCCCAATTGACCGGTCCGGAAAGCACAACGGTCGTGTTGAGTGGTGCCGTCGTGACGCCCGGCCCGGTTACACTGCCGCGCAACGAACGCAACGTGCTCTATGCCCTGGCACGCGGCGGGCTGGACGCCCTGAGCGGCTCGACCGTGACGGTGCGACCGATCAATCCCGACGATCCGGAGCTTGCGTACGATCTCACGTGCATCAACGATCTGCGTCGGGCGCTCAGCGCACCGCCGCTGCGGTCGGGTGACATGTTGGTTGTCGCGCCGGCTGAGAACAGCGTCATCTATACGACGGGTTTGCTGAACGCGCCCGGCCCGATCTCGGTGCCGCGCGGCGGCTCCATGTCGCTGGTGCGCGCCGTGTCCGCGGCCGGCGGATTGCTCGATTTCCTCAACCCGGAAGAGGCCACGTTGTGGCGCCGCCTTCCCAACGGCGAGCAGGCCCGGGTTAGGATCGAGCTGGACGACATCATGAACGGCGAAAGCGCCGACATCGCTTTGCTGCCGGGCGACGTGCTCGACGTGCCCCATACCGGCAAGACCCGATTCCGCCAGTGGTTTGCCGAGAACATCGTGATCGGCCCGTTCGGCGTGACGGCCGTCTACGATCCGGTGGCCGACTACCGGGCGCGCATCATCTCGGACCGCGACGACGACGACGCGATTTTCCGGCGGACGCTGCTGCAATCGCTGGGTAGCGGAATTCCGAACATAGTTATTCCGCCGGTTGTGCCGTAGAGCGCCGTTGAGCGTGGAGATGTTCCTCGTGGCGCCCGCTTGATGGACCGCCACGGGCCGGGCGACGAAATGAGGTCTGAAGATGCCTAGATCGATCGGCTTACTCCTGGTCTTGCTCGCGGCAGCACAGTTCGGTGGTTGTCCGATTCTGACGGAGCTGAACAACCCGGCGGCGCGCGTCACGACGACCGAAGGCTCGTTTGTGATCGAGCTGGATGCGACTGCCGCACCGGTAACCGTCGCCAATTTTCTGCAATACGCGGAAGACGGTTTTTACGAAGGAACGGTATTTCACGCCGCCGACCCGAACGCGGTCATTGTCGGCGGCGGATTTGGTACGGACCTGCGTGAGATCGGGACGCGGCCGCCCATCATCAACGAATCGGACAACGGACTGAGCAACGACCGCGGTACGGTGGCGATGCTCCGTACGGAGGCGCCGAACTCGGCCACGTCTCAGTTTTTCGTCAACATCGTCGACAACCTCGATTTCGACGCGACGCCGGACGAACTGGGTTTTGCGGTGTTTGGCCGCGTTGTCGAGGGCCTGGACGTTGTCGATCAGATCGCGAACGTGCCAACGGAGGAGCGTGACGGCTTCGCGAATTTGCCAATTGATCCGGTCGTGATCGAAACGGTCGAGGTCATCGGCTGGTCTACGGGTGAAATCGGCCTGTCGCCCGAATTCGAGGAATACTGGCAGGGCGTCGAGTATCGCAGCCGGGTCGAATTCCGCAATTTCCTCGTCAACCTGCTGGGGGCGGCGATCATCACCGGCGGTGGGTAGAATGCCGGCTTCGTGAGCCACGTTCGGCGGAGCACGGCATGGGGAACGAGCCTGACACGTTGACGCCCGGCAAGGCAGACGCGCGTGGGGTACGCCTGCTTGGTGTCTGGCTGGTCGTGCTCACACTGATCGGTGGCGCGCTGCGTGTCTATGACCTGGGGGGCTACAGCTTCTGGGAAGACGAGCTGAACACCGTCCGCGCCTGCGGCGAGTTCGACACGATGCACCGCTCGAAGGTCATGGGCTACGTGCCGACCGCACTGGGCCTGTGGTGGTACGGCGTCGATCTGCAAGCGATTTCCAACGATAACGTCGCGGAGTGGCGACAACTCGGAGCCCACGAACACGAGAGCCGTATCGGGTCGGCATTGCTCGGTGCGCTGAGTATCGCGTGGCTTGGGTGGGCCAGCCGGCATCTGATTGGTCTGCGCGCCGCCGCCGTGTTCGCACTGCTCCTGATGCTTGCCCCGTGGCACCTGTACTGGTCGCACGCGGCCCGCTTTTACACGATGCAGGTGTTGTTCTACAGCCTGGCGTTGATCGAGTACTACCGCGCAACGCGCGATCGTAGGCCCTGGCGCTTCGGGCTGATGGGATTGTTCATCGTGCTCGCGTTTCTGAGCCAGCCGCCGGCACTGTTGATCGGTGCCGTGTTTGCGGTGGACTGGTTGATGGGCTTTGTGCGGCGGGAACCGGTGCGTCTGGGTGTGGCCGGCTGGGCGTGCGGGCTCGGTGCTGCGGCCCTGTGCGTGCTGATCGTATCGCTCGACGTCCGCGCGAAGCCCGGCGACTGGACGCAGTTTGCGGTTATCACGTACCAGACGCCCGCGAAAATCGTGCTCGGCACGGCGTTCATGATTACGCCAGCGGTTGTGTTGCTCGCAGTGCTCGCCGCCTGGCAGCAGTGGTTTGAGCGGCCGCGGCTGGTGGTGTTTCTGCTAGCGGTCGCGATTGTCCCACCACTCGTTTTCGCGGCAATGTCGACACGATCGTACGTTGCCCTGCGTTATGCGTTTATATGTCTGTACGGGTGGCTGGCGCTGGCGGCAGTCGGCGCGGATGTGTGCTATCGGCTGGCGGTGCGCGGTCCGGGGCGCGCCACCTGGGTCCTGGGTACGGCACCGTTGGGACTGGTGCTGACGTCCGTGTTGCTGATGAACTACCTGTACTTCACGACCGGGCATCGCATGCACCCTCGGTGGGCAGACGCCTTTGCGTACGTCGCGGAGCACCGCGTCGCGGGCGAGCGTGTTCTGGCGGAGCCGATTGTCGGGCAGTACTACCTGGAAGAGCCGGATATCACCGACGATCCCGAGCGCCCGTCCGACCTCGACGAGGTCACGACGCCGGCGTGGATCGTCGTCGAAATGGGGGATGCGTTCTTCAGCCGGCAGCGCACGTGGCTCAACGAGCACGCCGACCTGCGGGCGGTGTACCCGGCGCGGCTCTATCGTTGGTCGGCGGTTGTCTACGTCTACTACTACGATCCACACTGATGCTGCCGGACCAATAAGCAGCACCTGGAGCGCTATGGCGTGATGTCGGCAGCTTGCTCGATCTGGCGATCCATACTTTCCCGGCGACGCTGCCAGCGTTGCAGTCCCCACGCCGCCAGCCAGATCGCGGTCACGAACGCAAGCTCATTCAGCAGCGTGAGTAGGTGGTCCACGACAAACAGGCCCTTCGAGTGCCGGACGCCCATGAAGAGGTAAGGCGGCCCGCCGAAGCGGCTTTCGCTCAGCGGCCAGAACATCAGCACGCCCCTGCCCCAGCAGACTGCGTCCAGCAGCACGTGGCCGGCGTACGCGAGCGTTCCGACCACGCCGCAGACGGCCATCCCGCGCCGCAAGCCGCCCCAGGCCAGGCCGGCACAGAGGAGTCCGAACAGCGGCGCGAGAATCAAGCTGTGCGTGGGGCCGTTGTGGTACGTCATCAGCGGGGCGCCGGTTAACGGACCGAACAGAATGTCGAGGTCCGGGGCGAGCAAAGCTCCGATAAGTGCTGCGATTAACGCCCTGCGCTGGCTATTGCTGAGTGATGGCTGAATTCGGCGCTCAATTGGCGGCAGCAGGCCGAACACCAGGGAACAATGTGCTATAGGGGAAGGCATAGCGGAGTGTTTCGTTGGCCCGGCAGTTGGTACCCGGAGGCTGTTCTGCGACCCGATCGTGACGTTTGCACGGAGTTGATTCTATCGTGAAACGACCCGCCCATCCCCAGTACTACGGGGAATCCCCGGCGCGTGCCGCAGTAACCACGTATTTGCGCCGTTGGTCCCAGAATGTATCATGTTCAGGAGTTCTACCCTCCTGTGGGCGTTCGGGCGCGTGGGATCGGTATTGGTCAGTTGTGGAACATCCGCCGGAGCGATTGGGGGTGGCGCTCGCGGATGTTGTTATTGGGCGAAAGGACCTCCACGGCACGTCGACGGTAAGAAGAGCTCACCGTGCATTTCGCGATGGAACGATGAGGTAGAGGGCAAAGAGGTGTGACCAGGTTTGCGGCCTGAGTCGATTCTCACGGGTGACCGATCACTTGAGCACTGTGGTAGCACACAACACGCTTACGCCAGACGTCGAAACGTCGTCCGACGACTATCGGCGCCGTTTCGCCGGCCCGCTCGGCCGTTATCTACTGAATACGCAGACCGCGGCACTCCGGCGCCTGTTGGTGGTCGAGGGCACGCGCCCGTTGCGTGTGCTTGAGGTCGGCGGGGGCCACGCTCAGCTCACACCCGGCCTGCTTGCGGACGGGCACGAAGTGTGGGTTCAGGGAAGTGACGATAGCTGTGGCACCGCGATTCGGACGTTGGCAGCGCGGCACGCCGGTCGTGTGCATTTCGTCACGTCGAGTTTGTGGGAGTTGCCGTTCGGCCCGCGCAGTTTCGACGTGGTGATTGCTGTGCGGCTGCTGGCTCACGTTGAGCGTTGGCGCGAGCTGCTGCGCGAGCTGGTCCGCGTAGCGGACCGGCACGTGATTGTGGACTACGCCGCGCTGAGTGGGTGGAACATCCTGACGCCGCTGGTGTTTCACGCCAAGCGTGCGGTGGAGGGCAATACGCGTCCGTATTTCTGCTACTGGGGCGGTGAGCTGCTGCGCGAGTTCCGGTCCCTGGGGTGTCATGCGTTTGGCGCGAAGAAACAGTTCTTCTGGCCGATGGGTGTGCATCGTGCCCACGGCGCACCCGCGCTGGGGAGAGGACTGGAGTCCATCGCGCGGGCACTGGGCCTGACGCGCTTGTTTGGGTCACCGGTGCTGCTGCGTGCGTCGCGCGCGGAGCAGGCGAGCGGGGAGGGGGTGTCGTGACTCCGACGGATCGAAAGATCGAGCGCGCTGAACGCCGTATCCTTATGGTTGCGCCGCACCCGTGTTTCGAATGTCGTGGATCGCCGATCAACGTGGGTCTGATGTGCCGTGCGCTGGGAGAGGCCGGCTATCACATTGACCTGGTGACGTACCCATTTGGCGCACACATTCCGTTGCCGAACGTCCATTATCACCGCGTCGCGCGCCCGCCGGGGCTGCGCTCAGTCGGGATCGGCTTCTCGTACGCCAAATTGCCGCTCGATTTCCTGCTGATGTTGCGTACGGCGGAACTGCTCGCGACTCGCCGTTACATCGCGGTACACGCGGTCGAGGAGGCGGCTTTCTTTGCGACGCCCCTGGCGCGGTTCTTCCGCACGCCGGCGATCACGGACCTGGATTCCGATCTGCACGATCAGTTGGTGAATCACAAGTCCGCAGTTGCCCGTATGCTGGCACCGCTCGTCCGCCCGATCATGCGGATGACGCTCCGTTCATCCAAGGCCGCCGTCACGGTGTGCGGCGCGTTGACGTACCTCGTGGCCCAGATGAACCGCGAGACACGTGCCTTCCAGATCGAGGACATTCCGCCGCCGCAGGTAACGCGCCTGCCGTGTGCCGATCGCACGCGTGACCTGAAGCACGAGCTGGGTCTGAATGGGCAGCGCGTGGTCGTGTACACGGGTAACCTCGAAGGCTATCAGGGCGTCGAGATCCTGGTCGACGCGATTCCGCTCGTCGCGCGACACTACCCCGACGTGGCTTTCGTGATCGTTGGCGGTGAGGATGCGCACGTGCGCCGGCTGCGCGAATACGCGGATCGCAATGGCGTCAACGGATTGCTGCACCTGCCCGGCAAGCGACCTCAGGAAGACATGCCGGAGTACCTGGGGATGGCGGACGTGCTCGTGTCGCCGCGCTGCCAGGGCACGAACACGCCGCTGAAGATTTACACCTACATGCAGAGTGGGCGCCCGATCGTGGCGACCGACCTGCCGACGCACACGCAGGTGTTGGATACGTCGACCGCGATCCTGACACAGCCCACTGCCGAGGAGTTCGCGGAAGGGCTGTTGACGGCGTTGCGCGATCAGGAAACGGCATCCGCGCGCGCCGCTGCGGCGCACCAGCGCGTGAGCGAACGGTACAATTTCGACGTCTTTCGGGCCAAGCTGGCGGCGGTCTACGACTACGTGGCGGGGTGATCCGGGCCGCGCTTCTGCGCTGCGACAATCAGGCTATATCCGGACAGCGGTGCGACGAGCACGTCGAGGCTCGCAAACGCGCGCAGCAGCGGGTAGAGCCGACTGTACAACTGAAACGTCCTGGCCTGCCGGTCGAGATCGTCCGCGGTGACAATCGTGCCTTTGCTACTGCCAGCCGACGTGCGGTTCTTGCGAAGATACGCCGCGTTGAGCAGGATATCGAGGAACTCGGAGAACGCGCGGTTGTAGGTGTGGGCACAGGTGATCTGAAATCCCGGGCCCAGCAGTTCCGCGAGCGTTTCGCGGCGATAGCCCGGGCGCACGTGGCCGTGCCATTCGTCGGTCAGGCCAACTGCAAGACGCAGGGGCCGCAACAGGGACACCCGCTTGTGATGCGGCACGTTGACAATCAGACGACCGCCCGGACGCAGGACGCGGTGCAGTTCTGTGACGAGCTGTCGATCGTCGTGTACGTGCTCCAGCATATCGATCACGACGACCACGTCGAAGGCGTTATTGTCGAAGGGCAGCGTGCGCCCATCCGTTGCGAACACCTGTTCACCGACGACGTTGCGGATTGCGCTGACTGCTTCATCAGCGATGTCGGCACTAGACCAGTGGCCACCCCGCTCGCGGAGCAGGTAGCTGATTGTCCCGTTGTCCGCGCCGAGATCGAGGCCGCGTATGTTGGACTCGTCCGGCAGCAGCCGCTCGATCGCACGCCACTTGGCCTGCTTGGCGACCGACTTGCTGAAAAGCCGCAATTGCATTTCGGTGGCGGCACCCGACATGACGGGATCATACTGCAAGCTACGGGGGGTGCGAATGCAGCGTGATCCCAAGCAACTGGAGCAGCAGGTCTTCGACGTACTCGTGATCGGCGCTGGCGTACAGGGCGCGGCGGTCGCGCGCGAGGCGACGCTGCGCGGGTTGTCTGTCGCTGTCATCGATCGCGGTGACTTCGGCGGTGCCACGTCGGCCAACAGCCAGAAGATCATCCACGGCGGATTGCGGTACCTGCAGAAGCTCGATATCGCGCGGCTGCGCATGTCGGCGGCCGAGCAGCAGATCTTGATGCGCCTTGCGCCACACTTGGTGCGCCCCCTGCCGTTCGTGATTCCGACGCGCGGCGTGGGCAAGCGCAGCTGCCTGGCGCTGCGGGCGGCGTTGGCGCTATACCGTACGCTTACGGGTTCAGGGAAAGGCAGCCTGCTGTCCTGGCCGGAGGTGCTCGAGCGGTTCCCCGGTTTGCGTAATCCGTGCAGATATACGGGCGGTGCGCTGTGGTACGACGCACAAGCGACCAGCACCGAGCGACTGACGTGGGCTTTCCTGCGTTCGGCCATCGAACGCGGTGCGACGGCCTGCAACTACGTTGAGGCTCAGCGGTTGATGGCGCAGGATGGACGGGGCGATCGCGTGCTGGCGCGAGACCGCCTGGACGATGGCGAGCTTGAGATTCGCGCCCGCGTCGTCGTCAACGCCGCGGGGCCATGGTGGCACGAGACCGCGACTGCGACCGACCGCGTGCAGCCTCCGGACGAGCGCCTGGTGCGAGCCTGGAACATCGTCACGCGGCAGCTTTTTCCTCACGCAGCCCTGGGCATCGATACGCTGGATCGGTCGGCTGGCGAGCAGCGTATGGTGTTCCTCACGCCCTGGTGTGACGCGACGATCATCGGTACGTGGTACGCCCCGACGGATGACAGTTCCGCCAACACGGTGAATGGGGCGGAGGTTGACGAGTTGTTGGGGCGCGTCAATCGCGCCTTGTCCGATGCCAATCTCACGCTCGCAGACGTCACGCTGGTTCATCACGGGCTTCTGCCCGCCGGTTCAGGGCGCCAGCGGGCACTTCCCGCCGAGCAGGCTTACATCGTGGACCACGAGCAACGCGACGGTGTTGTCGGCTTCTGGAGTCTGCGATCAGTCAAGTACACGACGGCGCGACGACTCGCCGCCGAGGTGATCGGCGAGGCCGCGCGGCGGGAACACTGGCCCGCGCCGGTTGTCGCGAGCCATGAGGATCCGCTCGACGGCGGCGACATGCACTCTCCGGAGGCGGTGGCGGCGGAATTGCGGGACAGCGCTCCCGCGGCGTTGACGGCCGGAATCGACGAATGGGTGAGTGCGTACGGCACGCGCGCTCTCGAGTTGCTGCGGCTTATTGCTGATCGTTCGGACGATGCCGATCGGCTGACAGATGGGGTGTCGACGCGCAGCGCGGAAGTGCGCTATGCGGTGCGCGACGAGATGGCGGTTCGGTTAGCGGACGTTGTGTTTCGTCGAACCGCGCTGGGCAGTGTCCGCCACCCGGGGCGCGCGGCACTCGAGGCCTGTGCGGCGATAATGGCCGAAGAATTGAATTGGTCATCGGAGCGTGTTGCCGACGAAATCGCGGCCACCGAGCAGGAGCTGCGCCGCGTGACTGGCGTTGAGGCGCCTTCTGATGAGTCTGCGAAGGCATTTGCGGCTGCGTGACGAAGCGGCGAAGGATGCCGCCGGGATCCACTAGGAGTGTTGATGCGAATATTGGTGACGGGCGCGACGGGCTTCACCGGGGCACACCTGGTTGAGCGTTTGCTCGAGCGGGGGCACGAGATTGTCGCGCTCGATAATCAGGAAACGCCGGCCGCGGACACGTTTCGCGCGCGGGGCGTCGATGTGCATATCGGGAGTGTGGCCGACGCGGAGCTGGTCGACCGACTTACGAAAGGCTGTGCGCGGGTGTATCACCTGGCGGCGGCGTTTCGCAAGGTCAATCTGCCCAAGTCCGCGTATTGGGACGTGAACGTCAATGGTACGCGGTACGTGTGCGAGGCCGTCAAGAAGCACGGCGTGGAACGGCTCCTGTATTGCAGCACCTGCGGTGTCCACGGGAATTGCGACGAGCCGCCGGTGGCCGAGGATGCCCCGATCCAACCCGAGGACTACTATCAGTACACGAAATGGGAAGGTGAACGGGTCTGTCACGAGTACCTGGAGCAGGGCCTGTGGGTCTCGATCGTCCGACCCGCGGCAATTTATGGGCCCGGTGATCCGGCCCGGTTTGCGATGCTGTATCGGCGGGCGGCGAAGGGCCGCTTCCTGATGCTGGGTGACGGCCACACGCATTATCACCCGTTGTACGTGACGAATCTGATTGACGCGCTGGAGTCGGCGATCGAGACGGACGCGGCCCGCGGGCAGGCCTATCTGATCGCCGATGAGAATAGTGTGCCGATCAAGGCGCTCGTGCAGGAGATCGGCAAGGCGTTGAATGTCGAGGTGAAATTCACGCATCTGCCGTACTGGCCGTTATATGCGGCCGCGGCGGTGATTGAGCTGCTGTACAAGCCGCTGCCGTTTGAGCCGCCGATCTTTCGGCGACGGTTGCAGTGGTTCCGGCAGGTGCGGTCGTTTGATATTTCTAAAGCCCGGCGTGAGTTGGGCTACGCGCCGCAGGTGGATCTGCCGACGGGGCTCGCGCACACCGGCGCGTGGTATCGCGAGAATGGCTTCCTCCCGGCCGGGCTGGCATCCGCCAGCGCGTAAGATCCGGGCTTTCATCAGAGGTGGACAGCGACATGCTTGTGCTGGGCATTACAGACGGAATTACCTGCGGCGCCGCGGTCGTGCGCGATGGAAAGATCGTGTCGGCCGTGAACGAGGAGCGTCTCTGTCGGCTGAAGATGGCCTACGGCATGCCGCGCGACTCGATCAAAGAGGTGTTCGACCTGGCGGGCGCGACGGCCGCCGACGTGGATCTGGTCGCGGTCGATACCGAGAACAACTTCTTCTACGACGGCGTGCGACCCTTTGACGGCTGGTTTACGAAGGACAAAGGCTGGCTCCGCAACACCGTCTTCGCGACGGCGTCGCGATTCAGCCATCTCGTCGATCAACTGCCGATCCTCGAGAAGATGTACTACAAGGCCCGCGGACCGATCTTCCGCAAACGCCGCAAGCAGATCGGCGGGATTCTCCGCGACGAGTTCGGAATCACCGTGCCAGTGATTTTCGTGGATCACCACCTGTGCCACGCGACGTCGGCATACTTCACGAGCGGATTCGAGAATGCGACGTTGGTCACGATGGACGGCGGCGGCGACGGCGATTCGTCGCACATTTACTGGGTGACTGACGGAAAGTGGGAGCGCGTACACCGCACGAGCGCGTACAACTCCGCCGGCAACTACTACGCTTACGTCACGCACATCTGCGGCTACAAGGCCCAGAAGCACGAGGGCAAGATCACGGGCCTGGCTGCGCATGGGAAGCCGATCTACCGCGATTTGCTCAACGAGATGATTGCGTACAGGGACGGCGAATTGAAGAACGTCGGCCGCGCGGTGTTCTCGCAGGCGATGAAGAAACTCGAAGCGCGCTTGCCCAAGGGCTGGAAGAAGGAAGACCTCGCGTGCAGTATCCAGCAGCACTGCGAAGACCTGGCTGTCCAGCTCACGCGCGATTATCTTAATCCTGGTGGCGATGGCAATCTCGCGATCGCCGGCGGCATCTTCGCCAACGTGCGCATCAACCAGATGCTCTACGAGATCGACGGGGTCAAGCGGATCTTCGTACACCCGGGCATGACGGATCAGGGGCTGGCGGTCGGGGCGGCGCTAGCGCCCTGCCTGCCAGACGGTCCGTACACCGAGCACGGCCGAATGAAGGCGAACACCGAAGTGTTGCGCGACGTGTACTTCGGCCGCGGCTTCACGGACGAGGAGATTGAGGGCGAGCTCCAAAAGGCCGGCGTCGAATACTCCAAACCCGATGATGTCGAGGCCGAAGCCGCCAAGCTGCTCGCCGACGGCTACGTTGTGGCCTGGTTCGACATGCGCATGGAATACGGTCCGCGGGCGCTGGGGGCGCGTTCGATCTTGTATCAACCGGCCGATCCAAGCGTAAACGACTGGCTCAACGAGCGGTTGCACCGCACCGAGTTTATGCCCTTCGCGCCCGCCACGATGATTGAGCACACCGACCTGTGCTATCACAACGCGGTCGGCGCATTGGACACCGCCCGTTTCATGACCATCACGTTCGACTGTACCGACTGGATGAGGCGGCATTGTCCCGGCGTCGTACACGTCGACGGCACCGCCCGCCCGCAGCTCGTCACCCGCACGGACAGTCCGCGCTACTACCGCGTGATCGAGGAGTTTTACAAGCTCACCGGCGTGCCGAGCATCATTAACACTAGCTTCAACATGCACGAAGAGCCGATCGTGAACTCGCCGTATGATGCTATCCGCGCGTTTCAGGTCGGGCACCTGGACTATCTGGCGATCGGCGGGTTCCTCGCGAAGTCGCCGCACCCGCTCGATCGCGAAATTGTGCCGATGCACCGCAATGCATTGAAGGAAGCTCCGACGTCGGTGCCGGTTGCGGGCAGCGGGCAGTAGCCGGGGCAGCGGGCCGAACGGATTGGGATATGTGTGGAATCGCCGGCATCGTGGGCGCCCGCGACGTGACGCAGGAAGATCTGTGTCGCATGGTGGAGGTGCTGCGCCACCGCGGGCCGGATGATGAGGGGTACTACCTCGCTGACGGCATCGGGCTGGCCCACAGTCGCCTGAGCATTATCGACCTCGCGGGCGGGCGCCAGCCGATCGCCAACGAGGATGAGTCAGCGTGGATCATCTTCAACGGCGAAATCTACAACTTTCCTGAACTGCACGACGAGCTGGAGCAGCGCGGGCACAAGTTCCGCACGCGGACGGATACCGAAGTCATTCTGCACTTGTACGAAGAGATGGGGCGCGCGTGCGTGACACGGTTGCGCGGGATGTTCGCGTTCGCCATCTGGGATGTGCAGGCGCAAAAGCTGCTGCTGGCTCGTGACCGTTTTGGTCAGAAGCCGCTGTACTACCATCACGACGCCGATCGTGGCCACTTCGTGTTTGGCTCGGAGATCAAGGCACTGCTTACGCGTGACGACGTGCCGCGCAGGCTCAATCGCACCAGCCTGCACGACTATCTTTCACTACGGTTCGTGCCGACGCCTAACACGATGTTCGACGGCATCTACTCCGTCCCGCCGGCGCATACGCTCGAGTTGCAGGATGGGAAGCTCTCGCTCGAGCGCTACTGGACCCTTGATTATCGCGACAAGCACCCGCAGTCTGAAGCGACCATTACGCACGATCTGACCGAGCTGCTGTCCGAAACGGTGAAATGTCACCTGATCAGCGACGTGCCGGTCGGTGCATTTCTTTCGGGCGGGCTGGATTCCAGCCTGATTGTGGCGTTGATGAGCGGGCACATGGACAGCCCGGTCGAGACATTCTGCGTTGGTGTCGAGGAGCAGGACTACAGCGAACTGCCGTTCGCGAAGATGCTGGCTGAACGCTATCAGACCGCGCACCACGAAATGATTGTGCGGCCGGACATCGTACACCTGCTGCCGGAGATGGTCTGGCATCTGGATATGCCGGGCGATCCGATCGCGACGTGTATCTACTACGCGTCGAAGCTGGCCGGCCAGCACGTGAAGGTCGTCCTCGGCGGCGAGGGTGGCGACGAGCTGTTCGCCGGCTACGACCGCTACGTTGGCAATCTCATCGCGGGCTGGTATGCGTGGACGCCGCGGTGGTTGCGTAAGCACGTGCTGGAGAGGCTGATCTACGCCGTGCCGGACAGCTATACGTACAAGAGCCTGGCCCAAAAGCTGCGGTGGATGCATCGGGTTTCGTTCTCGTCGGGGGCGGACCGCTACGCGGCCAGCGTGGCGTACTTCCGGTTTGACGCCGAGTCGAAGCAGGAGCTGTACACCGAGTCGCTATGGCGCGACATGGCCCAGGTTGACTCGGCCCGGGCGATCGTCGCTGCGTTCACGAACGCACAGGCGCGCGACCTGCTCGATCGCATGTTGCAGGCCGACATGGACACGCGCATGCCCGAGCACGCGTTGATTCTCGCCGACCGCATGTCGATGGCGCAGTCGATCGAGAGCCGACTGCCGCTGATGGATCACAAGGTAGCCGAATACGTCGCGCGCATTCCGGCCGGGATGAAGCTTCGACGACGGCGGCTGAAGCACATGCAGAAGCGCGTCTGCGAGCCGTTCCTCCCGGAGCCGCTGCTCAAGCGGCAGAAGGTGGGCTTTATGCTGCCGTTCGCGTACTGGCTGAAGAACGAGCTACGTGGCGTTACACGCGGCCTGTTGCTCGACTCGGTGATGGTGCAGAACGGCTACTTCTCGCAGGCGTACCTCACGCAACTGCTTGAAGAACACGAAAGCGGCCAGCACGACCACTACGCCCGGCTGTGGATGCTTCTGAACATCGAGCTGTGGCATCGCATGTACATTGACGGCCAGGATCGTCACCGTCTGATCGACGAGCTCGCGGCAACGCCCGCCGTCGCGGTCGCATAGACCAAGCCGCCTCGTTGGGGATCCGCTAGAATGCCGACTGCTCAGGTCGAGATCCGACGCATATGCGGGTCGGAGAGTCATGCGAATTTGCCTTGACGTACGTTACGACACGCGTAGCGGCGCCAGCACTGTGATGAACAGCCTGGTCCGCGAGATGTTGCGCGCCAATCAGAAGCATGAGTTCACGCTGCTCGAGCTCGAAGGCACCCCACTCGACGTCGACGAACCGTGCGAACGCGTGCAGTGCCCGCGTTTGCCGGCGATGCGTCAGTACTGGTGGATTCAACGTACGCTGCCCGGGCTGCTCGGCGATTGGAGCATCGATCTCTACCAGACGTTTAAGCACCTCGGCCCGTTCCGCGCGCCGTGCAAGCTGATGTACTACATGTTCACGCTGGGCGGCTTCTCCAGCTTTTTCTCGAACACCTATCCGATGTCACTGTCGGAGTGGGTGTACTGGGGTTTCTGCGCTCGCCGGTGGCTGCCGAGGCTGGATCGGGTTATTACGTGTACGAACTACATTCGTGAGTACATCGTCAAGCACTACCGCTACCCGGCCGACCGGATCACCACTGTGCCGCTCGCGGCCGATGTCGAGTTTGTCTCAGCCGGCGGCAGCGCGCCGGTTGCCTCGCCCCACCCGCGTCCGTTCATTCTGCAGGTGGGCAATGTGCTCCCGGTCAAGAACACGCAGACCACGGTGAAGGCGTTCGGTCTGCTGGCCGCGCGACACCCAGACGTTGATCTCGTGATCTGCGGCGGTCAGACGCACCGCTATTTCCAGGCAACGGCGGCATTGGTGCAGCGCCTGGGCCTGGAGCAACGCGTCATCTTCAAGGGCTTCGTGCCCAAAGAGGAGTTGCTGGCGCACTACCGCGCGGCGCGCGTGCTCATTCATCCATCGATGCACGAGGGCTTCAGCCAGGCTTTAATTGAAGGGATGGCGTCGGGGGCGCCCGTCATCACTTCCGACCGGCCGGCGCTGCCCGAGGTCGGCGGCGACGCCGTTCTGCGGTATCAGCCCGTGCAGGATCCGGCGGCGATGGCTGAGCTCGTTGAGCGCGTGCTGAATGACGAGGCATTGCGGGCTGATCTGTCGCGGCGTGCGATTTGCCGAGCCGGCGAGTTCAGTTGGGAACGTACGGCCCGCGAGACGTTGGCCGTTTACGACTTACTTGATTGAGACTGCACGCGAGTACGAATATGGCCATCCTCAGCAGGCGAACGCTTCTATACGTGATCCCGGGTTTGATATCTGGCGTGGTCGCGGGACTGGCGGTGGGCGTACATCTTGGCCGCACGCGCGGGCTGCCGTTTGTCGTCAATGAGTGGATCTGGACCATTGGCATCTACACCGGTGATTCCCCGTTCGTTCTCGGGTCGGCGCCTGAAGCCGCTAATCCGGTACTGACGGCGGCAGACGTGACGGACGTGCCCGCAATGTACGTGGCAGACCCGTTCGTCGTACGTGAGGCGGACGAGTGGTACATGTTCTTCGAGGTTGCGGTCGCCCCCAAAGAGCGCGGCGTGATCGCTCTGGCGACCAGTGCGGACGGATTCAATTGGACCTACGAGCAGGTTGTACTCAACGAGTCGTTTCACCTGTCTTACCCGCACGTGTTTCGGTGGGAAGATCGCTACTACATGGTCCCGGAGTCGGCCGAAGTGAACCAGGTGCGGCTCTATGAGGCGATGGACTTCCCGACGGAGTGGCGCTTTGTCGGCACGATGCTCGGCGGCAACTTCGAAGATCCGACGCTGGTACGTCACGACGATAGGTGGTGGCTATTCTCGCAGACGAACGCCTTCCACAACGATACATTGCGCGTCTTCTACGCCGACGAGCTGCTCGGCACCTGGACGGAGCATCCGCAGAGTCCGGTGGTCGCGGGTGACGAGGATATTGCCCGTCCAGGTGGGCGCATGCTGGCGCTCGACGGCCGGCTCTATCGCTTTGGCCAGGATTGTTCGCCGCTGTACGGCAATCAGTTGCGCGCGTTCGAAATCACGCGTCTGACGACGACAGAGTACGCGGAGGTCCTGGTTCCGGACCAGACTATGCCCGCGGCCAGTGGCACGGGTTGGAACGAGTACGGCATGCACCAGATTGATTTGCAGCGGCTTGAGGACGGCCGCTGGTGGGCGTGTGTCGACGGCCGCGCCGAGGTGTCACGCTTTGACCTTTCCGAGTGACGCCCGCGCCGGGACGAGCCACAGCAGCAGCGCCCCCGGCAGCATGACGCAGACCACCTCCAGCGCGCGGTGGACGAGCGACACCGAGAGCCCCTGTGCTGCTGAGAATCCGACCGCGACCAGGAAGTAGGCGAACAGGCCTTCCTGCACGCCCACCCCCTGAAATGAGACCGGTAGACGCACGAGCACGTGCAGCAGCGGCATCACCGCCAGGAAATACGTGAAGGAGACGTCCACGCCGACCGAACGCGCCGCGCAGTAGTTCAGCGCGATCAGGGTGTACAGCTCAAGCACGGTTAGCAGTGTGAAGCTGAACAAGGCTCCGGGGTAGGCCCGAAACTCCGCGTATGCACCGTAGAAATCGCGCAGCTTCTGAGCGAGCCGCGTTCGTCCCAGGAATGGGACCCTGCGGCCCAGGGCCTCCACCGTTGGCGGGTGGAGCGATGCCACTACGCAACCCGCGCCCACGACACCCACAACTAGCGTGGTCCACACGACGGCGGTCGCCCCCTCAGCCAGATAACGCGCCGAGACCGGCAGCATCAGGCCCGCCACGATGCCCACGACCGCTACGCCTATGAGTCGCTCGAGCAGCACCGTCGAAAGCAGCACCGAGGTTGGCCCGCGTTGGTTCAGTACTGCAACACGATAGGCGTCCGCCCCGATCGCCCCGGGTGTGAACGTGCCGATGATGTGGCCGATGAAGTACAGTCGTGTGGCCTCCCACAGCGTCACGTGGATTCCACGGCAGGCCAGCAGTCGCGTCCACTTGTAAGCCATCAGCGTGCGGTCAAACAGGGCGATCGCGCAGGTCAGTCCGAACCAACGTGTGTCCGTCGACGCCAGCACGCGGCCAACTTCACGCAAGTCCGTCCACCAGCAGAGCAAGGCTACCAAACCGGCGCACACGATCAGTCGTGCTGCAAATGATAGCCAGCGGCGGCGGACGGGCGTGCCGCGGGCGCGCTCGGTCGGGATGCTGGTCTGGTCGGACAAGGCTGGGCTTTCGTTTGCGGGGTGCGGGCTCGATAACGGCCGCGATTATAGCCGTCGCGCGTAGCAACGGGTATCGTACGAGCGTCTCTTGGCCGGAGGTGTCCCGGTGTCGGTGGGCATGTTGGTGTTGGCGGCGATCCTGGCGCGGTGCGGCGGCGCTGCGGCGCGCGCGGGGCAGAAGCCTGATCCGCTGTTGCGTGTACTGGGCGGTGTCCTTTCCGCAGGCGGGGCGTGGCTGCTGGCAGCGTCCGCGGGCGCCTGGTCGCCCTGCTGGCCGGCTTTGGCGCTCGGGTTCATCGCCGGCGTCGCCGACCTTCTGCCGCAGCGGCGTTTCATTCGACCATTCAGCGACGGGTTGGTGGTGGTCGTGGCGGGTCTGCTGTCGACGCCCGCAGTGCCGTTGTTCGCGCTTAGTATGTCCGTGGTGCTCGCGGTCGGGTTGGGATTGGTGATTGATCGGGCCCTGAAGCGGCTCGCGGTCATTTGGCGCGGTGTGCTGGTTGGCATTCCTGTTGCTGCGGTGGCGCTCGCGGTGGTCTTGAAGATTGATGATCTCCGAACGTTCGCTGGCTGGTATGGATCGCGTACTCACCAGGTTGGTGTGACTTTCGCGCAGCCCGGCGAGCGAGTGACGTTGAGCACCGGAACTGTCGCTTACTTTGCACGGCCTGACGTTGCAGGGCCGGTGCCCGGTGCGGTCCTGTTCCATGGCGCCCATCGCGACGGGGCTCGCCAGGCGGCGGCCTGCGTCTTTCGTCGCGCACTGCTTCAGGCCGGGGTTGCCGTGCTCTCTGTGGACCATCCCGGTTTCGGTGCGTCGCCGGCGCCGAGCATCAGCTACCCCATCGAGGAATGGGATCCGTTGCCGGCGGCACAGGCCGCACTCGCGGCATTACGTGACCGTGTTGGCCAGCAGCGGATCATCCTGGTCGGGCATTCCCTCGGTGCAATTGACGTGTTCAGGCTATTGGCCGACGGCGCGGACGTGGATGGGGCCATCGTCGCCGGTACGGGCATCGGCGACATCACGCCCACCGAAGATTACTGGTATGCGATCTTCAACGAGCCGCGTCGATTGGACCCGTGGATGCCCCGCGACAAGTGGCGTGCGTTGAATGACCGGTACTACATGCCGGCCGTGTTTATCGAGCGCATACTCCCGGACCGCTACCCCATGCTCTTCGTGCGGCTCGGCAGTGAACGTCTCGCGGCGCGCCCATTCCGCACCGCGGCGTGGGCGGCTCTGCCGCAGCCGAAACAGGCCTGCACGCTGACATACGCCACCCACAACTTCACCGCTATCGGCGAGGCCGGCCTGATCCTCGGCGAGACGAGCGTGACGCGTGACCTGGCCGATCAGGTTGCGTTGTTCGTTCGAGAGGTCCACTTACTCCCGCGGTAGCTTGGGCACTGCGTACCATCGTCCGATAGACATGCCGCGTCGCGACGGTTGCTCATCGCTGGTGTTTTGCAACTGCTATGCGGTTAGAATGGACGCACTGCCTTGAGCATCATTTCACCGGGAATTCGTAGTGGATACGACCCGCCCCAGCCTGCTCATTCGTGTCCGCGATCGCACTGACGGCGCCGCGTGGCAGGAGTTCGACGGGATCTACCGTCCGATGATCCAACGCTTCGCCATGGCGCGCGGCCTCCCGTTCTCGGATGCGGAGGAAATCACGCAACAGTGTATGACCGCGATTCAGCAGCACATTGGTGGATTCGAATATGACACGAGTCGTGGCCGCTTTAAGAGTTGGCTGGCAACGCTGGTCAACAACCGTGTGCGGAACGCCCGGCGCGATCGTCGCGAATATCAGCCGGTCACCGGCGAGCTTGACGCCTTACCCGAAGGGGGACGGGCACCAGACGAAGTGTTCGACCTGCTTTGGCGTCAGGAGCATCTGCGCCACTGCCTGAGATTGGTTCGCAGCGAGGTGAGCGCGTCGACGTACGAGGCATTCGTCGCGCACGTGATCGAGGATCGTCCGATCGAAGACGTATGTGCGACTCTGAAGATGACGCGCAATCAGGTTCAGGCCATCAAATCCCGTGTTACGCGGCGGATTCGGGCGCACATGATTGAGTTACTCGGTGCGGAGGAGTGAGCGCGTGACCGGTTGTCCGAGTGATGACGAGCTCGAGCGCTATCGCGCGGAGGAAGTGGCCGCCGAAGCTGCGGGGCGAATCCGATCGCACTTTGCAGACTGCACTGACTGTGCGACCCGCTACGCCAGGCTGTGCGAGGCGGAGCAGCAACTGCTGGAGGACCTCCGGGGGCTGGGGGTAGAACGCATCCGGCCGCACGAATCGCGCACTGAGCAGAGCAGTGCAGCCGATGTGCGGGAGCCGGTGCAACCTACTCGCGCGCGAGTGCTGCTCGACATCCCGGGCTTCGAGATCATTGAGGAGCTGCACCGCGGCGGCCAGGGTATTGTGTACCGAGCGCGGCAGCTCAGAACAAACCGCGATGTTGCAATCAAGGTGCTGCGCGACGGTACACACGCATCGGCCGCGGCCAGCAGACGCTTTGAGCGCGAGATCGAGTTAGCCGCCGGGCTGCGGCATCCCAATATCGTCACCGTGTTCGACTCCGGGCGCACGACGGCGGGCCAGGCCTATTGTGTGATGGACTTTGTCCGCGGGCTGCCGCTCGATCAGCACGTGCGCCAGCACGAATTGTCGGCGGCGGAGATTCTGGATCTCGTGGCCGAGGTCTGCGACGCCGTGTTTTATGCACACCAGCGCGGCATCATTCACCGTGATCTGAAGCCGTCCAACATCCTGATCGACGAGGACGGCTCACCGAAGGTGCTCGACTTCGGGTTGGCCAGGCAGATTGCCGAGGGTGCTGATTCGTTGCTGACTATGGCCGGCAGCGTTCTTGGAACGTTGCCGTTCATGTCGCCCGAGCAGGCGGCCGGCCGTCAGGAGCAGATCGACACGCGTACGGATATCTATGCCCTCGGCGTGATTTTGTATCTCCTGCTGACGGGTGATTATCCGTTCGAAACAGATGGTCCGCTCGTCGACGTGATTCGGCGCATCAGCGAAGCGGAACCCACGTCACCGCGTAAGGCCTGGTCGCTGTCCGCGGATGCGCCGGGCAAGCTCGCCGACGTGCAATCGCGCTCCCGCTGCCCCATCGACAGCGAGCTTGAGACGATTCTGCTCAAGGCGCTAGCCAAAGAACCGCAGCAGCGCTATCAGACGGCGCTTGAGCTGTCCGCTGATCTTCGACACTACCGCGCGGGCGAGCCGATCGCCGCCAAGCGAGCCAGCAACTGGTATGTGATGCGCAAGGCCATTCGCCGCTACAAGGTGCAGTTCACCCTTGCCGCCGCCACCGCGGTGCTAGCGGTCGGCTCAGCGCTGGCGCTGTCGGTGATGTACGCGCGGCAGGGGCAACTGCTGCGCGAGGTGGGGACGGAACGCGATCGCGCCGATCGGCGGTTCCAGCAGGTGCGCGCGCTGGCCCGCGAGTTCATCTTCGAGATCCACGATCGCATTCAGCACCTGGCTGGTGCCACAGCCGCACGCGAACATCTTGTGCGTACAGCTCTGGAATACCTGGACAGCCTCGCCGCCGAGGCCGGGCACGACGCAGCGCTGTTGCGCGAACTGGCGCTCGCGTATCAGAAGGTCGGTGATGTGCAGGGCGCTCCGGGGGCTGCCAATCTCGGCGATAGCGCCGGCGCGCTGGATAGCTATGGTAAGGCCCGGGCCCTCCTCGCCGCGCTGGCAGCCGCAGACGCGGCAGATGTTCGCGCACAGCGTGAACTAGCAGATTGCCATGACAAGATCGGCAATTTGGAGATCACGCTTGGCGACGCCAACGCTGCCAGCGAGAGCTATGAAGCGGCCTTTCGAATCTACCGAGCACTGATTGAGGATGATCACGACGTCGTCGAAGTACACATCGGGTTGGCACGGGGCCACCTGAAGCTCGGTGACGTGCGGTTGCACACCGGCAACAGCGCGCAGGCGCTCGAGTGCTACGAACGGGCCGTTGCCGAACTGGAAATGCTGGCCGTCGAGCCCAGCGACGAGGTGACCCTGCGGGATCTTGCGTTGAGCTACGGTCGGCTGGCCGACGCGCAGGGGAGACTAGGCCAGCGCGACGAGGCGCTGGCCAGCGAAGCCAAGAGTCTGAGCATCTCGCAGCGGCTGCTCGAGCAGAATCCCAATGACGCCCGCGCCCTCCGCGACGTCGCGGAAGATCTCGTCAGTGTTGGCGATGCGCAGCGCGGCTTGGGGCGCATGGACGATGCGCTATCCCGGTATGAGCAGAGCCTGGCAGTCCGGCTACAGCTCGCACAGCTCGATCCACAAAACGTCGAGGCCCAGCGCGATCTGGCGCTATGCTACAATCGCGTTGGTGGCGTGCAGCGCATGCTCGGGAACACCGCCGCGGCCAGCGAAACGTATCGTGTCGGGTTGCAGATTGTTGCGGCCTGGGCCGCAGCGCGCCCTGATGACCCGCGGCCGCGCCAGGCGCTGCGGGTGTATCACACGACGATCGGAGATTGTGAGCTCGCACTGGGCGGGGCGGATGCAGCACGCGCCAGCTTCCAGGCGGCGTTCGACATCGCATCTGATGCGGCGCAGGCTGATCCCGCCAGTGCTCGGGCTCAGCGTGATCTTTCCGTCGCTCTGGTTCGCTTGGGTGATGCGCAACTTGCCATGCAGCTCCCCGAAATCGCGTTGAGCGGGTTTCAACAGGCGCTCGACATCCGTACACAGCTCGCGGAGACCGACCCCGAAAACGTCGGTTACCAGCGCAACCTGGCGGAAGTCTTCGAGAAACTGGGTGACGCGCACGCGGCGCTCGGTGCCGATACCACGCGCCCGCGCGCAGTTCGGAACGATGCCTGGCGGGCGGCCCACGCTGCGTACGTCCGCAGCCGCGCTGCGTACGTTGCGATGCGTGATGCCGGCACGCTGTTCGGCTTCGATGCCGCCGCTCCGGACAACCTCGCGCGTCGCGTCACTACGTGTGAGGCCGCCCTCCGCGCGCTGGAGGCGACGGACTCACCACCGTCCGCCGTCGATCCGGCCTGATTCACGTCCGATATTGCCTGCTAGTCAGCTCGCAAGAGCCCACAACTCAGAAATACGCACCTCTGGCCAGGTCCGTGTCAGCTAAGGCTGGCTGCCGTGTACTCCCGGTGCAGGGAACGAAGCGAACGAGTTCGCCCGCTCGGGCGTTGGTACAGGAGAACGCACCATGAATATCACCCCCACGACATTCCGACAGACTTTCTTATTGGTGCTCGCGATTGCTAGTAGTACGCCGTTACTGCTGGGTTGCGGCAGCGTTGGCGTCAACCCCCTGGGATTGCTGGGATGGGGCGCCGGCTCACATTCCGGCTACTCGACGACGCAGGTCAGCGGCCCGCTCCAGGTCACGCTCACGCCGAGCGCGTGGGAGGTCAGCCCCGGAACCACCGTTACCGTCGTTGCCAACGTCGCCGGCGGCACGCCGCCGTACACGCACTGGTGGTGGAAGGACGGCGACGGAAAATGGACGCAGGGCACAGCGACCTACACCGGCGTCTTCGATCAGCCCGATGCTCAGTCGCTGCACTACGTCGTGATCGACGCAGCCGGCGTCGAATCGGACGCGGTCAGCGTCGACATCAAGGTGTACGGCACCGGCGGGCAGGTCTGTCCGAGCATCGCCGGCACCTGGAGCGTGACGACCGGCTTCGGGCAGATGGAACTGCAGGTCACCGGCGGCACGTTCACCGGCACATATGCCGGCGGCTGCGGCCGGATCACCGGCACGCTCAACGGGCTCACGATGACCGGCACGTGGGATCAGAGGCAGAACACCTGCGGTATGGAGGCGACGTCGGGGCCGTTCGAATGGCATCTGGCCTCCGACCTGTCGCGTTTCACCGGCCGCTGGGCGTACGCCGGCGAACAGGTCTGGCGGCCTGAGATCGTCGACGGTCACCACACTGAATGCGAGCAGACGGCCACCGGCGGCACCGCGCCGTTGGGTGGGATTGTGAAACCGATCAATGAGCGCGGTTGAGGTGCCTCGTATGATTGCCGCGCTCCATGTAGGCGGGCGGCATCACATCGAGGTAGTTAGTCCGCCGTGCGCCAGCGATCAAGCGCGCTGCAACCTAGCGTGCGGTGAGGTTCGCCACCGCCTGAATGCCGTACCATAGACGGAATCGTATGTCGTCGAGTGAGTTAAAACTGCGTGCGTGCGGAATCTCAGTTTCTGGTCCTGCGCGTCTTGAGTACAAACTGCTCCTTAACCTCGCGAATCATGTCGAACGTACTGCAGTACAAGACGTTGTATTCGATGCAGATGTTTGGGAGCTTGACGCGCTTTTTCGCCAGCGGCTCGAATTCTTCGTGAGTTACGACCACGGCACCATTGACCCGCGCGAAGGCAACTAGCCAACCGTCGGCACTAGCGGCGAACGTCGCCTTGGCTGCCGCCGTGAACTGCTCTTCGCTTTGGACCCAATTGACCAGCTCAACGAACGCATCAATCACGCGTTTGTCGCTGGTACGCTTGAAGAAGTCGTCCGGCACGTCCCGATTCACCCACGTCGACAGTTCGTCGCCTTCCTCATCCAGTTCGCTCTTCACACGATCAATGCTGCATAGTGTGCGCGCACGGTTCTGACGGATGAGCGCGCGCCAGAACCCGGGGCAGATGTCGAATGCGTAGTGCATCCGGTGTGCCTGAATGAAAACGTTCGCATCAAGCACGTAACGTCTATTGTCGCTCATCGATCATCCTCTGCTGCAGCCGACGAGCGTACTTGGCGAACGTTTCCCCCTTGAGATCGGTCAGTTGGTACGCCTCCCGATACAGCAACCGGCCCTCCCGCGCTGCCCGCACGACCGCGTATGCGAACCGCTTGCCCAGTCGCACATCTTGCACGACGTAGAAATCCGGTCCCCCCTTCCTTGATTTCCTCTCAGACCTGCGTTTGTGGAACTCGGCCTGGTCCCTCGCATAGAAATCGAAGAACCGCTTTCTTGTGATCAGTCCCAAGTCCATTGCTCGACGCGCCGCTGCGACCGGGCTCACTTTGAACCATCCTGCGATCGGTTTGAACGGGTTGACATGTTGCTTCACGTCATGCCACCGCTCACGCAGCTTGTGCTCGGGGAGAAGGAACTCTGCCGCGGTCTGATTGCAGAACTTCTCCATCTCGTCGTCGTGAGGCATCGTCTGGATCAAGTTAAACAAGCCGCCACGCCCTACCCACACATGCACTAGCTCGTGAGCCATGGTGAACATCTGCGCGGATTTCGAATCAGCGCCGTTGACGAAGATCAACGGCGCGTACTCGTCACAGAGGACGAATCCCCGGAACTCCTCGGGGTCGAGCGATCGGTGGTTGTTCAGCCCGACTACGCTCGCAGTTGCTACCAGCACGCCAATTCGTTCAGCGGACTCTCGCAGCGTGCGTAATGCATCCTCCCATGAACCATGTTGTTCTGCCCAGTCGACGTTTAGGCCGAGTCTCTCACGAATCCGGGCAGCCAGCGACGTAGTGTTCCGAAGCTTGTGACCGCTCCCCACGAATTCCATTGGCGGCAGACCTTCGTCGATCAGGTACTCGCGCATCCACGATTGGCGGCGCTGCATCGTGTGAATGGTCTCAATCAGATTCGGACTCGGGCGCTCGATAGGCACATCGCCGCGCGTGCGGAAGTCCGGTATCGGGAGGGGTTCTTCCGGCGGCGCGTCAAGGAACAGGTGTCCGAGGGGCGTCATGGTCTTGTTGGCGAATTGCTCGAGCTGTCGCAGGGTTGGCCGGCGCTCGCCGCTGAGCCACTCATTGAGCATCTTGAACTTCTCGTCTGAGCGCAATTCGTCCACTGAAAGACCGGATCGCTTGATCGCCCAGTGGAGGAGTGTCGGTGCTATGTTGACTCTATGCGCCATCAATCTCAGTTAACGCGTGCGGCCGATTCTGTTCCTGCGGGCTATTCTATCCTATCGTGAAGCTCGACGGTTTTCCCGTGTTGCTTTCCGAGGAACCAACATCGCAAGAAAATCGCACGTTCGGCGTCTTAGCCGACCGACCGAGAATGACGGCGTGCCGGTGCGTTCAATCGCGGAGCGGAGGCGCCGCCATAGTGCTACTTAGCCTTCTCCAGCAGCAGGAAGTTGTGCGGCTGCAACTCGGCGCCTTCCTCGTGGAATGGGAACGCCTTGATCTCGTCGTTGCTCAGGTGGTCCTTCCAGAGATTGATCGGTCGGATGACGGCCAGCTTGGCGTCGTGCTTCACGATCAGTTGGACCTGTAGCTTCGAATGGTCGACCTTGTACCACGATCCGGTCTGGTTTCGCCACATCACGCTGCGCTTCCATTCCGCCGAGGGAATGCGAGTCGCCAGCACTTCCGCGTTCGGCTCCCGCTGCTTCCAGGCGTCGGCGGCGAGCTTCTCCAGCGCGGGACGGTCGCTGTGCGCATAGCGATCCTGCGGCAGCTCGTTCGCCGCGATGATCGACTCGCGCAGCGAATCCTGCGCCTTCTTTAGTTCGGCGCGCGTCTGCTTGAGCTTGTCGGTCATCGTTGCGGCCGCCGCCGCGTCGAGCGTTTGGAGCAGCGCGATCTTCTCCTCCGCGAATCCCAGCGTCTGCGGGATGCCGCCGGTAAAGAACAGCGGCTTCTTCTCGGCGACGGCTTCTGACGCCCACTTCCGCGCCTCATCCAGGTGTCCCGTGATCTCCTTTGGCAGGCCTTCCTTCTGTTGCTTGGCAGCGGCGGCAAACTCGAAGTACTGCTGGGTGAAGTGGTTGCTGATGCCGACGATCCGCTTGCCCTCGGGCGTCTGCTGGTGCGTCAGGATCGCGTACTGCTTGACGATGCGGTCGCGCTCCTCGACGGCGGCCGGCGCGGTTCGAATCACCTCCGTCGCCTGCGCGCGGTTCTCGACGAGAATGTTGCGGTTCGCGAACATGCCCGCCAGCTCGCCAAGTCGTTTGATGTCGGCATCGAGCGTCGGGTAGCTCCCCGGATTGATGAGCTGGGCCAGCTTCTGGTGCAGCGGCACAAGGAATTCCCGTGACGCCGCCACACTCGCCACAGCCTGATCCAGTTCACTTTGCGTCGTTGCCACGCCGCGTCCATCGGACGGCAACGGCGCGAGCGAATCTCGCGTTTCCTTGGTTCGTCGGTCGGCGACTTCCAGCGTGTTGATGCCGGTCTGCACTTTGCGGTGATCGATCAGCCGCTGGTCCTCGGCCTGCTTCAGCTCCTCGACGAGTTGTGTCAGTACCGCTGCCCGTCCCTGAAGATCGCGCAGGGAGAACCGCGCATTCTTGAGTTGCTCCTCCTGGCGATAGTCCAGCTTCACGCCAGCTTCGGCAGCGCCGCCGCCGGCCGGCGCGGGCGCCTGTCCGGTCAGGCGTGTCTCCAGCGCGTTCGCCGCCGCGATCGCCACATCGAGGTTTTTCTGCGTCTTCTGCACTTCCGGGTCGGCGGCGGGAAGCGTCCCGAGCGCTTTCTGAAGCTGTGGAATCGGCGCCTTCGCGGACTGCAGCCGCATCATGGCTAGCTTGGCCTTCGAGCCCTTCGGGCGTCCTGTGCCGGGGCCGGCGGCATCCTGCGCGAGTTTCAGGTTGGTCTGGAGTTGCTTGAGGCCGGAGCGGACGGCGTCGAGCTTGCTCTTCTGCGCCGGGGTAAGATCGCCCCATGCTGCTACTGGAGTCGCGATCGCGATGCACAAGGTCAACAGACCGACGCCGAGCAGCCGTGGTCGCGATTGCGCAGACAGATTGTGGCTGAATGGTGAGTTCACCGGTGTTCTCCGATTGATAATCAGTGAAACTAGTCGGAACAGCCCGCGCAAGCTATCTGCGCAGCCGACCGCGGCACGTACCCGAACCAGTGTGCCAGGGCATTATAGTGCTGGGCACCCCGGGCTTCCGCAACAGGCGAGCCGTTCGTACTGTTTCGTCTCGCCATGAACACTGCGCCGGCCTCGATCCTGGCCCTGAAGCCTTGCCGCTTAGTACCCGACGCAATAATGTAGGGGCATCGGTGGGGTCGAACATGCTGGGAGTGGTGCCCGAGTGGCCTAAGGGGCACGCTTGGAAAGCGTGTGTACGCGTTAGCGTACCGCGGGTTCGAATCCCGCCCACTCCGATTTGGCAGAAGGAACTAAGGGATTAAGAGATCAAGGGATTGAGGTTCGGGGTCGTGGGGTGACACAGTGACGCAGTTTGGTTTGTGGCGTGCGTGTGTTGCCGAGGCGTTCGGCACGTTCCTGCTGGTGTTCTTCGGCACCGGGGTCATGTTCGTCGCGGTGCTGACGGACGCTATCGGCGGGTTGTTTCAGGTGGCGGTTGTTTGGGGAATCGTCATTGCACTCGCGATCTACGCCACCAGCGCGGTGAGCGGCACGCACATCAATCCCGCGGTCACACTGGCCTTCGCCGTCCGCCGGCACTTCCCGTGGTCCAGGGTTGGGCCTTACATAGCGTCGCAGGTGCTAGGCGCGTTCTGCGCTGCGGCCCTGTTGTACGCGCTGTTCGGCAACATCCTGAAGGCCCACGAAACGGAACACGGCCTCGTGCGCGGCGAACCCGGCAGCCAGGCCGTGGCGATGGTCTTCGGTGAGTACTTTCCCAACCCCGGCATGTTCGGCACCGACGCGGCGGCGTTTGCGAAGGTGAGGCACTGGCAGGCGATGCTCGCCGAGGGTGTTGGCACAGCGCTGTTGGTGCTGTTCGTATTCGCGCTGATCGACGCGCGTAATCGCAATCGGCCCGACGGCACGCTGTTCGCCGTCTTCATCGGCCTGACCGTGACGATCATCATCATGGTGGTGTCGCCGCTGACGCAGGCGGGACTAAACCCGGCCCGTGATTTCGGCCCACGTCTGTTCGCCCTGGTCGCCGGCTGGGGCACGATCGCAATCCCCGGTCCCCGCGGCGGCTTCTTCACGGTGTACATTCTTGCCCCCCTGCTTGGCGGTCTGGTCGGCGGCACGTTCTACGACTGGTTCATTCGTCTGCCGGCGGAGAAGGTCGCACGACGAAACAGTGGTGTTCGTCACGCGCAGATGGCAGCAACAGACATCATCGACACCCGCGCGGCCGACTCCGCACCTACCTCGAAGCCAGACACCGTCGCTACGAACGCTGCGTCGCGCGTTGAGCAAACCGCCACCAAGTGACGTCTCTCGCTGCTCCGAAAGGCCAACGGATCACTTGGCCTGCCGTACGCTGCTATACTGCACACACCCTGTTCATTCGAACTTCTATGCGGGGCAGAAAACATGATCGATCGCGATAAGCTTGAGGAACTCCTGCGGCGTGGGCATCCGTGCGTCAGTGTGCGCACGTTCGAGGAGGCATACGTTGTTGACCTGTTGCGCGACATTGCCAACATGCTCGACCGGCCGCTTTGGCTGTGGACGTGCAGTGTGGGTCTGCAGGATGCATTGCTGCCCGGCAGTGCGATCATCGCGACCACCGATAACGCCGCCGCCGCGCTGGTGCAGATGACCGAGCTCAAGGGTCAGCCGATTTGTGTCGCACTCGATCTGATTCCGCACCTGCGCGATCAGAAGACGCTGCGCATCCTGCGCGACGCGCTACGGCGATTCGACGAGTCCGGCACACAACTCGTCATGATCGATCACGAAGATGAGATTCCGCCGGTGGTCGCTGATTTCGCGACCCGCTACGACCTGTCGCTGCCCGACGAACGCGAGCTCGAGCGGCTCGTGCGCGAGACCGTGACCCGCATCCACCGCGAGAGCCCCGTCGAGGTCGATCTCACCCGCCGCGGCCTGCGCACCATAGTTCGCAACCTGCGCGGCCTCACGCGCCGGCAGGCCGAGCGCATCATCACCGATGCGGTGATCGACGATCGTCGTTTTGACGAGGGCGACCTGAATGGGATTCTGGCGGCCAAACGGCGCGCGTTGCAGCGTGGCGGGCTGCTCGAATACGTCGAGGCGCCCGTCGACCTGGAGGAGATCGGCGGTCTGCGGCGGCTGAAGGCCTGGCTCGCCCAACGGCAGAACGCGTTGACGGATAAGGCCGCCGAGTTCGGCCTCGCCGTCCCGCGGGGCGTGCTCATGCTCGGCGTGCAGGGCGCGGGCAAGAGCCTGTGCGCCAAGGCGATTGCGACGGCCTGGCAGCGGCCGCTGCTGCGCATGGACGTCGGCGGACTCTACGACCGCTACGTCGGCGAGTCGGAACGCCGGTTGCGCGACGCGCTGGCGCAGGCCGAGATGATGGCCCCGATCATCCTGTGGATCGACGAGATCGAGAAGGCGTTTGCCTCCGCGGCCAGCCGCAGCACCGACGGCGGTCTGTCGCAGCGCATGTTTGGCCAGCTCCTGACTTGGATGCAGGAGCACTGCACGCCGGTGTTTCTGGTCGCGACGGCCAACGACATCGAGGCCCTGCCGCCGGAGTTGCTGCGCAAGGGTCGTTTCGACGAGATCTTCTTTGTCGACCTGCCGCGGGCCGATACGCGTGCGGAGATCTTCACAATCCACCTGCGCAAACGCGATCGCGATCCAAGTAGGTTCGATCTGGACGCGCTCGCCGAGGCATCGGACGGCTACAGCGGTGCTGAGATCGAGCAGGCGGTGATCGCCGCGCTGCACGAGGCGTATGCTGTCAAGGCAGAGCTATCCACGGACCACATCAGCACGGCGCTGGGAAACTCGCCGCCGTTGTCGGTGACGATGGCTGAACGGGTCGCGGCGCTGCGCGCCTGGGCGGATGGACGTTGCGTACCGGCGGATTGAGCTATCGGTCACCGAAAGCAATGTGAGATGCTAACAGCGTCGGAGCCAACACGGTCGTGATGCCGGATGCTTCCCCAAGGAGTCAGGCGTTTCCACCGTTGCGAACGATGACACCGACCAACGCTTGCATTGCGGAAACCGAACGAGGCATATAGAATCACAAATGCCAGGGGCAGGAGCGGGTGTGGACCCCGCTCCCCGCGATCACCGGGCCCCGACCCGCGGTGTGGACCCGTAGGTCGTCGACGAACCGGGTAATCGCGGTGCCCCTGCCACCCCTTTCATACTAACCATCACCAACCTGCAGCTCAAGTAGTTCAATCTGCTTGGTAATGATCTCAATATCGCGACTATTCAGCTCAGCAGGAACCCTCAAAAGCGCAAAGCGTCCTTCGGTGAGTCGAAAGTAGAATTCTTGTTGGTCACTATCGCTGCGGACAACCGACGCTTCCGCGGTGTTCTTGAACTTTACGTCGCTCACCGTCGCTGCACGCTGATCATCTTCCTCTCGCGGCAACGGAGTTTCTGCGCCTTTGGTTCTCATGAAGCGCAGATCTCCATCAATTACCCCCGCGTGTTCGGCAGAGCGGATTAAGATCTTGGCCGCTAGATCTGCCGCATTATGTGTGATGCCGAATCTCCTGTGGAGCACAGTTGCTAGCCGATTCGGTAATTGCCCCTCAGTTTCGAAGTGTGTTAGCACTTGTGAGTACAATCGCGGGTTATACACTGCCTGGTGCATCGCGTCTGGCAGTTCCCCGTCAAGTGGATCCAGCACCTGCCTTCCGAGGTCTGTGACCTGGTAGCCATCGGACGCCCGAACCATAAGTCCGAAGTGGCACATTGCCGCCACGGTCCGAATAAACGTATTTGAAGCTACGCCCACCGCGTCCGCCATTGCTTCACGCGAATGTGGCCCTGGGCCGATCGCACGCCTCACCGCTTTGAGTTGCTCCACGCACGCGTCCAACGCCACACCGGGGTATGCTTTGCTGCGCGCCATTGCGACCTCCTTTAATCCCTGCTTTAGTATACCAGGTACCAGGTGGGTGTCAACTAAAATATCTGACCGTTGGTTTATTGTGTGCTAATCGTGATGCATGATAGCGACGATGTTCCCGTGGGACATTGTAAGTCGTTGTATATCAATATGTTGTGAATGACTAAGGTGTGGATGTGTTGGTGGTTTTGTGCGCGGCGGTGTGATCGGTCCGGGCTTCACGCGTGGGTCTGGGTGTGATGTGCTCAGAGTCGTCGACTACGTCACCTTCCGGAACTTCCCGCCGCCCTCGTTGACTAGCTTGGTGAAACCCTTGGCTTTGAGGTTCTTGTCCGACAGCTTCGCTTTGTCCGACATCTGCGTGGAGATGTCGCAGCGGGAGATGAGGCGTGTGATCGGCTGGCCGCACTCCGGGCAGGCCGTCAGCGCGTCGTCGCGCATCGACTGCTGCACCTCGAACCGCGCGCGGCACAGGTCGCACCCCGCGTTAGGTTCTAGTGCCTGATACTCATACGTTGGCATTGCAGGTGCCTGATTCTAGCCCAGTTTCAGAAGAAGCGCGTTGCTCGACGCGAGCGTCGTTACTCACAAGACACACTGCTCAAGAGCAGTGGCACACCGGACCGCATCTGAACGCGCGCTAGCAGAGCGGACACGGCGCCGCCCGCTATGGACGGCGCCGCTGCGATAGTGCGATTACGCCGACTGCACCGCGATCTTGCGCACTTTTGCGGTTTCGCGCTTCGGCAGGTGGACCGTCAGCACACCGTCACGTACATCGGCCACGATGGACTCGGGGTCGATGTCCTCGCCGACGCGGAATGTGCGGACGAAGTCGCCTACGCCGTACTCGTGCAGCGCGTAGCGTACGTTGTCCTGCCGCGGCTCAACGTGGGCGCGGATCGTGAGCTGGCCACGCTCGTAGTCGATGTCGATGTTCTCGGGTCGCGCCCCTGGCACGTTGGCCCGCAGCGCCCATTCCTGCTCGTTCTCAAGCACGTCGACCGCGGGACGGTACACGGTCTGCGCCGTACGGCAACAGGTTTCCGTGGTGCAGGTGTCGTTGTTCTCGATGGTCGTATCGTTCATGTCGTTTACCTCCAGTCAGTCTCGTCAGTCAATCAAAGGCGCTACGTTCGGCAACGCGTACACGTCTAACGTCATTCCGAACGCAGTGAAGAATCTACTTGCGAATGGGCGGTACCGTTCGTCTGGAGGTAGATTCCTCCTCGCTACGCTCGTCGGAATGACGCCGCGCCTGGGCGCGTCAAACACGTACGGCGGTGCAGTCGTTACGCCGATTTCACCTCGATCTTTCGCGGGCGCTCGTCAGCCGCCTTCGGCAGCTTGACCGTCAGCACGCCATCCTTCAGCGTCGCTTCGGTTGCATCGGCATCGACCTTGCTCGGCAATGTCAGTTCCCGCGCGAATTGGGTGAGCACCCGCTCGCGGCGGTGGAACTTGTGCTCGGTTTCCTGTTCGGCATCCTGAGAGCCCTTGATGCCGAACGCGTCGCCCTGCACGGTGAGCTCGAGCTCGTCGAGCTTCATGCCCGGGACCTCGGCCTCCACGTACACGTTGTCATCGTCTTCCCGCACGTTCAGCGCGGGAATCGCTCGCACGCTGTTCAGCGCACTTGCGCCACATCGACCAAAGAACGCATCGCTCAAACGGTCGAGTTCACTGTGCAGTTCGAACAACGGCGAGGCGGCGAAGTTTCGCTTGGCCAGCAACATGACTGATCTCCTTTCGTTGCGGTCACCTTCGCGGCGGCGCACGTTGCCGCCGACACCTCTCGCTGGTCCCTTATTGCAACAGCCGTGCCAGAGCGTGCTTGGAATTCGTACGGAGCTTACATAAGCAGCGCAATTGCATTTACTTAGGGGCGTTTCGCCGTTGTATCTACTCCCCTGCAAAACTGTCAAAAAGTCACGTCTGGCAGTCGGCGTACAATAGGGTCGGCATGGCGAACGACGCATACGACGTGGTGGTGGTCGGCGGCGGACATGCCGGCGCGGAGGCGGCTTGGGCCGCGGCCAACCTCGGTGCGCGCACGGCGCTAGTCACGTTTCAGATCGAAGCGATCGGGCGCCTGTCCTGTAATCCCGCGATCGGTGGCATCGGCAAGGGCCAGATTGTGCGCGAGGTCGACGCGCTCGGTGGACTGATGGGGCGCGTCACCGATGAGGCGGGAATTCAGTTCCGGATGCTGAATCGCCGCAAGGGGCCGGCGGTTTGGGCGCCGCGCGCCCAGGCTGACGGCGATGACTATCCGCGCGTGCTGCAGCGCTATCTGCGCGATTGTCCGAATCTCTCGCTCGTGGAGGCGGGCGTTGATGCGTTGCTGTCGGAGCCTGCGGACGGGGAGTATCAGCGCAGGATCACCGGCGTATTACTCGACGACGGGCGCAAGTTGCACTGCGAAGCAGTGGTTATCGCGTCCGGAACATTCCTGCGCGGGTTGATGCACACGGGTGCCGAACAGACCGTCGGTGGTCGCGTCGGTGAGCGTTCGGCCCGTACACTCAGTGATGCGTTGCATGAACTGGGCCTGCGGCTCGGGCGCTTGAAGACCGGCACGCCGCCGCGGGTGGCGCGCGACAGTGTCGACTTCGCGCGCCTGACGGAGCAGCCCGGTGATGAGACGCCGGCCCCCTTCTCGTTTCTCACTGAGCGCATCGCGCAAGATCAGATTTGCTGCTGGATATCCGGCACGTCGCCGGCCATTCACGACATGATCCGCGCCAACCTGGACCGCGCGCCGCTGTACACCGGGCAGATTGAGTCCACCGGCCCGCGCTACTGTCCGAGCATCGAGACCAAGGTGTTGCGCTTCCCCGACAAGGAACGTCACCAGGTATTTCTCGAACCGGAAGGGCGCGACAGTGAGCGCATTTACGTCAACGGCATCAGCACTTCACTGCCACGCGACGTGCAGGCGCAGATGGTTGCACTGATCCCCGGTCTGGAGCGCGCGCGCATCGTGCAATGGGGCTATGCAGTCGAGTATGACTTCGTCTGGCCGGAACAGATCGACGTCAGCCTGATGGCCAAAAGTGTGCGCGGGCTTTTCCTCGCCGGACAGATCTGCGGCACGAGTGGGTACGAGGAGGCGGCTGGGCAGGGACTGGTAGCAGGTGTGAACGCTACACGTTTGTTGCGTGATGCCGAGCCGCTGGTTCTGGGTCGCGATCAGGCGTACATCGGCGTAATGATCGATGATCTCGTCACACGCGGGATCACCGAGCCGTATCGCATGTTCACGTCGCGGGCCGAGCACCGGATGCACCTGCGGTACGACAACGCCGACACGCGGTTGACGCCGCTAGGGCATGAGTTGGGCACGGTCGACGCCAAGCGGTGGGCGCGATATTTGCGCTCGGCGGAGAACATCGATTCGGTGCTACGGATGGCGGACGAGATCCGCTGGGACGGACGGCCTCTGCAGGACTGGCTCAGGCGGCCTGATGAAGATGCGGAGCGCTACGCACGGGAGTTCCCGGAGCTTGCACGCTGTCCCGACTCGTGGCAGCGGGCGCTCATCCTCATCAAATACCACGGCTACATTGAGCGCCAACGCCGAACGATCGAGCGGGCCCGCGCCACAGAGCGGCAGCCCATACCGCCCGGGATCGATTACGGAGTGATCCCGCACCTGCGGCGGGAGGCTATGGAGCGCTTGACGGCGGTTCAGCCTCGGAGCGTCGGGCAGGCGGCGCGTGTCAGCGGCGTGCACCCGTCAGACGTGCAGACGCTCTGCGTGTATCTCGCGGCCCACAAACACACTTCATCTGGGGATCGGGTTGCCTGAATGACCGATATACGGGGTGTGGAGTTTGCCTGGAACTCCTGTTTGTGCTATATTTGGTAATATAGGCAATATGGGAAAGGTCTGGGTGAGAATATGGCGGAAGCTGAGCGTGACGAGAGCCTGCGGCAGAAAACTATCTTCACCACAGGCGAAGTCGCGAAGATCTGCAAGCTGAGCCAGCAGACGATCATCCGGTGCTTCGACAACGGGCGTCTGCGGGGGTACCGCGTTCCGGGATCGCGCTTCCGTCGTATTCCGCGCGACGCCTTGATCCAGTTCATGAAAGAGCACCAGATCCCGCTCGAACAGTTCGACGCGGGCAAGACGCGCATCCTTGTGGTCGACGACGACCCGGCCATCGTCGAGATGATCGTGGAGCTGCTGGAACGCGACGGACGATTTGATGTCGAGGCCGCGGCCACCGGATTCGACGCCGGTCATCGCACGGCCGAGTTTCGTCCGGAGTGCATCGTGCTCGATTACATGTTGCCGGACATTAACGGCAACGCGGTCTGCCGGACGATTCGCAAGGACGAAACGATGAAGGATGTGAAGATCATCATCGTGTCCGGCGTGATCGACTCCAGCGATGTCGACAGACTGTTCGAAGACGGGGCCGACGACTTCCTCCAGAAGCCGTTCAAGATTTCCGAGCTGGTGGAGCGCATCAACAAATTGCTGGGGATGTGAGATGACAGAGGCGCCGGCCGTGCGTGATAAGAAGACCTCGCCCGAAGTCGTGCTCTCCTACCTGGAGACGCTGCCAACGCTGCCGGCAGTCGCACTGCGCGTGCTGGCAGTTACTGCCGAACGCGATTCGGGGGCCCGTGATGTCGTCGAGCTGGTTCGCAACGACCAATCGCTGACGGCGAAGCTACTGTCTGTTGCCAACTCAGCCGCGAGCGGCGTCAGCCAGCCGGTGCAGACGCTGGAGCAGGCGATTCCACTGATCGGCTTTGCTGCCGTTCGCAGCACCGTGCTGGCGACGAGTGTGTTCGGTTGTTTCCCCGAGAGCGCGGAAGACGGTGACGGTGGAGCGTTTGACCGACGCGAGTTCTGGAAGCATGCGCTTGGCGTTGCCTGTGCGGCGAAGCGGCTCGCGCAGGTCCGCCGCGATCTGGACGTAGATGCGGAGGACGCTTTCGTCGCCGGGCTGTTGCACGACCTGGGCAAGGTGGCGTTCGATGCGGTCTTCCCGAAGGCGTACGATCGCGTGGCTACACACGCGAACCAGACGCGCGGTGACATTGCAGACAGCGAGCGCTCAATTCTCGGCGCCGATCACAACATCGCCGGCCGCAGACTGGCTGAGCGCTGGCACCTGCCAACGATGCTGCAGGAGGTGATCTGGCTGCACCATCTGTCGACAGAGACGCTGCCGGCGTCAGTCTCATGCCCCGCGCTGATTCGCCTGGTGCAGTTGGCCGACACGATCGTCCGCGAGCAGCGGATCGGATACTCCGGCAATCACGTGTTCTACGAGAGCTCTGCCGTGATCGCGGACCGACTGGGATTTGACTCTGACCAGATCACCGATGTGACGACCAGCCTGGCTCACGACGTCGCGACGCAAGCCGCGCTGCTGGGCCTGGAAGGCGAAACCGCCGAAGCGCTCTACGTCAAAGCCATGACGCGCGCCAACTCGGAGCTGGGTCGTTTGAACGCGGAGCTCCTGACGCGTAATCGACGCCTGGCGGCAGGGGCACGTTACTTCCGGGCCATTGGCGATTTTGAACGCCAACTCACGGATTGGGCGGATCCGACAGCGGTTGTCGTCGCACTCTGCCAGGCCGCCGCCAGCGCGCTACAGCAGCCGCGCGTCGTCGTATTCGGCTTGCGTCAGAACAACGCTGCGATAGACCTGTGCTGGACGGGACCGTCCGAACAGGATCATGGCCACAGCACGCAGTCGGTGCCGAACGACCTCACGCTCTGGCTTGAGGAAACGCAGCAGCAGATGGACGCACTCGCGATGCCGGTGCCGCGCCCCATCCACACGTTACTCGATCCGATTCTCGGTCCCGCCGGACGCGGCATGGTCTGGCTGCTGCCGATTCTGCACGAACGTCGCCTGGCCGGCGGAATCGTCTATTCGTCAGATGCTGACGAGCGCAGCCGGCTGGCCGAGGAATCCGAAGAGCTACGGTCATTCCTGACGGGCCTGGGGCTGGCGCTGGGGCGGGCGAATGCGCAGACCGCGGCGCGGCGCCTGTCGGAGGATCTGGCCGATACGAATCGACGCCTCCAGCAAACGCAGAAGGAGCTGCTGCGGACGCGGACGCTATCCATGATCGCCGAGATGGCTGCTGGTGCGGCGCACGAGCTGAACGGTCCACTCACGGTGATCTCCGGTCGAGCGCAAATCCTCGAGGGTGCCATCAAGGACGCGGACGGCAGCCGCGCGCTACAGACGATCGTAGGCAAAGCCCATGAGTGTAGCAGAATCGTTACTGAGCTAATGGACTTCGCGCGTCCCCGCTCGCCGTCGCCGCAGCGTGTAGACCTGGCGGAACTGTTCGAGACGCTGCGTGCGGAGTGGCTTCAGGAAACCGGGCGCCCGGCGTCGACCATCGCTGTCGATGTAGTGGCGAGTTCTGCACCTGAACACAGCGCCGATGGCGCGCTGTACGTACATGCCGATCCGGATCAGTTGCGTCTCGTCGTACGTGAGTTGCTCGCGAACGCCGTCGCTGCACTTGATTCGGACACCGGTGCTGTGAAGCTGCACGCCGTTCCTGCGGAGCAGGGTAGTTCGGTGCGGATCACGGTCAGCGACAACGGCTGTGGCATGGAGCCTGCCGTACGCGACCGCGCGTTCGATCCGTTCTTTTCGCACCGAGACGCCGGCCGCAGCCGCGGTCTGGGGCTGGCGCGAGTACACCGCGTAGTCGAGGCCCACAACGGCCGTATCTGGCTCGACAGCCGCGTTGGCGAGGGTACGGCGGCGCATGTCGTTCTGCCGCGCGGCTGACCCGCGCTTTGCACGGCCCTGATCACCGACCAGAATGCACGTATGCGACCTCGCAGACGACTTTGGCGGCGTCTGCTGCTGTGTATCGGTGCGCTCGCTCTGATTCTGGCAGCCATCTACGCGTATCTGACGAACCCGTCTCGGCTGCGCGCGCGTGTGCTCGCCGCACTGCATACGCTCGATCTTGGGGAAGTGGATGTCACCGCAGTCACGTTCTCGCCGCTGCACGGCCTGCAACTCTTCGGCGTTACCGTTGACGCACCGGCTGACGATGCTGGCGAGCGCGCGGCAGAGCCGGCCGTGCGGGTCGGTCGGGCGGCAGTATCACTCGATTGGTGGAAATTGCTCGCCGGACAGATCCGCCCGACAGCAATCGCGCTGGGGCAGGTCTCCGTCGCGATTCATGGCCAATTCTCCGGCGCCGCCGAGAGCTGGCAATTGGCGCGTGGCGAGCGCGAGGACCCGTTGCTCGCGCACCTGACGACCTGGCTTGAGGAGGGGCTGCCCCCCGTGCGCATTGCGCCGTTTGAGATTCGTATTCACTCGGGCAGCGACGACGGCTGGGAACTGGCACACCACTTGCGGTTCTCATTCCGTGGCACCCCGACACGGTCGGGCTACGAGGCGACCGTTCATCGCGGGCGGGCCGACGGACAGCCATTCGTTACGCTCACCTGGGAGCGCACCGCTGGCCAGCTCGCGGCACAGTTCGGCTGGACCGGCGTAGACAAGCTGGAGTTGCTGGCACCGGAGGCGCTGTCGAATTCACTGGGGCGCGTCGGATTGAGCGGCAGGGTTCAAGTTAAACGGCTGCTCTACGACTTGCCGCGCGACACGACGGATCCAGCGCTTCCTACGACGATCGCTGAACTGACGCAGCGTCTCTCTGCGTTGAAGATCGAGTTTGCCGGCCTGTCCGGTGATCTGCCGATTGAGGACGCGCCTGCCAACGCCGGTGCCGATCATTACTTTCGCTTCAACGATGTGGCGGCGACGGTGACGTACCAAAGAGAGGCTCCCGACGCCCCTGGCCGGCTGCGCTGGCGCGGACACGGCACGATCAACGATGCGACGCTGGCCGCGACGGCCACGATGTCCGCCGCCGCGCTGGATCACGTCCGCCGCCGACTCACTGGCAGTTCGGCCGAGACGGATGCCGCCGGCGCCTTTCTGCCGGACATCCTCTACGGCGAGCTTGCTATCGTCGGGCTGGAGTTGCCGACGACAGAAACCGGTGCAGCGTTGCTCGAATCCCCGCGGATTCCGCACGCGATTCAGGCGGCGTTCGAGGATTACAGTCCGCGCGGCCGCATTGACCTGACCGCACGCGTGTTGCCGGCCACGCCGACGTGTTCGCCGGATGATCCCGATCGCGTGGAGGTGGCGCTTACGGCCCGTGGCAATCGCTGTCGCTACGTGCACTTCCCTTATGACTTCGATGACGTGCAGGGCCACGTGCGCGTGGCTGGCGGTCGCGTGTTGCTGGAAGGGCTGCGTGCCCGGCACGGAGTTGTGTCCGTCACCGCCAACGGGCAGCTCAACAACAGCTTTCAATGGACCGGGTTCGAGGTCGAGTTTGATGCGCACGTCGTGCCGCTCGATCAGGAGCTCTACGCCGCCCTGCCGACCGAATACCAAGCGCTGTGGCGTGAGGCCAGGCCGCTCGGGCTGTGCGACGTCCGCACGACCGTTCGTCGCGTCGAGGGCTCCGCTGAAACCGGTCCGGCCGAGCCTGATATCCACGTCAGCGCTGAACTGATCACCGGCAGTTTGAATCTCACTGACGGGCAGCGCATCAGCCACGCCGACGGAAAATTCACGATCCACAATGGCGTAATCGACATCGCCGATCTGCACGGCTACACGGACGAGCAGAGCACGCGCGTCGCCGGGACCGTCGCGCTGACCGACTCAGGTTACGACAGCGACTTACACGTCGAGTTGACGGGCTTGCCGGTGAGCCATGTGGCGCCGCTCGGTTACGGCGGCGACGCGGCCGGCACCGTCACGTTTGAGGGCACCGCCGACGTCTGGGCTCGCGTACACGGGGCGAGCACAGACCCGGGGCTCAGCCAGCATGCAGTGGCCGAGATCAAGTCCGGCGAGCTGTGGGGGCTTCAGCCGGACGCTCGCTGGGACGACGTCAGCGGTACCCTCATTATCCACGACGATGATCACACGATCGAGGAGTTGTCGTGCCGGCAGGGTGATGCGATGCTTGAGGTGGCGGGTCGTATGCCGTCCGGTGCAGTGGACGCCGAGCCGCTCGAGCTGGTGGTTGAGGCGGGGGCGCCGGTGCTGGCGGACGTGTTGCCGCAGTTTGTACCGGCTGACTGGCACGCGCTGACCGAGTCGCTCGGGTTGGACGGCCCCGGCCGAGTGCGCGTTGCGCTGGAGGCCGCTCCTGGCGAGTCGCCGGTGGCGCTTATTCACTTGCGGGCCGACGCGATGCGGTCTGACCCGTTGCCGTTGCAACTGCACGAGGTCGTCGCGGAGTTGGTTGTTTCCGAGGATCGCTTCACGCTGCGGTCCTCATCTGCCCGCTACGGGGCAGAGGCTCAGCTCTCGGCGCAGGCCGAGGGCACGTGGGGCGATGAAGCGCTCGATGCGGAGATCGCGCTTACTGCCCGGGATATGGCACTCGAACAGGACGTGCTCGAGGCGTTGCCCGCTCCGCTTGCGGACCTGCTGACGGAGCTGTCGGCGACGGGGCGGTTCGACGCGGACCTACCGCGCGTCCGCCTGCGCGGGGCCGAGCAGCGCACGTGGAATTTCGACGGACAGATCGCGTTGCGCGACGCGTCGCTCAAGCTGGGGCTCGACGTCACGGACCTCGACGGCGAACTGATCGGTACGTACAAGCTGGACGCTGACGGGCATGCGACGGTCGACGCGCGGTTCGAGATTGCGCAGGCCGTTGTCGCGGGTCGACAGGTGCGCGACTTGACGGGCGCGTTGCGCTGGCACCCGGGCGACCCGTTCGTGCGGCTGACCGATTTGCAGGGCCAGCTCTGCGGCGGCGAGGTGGTTGCGGACGTGACCGTCGATCCGGACACGCGCGGGTACGAGGTGACGCTGTCGCTGCAGAACACGAGCGTACACGAGATGTTTCCGCCGACCGACGAGGACGCTCCGCCGCGGCGTGGCCGGCTCGATGGACGCCTGTTTCTGTCGGGTGTCGGAACTGGCATCGCGACACGGCGCGGTAACGGCGATCTGCGGATTCGCGGCGGGTCGTTTCTGGGCACGCCGGTGTTGGCGTCGGTGGCCGAGGCGGAAGAGTCGGGCGGCGTGGCGATCAGCGACGAGCTGGACCAGCTCGACGTGAAGTTCCTGTGGGAGGGCTCGACGCTGCGGCTGTTGCGGATCGAGATCCAGAGTGCCGACCTGCGGATGATCGGCGACGGCAGTTGGGACATCGACGCCGACACGATCGCCTTGCGGTTGGTCGGTGCGCACCCGCGCGGCGGTGCGCGCGTTCCGCTGTTGACCGACCTGTTCGAGTCGGCAGGCCAGGAGCTGGTGCAGTACAAGGTGGAGGGTCCGCTGTCGCAGCCGAAGGTAACGGCCCGGCCGCTGTACAAGTTGGATGATACGATTCGGGCGCTGTTGGGGGCAGAGTGACAAGGTGGGAAGGTGGGAAAGTGGGTACGCGGGGCCATAGTCCGAGCCCGAAGCGCGAGCGAGGGAATCGGGAACGGGAGACGGTGACAACGGTCGGGGCGTGGAACGCCCGGTGTGCTTTGCCTGCCACGTTCTTCAGAACGGTGTGTTGAAGTGCTGTTGCAGTAGCGCCAGGTCTTGCAGGATCAACCCGCCGTCGCAGCACATGTCCTCCGGCAACAGAAGGAAAGACTCAGCATCCGACCAAGTCAGAGCACGATCACCATCCGTGTCGCCCGGCATCGGTATGGCTTGCGGTACGTACGTGGGGGCGTTCGCGGACAGCTCCTGCCAGCAGGAATCAAACGCGACCACAGCGTCTCGGAACCCGAAGCCGTGGACGTTGAACTCTGCCAATGGATCGCTCAGGTAGACGTCACCGATCTCGCCGCCGTACATGTGCGCGATGTTGGACAACTCCAGAGTCGCCGTGTAGCCGCTGTGCCACGTTAGCGAACCCCCCGTGCCGGTTACATGCACATCGCGTATGAACGTCACCCATCCGTTGTTCTCAAAGACCGCGCCATCCACGACCAGGTTGCTGCCGTGTACCAGGGTGGCGCCGCCCTTGCCGTTATTGGCGTAGTAACCGCCGACCAGTTCGATGGTGTGGTTCGAAGCATGTGCGGTGACGCCGTCACCCGCCGGGGCGCCGGAGCCCAACCGATCGTTGTCCATTGCAATGCAATCGAGGAGCGTCACGTGCGCGATCCCCGGCGTCGGTCCGACGTTGTGCAGATTGAAGCCATCATCGACGTTCTCGTTTGCTGTGCAATTCGAGAAGGTCAGGTGCAGGTCGTTCCCGCCGCAGAGCATCGTCACGCCGTTGTCGGCGGCAGAGAGGTCGAAGCGGCAGTTGGTGATGGAGCCCTGCAGTTCACGCGCCGCCGAGCTGAACAGCATGTTCGGCGCGCCGGAAGTGAATGAGATGGTGTATTCGGAACCGCCGAGTGCGAAGGAGTTGCTGTACACGCCGACGTAGTGTCCCGCGAGATCGATCGTGACGTCCTGGCCAGCGACGATGCTGCAATCGTGAACGATGACGACCGTGCTCGTCGCCACGAACGAATCACCCAGGATGATCACGGGCTCCTTGTGCGCAACGGCGTACGCGAACTCGGCGTGGTTGTGCACTACCACGTCCGCGCGTGAGCCGGTAGTACTCACCGCGAGGCAGACGAGCACGCACAAGATGGCTTTGCTGCGCAGCATCTCTCCCGACCCTGGCTTAGATACGAAGCGCACCGATCTGCCGGCGTCATGCCCTCGACGGCGCGCCAACACGATCCATCGTACTGAATCCCCGTCCTGCTCGGAAATACGAACAGGTAGCGTGAATATCGCGGGATTTAAGGCTCGGTTGATGCCCTCCAGGGCTGATAATCATGCTCAGGCCATGGACGCCGTAGCCGGGTAGGCCACGCTCCATCGAGACGGTGGCCGGGGGCGGTGACGGGCTCGTCGCTGTTGATTCGTTCGGCGACGGCGAGATTGAGGTCGAGGAGTTGCTGCAAGAGGTCAGCGTCAGGGTCGAAGCAATAGGCATCGAGCACGGCGGCGGTTTCTTCGTGCCTGCCAGCAATCATTCCGATATACTCAACTTCCGCAGGTAGTGGGAGTCCGTTCCGAACTCGGCCGGCGTGGTTGGTTGCAGTGGTATAGGGAATCGCTCCGCCCATCTCCGTGGAAATGGAGAGAGAATGCGGGATTCGTTGTGGCGCCCATCGGACGGTTCACACGGCACCTTTCAACGTCTTGATCTCGGAGCTACGCGATGAAGAAACTGATCACCGTGGCGTGCACCGCCGCATGCTGCAGCATGCACGCCGCTGCGGATACAGCGCGCTTGTATTGGACCGATACGCTGCTCGGAACGATCCATCGAGCCGAACTGGATGGCACGGGCATCGAATTGCTCGCGAGCGGTCTGGCGGATCCTGAGGATATCGTAATCGACGCCGTTGGCGGCAAGATGTACTGGTCCGACGTGACTGCGAACAAGATTCAGCGAGCCAATTTGGACGGTACTGGGATGGAGGACTTCCTGGTGGGCCTGGCGGATCCCATCGGCATGGCAATCGATCCTGCGACGCGCCAGCTTTATTGGGTCGACGGGGATGTACGAAGCGTCCGGCGGACGAGTTTGGACGGCTCACCGGTCGATACTCTCTTCGCTGCTGGCGATCCGCACGATCTCGCTATCAACACTGCAAATGGCTACCTCTATTGGACCGACACCGCGGCCGGTACGATCAGTCGGTATCCGCTGGAAGGTGGTGGGATCGAAACTCTGGTCACGGGTCTCTCCGCCCCTGAAATGCTCACATTCGACTACGTGAACGCCAGGATGTACTGGACCGACGATGGCGCTCGCGACGTGATCGAGCGGTCAGAGTTCGACGGTTCCGGAATTGAACTCGTTAGCACAGTCGGTGGATTCCCCCTGGGTATTGCCGTCGAGCCGACACGACGTGAAGTGTATTGGGCAGATCCTACGAGTGACTCAATTCGAGTGCTCTCGTTGGACACGCTCTTGTCGCGGCCACTCATTGAGAGTCCACCAAACCCGGTGTTCCTCACAATCGGGTCCGTCCCGGAGCCCTCGACGCTACTGATTCTCACCGTCGCGCTAGGCGCCATTCGGCGGGGACGATAGTCTGCGTCCCCCTCGCTCGCGTTACGGGCTCTGAAAGGTCGTACTACACTGGTGGTTGGATGCAGTCGTCGGCGATCAGTGGGTCCGGGGCGCCGTAGGTTGGCGGGACGCAGCTATCGGCTGCGCGGCCGGCTGCGCCAGTGTCCTTGGACGTACGTCCCGTCTTTTCGGTAGTACCCGCGAACATACACCCTGTCGCCTGACGAGGGCGTGGGGGTAGATGCACTCGGCCGTCGCGCTCTCCGAAGATCTTCACGCGTCCAACCAGACTCGGTTCCCTTGGCCGAAGCAGACGCGATGCGTCTTGCGGCTGGCTTTTTTGCGGCCGGTTTCGACGGCTCGTCGCGCGCGACAGTAATCGCCTTGAGTTCGTTCTCGGATGCGCGTGCCTTCTCAAGGCGACGCTCGTAGTACACTGATACCCACCAACCGCCGTAGGCATCTTTGGCCGTCGTCGGCGTGATCTCGATGGTCATCCCGCCGCGCTCGACTTTGTCTTGGTCTATCCGCGCAGCCTTTAGGATTGCGGCGTCAGTTGCATCGGGTAGCAGTGACGAAATAAACTCGACACAGCGCCTTTTCGCCGCCGCGTCCGTCGTCAGGGCGCCATACACACCAATCTCTACGCCAGCTGGTGTATCGGGATCACCATAGACATTGACTTCGTAATCACCGCCGTGCCCACAACGGTAGGACATGTAAGGCACGTCGCGCATCACGCCGGTGTTGATGACAGTTGCAGGAATCTGCGACAGACCTGCTGCCCAGGGCAACTTCGCGAGATTCTGGACCATGACAGACCACCGCGGAAGCCGCGCATCGCTTCTCATTGCGGCTACAGGCTCTGACCCAGTGGTGGATTCCTCCAGGACAGTTCTCTCGATCTCCGCAATATCGGCACGGTCCATCTTTGTCGTGCCATACTGCATTGCGATCGTTACGAAGTCGTCCGATTCCTGAATCACTGTGCCGTAAATCGTGCCCCCATTCTTGAGATGAAGCACATCCGCTACCGTGGTGGCAGTCAGCAAGCACGCCAGAGACACAGATGCGATGAGTTTCATGGTTTCTCTCCTCGGACTGTTAAGTTGGCTGGCGCGATATGAACAATACCTGCACGCGTAGCGTACCCTCGTTGGTCTAGTCGGGGCAAGTGGACATTGCTGGACGTCTGGACTGGTGGTACGACGCCGAAGAAGCTCTAACTCCAGTCGTGCCAACTCGAAGCTCCGCGGGCTTGCCGTGGCGAGATGGATCGTGGTCGGCAATCTGTGCAATGCGCGGCGTAAGGTCGGCCGAAGGCACGCGCGGGTGTTACTGCGAGCAACCGGTGCAACAGGGGGACGCGGAATTCGGGTTTGCCGCCGACGTCGAGGCAGCCCTTGTGGCCGAGCGCCCGGAAGAGGCGATCGAGGAAGATCTGTGATTCGCCCTTCTCGTCGCCGGTGATGTTGGCGGCGCACCAGTCGGCGAAGGACTGCAGGGATGGGCCCCGTTCGTCGGACATGGGGGCATTGTGGCGGGTTTGGGGGTTGTGGGCCAGCAAGCGGGGGTGGATTCGAGGATGGTAGGATTCGCGGGGGAGACCGACGGAGGACGAAGCGCGGATTGTCGGGCGGGGACGCCCGACCTACCCGGGGTTACTGACCGACCTGGAGGTCGGTCCCCCAAGATACACAGACGCAGCGGAGGGCGGCCACGCTCCATTGTCACTCGCTGGCGCTTCGTACTCTGATGGGGGCGCTGTACGGGTTGGCAACCCGTGGAGACATCACACCGGTTGGAAACCGGTGCCACAGTCTGGGATTTGTGTCCCCATGTCCCTCGCCAGCCCCCGCTTTGCACCGCCCTGGACCGCCCGCTATACTGCGGAACTTCGCATTTTGGACGGATAACAGCCCTTTCAGTGGACGGAGGCCCCTATGGGCGCACACGCTATCGAACAGATCCGCAACATCGCTCTCGTTGGTCACGCCGCGGCGGGGAAGACGACGCTCGGTGAGGCGCTGCTGTTCAAGGCGGGGCTGACGACCCGGCTGGGGAGCGTGGACGACGGGACGAGTGCCCTGGACGCCGACGAAGAGGCCAAGGAGCGTAAGCACTCGGTTGATTCGGCCGCCTTCCACCTCGAACACGACGGCCACCTGCTCAACATCGTTGATACCCCCGGGATGCCGGACTACAGCGGGCAGGCCCTGGCGACCATCGCCGGCGTTGAGACCGCCGCGGTCGTGATCTCGGCCATGGGCGGTATCGGCGTCAACACGCGGCGCATGTTCAACGCCGCCGGGGAATATGGCCTGGCCCGGATGATCATCGTCACGCGGATTGACGGCGATAACGTCAACCTCGCCGACGTGATGAGCGGCATCAAGGAGACGTTCGGCAACGAGTGTCATCCGATCAACCTGCCCAGCGGCGGGGCCAAGAGCGTGGTTGACTGCCTGGCCAAGGCCGGCGGCGAGACCGACGTGCTCGATGTCGCTGAGTGTCATACGGCGCTGGTCGATGCGATCGTCGAGACCGACGAGGCGCTGATGGAGCAGTTCATGGAGACCGGCGAGGTGCCCGAGGACAAGCTCGGGCCGGCGATCGGCTCCGCCGTCGCGTCCGGTCACGTGATCCCGGTGCTGTTTGTCAGCTCGCGCGGCGACGTAGGTATCAAGGAGCTGCTCGACGCGTTCGTGAAGTACGCCCCGTCGCCGACCATCGGCCGCAAGCGCATGCTGCTGTCCGGCGAGGGCGACGACGCGAAGGAAATGCCGATCGAGCCGAGCGTCGACGGCGATTTCATTGCCCAGGTGTTCAAGATTACCTCGGACCCGAAGAGCAACATCAAGTACTCGGTGGCTCGCGTACACAGCGGCAAGCTGACCGCCGACGGACAGGTCTACACGACCGGCGAGCGCAAGGGGCAGCGCCCCGGTCACCTGCTGAAGCTGCACGGCTCGGAGCACGCCGAGATCGAAGTCGGCCAAGCCGGCGACGTCGTGGCGTTCGCGAAGCTCGACTTCAAGATCGGCGACGTGCTGTTCGACAAGTCCAGCGAAGGCCGCATCCCGCTGCCGAAGATTCCGACGCCGATGTATGCCTTGGCGATCGAGCCGAAGGCGCGGGGCGACGTGGAGAAGATCGGGGCGGCGTTGCAGCGTTTCGCAGAAGAAGACCCCTGCTTCGAGTATCACCGCGATCAGGAAACGCACGAGCTGGTGATGAACGGTCTGGGTGATCAGCACCTGACCGTTGTTCGCAGCAAGATGAAGCGGAACTTCAAGGTCGAGGTCGACACCAAGCCACCGAAGATCCCGTATCACGAGACGATCTCCAGCTCGGTGAAGTACGTCGAGTACACGCACAAGAAACAGACCGGCGGTGCCGGGCAGTTCGGCCGTGTGTTCATCGACATGGAGCCGAACGAGCGTGGCGCGGGCTATGAGTTCGTCGACAAGATCTTCGGTGGCGTGATCGATCAGGCGTTCCGTCCGTCGGTCGACAAGGGTGTCCGCGATCAGATGAGAAAGGGCGTTATCGCCGGCTATCCGGTGGTCGACGTGAAGGTGTCGCTGGTCGACGGCAAAACGCACCCGGTTGACTCGAAGGACATCGCGTTCCAGATCGCGGGTCGGCAGGTGTTCAAGAAGGCGTTTGCCCAGTGCAAGCCGATCCTGCTCGAGCCGGTCGTGAACATGGAGATCACCGTGCCGACCGACTTCATGGGTGACATCACACGCGACGTGGCCGGCAAGCGTGGCACGATTCAAGGTCAGGATGTGCTGCCGGGTAACCAGGTCGTGATTCGGGCGCAGGTGCCGCTGGCCGAGGTCGCCGGCTACGCGTCGCAGCTCAAGAGTGTTACCGGCGGACAGGGCAGCTACATGATGGAGTTCAGCCACTATGACGTGGTGCCGCCGAACGTCCAGCAACAGATCGTCGCGCAGTACAAGGCGGCGGACGACGAAGACGAATAGAGGCTGTCCCATAACCCCCCTCCCTGGCAGGGAGGGGCTGGGGAGGGTCGAAGCCGCCGGTTGGCATGCCTCGCCGAACGTTCCGAGCCGGCGGGTCACTCCGCGCGGCGATTGACGTTCCGTAAGTCGCGGACTAGGATTCCCCGCTCCCTGCACGGCAGGGAGCTCAGCCCCCATCGTCTAGAGGCCTAGGACACCGGCTTTTCACGCCGGCGACAGGAGTTCGAATCTCCTTGGGGGCGTCCTGTGCGCTGCTCGCGGCGCGACTGTGGTGCTGGATACCGCTGCGGGACACTCGTAGCATCTGCGTGAAGCGACTACAGGTCACGCGGCGCGAGAGGTGAGGAACAGCTTATGGCGGCATGGGAACTGGGGGCGACGAATCTCCATCAATTCACCCAGCATGTGTACGAGGTCGCCGTATTGCCGGTCGGCGCGACCGAGGCGCATAACCGGCATCTGCCCGAGGGGCAGGACTATCTGCTCGCGGGCTACGTGGCGCGGCGTTGTTGTGCCGCCGCGTGGGAGCAGTGCCGCGCCGTGCTGTGCCTGCCGCCGATACCGTTTGGCGTCGACTGCAACCTGATGGCGTTTCCGTTCACCGTACACATCTCACAGGCGACGTTGTACGCGTTGCTGCGCGACGTTGTCACGTCGCTGCGTACGCACGGCATCCGCAAGTTCGTGCTGATCAACGGGCACGGCGGGAATGAACTCACTCCGTTCATCCGCGAGATTCAGAGCAGCAGCGACGTCCACGTGTTCGCGAGCAACTGGTGGAGCGTTGGTCACGATCAGTACGACGAGATCTTCGAGCATCCCGACGATCACGCCGGCGAGCTGGAGACGTCGGTCGCACTGGCGATGCACCCGGAGCTGGTGGAGCTGGACGTCGCGGGCGACGGTGCGGCCAGCCCGTTTCGGTTCGAAGCGCTCCGCCGCGGGTGGGTCAGCACGAGCCGCGACTTCGCGCGGGTGAACGACCACTGTGGCGTAGGCGACCCACGCCGCGCGACGGCGGAGAAGGGCAAGCGTTATCTCGATCTCGTGTGCTCGCGGCTGACGGCATTTCTGGTCGAGCTGGCCAACACGCCGATTGACGATCGATTCCCGCATTCAACCGGCCACCCTCCGTCTCACGACAGCACACCCTGATTCCACTCAGGCGGCACAAAAAAACGCGCCGGCGTTGTGTAGATCTACACAACGCCGGCATCCGTTGTCCCCACTTCCCTCTGAGCTACCCGCCGACGAGCAGGGCTACGAAGGGGTTGATGTCTTCGAAGCCGAATTCGTCGTTGCCGCTGAGATCGCCGTTGAGCGGATCGCAGCCGGGATACGTCGTGGCATAGAGGGCCGGATCGGTGAGCGCCATCACAAACGGGTTGATGTCGTCGAACCCGACCACACAGTTGCAGTTCATGTCACCCAGTTCATAACCGCAACCGACGTTCCACGCACCGATCAGGTCACACTCCGGATTCGGATCCGAGAATGCCGCACACGGCGAATCACAATCCAGCGTGAAATCGTCCGCCGGCGCGTCGCAGAAGAGAGGATCGAGCGCGATGTTGCCGTTGAACCACAGTTGCGGTCCGGCTGTTCCGGGGCCGTCGGCGTTGCCGTAGACATCGCAGCACGTGAGTGTCACGGTGCCGAGCATGGCCTCGCCGTCCGTGCCGAACGCCACGATAGTGTGGTCGAGCGTGCCGCCGCCCTGGATGCCGCCGGCAACCGGCGCTGCGTTCCCGTAGAACGTGCAATTCTCGTAGTTGGCGCCGCCGTACACGCCGCCGCCTTCGGTCGTGGCGCTGTTGTTGGCGAACGTACACCACTCGAACGTTATGCCGCCGACCCACAGCGAGATACCCGCACCGGCACCCCAGGCGGGATTGCTGGCGGTGTTCTCGCCGAACCAGCAGTTGGTGAACGTAGAGCCGCCGGCGTCGATCATGCAGGTCACGCCGCCGCCGTGGGCGCGCGTGTCGTTGTAAACGAACGTGGTGTCGTCGACATCGACCTGCGAGAAGGCCGCCAGACCGCCGCCGTCGTCCTGCGACGTGTTGTTTTCGAAGCGGCAGTTATCGATGGTCGCGGTACCGGTAGTGACGCCGCTGCCGTAGATCATGCCGCCGCCGATGCCGGTCGAACCGCAATGGCTGAAGGTAGTATCGGTGACGGTTGCGACACCACCCTTCGCATAGAGTCCGCCGCCTTCATAGTCGGTCACGCAGAACGAGAAGGTGCAGCCGTTGACGGTAACTGCGGCATCAGTGGCCAACACGCCGCCGCCGCCCGGCCACGTGTCCGCATGGCCGTGCATGATCGTGATGTCTTCCAGTACGGGTGTGATGGGCGCCTCGTTGGGGTCGCCCTCCATAATGAAGGCCCGGCGCGGGGCTACGTCGGAACCCTCGCAGTCGATCACACACGCGGTGGCGTCGCCGCTCTGCGAACGGATCGTCAGGCTCTTGCCATCCAGGTCAACGTCCCGATTGCCCGGTCCCGTGTACGTTGCGTCGCACAGTTCGATCGTGTCGCCATCCAGGGCCGAATCGACGGCCGGCTGAATCGTCGTGTAGTCCCCACTGCCGTCGGGGCAGACCAGGAATGTCATCGGCCCCAAACAGCCAACGCTCTCGGCGCCGACGAGTTGTCCACACAGGCTGCCGGTTGGCGTGCAGGGTGAAACGTCCCGGAGTGTTAGATCGTACTGTCCCGGATGACAGAACACCGGGTCGGCGGCGAAGTTGGTACCCGAGCCGACCTGGCCCGCCACGCAGCCGGGGCCGCCGTAGTTACCGTAGATGTCGCAGCAGTTGATGGTGACCTGTCCGGACTGGTAGCAGTAGGCGGCGTCGCTGGTCACGCTGAACGCGATGATGCTGCGGTAGAGGCGGGCGTGGGCGAAGCTGACGGCCGCCACGCCGCCGCCGGCCAGCGCGGCCTGGTTCGCGTAGAACGTGCAGTTATAGCAGTCGGGCGCGCAGAGTGAGCCGTAGCAGTAGAGCCCGCCACCCTGCGCTGAGGCCTGGTTGCCCGCGAACACGCAGTAATGCAGGTCGGGTGAGGCCGAATTGCAGCAGACGCCGCCGCCATTACTGCCGCTGTTGTCGTAGAAGTCGCACATGGTGAGCACGGGGGAGGAGGATTCGAGATAGATGGCTCCGCCCGGACCGATGCCGCTGACGACGTTGTTCTCGAAGACACAGCCCATGAGTTCGGGCGACGAATCGAGGCAGTACAGTCCGGCGCCCTGCATGCCGCTGAAGCCGACGGTGCCGTTGTCCTCGAAACGCACGTTCTCGAGCTGAGGGCTGGAGTTGTCGGTACAGCTCATCCCACCGCCTTTGTTCGCGCTGCAATTGCGGATGATGCAATTTGTGATGTAGGGCGATCCGGAGTACGGCCCGAACGGCGGAAAGCCGGGAGCACCGCAGCGGATGCCACCGCCTACGCCGGTGGTGCCGCCGGCGGAACCGTTCAGGATTGTGACGCCGTGCAGCTCGGCGAAGCGGGTCTCGTCGTTGACGAACTGGAAGCCGCGGCCGCCCTGGCAACTGATGATCACGTCGTTCGGATCCCAGGTTTCGCCGCGGACGATGATGGACTTGCCGTTGTAGCTGATGTCGTAGTTACCAGTACCGGTATAGGTACCCGGGTGCAGGATGACGGTGTCACCTGCTACGGCGGCGTCCACGGCCGATTGGATGGTGGGGTAGGTTCCGCTGCCGTCCGCGTAGACGTGCAGCGTGTTGGCCGCCTGTGTGGCGGTGCCGAATGTCGCGAGCAGGACGATGCTCGCCGCGAAGCCGCTGTTGAGTCGAGTCGTGTACATGGCCAGCCTCCTTTGCCGTTAGCCGGCGATTGAGGAAATCGTGTTTCACCAGGGCTGGAAACGACAAGGAGGGCCAGCGACGACGGAGATTCTGAGGAAAATGTGATTTTGTGGGGTTATCGGCCGTCCGGCGCACGCGGCGCGCGTCGGAGGCTACCGAGCCGCCAGGTGGCGAGCTCGTACTCGTTCATCAGCACTAGGTCGGCGGTGTCCGTGTCGAAGATCACGTCGGTGTCGATGCACCGTTCGAACCAGTCGCGCGCCTGCGACGAATCACCGGCCAGTCGGGCCATCTCGCCAGCGTAGTAGAAGGCCTCGCAGAGTTGCTCGGGGTGGCCGCTCTTCCGTGCGGCATCGACCAGCGATTCGGGCGTGATCTGGCAGACCAACGTTCGGAGGATCTGACCGAGCCAGGGATCCTCTACCTCGGTCAGCGCGCGCGCCAGCAGCTCATTCGCCTCATCCGATCGTCCGGCGTCGCGCAGGATCAGGTAGGACCGCGCGTCGCCGTAGAACGGACGCCCGAGCACGACGCGCACTTGCTGGTAGTCGTCCAGCGCTTCGTCGATACGTCCGAGGATCCAGAGGGGCGTCGCGCGCTGATATCGATGCCAGATCGAGACGCGCGGATTGCCTTCCGGGATCAGGCGATCGTAATCAGCCAGCGCGTTTTCGTAGCGCCCCAGGCGGCGATACGCCAACGCGCGGTAGGGATATACCGCTTCTGCCTGTCCCTCCAGTGCGAGCGCTTGTGTGTATACCTCGATCGCGGTGACGTACCGTCCGCTGCGCACCAGCGTGTGCCCCTTCAGGATTTGCCAGTCCTGCCGCTCGGGATCGAGCTTGATCAAAGTTTCGAGTGCCGCCAGCGCATCAGCGTACGAACGCCGCGCGATCTGGAGATATGTCAAGCGCAGCCAGCCGAGTTTGTACGTCTCGTCTCGCTCTACGGCTGCTCGCGCGAAACGGATCGCGGTGTCGCGGTCCAGTGTTGCGAGTGACCGGGTGTACCAGCCGTCCGCCGTGTCGGGCATCTGCTCGGCGGTTTCGGCCGCTAGTGTGTCCGCGCGGTCTGTGTCACCGCCGCTGCGATACAGCTCGCTAAGCAAAGCGCGTGTGGCCCAGAGATCGGGATGATTGGGCGAAACGCGTTCGAGCTGGACGATCGCCTGCTCGACGTCGCGGCCGGCGTAGTCGCACTGCGCTCGTACGAGCAATGCATCGATCAGGCGGGGAAAACGCGTCGCCAGCGCTTGCACCTGGGTGCGCGTGGCCTGCACGGCACCGTAGTCCAAGCCGCGCGCAATGCGCACCAGATCCAGTCGAGCGCGTTGGGTCGCGGCGGCTTGCGCCACGGCACGCTGCTGTGAATCCCACCAAATCCCGGCGGAAACAACTGCTGCGACGGAAGCGAGAATCGCAATGCCGGACACGATTCGACGGCGATGTTTGGCCAGTTTCTTGCGAACGACGTAGAGGCTGCTGCTGCGCTTGGCCTGGATCGGGTCGCCGTTGAGATAGCGCGTCAGGTCGGCGGCCAATTCCTCCGCGGAGACGTACCGGCGGTCCCGTTCCTTTTCGAGCGCCTTGAGGATGATCGTCTCAAGCTCGTTGTCGACTTGTGGCGCGATCTTCGTCGGCAGCGTGGGCGGAGACTCGAGAATACGCTCAATCACCTGTGAGGGGCGCCCATTGGCGTCGATCGGTAAATGACCGGTCAGCGCCTCGTACAGCATCACGCCCAGCGAGTAAACGTCGGTGCGAGCGTCAATCTCGTCGGGCCGGCCAGCGGCCTGTTCGGGCGCGAGGTAGCCGAGCGTGCCCATGACCTGCCCGGGACTCGACAAGGCCTCGGAGGGGCCCGATGCGCTATCCGTCGGGCTCAGTGACTTGGCCAAGCCGAAATCGAGGATGTGCGGCGCCCCCTGCTCGTCGATCAACACGTTTGCCGGCTTCAGGTCGCGGTGGACGACGCCGCAACCGTGCGCGTAGTGAACGGCGTCGCACAAGGCCACGAAGAGCTCCAGCACACGTCGAACGTCCTGTGCAGCGCCGCGGCAGTGCGCGTCCAGACGCTCGCCCGCCACATGGCTCATCGTGTAGTACGGTTGTCCGGCGACGACGCCACTTTCGAGGATGCGCACGATGCCTGGGTGATCCAGCCGCGCGGCCAGCTTGACCTCGCGTTCAAAGCGGTGTCGTCCGGCTGGCGATACAAACGGCCCACCCAGCATCACCTTCACCGCGACTGTTCGCCGCGTCGTGATTTGCAGGGCCTCATAGACCACGCCCATTCCACCGCGACCGATTTCACGCCGCAGGTCGTACCCAGCAATGGCGGGTATGTCGTTCGAACGTGGAGAGAGTGGCTCGTCGTCCAACTCGCCAACCACCGAGCGCGCCTGATCGATCAGCGAGAGCCCCTCGAGATATGGGCGCAGATCGTTCGCCAGTTCGGGGTGCTCGGCTGCAAATGCCTCCGGCGTCAGGTCTTCGCCGGCCTGTCGCCGGTCGAAGTACTCATTCACCAACTCGGCGATCGACCGGTCGTTGCGTGAATCAGGCTCACCCGCGGCGGTGTTCATCAGCGTTTCAACCCGGCCCCACCGACTCCTGCAATTTTGCAAGACGTGCGCATCCATCGTATCTCACAGCGGTGCGCGCGACAATCCACTTCGCCGGTTATCGGTGCCCGCGGTAGAATGTCATTCGCGCGCCGCGTACCGTTGACAGGCGGCGCTGCTCAACGAGTGAGCGCAGATCAGCCTCATGTCCGAAAACGAGCATGCCGTTGCCTGGATTCGAGCCGCACAAGCGGGCGATCGGCTGGCGCTCGCGAAGCTGCTGGCGCTGCACCACCCACGGCTGGCGGCGCGCATCGCCAGTCGACTTGATCCAGGGTTAAAGGGACGCACGAGCCCGGAGGATGTGTTGCAGGAGGTGTACCTGCAGGTTTTTCGCGGGATCTTCGATTTCGAGGAGCGCGGGCCGGATTCCTTCGTCAACTGGGTGTTGACGATCATCGATCGCAAGCTCATTGATCTTCACCGCGCGGCGCACCGGCGCAAGCGAGACGTGGGACGCGAGAAGCAACAGGTTGTTGAGCGTGACGACTCGTTTGTGGACCTGCTCGACTGCGTCTACCGCGACACTGCCACGCCAAGCCGTGTGGTGCGCTACGACGAGGCGGTGGGGGCGTTGCTGGTCTGTCTTGGGGCGCTGCCCGAATCGCAGCAACAGGTCATCGAATGGCGGTTCCTGCGCGGTTTGCCGATAGTGGAAGTCGCGCGGCGGCTCGATCGTAGTGAGGGTGCTGTGGTCGCGCTTACACAGCGAGCGCTACGAAGCCTGCGCGAACAAATGGACCAGCGCGGAGATTTCACGCGCGGTCGCTAGTGGGCCAAGGTGGCCTCATTGGCCTCACGACGATGCGGCGTGTTCGTGTTCGGCCGGTTCGGCTGGTTCTGTCGCATTGCTCGCCTCAGCCGCCTCTGGCTCTAGGCTCTGTTTGATAGATCAATGTTCGGCGCTTGTACGGGTTGCGCGGTGTCAATCTGTAGTACACGCTGTTGTCGACGACAAGGAGGTCGACGATGGCGAAGCAAGTCAGGCGTTCCGGTGCGCCGCGTGGGCGTCGCTACGAACTTTCGGACGAGGGCTTCGAGCGGCTCGCGCCGCTGTTGCCAACACAGGGCCGCGGGGGCCGGTGGAATGATCACCGCACGACGCTCAACGGCATCTTCTGGGTGCTCAACAGTGGGGCGCCGTGGCGGGACATGCCCGAACGCTACGGCCGCTGGCAAAGCGTTTACCACCGCTTCCGGCGCTGGACACGCGCGGGACTGTTCGAGCGCATGCTGCGGCGGCTGCATGTGCAGCTTGATGACGACGGACGCATCGACTGGAGCGTCTTCGATGTCGACGGTTCGAACGTTCGCGCCCATGCGGCGGCCGCCGGGGCCAGGAAAAAAGGGGCGAAAGCGAGCCCGACGACCACGCCCTGGGACGATCCCGCGGAGGCTTTGGCACGAAGCTTCATCTGGTGACCGACGGCCGCGGCGTGCCCCTTGGCGCGCTGGCGACCGCCGGACAAGCGCACGAATCGAAGTCGTTCGAGGCCTTGCTCGACACCGTCCAGATCCGCCGCCGCCGCCGGCCCGATGCCGTGGCGGGCGACAAGGGCTACAGCTATGACTGGATCCGCGCATGGCTACAGAAACGCAACATCGAAACCGTCATTCCCACGCGCAGCGACCAGCCCCGGCAACGCCTGAACAAACGCAAGTACCGTCGGCGAAATGTCGTCGAGCGTTGCATCGGCTGGCTCAAGCACTGCCGCCGCATCGCCACACGATTCGAGAAGCTCGCCACCCACTTCGTCGCCATGGTCACACTCGCCATGATCCAACGCTGTCTGCGAATCCTCGATCCGTCAAACAGAACCTAGTGCCAGCAGCGTTACGGAAACACGTGAGGTCATTAGCGCACCCGATCTTCGTCCCAGCGCGGCAACACGAACCTCGACACCGGTTCGACCGCCGCGCAGGGGACGCGTACCGGCGTTACTCGCGGTACTCCGTGTCGACCGGCAGGTCACTCAAATCACACCCGAGATTCCCGATTACGTAGTACTGGCCACCGAGGTAGTAGTGATTCGAGCACCAGTAATGCGGATACCGCGAGATGAATTGTGGGCAGACCCACTCTTGTGCCTCTTTGAAGTTTTCGAACCCACCCTTCAGTTCCACTTTGATCGCCTCCTGCGTCGAGTCGATTCCGCCGCCGGGATACGACGCAGTGGAACGCCACGCCTCGAACTGCGAGCGTGTGGCGATGTAGAGCAGCGGCGCGTCCCAACACCGCACGTTGTCCGTGTAGTACACCAGGTATTGGTCGCCCGGCTCCGGCTCCGTCGTGACGGTGATGAGCACGGAATCGCGACCACGAAGCTGGCGACTGTCCGTACAGTGCGCAACAAACGTGTACTCGCCAACTGTATCAAACGAACTGAACAACACCGGCCCCGTCGCGACCTCGTCCCCGAGATAGGCCCACACAACGCCATACGGCGGCGTTCCACCCGAAACCTCTGCCGTGATCTCGAAGTACTCGCCGACACCAACCGTCGTCTCGCCCGAGAACGCCACATCGAGGCAGTGCTCATTGTCGACGGTGAAGCGGTCGGCAATATCGTCGCGCGAGACCCCGTGTACGACACCGTTCTCGACGTAGCCGGTCAGCACGTCGATCACCAGTTCGTACCCGAGCTGCTGACCGTGACGGTCGTACGCAAATTCGAACTCGTCACGCAGGCATTCGCCGCCCCAATAGCATTCCTCATAGTACACTGCCAGGTCGTTCAGTCGTTCAGCCAACCCCGACAATCCGACTGGCGGCTCATCGAAACCGGCCCAACTCTCGCCGAGCTTCGCGTACAGGCGCGTGTAAACCGCGAAGAGCGCGGTCCCGAACAGGTGATACCGATCGCCTACGGAGTCGTTCGACCCCGGAACGGGCGCCATCGCATTTTTGATGCTCGTCGCCCGGGCCGAGCTGGAATAGCGCGTCTCGCCATCCCAGCCACGACATACGTTGTGCGACAGTAGCAGCGCCTGAAACAGGTCGCCGTTTGTGCGTCGATACGCCTCGCCGAAGACGTCGGACTCATCGATCGAGGCAGCCGGCTGAGCAATGACCCAATCCTCCAATGCGGTCTCCAGTCCGGTCACCAATCCGAGGTCGACGTACTTCTGGCGAAACTCGGCGTCTGTCTCGCCTTCTTCCTTGCCGGGCACATTCGCCAGGTAGAACAACAACTCCAGCGCATTGGGCAACTTCTTCAGATCCACCGTGGGGTTTGGCGCGGAGCAAACAATCTGCTGCATGATCGGCTCAATCATCGGTTTCTCAATGTCCGGCAGATCCCGCGCCGTGCGCCAGATCGAGCGAAACGTACCGGCAATGGCCCCGGTCGTAAGCGTCGCGAGCGCATCGGCCGCGTCGACGCCGACCGACAGTGCGCCTCCCAGCAGATTCGCAATGAGCTGCCCATAGCTGAAGTGAGGAACGTACACGACCAGTTCGCCGGTGGACTCATCAGCTTCCAGGCCCATGAGCCGTTCACCTGTGATCACCCCGTTTGCGTAGTCGCCCAGCACAAAGGAAACCAACGACGTATCCGGCGGATCACCGAGCAGCGACAAGTCAAACGGAATGCGCACTTCCAGCGGTGGATCGAATTGGGCTCCCGCCGGGCCGAACTCGATCACGGGGCTCAGGGCTCTCGGCGTCGCGGTTGCCTGCAGCACCGCGCCCCAGAGGGCGTCGGCAACGACGTCGTCGCTCGCGTCAGTCATCTGCGCAAACGACTCCAGCGGCGCGTATTCGCCCAACCGGACGTCGTCGGTACCGTCCGCGTAGCGGCCGATCGTGATGCTGAGGCGCTCGCCCGCTGGAATCGCCCCGGGCGGAACGATCACCTTCATCCCGTCGAGTTCTGTGCCCGTGCCCTTCACCTCCAGTTTCCCTCCTTCGGCCCCAATCGAGCCATCCGACGGCGCGTCCGAACCCGCAGGCGGCGATGTGGGCGGGCAGCCACCGAGCGCAGCAACACCGATGATGGTGAGGAATGAGAGCAGGACTGGAGTGAACGAGCGGTGACGCTTAGCGCAAGCGCGCAGTGGGGGACTCGACATGGTAGTTCTCCGCGCTGAACCGCTGAGGAAGCAGCATCGGCCCGATGCTGGCCAGCAAACTCTGCCAGTGTCCACGATGCGGCCTACCAAAGTCAATCGAATTCGACACGCGAAGTTTCCAGCCCGCCCCCCCTGGAGGGCACGTGTATTCCGGCGGTCCAAACGTTTATCGGAAGCCGGATAGCCTCCAATTCACCCATTTTCGACCCGCGCAGCACGATACGTGAAATCCACAAGCTAACGGAGCCGAAAAAGAGCATATACGGAGTGAGAACCAGCTTTATCGCTAGGAGTGCAGTGATGCCCGCAGATACGACACTGGCCAGCCGCGAGTCCTGGCGGGAATTCGTGCAGAGCTTTGATGCCGTTGAACAGCCCGAACACCGCCGCCGCGCCGCACGCCACGACGTAGGGCATGGATTCGTCGAGGTCTACGAATTACCACAGACCACCAAACTCGTCACAACCGGTACCGTGATTAACGTGTCAGAAAATGCGCTGATGCTGCGCACACGCGCAAGTGTCGGCATCGCTATGCAGATTCGTATCGAACTTGGCGTCGACGACGACGAGTTTGTCCTGATTGGCGAGGTACGGCACTGCACGCCCACCGTCGGTGGATACAAGCTTGGCGTCGAACTGCTATGGGAGTAAAATCCGCGCGATTCCCGGAGCGAGGCACATCGCGCTGAAACTTCTACTTCATCACGATGCCGAGCACGTCGGCCAGCGGGCGCAACGACACGTTCATCTCCGCGAACGCCGCAAAATCTAGCGACTGCTGTCCGTCGGACATGGCCGTTCGCGGGTCGGGATGCATCTCGACAATCAACCCGTGTGCACCAGCCGCCAACGCGGCGCGCGACATCGCCGGCACGTACTCCGCACGCCCCGTCCCATGGCTGGGGTCGATGATCACCGGCAGGTGCGAGAGGTGCTGCACTACCGGAACGATCGACAGGTCCAGCGTATTGCGCGTGTGATCCGCGAACGTCCGCACGCCGCGCTCGCAGAGGATCACCTGCCGATTCCCACCGGCCATGATGTACTCAGCCGCGAGCAGCCACTCCTCCACCGTCGCCGCCATGCCACGCTTCAGCAGCACCGGCTTCCGTGCAATGGATAAACGGCGCAACAGCGCGTAGTTCTGCATGTTGCGCGTGCCGACCTGGAGCACGTCGGCGTATTCCTCAACGGCCGCCGCGCTTTCGACGTCGAGCACTTCCGTCACGATGCCGACGCCGGTCTCGTCGCGGGCCTTGGCCAGCAGCTTCAAGCCCTCGATTCCCAGCCCCTGAAATGCATATGGACTAGTCCGTGGCTTGAACGCCCCGCCGCGCAGCAGCTTCACGCCCTGTTCCGTCAGGAAGCGCGCGGACTCGATGATCATCTTCTCATTCTCGACCGAGCACGGACCGGCGATCATCGTGAAACCGTCACCGACGGACGTTCCGGCGATCGAGAACACGCTCGACTCCGGCTGCGTCTCCCGTGATACGAGCTTGTACCCAACCGTGATGCGGACGACGTCCTCGACGCCCGGCATGATCAGCAGCGCTTCGCGCCCCTCCGGCCCGCGATTACCGGTGATGCCGATCGCCGTGCGCGTCTTGCCCGGCATCACGTGTGGGTCATAACCCAATTCGCGAACTTTGTCGGCGACCGCCTCAATCTGTTCCGGCGTCGCGCCGGCGTTCATCACTACGAGCATGGCCCGATTCCTAGTGCGGCAAAGGGCTGACACCCATCGCCTTGTCTGCCGTCTGGTTCAGTTCAGCGTGCAGAGCGTAGCCCGACGAGCATCCGGTTCCAAGATGTTCGCAACACTTTCATCGCGGCAGCGAGTGACAGTCCGTCACGCGGTCACGGCTCAAAGGTGACGACCTGGCCGTATAGCAAGTATGCCTTCCCCGTATTCGAATAGTCGCCCGGGGCACCGATTCCCGCGTCCCACAGGTCATCGCCGTTGACGTTCCCGGAACTGAGCGCGTAGCCCAGCCGACTGATTTCGCCGGGATCGCCCACCAGTTCCCAGCCGCCAAGATCACGTGTTCCGAGGGCAGTCAGCGAGTATGCGCCTTGAAGAGCCGTGTTGCCGTACACCAAGTACGCCGCCCCACGCTGCGACTCCACCTCCGGCGCGCCCATCAGCAAGTCGTCTATGTCGTCGTCGTCGAAATCACCTTCGCCAGCGAGCGCATGACCAAGCCGGCCACCGACGGCAAGCCCGTCGAAGATCACACCCGGGTAAGTGGTGCCGACCAGGCCGAGATCGATCGTCGTCGGCGCGGCCGGCCAGACGCCGTTGCCGACATCGAACGCGACGTAGACACGTCCGCGGTTGTTGTCGAAGCCCGGTGCACCGATGGCGAGATCAGGCCGGCCGTCGCCGTCGAAATCACCGGACGCGAGCGAAAAACCTGCTTCGTCGCCGTCGTTCTCACCCAGGAATATGCGTCCCTCGATGAAACCTGGCTGATACTCACCCAGGGTCCAAGGTCCTTCCGAACCCTGCGCCATCCACGCCTCGCCGAAGATCACGTACACGCGCCCGGGCCGCGCCCCGTAGCGCAGCGCGTGCGGTCCCGGCAACTCACTGCCCCGCGGTGCGCCGATCGCCAGCTCATCACGTTCGTCGTTATCGACATCCGCCAGGTGCCGAATCGCGTGGCCGGCCAGATCGCCTTCATCCCAGAAGCTCGCGAACTCGAGCGTGGCAGCGTAGCCCAGCGGTCCGTCGACAACTGGTTGGCCGCCGAAGAACACGTACACGTGCCCGACGTTTGCGTGTCTCGGATCATTGGGGTCACCTGCAGGCGAACTCGCTCCGACCGCAAACTCTGCGAACCCGGAACCGTCTAGGTCCCCGATCGCGGCAACGTCTCGCCCCGCCGCGGTCGCAATCTCACCGTAGAACTGCGCCCCCAGACTGGACGATAGTGCGCCGACACCGATTTCGTGAACGCCGCCGTCGATCAGGTTCAGCAGCTCCGAACCGCGCGCCAGGTACGCTTTGCCGCCCGGCGGTGGTACTTCCATGACGTAGTCCGGGGCGCCAATCAGCAGGTCGCGGTCGAGGAGTCCGGCACGCAAGCCGGCTTGGTCGATCAGTGCCACGGCGGTACCAGTCCCAGACTGGAACCCTTCGCCGACGAACTGCATCGCCGCGTCGTCAATCGTGTACGTAGGTGGCCAACCGTCCGGCGGCGCAAGGAACAGATACGCCGCACCGACCTCCCCTTCGACAGATGTGTCGCTGAAATCCTCGAAAGCCGGATCGCCAATAAGGACGTCGGCAACTTCGTCGACCGATCCATTCAGACTGCGCGAACAGTCAATCGACGCTCCGAACAACACGTTGCGGAAACCGCCGTAGGGTTCTCCGATCTCATTCGGATCGAGATCCTCAGGCGAGAAGCGCCCCACGAAACGACCGGTTATCTCAAACGGCCCGATGTACGCGACCGCTGACTCGAGTGAATCCTCGATAATGCCCCCCGCGTAGTAGATACCAGGCTCAAAATCTGCCCCGGCGACAACCTGCTCGCGGTCTGCCACGTCATCCTCTGAAATGCCGGTCCGAATGATCGTCTCGCTCCCGTCGCCCTGATACGTGTCGTCGCTATCAACGAAGATCGTGATCCGCGCATCGTCATCTGGATCGACGCCGGCCCATGCGATGGTGAAGTCGTGTCGCGCGGAGACCAACTGCTCCGGCCGCGGACTGTCGAGCGTCAAGAGCGGGGGCGCGTTAATCATGAGACGCCCCGCGCTCAGCGCCGAGCGCACGAATGCATCTCCGTCCGTAATCTCAGCATAGATGCGGAACTGCCCCGTGGAGGATGCCAGCACGGTCCAAGAAACAGTGACGATGTCCGTCGCGGCAGCCTCGCTCAGGATCACGATCTCGTCCCCGTCATTCGGCGTCGCGGTCGGTTCGGCAAAGACGCTGAGTGTGGCGTCCGTTGAGCGATCGCCGCCAACCACAATTTCGATCTGCACATCGCTGCCCACAGCCACACGCACATCTTCCGCCAGCGACTGTACCGTGACGGTCAGCGGCGTCGGCTCGTCCGGGTCTGGATCGGGTTCCGGATCTGGGTCTGGCGCCGGTTTGGGCTCGGGTTCTGGTTCCGGTTCAACCTCCACCACAATCGTCTCTCCCGACGCAAAGTCGTCGCCGAGAAAATAGTTTTTCGGCGGTCGCGCAATCTCGACCGCCCCCAACAAGGTCACTTCCACCAGCACTGAGTCCGCGCGGTCCGGCCCGATGACTCCGTGGTGTTCGTCCGCGGCTAGGCGTCGTTCGGATCGATGCACCAGCTTTCCCGCCACGCGCATGCTGACGCGGACGTACGCCTCAACTCCGGAACCGTTCACGATCTGGACAGTAACAGCACCGCTGAGCACTTCCGCCACTTCTCGCCCCACCGAGCCGCCAACGTCGGCCACGAGGTCAGGCCCCACTGTCGGACCAATTACGTGCGTTTCCGGTGGGCATCCGCCGACTACAGCACACAGCGCCGCCAGACCGATCACCCGCATGCACATTATCTGTGCCTCCTGAGTCCAGTATTGATGTGCGGGACGCAACAGTGAGACGACCCACCACCGAGCGCCCGTGTTCAATCCCCTTCTATTTCAACAACTTAGAGCTTTCGGCGAACGAAATCAATCCCGGGCGGAAGTGGACCGAAAAAGGCCCTGTCCCCACCCCGAATTCGACGAAATTCCGTGTGGCGAACAAAATCCGTCGATTGGGAGTATATAAGTTCACGGCGGCAGGCACTGCCGCTCGCGCTGATCCTGTAGGTACTGTGCCCATGACGATCTGGCGGTTCACAATTCTGCTGCTGTCGATATCTCTGGCGAGCGCGGTCACCCAGGCCGCCAAGGCCCAAAACGCCCGCCGCGTCGATCAACTCGTTGACCGTCCGTCTTCACGCGGCCCATCCTCACAGATCGGCGGAGCCCGTACGCGTTCACGAACTGCGCCGCTCGACGCCCCGCGGCGACAGGTGAACAACCTCGGGGAATCGCAGTATCAGTTCCGAACTCAGCGTCGTTACTCACCTGGAACAACGTATATGCCGTCGGCTCTGGTAGGACTTACGAGTCCGCTCCGCACGGGCCGCGCATCAGTATTGTCCGGCGCTCTCATGCAGCAGCAAATCGCGCGGGCTCCGGCCGTTTTCGGCTACCGCGGCCGTCTGCCAGCGTTGGACGGTCACCTCTATGTCGCTCACGCGCCGACGACCCCGTTCCAGGAGTACTTCGGGCTGCTTCCAAGCCGAGAGCCGGTTCAAGGCGAACCAGTACCACTACCTGCAGAGCGAATTGAATCGCGTCTGCAGCGCCGCCTGAACGTTGTGACCGCCGAAGCATTCGAATTTTTTCACCAGGCCACGGTCGAGGCCCGCGATGTCGACGCGAGAACCGGAGTTGGTAACTATCCAAATTGTGCGGACTGCGTCCAAAATCTCTCGCATGCTTCGCGGCGGCTGATCATGCTCCGCGACCTTGACGACCAGAACCACCTGCCCCCCCTGCTGCTGACGCACGTGTTTCTCGAACAGGACCGTCCCTTGGCCGCCAGCGGATTCCTGATCGACGCCTTCAAGCGCAACCCGGACCTGTTGGATGACGCTCGTGCGATTCGAAAGTACTTCGGCGACGCCGATGAACACGCCGAAACATCGCTCTACCTGTCGGAACAGATGCGGCGCTTCGTGCGTATCGGCGAGCTGAATCCCAAGTCCCCACCAGCCCAGTTGCTCGAGGCCTACTGCGCTTTTCAGTTGGGCGACACCGCCCGCGCGCGTCGCGCCGCCGAGCGTGCGATCGACGCTGCACAGGGCGCTGATGAGGATGTAGGCGCGATTATCACCTTTGCGGAACGGATCAGCGCGTTACCATAACCTGGGCCTGCCGCCCGCAGGCCTCCGCAGCGCTGTACGGCAGCGTGTGTGGAGGACCGCCCGCGAACCGCCGATAACGCAATAGAGGCTGCCCAGGACAACCTGATGACCAATGACGACGCGCAGCAAGAGGCGTTTGGATTCTGGACCGAGTGGTCCCGTCGCAATCGCATTGCGCTGAGTCTGTTTGCGCACGTTGCCCTGTTCGCGCTTGCCTGGGTCGGCGCCTTCGCCCTGGCTTACAATTTCAAGCGGTCCCCCGCATTCGGCGCGCCGCTTCGCTGGTTGAAGTCGCTGTTCACGGAGGTTGAACCGGTCAACCCAGCCGCGTTCGACTGGTTTACCGAGTTCTGCCTACCGCTGATCCTGCCAGTTCTGGCGCTCAAGCTCACCGCGTTTGTCATCTTCGGCCTGCACCGCGCTTCGTGGCGCTACGTTAGTCTGCGTGACGTCTTTCGCGTCGCCAAGGCCGCCTGGTGGGGATTCTTCGGCATATTCCTGGTCTACTACGGCCTGCTCAATGCTGGTTCACTCGGTTTTCGTGTGTTTGACGATCGGTTTCCTGACTCGGTCTTCCTGCTCGACTTCGCGGGCACGATCGCGCTGGTCGTGGGGGCGCGTCTCGCCGTCCGCTTGTACTATGAAGAGGTGCGTCCAGCAGTTGAGGGAGTCATTCCGAAGCTCCTGATCGTCGGAGCGGGCAACGCCGGCGAGAACGCCGTCCGCGAGATCCTGCGGATGCCGGTGGAACAATATCACGTCGTCGGCTTCCTGGACGACGACGACGCCAAGCAGGGCGCACAGATTCACGGCATCGAGGTCCTGGGCCGCGTCGAGCAGATTCGCGAGACCTGTGCACAGTATTCGGTCGACGAAATCCTGATCGCGATGCCCTCTGCGTCCCGGCAGCGCATCCGCACTGTCATCGAGATGTGTCAGGGCGACAACCTGCGCTTCAAGACGCTGCCGGCCCTGACGGACCTGATCTCTGGCCGCGCGTCCGTCAAGGAAATCCGCGACGTTGATATCAACGACCTGCTCGGCCGGGCACCCGTCAAGCTCGACGAAGAACAGATCGCGGACTTCATCCGCGACCGCACGATTGTCGTCACAGGCGCCGGCGGATCCATCGGCGCGGAGATGTGCCGCCAGGTCGCACGCTTCCATCCGCAACGGCTTGTACTGATCGAGCAAGCGGAACCGAGCCTGTTCCTGATTGACCGAGAACTCAGCGCCGCGAACACCGACATCGACATCGTGCCCTACATTGCGGACATCGCCGATCGGGACCGTGTCGCCTGGATTCTCGGCCGCGAACACCCTAGCGCCGTCATCCACGCCGCCGCCCATAAGCACGTGCCGATGATGGAACTCAATCCCGGCGAGGCCGTCAAGAACAACATCCGCGGCACGCGCGTCGTGGCCGACGCGGCGGTGGAATTTGGCTGCGACCGCTTCGTCATGATCTCGACCGACAAGGCGGTCAACCCGACGAGCGTGATGGGCTGCAGCAAGCGCGTAGCCGAAATGTACATCCAGGGCCTGAACGCGCGTTCGAAAACTCAGTTCGTCACGGTGCGTTTTGGCAACGTGCTCGGCTCTTCAGGCTCGGTCATCCCGATCTTTCGCGACCAAATCGCCCGCGGCGGCCCGGTGACGGTGACGCACCCGGACATGGTGCGATACTTCATGACCATCCCAGAGGCTGCCCAACTAGTATTGCAGGCCGCGTCAATGGGGCACGGCGGTGAGATCTTCGTGCTGGACATGGGCGAGCAGGTGAAGATCGCCGACCTGGCCCGCCAGATGATCGTGCTCTCCGGTCTGCGGCCCGACGTCGATATCGAAATTGCGTACACCGGCATTCGACCGGGGGAGAAACTGTACGAAGAGCTCGCGATCGACGGCGAAAACGTCTCCCGTACCGCGCATCCGAAGATCGGCATCTGGAGCAACCTCACGGTTGACTGGGATACGCTTGTCCCCGATATCGACAAACTCGTCGACGATGCGGACGGCCTGGATCGCAAGCAGGCGCGACGGCGCTTGAAGACCATCGTGCCCGAGTTCTACCTCGAACCGCCGGACGCGAATACGTCGGCCGGTCAATCTGCGCAGACCACCACGGCACCCGCCGGTCAGCCGAAGGTCGCCCCGGCGTAGAGTCGCTCTGTAGCCGCAAGTACTTCCGACTACGCCGGTTCCACCCCATAGCGTGGTTTACGCCTATACTACGTCGCATGCCTAAACGCGTGATCATTCTGGGTTCGACCGGTTCGATCGGTCGTTCCGCTCTCGACGTGACACAAAACCTGTCTGCGGACGTACAGATCGTCGGTCTGGCAGCCCGGACAAACTGGGAGCCGCTCGCTGAGCAGGCGCGCGACTTCGTGCCCCAGGCCGTGTGTATCGCCGAGGAGCAGCACTTCGACGATCTCCGCAAGATGTGCCCGCGCGAGACACACGTCATCGCGGGCCCTGAAGGTCTGGTCGAACTGGTGACGATGCTCGACGCCGACTTCGTGCTGGCGGGCATCGTCGGCGCCGCGGGTCTGCCGGCCACGCTGGCCGCGGTGGAACGGGGCCTCGACGTCGGCCTGGCTAACAAGGAATCGCTCGTCGTAGCCGGCGCCCTGCTCATGCCGCTAGCTGAGGAGCGCGGCTCTACCCTGATCCCGGTCGACAGCGAGCACTCGGCCATCTTTCAGGCTCTGCACGCCGGTCACCGTGACGACGTCCGGCGCGTACATCTCACCGCTTCTGGCGGCCCTTTCCGTTCGTGGCCGCTCGAACGGATCCGCGCCGCTACGTTAGACGACGCGCTAAACCATCCGACCTGGTCGATGGGGCCGAAGATCACAATCGACAGCGCGACGATGATGAACAAAACCCTGGAGATCATTGAGGCTCACTGGCTGTTTAACCTGCCTGTTGACCAGATCGACGTGCTGATCCACCCTGAGTCAGTCGTGCACTCGATGGTCGAATTCAACGACGGCTCGCTGATCGCACAACTTGGCACACCTGATATGAAAACGCCGATACAATACGCATTGACGTACCCGCGGCGGGTATCGGGGATTGCCGATGCGCTCGACTGGAGCCAGGCGCGCTGCCTGAACTTCGAGCCCCCGGACTTTGAGCGCTTCCCCGCTCTGCGGCTGGGCTACGAAGCCGCTCAGAACGGCGGCACTGCCGGTGCGGTCCTCAACGCGGCGAACGAAATCGCCGTGGAACGTTTCCGCAGAGGCGAGATCGATTTTGGCCAGATCGTGGAGTTCACGGAGCTGGCGCTGACACGATACGCCCATGAAGAACATCCAACACTCGACGCGCTACTCGAAGCCGATGCGTGGGCGCGGACAGAGGTTTCTAGATGCTGAATGACGGTCTGAGTTCCCCCTTGATCCTGGCGGCGTCCCCGCTGCTCGAGTGGTTATACAACGGCTGGCTGTTCCTGAAGGTCCTCGTCGGATTCTCGGCGGTGATCTTCGTGCACGAGCTGGGCCACTTCCTCGCGGCGAAGTGGATGGGCATCCGTGTCGATCGCTTTGCCATCGGCTTCTTCCAACGTGTGGTCGGCTATCGGCCAGGCGAGGGCCTCACGTTCGGCACCCGCCCGGAATACACGGCCGAGGAGTTGGCTGCCAGGGGCTATGGCGAGACTGACTACTGTCTGAACATCCTGCCGTTTGGCGGCTACGTACGCATGCTCGGACAGGACGACATCATCATCAACGAAGAGACCGGCGAAATTAAGACAAGTGACGATCCGCGCTCATTCACCAACAAGCCCGTGCATCGCCGCATGGTGGTCGTGTCCGCGGGCGTGATCTTCAACGTGATCTTTGCGATTCTGGCGTATGCGCTGATCTTCGCGGGCCCGGGCAAGGCGATGGTCGCCCCCGTCGTCACGGTCGAGGCCGGCGGCCCGGCCGCCGAGGCCGGCCTGTTGACCGGCGACCGCATCGTCTCGATCAATGACGGTGCGGTGCGCTCGTTTGTCGACGTGGTCAAAGGCGTCCTGCTGTCCAGTGGCCCGGTGACCCTGCGCGTCCAGCGTGATGGCCAGGAGATTAAAGGACCCATCGTCGTTCACCCGCGGCCCAACGACATGATCGGCCGCTCCATCGGCGTCGGTTACATGTACGACACCAGCCTTTCCGTCGAGCGCGGCAGCGTGCTGGACGGCCCGCCGCTGGTACCCGGCGATCGCCTCGTGGGCATTAACGACCAGCCGGTCGAGTCTCTGTTCGACGCCATGCGCGCTGTGCGGGAATGCGGCGGACAGGAGCTCGAGCTGCAAGTAGCGCGCGGCGATCCGGATACGCCTGAAGAGACTGAAATCGTGACCTACAGGCACCGGCCGTTGCTCGCGATCCTGCCCGCCGATCCGCGAGCCGACCAGGAAGGCGCCATTCTGGATTCGGAGCACCTGCTCGGCTTCGTGCGGCGGCTCCAGGTGCGGGCCGTGTTGCCCGACACCCCGGCGGAGAAGGCCGGCTTCCAGGCCGGCGACGTCATCGCCGAGTGGGGCAACGTCCCCAATCCGCGGCACAGCGACATCAAGGACAGCATTGAGGCCAACGAAGGCCGCGTAGTTCCCGTCGTGGTTGATCGCGGCGGAACCCTGGAGCGACTCGAGGTCGTTCCCCGACGCGAGTTCACGCTGTTCTCAAAGCAAGGGCCGCGCGTCGGCATCGAGTTCATCGCTGACCAGAACGCCGCGGTCGTGGCCGATATCGCGCGCGAGACGCCGGCGGTCGGCGTCGGATTGCCGCGTGGCGCACGCATCGTCGCGATTGACGACACGCCGATCACAACCTGGATCGACGTCTTCGAGCAGTTCAAGCGTTCCGTCGGATCGACGGTGAGCGTGCGTTACGAAACCGCCGGCGACACCGCTGAAGGGTCGCTGACGGTGCCGCCGTCGGTGACGAGTGTGCTAGACCTGCCGCCAATGGCGCGGATCGACCTGATCGCTGGAGAGCGCGATGTGCGCATGGACACCGGTCGGACCGTGCCGCTGCCCGATCCGCGCGCTGTGCGTTTGCTGTTGGAGAAACATGTCGGCGAGACGATTACGGTTTCGTACGTGCGCGATGAGACCGACGCCGAGCGTGTGACCGCCACATTCGCCGTCACCGCGGACAATCTCGACCCGTGGCAACTGCGCTGTAGCTACGCACTCGATGTGCTCGCACTATCGCCGCGGACCGAGAACGTTAGTGCGGGTGGCAATCCGTTTCTCGCGCTGTGGATGGGAACGAAGGAAAGCGGCAGCGTGCTGCGGGACGTGTACCTGGTGGTCAAGGGCATGTTCACGCCGCGGAGTGCGGTCAGCCCGAAGAACGTGTCCGGGCCGGTCGGGATCTTCAAGCACGCGATTCAGGAAGCGGACACGAGCTATACCGACCTGCTGTACTTCCTCGCGTACATCTCGGTGAACCTGGCGGTGATTAATTTCCTGCCGCTGCCAGTTGTCGATGGCGGGCTGATGGTCTTCCTGCTGCTCGAGAAGATCCGCGGCAAACCGCTGTCGATCAAGGTGCAGGTCACGACGACGCTGATCGGCCTCGCGCTGATCGTGGGCGTCTTCTTGCTCGTCACGTTCCAGGACATCACGCAACTCTGGCAGGGGTAGTTAGCGATCGGCCATGAGCTGTAAGCCATAAGCCGTCAGCTATCAGCCGTCAGCCAGAATCTACGTCGGCCGCTGCGTTAGAACAGCGTCATCTGCCGCGGCGATTCGCGCCGTTCGCATTGCTTCCAGGCCTGGCCGCCGTCCAGGTCGTAGCGCGTTGCCATCACTTGAAACAGCTTCTGCACGCTCCGCCAGTACGGGCCATCGCCGCTCATGCGGGCTCCGAAGCGTGGGTCATTCAGGCGGCCGTTGTGCATGTCGCGAATGCGCGCTTCGACGCGATCGGCGTGCTCGGGCAGCTCGCGGCGCAGACGCGTCAAGAACACCTCCGCCACATTCCCCGGTAGCCGCACCGGCATGAACGAGGCGGCCTGCGCACCACAAGCCGCCGCTTGCTCCAGCAACGTCGGAATATCGCGGTCGTTTAGCCCCGGAATGATCGGTGCGATCATCACACCCGCGCGAATTCCCGCGGCGGCAAGTTTGCTCACGGTATCGAACCGCTGACTCGGTGCCGGCGCTCCGACGTCGACCTTCCGTGCGACGGCATCGTCGGCGAACGCGATGCTGATGTACACCGACACATCCGCCCGCGCGTTGAGCGCTGCGAGCACGTCGAGATCCCGCAGCACGAGCGGCGCTTTCGTCACGATTCCGACCGGGTTCGCCCGCAACGCGCACACTTCGAGACATTGCCGCGTTAGCCGATAGCGCGCTTCCAGCGGCTGATAGCAGTCCGTCACGCCGGAGAACGCGATTTCTTCGCGCCGCCACGACTTGCGGGCCAGTTCCGCCGCGAGCAGTTCGGGCGCGTTGATCTTCACGTGAATCTGTGTGTCGAAGTCCGAGCCCGCACCGAGGTCGAGGTACTCGTGCGTGCGGCGGGCGTAGCAGTAGGCACACGCGTGCTGGCAGCCGCGATACGGATTGACCGACCAGCGAAACCCGATGTCGGGGCTGTCGTTGCACGTCAGCAGCGAACAGGCCCGCTCCTCGACCACCTGGAGCCGCGCCCCCTGCACTTCCAACCATTGCACGCCGCGGCGAGACAGAGCGTTCGTTGGATTGTCGACAAGCCGCATCTCTGAAGCCCCAGTGGTCCAAACCGGCTGCATGATAGTCGGTTTTTGTTAGGATCGCAAGAGCCGCAGCGAGGAAGAGTATCAAGGGTATCAGGTTTGTGCCTCTCGGTTTGATACTCTTCCAGTTCCGATGCGTATTGGGTGGTTTTATAGGACCTGAATCCAGGATTCCAGGATGCGAGGATTCGAGGATGCCAGGGAGCGCCTCCACGCGCGGGCTCACTTCTTGGGGTCTCTTGGCCGTTTGAGTACTACATAGATAACGGGTCATGTGGGGAGTATGTCGTGGCGGTGTGGCCTTGCGTCGGGCGGCTGGGGGCTTGTCGGTGGTTGGGGGAGTTACGGGGGGTTTGTCACGGCGCGGCGTGCGCGCGAGGTGCTATGGATGCTATACTTTCTAGGAACGGAACGAGCGAGCCCCTCCCTGCGTCTCCGGCCGACCGGGAGGTCGGCCGCTACCTTTGAGATCGACGGTGTCAAATCAGTCGCGTTTGACGGCTGCCGTGGTGAACGCCGGCAGCGTTGTGCCGGAGCCGATCAACTGGTTGTGGCCGGGGCGGATTCCGCACGGGCAGTTGACGCTGCTGGTCGGGGAGCCCGGAACGGGGAAGTCGCTGCTGGCCGCGGAACTGGCAGCGTGCGTCACTACCGGATCGGCCTGGCCGGATCAGTCGGAACAGGCGACCAGCGAACAGTCTCCACCGGCAGTCGAGACGCAGTCACGGCGCGCCGACCCGGACGAGCCGATGCGTCCATGGGACACGAACCCGATCTTTGCGACACCGCCGCCGGCGGGTGTACCGGTTCACGACGGCGATGTAGTCATCACGTCACCTGAGGATCACCCTTCGCAGGTACTCCTGCCGCGGCTCGCGGCGGCCGGCGCGGTGCTCGACCGTGTCGCGATCTTGTGCGGCACGGTGCGCGAAGGGGCCTCCACCACGAGCGCGGCGCCATTACAACTACCCGACGATATCGGCGTACTGTGGTCGCCGATCATCGGCGTTCGCAAGGTGCGGCTGCTGGTTCTCGATCCGTTGCACGCCCTGCTGTCGCCGGCCGCGCAATGCAACCCGGCGATCCTGAGCGGGCTGCTGGCTGAACTAGCGAACAGGGCGCGACGGTTCAACGTCACGATCGTGGCGACGGTCCATCTGGCGAAGTCTGCACGGTCGCGGGCACTGTACCGCGTGCGTGGATCGATCTGTCTGACGGCCGCAGCACGGGCAGCGCACTTGCTGACGATAGATCCGGACGATCGCAATCGGCGAATACTCGCGCCGCTGAAGACGGTGTATGGAGCGCCGGCGGAACCACTGGCGTTTCGCATTGCGGAGCGCGACGCGGGCGATGCGGCGCCGTACGTGGTGTGGGAGAAGGAGCCGGCGCGACCGCCGGCGGAGTTGATGGATCTGGCAACGGAACTGGGGTCGGCGTTGTCGGAAGCGTGTGCGTGGCTGGCGGACCTGCTCGGCTCCGGTTCGCGCCCGGCGCGCGAGGTATTGGCGGCGGCGCACGAGGTGGGGATTCCGCGGGCGACTTTGTTTCGGGCAAAGCGGTTGTTGGGGGTGCGGTCGAAGCGATTGCGGGAGGAGTGGATTTGGGAAGGGAGAGGATTGAGGGTTGAGGATTGAGGATTGGGGGGGCGGAGCCGCGGGCCGGGGACGGTGGGTTTCGGTATAATCTTTTCGATTGCACCGCGGGGTACGGTCGGGACGGTGCGTTTTGTCTTGAGTCCGGCGACTCCCGGCCGCCAGTGGGGCATTTCGCGCACGAGTTGCTTATGAACATTCGACCATCATCCCTGCAGGTACCGCCGCCGAAGGACTGGCAGCAGTTCGAACGGAACATGCGCGACCTGTTTGAGGCGCACTGGGAATCCACCGCAACCATGCACGGTCGCAACGGCCAGCCCCAGAGCGGCGTCGACATATATGGCCAGCCGAACGGCGGAGCGGACTATCACGGCGTTCAGTGCAAAGGACGCGAGGGCAACTTCGGCGTGGCCGTTACCGAGAAGGAACTGACCGACGAGGTCGAGAAGGCCACGAAGTTCGAGCCGCGGATCACGCGATTCATCCTCGCTACCACGACCGCGCGTGACGCGAAGATCCAGAAGGTTGTACGACGGCTTAACGAACGCAAACGCAAGCCTCTCACGGTTGAAGTTGCGTTCTGGGATGACATCCTCGCGATCTATGATCAGCATCCGGATGTGTTTGGCCGTCACTATGGCACTCGTGGAACTTCATCGGAAGGATGGCCTGAGCTGCGCGCCGCCCCCATTCCTCGGATAGAACCGGACCGAATCAAGAAGGCGCGAGACTTGCTAGATGATGTTTGCAGAAACCTAGATAGCCGTCGTGCAATGATTGAGGACATCGTGCGACGCAACCTCGAGGCGAAGGAGAGAGGTGGCTACGTGCTGCATGGCGGCATTGACACGCCGCGCCAAGCCTGGGTCAAGTGGTATGATCGGGATTTGCTGAAGTCGCGAGCAGTCGCAGAAGTCGTTCCCGAGCTACCTGCGCCGCCGACGGCCGGGGAGACACCGCGAGACTCATATAGGCAACTCGAAGACTGGTGTTACTACGCGAAAAGGTCGCTTGGAATGCAGTAGTTGCCTCATCAAGACGCGAGTGTTCATTGAACACGATGCATGGCCGTGCGTGATTTCCAGGGAAGCGCCGCGAATTCGTTGAGCAGGTCGCGAAACGCCCTGCGGCGCGGTCCAAGTCCCGGTGGATTCGAGCGTCGTTGGGGGCGCCCCGCTCCTTCGCCCCTTGTGGGGCGAGGAGACGATGGGGCGTGTTTGTTGCTGACCACGGATTTCGCTTTGCTGCACCCGTGGCTAAGCGCCTTTGCCCCTGCGGGGCAGTGAACAGCCTTCTCCGTTCCTCTGTATCTCTGTGGTGTTTCTCGTGGCCCCCGAGGCGGCGCGCGGCCAGACGAAACACATCGCGGCGACGGGCCGAAATGGTCGGCACCGCCGCCGTGAGACACTGGCATTGTCTTCTCTGTGGCTCTGTGTCTTTGTGGTGAATCTCCTTCGGCTCCTCATCCCCACGGTTCACCCCCCTGTGGTCCCCCCTCGATGAGGGGGGACGGTTCACTTGTCGGCGTTACTGCGGCTGGCCGCGGCCCGTACCGCGGAAGCGTCCCGATCCGCGGTCGCGTTGGCCGCGGTTGTTGCCGCGGGATTCGTCTTCGGCGAGGTACTTCTCGAACTCGGCCTTTTGCTCGGCCGTGAGCATCTCCATGATCTGGCTCTTGAGCGTCGTGCCCGGGCTGACGCGGCTGGCCGCGTTTCGCCGACCGCCGCGACGGCCGCGGTCCGACTGCGTGGCCTCACGCGTCAGCGTCCGCAGCTTGTCACGCTGCTCGGCGTCCAGGTCGAGCTTCCGGGCCGCACGCAGGATCTTGCGCACGTCCTCGCCGGCACGCTCGGGCGCGCCGCGCCGGGTGTCCATGTAGGACGACTGGATTTCGGCGAGCTTCACGCGCTGCTCTTCGGTCAGCATTTCGGCGACGCGCTCGAAGAACTCGTCCATCGACTCGCGCTGCGGGCGCATCTCGCGGAGCTGCGCTTCCAGCTCTTCGGCCCGGGCATCGTCGCCGGCCAGCCGTGCCTCACGCATCTCCTCCATCAGCGGACGCAGCTCCTGGAAGCGCTCGCGGTTGCCCGTCATCTCCGCCCGGCGTTCCTCGAGCATCAGCTCGAACGCCGCCCGCTGCTCGTCGTCCATGTTCAGCTCATCGGGGAGGGTCTCGGCGAGCTGGCGGAAATCGCGGCCGCGATCACGCATACGTCCGCGGCGGACCTGATCGAAGACGCGCTCGCGGAACTCGTCGACGCTCGGGGCAAGCTCGGAGCCGACTACGGTCTTCACCTCTTCGAAGTAGTTGTCGACCATCTCGCGCCGGCCGCCGCCGGCCTCGCGCATCTGGGCGCGGATCAGCTCGGCCTCTTCCATGTCGCCGGCGCGACGGGCTTCGCGATAGGCCATGGCGAGCTCGCGCATCTGCTCGCGATCGACCTCGACGCTCTCGAAATCGGAAAGGAACTGCGCGCTGACGGTCTCAAACTGCGTCAGCATTTCGCCTTCGAGCGCGAGCTCGGCGGACAGCCGGTCGACCATCTGCTGCAACATCTCAGGGCTGGGGCCGCGTCCGCGCCTGCCGCGTTCACCATCCTGACCGCCGCGACTGCGCAAACCGGGGCCGTCGCCGCCGCGCTGCCGAGGACCGAATTCCCCGCCGCGTTGCGCCAGTGCCGGCACGGCCAGCAGGGCCGCTGCCATCCAAATTGCATATGCTCGTTTCATGGCGATCTCCTTGTACGCGTTCTGGTGACGGCCGCCGGGCCGGAGCGCCTGTTGGCACTCATCGGCACGACCGCCTGCTGGGAAGAACGCAGTAACGGTCCAATTGTTGCAGTCTGCGCGGTAATCTTAATGTTTTGGGACGGCTGTGCGGCTCCCAATCCCGCCTTGTTGGCCATGGCGGCGTGCTACGCGGTCCTTCGTCGGCCGCTGGGGGACCGACGCTATGCGTAAGAGGCCGGCACAGCACGCGTGAAGCCGACGTTACCCGCCTCTCACGGTTTGACCGGCCGCAGGGCCGTGGTTACGATGCCGATTCCCGTGTCGGAAATCGTCCCGCGCGGGTCGCTGGGAGCCCTTTTTCGCGACCGGATGAGGCATTCGCCCCGGCCGTGCGGGAGCCCGGTTCGCCGGCGGGTACGTCACTCGCACGTTTGCACGACAGGATTGGAGCGCTCTTGGCCAGCGACGACGCGATTCAACTCGAAGCCATAGTTATCAAGGCGTTGCCGAACGCCATGTTTCTCGTCGAGGCTGAGCTGGGCGAGGGTAATAAGCACGAGGTCCTCGCACACGTCTCCGGTCGGATGCGCAAGCACTTCATCCGGATTCTGCCCGGCGACCGCGTGACGATCGAGATCTCCCCCTACGACACAAAACGCGGCCGGATCACGTATCGGCAGAAGTAGCGCTCACGCCCCCCCCCCGCCCGCTCCGTGAGCTAGGCCACAGAGCTTTCGCCTCGGTCCTACCCGGCTACGCCCGCAACCGCAGCGTCCACCGAATCGAACGTTGTAAACACTTTGTCCAGCTTCTGCATGCGGAAGATGTGCGCCGCCTCGGCCCGCAGGCGTGCCACCACGATCGCGATGTCCTGCGTTTCGGCCGCCCGACGTGCGGTCAGCAGGCTGCCGACGACCGGTGACGTCAGGAACTGTGCCGCGTCCAGATCGAGCACGATACCACGCAGGCCCTCCGTTTGCGCGGCGGCGAGCAGGCCATCGTGAATCTCCTGGGTTGAGTCGGCATCCAGTTCGGCGGGGGCGTGGATACTGATGACGGCGATGTCGTCTCGCCGTTCGATCACGAGCGGTTCCGGCATATTTGAGCGCTCCGAACGACGCGCTGCGCGTCGATGCGTGTTGTTCCTGAGAGACAAGCGCGTGTTCGTGCGACGCACCCGTCGTGTCTTACGGCAGGTCTCCGTTCCCGCCGAGCGTTTCCGCCAAAGCGTTTTAGCGGAACGTGAATGGCCCCGCAACCGCACAAGAACCCCTGGTCTTGCGGGGCGCTAGGCGGCCGTCACGGCTCTTCCGGCTCGAGCCAGTCGATGGCGTAGCTGTAGGCGTGCGTCTGCCAGACGCCGCGCGTCAGCTTGGTGTAGGCGGCATGGCCGTCGACGAACGCGAGATTCATCGCCAGGCCCGCGTCGTCGTGCCACCGGGCCTGGAGCAGCTCACTTCCGGGTGAGTAAGACTGGTGATCGCCTGCGAGGATAACCAGCGAGAGCGGTACCTTGATATCCGCGAGGCGCACCGCCGGCGTAAAAGCGCTCCACGGCAGCAGAGCCCCGTTCAGCGGATAGCTGTTCCCGTAGTAGTCATACGTCGAGTCGCGTCTCCAAGGCGTCGGTCCGGTGTACTGCGCGCCGCGATCGGCGGGACAGTGAAACACCTCGGCGGTGGCGTTGTCGTACGGGTCGGCGCCGATGTAGCGGTTGATCGGGCGCGGATTGAGGGCGAGCTCCGGGTATTCGTATTCGTCCATCTTTCCGCCGTAAAACCAGTGAATGTTCTTCTGGAAATACGGGAACGTGTCGTTGGCCTCCTGGTGCAGGTAGAGCGTCCAGGCGACGGCGATCTGGTGGAGATTCGAGGCGCAGCGCACGCGCCGCGCGCGCTCGCGTGCTGCGCCGAGTGCAGGCACCAGGATCGCGATCAGCAACGCGATGATCGCGATCACAACCAGCAGCTCGATCAGCGTGAAGGCCGTGGGTCGAGATTGGCGTCGGGTGCTCATCACATACGCGTCGTCTGGTGCGTTGCCGGCGATGCTGCGCCGCGCATCGAAGTCACGTTCCGGTAATCAGTATAGCCCGTGCAGCCGTGTGCCGATGAAGTTAACAAATGTGCTCTGCGAGTGCGCGAAGGGCAAGCTATAATCATGGTCGCGATGCGGATGGAATTCACGGTAGTTGCCCGGGGGTCTCGGATGCCGAGCGCCTTGCGCGCCGGGTTCACACTAATCGAGTTGCTGGTCGTTATCGCGATCATCGCGCTGCTGGTGAGCATCCTGATCCCGACGCTCTCCGCCGCCAAGCGCCGCGGCTACGCCGTCAAGTGCCTTTCCAATCTGCGGACACTCGGTCAGGGCACGGCGATCTACCTGAATGACAACAACGACATTCTGATGCCGAGCCGCCTGCCGAAGATGTCCGGCGAGAGCTGCCAGCCGACGGCGGACGTCTACGGGCGTTTGAAGTACCGCCCCACCTTCGTCGCGTTGATGAGCTCGTCGGTCGGCGCCCCGCCGTTCGATGATCCGCAGGAGTGCAAGGACGCCGTGGACATGCACGGCGAGGACGGTGACCGCCAGAACTACTCGTACCCCGTCTACGTCTGCCCCTCGCGACCGGAATGGACGGACGAGCGGAACGGGGCCTATGGCTACAACTACCAGTTCCTGGGGAACTCGCGGCTGCGATCGACCGGGCAATTCAAGAACTGGCCAGTGCCGGTCACGCTGCTCCGACACCCGGGGAACACGGTGCTCGGCGGCGACTGCATGGGGACGGCGGCGGGCGTGCCGCCGGGCGACCGGCTCGAATACGACAACAACTCGCGCGACTATGACCGCTACGGAAATGAGGGGTTTAATCTCGATCCGCCGCGGATTGATCTGGCCGACGGCGAGGTTGCCGAGGACACGCCGGTATCACGCTCCGCGGCTGATCCCCGTCATGCAAACAAGGCCAACATCGTGTGGGTCGATGGCCACGCTTCGGCGGAGTCGATGGAGCGGCTGGGCTACGTCGACGCGCCCGACGGCAGCATCGGGTACGAGGGCGACAACTCCCGCTGGACGGGCACTGCGCGGGACGTGCCGTGGACGTATGACTACACCCCTTACGGCGATTAGTCCGTCTTGTGTAGCTGCCGACCTCCCGGTCGGCCGACGATCAGCAGTATCGCCACCAATACCCCTGCACCGATGATCAAGCCCGCCCAGGCCGGCGTGCCTGTGTAGCGGCAGAGGATGTCGCCGCAGACTATGGACACCCCCGCCACGACGAGTGCGTACGGCATCTGCGTCCAGACGTGCTGCTCCAGCGAACAACTGCTCGCCAACGACGACAGCACCGTCGTATCACTGATCGGCGAGCAATGGTCGCCGAAGATCGCTCCGGCCAGCACCGCCCCCACCGCGGCGTAGAACAGCGGCTGCGCCTCGTCCAGCGGCAGTTCGTGCAGCAACCCGGCGGCGATGGTCACGGTCGCTGGACAGAGGATGCCCATCGTGCCCCACGAAGTTCCGGTCGCGAAGGACACAACGCAGGCGCTGAGGAAGATGCAAAGCGGCAGCGCCCGCAGGCGGAACGGATCGTCGAACCCCGCCGATTGGAGCAGGGTCACCGCGACCTCACCGAGCTGCAGGTCGCGCATCGTCGCTGACAGCGTCCAGGCAAGCACCAGGACCGAGAGCGTCGGCACCATGCGTGACATCGAAGCCGTCGCCGCGTCGACGGTTTGGCCGAGTGTCAGGCTGCGCGTTGTGATTGAGATCAGACCAGCGACGAGCAGCGCGCCGAACGCCCCGTAGAGAATGGGCCGATACGGATCGGCGTTCGCGACGATCTCCTGGAGGATCGCTGCGCCCCGCCACGTACCCGGCGACGTCTCGAACTCGGTCCAGTCCTGCCCCGACCACCCGGGGAGAATCAGAAGTGAGAGCGTCAGCACAATCAGCACGAGCACCGGGACGACTGCGTACCACGCCCTGCCCGTGCCCTCGTCGACCTTGTCGGTGATGTCCGTCCGCACTGCCTCCGTCGCCTCTTGCTCCGCCTTGCGCATCGGGCCGAAGTCACGGCCCAGCAGCCCGACCGACAGGACCATGACCAGCGCCAGAATGGCATAGAAGCGATAGGGAATGCTCGCAAGGAAGGCCTGATAGCCGGTTATCCCCGCGAGAAACCCGGGCAGGTCCTGAAGCTGGTCGAGGCCATCCTGAATGTAGCCCACCTCCGCGCCGATCCACGTGCCGATCAGCGCGATCGATGCTACCGGGGCGGCGGTCGAATCCACGATGTACGCCAGCTTGGCCCGGCTGATGCGCAGTCGGTCGGCCACCGGGCGCATCGACGGACCGACGATCATCGCGTTGGCATAGTCATCGAAGAACACCAGCAATCCGGCGAACCAGGTCGCGACCTGTCCACGGCGGCGTGTAGTGCCCCAACGAGCGACGGCGTTGACGACGGCCCCGGTGCCGCCGTTGGCCGCGATCACGCCCACCATGCCCCCGATCGCCATCGTGAAGATGATGATCTTGACGTGGTCTGCATCCGCGGCGGCGCCGATCAGGTAGTGCTCGACCGCCAGCGCCACGCCCGCGACCGGACCGTGCCCGAAGTCCGTCTCGCCGGGCGCAAACGGCACGAGCATCATGCTCGCGACGAGGACACCGACTGATAGTGCCGGGATTACCTGCCGCAGCAGGATGGCGAGGATGATCGTGATGACGGCCGGAGCCAGGACCCAGGGACCGTAGCAGGTCGCGGGCGAATCGAGATCGTCGACCGGGATGCCGAAGCGCGGCACGAAATACGACGCGCCCAGCACAACGAGCAGCACGATCAGGAATGTGATGATCGAACCGCGCGAGCGCGGTGTGGGTTCGGCAGGTGCGTCGAGTTGCGGTCCGGAAGACATGGCAGCGGCACGCTAGCGGGCGTGATTGTGAGCGTCAAACTGGCGGCGGGCGAAGCCCGTCCGGGCCGACGCCGACACGCGTCTTCCCGACGACCAACGGGAGGAGGGATCTACGCCGGTACGAGCGCAACCTACGGTTCGCACGTAGATTCCTCGCTGCGCTTCGGAATGACGTTCCGGCGGACCGGGAGGACGGCCGCTACGCTTTACGGAGCGTTGGCAGGCCGTGGGCGTTGCGGATGCGGTTGGCTTCCTGCCAAGCCTTGGCGTTGTCGGCAAGGAAACGGGTGAGGCTGGACGTCGTGACGCCGAGGCGGGCGGCGGCTTTGGCAACCTGACCCTGCTGCGCGAGCAGCTCATCGAGCGCTATTGCCAGCACTTCCAGGTACGCCGCGTTTGATTCGTTAACCCGCAAACGACCGTCACGGATTTGCACCGTCGGCGGCCAGACGATCTGATCTGGCGGAGGCTGGCGTACGCCGATTGCGATCGCTTCGCGGAGCCGCTTGGCCGCGTTGTGCTTGTTCTCGTGCTGCGAGCGGCGTTCGTTGGCGTTCACGGTGAAGCCGCTGGGCTGATGGTGCAGGCGAACGGCGGTCGAAACCTTGTTGCGATGCTGTCCGCCGGGGCCGCTGGCACGATGGATGTGGACGTCACACTCGGCCAGAAGCCGCGCATCGTCGAACGCCAGCCGGGCGCGCAACATCCGGGCGACATCGTCATCCGGCGCGAATGTACTGTCTCTTGATGAGTCTGACACTCGTGTTGCTCAACAATGCGAATAACTGCGGCGAACCTGCGTTGCGCCCTTTACGCCGCGGTTGGATCTCAACGTCATTCCGAGCGTAGCGAGGAATCTACCGGCGAATCGGCGGTTGTGTCGATCCGAACGCAGATTCCTCCGCGCTGCGCTTGTCGGAATGACGGCTTCCCGCCGCGAACCGTATAATACTTCGAGACATGACCCGCGACGTGCAGAAAGGTCCGGATATGCCGCAACGCAAGCCATCGAGGTCCGGCTTCACGCTGATCGAGCTGCTGGTCGTCGTCGCGATCATCTCCTTGCTGGTTTCGATCCTGACGCCGTCGCTCTCGCGGGCGCGGCAGCAGGCCAAATCGACGGTCTGCATGACGCGGCTGGCCGAGTTCATGAAGACACTGGTGATGTACTCCAGCGACAATGACTACCTCCTGCCGCCGATGCGATACGAGGTCGATCCGAACGAGCCGGATTCGCCGTGGCACGGCTGGTCGGAGGTGCTGTACGAGTACCTGTACCAGGACAAGGACTTTCGCAAGGACGAGAACTTCCCGGTGCAGCGGAATCGCGAAGGCAAGTACGAGCTATGGGTGTGCAAGGAGGCGATCCCGCGAGCGAACAGCACCGGGCACTATCGCGTGTACGAGTACACCTGGACGCTCGGCTCGATCGATCGTGTCAAGCCCAAGCTGCCGCTGATCATCGACGCCAATCCGCAGGTCTTCTACGATGAGGATCTGGACCGCAGTGACATTCCCATGGAGCGGCTGGCGGGTCTCGAAGGCGAGGCGTATATCGACGAGCGACACTACGGCGGTGCGAATTACGCGTTCAACGACGGGCACGCGGTCCGCAGCACGAACTTGAAAGAGCAACTCGCCGAGGACTGGGACCTCGATCCGAATACGCCGAATCGTTGACGGAGTGTCCATGCCGTCGAATCCGATTTACCTGGATAACAACGCCACAACGCGTCCGGATGAGCGCGTGGTGCAGGCAATGGTCGCCGCGTTGACGGAGCACTACGCCAACCCGTCCAGCGGACACGACCCGGGCAAACAGGCCGCGGCGGCGGTCGATGAAGCCCGCCGAGCGGTTGCGAGCCTGATCGGTGCGGCGCCGGCGGAAATCGTCTTCACCAGCGGCGGCACCGAAGCGGACAACAGTGCCGTCCGTGGTGTACTCGCAGCGCTGCCGAACAAGCGACACCTGGTGATCTCGACAGTGGAGCACCATGCGATCATTGAGATGGCGGAGGCGCTGGAGCAGACCGGCGTAAATGTGACGCGCGTGAGCGTCGATTCTGATGGGAAGCTAGACCTGGACGGCCTCGCCAACGCAATCCGTGACGACACCGCGCTCGTCTCGGTTATGCTCGCGAACAATGAAACGGGGGTCATCCTGCCGGTCGGCGAAGTGTGTCGCATCGCCCATGCGCGCGGCGTGCTGGTTCATACGGACGCGGTTAATGCACTCGGCAAGACAAATGTGAACGTCGATGAGCTCGGCGTGGATCTGCTCTCGCTCAGCGGGCACAAGATCTATGGCCCGAAGGGTGCCGGTGCGCTGTACCTGCGCAACGGAACGCCGTTCGTGAAGCAGCAGATCGGCGGCGGCCAGGAATCCGGCCGGCGCGGCGGTACGCACAATACGCCGGGTATCGTCGGACTGGGCGACGCGTGCACACTGCTGACCGAGCACGGTGCTGCCGAGCAAACGCAGATTCGCGATCTGCGGGGGCGGCTGGAGGCCGGTCTCGGCGCCCGCGCGTCCGGCGCGAAAGTGATTGGCAAGGCCGCCGAACGACTCACCAATACGACGTGCGTGTGCTTCGCTGGGGTAGACGGGCAACGCGTCACGTCGGAGCTGAATGCGGCCGGCATCTGTGTGTCGAGCAGTGCGGCGTGCGCGAGCGGTGGCAACGAACCCTCGCACGTAATGTTGGCCATGCAGGTGCCGCCGGACCTGGCTCGGGGTCAGCTACGCATCTCCCTCGGACGGTTCAGCACCGCTGAGGATGTGGATCGCCTGCTCGATGCACTACCCACAGCGCTCGACCGCGCCGCAGGATAGACCGCCGTGGACCCACCCCACTTCTTTCACGCAGATATTCAGCCGGGTGAGAATCGCCTGACGCCGGCGGAAGCCCGCCACGCCCGCCAGTCGCTTCGCCTTCAGCCGGGTGCGGCGGTCGTACTATTCGACGGGCGCGGCCGGCGTGCCGCAGGCACGATTGTCGGGCTGCCGAGCGTGGTAACCGACACTGGTGATCGCGAGTCGCGAAAGCGACCTGCTGATGTCACCGTCGCCGTCGAGGTAATCACTGCAGAACCGGCGCCTTCGCCGACGCTGACCCTAATCGTGGCCGCGTGCAAGGGGTCGCGTCTGGACTGGATGATCGAGAAGTGCACGGAGTTGGGCGTCGATCATATCACGCTCGCGCGCTTCGAGCGTTCCGTCGTGCAACCGGGACCGCAGCACATCGAGCGCATGGAACGAACAGCGCTGGAGGCGTGCAAGCAGTGCGGACGCCTCTGGTTGCCGACGTTTGCGGTTGACGACGCGCTCTCCGCGGCGAACGATGCTACCGGTGGTGCGCGACTACTCATTGCACACCTGAGCCAAAGGGCCGAGCCCTTCGCCACCGCGCTCAGCGACGATCACAGCTCCGATGTCGTCGCAATAGTAGGCCCCGAAGGCGGTCTGGCGGACGCAGAATTGCACGCGCTCGTGGAAGCCGGTGGTGAGACAGTCCGTCTGGGCGATTACATGCTGCGGGTCGAGACGGCCGCCGTGGCCGCCGCTGCCACCTGGGCAGGCCTTCGCAGGAACATGGCCCGATAAAATCGCTACTTGCACAAAAAAGAAAGGGCCGGCCTTTCTTAAGGCCCGCCCTCTCGGCCGCGAACACCGTCGTCGCATCATTCCCTTGACCCGAGTAAATAGTACCACATCAATACCAAATACGCAAACAGATTCTGCCTGTCTTTGAGTTAGCTTTCATCAAATACTGATAGCGGAATGTTTTACGTTGACAGTTTTTTTTTGCAGACAGTGTGCGGCAAAATCGCCTCATTGCTGTCTAGCTTGGAGCTCATGGGACGCAACCTACAGCGGCCAAATCGCTTAGATCGTGTTTTCACTAGCCGCGGTGCGAATGTCAAGCAGCCTCTCCAACAGCCTTTCCAGTTGATCGAGCGGCCAAACGGTGGCCTTGTCGCTCTTCGCCGCGTCCGGTTTGTCGTGCACTTCCATGAACAAGGCGTCGATGCCGGCTGCCACTGCGGCGCGGGCCAGGAGCGGCATGAAATCGCGCTGGCCGCCGGTGATCTTGCCCCCGCTACCCGGGTGCTGGACGGAGTGCGTCGCGTCGAAGACAACCGGTGCGAACCACCGCATGACCGCCAAGCCGGTGAAGTCATTCACCAGCCGCTCGTAGCCGAAGAACGTGCCGCGCTCGGTGAGCATTACGCTCTGGTTACCGGTGCTGCGGACTTTCTCCGCCGCCAGTTCCATCTTCTCGGGCGCGACGAACTGGCCCTTCTTGATGTTCACGCAGACGCCGCTGCGCCCCGCACCGAGCAGAAGATCCGTCTGGCGGCACAGGAACGCCGGCACCTGGACCGCGTCGACGAAGGTCCCGGCGGCTTCCGCCTGTTCCGGATCGTGAACATCCGTGAGCACGGGGACGCCAACATCGCGCCTGACGCCCGCAAGGATGCGCATGCCCTCGTCGAAGCCCGGGCCGCGGAAGGACTCGATGCTCGAGCGATTGGCCTTGTCGTAGCTGGCTTTGAAGACGAATGGCAGGTCGAACCGCTTCGCAATCTCCGAGATGCTGCGGGCCATGTGCTCCGCGTGCTCCGTGGTCTCGATGACGCACGGGCCAGCGATCAGCAGCAACGGGTGGCCGGGTCCGACGGTGTAAGGTCCGACGCGGGCTTCAGGTATCGTGGACATGGGGAGACATGATAACCCGTGGGCCGCCGGTGCCCTACCCTACCGCCTTGCCGGTCGTCACGGTCGACACTCGCCGGCGGACGTCGCGTTCTTCGACGGCGATTCGTTGGCGTCGGCTTCGAGCGGCTCCCAGAAGCCATAGCTCTCCTGCTCGATCTTGCAGTAGCCGGTGGTCTTGTACGTCGAATGCGTGTTGTAGCCCCACGCGAGGTGGTCGGAATTGCCGCCGTTGATCGTGGTGATCAGGAAACGGTTGGCCAGCTCGCCGAAGCCGCGACACTGATCCGCAGGTGACTTTGCGTCACCCTTATTCGCGTCGACCGGTACCCAGCCGTAGTTGGGCAAGTAGATTTCGGCCCAGCGGTGGAACGCTTCGTCTATCGACGCGTCGTCGCCGCGGACGACGATGCTGCCCTGATAGCGGGCGGGTAGTCCCGCTGCGCGGCAGAGGGCGATGAACGCGAAGGTGTACTCCGAACACGAGCCGCTGCCGCGTTCAAGCACGACCTCGGGCACGTCCCAGCCGCCGACCATCTCGTATTTGAGCTCGGCGATGAGGTGGTTGAATACCTTGCGGGCGATCCAGTACGGATTCTGCTCGTCGCCGATGATCTTCTTCACGGTCTTCTGGATGAACGGCGAGTTCAGGCGATAGCGAGCACCGTCGACGGTGTACCGCTCGCGGATGTCGGCAGGGATGTCGTCGAGCGTACCCGCGCGATCGGGGTAGATCAGCCAGCGGATCGCGGAGACCTCGGCGTTGACCGTGTACGTCACCTCCTGCGTGGTTCCGCCGTCAACTTTGCCCAGCTCGAACTCGGCGCAGCGCTGGCCCCATTGATCAGTCGCGAACCGCGTCGGTTCCGGCTTGAAGCGGTGATCGGAGAGCAACTTCTGATTGGGCAGCTCGGCGGGCAGCGCGAAGCGGAGGTGCAAATCGGTGACGTCTTGTGGCCCGTAGTTGTAGAGCGACCACAGGTACTCGACGCGGGCCTTGCGTGTCTCCGACAGGCGGTATTGCTGCTCCGTCCGCAGCGCGAGCTGACGCAGCTTGCGGTCCTGGAAGTCGACGTTCCACAGGTGATCGTCGTGGACGACGAGCCCAGCCGGGTGCTTGCCCGGGGCGGCGAGGATGCTGACGACCTGGCCATCGTCGGCGTTGACGAGATAGAACTCGTCGGCGATGCGGTCGGTGACCCACAGATACCGTCCCTCGACCGCCAGGCACGTGCAATTGCGCGTCGGTGCGTCGTAGTACTTCAGGATCGTTCCGTCGTCGGGCAGGACCTTGTAGATCTTCCGCGAACCGCGTTCGAGCAGGTACAGCACGCCGTCGGCGTAGGCCAGCCCGGTCGGCCGCTCGCCCGGGGCTTCGAACGAGTTTTCGACATGCCCGGTCGCCGGATCGACGGCGTAAATCCACCCGCTGTGATCGTCGCTGACGTAGAACAGGCCATCGCCGAAAGTCAGCCCATGCGGCCGCAATGTCGGCGCGGCGATGGTGCGGACGACCTCGCCGTCGGCGGGGTCAATCTGACGGATCTTGGCATCCCGCCAGTCGACGAGGTACAGGTGCGTGCCGTCAGAAGTCAACCCGGCGGGGTATTTGCAGGGGATGTCGAATGACCGGCGTTCGTCGCCGGGGGCGGTGGCGGCGCTGGCGATTGAGCAAGCGAAGAACACGGCTGCAATGCAGCAGACCAGCAGACGGTGATTGGCGTGCATCAAAGTTCTCCTGTCTGCGTCGGCACGTCATTCCGACGAGCGCAGCAAGGAGGAATCTACCCGCGATCCGAGACGTACTCGCCGTCGCAGGTAGATCCCTCGCTTCGCTCGGGATGACGCGCCCCACCCAGACATCACGTCCCTACGATCCATGCGGCCGGCTCTTGTCTGGGTACGCCGGCGGCGGGGGTAGCTCGAAGGGGCCGTCTTCCTTGAGACGTTGCAGGACGTTTTCGATGCCGGCGTCTAGCTGAGCATCTTTACCCCGCATAACGTCGCCGGGCATGTTCTGTACTTCGATGTCCGGCACGACGCCGATGCCCTCGATCAGCCACGTGCGGTCCAGGCCGTAGAGACCGAACTGCGGCGGGGTGACCGTGCCGCCGTCGATCAGCGGTTGGTGGGGCTCGATGCCGATCGAGCCGCCCCAGGTGCGCATGCCGATGACCGGGGCCATTTTCTTGATCTTGATCGCCTCGGCGAACATCTCGCCGTTGGAGCCGGTGTCCTCGTTGATCAGGACGACCCACGGGCCGACGAAGACGCGCTCCGGATCGCGCCAGCCATTGCCCTCACGCGGCTGGCTGACGGACCAGATCTCGCGTTCCAGCCGATCGAGGATCATATCCGCGGTGAAGCCGCCGCCGTTGTAGCGGGCGTCGATGATCATCGCGTGCTTGTGATACTGCGGGTAGAAGTAGCGGGCGAACTCGCGCAGGCCGTTCTGGCCCATGTCGGGCAGGTGGACGTATCCGACGCGGCCGGCGGTCGTTTCGTCGACGTGCATCCGGCAGCCTTCGACCCACTCGCGATAGCGGATGCCCCACTCACTGCCGAGCGTTTTGATGCGGTACGTCTCCGCGCCTTCCGCAGTGGGCTCGGTGTTGTACTTGAGCGTCACGACGCGATTGGCCTTGTTCTGGAGGAAGTCGTAGACGTTGTCCGCCGTCGTGACCTCCATGCCGTCGATCGCGATCAGGTAGTGACCGACTTCGATCGGGCAGCCCGGCTCGTCCAGCGGCGAGCGCTCGCCCGGGACCAGCACCTGATTTGGGACGATGTGCTTGATCTGGTAGTACGGCGCGTCGCCTTCGATGCCGAGTTCGGCACCGAGCAGACCCGTACGGACGGACTTACCGCCGTAATGGACGTCGCCGCCCCAGACGTACGTGTGGCCGATGTTGAGCTCGGCGATCATCTCGCCGATCAGGTAATTCAAATCGGAACGGTTGCCGCAGAATGGCACATAGCGGCGGTATTTCTCGCCGATCGCAGCCCAATCCAGCCCGTGCATATCCGGGTCGTAGAACCAGTCGCGCTGGATACGCCAGGCCTCGTTGAAGATCTGCAGGAACTCTTCGCCGCGCGTGACGCGCAGGCGGGCGTCACCGAGGTCAATCTTGCCATCGCCCACGTCGGCCTTGTCGCCGACGTCCACGACGCCGTAACGGCTGCCGGCACGGTAGATGAGCTTTTCGCCGTCGGCCGAGAGGTGGTAATTCGTGATGCCCGAGATCTTCTTCGACGCCTCGGCGTCCTCGACCTTGTACTGATACAGGTCAAGCGCGCCGCCGGTATGGTCGTTGACGTTCTGATACTTAATGAACTCGGTGTCGGGCTTGCTCAGGTAGAGGAAACCGCCGGCGACCGCTTCGAGTCGGAAGTAATTGCCCGGCGAAACGCCGTCGGCTACGACGATGCGGCGCTGGATGCCGTCAAGGTCAATCTGCAACGCGTCATCGTCGGCGTCCTCTTCGTCTTCGGACGTCTCGTCACTGTTTTCCTCTTCTTCGTCCTCGTCCTCCTGCACGTCTTCGAGCACCTCCTTGGTGGCAAACGGGTGTTCCGCGTCGGCCTGGAGCAGCATGATGAATGGCCGGCAGACGTCGAGGAAAATGTGGTTCTGGTCGACCGCGCCCATGGTCGGGTGCAGCGAGCGGTTCGACAGGAAGTACAGGTACTTGCCGTCCGGATCGAACGACGGGCTCCAGTCGTTTGTCAAGCCACAGGTCAGCCGCGTCGTCTCCTGGGTTTCGATGGAATAGAGGAAGATCGACTCGTACATCGTCGCTTCCATCTTTGTGTACGCGACCCACTTGCTGTCGGGCGAGAAGACGTAGTCCTGAATGCCCCACCGCTCCCAGGCGTCGTCGTGTTCGCACTGCGCGATGAAATGCGCTGCTTCGCCCTCCACGTCCACTAGGTACAGCCGCATGAATTTGTCGGAGAACATCAGGTACTTGCTGTCCGGCGACCAGACCAGCGGCATCCGGAAGCCCAGGCCGTTCTTGGTGACCTGCTTCCAAGGCTGCTCACCCTTTTGATCAACCAGCCAGACCTCCTCCTCGCCGGTGTGGTCAGAGATGAACGCAATCCAGCGACCGTCGGGCGACCAAGCGGCGTTCTTCTCGCGGGAGGCTGAGGTATTGCCCGTGACCACGAATGGCTCGCCGTCCTCAACTGCGTAGTTGATGATCTCGCCACGAGCTTCGATGAAGGCCCGCTTGCCGGTCGGCGACAGGCCGAACGAACCGCTGGACGGGCTGGGCGTGACAAACTCGGGCCTCATGCGGATCAGGTCGCTCGGGATCTCGACGGCAATCTTCCGCGTACGCAGCGACTGCAGGTCCAGCACGTGCAGCGACTCAGCGTATTGATAGACGATCGCGCCCGGGCCGATGGACGGATACTTCACGTCATAGTCCTGGTAGGTCGTCAGCGCGGTTGTGTTTCCGCTAGTCATGTCGTAGCGGTAGAGATTAAGCGTGCCCCAGGTGCGATCCGAGAGAAAATAGATCGCGTCCCCCTGCCACATCGGGTAGTTGTCGGTCCAGTCGGTGTCGATGATCTTCTCGTAGTCCATCGCTTCGAGGCTGCCCATCCAGATGTCCTGGGCGGTGCCGCCGCGATGGCGCTTCCAGGTGCGCGACTCGCGCGAGCCGCGGTTGTAGGCAATCTTCTTGCCGTCAGGCGAGACGGCAGTCAGACCCGCGCGATCAACCGGCAGCCGCTCCGGCATGCCGCCGTCGACGGAGATACGGTAGACCTCCTCGCCGCGCGAGGGGTACGCCCTTCGGGCACGAAACAGCACCGACCGGCCGTCGGGCCACCAGCCCAGGACGCGATCGGAGCCGGGATGGAACGTCAACCGGCGCGGCACGCCGCCAGTGGCTTCCATGACGTAGACGTCGGAGTTGCCGTCATACTGGGCGGTAAACGCCAGCGACTTTCCGTCCGGCGAGAACTTCGCCCGGCCCTCGGAACCGGGGTCGTTGGTCAGCCGCCGCGCGAGTCCGCCGGTGGTGGACGTGAACCACAGATCACCCTCGTAGGTGAAGACGATCATGTCGTGATGGATGTCGGCCATGCGCATCAGGTGACTCTCGGCGTAGACGCCGGCCGTTAGCGCTGCCGCGATGATTCCGATCAGTACACGCTGTCGTGTGCTAAGCATCTCGTGTAGTCCTTTCTCTCAAGGTTCGACGTAAGCCGTCGCCCAACCGGTCCCAGATATGTGTCCGCGGCGGCGGACGACACGAGAGCCGTCGCGGGAAGCCGTTTATGCTACAGGTTGGGGGCGTGGAGCCCAAGGGTGTGGTGAGGATCGAGGGGTGAGGATTGAGCGGTGGCGGTCCGCCGGGTCGCGCTGCGCTACACCCGTGGCCGCTGTTCTGCGCTTGGTCTGGGCACATCGCCTCTGCGGCGTTAGCTCGTCAGAGGATGTCGATGCTGATTCCGCTGATCAGGTCGGTGAGCCAGCCAAACACGCTGATCAGCAGCGTGTTGATGAACTCGAAGAGCGCCCCCATGAATCCCGAGAAACTGCCGTCCAGGTTGAGCATCAGCAATCTCCTACCAATCCGGTGAGTGAGAGCACTTAAGTTGCGCGTATATATTGTACTCCCATTGACAAGTGGCACGAATGACAATCGCGGTCGATTCCCCTGCCACCGCCCACCGCGTAGGCTACCGGCATATCGCGTTGGGTCTTGTTTGAAAGGCGACCGCCTTGCGCGTGGCGTTGTTGGTGACGGATCACGAACGGGGCGGGACGCCGCTGCGCCTCAGTCGGCTCGCGCAGGACCTGACACGACGAGATGTCGACGTTCACTTCGGCTGTTTGGGAAGGCGTGGCCCGGTGACCGACGCGGTCGAGGCCGCGGGCATAACGACGTTCACGTGCGGCGCGACCTCCGCGGCGAATCTCGGCGCGCTCGCACGCCTCGCGACGCACATTCGCCGCATCCGGCCGGAGCTGATTCACACTGCCCTCACGCACGCGAATGTTGCCGGGCGGATGATCGGTCTGATACAGCGCGTCCCGGTGATCGGGTCGACCGCCACGATCGAGCTTGAGCGGGCGTGGCACCGCGCGGTGGAGCGCGCGACGATTCGGCGGGATCGCGCCCATATCGTAAACGGCACCGCGGTCGCGGATTACGTAACGCGCGTTTACGGACTGCCGCGTGGGCGAATTCACATCGTGCCGCCGTCGGTCACGGTACCCGAATCCATCGATCGCTCCACGGCCCGGGCAGAATTGGGCATATCCGCAGCCGAATTTGTCGTCGCGTGGTGTGGCCGGTTCGATCGGGTAAAACAACTCCCCGTGCTGATCCGGATCGCGCAGCACCTGTACGACCAGGCGGCGATGTGTTTTGTGCTCGCTGGCGATGGTCCAGACCGTCCGCGCGTTGAGAAGATGCTGCGTGAGAGCCCTGTGCCTGTCGACGTTAGGTTGTTGGACTGGCAGGATTCGATATCGCCGGTCCTGACGGCAGCCGATGCGTTCCTCTTCCCGTCGAGCACGGAGGGGATGCCGAACGCGGTGCTTGAGGCGTTGGCTCACGGCGTGCCAGTAGTGGGAAGCGATATCCCGGCCCTCCGCGACCTCAAACGGGCAGGAGCGCCTCTCACACTGGTATCTCAGCTCGGCTTTCGCCCCTACGCGCACGAGTTGCTCAACATTTTCAACGCGACTCCCTCCCGGAAACTCGTCAAGCAGCGTGCGATCTCGGATTGGGCGCGCGAGCACCTGCGGCCGGAAGCGACGGTGGACACCACGCTGCGGGTTTACGAGTCCGTGTTGCACCGCACTCGCCGCCGCTGACCAAGACGTCAGTCCAGCGATGGACGCTTCTGACGCTGTTTCTTGAGTTCCCCCCGCTGACGTTTGTTTTCGAGGCGACGGCGGCGTGATGCCGCGGATGCTCGAGTTGGAATGCGTTTCTTCCGCACTTGCAACGCTTCGGTGAGTAACTCCAGCAAACGCTGCTCGGCCAGCCGGCGATTCGCCGCCTGCGTGCGTTCGGCCTGGGCCACGACGCGGAGGCGTCCGTCCGCCGCGTGGCGCGTAGCCAGCCGTCGGGCGATCCGTCCACGCTGTACGGAAGTCAGCAATGAACAGGCGCGGTAGTCGAACAGCAGTGTTACACGGGTGTTGAGCTTGTTGACGTTCTGCCCGCCCGGACCGGAAGCACGGTTGAATCGAAACTCGATCCAGGGTGAGAGCTCGTCGATCTGGAAGCTGGGCGTCGCCATCGTGCCGGATGTCGGCAGTTTATCGCGTCAACTCATCTAGCACAGAGCGAGATAAGCGGCCGCAAAATAGACCGCGATCCGGATCCGCTGGGGAGTCCAAACGAACCACATCTTTCCGCCTCCTCAGGCAGGGCGACCTGACGCCCATCGTCGACCGGTAGCGGCGAAAACGCCTTGCCGCACCGATCGCGCTGCTACACGTATTTATACGCGGAAGCGGTAACGGAGATCAATGAGAAAGTCGACAGGACGACGGCAAGAACAGTCAACGAAATGATTTAGAGGACGTCATCGGAATTGGCCTATAACGGCAACGCGTGCGGGTACACAGCGCGGACTGTAGCCCGCGGCTCGCTGCTGCGCAGTTACGATGAGGCCCTATTCCGCGCAGCCGGGGACAGTGAACGCGGGCCCGGTATACGGACCTTCTGAAGGTGGGCGGCCGAATTCCTGGACCCAATAGATGCCGTAGTCGCCCCCGGTGCGAATGCCGACGCCCAGCTCTGTAAACGCCGGGTGCAGGATGTTCTTGCGATGGCACGGACTGTTAAGCCAAGCGGTGACGGCCTCTTCCGGCGTTTGCTGCCCCGCGGCCAGATTCTCGCCGATCCACACGTACCGGTAACCGAAATCGGCGGTGCGCTCGGCCAGATTAGAGCCGGTCACGGGGTTGTCATGGTCGAAGAAGTCGTAGTGGATCAGTTCGCAGGCGTACTGGGACGCCTGACGCTCCAGCGTCTCGTTCCAGATGAGCGGCGCCTGCCCCTCGCCGGCCCGAGCCTGGTTCACCAATCGCAGGACGTCGGACTTCCACTCCTCGGCCGAGGGAGTCTGGTCGCAGCTCGGGAAGCGAACGGACAACTCGTCCTCGAAAGCCGCGACCGAACCCGCAACGGCACCGCCGCCGAAAGTGCCGCCGGTCGAACCACCCGGCAGCGTCGCAGCCGGATCGAACGGGCAACCCCCGAGTAACAACCCCGCAGTTAATGCGAGAAGCCCGATACGAATCTTCGCCATAAACCGCTCCATAGATGCGGAAAGCCCAGTAAGAGCATACGAAACAACGCTCATGTTTAGTATATCCGCTTCTCCCAGCGCCCTTGATGCGACTCCCGGCCCGCCCCATACTTATCTGACAAACTTACCCGAGAGGCTCATGCCTGAACACTGCGGAGGAGTTGTGCATGCGTAACCCGCATTCCCTCGCCCGGACGGGGCTGGCGGCCATTCTACTCGTTTTGCCTGCGCTGCTTATCGGCTGTCCGGGAACAGGCGTGCCCGACGACGGCTCGGGGACCGGCACGGGTGGTCTGTTCAATCTCGCGCCGACCGTCGTGCTCACCTCCGACGTCGTCCGCGGCGTCGCACCGCTGACCGTGCGGTTCAGTTCGTCCGGCAGCACGGACGACGGGGTAATCGTCGAGCGGCGCTGGAACTTCGGCGACGGAACGGAGAGCCTCGAAATCTCGCCGACGCACATCTACCAATCAACGGGCACCTTCACGGTGACGCTTACGCTGACGGACGACGAGGGCGCGACGAACTCCGAAACCGTCGAGATCGGCGTAACTGAACAACCGATCGCCGTCATCTCCGTCGACGACACGGTGGCCAACGCCGCACCGGCGCAGTTTGAATTCGACGGATCTGGCTCGTTCGATCCGGATGCGCAAGCGGGTGATGTGCTGACGTATCAATGGGACTTCGGCGACGGCACGCGCGTGACCGATGCGGTCGTCACGCACACTTTTGCCCGGGCCGGCACGTACCAAGTGAAGCTGACGGTCACCGACGCCACAGGGATCACCGGCAGCGCCACGGTCATCATCGAGGTCGGGATCCCGGTTCCGGACATTGAGCTGCGCAGTCCGCCTGGCGATCTGAGCAACATCGTGGTCTCGCCCGATTCGCCGCTCTGGGCGCATGCCGTATTCAACGTGGAGGCGGGCGTGCCGCGGACGATCCGGGCCGGGCTTGATGGTGACCAAGACCGCTGCGACGCATCCACAGCGCTCTTCGACCCGCGCACCGGCGAGATCTTCGAACTGCTCGAGGGACACGACAATCCCGTTCAGGACGCGGCCTTCTCGCCGGATGGATCGCGTCTGCTGAGTGTCAGCGATGACGGCGTTGCGCTGCTGTACGACACGTTCACGGGCGTGCTGCTACGGCGATATCTGCCGGCGCTCGGATCTTTGCGTGCCGTGGCGTTCTCACCCGATGGCACGCAATTCGCGCTCGGCGCAGCGGATGGAACCGTCGCGCTGTTTGACGCGGATGAGACGCAGACGAATCCCGTGGTGCGCTCGGACTACAACGGCCACGCCGGCGCCGTGACGTCGATCACCTTTTCTCCGGACAACGAACGACTCCTGTCCGGTGACGACAACGGCGATGCCATTCTATTTCGTTTGATCAACGCGGAAGAACTGGCCCGCTTCGTACACCTTCAGGGCGGCGACCGGCAGGCGGTGCTCGACGTTTCTTTCTGGCCGACGAATCCCGACGCGGTCGCAACGGCCAGCGTCGACAACCGCGCGCGGGTCTGGAGTACCATCGACGGCGAGATCATCCAACAACTCGCGCCAGTGTTCTCGGGCGGCGAACAGATCGCCGGCCACACCGATGCGGTGAACGCGCTCGCGTTCACGTCGGACGGTCTGCAAGTTGCGACCGCATCAACCGACGGGACCGCGAAGCTGTGGGACGTTCTTACCGGAGAGGAATTGCGCACGTTTACGGGGCACACCGATGGCGTGTTCTCGGTCGCGTTTTCGCCTGACAATCTCCAGGTACTCACCGGCGGAGGCGTTGGTGAGGTGCGGATCTGGGACTTGGCGTCCGCGAGCCTCGTGCGTGAAGTGCAACCGTGCAGTTCGCCCGTAGTCGCGCTCGATGTCACGTCGGATGGCGCGCTCGCCTTCGCAGGCATCGCCGCGGAGAATGACATCCAGCTAGACACCAATCCGGCGCAAGGTAACGACCTGAACCTCACGCTTCCCACCGCGTTCGACCTAAGTGGAGTTCCTGGTGCCGTCGGGGGTGCGGAGTATACGTTCTGGGCTGAGATCGACACCGATCGCACGCTGCCGACACGGACGTATTCCAACGCCACCATCCACGTGGTGCCGGCCTTCGGCACGACCGCGGCCAGCGCACCAGTGGTACCGCTCGGCGACGACGACGAGGTAGCGGTGCTCCTGCCGGCGATTCTGCCGGCAACGCCTGCACCGCGTCGTCAGGTTTTCGATATCGGCCCTGTCGAAACGGGAGATCGCATCGAGATCAGTTTGATGACGACGCCGGGCTACGGCGACACATTCCAGTTCGACGGATACAGCCTGCTCATGCTCGATGATCAGGAATCCCAGTTCGCCTGGTACCAGGACGGTCAGACGCTGTTCACCCGGAACTCGGAGCTCATCGCGGGGCACGACTCCGACCAGTTCTTTATCGCGCTCGATAACAACGGCGAGGACCTCGTTCCGAGCGCGCGGATTAAGATCACGCGCGGCTACACGTCGCAGGATCGTGCCCGCAGGCAGACGGTGTTCCTGCAATTCGGCGCCACGGAGGACTTCGCGATTCAGAATTCGGTGCCTGTGGATCTCGACGCTTTCGACGTGCCGGGCGACGACGCGACTGTCAAAACGGCCATCATCGCCCGTCTCAACGCGCTGCTCAGCGCGTACGACTTCGAAGTCACGTCGTCGGATACGTCAAGCCCGCCGGCGGAACCGCACATCACGATGTACTTCGACACCGCCGCGACAAGCGACATTCTGCTGAGGGGTGAGAAATCCCTGGCGGATTTGTTCCAGTTCGGGTTACCGGACTTTCTCGACCCACGTAACGAGACACTCACGGGCTCGGCGGTCGTGATCTGGGAACCGCTCAACCTTGCCACGACACCGGCGGGAGAGGCCGAGATAGGTCTGGTGATCGGTAACGCCGCGGCCCACCAGATCGGCTTGCTGACGGGTCTTCGGCCGACGAACGGGAACGCTAACGACATCATGGGCGCAGCCAACGATCTGAGTAGTGCGGCGTTGGCGTTCGATCCAGGCGGATTGCCAGTGTTGACCGGCCTGGACGGTGTAACGCCGATAGGAAATCAAAACGCCGGGCAGCTTCTTCTGGAGGTTGTGGGCACTCCGTAGCAGGAACCGTGAACAGTTCCAATTCCTTTGTCCGATAGCGTTTCCGAACGATGATTCCGGGCGCGATCCCAGAATCGGCGCGTCCGAGAAAATTGTCCATTGCTCAACGGGGGGAAAACGTTACAATGCCAAATAGCGCAAGAGGCCGGGTTTTTTCGGGACTCTGGCCACTAGGGACACTACGGCTGCGCGAGGGCATAGACCGGCGGGACACGGCTATGAGCAAGGTCACGATCGAAGACATTAGCAGGCGAACTGGACTGTCCCGCGGGACGGTTTCGAGAGCCCTGAACGATCGGCCCGATATCAGTCAGCAAACCAAGCAGAAAGTCCTTGAAGCTTGTCGTCAATTGAATTACATACCGAGCCACGCGGCGCGCACACTGGCGACCGGGCGTTCATTCGCCATGGCCGTCCTGATTGACGACCTGGAGTCGACTTTCGCAGCCTGTTTCCTACGAGGCGTCATATCTCGCGCAAGGGCAGCGCGATACGGCGTGATCGTAACTGATGTCGGAAATGATCCCGAGGGGGCAATCCCACATGTGACGATGATCGCACGCGAGCGTGTGGACGGCGTGCTGATTGCCGCCCCGATAAGTGCGGCGCAATCGCAACCGGTCACGGAAGCGCTTGAGAAGCGCCCGATGGTCTTGGTTGCCGATATTGCGAACCTGCGCTACGACGCCATCTTACCAGACTATCGAGAGGCCGGCCGTATGGCCGGCCGTTGTATATCCAGCGTGGCGCCGAACGTCGCGTACCTACACGATCCCACGGTAACGGGCGCCGCCGAACGTCTACTCGGCATGCAGGAGACACTGGCCGAGAGCGGTATTGACGTCGAGCGTGCAACTATCACGGTAGATCGAGCTGCTGTTGACACGAACGAAGCACTGCGCGCCCGTTTGGGCGATTTGAGCGCAGTGGCCGCTGCCAGCGACACGTTGGCTGCGCAGACCATGGCGATTTGCCGACGCACTGGTCGCACGCCGGGAACCGACATCGCAGTCGTCGGCATGGGTAACGAGCGAATCGGCACTGCTCTGGATCCGGCGCTGACGACGATCGACTTCGGCGGTGAGGAGATCGGCCGACGAGCCATGGATCTGGCACTGCAGCGTGTGAATCAGGAGCGGCAGGACTCTCCGAGCACCACACGCGTGGCGCCACGGCTGATTGAGCGCGCCTCTACCGCGTCGCTCGTTTGACGCATCATATCCGCTGTTCGCAACGTAGCCGCGATTCCGCAAGATCTGTTCCGCGCTCAACTTGACGGGCGCGCGGAGCGTAGGCTACATTTCCGACGTGATCATGAGCGCGACCGCCAGGAAGGCGAACGCACCGCGTTCCCGCGTCACTCGACAATTTGCCGAGAGACGGCGCGGGGGGTGGAGTGTGCGCGCGACGATCGGTGGTGGCGTGCACTCGCGCGGCTCCGCTCAAGCTGGTTCACCGGAGACCTAGACCATGCAGATCACCGTGACCGGGCGGCACATGGGCGTAAGTGACGCGTTGAAAGCGTATTGCGTCGAAAAGGCGGATCGGCTGACGCGGTTTTATGACCGCATCCAACTCATCGAGGTCGTTTTGGACGGCAAGGATGGAGCGCACACGGCTGAAATGATCGTACACGCCGCCGGTGTTCACCAGCCCTTCGTGGCTCATCAGGCCGATGACGATGCATTCGCCGCGGTTGACCTGATCATCGGCAAGCTCGAAGAGCAGCTGCGTCGTCACAAGGAACGGCACCGGAACCGCAAGCATCCGCCCCGCTCACCCCAGGAACCGTTTGGGGGATGAATGGCGGCAACAGCGTTAACCGACGCGGAGATCGTCCATGAAGCTGTGTGACCTGGTTTCGCGGAAAGCCATTGTCGCGAATCTGTCGGCCGACGATCGCAACGGAGTTATTCGTGATCTGGTGCAAGCACTGGCCGACGCCGGACAACTCGAACCTAACCAGGTTGACGGTATTGTCCGGTCGATCATCACGCGTGAGCGCACGCGTGGCACGACCGGGTTTGGCAAAGGTGTGGCGGTACCACACGCGAAGGTGGAGGATCAGCCGAGCGTGATCGCGGCAGTGGGACGAAGTGAGCGCGGCATCGACTTCGGATCGCTCGACGGACAACCGGTCTTTACGGTGTTTCTAATCGTCAGCCCCGAAGATCAGACCGAAGAGCACCTGAAAGCAATGGACTTGGTATTCCGGCATTTGCAGCAGGAGCAGTTTCGAAAATTCATGCGGCAGTCGGACACTGCTGAGAAGATATATGACTTGTTGAAGGAAGCCGACGAACAGTCAATGGTGGCCTGACCGTTGACCGGCGTCGGTCCCGACGATACGGGCTGTAGCGTGGCGATCGAACGCGAGGTTGTCATCCCGAACAAGGAAGGACTGCACTTCCGACCGATCATGAAATTCGTAGACACTGCGCAACGGTTTCATGCTGGCGTGACAGTGCATTGCGACGAACGGCAGGCCGATGGCCGCAGCCCAATGGAAATGCTGATGCTGGTCGCCACACAAGGCAGCACTGTGCGTGTGGTGGCCGACGGCGTCGACGCCACGGAACTGGTGACGGCGCTGGTTGAACTCGTGGAATCAGGATTCGGCGAAACATAGTCAACGACGGCACAACGTGACGGCGCAGGTCCGCCGACGCGAAAGCCGCGCAGAACGCGGCCCATGATCACGAAAAAAGGGATCAACGCCTCCCCCGGCGTGGCGATTGGTCCGGTGCTGGTGCTCGATACCGAAGAGTATCGCATCCCGCACCGTACCATCGAAGCATCACAGCTTGCGGGACAGATACGTAATCTGGACGCGGCGCTTGAGGCATCGCGTCAGGAAGTAGGTGAGCTGCGCGCCGCGGCCGCACGCAAGCTGGGGGACAAGACCGCCGTCATCTTCGAGTTTCACGAGCAGTTTATCGCCGACCCGAAGCTGCGCGAAAGCGTGGCGGAACTGATCAACGAGCGCCACTGGACGGCCGCCTACGCGTTTGGCCAGGTGATGAACGGCCGGCAACGGATGTTCCGTAACGTCGCTGACCCGTACCTCAAGGAACGGGTGCGCGACCTGTTCGACATCGAACGACGGGTCCTGCGGCACATCCTGGGGCGGGCACGCGAGGACATGACACGCCTTACTGAGCCGGTGATCATCGTCGCTAACGACATCACGCCGTCACAGGCCATCTCGTTCGACAAGAATCACATTCTCGCTTTCGCCATGAACGTCGGCGGACAAACGTCGCACATGGCGATCATCGCGCGCATGTTGGGAATCCCGGCGGTCGTGGCGCTGAATGATATCACTAGTGATGTCACGGGCGGCGAGACAGCGATCGTGGACGGTACGCACGGCATTGTCGTCGCTAATCCCGACGCCGAGACCGTCGAGCGCTACCAAGAACAACAGGAGCGATATCGACGCTACAGTGCAGAGTTGCAGACGCTGCGCGACGCGCCGGCGGTAACGCTGGACGGAACTGAAGTTGACTTGCTGGCCAACATCGAGGTCCCGGAAGAAGCGTCGGCTGCCATGCAGGCCGGGGCTGACGGCATCGGCCTGTACCGCACGGAACTGCTCTTCCTGTCCTCGCCACGCACACCCACGGAGGAACAGCAATACGAAGCGTTCTGTGGCGTCGCGCGGGGCGCCCGCGGACGCCCAGTGATCATCCGTACGATCGATCTGGGGGCCGACAAACTCGCCCCCTCGATGGGCACCCACCGAGAGCACAACCCGGTGCTCGGGTTGCGGTCGCTGCGCTATTGCCTGCTACACCTGGACCTGTTCAAAACGCACCTGCGCGCGATCCTGCGCGCCTCGACCGAGGGGGACGTGCGCATCATGTTCCCCATGATCTCGACGGTCATGGAGCTGCGGCAGGCGCGGGCAACGCTGGCCGACGTGATGGAGGATCTCGACGAGGAGGGCATCCCGTTTCGCCGCGACGTGCCGGTCGGCATGATGGTGGAGACCCCCGCGGCCGCGATGCTCAGTGCGGCTTTCGCGAAAGAGGTCGCGTTCCTGAGCATTGGGACGAACGACCTCACGCAATACACGCTGGCCGTTGATCGCGCCAACGAACGCGTCGCCCACCTGTACGCGTCGCATAGTCCAGCCGTCCTGAAACTGATTCGCCAAGTAGTGCGGGCGGCGCAGCGATCAGACGTGGAGGTTAGCCTGTGCGGCGAGATGGCCGGAGCGCCGCTGTACTGCCAGGTCCTCATCGGTCTGGGACTGCGGCTACTGTCAATGGCGCCGGGTGACATCGTGGCCGTCAAGCGCGTGTTGCGCTCGACGACGGTAGCGAAATGCGAACGAATCGCGCGAACGGTGCTGCGCTTTGACTCGGACCGGCAGGTACTCAACTACCTGCGGGATCAACACCGCGAGACCGTCAAGGAGGACGAGGCATGAACCGCCCGGGCTCCGCGACGAACTCGTGCGCGCCCCAGACGACAGAGCTTGCCCGGTATCGCTTCGGCCTGCATTACAGCATCGGCGGCGACGCGCGGTACCTGGCGCATCACGACGAGCTGCGCATGCTGATCCGTGCTTTCGTGCGCGCTGAATGGCCGCTGGCGTATTCGCAGGGGTATAACCCTCTGCCGCGCGTACGACTGCTCCTGCCGCGTAATGTCGGGATCGCCAGTAACGCGCAACTCGCTGTCATAGACCTAAGTGAGCCTCGGGAACCGTCTGAGCTGCTCACATCCGTCGCGCACGCCCTGCCGCAGGAATGCTCCGCCCAGTGCGTGACGCCACTCGACCGCAAGTGCCTGCCACAGGCCCAGGTCGCGGAGTACGAAGTGATCTTGGACGGGAGCGCGTCGGACGATCTGCGGCAGCGCGTGGACGGCTGCCTGGCCAGCGAAACGCTGCTCGTGAGCCGGGACTTTGGTCCGGGCAAGCCCCGTAAGACAATCGACATCCGACCGTACATCGAACTCATCGAGCTCCAGCCGACGTTGCTGCGACTGCGTCTGCGCATCGACAATCAGCAGACCGGCCGGCCGGCGGAGCTCCTGACAGAACTCGGACTCGACCCGCAGGTGATGCTGCCATGCACACGACGGGTCGCGGTCCAATGGAACCACATGCCGGCGGCGGAGAATCACGCCACGGCCAATGAGAGGAACTGAAGTTGGCAGAGAAGAAAACTTCCAAGAAGACAACGCGCAAGAAGACGACCAGGAAGAAGGCCACCCGCAAGAAGACGACGCGGGCGTCCAAAGCGGACGACACGACGGCAACTGCGAAGGAAACTACGCAGAAGAAGGTCGCCCGCAAGCGCGCGACGAAGAAGAAAACGAGCACGCGCAAGCGTAGCACCAATAAGACCACCGATCGCACGGCCGTTTCCAAGAACGGCGCGACGCAAGTGGACGGCCCGTGGCGTGAAGAGGACGACGGCGCGATTGTGATCGAGTTTCCGCCCGTCGCTCCATCGCCGTTCCTGGCTGTTGACGAACCTGCGCAAGATGCGCGGCAGAGCGAACCGGAAACATCCGTTGCCGTCCTCGACGAGCAGGTGGCCGATGCCGAAAGCGAAGCCGTCGACGATGCTACGATGGCAGATCTCGATGGGCCGGTAGATAAAGTCGACGCGCCCACGGTCGATGAGCGCACAGACATCGAGGACGAGGCGGAACTCACGCCCAGCCAGAAACGGCGACTTCGTCGGCGGCGCCGGCGCGGCGGTAGCCGCGCCGATGGTCCGGCTCCGGATACCGACGACACCGCAGACGATGAGGATGCCCGGGCGCTCGCGGCGGCTGAATTGATCGAGTCGGCCGAAGAACCGCTGGACGCGGCGGAAATCCTGGAAGACGACACACGGACCGTGGATGCGCCGGCCGACGATACAGACACTACCCCCGCAGAGGCGCCGGCACGCGGCAAGTCGCGGCGGCGCCGCCGCCGCGGACGACGTTCGACGGACTCGGACGTGGCCGATGAGCGCGAAGTCGAAGTTGCGGTCGAAGAGAAGCCGCGTCGCGGCAAACGGACCGAGAAACGAGTAGCGGAGAAGGCTGACGCGAAGCGTGCCGATCGCGTGATGGTCATCAACGCCATTCCGAAGGAAGAATGCCGCATCGCAATCCTGGACCGCAACAAGCTCGAAGAGATCTACTTCGAGCGGGCCGCGGCAGAAAGCCACGTCGGGAATATCTACAAAGGTGTGGTGACGAACGTCGAGGCGAGCATTCAGGCTGCGTTCATCGACTTCGGGCAAGGGAAGAACGGCTTCCTGCACATCTCCGACCTGCACCCGCAATACTTCCCGGACGGGCACGGGCAGACGGAAAACGTGGGCCACAAGATGCCCCGCCGACACCGTCCACCCATTCAACGCTGCCTGAAGCGCGGACAGGAAGTGCTGGTGCAGGTAACCAAAGAAGGCATCGGCACGAAAGGGCCGACGCTCTCGACGTACCTGAGCATCCCCGGCCGCTTTCTCGTCATGATGCCCGGGATGCGGCGGCTGGGTGTGTCGCGACGCATTGAGGACGACGAGTCGCGTGACAGCCTCCGTGCGGTCCTGAACGATCTGGAACTGCCCGAGGGCATGGGTTTCATCGCCCGCACCGCGGCGCTCGATCGCACGAAGCGCGAGCTGCAAAGCGACCTGTCGTATCTCCAACGCCTGTGGCGGGCGGTCGAGAAGCGCATCAAGCGTGAGAAGCCGCCGTGTGAGCTCTACCGCGAGTCCGATCTCGTGATCCGGACGATTCGTGACGTCTTCACGAGCGACGTTCAGCAGATCATGGTGGACGATCCGGACGTGGCCGAGCGGGCCCGCGAGTTTCTCGCGATCTTCAGCCCGCGCTCGCGCGACATGGTCACGTTGTACGACGAGCCGGCGCCGATCTTCCACAAGTACGGCATTGAAGCGGAACTGGAGCGCCTGCACTCGCGACACGTTCCGCTCAAGTCCGGCGGCTCGCTGGTCATCGATCAGACCGAGGCGCTCGTCGCCATTGACGTCAACAGCGGGCGTTTCCGGACCGAAGACGATGCGGAGCAAACGGCGTACAAGATCAACGTGGAGGCGGCGGACGAGATTCCGCGGCAGCTACGCCTGCGTGACCTCGGTGGCGTGATCGTCTGTGATCTGATCGACATGCGTCTCGAAGCGCATCGGCGCGACATCGAGCGTCGCTTGATCCGCAATCTGAAGGAGCATAAAGAGCGGGCCAAGGTGCTGCGAATGAGCGCGTTCGGCATGATCGAGCTAACGCGACAACGCCAGCGGCCCAGCTTCACGCGCAGTGTGTATCAGGATTGCCGCCATTGCCGCGGCACGGGCCTGGTCAAGACGGTCGAGTCGGTCGCGCTGGATGTGATGCGGCTTATACAGCTCGCCGTTTCGCGCGAGCATATCAGCATGATCGAGGTATCAGTCTCGCCGGACGTGTCGTTCCTGCTGCAAAACCGCAAGCGGCGGCTGATCGCGAGTCTGGAGCAGGACTTCCGCAGGACGATTTCGATCCGCCCGGAAGTACACTTCAGCCTCGACCAAGTAGAGATACGCTGCACCGACGCGCGCGGGCGTGTTGTGCCACACACATAATTCGTCAGGAGCGCGAATGGACTCCCGGGATCTCGGCGAAGCACTGCCGCGGCTGGTAGCCCGGATTGTCAAGGGCTACTTGCCGGAGAAGCGGACACAGCACATCGATCGCGCGCACCTTCCGTCGCGCGCCAAGATCGTCAACATCTGCGACCTGCTGCTCGAGCTGACGTACCCGGGCTTCATCGGGCGCACGGATCTGACGCTGCACAACATCAGCTATCACGTTGGCGAGTTGCTGCCGCGGCTCTGGGAACTACTCACCGACCAGATCACACAGTGTCTGTGTCACGATTACGAATCGCCGGAGCCGTTGACCAAACGAGACCAGCCCCCCTGCCGGGACGACGCAGCGCGGCTGGCGACCGAGTTCGTCGAGCGTATCCCTGAGATTCGCTATGTCCTGGCCGATGACGTGCAAGCTGCGTACGACGGCGATCCCGCGGCGCTCAATGCTGCCGAGGTCATTCTCGCATACCCCGGCGCGGTGGCGATCACGATTCACCGCTATGCACACGAGCTGTATCAGCGCGACGTGCCGTTCATGCCGCGGATCATGTCGGAGCACGCGCATCAGCTCACCGGCATCGACATCCACCCCGGGGCCCGCATTGGACGCTCGTTCTTCATCGATCACGGTACGGGCGTCGTGATTGGTGAGACGACCGACATCGGCGACAACGTGAAGGTCTATCAGGGCGTCACGCTCGGCGCGCTGTCGTTCCCCAAGGACGAACGCGGCCGCCTTATCCGTGGGCACAAACGCCACCCGACCGTGGGCAACAACGTCACGATTTATGCGAACGCGATCGTGCTGGGCGGCGACACGGTTCTGGGTGACGGCTGTATCGTTGGCGGATCAGTCTTTCTGACACGCAGCGTCGAGCCGGGACATCAGGTATCGATCACGCCGCCGGTGCTGCGTGTACGGCCGCCTCGCCAGGGTGGGCCAACGCCGGGCAAGACTCCGGCTGGTGGTTCCGCCGGTGCGCAGGATGGGTGACGTCTGCACGGTGCCGTACAGCACCGTGCGGGCCATCCGGTTCCCGTTGTCGTCGTACTCGTAATACACCCACTCCGTGTAGTCCGACGTCGAATTCGCCAGGGCCCGCGCTTCCAGCGCATCAGCGTTCAGCTCCAGCAGGTTCCCCACACCCACCACAAACTGCGGCACGAAGAACATCGCCACCGACGCGTGCAGCAGACCGTACTCAAGGCCGGGGCGCGGTTGGTGCAGCACGCGCGGCGTGTGATCGTGGACGCGGCCCAGGCGGCGGGCGTGCTGTGGAATCGGTTGCTGGATCGCGTGCAGCGCTGGTGGCGGCCGTCGCGTTCGGCCGCGGGCCCGCGCGGTGTGCCGAGCCAGTGGGGGCGATCGCCGCCGCGGCATGCGCATCTGTGCCTCGTGCTCCGCGAGTGACTTCCCTGACAACCCGGCGTTCGGCGCACTCCCCGACCCCGTGCGTGCTGTGGGGGTAGGGGGCGGTCTCGCACGACCCCGGTCCCCCGCGGCTTTCGCCGCCTCCCACACACCTGATTCGTCCTTGAAGGGGCCCGAACCCGCTCGTTATGCTACCAATGCTGGGTTGGTGAATAATCCCGGGTGGGTGCTAGTCTTGCAGAGTGGAGGACACGATCATGCGAACGGGGCTTTCTATTCTTGCGGTTTGCACAGGGCTGGTTGGGGCGGCGAACACGGTAGCGGAGACGGTTGTAGGTGGGGTGATCTGCTCGGACACGACGTGGACCACGGCGGGTAGCCCATACACGGTGTCGGTTGTCGCAGGAGGAACGGTGGTCGTGTGCTGTGATACGACGTTGGCTATCGAACCGGATGTGCACGTGCGCTTTGAGACGGGTCTGTCGTTGCGCGTGGCGGGGACACTGATTGCGCGCGGTACGGAACAACAGCCGATTGTGTTTACGTCTGACCAGCCGACGCCCGCGGCAGGCGACTGGGGGCGAGTCGAATTTCTGGACCAGGCTGAGGATGCCGAGTTTGACGCGACTGGCGGCTATGTGAGCGGCTGCATCCTGGAGCACTGTTCCGTCGAGTATGCGGGGGCTGATAACTACGGGGCGATCAATGTGAATGGGGCGGCGCCGTTCGTGAGCCACTGCGAGGTACGCGACAGCTTGAAATACGGCATCTACGTCTACGGTGCGCCGCCGATGCGTATCGAGAGCTGCGATGTGCATGACAACGGCGGTAACGGGATATGGTTCTACAACAGCGGAGGTAACACGCTGGTGGACAACATCGTCCGCCGCAACGGCGATAGTCACGGCGGCGGCATCCGGGGCGGCTGGGGCAGCGGTTCGAACGTGCTCGTCGGAAACACGATCCAAGAGAACAGCGCTGAATCGTACGGGGGTGGAGTGTTCTTCCAGTCGGGCAGCAACACACTGCGGGGCAACGCGATCAACGCCAATTCGGCCGGCTACGGTGGTGGAATCGCGCTTGACTATTCCAGCGACAACTTGGTGTTCGAGAACGACATCAGCGGGAATACGGCCAGTCATTACGGCGGCGGCATTCAATTTCGCTTCAGCGATCGAAACGCCGTGGGATTGAACACCTTCGCCGCGAACACCTGTGGGTTGGATGGAGGTGCGATCGAATTCAACGAAAGTGAGCGCAACGTGTTCAACGGGAACGTCGTCCGCGGAAACAGCACTGCGGGCGATGGCGGCGCGGTTGCGGCACACAATTGTCGCGGAAATACGCTCAGCGGCTGCACGTTTGAGGGCAATTCCGCCGGGTCCAAAGGCGGGGCCGTGTGTGGCTATGGCACGGACATGAGCGTCGTGAACTGCATCTTCTACGGGAACTCGGCGGCGCAGGGGCCGGAGGCAGCCTTCTATGAATACGTCCTGGAGCCGTCAACCGTCATGGTCGCTCATTCTGCTGTGTTCGGCGGGCCAGATAAGATCCACGTGGACCCGAACTGCACGCTGGAGTGGCGTGCGAGCAATGTTGTCGCCGACCCGCTCCTGGTGGACCCGGGCAGCGGTAATCTCAGGCTGGGCGCGGGATCACCCTGTATCGACGCCGGTGACGATTTCGCCGTTGCGCGTGATCCCATGGACCTCGATGATGATGGTTGCGTCATGGATCGTCAGCCGATCGACATGGACGGGAACAACCGCTTTCATGACGACGCGATTGCGGATACGGGCGTGGCGACGTACTGGCACGATTGCGTCGACATGGGGGCGTACGAGTTCGGCTCGACGCCGACGGTGCCCGATAGCCCATGCTTTGGGGATCTGAATTGCGACGGCGTCGCGGACTTCAGCGACATCAATGCCTTCGTGTTAGCGCTTGTCGACCCGGAAGGCTACGAAGACCAGTACCCGAACTGCGATATCCTGAATGCGGATGTCGGCGAGAATGGCGCCTCCGGGTTTGACGATATCAATGCGTTCGTGAGCCTGTTGACGAGTTAGGTTCTGCACGATCCAGTGCTGCCGGCGTCATCATTCTACGCGTGGCGGCGGAAGTTGCGGGACGCCGGGGCTTCGTACGAGACGGGCAGGTCCCCAACGCCGTTTGCCGAGATGCGGGTGACGCCGGAACCGGATTCGGCGATTGATCATGGTGCGCTTGACATAATAGGGACAGCCACCACCATTATTCGGGAGCTTTCCGATATCCGACAGCACCTGTGGTCGTCCATTGCCGAACGCCATCATACCGTGCCGCCGTCGAAGACGCGGCTGGGCTCCGCGGACGCAAAGGAAGCCTGGTCGCACCGATGATGGAGTGTGGGGCGGCCGTAGTCGTCACTCGCGGTGGTGCGAGAGATCTGCACTCGAGGCGTTGCGCGTGCGCGCAGACCACTCCCGGCTGCGCTCGTCGAAATGACAAGCGGGGCAGGTGGTCGAAATGCCGCGCCCCCCCTGCTCCGCCCCCCGAGAGTACATCAGACTTCCATGATCTCTTTGGATTTCTCGTCGACCAGCTTGTCGATCTGCTTGCAGTAGTCGTCGGTCAGCTTCTGCACCTTCTCCTGGCCGTTCTTCGCGTCGTCCTCGGTGACCGTCTTGGCCTTTTGCTCGGAGTCGAGAACCTTGTTCGCATCGCGGCGGGCGTTGCGGACCGAGACCTTCTGTTGCTCGCCCAGTTGCTTCACGCGCTGCACGAGCGCCTGGCGGCGTTCGCCAGAGAGCGCCGGCACCGGCAGGCGAACCATCTTTCCGTCGTTCTGCGGGTTGATGCCGAGCTCGCTCTTGTCAATTGCACGGGCGATGTCCTTCAGTGTGCTCGGATCAAACGGCTTGATCACGATCACATTTCCCTCCGCCACCGCGAGATTGGCCAGCTCCTTCAGCCCCATGGTGGAGCCGTAGGACTCGACGTCGACCTTGAGCCCCTCCACGAGCGCGGTCGATGCGCGTCCGGTTCGCACGCCGCGGAGTTCCTGCCGCAGAAACTCCGTGGCCTTGTCCATCTGGTCCTCGGCTTCGAGCAACACGTCATCGACTGGCATTGACCGCCTCCTGCGTCCGGCTACCCGCGAAATCACTGTCGAACACGCCAAGATAGCCGCGGTCGCGTGACACCACAACCGCCGCCTAGTTGCTTCGGGCGCGCGCACGGCCCTCCGCCAGTCACGTTCGATGCTTCAGGGTCGAAACCGGGAGCGCTTAATTGCCGATAGTACTTTGTGTCAGGCTACGGAGACGCCAAGCCGGCACGCCCATCGAACAGGGAATTCACGGCGATCAGGCAAAGGAGCGCAGCCGATGGCAAGCATTTTCATCACGGGTGCGGAGGGTTTTGCAGGTCGTCAACTGGTGCGTCTACTGCGTCAGAACCGCTACGACGTCGTCGCCGGCGTACGCAATCGGGCGCGTAAGCTGGCGTTCGAGAAGCAGCAGATTCCCGCCCTGGTGTGCGACGTTACCGATCCAATTAACGTCGCGCGGGCGATCGCCAGCGTGCGGCCCACCGGCGTGGTACACTTGGCGGGCGTCGTCGGCACACACCCATCCGCCGCGAACCCGCTGTACGCTTACCAGTCGATTGTCAGCTCGTGTGCACACGTACTCGACGGCGTGCGACGCGCTGTACCGCGCGCCCGCGTGCTGCTCGTGAGTTCCGCGGACGTTTATGGAACCAGCGCAACGGATGGTAGCCCGCTATCCGAAGACGCGCCGCTACAGCCGATCAGCACGTTTGGCTCGCTCAAACGTGCTGCGGAGAACATCGCCCATACGTACTACCGGGATTACCACATCGACGTTTCGATTGCGCGTCCGTTCAGCTATACCGGTCCGAAGCAGCCGGAACATTTCTTCCTGGGTGCAGTAGCACAACGTTTGGCCAACTGGAACCCAAGCGTGGACGGACGCGAGTTACTGCTGCCCGACCTCGACTGCCAGCGCGACTGGCTGCACGTAAACGATGTCGTCGCCGCGTACGACATCCTGCTCCAGAACGGAAAGCCGAACGAGACATACAACGTCTGTTCGGGCGCGACACACTCCTGCCGCGACATGGTGGCGAAGATGGTGTCACAGTTCGGCTTGGATATTCAGCTTGCCGATTTCGAGGACGGATCGGACGGGGACACGCTGCCCACACTGCGGGGCGATTCGAGCAAGCTGCGCCATGACTTCAACTGGCAGCCACAGCATTCCGTCGAGGACGCGGTTCGGGAGCTGGTTGCGAGTTATCGGGCAGGGAAGCCCGAGCACGCAATGCCGCCGCAGACGCCGATCAGCACGTACTCGAACTGAAGACGGTTCGTAGCGCGACGTTCCGGCGGTGCCACTGCTCTTGAGCAGTGTAACCCGCACACGCCACTGCTCAAGAGCAGTGGCACAATGCACGTGCCGTGCGCGGTTTCGGGCGTCTCGGGGAATTCTCCCCAATAAACGCAACTCCGGACCTTGGCAGCAGTTCACGATGCCCATATACTGTGGGGCTCCGCGTTGCAGTGGCGCGACGCGGGGACTTCCGGACCGCGCGGTTCGCCCCGTCGGTCCCCAGCGGAGAGATGCCCGCATGAGTGTCAGACTGCGATTGAAGCGCCTCGGCCGAACACACCGGTCATTCTTCCGCCTAGCCGCGATGGACTCGCGCAGCCCCCGCGACGGGCGCGTGCTCGAAGAGCTCGGTTACTACGATCCAGCCAATAAGAACAAGGATCAGCAGCTCAAGCTCAACGAGGAGCGGATCAAGTACTGGCTCGGCGTCGGCGCCGACCCCAGTGAGACCGTGGCCAAACTGCTCAAGAAGCAAGGGATCGCCGTCCGGTGATGGTGCTTCGGCCCAACAGTGGTGTCCGTGATGCGGATCGACCTGATCAGCCTGTTTCCAGAGGTATTGCAGCCGTATCTGTCGGCGAGCATCCTCGGACGCGCGCAGGCCGCCGGCATCGCTGAGATCCACATCCACCAGCTACGCGACTTCACCAACGACCCCCACAGCAAAGTAGACGATCGCCCATTCGGCGGCGGCCCCGGCATGGTGCTGATGTGTCAGCCGATTTGTGACGCGGTCGAAGCGATCGAGAAGCTAGACCCTCGTAAGACCCTGCGGATTCTTCTAACGCCGCAGGGTCGTTCGTTTACCCAGCAAACTGCGCGGCGTTACGCCCAGGTCGAACGGCTGCTGCTGATTGCGGGGCACTACGAGGGCTTCGATGAGCGCATCATAGACGAGCTTCAGCCGGAGGAAGTCAGCCTCGGCGACTTCGTCATGAGCGGCGGCGAGCCCGCGGCGCTGGCCATCGTCGACGCGGTCGTGCGTCTGCTGCCCGGCGCGCTCGGCAACGAAGATGCCACCGCCGATGAATCCTTCGAGGATGGCCGGCTGGAGTATCCGCAGTTTACACGACCGCGTGATTTCCGCGGCCGAACCGTGCCCGACGTCCTCTTGTCCGGCAATCATGCCGAAATCGACAATTGGCGTCGGGCGCAATCAGAGCAGCGCACCCGTCGGCGGCGCCCGGATCTTTGTGAGGATCGCGCCGCCGCCTTTGTAGATACACAGTTTCCCAATCCCCCCGCGATCGCGGGTCCGCTCCCTGTCAGCGAAGACGTGGTGCGGCATATTTGACGGAATGCAGAAAGCGAGGCGCTCGATGAGAAACCCCCTGTTTGACGTGGCCGAGAAGAAGTATCAACGTTCGAACGAATTGTCGTTCGAGATCGGCGATACCGTTGTCGTGACGATTCGAATCGTCGAAGGCGGCCGCGAGCGTCTCCAGGATTTCGAAGGCACCGTGATCGCGCGCAAGGGTCAGGGCCTGGATGAGATGTTCACCGTCCGGCGCATCGTCGCCAACGAAGGCGTCGAGCGTACGTTCCCGATTAACTCGCCGCGCATCGCTTCGATCAAGACCACGCGCAGCGGCAAGGTGCGGCGCTGCAAGCTGTATTTCCTGCGCGACCGCGTGGGCAAGGCGCGGCGGCTGCGTGAGCGGCGCATCTCCGCCGAGCAGCGGCGCATCGCAGCCGAAGCACGAGCCGAGAAGGCCCGCGCGTTGCGCGAGGCACAGGAGGCGGTCGAGGCTGCCAAGACCGCCGAGCCGGTGGAGACCGCCGAGGCGAACGCCGAAACCGTCGCGAGCTAGGTAACGCGATGACGTTGGGGCGGCAGGAACTGGGTCGGAAGGGTGAGCGCCTCGCCGAGCGGTTCCTGCGACGCCGGGGGATGAAGACGGTCGCGCGGCGCTATGACACGCCACTGGGGGAAATCGACTTGGTCATGCAAGACGGCGATACGTTGGTCTTCGTGGAAGTGAAGACGCGGACTGATCCCGCACACGCGGATCCGAACGACAACATCCGTGCCAATCAACAGCGGCACCTAACCCGGGCGGCGCGGTGGTTCATTCATCACAAGCGAGCCGAAGCGTTACCCTGTCGGTTTGACGTGGCCCTGGTGGTCATTCCGGAGGCGGGCGACGTCGAGATCCGGCACTTCGACAATGCCTTCGGCCCCCGCGCCCGAAGCCGTTGATCCGCATCATACCGCGGAGGCCGCAATAATCCGCAGGGATAGCCTGCAGTATATTGCGGTTTTATTCTGCTCGGCAGCCTGAAACGCCGCCACATCCTCACTCACGCCACATCTGCAACACAAATAGGACTGGAATAGTGCTTGCTTATACCATAACCAGCGCGGGTCGAAGCCCGCACACGATTGGTAGGTCGTCAACGCGCCATCGCCCGTGGACACGCCCGGCGGCGGCGCCCGGCGCGAAGGAGAGCCAAGGGATGAATCCGACGATGCTGTTTCGAATGACGGTGGCGGGGGCATTGGTGACGGTCATCGGTGCGCGCGCGGCGGCAGCCGTGCGTTTTGACGCGAAGGTCCTGCACAATCCGGCCGGGACCAACACGGAAGCGCTGGCCCTGAACGACTACGGCGAGGTGACGGGCCGCGCCGGTACCAACTCGTCGTCGAACCCGAACCGCGCGTTCTTCTGGGCGCCGGGCGGTGACGTGCAGATCGTCGACGACAGCGCGTACAGCCTGAGCACGGGAACGGTGATCAACAACGCCGGGCAGATTGCCGGCACGGGCAGCTACTGTCCGCCGGTGAACGGTGCGTGCACCTCGACGGTGTTCCGCTATACGCCGGGCGTCGGGATCGTTGACGTGGGTAGCCTGGGCGGCAGTTCGGGCACCGTCCACGACATGAACGAGGGCGGGACCGTCGTGGGCTACTGGCGCACCGGGGCGGATCCTATAGAGTCGCATGCGTTTGCGTATCGCGACGGCGAGGGGATGCTCGATCTCGGTGTGCTCGACTCCTGGCTGAGCACTGCGTTCGACATCTGCGACGCCGGCACGATCGTGGGCCGATCCTGGAACGGCAGCGACTACCGCGCGGTTTGCTGGGACTCGGGGCCGATCCAAGATCTGGGCACGCTCGGCGGCGATGCCTCGACCGCGCTTTGCGTGACCGACAACGGGACCATCGCCGGTTCGGCCGAAGATCCCAATGGCGTCACGCAAGGCTTCATCCGGCCGCCCGGTGGACCGATGCAGGCGGCGCCCGCGCCGGCCGGCGCGACAACATCGCAGGTCGCCTGGCTTGCAGACAGTGGGGGCTTTGTGGGTAGCTACCAGATCGGAGACGGTCCCATACTGCTCTATATGTACGCTCCGGAGCACGGGATCATCGAGATTGGCCCGCCGGCTACCGTGTCCACTGCGTGGACGGGTTTCATCGGAGCGAATGACGCTGGCGCGGTGATCCTGCAGGACCTCGACGACGTGTTCTACTTCGGCATTCCGGACTACTTCGATCTGGAGACGCCCCGCACGAACCTCAATGACCTGATCGTGCAGCCACTCGATTTCGACCTGGAGTTCGTCAACGACATCAACCAGCGCGGCCAGGTGATCACCCAGGGTCGGGACCCGGCGACCTTCATTACGCAATCCGTCCTGCTGACGCCGATCGTGGAGGGCGACATGAACTGCGACGGCAGCGTCGACTTCGGCGACATCAACGGCTTCGTTGCGGCGTTGACCACGCCGGTGACGTTCGAGGCGGACAACCCGAACTGCCCGCTGCTGAACGCGGACGTGAACGAAGACGGCGACGTTGGCTTTGGGGACATCAATGCGTTTGTCGCGATGCTGCTGAACTAAACCGCCGTGTGCCCAGCGACAGTTCGACGGGCGCGCAGCCACACGGCTGAAGCCCGCAGCTCTTCAATGTATCGGAGTCGCGCGAGGTGATTCAGTGTATCTGCGCTTTGGTCCCGGAGTATCGAGATCCGCGGGCGACAACTCCGCTGCCTTGCCTCTCTTAATTCACGCGTTCATCGCTATTCTCGGGCTGTAGCCGCCGTCAAACCCGCGTACGCGCGGCTTTTTCTTGCCCGGGCACCCGTTGGCCGAGTACGATAGTGTTGCTGGATGCGCTGGGAGTGTGCGCGTGCTGTTGTGGGTGCGCGTCCTCACGCCCGATAAGGATGGATCAGCGCCGACGTGCGGACAGCCGTTCCGTTGCACGGCAGTGTCGTCGATTGCAACACAACCGCAGGTGTCGGCTGACACGACGGGAGCCTTACATGTCGCTCAACCTATGCGCGCGAACCGCTACGCGAGTGGTGGTCTTCGTGACGTGTGTCTCATTCACTGCAGCCTTGACGTACGCAGACCAGACGCGGGACGCGCGTGCCACGGCACGCGTTCACCCACGCCTGCTGGAGCGGCTGTCGAACGAGCCCGGCCCGGCCAAGGCTTGGGTGTTCTTCGCCGACAAGGGACTGCACTCGGAGGCGGAGATTCAGGCGGCGCTGAAGGAAGTGGCGCAGACGTACAACCCGCGGGCGATCCAACGCCGACAGTTACGCGGCAGCGCGGCGCGGCGCAACGGCGTGCTGTTCGACGAGCGCGATCTGCCGGTGTGTGCGGACTATGTCCAGGCGGTTACGGCGCCCGGTGCGCAACTGCACGTGCAGAGCCGTTGGTTGAACGCGATCAGCGTGCGCGCAACGCAGGCGCAGGTGGAAGCTATCGCCGCCCTGCCGTTTGTGGATCGACTCGAAGCGGTCGCACGTACGCGGCGAGTAGAGCCGGTCCGCGTGACGGAGATTGGCGACGGCCCGTTCCCGGCAGGAACCGAGCGCGGCAAGCTGGACTATGGCGCGTCGCAGGCGCAGCTCGAGCAGATCAACCTAGTCGCCCTGCACGATGCCGGGTTTACCGGCGATGGCGTGATCGTCGGCATTCTCGACACCGGATTTCGGCGTACACACCAGGCCTTCAACAACCCGGTCAAACCGCTAAACGTGCTCGCCGAGTACGACTTTGTGGACAACGATCCCAACACCGGCATCGAGCCGGGTGACGCCAGCGACCAGCACGATCACGGCACGCTGATCCTCGGCTGTCTGGCGGCGTATCAGCCAGGCTCGTTGGTCGGCGGTGCGTTCGACGCGTCGTTCGTGCTGGCCAAGACCGAGGACAAGACCGGTGAGTACCCGGCCGAAGAGGACAACTACGTCGCAGGGCTCGAATTCCTCGAAATGAACGGCGTCGACATGTCCACGGCATCGCTGGGCTACATCGATTGGTACACGCAGGCGCAGCTCGACGGCCAGACTGCGGTGACCACGATCGCGATCAACACGTATACCGCTAACGGCGTTCACCATTGCAACGCCGCCGGCAACGAATATCACGACACGAATCCGAACACGTCGAGCCTGATTGCGCCCGCCGATGGTTATCAAGTGATCACGTGCGGGGCGGTCAGTATTTCCGGCAGCATCGCTTCGTTCAGCTCGGACGGACCGACTGCGGACGGACGCGTGAAGCCGGAACTACTTGCCTGCGGCGTCAGCACGGACACGGTGTCAGCGTACAGCAACACGGGATATACGACGGCGGACGGGACTTCGCTCTCGACGCCGCTGGTGGCTTGTGCCGTGGCGTGCCTGATTGAGGCGCACCCGACGTGGACGGTTGATCAGATGCGCGCGGCCCTGTTCCAGACGGCGGACTACTACGTCGAGAACGGCACGTTCGATCCGCTATACGTGCGGGGCTACGGCATCCTGGACGCCTACGCCCTGCTCAACGACTGCAACGAGAACGCGATCCCCGATCAGGTGGAGATCGCCGACGGCAGCGCGCTGGACTGCAATCAGAACGGCGTGCCGGACACATGCGATATCGAAGCGCTGACCAGCGGCGACTGCAATCTCAACGGTATTCCCGATGAGTGTGACGTGATGTTGCCCGATCCAACGCTGGTCGGCGACCAGCCGGCCGTACACGGCTGGATTGAGATTTCCGGCACGGGTACGGCGCTGGGGCTGTGGGACGATCAGGAGATCGACGTGCCGCTGCCGTTCACGAACCAGATGTTCTCCGCCGCGATGGCACAGGTCGGCAACAACGGCGGAATCGGCTTCAGCGGCGCGTATGGCCTGCCCTACGTCAACACGCACATTCCGACCGCAACCGCGTTCGGTGGCGGGCAGGCGCTGTTCCCGTTCTGGGACGACCTCGACTGGGACACGGGCGACGTATACCACGAGACGATCGGAACGTCGCCGGACCGCGTGTTCGTCGTGGAGTGGTACAACCGTCCGCACTTTGACGGCGATGACGTGCTCGACGGCGACGAGGCTACGTTCCAGGTGCAGATCTTCGAGACGCCGGTGAACGACGTGTTTGCCCAATTCCTGTATCTGGACACGGATTTTCTGGACCCCGCCTATGATCACGGTGCGGCGGCGGCGATCGGGTTCCAGATGCACAGCGCGGCCGGCGACGAGTGGTCCTATCACCAGGCGGGCGCCGTGGATCCGAACACCGTACTGTCCGTCTACGCACCGAACGAGGCGCCCTCGTCCGACGACAACGGCAACGGTGTGCCGGACGAATGCGAATCGACCGTGGGCGACGTGAACTGTGACGGCGTGGTGAGCTTTGGCGACATCAACCCGTTCGTGCTCGCGCTGCTCGATCCGACGGAGTATGCGGTGGAGTTTCCGGACTGCGACATCATGCAGGCCGATATCAATGAGGACTCGGAAGTGAACTTTGGGGATATCAACCCGTTTGTGGAACTGTTGGTGCCCCAGGGCCGAAAGCACTGGTAGCTGAGGACTATGTTCCGGGAGGACATGATGCGATTCGCGATGATTGCCCTGCTGCTCGGCGGATTGCTGAGCAATGCAGAACTGGTAGCGAGCAACGACTCAACAACGCCTGCTTTGACCGAGGACACCGCGAAGCCGGGCTATACGAATCTGCCGCAAGCGATAAGTACAGACATGACCGGCACGGATCGCACTCGTGGCAAGCAGAAATTCGGGCCGCCGCCGCCGGGGTACTGGCGAATCGTGGGCGGCGCAGTTCCGAACTGGCGACCGGACCAGGTCTACGCGACACCGCGCGCCAATCCGTGGACGTTCCTCGGCCCGAAACCGATCGAGTTCGAGTACTGGAGCGGCAGCGATGATGCGAGTGGACGCGTTGTCGGCGTTGCGCCGCACGCGACGAATGCGAACACCGTGTACATCTGCTCCGCCTCGGGCGGTGTGTGGAAGACAACGAACGGCGGAATCACCTGGACGCCGATGTCCGACGAGCTTTCAACGCTCAACCACGGCTCGATCGCGGTCGATCCGCTCGGGTCAGACACCGTCTACGTCGGAACCGGCGAGTACACCACCAACACGCAGGGCGACGGCCTTTTCAAGTCAATCGACGGCGGGTTGACCTGGGTGCGGGTGGCAACGACCGGCACGGTCGGCGACACATGCAGCAAAGTGATCGTGCATCCCGCAAACAACCTGCACGTTCACGTCACGGGTGGCAAGGGGTACATCCGTAGCCAGGATGGCGGCAATAGCTGGTCGACGCGGCTCAGCGGCTCGGCATCGGATGTCGCGGTCGACCCCGTCGATCCGAATGTCATCTACGTGGCCATGCACGGCGACGGCGTGTACCGGTCGACGAACGGCGGCACGAGCTTCGGCCGGCTCTCCGGCGGTCTTCCCGCGGTGGGCGCCGATTTCCACCGCATATTGATCGACGTCTCAGTGTCGAACCCACAAGTGCTCTATGCCGCGTTGATCGACGGATCAGCCGGACTGTACGGATTCTACAAGTCAACCGATGGCGGGAGCACGTGGACAGAAAAAACCAACACGCCGAACTTTCCGTCCCCACAGGGCTGGTATGACGCGTTCGTCGGCGTCGATCCGACAAACGAAAACGTAGTCTACGCTGGCGGCGTGTCGCCGATCTACGCGCCGGCCGGCGTGATCAAGACCACGAACGGCGGTAATTCGTGGACGGAAATCAGCGAGGGCAACAACGGTGTGCAATTGCACCCCGACCAACACGACATTGCCTTTGGGCCGACCGGGACGGTCTGGGTCGGCAACGACGGCGGCGTGTGGAAGAGCAACGATGGCGGCGCGAACTGGACGAACACGAACGCGACGTTGAGCGTCACGCAGAACTACCAGATCGCGCTCAACCCGGACGATCCAAACGACGTAATCGGCGGAACACAGGACAATGGAACGGTCGAGCGTCAGTCGGACTCGCTGGTGTGGCCGCAGATCGTCGCGGGCGACGGCGGATTCGCTGCCTACGATTTCGCCGACCCGACGCGTCGTTACACGACCTACGTTCGCCTCACGATCTTCCGCCTGGATTCCGGCGGGTTCGCCAACATCACGGGCCCGTGGGATCCATACACGGAATCGACGAACTTCATTGCCCCGCTGGTCATGGACCCGTCAAACTCCAACACACTGTACGGTGGTACAAACCGCGTCTGGCGTACGACGAACGCGAGCACGGGCGCAGACTGGTCGGTCATCAGTACATTCGACCTCGGCCCGTACGACGCACTGAGTTCTATCGCTGTAGCACCGAGCAACCCCAGCGTCGTTTACGCAGGCAGCAACGACGGACGCATGTTCTACTACAACGGATTCTTCTGGTATGACCGGTCGGCTGGCCTGCCATTCGACGTGATCACCGACATCAATATCGATCCGACCGACCCCACCGTGCTCTATGTGACGATCGGCAACACGACCGGCGGGCGCGTGCTCCGCGGCGACTTCAACGGCTCGATCTGGACGGACATTACCGGCACACTGCCCAACGGCGTGGCCGCGTACGCGCTCGAGGTCGACTGGCGTTTCACGCCGCCGTACCTGTACGTCGGCACGGGCGCCGGCATCTACGAGTCGGCGAACGAGGGCGCGACCTGGATCAAGGACGGCGCAGATCTGCCGAACGTCAACATCGGTGACCTGCGGATCGACCTGGGCGAAGGCACGATCACCGCGGGCACGTATGGCCGCGGCGCCTGGAGGAAGGCGCTGGAGGAACCCCTGCTGCTCGGCGATATGAACTGCGACGGCGTGGTCGACTTCGGCGACATCAACCCGTTCGTGCTCGCGCTGGTCGATCCAGCAAACTACCCGATCGAGTACCCGGGCTGCGACATCATGCACGGCGACCTCGATCAGGATGGCAGCGTTGGGTTCGGCGACATCAACCCGTTCGTGGACCTGCTGGTGAACTAGCCCGACCCACAGACTTCGACGCAACACGCTTACCGGCCCGAACTTACAGCGTTCGGGCCGGCTTTGTTATTGTGTCGGTCGGACCGCGCTGGTACGATTTGAGTCTACCCGGAGCGCTCGACCCGCGCGGGGGTGTGCGACAACCGTCACTCATTGGCGGGCAATCGCACGAGCGGTGTTGGTGTGCCGGGCAGGCCATGTGGAGGTACGGGAGCAAGACCGCGTTCCGCAGTCGAACGGCGGGACGCAGACGAGGGCATCGAACGGACGAACGATGTTCGTTGCTCCGGCTAGAAGCACGCTCGCTGGGATGCGGACGGGAAAGAGGCCGGGCAGACACGTCGACAACACAAATCGTCCAGGACAACAACAGCCAAGGAGTCGGTCTGATGCGGATCAATGACGGTGTGCGTTGCGGCCTGATCGTCGCGGCACTGACAGCGGTAGCTTTCTGTACGAGCCCCGCATGGGCGCAGCCCGCGATCGTCGGGCACCACGTGCCAATCGAGCTCGATACGCCACGCAATTATGCCGGCGCCGGCGGCCAGGAGTCGGTCGTCCGGTGGAGCTACCGCCTGCACGATCCGGACGCCACGTATCTGGCGATCCACTTCGTGAACTTCGATCTCGGCCCGGGCGACTATCTGATCGTCTCGGACGAGTCGGGCAAGCAGTGGTACACGATGTCGGGCCGCGGCAAGATGGGCGCGGGCACGTTCTGGGCCCGCCACATCAAGGGCAATACGATCCTGCTGGACCTGGTAGTCAACAGCCGCGAGGGTGGCTACGGCTTCGACGTCGACATGTATGCGGCAGGATTCGTTGATCTGACCTCCACCGTCGACAAGGCCATCTGTGGTACGGACGACAAGGAAAACGCGAAGTGCTACGAGACATCGCACCCAACCGAGTATGACCGCGGACGGGCCGTGTGCCGCGTGCTGTACAACGGCATCGGCAATTGCACCGGCTGGCTGGTCTCGTCGGACAACTACATCATCACGAACGAGCACTGCGTAACGAACCAGGCCGAGGCCACGAACACCGATTGTGATTTCATGGCCGAAGCCCCCACTTGCGGAACACCCAACTGCTCGGATTGCTATCCGGGTTACGTGTATTCCGGAACGACCTTCATTCAGGACAATGCCAATCTCGATTACGCGGTGCTCCTGATCAACGTGCAGGCCGGCGAACCCGATCCAGCTCAGACATACGGGTATCTGGAACTCGATAACCGCGTCGCGATTCCCGATGAGGAAATCTACATCATCGGTCACCCGGGCGGCCGCGCGAAAGAGTTCTCGATCTTCAGCACGCACTCGACGGACGCCGGCGGCATCGCTCAAGTCTACTCGATTACCGAGCCGGCCTGTTCGGGCGTGGGTTACAGCGACGTCGGTTACTACGCCGACACCGAGGGTGGATCATCCGGTTCGCCGGTGCTGGCGCGTTCGAGCCACAAGGTCATCGCGCTGCACCACTGCGCCAACTGTCCGAACCGCGGCGTGCCGATTCACCTGATCTATCCGGAGGTCGAGCAATACCTGACACCCGGGCCGGACGGCGAACTGACGCTCGACCAGGCCAACTACGGTTGTGCAGACGTGATCGGTATGGAGCTGCGTGACGGCGATCTCCAGGGCACCGGCTCGCACACTGTCACCGCCACAACGCCCGGCGGCGACAGCGAGACGGTCACGGTGACGGAGACGGGCACGACCACCGCCATCTTCACGGGCAGCATCGCGACGGCGACCGGCGCGATCGCGACCGAGGACGGCACGTTGCAGGTGTCGCCGGGCGAGATCATCTCAATCACGTATATTGACGCGGACGACGGACAGGGCGGGCTTAACGTGCCAGTGGTCGCCAACGCGAACATCGATTGCACGCCGCCGGTGATTAGCACGGTCACAACGTCGACGATTGAGCCCCGTCGGGCGGTGGTCACGATCACGACGAACGAGCCGGTGGTCGCGACGGTGTATTACGGTACGTCGTGCGGCAGCCCAACCGACGTGGCGAGCAGCTCCGGGCTGAGCACCAGTTCCGACGTCGAGCTGACCGAGATTCTCGACGGCGAGACCTACTTCTACACGGTCGAAGTCACGGACGAAGGCGGCAATTCCGCCTCGGACGACAACAGCGGCGCGTGCTTCTTCTTCTCGACACCGGACATCCCTGATTTTTTCACGGAGCAGTTTGAGACGAGTGACGCGTTTGATCTCGACGGGATGATGCTGAACTTCATCCCCGACGGCTCGTTCCAGTATTACTCGGCGTGCATCGAGCCGGTCTTCGCGCTGCCGACCGATCCGTCGACGGGCACGACGCTTGCGCTTTCGAGCAACGACTCCGAAGCGATTGTGCTGACCGGCGGAGCCAAGGTCGGTTTCTACGGCGTGAGCTACGGCACGATCCACGTGGGCAGTAACGGTTACCTGACGTTCGATGGCGGCGATACGGACAGCTCTGAGTCCCTGTTCGATCACTTTGACCAGGTACGCATCTCGGCGCTGTTCGACAGTCTCGATCCGTCGCAGGCCGGCGCCCGCGTGAGCTGGGAGCAGTTCGCCGACCGCGTCGTGGTGACGTATGAAAACGTGCCCGAGACGAGCACGACGAACGGCAACACCTGCCAGATCGAGCTGTTTTTCGACGGCCTGATCCGGATCGCCTATGTCGGCGTGGATCTGAGCGACTGCATCGTCGGCCTCTCCGAGGGCAACGGTGAAGATCCCTATTTCGAAGAGTCGAACCTCTCGGCTCTGGGCGATTGCGGCCCGCGTCCGCCGACGGCGTTCAGTGGAACGGACGCGACGCCGGCCGGCCATGATCTCGAAATCACGCTGAACGCGTACGATGACGGTCTGCCCGATCCGCCGGCGGCGCTGACGTACATCATCACGCAGCTTCCCGCACACGGTCAGATCATCGACCCGAACGGCGGCATCGTACTGGCGGCGCCGTACGCACTGGCAGGCAACGGCAACGTGCTGACGTACTCGCCGAGTCCGCTCTATACCGGGCCGGACAGCTTCGAGTTCAAGGTCGACGACGGCGGCGTGCCCCCCGAAGGTGGTGAATCGGGCGTGGCGATTGTCGTGATCAGCATCGGCGGCCCCAGCCCGGTCCACGAGTTCAACATGGACACCGATCCCGGCTGGACGACCGAGGGCGCGTGGGAATGGGGTCAGCCCTTGGGCCTCGGCGGCCCGTACGGCCCGCCCGACCCGAACAGCGGCTACACCGGCAGCAACGTGTACGGCTACAACCTCGCCGGCAATTACGCTTCGAGCATGTCGCGCACGCACCTCACGTCGGGTGCGCTGGATTGCTCAGCGGCCAGCGCCGTCACGCTGAGGTTCCAGCGCTGGCTGGGTGTGGAAGGTCCGCCATACGACTACGCCGAAATCTGGGCCAGCAACGACGCGCTGAACTGGACGCTGGTCTGGCGATCGCTGGAGAAGATCGAGGACGCGTCGTGGGTCGCCCAGGAGTTTGATATCTCCGGCCTCGCCGACTACGAGGAGACCGTGTACGTCCGCTTCACGATGGGCTTCACCGACAGCAGCATCGAATACTGCGGCTGGAACCTGGATGACATCGCGTTGTACGGCAACGTCCCGCTGCCGGGCGGCGGTGATATGAATTGTGACGGTGTCACCGACTTCGATGACATCAACCCGTTCGTGATGGCGCTGGTCGACTTGCCGCTGTACCTGGCATTGTATCCGGAGTGCAATCACCGTAACGGTGACCTGAATCTGGACGGTCACTTCAACTTTGGCGACATCAACCCGTTCGTCGCGTTGCTGGTCGGTCCGTAACCGAGTCAGCGACCGTCGAACGATTGGATAACGACAACCGCCACTGGTCGACCGCAACGTGCGGGCCGGCCAGTGGCGATGTCTTTTGAGGCAAATGCCGTGTCGAATTTACGTCGGTACCGTGCAGCGCGGTCTATTCGAGCAGGGCCTTGAACCGCGGATTATCGTGCAGCGGCTTGAATTGCGGATCTTCTCGCAGGACCTTTGTCGGAAGAAGGTCGGCCTGCACGGCGGCCTCCAGTAACGTCAGGGCCTTCTCCGTGTCGTCCAACATCACCGCGGCGACGGCTCGCAGGTGTATCACGCGACCGTCGCCGGGATTAGTCTCCAGCAACCCGTCCAGCAGCGGCACGGCCTCGGCCGGGCGGCCCGCCTCGAGCAGCATGAAGCTCAGCACGCGGATTGTGCCGGCGTCGCCGGGCTCGAATACCAGCGCCTCCTCCAAGTAGCGGACCGCATCGTTAAACCGGTACGCGTTCCGCGCCTGCGTTGCCATGGTGCGCAGGTTATCTGCCAACTCCGAGACGGAAGCTCCGTACGGCGGAGCGTGCAACAGCGCCGGCAAGGCATTCAACTTTCCGAGCAGGTCAGCCACGGCCGGCTGTGCGGCGAGCTCCGGAAAGTCGCGTGCCACCTCATGCGTAGCGCGAACGAGCAAACGAAAGAGTCCCATGCTGCGCGAGTCGGCCTCGGCTCCGTTCAACATGAACTGCAGCGAGGGAATCAGCTCGCCGCGGTCCAGGGCGATCAGTGCGTTGAGGAACGCCCGGCGCCCGCTGATCACACCCTGCACGCGCTGCCGCATCGCGATAGACGGCGTGTCCGTCACCACCTGCGAGAACACGGACTGCTGGAGCGCGTGCAGAGCTGCGGAGATCTGACGCCCCTCACCGACGTACAGGTAGCGCGGTGCCGAGAACTCCAGCAGTGCGTTGTCATCAGTATGTCTCGGCGTGCCGGCTGACCACTCGCCCAGTACCCCCTCATCCGCGATGAACCGGCCCAGGATCTGCGCGGGATCGGCGATGGCAATGCGGTACAGGTCGGCCCGTACTTCGGGGACTTTGAAGCGCTTGATGATGTCGTCAAGCGAGATCTGCAGCGGTGAGAGCGTGGCGAGCAACAGGTAGTCGCCGCTGTGCAGTTCCCACAACGTCACGTGCGGGAACACGTCCAGCAGTGTGTGCGTGACCATGCGGAAGTCGTGCAGTGAAGTGCTGTAGCTTTGCAGCCAGACGGCGAAAATGCCTTCCTCGTTCAGACGCTGACGACCGAGCTGGAAGAACTCGTACGTGAAGAGGTTGGCGACGCCGGCCATCCAGGGGTTGGATGGTTGCGAGAGAATCAGGTCGTAATTCTGCTCGGTCAGCAGCAGGTGATTACGGCCGTCGGCGCGGATCATGTTCAGGCGCGGCTCTTCGGAGAGCACATTGTTCGTGTACGGATCGAAGAGCTTGGCGGCCGTGATGACCTCGTCGCTGATTTCGATGCAGTCCATCACCTCGTAGCCGGGATAGCAGGCCAGCGAGCTCATCGTGAGACCCGAACCCAGCCCGATCACACACGCCGAATTCGCCCCGGGGCTGAACATGGCCGGGATGTGTCCCAGCAGCATGAAGCTGGTCATGTCCTCCGGGCTGGTCGAGGCATCCGGCTTACCATTGACCGTCAGCTCCAGCCAGTCGGTAACGTTCGTGACCGTCTCAACACCAACCGTGAGGTCGACGCCTTCGGCGTAGTAGAGAATCTCGCGGTTGGGATCGTCGCGCACGGCACGGTTGAGAAACGGCGCGGTGGTCATGAGCTGCTGGTCCCATTTTCCGGTGGTCATGGCGACCAGCGGGATCAGCAACAGGCCGAAGACCGGAATGGCCGCTCGCCGGATCAGGGGCTGCCCCGCAGGCCGCTGAGACATGAGCACCAGCACCAAGCCAACGACTCCATTGAGCACACTGGCGAAGACAATGGAGTTCTGCACGCCGAGCACTTCACTGCGGATCAGAATGAAGCCTGCCAGCGCCGAGCCCGTGATGGTGCCGATCGTGTTGACGGCGTAGGCCCATCCCGTGACCGCGCCGGCCTCAGCACCGCCCGCCGCAAGGGCACGAATCACGAGCGGGAAGATCGCGCCCATGAGCAGCGTGGGCACGATCGTCACAGCGATGACGAGCAGGAACTGAAGTCCGACGAGTGTCGAATAATCGTTGTAGTAGGCGCGTACGATATCGCGCACCACCAGCGGAATCTGCCCGTGGATCGGCACGATCAGCACCGCGACCAGTCCAATGAGCAACTCGAGCACACCGACGAGATAGGCTGGATTGCGCACTCGATCGGCGAAACGTGCGATGATGAGCGCCCCCACCGCGAGGCCGAGAATGAACGCCGCCAGGATACACGTGAAGGAATAGGTGCTGGAGCCGACGGACATGATCAGAGCTCGTGTCCACGTGATCTGGTAGACCATCGCGGTAAAACCCGAGACGGCATAGCCGATCAGCAAGGCGCTTTGGATCGCGGGCGTCATGTGGACGGCGGCGGTCGGAGCGGCCTCCACTTCCGGACGCGCTGCCGTGGTCGGCACCGCGGCCTTCGGGAGCAGGATGAAGGCGAGGATGCCAACGCTGACGTCAACGGAAGCAGCCAGCCAAGTCGTGAGCGTCAGACCGCATAGCGGCAGCATAAGGAACCCGGCCAAGACCACGCCCAGCACCGCGCCGAACGTGTTAACGCCGTAGAGGTAACCGACTGACGATCCCACTTTGCCGCCGAGCGCCGTGACGTGCCGGACGAGCACGGGCAGCGTCGCCCCCATCAGCGTTGCCGGCACCAGCACGATCGTACCGCCGATGAGGAAGCGCAGCGCCGTGAGTAGCCAGGGCATGTCGTGTGTCGACGGATAAACGGCCTGGTACAGTGGGTCCGCCACGCTCAGCAACAGCGGAACGAGCAGCGCGTATACGCCAATGCCCACCTCCAGCAGACCGAAAATCCGTGCCGGATGCTTCAGGCGGTGGCACCAACGACCGGCCAGGTAACTGCCCAGGCCGAGCCCGGCCATGAACGCCACCAGGACAGTCGTGATCGCGTACGTGGTCCCGCCGAAGACGAAGACCAGCTGCCGCACCCAGACCAGCTCGTAGACCAGCGCGGTGGTGCCGGAGAGGAAGAACAGTATGTAGAGCAACAGCGTTTGCACGAGCCGCGTCCCTTCCTGTTGGAGTAAGGCCGCCAGTGTAACGATCCGGTCCCCTGAACGACAGTTCGGCAGGCGTTTACAGACGGGTTTAGGCCGTGCGACCCCGCTTATCGGCACGACGCGCGGCGGGCAGGTATTGCGCGTGGGGTGGACGTGATCAGGTGTGCAGCGTTTCGTGCTCGCGTGCGGGAGTGGCTTCGGCTGATGACTCATTCACATCGTCGCCACCCTGGTCGCCGTCGGATTCGTGCTGGCTGAACCACACGGCGGCGAAGGTTTGAAGCAGGATGCTGATGTCGAGCCACAGGCTCCAATTGCGGATGTAGTGAACGTCGTGCTGGATGCGTTTGCGCAGCGACGTGTTGCCGCGCCAGCCGCGGACCTGGGCATAGCCGGTCATGCCGGCCTTGGTCTTGTGCCGCAGCATGTACTTGGGGATTTCGTGCTTGAACGTCGCGATGAACTCCGGCCGCTCCGGCCGGGGACCGACCAGCGACATGTGCCCCGCGAGAACGTTGAACAGGTTCGGTAGCTCGTCGAGGCTCGTGCGGCGGAGAAACGCACCGATGCGCGTGCGGCGTGGGTCTTCCGTCTTCGACCACACCGGCCCGGCCGCCTCCGCGTCCTGGCGCATGGTGCGGAACTTGATCATTGTGAACTCGCAGCCGTCGAGTCCCATGCGGAGTTGTCGGTAGAAGACCGGGCCGGCGCTGCTGCGCTTGACGAGCACCGCGATGATCGTCATCGGAACCGCCGCGACCAGCAGGCAGATGCTACCGACGACTAGATCGAACGTCCGTTTGACGACGGCGTTCCAGCCGTACAGCGGCGACTGGCGGAGCGAGAGGATCGGCACGCCGTCGAGCTCACTGACTTCGGGCCGCATGGCGTACGCCGGGTTGACATCGGGCACAAGGCGCACGTCGGCCATTGAGAGTTCGAGCGCGGCGAGTACCTCGTTCACGCGTTGCACGTCGTGCGTCGGCAGCGCGACGAAAACCGCGTCGACGGGACGCTCGTCAATGATCGCGGCCAGGTTGGAGAGCGGCCCCAGCAACGGGATGCCGCGCAACTCGTCGTCGGGCGGATGCTCGCGGTCGTCGACAAAGTATGCGACGCGGATGCCGGTCCATTTGTTTTTGCGCAACGCGTGCCGCAGTCGCTGGGCAACACGACCGCTGCCGATGATGGCGGCGTAACGCCGATTGAATCCGCGGCGACGCAGCTTGCGCAGCACGGAGCGAACGCTGAGCCGGAAGATTGCGAAGAAGCTCGTGCCGATGACCGCGTATGTGGCGATGAAGCGACGCGAGATCTTGTTGGTCTGTGGCAGTGCGTAGTCGATCAGCACCACCACGGTCACCGCGACGACGAACGCTTTGAGGATGTCGCCGAGCTCGCGCCAGAGCGTTTCACTACGACGGGGGCGATAGAGCCCCAGTCGGTAGAAGATGAACAGGTGGCCGATCACGACGAGCGGCAGCATCGGCAGGTATTGATCGAACAGCGTAGGCACGCCCTTGGCCGGATCGACGGGCAGGTACTCGAAACGCAGCCAGTAGCTGGCCAGCCAGGCGCAGACCACGGCACCCGCGTCGGCGAGCACGAGCAGCGTGATCATCAGTTGGCTGTGCTGTCGGAGCATCGCACCGTCCAGGCATTTCCCAGGGCGGGTGCATTATCAAGGTTGCGCTGAAGTGTGCAAAGCGGGATTGCGCGGCAGGAACAGATCATTCTGACGAGCGCAGCGAGGAGGAATCTTCGCGCGTTCTGAGAGGTACTTCCGTTCGCAGGTAGATTCCTCGCTGCGCTCGGAATGACGCCGGGGCTGAGCTCGGAGGGCGGCGGATTCGTGCACGAAGGGCGGCGGGCGGAGCCCGCCCTACCTAATTCCTCAACCCCTACGCGATCTCCTCCATCACCGCAGCAATCAGCGGTCGCAGCGTACCCTCGGAGAAGTCGAACTTGCAGCCGGCGGCGGCGAAGAGCTCGGGCAACGGACGTGATCCGCCGAGGGCGAGGCCATTGCGGTACTCGGCGACGGCCTGCGTGTAGTCCTTCTGAGCGTTCTGCCAGATCTGCAACGCGCCGAGCTGCGCGATGCCGTATTCGACGTAGTAGAACGGCACCTCGAAAATGTGCAGTTTGCGGTGCCAACTGTGCCGGTCGCCGCGCTCGAGACCGCTCAGATCGAGCTCGGGCGCGAAGCGCTTGGTCAGCGATTGCCAGTAGTCCTTCCACGCATCGATGCCGTCGTCGACGTGTGTGTACACGTAGTGCTGGAACGCATCGATGCTCGCCATGAACGGGAAGAACGTCACGATCTTCTCGAAGAAGCGACGGGTGGCGCGGGCGGTATCCTCGCCGAAGAAGTCGTTCGTATGGGGAAGCGACAGGCACTCCATGCCCATCGAGGCGACCTCCGCGAACTCGATCGGTGCACTGCGGTACGTAATGAACGGCTCGTTGCGACACGCCCAGGTGTGGAAGGCGTGACCACCTTCGTGCAGCAGCGTGCGCACATCGCCCTCGGTGCCGACTGCGTTCATGAAGATGAATGGCAGGCGGCGTTCGGAAAACGTCGCCTGGTATCCGCCGGGGGCTTTGCCCTTGCGGCTGTCGAGATCGAGCACGTCGCGTTCGCGCAGTGTGTCGAACACGCGACCGAGCTCCGGATTCACCTCGTGGAAGATCCGGCTGCAACCGGCGGTGAGCTCGTCGCTGGTCTCAAACGGCCGTAGCGGCGGCTTCAGATCGGGATCGACCGCCATGTCCCACGGGCGGAGCGTCTCGACGCCCAGTTTCTCCCGGCGGACGTCGGCGAGTTTCTTTGCGGCGGGTACGACCACGCGCTCGATCGCATCGTGGAATGCAAGGCAGTCCTCGGGCGCGTAATCGAAGCGTTCCATGCCGCGAAAGACGTACTCGCGATAGTCCCGGCAATCGGCGTTCAGCGCAATCTGGTGCCGCAGCTTGACCATCTCGACGTAGAGCGCGTCGATCTTGTCGGCGTCCTCGAGATAGCGGTCGACGGTCAGTCGATAAGCCTCCTCGCGCACGCTGCGATCGGTCTCTTCGAGGTAGCGGGCGAGCTGTTGGAGCGTCATCTCCTCGCCGTGGTAGGTCACGGTCATCGCGCCGGTGATCGCCTGGTACTGCGTGCGCAACTCGCTGTCTTTGACGAGCAGCGGAATGTTCTCCTCCCGGTAGAGCTCGACGGCGTTCCGCGTGCTGCGTTCCAGCATCTCGTAACGCTGCTCGGGCAGGTCGAACTGCTCGGCCAACTCTACAAACTTGCGGCGAATCTTGTCGCGCCAGGGCTCGGCGTGCGGCTGCACGTTCTGAATGAAGTGCAGGTAGGCCTGCTGGCGGGCTTCATCATCCGTCTGGCAGGTCATGGCGGTGTAGCGCTTGGTGCCCTCCTCATCGAAGCAAGCTTCGAGCTCGCTGATGTCGATCAGCCAGCGTTCGAGCTCTTCGACCGTCGAGATCGAACGTTCAACGAGTTCCTTGAAGTATGGCTCAGCGGTGGCCCACTCGCCAAAGTCCGCGTTCGCTTCGATGTATTGCCGGGGAAACTCCGCTGTCGCATCAGCCATGAAATACACCTTTCTCGCTATGTAGAGCGGGCTTCGCTCGCCGCGATTGGTTCGCACGTTAACGGAAGTGATCGGCGGGTGAAACCCGCCCTAATCGGTTGCCCGGCTCGGGCGCCGTCATTCCGACGACCAGAGGGAGGAGGAATCTGCCCTCCTACCGACACAACCGCGTAATCGCGCGTAGATTCCTCGCTGCGCTTCGGAATGACGGATGTCGCGGGCTGCTCGGCGCTACGGCAGGTTCACCACCGCAATGACGCCCGAATCGGCGTCGCTGCCGCTACCAGCGACCACGCCGCTGTCGGTGACGACCTCGATCTGGACTGTCCGGCTGGGCGCGGCCGTCAGGCCCGATACTTCCGCGACCTCGACGGTCACGGTGTTGCCGACTTGCGTCGCCGTGTAGCGGGCCAAACGGTATTGGTCAGACTGGTACCCGTAGCCATCGCCGGCGTCTTCGTAGAGCCAGCCCTCGGCATAGCCGCCGGCATCAAGCGAGACGACCAGTGTGAGCGGGTCGAGCGCGACCTCGCCGGTGTACTCCATCACCGGACCGAGCGGAATGATCGCTCCATCGCGCACCCGCAGATCGGGCATGTTCACGTCGGTCGCGCTATTCTCGCCAACCAGCGAGATCGTGCGCCACACGCCGCTCGGCAGTGCAGGCGTCGGCGCGGAGCCGGCGTACTCGGACACGTTCGGCACGATGAGCAGATCGGCGCCGAGCATGAACGCTACGTCTTCTTCACGCAGGTTCAGGTCCGCGGGATCAGCGAAGAACACCGGTCGCATGACCGGCAGACCGTTGAGCGTGGACTCCTGGAAGAGCGTGTAGAGATACGGCATGAGCCGATAGCGCCGCTGAATCGAAGTTCGGCAGGAGTCCTCGACCGCCGAGCCGTACGACCACGGCTCCTGGTCGACGCCGCTACCGTCGTAATGCACTCGGCAGAACGGGACGAACACGCCCAGCCCCACCCAACGGGCATACAGGTCGGCGGTCGCGTCGCCACCGAAACCGCCGATGTCCGGTCCAGCGAACGGCTGGCCGGAGAGTCCCATGTTCAGCACCATCGGCACCGAGTAGGACAAGTGGTCCCAGTTACCGATGTTGTCGCCGGTCCACATGGCGGCGTAACGGTGCCCGCCGATGAAGCTGGCCCGCGACAGGACGAACGGACGCTTGTCCGGATTGGCAGCCATGATGCCCTCACGCGACGCGCGCGACATCAACATGCCGTAGACGTTGTGATACTGGTAGTGCGGGCCCTCGGTCAGGCCACCGCCGCCGCGGTGCCAGCAGTCAAGCGGCATGGAGTGGTTCGGCCCGTCGAAGATGCCGGGTTCGTTCATGTCGTTCCAGACACCGTCGATGCCCGTCGCCATGAAGTTGGCGTACAAGCCGGCCCACCACGCGCGGGTCTCGGGCCGCGTGAAGTCCGGGAAGTGACACTGGCCGGGCCAGACCTCGCCGGTGTACCAGCTTCCGGACGCGTTGTAGATCCAGTGATCGCCAGCCGAGCCCTGGTCGTCGACGAAGTAGCCCGACTCGACTTTCACACCGGGGTCGATCATCCAGACAGTGTGGAAACCGTCCGCGTGCAGGTCGCTGTTCAGCGTCCACGGATCGGGGAATCCGGACGGGCTGAACGTGAAGATGCGGAAACCGTCCATGTAGTCGATATCGAACCAGATCACGTCGCACGGGATGTCACGCGTGCGGAACTCGTTCGCAATCCAGCGGGCGTAGCTCTCCGGGGCGTACGAGTAGCGGCTCTGCTGATAGCCCAGCGCCCACAGCGGCGGCATCGCGATTCGCCCGATGAAATCCGTCAGGCGTGTGATGACTTCCTGCGGCGTATCACCTTCGAACAGGTAGATTGGGAACGCCGGTCCTTCGGCCGCGAAGACGATGTCGAAAGTCAGGTCCATGCGGCAACGGAACGTCGTGTCCGCCAGCACGCCGTACGCCGTGCCATTCGGTCGCACGGCCAACACCCACGGGTGCGACTGGTAGAGGCTCGGGTTCCATGGACCGTAGCCGTAGGCGTCGGTGTTCCAGGCTTCGGTCGAATGGCCGTTGCGGAGCAGACCGCCGCAGACCTCGCCGGTGCCGTAGAGGCTGGTGCCGGGCTCGATCGGAATCCACGCGACGTGTCGATCGCCGGAGACGAAGAACTGCGGTTCGATCGCCCAGGGCTGCAGAGCCGGTCCGTAGACGACCGGCTCGGAGACCATCGACAGCGACATGGGCATTTCGGCGTAGACCGCATCGTCCGGGTAGAAGCGCGTTGCGTTGGGGCCGAGGTCCTCGGCGATCACGCCCGATTGCGCGATGCCGCTCATGCCAAGTTGGAACTCAAGCAGATCGCCCATGTCGACGTCATTGTCAGTGTCGTAGTCCGGCTCGGTGCACGACGGCGTCTCGGGTCCGTCCATGCAGCCCTCGAACACGAGGAAATCGTTGCCGTCGGAGACGCAGTCGTTGTTCAGGTCGACCGGCGAGCAGCCGATCGTGATCGAGCTCAGACTGACCTGCACGTACTCGTTGGCTTCGATGTTGCCGTCGTTGTCGAGCGAGGCCGGGACCTGAAGCTGGTACTGCAGCGACGTGAACTCATTGGTCGGATACGGGCCGAGCGCCAAGTAGATGTCGCTCGGCACGGAGCCGAATTCCGCTACCAGGTCGAGCGTAGCCTCCATGTAGCTACCGCTCGCAGCCGCCAGGTCGCCGGACACGTCGAACCAGCCGATCCAACTGTTGTCGACCTCGTTGCCGACGTAGGCGTCCCAGGCGGCGACGGTACCGTTCTTGTCCCACGGTGCCGACTGCTGCGAGCCGGGGTTGTCCGACACGAAAATGAAGTGGTCGTTGCCCGACCGCGCACCGGTGGCGGCGATGTAGAGCGTTGTGTCGCGCACGCCGGCGTATAGCTCATAGCCGTTGTTCTCAGCCACGAGGATGGCGTCTTCATCGAGAATGCCGTCGACGTTCCACTGCACGGAGTTGGAGCCGATGGTCAGCACGTGCCAGTCGGCACCGAAGTTGTTGTCCCAGGTGCCGAAGCCGTTGTTGAAGACAAAGTCGAGCTGGTAGGCGCCAGCGTCTGCGGTGACCGTCTTTTCCCACACACCTTCACCGGCGTTCCAGCTCATCGGCGGATCGGGATTGACGCCGATGCTCCAGTCGTTGAAGCCGTAGTGCAGGTAGACCTGCCCCGCACTCTCCAGCACGCGCCCGCTCGGGTCGTACTGGATGGTGACCGACTCCCCGGCCTGGACCGGGTAGGGGTCGACGCCGACAGTATCGGCGGACGAGGGGAGTGCAAACGCGTTTAGTGCGATGGCTGTGAATAGGCAGCCGACGAGTTCCCAGCGCGAGCGGAGCATTCGTGCGTCCTTTCCCGGAATGACCGAGTCGAGAGTTATCGCCTAACCCCATTAGTGTAGCAGGGATGTGGGGTGGTTTCGAAGGTGAAATGGGGGAAGTACGAGGGCATCCGACGTGGAAAGTCCCAGTTGATGGACTTGACAACTCGTCCCTGAGAACCGCCCGCGGCACGGCCGCATTCGTCGAAACGGCGAATGACGCCCCAGATCAGGTGCATCGTGCGTGTCAGTTCATTTGGCGCGTTAGTGTCGTGTCGCTGACGTGGCCAACTGAAACCACCAAGCGATAATTCGAGTGGATTCGTTGAAGGAGCCTATCGATGCCGCTGTTGAAGCACGACGTAGTCCGCAGACTGCGCGAGCAGAAGTGCTGGAGCCAAGAGGAGCTCGGTCACCGTGCGGGAGTCTCGCCTCGGACAATTCAACGTATCGAATCCGGGTCAGCCGCTAAGCTTGACACGATCGCATTAGTCGCCGAGGCCTTAGAGATACCGCCCGAGGATCTGATACGGGAGCCCCCGCCCACAGTTCCGCATCCGACTCCGACCACTGGAAGTTGTCACGACCCAGCCGATATCGGGCCAATCCCGGTCGTTCTGCATCGCATGAGTGACGGTAACGAGCTTCTCGACATAGCGATGGGCTCATTGGCCATGCTGCCACACACACGCGGGATAACCGATCCGAAAGACGCGAAAGACATTGGTAGCCTGTTCGAAGACCTTGGTGACTACGGAGACATCGGAGACGAGTTGTCTACTTCTGCTAAGCTTGCGGCCGGTATTGCACTCACTGGCCGGCTGCGTGAGCTTAAGGCGCGTGGATGGTGGATTTTCGCAGCGAAGAAGCGGCACTCCTTTATGTTCCCTACAGGCACCCCACGTACAATGCCGTGGACCACTGGTGTCATCATGGCGACTAGAGCGGACGACTCTGCAGTCCTTCATCGTGAGGTCGGCGAACCTGTCGCGCTGGTTGTGATTCCCAAGGACTGCAGTTTCTCGTGGAGATAACGTCGGTCGAGGTTTAACGTCCGGCCGGGAGGCCGGACGTTACGACGCGACGCGCTCGGCTGATCGGAGCGTACCGGGCAGCCCACTCCCGTTTGCCTCCACCCCCCCGCCGCTCTAAACTCTCCGCTGTGGCTGATTTGCGGCTTGGGCCGCGGGCCGGTCGATTGTGGGAGAATGCTCATGCGCGTACACCGATGGACCATCGTGGTGTTGGCGACACTGCTGGGCGGCGCGAACGCCGGCTTGGCCGAGATTATCTCGATTTCCGGCTCCGCCGAAGCCAGCGTGCAGGAGATCGTCGACGGCAGCTCGGGCGATCTCGACGAGGCGAGCGATACGTTCCCCGGCACGATGAGTGCGCTGCCGCTCCAGGTCGCGGCCACGCTGTTCGACTCCGATGAGGACGCCGCCGGAATCGCCGCCGCCCAAGTCGCCGACCCGACGACGGCGTTGGGCACCAACCCGTCCGATTTCGCGCTCGATATCACGCTCAACAGCACGCCGGACGCAGATTACTACATCGGCAGCGCGACGGTCGAGGAGGTACGCACGATCCGGTTCAGTCCGACCGAGGCCGGCGCCGCCACGGGCGAGACCGTCTCGTTCAATGGACGGTTCTTCCTCGACGGAGCGCTGATCATTTTCGCCGACGCGAGCGTGACCGACCTGTCGGACACCGAAGTCGAGCTGCGAGTCAATATCACCCAGGCGGGCAGCAGCGTGTTCTCCGGCACGATTCTGCTGCGCGGCACGTCCGGCGGCACCAATCTGTCGACGACCGGCAGCTTCCCGCAGAGCCAGGTGAACATCGCGGACTTCTCCGTGCTGGTGCCGGAGCTATCCGTGTTTCAGGTGATCACGTTCCCGGAGACGTTCTTGACGTTTCCGTACGAAGCGGTGGTGGAGGAGGAGTTCGAGCTGCGCGCGACCGTCAGTGTCGAGGCGAAGAATCAGCCGGGCGTCGGTGTCGCCGCACTGGTCGGCATCCCGATCTCCAGCTTTGAGGACGTGGTCAGCTTCACCAGCAACGCCGCGCTGACGCAGAAGATGATCACGATGCTCAAGAATGAGCGTGCGCACCCGACTGGCGTACCGGCCTTTCCCAAGACCTACCCCGCACCGTTCGTGTTGTGCGGGCTGTTCGGGTTCGAGTTCGTGCTGGGCCTGATCGCGTTCGGCACACTGCGGGCGTCTCGACCGCTGCGGAGACGTTGACCCGCGTATGTTCTACCTTCGCCTGGTCATCACATCGCTGCGCAGCCTCGACAGCCATTTTCTGCGCTCACTGCTGGCAACACTGGGCGTGCTGATCGGCGTGTCGTCGGTCGTGGCCAGCATGTCGCTACTGGAGGGGGCATCGAACGACATCTTCCGACGGTTCAAATCGCTCGGCGCGAATGTGCTGTACGTCTTCCCCGAGACGGCCCGCGTTGAGGGGCGCATCGTCGGGCAGGCGCAGACGCTTGTGCTGGACGACGTCGATACGTTGCTGGAGGAACTGCCCGACGACATTCAGCAGATCGCGCCCGAGGCGGTCGGCGGCACGACAATCAAGCGTTTTCAGAATTCGGACAACTTCTCGCTGATCGCGACCACGCTCGACTACTTTGAAATCAATGACTTCAACGCCGAGCAAGGCCGGATCTTCAACGCCGGCGAGTCAAACAGCGCCGACGCTTCCATCTGCATCCTGGGGGCCAAGGTTGCGGAGAAGCTGTTCAGCGGTGCCGATCCGGTCGGCCAGACGGTGAAGGTCGGCAACACGACCTGCCGCGTGATCGGCGTGCTCGAAGAGAAAGGAAATCTCGGCTTCATCAACGCCGACGAGACGGTGTACGTGCCGATCCAGACCGGACTGAAGCGGTTCTTCAACCGCAAGTGGCTGGACCGGCTGACGGTGGCCGCCACGGACCCGGAGAAGCTGGACGATCTGGAGCAGAGCATCAAGAAGGTGCTGCGGCACGAGCACCGCATCCCGGTCGGTCAGGACGATGACTTCCGCATCTTCAACCAGGAGGAGGCACTCCAGAACATCACCGGTGCGATGCTGGTCTTCAAGGTCGTCTTCTATTCGATTGCGGGCATCAGTCTGGTCGTGGGCGGCATCGGGATCATGAACATTATGCTGGTCTCGGTCACCGAGCGCACGCGTGAGATCGGCGTGCGCATGGCCGTAGGTGCCCGGCGCAGCGACATTCTTCTGCAGTTCCTCGTCGAAGCGCTGGTGATCAGCCTGGTCGGCGGCGGTCTGGGCCTGTTGCTGGGCGCGATGTTCGCCGACGTGATGGAGAAGGTGCTGGTCCAGATGAACTTCAAGACCGAGATCAACGCGACGGTGATTATCTATTCGCTGGTCACGGCAATTGCGGTCGGCGTGTTCAGCGGGATTTACCCGGCGTTCAAAGCCAGCCGGCTGGATCCGGTCGAGGCGCTGCGCTACGAGTGACGGCGGCGCGACCATCCCGAAACGGGACATGATATGCCTGTTCAGTTTGAGTGCTCGAACTGCCATCAACCGATCGAGGTCGATGACGAATACGCCGGACAGTCGGCGGCCTGTCCGTACTGCCGGGCGGTGCTGACGGTTCCGATGAGTTCGACGTTCGAAGCGCCGGTCGCCGTGACGGCGCGGCCGGCGGCGCCTTCTGCAATTCCGTCGATTCCCGTGGAAGGTGACGCGGAAGAGCAACCGATCTCGGCACCGTCACCTGTGCGCACACGCAACGCCCGGTTGCTGGGCAATGGTGCGTTGGCGTCCGCCGCGATCGCGATGTTACTCTTCGCCGTTGCGTTCGCGATCGGAACGGCCCGGATCGTGCAGGAATACGGCGGAAATCCGCCGGTGCGATTTACGGAAGAGGAGACGCGCGCACTTCAGGAATCTCTCGGGCAGAATCCCGCGATTGTGACGTGCATGATCGGCGGCGCATTTGTGGCGGTGATCGGCCTGATCTTGGCACTGATCAGCCTCTCGCAGGACGCGCGGGGGAACTGGCGGGCACTCGTTGCGGGCGCTGTCTGCGGTTTGTTTCTGCTGTGCAATTGTGGGTTGCCGTTGGTTGTCGGTTGACTGCAAACGCATTCATCACACGCGATTCACGCCAAATTAACGGCTCCGGCGATTTGCGAATTGTCGGAGATTGTAGACGCGCGACACCCGGGGACACGGTCGATTGAATTTTTCCATCGTAACACGCGTCGAAAGCGCACGTTACGTAGGCGCGCATTGATTCTGACTTGACGCGTGCCTACGCTTGATCGGCAGAGCCGAATGGCGTTGCCGGAAAGGCAGGTGTGCGATGCCTTCAGAGCGAGCTATATCGACCGTACGACCTTCAAAGCCGAGCAGTGAGCGATTGTTCAGCGTGGACGAGGCCAACCGCGCGTTGGTGCTGGTCCGCAGGATCGCAAGCGACATCGTCGCCCGCTACAACGAGCTGGTCGAACTAAAGCACCATCGCACCGAGTTGCTACAGACACCCGCGAGCGCCGAGCTCGTCGAATATACTGGACGCCAGATCAGCGACGCGATTGCCGCGCTGAACCGTCTGCACCACGAGCTGACCGATATCGGTTGCGTGCTGAAGGACTGGGCCACCGGTCTGGTCGATTTTCCCGCATTACACGAGGATCGGCGGGTCTGGCTGTGTTGGCGCGTCGGCGAGGATGCGATCACGCACTGGCACGAGCTGCACGCGGGCGTGAGCGGGCGACAGGAAATCACGGACGGCTTTGGCACGCCGCTATCGTCGCCGTGACGCGAACACCGTTCTGAACGTCCTCCCCCGATGAACAGAGCGGCGTCGCGGTGATCCCGCTGCGCCGCTCTTGTCACTCTTTCGCTGTTGCATTTCGTCGATCAGCTTGTGGCTGCTCCGCCGCAGGCCGTCGCGGGTGGATCGTCGAGCTGCTCGCCATGGTTGCGTGCTGTTTCGTAGTCCGTGATCTTGTCGATGCGGCGCGCGTGGCGCCCGCCCTCGAAATCCGTCGAGAGCCAGGAGCGCACGATGCCCTGCATCAGCGCGTCGCCAATCAGGTCCGCGGCAAGGCATAGCACGTTTGCATCGTTGTGCCGTCGGGCCATCTGAGCGGTCAGTTCGTCGTGGCACAGTGCCGCGCGCACGCCGGGGACTTTGTTCGCGGTGATGGACATGCCGATTCCGCTGCCGCAGAAGAGGATCCCACGGTCGGCTTCGCCGCGGGCCACGTGCAGCGCAACGGCCAAACCCGTGTCGGGGTAGTCACACGCCTGGTTGGAGTGCGCGCCGGCATCTTCAATGTCCAGTCCCATCGTCGCCAGGAGGGCCTTGACCCGTTCCTTGGCCTGGTAGCCGCGGTGGTCGCTACCAATTGCGATCTTCATCGAGGTATTCCTCCAGACGGGTGTTGACCGCGCGTTCAATTTGCTTCGCGCACCGGGCGTAATCATCCGCTCCGCCGCCGATCGGATCGGCAATCGAACCGGCGGCGTCCAGTAGATGAACACGACCTGCCGCGCCGGGCACCAAGTCTAGCACATCAGCGCGATGATCGCTCGTGAGTGTGAAGACCGCACCCGCCCGGTGGACGAGTTCGGGCGTCAGCTGCTGTGAACGGTGACCACTGATGTCCACGCCGCGATTGCGCATCTCGTTCAGCGAGCCGGCCGAGGCAGGGCCACCACTGGCCGCCATCGTCCCGGCGGATTGGACGTCATACCCGGCGGCGTGCAGCTCGTCGAGGTTGAGCTTTAGCTCCTGCGCCAGCTTCATGCGAAACATGTACTCGGCCATCGGCGAGCGGCATGAGTTGCCGGTGCAGACAAACAGCACCAGCGAGCGCGCCTTGCGGGCGAGTGTGCGTTCATCCAACGCCCCCGCGCGCAACATCTTCCACTCGTTGCCGCGCACCTCGACAATCGTCGATGCTACCGAGTGGCGAGTTGGGCCGGCGTCGATGGCGTAGTCCACCGTCTCGCCCAGTTGCTCCAGCGCCGCGCCTACGTCCAGCGGCGGCGCGGCTCCCTCACGGTTTGCGCTGCTGGCGACCACAGGCACGCCCGCAGCGCTCAGCAATTCGGCGGCGACCGGATGATCCGGACAACGCAGCCCCACGGTTCCGTTGCTGAAGATCGCCGCGAGCTGATCGACATCCAGTTCACGGCCAATCTCAGTCGCCCGCGGATCCCGCTCCGCGCTGATGATCGTAAGCGGGCCCGGCCAGAATCGGCGTGCTAACCGCCGCACCAACGCGGAGGGCTGCGTCAGATACCGCTTGGCGTCGCTCCGCCGGCCAATGTGTACGGTGAAAGGCTTGACGTCGTTGCGCCCCTTGGCCCGTCGCAGCGCTGCTACGGCATCCGCGTCGGCCGCGTTGGCCGCGACGCCGTAGACTGTCTCCGTCGGAAAGATGACGAGCGATCCCCGGCGCAACGCGTCGGCCGCGTCGCGCAATCCAGACTCGTAAGCACCCGATTTTTCAGCAGTTACAATTCTGGCGCCCATACACCGCTTCCTGGAGAAACCGGTATTTTCGTGCTGGTCTCGTCGGCTGTCAACATTCGCGACACTCTTCGCCGCGCGGCTTGTGGGCTCAGCCAGAGCAACATATAATGCAAGGCTCTTTTCGATGCCTGTAACCTGGGAGCTGACCCCATGGATATCAAACCGGGACAGAAAGTCGCCGTTGAAATCAAGAAAGCCCCGACCGGCGAAGCCGCGCGCAAGACGCTGCTGCGCGTGTGCGGGAAGGATGCCGAGGTCGCCAAGTGCCATCGCACGATGAAGCGCAAACGCCCGTCGCTCCAGATGTGGCAGCGCGGTGGACGGCAGTGGCGCCACCGCATGAAGACCCGCTCACCGGTGCAACTCACTGCCGGCGCGAAGTACGCTGTCCTGGCCACAGTTGATGTCATTCGCGACTTGCAAAGCGTCGACCGCTGGGTAGATGTGAAGCCGGCCTAGGTACACGGTTCCGCGCCAGCCAACACACGACATAAGAAGACCCTTGCGATCCAACTCGGATTGGGATCGCAAGGGTCCTTTCTTTGCCGCATCGGACAACTCGCTCACATCGAACACAAGCGAGAAGTCACCGCCGCGTTCACCTAGATTTCCATGCCGCCACCAGCGTCCACCTCCATGATCCAGTGATTCTGATCGTCATCCTCAGGCGTCAGCTCGACTTCGGACGTCGTGCCGATGTCCGCGATATCCGCGGCGCGCACGCCGGCGGGCGTAATCGCGTAGAGGTCGTCATCGATAAACGCGGCGCGACGCCACTCGGTCCACCACTGATCCTCGTACGTGACCGACGCGAGGCGGCCGAGCTCGGTGAAGCCTGTATCCGCATCAACGTCAAGGCACAGCACACCGTCGTACGCCGGTCCATAATACGCTTGCCCATCGGGCCACAGCCGCACGGGGAGCGCGAGCATCTCCATTTCCGGCATCAACGTAAACGCCTTGTGTGTGGTACTGACGTCCGACATGCTGCCCTCGCCGCCGACCTCAATCTGGTCGATGAGGGTCGGATCCGTCGGGTCACTCACGTCGAAGAGTGAGACCTGAACAGCGTCGGGGATTACGCCGCCCCACTGCGTCGCTTTCGTCGAGCGGCCAACGCCAATCAGCCGGTCCTCGCCGTAAGGGTGCAGGTAGTCGCTGTAGCCGGGGACCTTCAGTTCGCCGAGGATCACAGGGGCGGTGGCGTCCGTCAGGTCGAGCACAAACAACGGGTCGATCTGAATGAATGTCACCAGATAGCCGCGCGGCCCCATGAAGCGCGCGGAGTAGAGCCGCTCGCCCGGGGCAATACCTTCGATCAGGCCCGTCACGTCGAGTTTGCCGGCCGCTTCGCCCAGGACGTACACGGCGTTGTACGGCCCTTCGGGCAGATCGGAGTTGTTGGACTGCGCCGTGGGCGGCGGTGCGTCCGCGATGTCGATCGCGATGTCGTTCCAGAACGGCCCGCCCCACCGCACCTGCCAGTTGTCAACGTGTGTCGCGACGCGCAGCTTGCCGTCGTACTCGCTCAGCGAAAACTGATTCAGCAGGCGACCGGGGATTGCGCCGCTGGCCACGTACTGCGCGACGCCGTCCGCATCGAACGACAGCTTGTGAATGTTGGTGATCTCGCGATAGTCGTTGTCGGCGTCGTAGTCGATGTCGGTCACGTACACGGCCTCGGTCGAGGCATAGATCGTGCCGGCGTCGGCCATGATGGCGGTCGCGCCGACGATCGTCTCAACGTTGTCCGCATCCAGCGACACGACCGCGGTGGTGTTGTATCCATCCGGATCGAGCGGGTGAAACCACTTACCGGGCACGACCAAGTCATCTTCCACGCCGTCGACGCGGGACTGGGGCATGATTTCGGCGATAGTGAATTGGCTGACCTGCAACGGCGTCGGCGACGCCGGCAGGTCGGGACTGACCGTGAGGATCAGGATGAGCCGGTCGTTCGTCACGCGTGATGAAACGAGCGAGCCGTCCAGCTCGATTTCCCCCGCGATTGTGGGGTCGGCCGGCGTGGAAACGTCAATTTGGTAGACGCGGACGAACGCATTGGCGCGATACGGCGGCCAATACGCAATTTCGGCGGCACCGCCGCCGGGCGCCGAGAAGTCGTAATCCTGCGTGAGCACGAGGACGTCGTCACCCCGCAAGTAAAGCGAGTCGACGCGCGCGTCGAAGTCGACACGTCCGACTTCCTCGAGCGCGTTCATCGGTGTTGCTTTCACGATGCGCAGGGAGCCGGCCTTGGCGATGTAGAAATGCGTACCGTCGGACTTGACGATGTCACTCTCGTCGACGCCGACCTCCTGGATGTTGGTCTCGCTGAACGTCGTCGCGTCATCACCGCCGGCGGACTCGTTCGCGCCGGTTGCCTGGTCGGCGCTCCCATCTTCAGCGGCGGCCATTGGCGCGGCACCGAAGAAGAATCCCATTCCACTGCGTCCCGTCTGTGCGCGGGCGTTTACCTGCGTCCGAAAGTAGTCGACGACCTCGCCGGTCGAGCCAAATGGCTTCAGGACGTTATCGCCGGGCTTGATGTCGGGTTGCGGACCGGTAAACGGCGGGCATCCGCCGACCAGCAGCAATGGCACGAAGACCGCGCACGAACAGAGCGCAGCTAGACGCTGGGTCATCATCACACTCCTTCAAAGGGTTTGTCAGGCTCGTGCCCCGCACGTTGCCTCCGAGCATCGCATCGACGCCACATGGCGGGCCACAAATGGACGTCGGACGATCGTCCGGTACCGCTTGATTTTTACGTTGAACCGGGGTGTCCCGTCGAGCGTTTTGTGGACGAATTGCCGTCCGATAAGTAGATTGTGGCGAATGGGGGCCGCAGCCCGAAACCGGTACCGAGCAAAATATGAACTTTTTGGCTCTAAAACACTCGCGGGGGCTTGCCAGTGTCGCACGACGTGATATTATGCGGGGCCCGCGTGCGGAGGTTCGCCGCTGCTCGCGGGTTGCTCTTTGACAAGTGAACAGTGGACGAAGCCGCAAGAAAGTGCCGGCGACGCGCCTGCTGCGAAAGAGGGCGCGGCGCCGGAAACAGTGAGCGAATCCCGCCTGTTAGACCACACACGGTGTGTCGTGGGAAGGCAGGCAGCCCGAGCAAGCGTTCGCAGCGCGAACTCGGGAACTCGTCAATCGGCAGATAACGGCTCTTCGGAGTCGTGTCACCGATATATTTTGAAGAGTTTGATCCTGGCTCAGAACGAACGCTGGCGGCATGGCTAAGACATGCAAGTCGTACGGACCACCTTTTGCTTGCAATGGGTGGTTAGTGGCGAAAGGGTGAGTAATGCATGGATAACGTACCTCGGACACCGGGATAACCACGGGCTTTGCCCTTTAGCGAAAGTGTGGCTAATACCGGATGATGTCGCCGGGCCTCCTGGTCTGGCGATCAAAGGTGGGGACCTTCGGGCCTGCCGGTCTGAGAGCGGTCCATGTCCTATCAGCTTGTTGGTGAGGTAACGGCTCACCAAGGCTGCGACGGGTAGCGGGACTGAGAGGTTGGCCCGCCACATCGGGACTGAGACACTGCCCGGACACCTACGGGTGGCTGCAGTAACGAATATTGGGCAATGGGCGCAAGCCTGACCCAGCAATGCCGCGTGCAGGAGGAAGCCCTTCGGGGTGTAAACTGCTGTCAGGGGCTAGCAAGCAATGAGCGTTAATAGCGCTCTGCGTTGAGCCGCCCCAGAGGAAGCATCGACTAACTCTGTGCCAGCAGTCGCGGTAATACAGAGGATGCAAGCGTTGTTCGGAATCACTGGGCTTAAAGCGGGTGTAGGCGGCCAGGAAAGTGTCCTGTGAAAGCCCACGGCTCAACCGTGGAATTGCAGGGCAAACTGCCTGGCTTGAGGTCGGTAGAGGTGCCTGGAACTCTAGGTGGAGCGGTGAAATGCGTAGATATCTAGAGGAACGCCGGAGGCGAAAGCGGGGCACTGGGCCGATTCTGACGCTGAGACCCGAAAGCGTGGGGAGCAAACAGGATTAGATACCCTGGTAGTCCACGCCGTAAACGATGCACACTAGACGTCGGAGGTTCTGACACCGTCGGCGTCGGAGCAAAAGTAATAAGTGTGCCGCCTGGGGAGTACGGCCGCAAGGCTAAAACTCAAAGGAATTGACGGGGGCTCACACAAGCGGTGGAGCATGTGGCTTAATTCGAAGCAACGCGAAGAACCTTACCCAGGTTTGACATGCTTGGATGCCCCCCGTGGATAACTCGGGACGGCTACCCTTCGGGGTGAAACTTGCACAGGTGTTGCATGGCTGTCGTCAGCTCGTGCTGTGAAGTGTCGGGTTAAGTCCCTTAACGAGCGAAACCCCTATCGCTAGTTGCCAGCGAGTCATGTCGGGGACTCTAGCGAGACTGCCGGCGTTAAGCCGGAGGAAGGTGGGGATGACGTCAAGTCATCATGGCCTTTATGCCTGGGGATGCACACGTGCTACAATGGCGCGTACAGAGCGAAGCGAGACCGCGAGGTGGAGCAAATCGCAAAAAACGCGCCCCAGTTCGGATTGGAGTCTGCAATTCGACTCCATGAAGTTGGAATCGCTAGTAATCGCGTATCAGCTACGACGCGGTGAATGTGTTCCTGAGCCTTGTACACACCGCCCGTCAAGTCATGGAAGCTGGTAGTACCCGAAGTCCGTTTAGCTAACCTTCACTGGAGGCGACGGCCGACGGTAAGACCGGTGACTGGGACTAAGTCGTAACAAGGTAGCCGTAGGGGAACCTGCGGCTGGATCACCTCCTTTCTAGGGGATACCTAGACGGCTCGCACCTGCGAGCCGGACTGTCAGCACTTTCTCGGAATGCATGCCGCATTCGCGGCGCAGAGCGATCTGTGCCCCGGTTCGTCCACTGTTTGCTTTTTTTTTGTCCGTACATTTCGCCGGCCGTCGATGGGGCCTCGGGACACTCACGCTGACCTGCACCATGCTGACCTGGCGTTTACATCTTGCCGCGGTGTTACAACGGCTGCTCGTCGCTCAGCCCAACATCAAAGTTGAAGACGCCGCCCGTACGCTGGCCACCGTACTCGATGCCGACGAGGTCCGCCTCGAAGACCACAAGCAGCACCCCCTGCCCGCCGATGCACCGCTGCACGACTTCGCCAATCAGGGCATCCAGGTTCACGTTCGGGTAGCCGGCAAGCTGCTCGGTAAAGACGCACAGTCGAGCGGTAACGGCGCGCGTCTGGACGAGTTGCTGGCGCCGGATGAAGAAACGCGCTTCCAGCCCGGCGAGGCGCCCGCCAGCCGGAACGACATTCCGACCGCCCAGCGTGACGGCGAATTCATTCGCGAGTTCGCACGGCTCGAGCAATCGCACGATTTTATGTGGGCCGGCTACGTTGTACGGGAGCTGCTGCCGCGGTTGGGCTATCCGTCCGAGGAGGCCAAACTCGTGCTGGACCGATTCTGTGCGGATGGTATCCTGAGCATCTCCAAGATCCCCAATCCCAGGAACCCGTCATTTCCGGCCACCGGCGTGGTGCTCAATCGCGATCATGCGCGCGTGATCGAAGCCATTGGAATTTCTACCCCGCCCTCCCCTGCCGACCGGCAAGACAAGCCACCCACAACACCGCAGAACTGACTGCTTACGCTGCCGCCGACGGAACCATCTATGCCGCGCTGCCCCGCGTGTAAGACCCTCGCCGATCTGATTCGCTACGAACGGGTCCCGGTGCATCATTGCGGCACCTGTGGTGGTTACTGGATCACGCAGGCGAAGCTCAATCTCATCCTGGCGCGACGGGAAGTCGTCATGCCTCCGGCAGTCCAGGAAAAGATGGTCGAACTGGCAGAGCGCTCGAACACGCGGCAGCGCGTGAGCTGTATGAGTTGCGGCTGCGAGATGCGTAAGGCGTCGTTCAAGCACTGGCACGAGATTCAGCTCGACGTCTGCCCGCGGTGCGAAGGCATCTGGCTTGACTGCGGCGAGTTGGAAAAGTGCCAGATCTACTGGGAGCGGATGAAGGACGCGCCGGATCCGGCCAGCACAGAACGGGCTACACGGATGGCGGAGCTCGATGCCGAGTGGGCGAAGCGGAAGACCCGGATCCGCGAGCAGATCGCAGCTGCGGAGGACTCGCACCAACTGCGGGGCGGTGTGCCGGACTGGGTCGCGAAGCTCTTCGGCTGGTGAGGCCAGCCGCGTGGCGGGGGCAAATTGTTGCAGAAATGGTCTTGACCAACTTCCAGAGAATCCGATAAATAGTTGGCGGTGTGGATATTGGAACTGCGGTCTGAACTCTAGCAGAAGGAAGAGACAGATGAATCTGCCTTACCCGTTTGGATTCCTCGAGCCGATGATTGGTGCGATCGGCGCCATGTTCACTGGCATCCTGGGCTTTCTCGGCATGATCTTCGGCGGTTTCTTCTAAACCGTCGCCCGCTGAGTCATCCAAGCCAAACAAACCGCCACGGGTCACCAACGTGACGCGGAGGCGGTTTCTTTTTGCGCAGCCCTCATCAACTGAGCACGGCGCCGCGTGGACCGCAGTTGATCACATCCTGTACACCAGCGCACGATCTCACGCTCTTGACGAATTCGTCGCTCGGATCGACCTGAGCGTCGTCGCGTCCCTTCACCATCGCGACCCAGCCGGCCGGTGAAGTCACTTCGAAGTACACCGGGCGACTGCCGCGGTGCTCTTGACAGAGGGCGTGAATCCTCGGCAGCGCTGCGAGCGAGTCGGGACCGCTGGCCAGGCGTACGACGACGTCGCGTGAGAACGTGCGCACGGCCTGATCAACGGGTACAACGCGCCCGATGCGAATGCTGGGCTCCTGGCGCTGGCGGTTCACCGCGCCTTCGACGAAGACGACCGTGTCGGCTTTCGCCAGCGGCTGGATCGTATCGAGCGCCTCCGGGTAGGCCGTTGCCTCGACCTGACCGGAAAAATCCTCGAGGGTCACAACGAGCATCTTCCTCCCGGACGAGCGGCCGCTACGGATGACCGTAGTACGAACCTTCGAGACCAGGGCACCGATCACGATCTGGTTGCCATCGCCCAGGCGCACTAGGCCGGACGTGTCGGTCGTGCTGAAGCGACGAATCAGATCCTCGTACTGTGTCAGTGGGTGGCGGGTGATGTAGAACCCCAGCGCCGATTTCTCGTAAGCGAGCATTTCGCTCTCGGTCCACTCGGCCCACGGAATCGGCGGTGCGGGCGGTAACTCCCCGTCATCCCCCCCGCCGGCGAACATATTGAGCTGTCCGGCCCGCCGGTCGCGCTGCGCCTGCTGGCCCTGTTCGAGCGCCATTTCGACTACACCCATGAGTGAGGCGCGGCTGACTGTCGGATCGGTGCTGTCGCGCTGTGTCTTTGCGGCACGCTCTAACGCCGGATCGAGCGCTTGCATCAGTCCTTTGCGCATGGCGCCAGTGCTGTCGAACGCGCCGGCCTTGATGAGGGCTTCGATCACGCCTTTGTTTACGCACATCAGGTCGACGCGCTCGCAGAAGTCGTAGACGTCGCGAAACGGCCCATCGTCCGCGCGGGCCGCGAGAATGGCCTGCACGGCGCGGTGTCCGACGCCGCTGATCGCGGCCAGGCCGAAGCGGATCTCGCCGCGTCCGGATTCCGGCCCCCCTGCCGGGTATACGACCGTGAAATCCTCGTCGCTCTGGTTGACGTCCGGTGGTTTGACGACGATTCCCGTCGAGCCGTCGCGCTGTCGCACGCGTTTGCACTCATCGATGTACTCGGCGACTTTGTCCGTGCTACCGCTTTCGTACGTCAGGATGGCCGCCATGAACTCGACCGGGTAGTACGTCTTCAGATACGCCGTCTTGAAGGCGACGACCGCGTACCCGGTAGAGTGGGCCTTGTTGAAAGCGTAGCCGCCGAACTTCAGGATGTCCTGGAATACCTGCTCCGCCGTGTCGCGCTTGACGCCGTTGGCCTCGCAGCCATCGAGGAAGGGCTTGTGCTCCTTCTCGATCATGGCCTCTTTCTTCTTGGAGATGGCCTTGGCAAGGCGAAACGCGCGACGGAGGGGAACGTCGCCGAGTCGGTTCACCATTCGCGAGACCTGCTCCTGATAGACCATGATGCCGTAGGTCTCTTCGAGCACCTCGGTCATCTTGGGGTGCGGCGTCGTCCACGACTTCCGGCCGTGCTTGCGGGCGACATAGTCGTCGATGTACTCCATCGGCCCCGGACGGAAGAGCGCGTTGGCCGCGATGAGGTCCTCGATGCGGTTGGGCTTCATTTTGAGCAGGACGTCGCGCATCCCGCCCGATTCGAACTGGAAGATGCCGCGCGTCTCGCCGCGTTGGAGTATTTCGTAGACCTTTTGATCAGCCAAGTCGACGGTTTCCAGATCGAGCTTCACGTTGTGGTGCTTTTCGACCAGCTCACAGGCGCGTTGAATCTGCGAGAGCGTCCGCAGGCCCAGGAAGTCCATCTTGAGCAGGCCGACCTTCTCGACTGTGGGGCCTTCGAACTGCGTCGTAACTTCCTTGGAGTCCGCCGGCCTGTGCAACGGCACCAGCGTGTCGAGCGGCACATCAGCAATCACGACGCCCGCCGCGTGGACCGACGCGTGGCGCGCCATGCCTTCCAGCCGCCGGCCGATGTCGATGACCTTGCGGATGGTGTCGTCCTGGTCGTAGAGGCGCTTGAGCTCCGGCTCGCGTTTGAGCGCCTTGTCAATGGTCATCTTGAGCTCTTCGGGAACGAGCTTGGCAACGCGATCGGCCTCGTCCAGCGGCACGTCCATCGCGCGACACACGTCGCGAATCGCGGCCCGGGCCTTCAACCGACCGAAGGTGATGATCTGTGCGACATGGCCGTACTTCTCACGGACGTAGTTAATGACGTCCTGCCGACGATCCTGGCACATGTCCATGTCGATGTCGGGCATCTCGTCGCGCTCGGGATCCATGAAGCGCTCGAAGTAGAGCCCGTAGTGCAGCGGATCGACGGCGCTGATCGCCAGACAGTAGCCGACCACCGTGCTGCACCCGCTGCCGCGCGCAACGGTCGGGATGTTGTTCTTCCGGCAAAATTGGACGAGGTCCCAAACGATCAGGAAGTAGCCGGAGAAACCCTTGTCCTTGATAACGCCCAGCTCGTAGTCAATCCGCTCGAACAGCTCGTCGTTGCTCTCACCGTAGCGCCAGCGGGCCCCTTCCATGACGAGCTCGCGCAGATAGTCGTCGGCCGACTTGTTTTGCGGCGGCTCGAAGCGCGGGGCGAAACGCTGGCTGAAATCGAACTCGACGTTGCACATCTCGGCGATGCGCATCGTGTTCGCCAGTGCCTCGGGATAGTCGCCGAGGACCTGCTGCATTTCTTCGCGCGTCTTGAGATAGAAGCGGTCGTTTTCGAATTTGAAGCGGTTCTCGTCGCTAACCTTGGCGCGCGTGCTAATGCAGCAAAGGACGTCGTGGGCCTCGTGATCGTCGTGCATCAGGTAGTGCACGTCATTGCTGCCGACGATGCCGACGCCCAGCCGCTTGGCCAGCGTCGCGAGCTCGGGATTCGTTTCCAACTGCTCAGCTAGCCCGTGGTTCTGTAGCTCGATGAAGAAGCGGTCCGGCCCGAAGATGTCGAGGTAGAGCTCGGCGACCTCCTTGGCAAATTTCATGTTCTTTTTGAGCAGGGCCTGCGGCAGCTCGCCGCCCAGGCAGGTGCTGGTGCAGATCAGGCCGTCGGAGAACTCGCGCAGGACCTCTTTGTCGATGCGCGGCTTGTAGTAGAAGCCCTCGGTGTAGCCCGTGCTCGTGAGCTTCATCAGGTTGCGGTAACCCCGGAGGTTCTGTGCGAGCAGCAGGAGGTGATAGCTGGGATCGAAGCCGGTCGGCACTTCGCGGGCCCGCCGATCGCCTGGCGCCATGTAGACCTCGCAGCCGATGATGGGCTTGACGCCGACGGCGGTGGCGGCGCTGTAGAAGTCGATCGCGCCGAACAGATTGCCGTGGTCGGTGACGGCGACGGCGGGCATCTCGAGCTCTTTGCAACGGGCGACAAGATCCTTGATCCGGCAGGCGCCGTCGAGCAGCGAGTATTCGGTGTGCAGGTGCAGGTGAACGAAGTCTGGCGCACGCGTATTTGCTTCAACCATGAAGTGTCAGCCTCTCCAGGAGTCCTTCCTTGATGGAGTGAATATTACGCGCGCGTCATTCCGACGACCAGCGGGAGGAGGAATCTACGTCGATATTGGAGCTAGCGCGCGAATGTGCGTAGATTCCTCGCTGCGCTCGGAATGACGGTGTGTAACGCGGGTTACGTGCGAGCTGTGCTCTTCGGTCGGTGCGTACGCAACTGAGCGGCGACGGCCTCAAGCAGCGTCTCCGGCTCGCTCATGCGTCCGGGGCCGACGTCGTCGCAGGCCAGTCGGCCTTCCTCCGGTCCAACGAACAAAACGCCGTCCTCACGTAGCCTGGCCACGTTACGTTGCACCGCGGGGTGTCGCCACATGCGGCAGTTCATGGCCGGCGCGACCATGACCGGGCTGTCGGCGGCGATCAACAGCGTGCTGACCAAGTCGTCGGCAATACCCTGTGCGAGCTTACCGAGGATATTCGCGGTCGCGGGTGCGACCAGAATCAGGTCTGCGTTCTCGGTCGGCTGGAGGTGCTGGAAGATCTGGGGATCGTGTCGGCCCCAGAGTGATGTGAGCACGGGCCGGCCGGTCAGCGCGCGAAAAGTCGGTGGCCCAACAAGTCGCCGGGCGCTGCGGGTCATGGCGACGGTGACACCCGCCCCGCGTTGCACGAGTTGGGACACCAGCGCCGCGGTCTTGTATGCCGCGATCCCCCCGCTCACGCAGACCAGCACCTCGTAACCGCGCAAGGCGGCGCCGGCTCCGGTCTGGGAATCGGGATGATTACTGCTCGGGGCCGGCAATGCCCGAGGCCTCGTAGTCGATGCCGATCTTGTCCTGCAGAATTTCTTCGATGACGATTTCCATCGGCATCAGGCCGCTGGTATCGTCGATCAGTGGGCGGGCGCCGCGCATCAACTCCAGCCAGCGCTTCTGAATCAGCGCTGTCAGCTTGAACCGCCCACCGACCTTCTCAATGATCTCATCATGCCGCAAAGCTTCGATCATGCGTTTGTCTCTCGCTCAATGATCTCGATCACCTGATCCACCGAATTCTTGAGTATATCGTTAGTTATGAAATGAGTATAGTGCCCGCTGTTGCGGGCGAACGCGATTTCTCCGTCGGCCTCGGCAATCCGCTTGGCCTGGAGCGCATCGCTCTCCGTCTTGCGGCCCGCCAGACGGGCCTTCAGCGTGTCCATCGTCGGAGGCAGCACGAAGACCCGGATGGACTCCGGCACCCGTTGGGCGACCTGGGCTCCGCCCTGTACGTCGATCTCCATAATCACAATCCGCCCCGCCTCCATGGCCGCCCGGACCGGCTCCGCGGGCGTGCCGTAGCGGTTGCCCAGGTACTCGGCGTGCTCCAGCAGCCGATCCTCGCCAATCAGCCGCTGAAACTCCTCGGCCGAGATGAAACGGTAGGCCTCGCCGTCGCGCTCGTCGCCGCGGGGCGGGCGGGTTGTCACGGACACGGACCATTCGGCCGCCGAGAGCTGCTCCAACAGAGCGTTACAGATTGAGGTCTTACCGGCGCCGGAAGGTCCGCTGATCACGACCAGGGCGCCTCGTTTTCGTTTAGCGTTCATGGGCGGGATTATGAACCGACCGGTACGTGGCGACAATCCGCCGTCTCGTTGCGATAAATCGACAATCCCATATTAGGACCAGAATCGTATTTACCGATTAAATATGTGCTATGCTCCGCCTATGGCTCGAATCCGTACGCCGAGTGTTGTGCGCCTGAGACCGGCGCACGACGCCATGTCCTCAGGGAGTTCTCCAATGAATCGCTGCCTCCGGTCCCCACTTCTGCTGTCGGCCTCCACAGTCTTCGCGATGTTCGTCCTGGCACTCGGCGGTTGCCCCCCACAGCCCGGGACAGGCGATCCCAACGATCCGAATCAGGGATCGGGTGATCCGAACGAGCCCACGGGAACGACGTTCACGCTCGGCGACGCGGTGCGCGTATTGGGTATCACAGTCCCCACCGGCGGCGGCACGATCAAGATCGACGACACGAGCTCGCCGCTGCACGACATTGAGCTCACCGTACCCGACAGCGCGTACCCCGATGACCGCGAATTCGTGATCTCATTCCAGCCGATCAACGACCACAACCTGGGCGACGACGTGCAGGTGCTGACCCCGCTGATCGTGGTGGAAAACGGCGGTGATGTGGCAGATGCGATTATGGAGATGAAGGTGCCGGTCGATGTGCCCGACGGGCATTTCGCGATGGCGTTCTTCTATAACGAAGAGACCGGTGAGCTCGAGGGCATCCCTGACATCGATCGCGACGACGAATCGATCACGATCATCACGCAGCACTTCAGCAAGATCTGCTTTGCATCGATGGCGATTGAGCTGCTGTTTGGCACGCTCGATACGGGCTTCGAAGTCGGCGTGGACAACTGGCCGTTCGCCAACCCGATCAGCTACCTCGACCCCGGAGGAACGTGCTCCGGAATGGCCGTGACGGCGATGTACTATTTCGAGGAACTGAAGGCGACCGAGGGGCCGCTGTGGGATCGCTACAACAACAATGGGCCGCCAGCCGCGGCCACATCGCTCGGTGAGGATGACGAGCACGCGCTCCAGCTCTGCTCGACGGTGCAGTGGTTCAGCGAGAACTTCCGCGGGCACGAATTCTGGTACTGGCTCGGGACGGGCGAGAACAAGGGCCAGCTCTGGACGTTCTACAAGTTTGCGCTGGCGCTGCAACTGACCAAGAAACCGCAATACATCGGGATCTTCCCGGACGAAGGCGCCGGCCACGCGATGCTCGTGTACAAGAAGGTCGGCAGGAACAAGCTGTACATGGCCGATTCGAACTTCCCGAATGACGCTGACGCACACATCGTGTTCGACCTCGAAGCGGAGAAGATGGAGACCTACACCTCGAAGAACAACGCGGTGACCGGCGATGTGCAGTTCACGAAGATGTTCTATCTGGGCAAGACGGCGCTGCTGGACTGGGCTGAGATCGGCGGTCTGTTCGCGAAGATGGGCACGGACGCGGTCGGCGCGGAGTTCCCGAGTTACACGATCAAGGTGGTTGAGAAAGGTGACGGCGGCAACGACGCGACCAGCACGCTCGGGGCAACCTACGCCGCCCAGACGAAAGTGCTCCAGTTCCGCGTTGATTGCGATTATGACTATCTGATCATGCCGTGCAACGGCAGCGAGACACAGCCGCTGCTGCCGATCGGCGACCCTGGACCGATGACCTACTTCCCCAGCGACGGCGAGAAGAAGCTTGGCCTGTGCATCTACGCGGAGCGCGAGGTGCCCGACCCCGAGGATCCAAACAGCACCGTCGATGTCTGGGCCTGGGCCGGATTCCAGTGGACCACGATCACGTACACCGATCCGGCCGCGTGCGTATACGAAGGCAGTGGCCGGTGGCTGATGAAGTGGTACTACGACTGCGACGGCGAGCTCGACAGCGACGCGACCTGGATTCTGCACGAAGACGGGACCATCTCGCACTATTTCCTCGGACCAATCAGCGACTACTCGTGGAAGGTCGAAATCCGGAGCGGGAAACGCTATCTGGTGATTACGCCGAGTGAGGAGTTTGACTGGGTCGGTGAGTTGTCGGAGAACTGCCGCTCGGTGACGACCGGTTTCACCGAGCTCAAGCCGGGTTCGGATGCGAACCCAATCTGCTGGTCGGCGGAGCGTTACTAGCTCGTCCGATGCGCCCGGCGTTACTTGCTGCGCCGGGCGACGACGCTGGCGACCTGCTCGATGTGCTCCGGGCCGCTGCCGCAGCAGCCGCCGATGATGTTGACGTCGGCGTCCAGCAGCGTCGGGACCTTGGCTGCGAACTCGTCCGGTGTTTGGCGCCAGACGGCCCTGCCTTCGATGAGCTCGGGCATACCTGCGTTGGGTTTAACCCACAGTGGGCGCTCGGTTGCCGCTCGCAGCGCCACAACTGCCGGCAGGATCAAGTCGATGCCGCCGCCGCAGTTGGCGCCGATGATGTCCGCACCGCCGTCGTCGAGCGCTGCGGCACATTCCTCTGCCTTCGCACCCATCATGGTTCGCGTGCGCTGCGGCCCGGAATCGAATGACATGCTCGCCACGATGGGTAACCCGGTGGCGTCCTTGGCAACCTTCAGTGCGAGCAGGATCTCGGCGACTTCGGAGAAGGTCTCGAGCACGATCAGATCGGCACCGCCCTCGGCGAGACCTTTCGCCTGCTCTTCGAAGAGCGGCGTCAATTCGTCCTCCGTTGTCTCACGTACGGCAAGAATCTTACCGCTCGGACCGATCGAGCCGGCCACCAGCGCGCCGCCGCGGCCCACCGCCTCGCGAGCGAGCTCCGCGCCCCGTCGATTCACTTCGGCGACACTCTGTTCGACCTCGCGGCGTTCGAGCGTCCACCTGTTGGCGGCGAAGGTATTCGTCGTAATGAAACGCGCGCCGGCGTCGACGTAGGCCCGCCCCAGGTCGCGGACGACGTCCGGGTGGGTGAAGTTCGCCGTTTCCGCCATCGCGTCGGTCGGCACGCCGCGCATCTGCAGTTGCGTAGACCACCCTCCATCGGCAACGGCGACGACACCCTTGAACATTTCGGCGTTGATGGTCATGGTGCTGGTTCCTTTCGCGCACCGCGGAAGCGCTGAATTACACTGACAGCACACGGCGCATTCGTTCTCTTAGGTCGTCCGGATCGCCAGGGCCTTCGAATGTCAGCGCGCTGTCGTAACCTACATCGCGCAGCGCGTTCATGACGCCGGGCCAGTCCACGCTGCCCTCGCCCAGCGGGCAGAAGCCTTCGCGGCCCGGTCGGGCCAGGTCGTAGTCCTTGATGTGGACGCGCACGATGCGGCGACCGAGCTCGCGGATCCAGTCTTCGGGGTAGCCGTAGGTCAGGATGTTGCCCACGTCAAAGTACCAACCAACGAACGGCGAGTTGACCTTATCGAGCAGGTCGGCGGCCTCCAGCGGCGATAGCAGGAAGCGATTCCACACGTTCTCGAGCGCGATCGCCACGCCGCGGGATTCCGCCTCGAAGCGGAGTCCGTCCAGCGCTTCGATGGTGTGGTGCAGCGCGTCGCTGTACGACACTTGTGGCGCCGGGTCGCCGGCACGACCGACTACCGCCGGCACGACGAGAATGGCGCCGGCCTCGGCAGCCGCAGCCAGGTCGAGCAGCCGGAGCGTGCGGGTGCGGGCCTGTTCGCGCTCGGCAGGTGTGCGTGACGCATAGTTGCACTGCCAGAACGCCGCGCTGGCCAAGCTGGTCACGCGCAGGCTGGCATCGGCCGCCTGCTTGCCAAACGCGGCGAACGCGTCCGGAGCGGTGTCAAAGGTCAGCGGTCCCTCCGTCCCGACAACCAGCTCGATACCTGAGAACCCCGCCTCAGCAACGGCGCGGATCTGATCGGACGGCATTAGCTCGTCCGGCAGTGCCCATACGTTCAAGGCGACGTACATACCCAACCTCGCCTGTACGAGAATACAGCGAACAGCAACAACGTCGTTGGGATTATGCCCCCTGCACCGCGCAGCGGACAAGGCCGAGCTCCCATTTGGGATCGGCCTGTCCGTCGTGTGCTCCTTTCGATCCTTCCGGATCGCACCGTGTTTCCACGGCACCCTTTTTGGTACGAGGCGGCTTGCGGACCGCCGCGTGGCTCCACGTGAAGTCTTCAATACCCGGGCACTGTTTCCAAGCGGCGTCCACTTCCGCAGGCGGAATTTGGCAGGAATGTTGTGGCGAGGGGCGGGGTCGCTATAATTTCGCCCCTTCGCGTCATCTGAGCCAGCGCGGTGCCCGGTCAGGCAGTCCGGACTCCGGACCTTCTGGCGGACGTCTGATATCTGTCACCCACGGAACTGGAGGGTGCCCATGAACGCGATGGTGCCATCACACGTGTTCTTCACCCGCGGCGTCGGCAAGCACAAAAACAACCTGGAATCGTTCGAAGGGGCGCTGCGCAGTGCGGGCATCGCGCAAGCCAACCTGGTGAAGGTGTCGAGTATCTTCCCCGCCGGCTGCAAGATCGTGCCGCGCAAGAGCGGGCTGTCGAAGCTCGTCCCCGGGCAGATTACCTATTGTGTGCTGGCCGAATCGCGGACGAACGAGCCGAACCGCCTCGTATCCGCCGGCATCGGCCTGGCGGTCCCGGCCAAAGGCGAGCAGTTCGGGTACATCTCGGAGCATCACGGCTTCGGGATGAAGGAGCGCAAGCTCGCCGACTACGTCGAGGACATGGCGGCCAGCATGTTGGCGTCTACACTGGGCATCGACTTCGATCCGTACAGCGACTACGACGAGCGGCGCGAGGTGTACAAGATGTCCGGGCAGATCGTGAACACGCGGGCCGTCGTGCAGACGGCCGAAGGCGACAAGAACGGCCAGTGGACCAGCGTCGTCGCCGCCGCGATATTTCTGTTCGACAAGTAACGCACGCGGGCGTCCGATCGAACCGCGCGCAACAAGTCGGAGCGTCAAGTGGCCACCGTGCCGGACAACTTCCTCGGACTGCCGGCTAAGCTCGCGGATTACGCTACCGCCCGTTTCGCGGTCCTGCCCATCCCCTACGACGCGACCACCAGCTACAACGCGGGCACACGAAACGGTCCGCGGGCGATCATCACCGCGTCACAGCAGGTCGAAACGTACGACGAGACGCTCGGCCGTGACGCGACCTCCGCCGGCATCGCGACGCTCGATCCAATCGAGCCCGATGCGCGCGGGGCGGAACAGATGCACGAGCGGATTCACAAGGCTGCCCGAAGTGTCATCCGCGACGGCAAGTTCCTCATCGGGCTCGGCGGCGAGCATGGCGTCACGTCGGCTCTCGTACGCGCCGTCCGATCGAAGCACAAGAAGTTAAGTGTCCTCCAGATCGACGCCCACGCGGACCTACGCGACACGTACCATGGCTCGCCGTTCAGCCACGCGTGCGTTATGCGGCGAATCCACGATATGGGTGTGCCGGCAGTAACGGTCGGTATTCGAAACTACTCCGCCGAAGAGGCCCGCTTCATCCGCAAACACGACAAGCCGATCTACTCCGCCCGGCATTGCCGCGACTCGGCTGACTGGGTTGGTGAGGTCGTCGGTACATTGACCGATGAGGTCTACGTCACCATCGACATCGACAGCTTCGACCCAGCCTACGCCCCCGGCACCGGTACACCCGAACCCGGTGGGCTGGACTGGTATCAGGTGACGGATCTGCTGGCGGCGGTCGCCCGCTCGCGGACGATTGTCGCGGCAGACTGTGTCGAAGTCCGGCCGTTGCCGGATTCGCCGGTAACAGAGTTCCTCGCCGCCAAGCTGATCTACCGACTGATCGGGCTGGCGACCGGGTGAATCGTGCCACTGCTCTCGAGCAGTGCTCTGCCTCCGCGCGGGGAACCACTGCTCAAGAGCAGTGACACGACTGGGAACGAATCCCGTGCCGGAATCTTGCTCACGTCGAACGGCTGCCATAGCTTGCCCGCATGTCACGCCGAAAGAAGAAGCCCCAACGCCAGTCAGCCGTACCGTCGGCCATCACTGCGCGGGCTTCGGCAGCAAACCGTCAATGGCCCTGGGCGGTGGTCGTGCTGCTGTTGACGTGTGGGTTGACGGCCATCGCATGGGGGCAGGCGCGTTCACTGTGGCGTGAGCTTCCGAGCCCGAGCCTAGCGGACTTCGATTGGCAGGCGCTGCGGGACGCACGCTCGGGATTGAAAGGTCCGGCGCAGGAAGGCTGGGTACTGGTGATCCTGAGCGATCACCTGACGCGTGCCCTGCACGAGCCGGACCGGATCCCCGACCTGCTCAACGACGCACGGGCCGGCCTGACGCGGTTGCGCAGCTCGCAGCTTGGCCGCCTGCAGATGGCCGCGCTGGTCATGCTGCAACTCGAGCGCGGCGAGGAACCGGTCGATACCTGGTGGTCGCACATCGCACCTTATCTGACCGGTCTGGATGCAGCATCTTTTGCACACCGGCAGGCCGCGTTTCTGGAAGCGGAGATCGAGAACTACGAGCGGCTCGGGCTTTCGGGCGGGACGGCACGCTCGCTGGCGATTCACGGTATGGGCGGCGCACACGCACCGTTTCTCCAGTTCTTCAGCACGCACATCTTGAACGTTGCCGCAGCGCTGGACTCGGCCGGCGACGCGAGTTCAGCCACCTACTGTCGAAGATTGCTGGCACGCCTGCTGCGGGAGTGGGTTCTGGAGGACGGCGCAGCCAGCACGCGAATGCTGGCAACCGCGCTCCTCGTCGACAACGCCAAAACACTGGCCGTCCCGGATCGTCTTGTCGGTGAGGCGCGGGCATGGCGGGTCGCGTATCGCACCGACGCCAAGCGCATACCGGGCCCGCCCAGCCTGTTGCGCTTCGGCGAGCATCTGACGCCGGGGCACGCGCTGGCGCCGGCGCTCATGCAGCGTCTCGCCCTGCTCGGCTGGTGTGGGGGCGGCCTGCTCGGTGCAGTCCTACTCGCGCTGGGAACAACTGCATTCTGCCTTAAACCCGCTGCAACATCGGAGTCGTTCCAGCTGCGCGCCGCGATCACCCTGGCACCGACTTTGGCGATCGTGGTCGCTGGAATTACCGTCATCGCAATGAGCCCCGACTGGGTACACGATGACTTGCGGCGTGCGGACGCCGACGATCTCGGCCAGCCAACTGTGCCGTATGTCGGCGGCGTGATCGGAGCAGTCTGCGTACTTGCGATCAGCGGCGCGGGCACGCTCCTGGCGCGGTGCTCGGCCTTGAGGACGATCTGCTGGGGCGCACTCAGTTCTTGGCTGGCACTGGCAGTCGTATGCCTGGCGCTGGTGATTAGCAGCCACGCGCAGTGGCGCCGGTACGACCGGGCGCTCGCCGAACCGGCGAGTACGCACCTGAAACGATTAGCAGATGATCACGCGCCGCACCTGCTTGAAGACCTGCGGGCGTGGCAGCCATAATACGCCGTATATCCGACCTCGACGTCCGACAAGGGGGCGGACGTCACCGAAACAGCACGCGACGCGCGAGGAAGTCCGTCCATGAACACGATCATCGAACCGTTTCGCATCAAGGTTGTCGAGCCCATTCGCATGACAACGCCGGAGCAGCGCGAGTCGATTCTCGCCGCTGCCGGCTACAACGTGTTCCTGGTGCGGGCCGAGGACGTACTGATCGATCTGCTGACGGATTCCGGCACGGGGGCGATGTCGAGTTTGCAGTGGGCGGGCGTGATGCGCGGCGACGAATCGTACGCTGGCGCTAAGTCGTGGTACGAACTGCAGGACCGTGTCCAGGAGATTACCGGTTTCGCCCACATTCTGCCGACGCACCAGGGGCGCGCGTCCGAGCGCATCTTGTTCGAGCTGCTGGGTGGCGAAGGCAAGGTCGTGCCGAACAACAACCACTTCGACACGACGCGGGCCAACATCGAGCACACCGGCGCCAAAGCCGTCGATCTGGTCATCGATGAGGGCAAGGATCCGAAGACACGGCACCCGTTCAAGGGCAACCTCGACCCGGCAAAGCTCGAAGCGCTCATCAGCGAGATCGGGGCCGACAAGATCCCGGTCGTGATGGTCACGGTGACGAACAACTCCGGCGGCGGGCAACCCGTGAGCCTGGAAAACCTGCACGCGATCCGGGACATCTGTAACAAACATGAGCTGCCGCTGTTTCTCGACGCCTGCCGCTTCGCGGAGAACGCGTGGTTCATCAAGCAGCGCGAGCCGGGCCAGCAGGATCGCTCGGTACGTGAGATCGTCCGGCAGATGTTCGACCTAGCCGATGGAGCAACGATCAGCGCCAAGAAGGACGGTCTGGTCAACATCGGCGGCCTACTGTTGCTGCGCAGTCCGGAGCTGGTTCGCCAAGCGGATGAGCTGTTGATTCTGACCGAGGGGTTCGTGACGTATGGCGGGCTCGCGGGGCGCGATCTGGAGGCGATGGCGCAGGGCTTCGACGAGATCACCGACGCGGACTATCTGCAATATCGCGTTCGCAGCACGGAGTACCTGGGCGAGAAGCTGCTCACGGCCGGCGTGCAGATTGTCGAGCCGCCGGGCGGACATGCGATCTACATCGACGCGAAGCACTTCTGCCCGCACATTCCGCCCCGGCATTTCCCAGGTCAGGCGCTGGTGTGCGGCATGTATCGACACGCCGGCATTCGGGCGGTCGAGATCGGCAGTGTGATGTTCGGCAAAGAGAAGGCGCCGCCAATGGAGCTCGTGCGCCTGGCGATCCCGCGGCGGGTGTATACGCAAAGCCACATCGACTACGTCATCGAGGCCATCAGCGAGTTGTTTGAGCAGCGTGACCAGCTCCGGGGACTGGAGATTGTGTCGGAGCCGCCATCGCTGCGGCATTTCACAGCGCGCTTCCGCGAGCTGTAGGGATCGAGGGAGCTAGGGATCGAGGATGGGAGCGGTGAGTTCGCCCTCGCTGGCGCTTCGGGCTCTGATTCTCGATCCTTTGATCCCTCGATCTCTTGATCCCTTTCTGTTGGATGCTACGCTAGACGATCCGGATGACCGCCGGCCGAACAGTGGGGCGGGCGGCGGTGACAGGATATCGCCCCACCAATCCCCATGCGCGAGTAAGACCCATGAATGCAAGCATCTCCCCGTCACGTCTGCTGTGGTGCACTTTGCTCATCGCCGCCGTCTGTTTTTCGTCTGCGACCGCAGTCGCCCAGGACAAGACCGTTCCCGAGCGTGACGATGTGCCGCTGAAGTACCGCTGGGCCACCGAGACGATCTACGCGGATGAGGCACAGTGGGATGCCGACCTAGCGAAGCTCGAAGCAGAGTTGCCGCGTATCACCGCTATGAAAGGGACGCTCAGCGACGGACCGGAAGCCCTGCTGAAAGCGCTGAAGCTGTCCGACGAGATCGGACCGCTGTTCGGCAAGGTGTGGGTCTACGCTTCACTGAAATCCGACGAAGACACGCGCGTTGGAAAGTACCAGGGCTTCAAGGGCAAGTTGCGCAGTCTGGGCGTGAAGTTCGGCGAAGCCACGGCCTGGATTGAGCCCGAGTTGACCAGCATCCCGTGGGACACGATCGACCGTTGGATGCACGAAAACGAGGATCTCGCGGTCTATCGCCAGAGCCTGCACGACACGTTCCGCCAAAAGGAACACGTTCTGTCAGAAGACCAGGAAAAGTTGATGGCGCTGGCCGGGCAGGTTCGGTCGGTTCCGTACAACGCGTATAACCTGCTGAGTAACGCCGATATCCAGTTCCCGACGATCACGAACGAAGAAGGTCAAGAGGTCGAGCTGGACGATTCGGCCTTCTACCTGTACATGCGCTCGACCGATCGCAACGTTCGCAAGGCCGCCTATGAAGCGATCGTCGGCACGTACAAGAACTTCCGAAATACCGCCGCCGCCCTGCTCAATGGCGCGGTGCAGAGCCATCTCTTCACCGTGCGGGCCCGCGGCTACGACAGTTGCCTCCAGGCCGCGCTCGATGGCGGAAACATCCCGGTCGAGGTCTACAACAACCTCGTCACGACCGTCAACGACAACCTGCACCTGCTGCACCGCTACCAGACGCTGCGGAAGAAGTACCTCGGACTGGACGACGGCGTCCACGCGTACGATCTGTTCGCACCGTTCACGACCGAGGCCAGGCTGGAGTACAGCTACGAAGAAGCCGTGGACGAGATGAAGAAGGCCCTGGCGCCGCTCGGTGACGAATACTGCCGGATCATGGCCAGGGGTATCGAGTCGCGCTGGATCGACGTCTATCCGACCAAAGGCAAACGCAGCGGCGCGTACTCCAGTGGGTCGTATCTGACGCAGCCTTACATTCTGCTCAACTTCCACGGTGGCTACGAAGATATGTCCACGCTGGCGCACGAGGTGGGCCACTCGATGCACTCGTATCTGTCCCGCCGGGACCAGCCCTACGTGTACTCCAGATATGACATCTTCTGCGCCGAGGTTGCGTCGGTGACGAACGAGATTCTGCTCCAGAACTACGTGCTCGAGCGGATCGACGATCAGGAGACAAAGCTGTATTTGCTGACGGAGCTGCTCGAAGGCTTCCGCGGCACTGTCTTCCGCCAGACGATGTTCAGCGAGTTTGAGCAGAAGATCCACGAGATGGCCGAGCAGGGCGTGCCGCTGACGGCGGACTCGATGAGCGCCGCCTACGGCGAGATCATGAAGAAGTACTACGGCCCCAACTACACGCACGACGAACTGGTCGACAGCTACTGGATCCGGATCCCCCACTTCTACTACAACTTCTACGTTTACAAGTACTCGACGAGCTACTGCGCCTCGTCGAACATCGCGGCCCGCATTCTGAAGGGTGAGCCGGGCGCGGTCGACGCCTATCTCGAGTTTCTCAGCGCCGGCAGCCACAAGTATCCGATCGACGTGCTCAAGCTGGCCCGCGTCGATATGACGTCGCCGCAGCCGATTGAGGACGCGATGAAGTACTTCGAGCACCTGCTGGACGAGACAGAGGCGCTGCTCGAAGCGCGCGCCGCCGTCGCTGGCGGGCCGGACCGCATCGCGCAGCGGAACTGATCGAACGCGATCGCAGAAAAGGGGATGGTCACGCGCTGACCATCCCCCTGGTACGGCATCCAGATCAAGACACATTGCCCCTGGCGTTATCGCCGCGTACGCTACGCACTCGATGTCTGACGAGGCGACGCGCATCGCGAATCTGACCCGCGTCCTGGCCATCACGCGTGAGCTGGCTGCGACGACCGACCTCGGGCAGCTCCTGGAGCGGATCGTCGACGCGGCCTGTACTGTGCTGGGCTGCGAACGCGCCACGATATTCCTATACGACAAGGAAACCGACGAGCTCTACAGCCGCGTGGCAACAAGGGCCGAGGAAATTCGGTTCCCGGCCGACCGCGGCATCGCCGGCTCCGTGGCGCAGACGCGCCAGGTCATCAACATCCCGGACGCGTACCGCGATGATCGGTTCAATCCGGAGATCGACAAGCGCACTGGCTTTCGCACGCGAAACCTGTTGACCGTCCCACTGGAAACGCACGAAGGCGAACTCGTCGGCGTGCTCCAGGCGCTGAACAAGATCGACGGTACGTTTGAGAACGATCAAGAAGAGCTCGCGCACGCGTTGGGGGCGCAGGCCGGCGTCGCGCTCTACCGCCAGTTTCTCCTGGAAGAGTACGCCACCAAACAGCGGATGGCCCGTGACCTGGAGATCGCGCGGCAGATCCAGCAGCAGCTCTTTCCCCACGCAAACCCGCAGGTGCCCGGCTACGAAATCGCCGGCTGGAACCGTTCGGCGGACGAAACGGGTGGCGATTGCTATGACTTCATTCCGCTGGATGACGGTCGGCTGGCGTTGATGCTGGCGGACGCCACCGGACACGGCATCGGCGCGGCGCTGGTTATCGCGCAGTGCCGTTCGCTGACACGTGCGATGCTCTCGATCACGAACGACTTGAAGCTCGTCGCCACCAGCGTCAATCGCCTGATGCTGCGCGACCTCTCCACCGATCGGTTCGTAACCGCGTTTCTCGGAATTCTGGATCCCGTCCACCACCGGATGGACTACGTCGCGGCCGGGCAGGGCCCGTTGCTGTTGATCACGGGCGAGGACTACGAATCGCGGACGGCCACAGACCTGCCGTTTGCGATTATGGACGACTTCAACGGTCTGCCGCAGCGGTACGAGCTCACTCCCGGCATGATCGTCACGCTGCTCACCGACGGCTTCTTCGAGACGGAGAGCCCTGCCGGCGAGCAATTCGGCGAGGAGCGTGTTGCGCAGTTCATCCAGGCCCGCCGCGCGATGGCTCTGCCGGATTTGATCGCCGACCTTCAGCAAGAAGTCGAGCGTTTCTCCGGCGGCGCGGCGCAGGCGGACGATCTGACGGCCATTTTGCTGCGGCGGCAATCCTGACGAAGTACGGATTCGCCATTCCGACGTGTGACCTGCCGCGAAAATCGCTTTGAAGGCCGACAAAGTCTGCTAGAATCGGGGCGGTGAGATGAAGTACAGGAGGTGGATTCCATGTCGAGAGCAAGACTAGGTTCAATCACGGTGGTCTTGTCGTTTGCGCTGACGGTGACGGCCCAACCGGTCTACCCCACGTCCCCGGACTGGGTATCGAGCGATAAGAAGGTCAGCACGGGGGCGGCGCTGGTCGACATGGACCTCGACGGCTGGCCCGATCTCGTCGTCGCCAACGGCAACGACATCTCCCAGGAGCGCGTGACGATCTATCACGCCAATGGCGATGGCACGCTGCCGTTGTCTCCGACGTCGACCACCTGGGAAAGCGCGTACAACGGGCACCTGGACATCGCCGACGTCAACGCCGATGGCTGGCCGGACGTTGCCGTGGCTACGCTCGGCACGGGGAGCACAACGGGCCCGATCGCGCGCGTGTACCTCAACAGTAATGGCAGCCTGCCGTTGTTCGCATCCTGGTCGGCCGACATCACGGGCAACGCGTTCACGGCGGCATTCGGGGATGTGAACAACGACGGACGGCCCGATCTGGCGGTCGCGACGGGCTGGGCCTATGGCACGCCCCACCAGTATCACAACTACGTGTACCTCAACACCGGCACGGGATTAGAGGCCACGGCGAGTTGGGTGTCCGACGACACATACGATATGCAGGGCGCGTTGTGGGTGGATGCGGACGATGACGGCTGGCTGGATCTGGTGCTGGCCGCCGCCCATGGACCGTCACGGATCTACCGCAACCTGGGCGGCACGCTGGAGACTACCGCGAACTGGACGCTCAGCGATGTCGCGTCTCAGGATGCGCTGATGCTGGCCGCCGGCGACGTGACCGGCGACGGCGTACGCGAGCTGTTCATCGCCGACAACAACCAGCTCGCCGGCGGCAGCGGACGTTATCGGCAGTACGATGGTCTGGCGTCCCCGGGGCTGTTCGCGACGACTGCTTCGTGGTCGCACTTTGAGGGTTACTGCTCGGCGGTCACGGTGGCCGACGTCGATGCCGATGGTCTGCTGGACCTGATCGCCGGCGGCTGGTGGCTGCCAACGCAGATCTTCTTCAACACCGGTAGCGGCCTGTCATCAACCGCCGGCTGGGAATCGAGTACGTCCAGTGTCGTTCACGAGAAGATCGTCCTCGCGGACATCGATAAGAACGGGCTGCGGCCGGTGCAGGAGGTTTTCGCCGTCAACGGAAGCGGACAGCGCCTGTTCCATCTGCCGCACCAGCCCGTGCAGGAAGTGGCTGAAGTTCGCGTCGACGGTTCTCCGCTGGCCGGTGCGCTCTATCACGTTAACCACGAGCATGGCTGGCTCACGGTGGGCGCCGACGCCACCGCGACAGTGGCCATCGATTACACGGTGTCGAGCAAGCTTGACATGGCGATCACGGATTGGGACGGCAATCGGGGCAATAACGTGTACTTCAATCAGAAGATCGTGCTGGGCGACGCAAACTGTGACGGGCAGTTTGATTTCGGTGATATCAACGCGTTCGTCGCACTGCTCGTCGGTGGGTACGACACGCTCTTCCCCGATTGCGATGGTCACACGTTCTGCGATTTTGACGGCAACGGGTCGGCGGACTTTGGGGATATCAATGCGTTTGTTGACGGGCTGGTGAATTAGCTGTCAGCTTTCAGCTATCAGCCGTCAGCCAGATTGACACGTCGGCCACGGGGGGACAACGCTGCGCGCACCCTTTCCCTGCGAGACTGCACTGCTCAAGAGCAGTGGCACGTCGAGGGTCAGCACATCTCCAGCACGCGATCGACCAGCTTGCGGATGCCTTCGTATACCTCGGCCGGCCCCTGGCCCAGCATGTACGCCGGTGTACTAACGACGCGGTTCGATTCGTCCACCGCGATCTCGGTGACGCAGCGGTCCTCGTGTTCGCAGCCGAGTGCGTTGATCGCCTGTGCCGTGCCGGCGTCATTTCCGATCGTCAGCGTTGCCTTGACGCCGCGACTGGCCGCGACCTTGGCCAACGTTCCGGGGGCAATACAGATCGCGCCGACCGGCTTCCGCGCCTCCAGCATGTCGCCGACCAGTTGTTCCACAGGTATGTTCACTGTGCAATCGGCACCTTTGGTCGCGAAGTCGCTCAAGTTCTTCGCCGCGCCGAAGCCGCCCGGCAAGATGAGCGCGTCGAGTTCGTCGACGTGCACGGTCGCGACGTCGCGAATGTCGCCGCGGGCGATACGGGCCGACTCGGTGAGCACGTTGCGTTTCTCGCCGGCGGGCTCCTTGGTGAGGTGATCGATCACGTCCAACTCGACGTCGGGCGCGCAACAGACGATCTCGGCGCCCTTCTGATTCAGGGCCAGCAACGTGAACACCGATTCATGAATCTCGGCGCCGTCAAACACGCCACAACCTGAAAGCAATACGCCTATCTTGGGCATCTCGTTCTCCGTGCTCTGAAAATTTCTGCTGTCTGACACTACTCCGCGAATTCCGGTGGCACCGGCTGCCCCAGCTTCTCGTACGTGCCGCGTACGGTTTCGCGGAACGCGGGCAAGTCCATGAACTCCACGTGTCCGTCGAGAAACAGCACGCACGTGCCCTCATCAGTATGCGGCCGCTCATAGGCCAGGACCGTTCGCGAAGGCATCTTGATCGCGCTCATCGGCTTGCCCAGCACCAGCAGCACGTACGGTTCCGGATCGTGCGGATCGAGCGGCGATTCGAGTTGATCGTGCGAGATCATGCTCTCCTGTACGAGCACGTCGAGCGAGGTCGGAAGCACATCGTCGTGGTCGTTCGCATAGACGTGACACGCCAAACCAATGCCGCGGAGGTTCGCCATACTAACTGCTCGTTTGGCAAGGTGGCGGGCCCGCATCAGTGACGGCAGCATGATGGACGTACCCATGGCCGCGCCGCCGACGGCGCCCACGAAGAGTTGACCGCCGTCGCCGTACGATGAGTAAATGACGCCGTCCTTGTCGGGGCAGGTTACGCCGACGTAGCTCTGCAACGCCGCGACGTACTCGTTGACGGGCGGCAGAACGGCGAGGTCCAGCTCTACGCCGTGCTTACCCAGCACCGAGATTCCCAACGTCGAAACTGCGTTGACGAACGGATACCACAGACGAGCCACAAACTGTGAATCGACATAACCCACCGAGAACGGGTGCTCAGGCAGGTACTTCTTCGCCTCGACCACGTGCGGATGATCCAGCAGGCTCGGGCCGCGGGTCGCGAGATCGACCTGCTGCGCCGCGGCGGCGACAGTCTGCGGCCACAGACCAAACACCCAGCGATCGTTCACGAACATCCAGGCCGGAGCAACTGGACTGGGTACCCCACCGATCAAGACGTAGTGGATGGTGTGGCCGCTGTGCTCAAGCGACTTCTGCTGGAGCACGACGTCTTCCTGCGCGGCGAAGGGCATGATCAGTTGCACGACGCGGGTCATTGCGCCGTGGACGACGTCCTGATCAACTACGTCAACCGTCATCACTGTGCCGGTGAAAAGCAGGCCGCCGTGGCTTGGCGCATCGTAGAACGCCCAGGTGTCGCCGAGCGCCGGCAGCAGCTCGTCGGTGATTGAGAAACCGAGCATCGGCGTGATCATCGCCAGCGAGCCCTGCACCATTGGCAGCGCGTTAGGATCGAGTGCTTCCGTGATGCGTAGCGACTCGGTCCAAAGCTTGTGCAGGTTGAGGTTCGTGATCTGGGCCCAATAGGCGTCCTTGGGTACGATGCGGATATCCTCGCCGGTCAGCGGCTCCTGATCCCACAGCGACAGGATGCCCTTCCGGTCTCCCTCGATGTGTGCAAAGGAAGCGAGGTGCGGCCGGCCGGCCACCTCTTGGTAGTGAACGTACTTGGAAACGATAGCAGTGAGGCCGGACTCAGCCAGTGCCTGATCAACCAGCGGGGGCAGTTCGCCGAGCACTTCCGCTGCGAGCGTTCGGGCCCGCGCAATGGTGCCGGCGAAATCGATGTAGAAGCAGCAGAAATCACCGGTGACGTCGGCGCCGACCTTCTTGCGATCGAAGCGTAGCTCGTCGATCCCGGCCAGTGTGCCCGGCTCACCGCGAACACGACCGGCGACAGCCGCCGCCGCGTTTTCGCTGATCGCCGCGATGAACAGATCATCGTGGACGCCCCAATACAGCGCGACAGGCATCTCGGGACAAGGTAGCATCGCGAACTTCATCCCGCCGAGCGTCTTGGACGCGATGTCCTCACCATAGCCGGCTTCGGTGAAGAGATCATGTAACTGCTTGGCCAGTTCGGCCGCACGGCCGTGCGTGTCGAGCACGAGGGCGAGTTGAACATCCGGGATCTCGCCGGCAAGTTCCACATCGATCAGCCCGATCCCGCCGTTGCTGTTCGCCAGCAGGGCGGAACACTCGCCAATGCAGCGCACGAACGGAATCGAATCCGGATCTTCGTCGGCTAACAGCGCCTCGACCGCCGGCATGATCGCCTTGCTCATGCGCAGTTCGGGATCATCGGGTGCTGTGGTGGTTGACCAGCCGAGGTAGAGCAGCGTTTCCGGCGGCATGAAGCGCGCCATGTCGCGATCGGCGCCCAAGGTGATCGTCGCCAGAGCCGGCAGCAACAGCAGTCCGATCCCAATCCTGCGTGTGTTTGACGTTCTCATCGGAAGGCACCTCCTGTCGCGCATCGGTGTGCTTGCGCAAACGTTGAAGTTCAAGGCCTTTTCACCCCTTTTGAAAACACCGTCGGCCGCCCGTCGTCCGATGCAGCGCCCGACCCACGGGCGGATTATACTGACCGCGGCGGAACAACGGTATTTCCACTGTGTGAGGATTCGATCTTTGTTGCGACTCGGTGTCGTTTCGTTCCTGAACTCGCGGCCACTGATTTACGGGCTGACCGAGCGCGCCGACGTTGAGTGCGTATTCGACGTTCCGGCAGTGCTACCGGGCCGACTCGAGCGCGGCGAAGTGGATGTGGCGCTCGTGCCGATCGTCGATCTGCTGCGAAACCCCGACCGTTACGAGGTCGTGTCGGATGCCTGCATCGCCTGCGACGGCGAGACGATGACCGTGCGAGTCTTCTCGCAGTTGCCGCCGGACCGGATCACGCAGCTCTGGGTCGATCCGGACTCGCACACGTCCGTCCTGCTCGCCCAAGTGCTCTGGCACGAGTTATACAATCGCGAGCTTGAGCTGCTGCCGCTCGAGCGGACTTCGCCGACACCCGCCGCCGCCGAGGCGGTACTACTGATCGGTGACAAAGTCGTCAGCCCAAGCCGGGGGCGCTTCGCGTATGAGGTCGATCTTGGCGGCGCCTGGCGGCAGCACACAGGACTGCCGTTCGTGTTCGCCGTCTGGGCGCGCGTAGCTCAGCCGGCCCCGGCTGAGTCCCCGCCGTCGGCGACGCCCTCTCGCTCCGATGCCGCCACACTCCTTTCACACGCCCGCGACGCCGGCGTTGCTGTCGTGGACGAAATCGCCGCCGCGGACGGCCCCACACTCGGCTGGCCGGTGGCAGCGGCGCGGCGTTACTTGGCACGCTGCCTTTGCTACCAACTCAACGACCGAGCGCTCGCGGGAGCTAACATCTTTGCGGAGATGTGCGTGCGACTGGGACTTCTCCCCGAACAAGCCGCGATTCGGTGGCCCGACGAGCTGCTGCCCACGCCGACAGGTGCTCAAGAGTGACGAACGCTACCGCCCCACCGGTGACTCCGCGGCTGTCTGACGAAGACGCGCTCGCGATGTATCACGAGCTGTCGATCCACGAGCTCGGTCGGCGGGCGTTTGCGCGTCTGAGCGAGCTGCACCCCGAGCCGTATCGCACGTACGTGGTCGACCGCAACATCAACTACGCCAATGTCTGCACCGCCAAGTGCATCTTCTGCAACTTCTACCGCAAGCCGGGGCATGGTGAGGCATACATCCTCAGCCACAAGGAGATCGGGGCAAAGATTGAGGAGCTGCTCGAAATCGGCGGTACGCAGATTCTCATGCAGGGCGGGCTGGTGCCGGCCGAGAATCACCCTTCCGGCCACGGCTTGCCGTTCGACTGGTACCTCGAATTGCTGCGGTTCATCAAAAAGTACTACTCCACAATCCACGTCCACGCCTTCAGCCCGCCGGAGATCTGGGCGTTTCACGAGATCTACGGCATGTCCCTGCGCGACGTGCTGCTACGGCTGCAGGAGGCCGGGCTTGACACGATCCCCGGCGGCGGCGGCGAGATTCTGGTCGATCGCGTCCGTCAGAAGATCGGCCAGGGCAAGTCGATGACCGACGAGTGGCTGGCCGTCATGCGGGCGGCGCACCAGGTCGGCATGAAGACGAGTTGCACGATGATGTTCGGGCATATCGAGACGATCCCCGAGCGGATCGAGCACATGCGCAGACTCCGCGAAGTTCAGGACGAGACCGGAGGTTTCACCGCGTTCATCCACTGGCCGTTTCAGCCGGAGGGGACGCCGTTGGGGAGGTGGAAGGTTAAGGAAGAAGGCACGGAGACACTCAGACACGAGGGCACAAAGGATGAGGGGCTCACCGTGATCGGCGATGCTGCGCCGCGACGGGTTCCTGATAGAGAGCACCTCTTCCTGGCCGATGCGCATGAGTACTTGCGTATGCTGGCGATTGCGCGGCTTTACTTTGACAACATTTCGAACATTCAGTCGAGCTGGGTGACGATGGGGCCGAAGATCGGGCAGCTTGCGCTGTTCTTCGGGGCGAACGACATGGGCTCGGTGATGATGGAGGAGAACGTGGTCTCCGCCGCCGGGACTACGTTCCGCCTGAACGAGCCGGAGATCCGCCGCCTGATCGAAACCGCCGGCTGGACGCCGCAACAGCGTGATCAGTACTACCGCCCGATCGACCCGCCGCGACATCGGACGTCGCTGCCTGTGGCGTAAACCCGGGTGGTGAACACCGGCCTCGTCGTCTAGAATCCCCCCTCAATGCGAGTCTGCGAGTTCGCGGCCGGATTGGTCGCGCAGTTGGGACACACGGAACCGGCTGACCTCCGTTCTGCCGCTTGCAGAGGCGCCAGCGGCAGTGGGTCTGCCTCAAACTGCTTTTACCATTGGAGCCCCCATCATGACCAGTCGTCGCACTATTACTGCTCTCGCGCTATTCGCTCTGATTGCCGCCGGTCCGGTCATGGCGGAAGAGGTGGGTGACTTGGAAAAGAGCCTCAAGTCCAAGTGGATGAAGTACAAATCCATGACAGCCGACATGAAGCTCGAAGGCACCATGCCGCAGGGTGCGGGCAAGATGGAAGGCACGGGCACGATCGAGTACCTGCGGCAGGGTGACAAGCCGCTGAGCCGCGTGGAGATGAAGAACACCGTCTCGTACGGCGCCGGCGACCAGGCCATGAAGATGGAACAGAACATGACCATGATCGTCGACGGCGAATACGCCTACACGATCATGGACGGCATGGGCCAGAAGATGGCCATGAAGATGGACATCGATCCGAAAATGACCAGCGACCCCGGACTGATGTTCTCCGAGCTGCGGAAGGAGCACGACCTCGCGATCAAGCCCGACGAGGAGGTGAGCGGGCGCGCGACACACGTGGTCGAGGCAACGGCGAAAGAAGGCACGAGCCCGCAGTTCACCAAAATCGTCGTCTACTTTGACAAGGAAACGGGCTTTCTGCTGAAGAACGTCTCGCAGGACGCGACGGGCGAGATGACGCAGACGATGACCTACAGCAACATCAAGATCGACCCCAAGATCGATCCCGCCCGATTCGTGTTCAAAGCGCCCGAAGGCGTCACGGTGCTGGACCAGACCACGAAATGATCTCATCGAAAGCGGCGCTGCTGGTGACTGCCGCCGTACTGGCAGTCACCACGGCCGCGTCAGGTCAAACGGCGTTCGACGTCTGGCTAAACCCGCAGTTGGGTGAGTTGGACGTCGAACTGGAATACGACGGGCGGGCGCACTTCAACGCGGACGTCGGCGGTCAGACCGCGCAGATGCACATGGTCCGCCACGGATTCCGTGTGCGGGCGCCCGTGTTTCAGAACGAGCGTGATGAGTGGTCCGTGACGCTGCGGGCTAAAGCGCTCGACATCGACACCGACGCACGCATTCCCGGCACCTGCACGCCCTTCCCTGACCATCTTTGGGATATCGGCGCCGGCGTCACGTACCGGCACCGGTTTGATAACGACTGGATCGCGGGCGCCGATCTGAGCATCACCTCTCCCAGCGATCAGCCGTACAACAGCGTCGACGAAGTGAACGTGCGCGCGACGGCGTTCGCCCGCATCCCGCACGGCGAGTCGAACGCGTGGTTGCTGTATCTGAACTACTCCAACGCGCGTGAGTTCGCGCCAGGCATTCCGCTGCCGGGCTTTGGTTATCAGTTTGAGGCCACAGACAGCCTGCGTGGACTCGTTGGTCTCCCAGTCACTGCGCTGCATTGGGAGCCGATCGAGCGCCTCACCCTCGAAGGACGCTACTTCGTGCCGCGCACCGTGTTCACGCGAATCAGCTACCGCGTGCTGGACGAGGTCAGGCTCTACGCCGGCTACGAATGGGACAGCGAGCACTACTTCCGGCACGACCGCCGGGATAATAACTACCGACTGTCGTATTACGAACAACGCGTGGTCGGTGGCGTGCGCGTTGAGTTCAATGAGCACGTCACCGTCGATCTGCTGGGCGGCTTCGCATTCGAGCGCTTCTGGTTCGAGGGCGAGAACTACGGCGATCGCGATCGACACCGGCTGAACCTGGATGACGGCCCACTGCTGCGGCTGCAACTGGCGGTGCGGATCTGAGTACCCGGTCCGTGCCCGTCGAACTCAAATCACCCAATCGGCCCCATCGATCGATGCCGTCGCTGACCAGGGATCCAGCTTGTGTGTGAGCTCCATGCCGGAGCCGATCGATACGAGCATGCTGCACAGTTGCGTGTGGCCGCGCAGGTAGGCGACGAAGTCCGCCAACTCTGTCTCGTGCGACGTGACGTTATCCGTCACGATCGTGGCGCGATGGGCCAGCTTGGGCCAGAGCAGATCGAAATAGCGGCGGGTGTTGGCCTTGTCGGCGTCGAGGAAGACGAAGTCGAACGGTCCATCGAGCTCGGCCAGAACGGCGGCAGCGTCGCCGGTGTGTGAAATGACCATATCGGTCAGTCCGGCGCGCTCGAAGCTCCGCCGTGCGGCAGCTGTCTTGCGTTCGTCGCAATCGATGGTGTCGACGATGCCACCGTTGTGCTGGAAAGCTGCCCCGAGCCACAGCCCGCTGTAGCCGTAGCTCGTGCCGACTTCGACGCCCCGTCGGCATCCGCCGACAAGCACGAGCATATGGACGAAGCGGGCCGCTTCGGCGGAGAGATTGAGCGCATCATCGCGATCAGCAATGAACGCGGTCACGCGATCGAGTTCGCGTCGGCAAGCACTGCTAAAAGTCTGTGTCAGCATGTGCGAATTGTAGGCCAGCGACGTTCGCGCGGCCAAGCTGCGGTTACCAGCCGCCGGCGCAAAAAGAAAGATGGAAGGTCTAGCCGTGGCGCGGTAAGGACCTTCCATCGTTCGAAGCGGACTTACTTGTGGGCCGCTCGTTACGCATTGTCGACGCCCGTTCAGCGGGCATATTAAGATTCTGTCCCAAAACCACGTGGCAGTGCAAGCGCTTTTTCAAAAAACTTTTGGGCATGTGACGCACGATGCAGCGCGCACTTAACCACACGCGCGGGGTCAACTACGCGCCTCACGATACCGCAAGCGGTCTTTGACATCGCGCGCTACGTTTGTTTGCAGAGCAATCAGCGCGCGGCAGCGAGGACACCTTGCGCGCGACGAATGGACGATCGGATCGACAACGAATTCTTGACCGTGACCGGCGCGACGTTGTTCGCGCGCGCAACACAGTTGACGGCGCGAGCGAATCCGTGCGCGCGGCCCAGAACTGACGCCGCACAGTTCGCGCCGGTGAATCCGCTGAGAGCCCCACGTCTGACTTCGCAGAAAGGTGAATAGCCGATGGTGGGAGTCGAACCCACAACCCCGGCTTTACGAAAGCCGTGCTCTGCCATTGAGCTACATCGGCGTTAGGCCGCATGACCGCGCAATTCGGAGCTTAGGGGTGATTTCGGCAGGAATCAAGCGCTGCGTTCACACCTCGGCTGCGGCACAGAATCATCAACACAAGGTGTCTGCGTGAGAATACGCGGACGTTTGAGCGGAATGCCCCGTAGCGGCGCTTGTGTGCGCGCGGTTTCCCGCGTTTTCGCGGTAAAAACAGACCTCATTAGCTTTTTGGCACTGGCACATCGCTTGCTGACTAACTATAATAGCAATGAGCTAAGAGAGCAGGCGCTACAGCGGCGGCCTCCCCCCTCCCTTCGGCCCGAACACCCCGGTCGTCGCTGCCTGCTCTTCTTTTTTGCGCCCGTTATGCCGGTAGCTCGCATGGTCTTGCCAAAGCGTGGTTTAACGCCCGATAATCCAGATCGCCATCATGAGTTCGCGACGACACACACGCCGTCAGACGCTTGTCCTCGCCCGGCGTGTGTATCCGACGTGTTCGCCCCGCCGATATGAAACGGCCGCCCTGCTGGACGGCGGCCGCGTGCTCGCCGCCGGCGACGTGCGCAAGCTCCGCAGAATCGCCGCGCGAAAGGCGGACACGCTTGATCTGCGTGATTGCGTCGTGACACCCGGCTTGCACGACTGTCACACGCACATTTTCTACTGGGCGTTGCAGCGTGCGCTGGTCATCGATGTAAGCGCGGCGACAAGCCTTGCCGCCGCGCTGCGGAAGATCGCGGCCGGGGCAGCGACGAAACGCGTCGGTGACTGGGTAGTCGCACAGGGGTTCAACCACAATCGCTGGAACACGCCGTTTCCGTCGGCGACCGACCTGGACACAATCTGTCCGCACGTTCCCGTGCTCGTCAACAGCCGCGATTGGCACACGGCGTGGCTCAACACGGCAGCGCTCCGCCGTGCCGGAATCACCCGGGCAACACGTACGCCCGCAGGCGGTCGCATTCTCCGCGACAAAAGCGGTACCCCGACCGGCATCCTCCAGGAAACCGCGGTGGAGCTGGTGAACAACCCACTGCGGGAACTAGCGGTGCGCGATGACGCGGCAGCCCGCGAGACTATTGACCGCGCCTGGCGGTCGGCGTGTCGACACATCTGGCGCAAGGGATATGTCGGCGTACACAGCGTGGACGACGCACCCGCGCTCCGACATCTGCAACGTCTGGTCAATGAGGGCTCACTCGGAATCCGCGTGCTCCACGCAATACCGGTGCGCAATTTCGCGCACGCGGCCGAGCTCGGACTGCGCAGCGGAATCGGCGACGACTTCCTTCGGCTGGGAGGCGTGAAGATATTCGCTGACGGTTCGCTCGGTGCGCAGACCGCGTATATGAACAAACCCTATCCCGACACGGGGAATTACTGCGGCGTGCCCGTTTGTGTCGGTGCGGAGCTGACTGACGCCGTGCGGCGCGCCGTTGACGCCGGGTGGGCCGTGTGGATTCACGCCATCGGGGATCGCGCGGTGGAAGAAGTCGTACGGGCCGTTGCGGCGACGCACCGGATGGTCCCACCTGCCCTGCCGCATCGAATCGAGCATGCGCAGTGCGTACGCCCCAGCGTCGCCCGGCGCATGGGTAGATTGGGAATCGTCGCGTCGGTCCAGCCCTGCCACCTGCCCGGCGATATCCGAACCGCGGATCGGCATTGGCCCCGAGCGCGGCGAGACGCGTACCCGTTTCGGCGCCTCGTGGATGCAGGCGTTGTGCTCGCTTGCGGCTCCGACGCGCCGATCGAACCCATCGATATCGGCATGTCGCTCCACGGCGCGGTCTGCCGGGCCGATGAAAACGGTGAGCCGACGAACGGCTGGTTCCCGGAGCAGCGGCTCACTGTTTCGGAGACGCTCCGGGCGCACACGATGGGGGCTGCAATCTGCGCCGGTCGGCCGGCAGCGACCGGAACGCTCGCGCTAGGTTCGCCGGCCGATCTGACGGTTTGGGAGGATGATCCGTTCCGGATGAGACCGGAGGAGCTGCGCGACGTCCGCGTACGGGGATGCATTATCGCGGGCGAGCCACACCTGCGTTGACACGGCGCCACGGGCTGGATCATTTCGCGTAGAATTCACTCCCGTGAGTTAGGCGCAGCTACTTCTGAGCGGTAGAGGGACCATGGCGCGCGATTACGCAATCGGCATCGACCTCGGCGGAACGAATATCAAAGGCGGTGTGTGCGACGCGGACGGACGCCTGCATTGCAAGGATTCGATCGCGACTGAGGCGGAAGGCGGCGCTGACCACGTTATCCGGCGCATCGCCGATCTGATCGCCAGGCTCATCGATCAGGCAGAGTTGTCCACCGAGAATGTCGCCGGCGTGGGCATCGGCGCGCCGGGCCCGATGTCACACAGTCAGGGCATCGTGTATGGCGCTCCCAATCTACCGGGCTGGGTGAATATCCCACTAAAAGCTCGCCTTCAGGAACTCACCGGCTTGCCAACAACGCTCGAGAATGACGCCAACGCCGCCGCTTACGGCGAGTTCGTCGGCGGTGCCGGGAGCTCGGTGCAGACACTGGTCATGCTAACGCTCGGCACTGGCATCGGCGGCGGTATCGTGCTGGACGGACAGCTCTGGCGCGGCGCGTTCGATAATGCCGCCGAGGTCGGCCACATCATCGTCGTGCCGGGCGGCCGACCATGTCCCTGCGGGCAGCGTGGCTGCTACGAACGCTACGCGTCGGCGAACGCGGTCGCCGAACGGTTGATCGAGGCCGTGAGAGACGGTGAGCAGTCGCGCCTGGTGACGAACGCGGACGCGGAGCAGTCACTGGATGCACGCGCCGTCCTGGCCGCGCGAAACGACGGCGATGCGCTGGCCGCGCGCATCTGGGACGAAACGTGCTACTACCTCGCGCTCGGCATCGTCGCCTTACAACACGTCATTAACCCCGAGCTCGTCGTGCTCGCCGGCGGGCTGATCAACGCGGGCGAGGATCTCCTGGCGGTTACGCAACGCCACTTTGATGAGCTACGCTGGAAGATCGCCCCGGACGAGCCACGTCTCGCGCTGGCGGAGTTGGGCACCGACGCCGGCGCTGTCGGCGCCGCGATGCTGGCGCACGCAAGTGCGTGAGATATTCCCACACCTCGGCAGGACGCCACCAGCAGATAGAAACAGGCCGACGTGTGTCGTCACACGCCGGCCTGCTGAAGTCGTTCATTCACCTGGCTGCTTCTTCCGAAGCGCGCCCTACAGCCCGCCGAGTGGATCCTCGACGCCGAGGTCATCCCACGCCCAGGTCTGGCCGTGGCAGTCGTTGCACGATAGCGCGTCTTCGGCCGGCGCGATCTCGTGGTTGATGCTCAGGTACATCACCGTGTTCACGAACTCGTAATTGCCACTGTAGGTCTGACCGGCGAACGCAGCGCCGTCTTCGAGCGCGGGGCCCCACTCGAAGCCACCCCAGAACGGATTATCGAGATTGGGGTCGTCCTCGACCTTACCGAACAGGTGCGGCACCAGTAGTATGTTGTTGTCGGCATCCGCCGGCTGATCGCCAATCATCTTCTTGAACGGATAGATCTTCGCGCCTGCAGTCTCGCTGGTGGCCGTCGGACTGGCGATGATGACGGGATCGGCGACAGTCCCTTCGGCGGTGAAGAAGTCGGTCTGACCGATGATCATGCGACTCCACTTGCCGTCGAACCACATGTAGCTCGGCGTGACGTCCTTGGCGTAGACGAAGCGGCCTTTCTTCTTGTCGTACAGCGGCTTGCCGTACTCGTCGGTCGGGATCGGGTCGACGTCCTGGCCGGCCTCGGACCAGTACCACTCGACCTTGGTCGGCAGCACGCGGGCGAACGTGGGAATGTGGCAGGTCTGGCAGGCAATCGTATCCAGGTGGAGATTCAACAAAGACGCCAGAGTCGGGTTGTCTTCGTGCACGTCGGTCGCACCGTGGCAGCGTGTGCAGTCCGGTGACTCGCCACCTTCATCGACGCTGTGCAGCGCCATACCGGCAATGCCGTGATCCATGGTCGTGTGGCACACCTGACAACTAAAGTCGAGCCCACCCATATGAACATCGGCTTCGTAATCGGGGTCGTTCAGGTCGGTCGACAGATCGCCGTGCTTTACGTTGTCACCCCCGCCGGCGAAGTAGTGACACAGCCCGCAATTGCTGCGGCTGGGCGTACCGACGTTGTAGGCGATTTCCTGAAGATCAGCGGCTACGGCCACCTGGGGAGCACCATCAACGAGGATCGCCGCCGGTCCGCCGCCGCCGTTGGCCGACGGATGCTTGCGGTACGTGCCGGTCGTATCGTGGCAGACGAGGCAATCGACGTTGTTGACCTCAGCGAAGAACGTCTCCGTATCCGTGCTGCTCTTCCAGCCGAAGCTCGGATGACACTGGCTGCATCGTCCTTCGTTGGATGGCACGGCGATGCAGAAATTGTTGAGAAGGTCCATCTTGCCGTGCGTTTCGGTCTCTGCGCCTTCGATGTTGACGGACGTACCTTCCCACTTCCAGTGACCGGTCGCCATCAGGTCATGCGCGATCTCGGAGTGGCAGATCATGCAATCGCTGGTGTCCTGGAAGCCGTCGGTGATGATCTCGGTAAAGATCTTCTCGTGCAGGCTCTTGTCCGTTGCGTTCGGATCCGGAGTGTTCGGGTCAGGGGAATTCGGCTCCGGGCAGTTCGGCTCAGGGCAGTTGGGCTCAGGACAATTCGGATCTGGACAGAGCTGCTCCAGGGGCGGACAGCCTCCTAGTCCCATCAACGCCAGCGCGACCGTAGCGACCGCTACCAGTGAGCGTGCACGCATCGATTTTCCTCCAATCGAATGCAGACCTCGACGCGACCGCGCAAACGGTGCCGCGCCACGTACCAGGTGTCGGACACCCGCAACACGCCCCGTGCCACCATGCGCACCCGGGCATCTGTCCAACCCGCGGAAGCACGCTGCAACAGCGCAGCGTCATGCCTCAGCCAACCTAAGTATCGGACAACCGGCTCCAGTTAGCAATCATCGCCAGAGGCACTTTTTTCACCCCCAAAGAGGAGCAGCGCGGCCGCGACAAAACAGAAGCGGTCGAGCGCGTTGTTTGCGCTCGACCGCTTGTTGATTACACAGGTTTCAAATTACGTCCGCGCTACGGCGCGGCGTGGCTGTCCTCGATGGAGAAGAGCTTGCCTTCACCGTGGCATACATCGCACGACTCCTGACCGACGCCGAGCGAGTTGAGCTGGGCGTGGACAAGCGTGGCGGTCGTGTCGTGGCACGAAGTGCAGGTCACGAGCCAGATGCTCACGTCGTCGTTCTCGACGGGAGCCTTCCATGCATCAGTTGCGTGGCACGTCGTACACGCGGCCTCTTCCTGTGGCATAGCCGGAAGCAGGCCGTGCGAGAAGTCATTGACATTGCCGGTGTCCAGCGGCTGGCCGAACGCGAAGCCGACGATGTCGTACACGCCGCCATCCTCGACGACGCTCAGATGGCGCGCCGCGTGGATCTGGTGGATCATGACCTTCCAGTCGATCGAGTCATCCTCGGCCGCCTGGGTCTGACCCGCGAGCACGTTGGGGCGGTCTTCGGCACCCGCAGTGTGGCAGAGCACACAGCCGAGCACGCCCTTACGTGTGTTACCGTGGAACCGCAGGTCGCCGTGGCAGGAGTTGCAGGTCGCGTCGGTCACGAAGCCCGGGTAGCCGTCGGTATCGCCAGCGGAGCCGATGCGAATCTCGAAGATGCCGGGCTCTGACGTCTCACGATACTGTCCGGTACCAACGGTGTGCGTCTTGTACGCGTAGACCATCACGGTGTAGTTGCCGTCCAGGAGGGCTTCGCCGCTCAATTCACCCCAGCCGCCCGCGTAGTCGAACGCGGCCGAATCGCCGTACGGCGGCGGATAAGTCGCCGGGAGGGCGTTTGGCACGGTGAAGGTGAACGGACCGGTACCGGTGCTCGGCACACCGCCGGCCCCCTTGACCGTTACCGTGGAGCCGGCCAGGGCGTCGATGGGGAAGATGCGCTGGTAATTCTCGACCGGACCGGAGAGCACCATATTGACGGTCAGGTCGTCGATCGGCACCGAGTCGCCGTTCTTATCGACGATGTCGAACGTAATCTCCGGTGCGTCGCCGATGTTGAAGAAACCATCACCGGTGTTGCCACCCACTGCGCTGATCTCAACGACCAGGCCGTCAATGACCTCGTCGCGCGAGAGCGGCGGTACGTGGGCTTCTTCGACGGACCAACTCGCACCGGCACCGTGGCAAAGCACGCAGGAGCCGTCCGCTAACTGGTGGCCGATCCCACCGGGATTGATGCGGAACTCGGCGTCATCAAGCTGGTCCTGTGTGAGAATGCCATCGGCCACGTCCGGGTGATCGAAATCGAGAATCGTGCCGCTGGTGAAGTCGATATCGTCGTGGCACGACTGGCAGCGGGCTTGCGTGAGATTGGCTTCGGCGTAGATCTCGTCCGCCTGCGCAGCTCCGGAGTGGCACGCCGCACAGTTGCGTGTCTGCTCGTTGAAACCGCTTCCGCCAGGCATCACCGGGAACTGCACCTTAGCGTAGTCGTGGACACTCTCGCGGTAGCCAATCACCTCGAAAGGCAGCGGATCGTTGCCGTTCGCGGTGGCCCGCAACTGCGGCAGGTCCTTGCCGCGGTGGATGCGGTGGATCATGTCCGGGAAGTAGATCGAGACGCCTTCGGTCGCCTTGTTCGGATCTTCCGAGATCAGGTCCTCGGAGCCCTTGGTGTGGCAAAGCAGGCAGCCGGTGACATTGAAGCGGTTCGAGCCGTGAATCTGCAGGTCGACGTGGCAATCATTGCAGCGATCGCGCAGGACGAACTCGCGCGGCGTCAGCGTACCGGAACCAACGATGAAGTCGAATGTGTCGTCGCCGGCCTTACGGACGCTATCACCCTCGAAGTCGAAGGTGCGGCGGGCCTCGACGGCGACCGTGTAGGTCCCGTCCATCAGCGGCTCGCCGGTCATCTCACCGTCTTCGGGGCCGAACGCATCGGAGTCGTTTGCCGGAGCGGCATAGACGCTCGGGAAGACGTCGGGGGCCACGTATGTGTAGACGCCGTCAGCGTCCTGGGCCAGGTTGTTCGGATCGCCATCCGGCAACAGAACGCGCTGGTAGTTGCTCGTCGGTCCAGACGCGTAGATTGACGTACGATCCAGCTCGTCCAGGTAGATTGTGTTGCCTTCCTCGTCTTCGACGGTGAAGGTCATCGTGAACGTGTCACCAGGGTTGACGGGGCTGCCGTCGTTCACGGATGTGATGGTGACGACAGTCTCCGGCAAGCCGGTGGTGGCGTCGCGGCCGTCCTTGCCGTCCATGCCATCGGTGCCGGAGTCACCCGCCGGTCCCTGGGGACCCGCCGGTCCCTGGGGACCTTCCGGGCCCTGAAGGGCGGGACACCCACCCACTACCCCCAGTGCGATAACGGCGGCGATCGCGGCACCCGCAGCCGCGCGCCAATGTGTCGATCGATCCCTGACACTCATGGATAGTACCTCCTGACTTGAGCGAACAACGACGGTTCGTACCCTGACACGGTGCGTCGCAGTTGGAAGCCTGTGCGACGCGTATCTTCAGATCTGTTTGCGCGGCCCATTCTCGCGCTACGGCACGCATCATTCGGCGTACCGGACCTGCAAGTATATCGGTCAGTTTCCCCCTTGCGTGGCCGGTGTGCAACCCCCTGCGAGGGAATTTTATCACCCCTTTCGAGGGGCTCTAAGGGCTCAATGCTGCAATCAGATTCAACTGATGTCGTGTCGGACGGCGTAGCTGACGGCCTCGGAACGCGAGTGCAGATCGAGCTTCTTATAGATGCTCTTGAGGTGCGAACGAACGGTGGAAAGCGAGATGTCCGCTTCGGTCGCGATGTCATCATTCGCCAAGCCGCGCCCGACCAGACGGAGGATGCGCACCTCCTGGTGCGTGAGATTCGACGCAGCCGGCGGGCCGGCCTGATCAGACGTCAGATTCAACAGCCGGCGCGCGACGGCGTCCGACAGTTCGACCTGCAAGGTGCGCTCGGCAGTGACATCGCAGAACAACAGCGCCCGCCCCACCTCCGCGCCGTCGCGATCGATGTAGCGCGTTGCGTTCACTTTCAAGGACAGCCGCTCCGGCCACTGCACCGTGACGTCGCCCATGGTGTTACCGGCCGTCTCGCCCGCCTCCTGCCAGAACGCGGCGAGGCGCAGGTCTTTCAACATCTGTGGAAGATGCTTGCCGAGGCAATCGCCGTGTGATAGACCGAGCACGCGCTCCGCGACGCGATTGACCCAGATGACCTTCTCGGCGCTGTCCGTCAGGATGAGGCCGACACACAGCCCGGACAGCGCCTGCGTCAGCAGGCAGTCTTCGATGCAATTGTTTTCCGGCAAATTCGTAGCGCGCATTGCGCTCTCCCATGCAAGCGGGCCCGACCGCGCGACGTCGCTTCAGGTCGACGGATGTGACCGCGGCCTGCCCATCCGACGATAGGAGAAGCGCAGTGCGAACGCAACGTCGACGACCAACTTCCAGCAAACCGGCATCGGGCAGACCCGGAAACTGCAAATCACTTGTTGGAAATGACGATATCCGGGTCTAAAATGCCGATGGTGTTCCGCGTCTCGGAATAGGATTGCTGCGCATGCTCTTCTGCACGACGACGTCACGCGAAAATGCTCGCTCAAAGCCGGCCGCCACGGCCACGACGTTCGCTCTATGCGTACTGGCCGGCACGCTGTTGGGAATCGTGCCGCGCGCAACGGGGCAGGACCCAGAGAATTGTCTCTCGTGCCATCGGTTTCGCGGACTGAGTCGGCTCGATCCTGAGACCAACGAACTGAGGTTGTTCTTCTGCAGTGCGGAGTACTACGCACACCGACAAGGTGCCCATGCGCGGCTACGGTGTACCGACTGTCACGAGAAGGCCGAAGTGCGCGTCATTCCGCACGAGGTCAAGACACCCGTCGACTGCACGCAGACCTGCCACATCACGCCGGCGGCCACCGGTGCGACACTCGAGTTCAGTCATCAGCGCGTCGAAGATAGCCTCGCGCACAGCGTCCACGCGCCGGAGAAGCTGGACGAACTGCACTTCGATCCGCCCCTGCTGCGCCCCGGCCAATCAGATTGTCTCTATTGCCATGACCAACCCGTGTTCGGCCACCGGCACGGCGTGCCTGAGGGATTTCGCGATCACAGCGGCGGGACACGCTGCGACACGTGCCACTCGGAGGTGCTGCCGCTCGAGGTGACGTACTTCGCCAATCACGTCGCCGCGCGGATGAAGCCCGCACGGCCCGTGCGGCAGCTTGCGCAAGTCTGTGCGGTGTGCCACAGCCACGAGCAGCTTGTGGAGCGTTACGAGGGACACGATCCGATCGCCAGCTACCTGCACAGCTTTCACGGCAAGGCCAGCCTGCTGGGTAGCGAGGACACAGCCACGTGCGTCGAATGCCACTCGCACGAGGCCGGCGATCAACACTTGATGCTCGGCAGCGAGGTGGCCGAGTCGCCGGTAACGCCGATCAACCTGCCGGACACATGCCGCACCACGCAGTGTCACCCCGGCGCACCGCCGGAGCTATCCAGCGCGGCGGTCCACCTCGAGCTCGATCCTGCGAAGCACACGCCGGAGTTCTATGTCGCGGCGTTCTTCATTCTGATGACGGCGTCGGTGATGGCCGTGTTCTTCCTGCTGGTGATTCTGGAACTGTTGAACGCAGTATTTCGCCGGCAGGATGCGGAGCACCACCGCATGGTCGCGTTGGCGCGCATCCTGCAATCCCATCCCGAAGCACGCTACCTGCTGCAGAGAATGAAGATTCACGAGCGCATTCAGCACTGGGGGTTGGCGATTTCGTTCGGCGTGCTGGTGCTGACGGGTATGCCGATCAAGTTCGCGGAAGCTGAGTGGTCATCAATGCTGGTCACGCTGATGGGCGGACTGACCGTGGTGCGGTTCCTGCACCGCTTGGCGGGCGTGGTAATCATCGTGGTGTTCCTCTACCACGTCGGCTACCTGGTGTTCGAGTTCTTCCGCCGCCGCCTGCAAGTCCGTCGCGAGGGTATCCGTGAGCCGATCTGGCTGACGATGTACAACTTCCCGATGATGATGCGGCCGGAGGACGCGGTGGAATTCTTCCAGCTCTTCGCGCATCTGCTCGGGTTCCGCAAGAAGCGCCCGCACTTCGGGCGGTACAACGTGCTCGAGAAGTTCGAATACTGGGCGGTGTTCTGGGGTATGCCGGTGATGGGATTCAGCGGCCTGGCCTTGTGGGGCATGCCGGTGATTTCCGAGCACCTGTCCGGCCGCGCGATCAACTTCGCGTTCATCATCCATTCGGACGAGGCGTACTTGGCCTTCATCTACATCGCGGCGATTCACCTGTTCTCGGTGATCTTCGCGCCGACCGTGTTCCCGTTATCACTGGGCACGCTGTCCGGACACGCGCCCACACAGGAGCTTGTTGAGGGACACCGCGGCGAGCTGGAAGCAATCGCGCGACGCGTCGGCGCCACCCTGCCGGATATCGATCACCCGGGTGAGTATCATCGCGGCGACTGGAAGCACATGGTCACGGACACATTCCGGCGTGTGTACAGCATCGTGGCCGCGGCGGCCTATGCAGCCGTAGCGTTCATCTCGCTGCGTTTCCTGCTGCTGATGTTGCTAACGCGACAAACCGCACCGGTGGAGATCACGGATATCCCGACGCGGCTGGATGCGAACGAATTCCTGCGAGGCCGCGTGCAAACCGTCAGCCATGATCCGGAGCATCGCTCGCGCGGGCCGCTGGCCCACTTTCACCAGATTCCGCAGTGGTTCACGCCCGATCCGCTCGATTCGTGCGCGACGTCCGGGTGTCATGCGCCGTTGCCGCACGGCAAGCGCATCGAGGTGCGCGCGTTCCTGAACATGCACGCGACCTTTGTTGACTGTGCGGTCTGCCACGCCGCCGCGCAGGCGACACCCGAGAACGCCCGCTGGATCAGCCTGCCCGAACGCCAGCCGACCGAAACGCCGGCGATTCTGCGACTGGACGCACTGCTGGAGGAAAACCCGGAAATCTCGCGGGAGCAGGCGCCCGAATTCAGCCCGCAGATTCGCGCGTTGCTGGTGGAGGCCGTGGCCGCGTCCGGTCACCATCCCCAGATTGAGGACTGGCTGCTGCGCCTTGACCTGACGCACCCGCGCAGCCGCGTCTGGCAACAACTCATCAACGAAATCCGCCTGAATATCGATCTGCACGTCCACGGCGAGTACGGCGCCAAGATTGCGATGTACAACGGGCCGCGGCGCGTCGGTGCGATGACAACTGAACAGCGGCAGGCCGCCGCCGCTTACCGAGACGGCGGCGACGATCTGTCGCCGACGCGTAAGGAGGAGTTGCTGGACGTCGTTCATGCGAGCATACGGCCGGTGGGAGCGATGTGTACGCCGTGCCACGCCCAGGAGCCGGAACTCGTGGACATGAGCTTGTTGGGATACTCGGCCGGTCGCGTGCGCGCGTTGCAGAACAGTCCGATCCTGCGCTCAGTGCTGACGATCGAGGCGGGTCAACCGTTCTATCTGCCGCTCGACCAGGAAGGTGAGACCGAATGAGAAGTCCATGGACCCGAACGGAGCGTTCACGCCGAGCGGTCTCCGGGCTGCTGTTGGCTGGATTGTTGGCGCTGGGCTGCATGCCCCAGTGGGCCCAAGCTGACGATCCCGACAACTGTCTGTTATGCCATCAGTATCGCGGGCTCGGACGCTATGTGCCGGAGCAGGACGCGATCCACCTGTACTTCACCAGCCCGGACTACCAACACGCGCGGCTTGGCGCGCACGCCCGCATCGCCTGCACCGACTGTCACGAACGCTCGGAAGTCTCCGTTATCCCGCACAAACCGGTGTCGAAGGTCGACTGCACCAAGACCTGCCATCTGCACAACGTCTCCGGCGTCGCCCGGCAGTTCAGTCACCGCGAAGCCGACCGATGGCTGAGCCTGGGCGTTCACAATCCGGACACGCTGGCGCAGCTCGAATTCACCAACGGGCCATTGCTCAACGAAGGGCAAGCCTACTGCCTGTATTGCCACGACGAGCCACTCTTCCGCGATCCGGCGGACATCATTCCGGAGTACGACGAGTTCAGCCCGACGGCCACGGAGCGCTGCGACGTCTGCCACGCGGACCAGATTCCGATCGACACGCGTTTCCAGGTGCGGCACGTCGCGTCGCGCCTGGTGCATGCCCGTCGGCCGCTCGAGATGGCGCAAACCTGCTCGGTCTGCCACAGCGACATGCTCATCCGGGAGACGTATGAGCTTCAGGATGCGTCGGTACGCTACACCAGCACGTATCACGGCAAGGCCGCCCTGCTGGGCGAGCTCGATACGGCGGACTGCATTTCATGCCACGTCTGGCCGGGCGAGAATGCCCACGCGATTCGCGCCGCTCGTGATCCCGAGTCCATCACACACCCCACCAACAAAGCGGACTCGTGCCGCTCGGTGAACTGCCATCCGGGTGCCGACGCCAGCATCGGCCAAGCCGCCGTCCACCTCGACCTGCCGTCCCTGACGGGCATCGAAATCATTCTGGCCGTCGCGTTCATCATCTTCACGCTGATGACGTTCGGACCGTCGCTGGTGTTGACGGTGCTCGAACTCTTCCAGATCGTGATCGGCCGGCATGTCGAGGGCGAAGAGCGGATGCGGCAACTCACGCTGAACGTGCTGCGCCATCCCGAAGGACGCGAACGCCTGCGGCGCATCACGCCGGGGCAACGCTGGCAGCACTGGATCCTCGCGCTGCTGTTCGCCGCGCTGGTCGTGACCGGCTTCCCGATGAAATTCGCCGACCAGACGTGGTCGCGCTATGTCATTGAATCACTTGGCGGTCTTTATAACGCACGACAGATTCACCACTATGCCGGCACTTTGCTGGTGTTCGGCTTCCTCGCGCATCTGGCACACGTGATGTGGGGCATGTTTGTGCAGGCGCGGCGGACCGGACCAGACGGCAAACCGGTCGGCGTGGTACGAGCCGTGATGGCCCTACCGATGTTCGTCGGACCGAAGGACGTGCTGAAAATGGTGCAGATGCTGGGCTACCTGATGGGTCTGCGCAAGAAGCCGCCGACGTTTGGACGCTTCACCATCGACCAGAAGTTCGGGTATCTCGGCGTGTTCTGGGGCACGATGGTGCTCGGTGTTACCGGCTTCCTGCTGTGGGACACGCAGATCAGCTCGCGCTTCGTGGACGGGCGTATCTTCAATCTCGCGCTGATCGCCCATACGTATGAGGCGTTCCTGGCCGTGATCCACGTCGGTATCCTGCACACCTGTAACGTGGTGTTTGCGCCGACCGTGTTCCCCTTCTCGCCGGCAACGCTCACCGGCGATACGCCGGTGACGCGTTTGCACGAGATGCACAGCGAAATGGTAATTGAGGTCGCCAAGGACATTGGCGTTGCTGTCCCGCCAGAGGTCGAACATGCCTGATCCCACGACACACCCGGCCCCGGCCCACGATACCTCGCACGAGCACGTCGGCGTGATGCGACGTGTGTATGCGATCGTGCTGATTCTGGTCGTGCTGTTCGTTAGCGGCCGGGCGATTCAGTACCTGATCGTCAACCTGCTCGTGCCCTACTCGCCGCCGGAACAGATCACGCGTATCCCGTCTCGTCTCACCGAGGAAGTCTGGAAAACCAAACCCGATCGCTTCCTGGGCTCCATGCTGGCCGAGAACCCGCGGGCACCGCTCTCGCACTACCACCAGATTCAGGGCTGGTTCCAGCCGGACCCGGTCAATGACTGCACGCGCAGCGGCTGCCACGGCCCGATGCCGCACAGCAATCGCAAAGAGACGCGCGCGTTCCTGAACATGCACGCGACGAGTCTGCACTGCGGCGTGTGTCACATGGAGTCGGCAACCGAGCCATTGCCCCTGGCTTGGTACAACCTGCGCACCGGACGGAAGACCGAGGCGCCCGCCCTGCTACAGGCCTACGGCTGGCTGATCTCAGAAGAGGGTCAGGCACAACTCGCAGAACCGACGTACCAGTTCCAGCAGCGTCTGATCAAACTGCTGTCCAAGGCCGCTGACCAGGCGGCGGGTGACCCGACCATCCGTCGACTCGCCGAGGCCGTGGCAGGACCGCGGTTCAGCAGCCCCACATTCACGGGCATCGTGCAAACCGTGCTCGAGCGCTTGCCGTCACATTTTCGCGGCGAATACGGGGCCAAACTGGCACTGCTCGACGAGCGGGGAAATCCCCTGCTCGGACATCCGAATACCGAGGCCACAGTACAGCGATTCCTGGATCTGCGCGACGAGTTGAGCCCCACGGCGCAGGTGGAGTTGCTGGCAAAGGTACACCCACAGCGGCGCCCCGACACGCTTCGGTGCAGTGATTGCCACACGCGCGATAGCACGATGATTACGTTGGGAACGGTGGGTTATCCGCCCGAGCGCATCCTGACGCTACAGGAAGGCTGGATCTATACGGCGATCGAGCACAACAAGGCAGGTCGTCCGCTCTACCTGCCGGGCTTCGTCGCTCCACGTGATGAAGAAGGAGCTGCAACGAATCCGGACCTTGAGGTTGTGCCTGCACCGGAACCATGACCAACGCAGCAAGACAAACCAGTTGCTCACACCTTAGCCGCCGCGTCGCCTGGCTCGGCATATTCGCGCCATGTCTTTTGCTCGCCGCAACGCCGGTGAGTGGGCAGGGCGCCTCGCGCTGGCCCCTGACCGGCCGAGCCGTGCAAACGTACGCCGCGAGTGAGCAGGCGCCGATGCACATGCCGACCGACGTGGCTGTCGCGGTCGACGGCAGCGTGTACGTCGTGGACGGCGTGTACGATCGCATCGTGCAGTTCGACGCGGCGGGGAAGGTCGTCGCGACGATCCGGCGCGTGGGCGAATTGGAACTGCGCAATCCAGTCTGCGCGACGGTCACTCCTGACGGGGCATTGTGGATCGCGGACACCGGCCATGAACGCATTGTCGTCCGCGACGCCGACGGTTCGTTGCAGCGATCGATCGATCTGTCCACCGCGGGCGTTTTGCCGCCGGTCGATATTGCCGGCCTGCTACCGGCTCCGGACGGGCAATCGCTGTGGATTGCCGACAACGACAATCACCGCCTGCTGCGCTACGACCTTGTGAGTAAGTCCGTACGGGCAATCGGCACGCGCGGCGAGTCGCTGGGCGAATTTCACTTCCCATTCCTGATCGCGCGGGGCATCGACGAGGAGTTGCTGGTCACCGATGTTCTGAACGGGCGCGTGCAGCGCCTGCGGGCGGATGGGACACCGTCCGGCAGCATCGGCGGTTATGGCGTTGACCTCGGACAACTCTATCGCCCCAAGGGTGTGGCGGTTGATGCCGAGGGGAACATCTGGGTCTCGGACGGCACGTTGAACGCGGTTCAGGCGTTCACGCGCGACGGACGCCTCATCGATGTGTTACGCGACGATGACGGCCGTCCTTTGCGTCTGGACGTGCCCATGGGCCTGGCCTTCGATGAGGCTGGAGCGTTGTACGTCGTCGAGTTGGGCGCGAACCGAGCACGGAAGTTCACGGTGACACGCAATCCCGCCGCGCCCTTCGCAGCCTCGGCGGCCCGACGGCGCGCCGCCACGATGGGGCCGCAGGCCCGCGGCTGTACCGTGTGCCACACGGAATGGATGGTCCCCCTGATCGACGGCATCGCCACCGAGTTGGCGGACGTTCCGCCCAACCCGGCGAATCACCCCTGGGTCAGCCGCCAGGAGAACTGCCTCGGTTGCCACGATGCTTCCGTCGGCGATTCGCGCCGCCGCGTGTGGTTGGAGCACGGTCACCGTGTGGGCTTCGCTCTGCCCGAAGATATGGAGATACCAGAAGATCTGCCGCTGGCCGACGGCCGCATCGCGTGCCGAACGTGCCATTCCGCGCATGCCACGTCTGATGCCCGCACGACAATTGAGGACATCGTGTTCCTGCGGATCGAGGATTCGCCGGCGGAACTGTGCATTCAGTGCCACGGGGAACTGACCGGCGGTCTGGCGCACGGCATGCACCCGCTTGCCAGTATGCCGGGCGGCACCCCCGAGGAGTTGGTTCACATCGACTGCGCCGCGACGCGTGAGTCGGTGACCTGCCTGGCCTGCCACACGGGGCACGGGGCTGTACACGACCATTTACTCGTGCTCTCACCCAATACGAACGATCTGTGCCTGACGTGCCATGAACAACTGAAACCTGAGCTGTTTGTCGAGGAGGTGCGGAGCGCGCACGGCAAGCTACCACAACTCGACGCCGCGCAGTTAGAAGTCGCGCGGGGCTTCGACTCGCGCATCGGTGAGAATAACGAGCTGCTTTGCACGACCTGCCACCTGTCGCACAACGCACCGACCGCGAAGAACTTGCTCGCCTTTGACGTCATTGAGCGTGACACTTGTGCCGAATGTCACGTCGACCACCAGGCAGTTGTGGGCTCGCCGCACGATCTGCGCACCACGCATCCAGAGGCCGTCAACGTGGCGGGGATGACGGCGGAAGAAGCCGGCGCGTGCGCGGGCTGCCACACGGCGCACCGCGCGGCTTTGCCACCCAATCCGACCGAACTCGATCCGACGGGGCGCTGCACGAACTGCCATGCACCGGGACATCTGGCTGCGGCCACCGCATTGGGTCCGGTCAATCACCCGACCGAGAACTGTGCGAAATGCCACGATCCGCATTCGAATGCGCATGGGCACTTCCTCGCGGCGCCCTCAACGGAGTTGTGCAGCTCGTGTCACACCGATTACTCCGCGATGCTGGGCGGACCGCACGACATCACGCAGGCGCCGGCGAAATGGCCGGCCGAATCACTCGGTACGGGCGATGTCTGTCTGGCCTGCCACCGTCCGCACGGCACCGAAGAGGCCGGACTGTTTCGCGTCGCGGCGGCATCCGGTTCCCGCGACGTCGATGCCGCGTGCATCGCGTGCCATCCCGATGCCGATCCCGGCGGTGACAATAACGTCACGATGTTGCACCCGCGGCTTGTGCAGGATGTACCGACGACCTGCAACCTTCCGGTCGAGCCAACGTCCGCGGGTCGCGTGCAGATCGCGTGCAAGACCTGCCACAACCCGCACGGCGTGAAGCACGACGAGTATCTCCTGCGTCTGGCGGAACAGGACACGGGTGAGGAGCTTTGCCTGCGATGCCACGTCGAACGGGCGAACATCCACATGATCGGCCATGCCGAAGGCCCATTGCGGGCCGCGGGATTCGAGATCGGCAGTTGCCGCCCATGTCACGTCGTCCATGCGAATCCGGACGCCGTCGAACGGCCACTGCTATGGCCGAAGTCGCTTTCTTCATTTGCCGTCGACGAAAGCGTGCCGGTGACTGATCACCACTGCATGGCGTGCCATCGCGAGGGCGGGCCGGTCGCGCCGCCCGAGGTCGCGACGCATCCCGATGTGCCGATGTTCAATCCGTATCCGCCAGACTCCGAGAACTTCATGCCGCTGTTCAACGCCCGCGGCGAGGTCGACCCGATGGGCCACATCGCCTGTCGCACGTGCCACCTCACGCACGGTCGAAGTGAAGCAGCGGACATTCCGCGCGGCGTAGAGACAGCAAACACGCGTGAGGCACGCGCGCGGCAATGGCACATCCGCACACTGCCCGCCGAGAACGTCTGCACCACGTGCCACGGATTCGATGCCTTACGTCGGTTTATCTACTTCCACACCCCGGGGCGGCGCGAGGGCAGTATCGAGGGCGGACGATAGACGTTGCCCGCATTCCGGCAGCACCCGCAAGCGCTGCATTCGTCGGTTGGGGGTATAGTCGACCATCATGTCCTGTACTGGGAACTGCTTCTCATACCGCAGATTACATGTATAGATCCACCCAAACGGGGACAACCGAAATCACGCAAGAGAAACTACTCGCCCAGATGGCCTGACGCGTCGCGACACTACATTTCAGCGTTACCTGAACGACAAATCGCTGCCATTAGTACGCTAGTCGTCGAGCTTGACTTGCACGGGTGCGGTCTAGTCGGTTAGAGTATATTTAACTGGGTCCGTCTCGCGCAATGCGGGGCTGGATGGAGGGTACATATCGTGTCCGCGTCAAGCGGGGAATTTCGGACGTTTCCTACCATTTTGGTGCCGACGCTGATTGTGTCCAGCCTGGTCATGTTCGGCATCTTGCAATCCGAAGCCCCCCTGGAAACCGGCCGGCCTGCGTCGCCGGAGAGACCAGGTCGGGAAGCGCGAAGCGATGGCACCGTGGAAGCAAGACTCTGGCAGGACCCACTGTCAGCCATCCACGATGCGGATTTCAAAACTCGCGGCCCGGATCCTTGCCGCGACTCAGGCGTGGGACATTCCCCGGATGCGTGGAAGCGCAATCTCGGCAATCGCGCGCTCACATCCAAGTGTCTGAAGCTAGATCTCGAAAAACACAGAGACGCGGGTGCAAAGAGGCTCGTCGTGCTTGCGGTGCCGTTACCGGGCACACAGTACGGCGAGAACGTCGAGACGCGCATCCGGCTGCGGTATGCGGTCCTCGCTGGCCTGAGCGTTCAAGGACTCACACCGGAGCTCGGCACAAGACTGGGCGCCGTGGATCTGCAAGATGTCCTGCATACCGCAGAGCAAACGCATGCCAATCGGCAAAATCCGCTACGCGATAGTGCAGACCAGGGGCGTACCACTGATCACAGCGCACGCGCATACTATGAAGACGTCCTGGCGCACGCGGCGACACTCACGCTGGGTTTGAAGCCGCAGCGAGCGCGCAGTTGCGTTCGGTGGATTCTCGACACGTTATTTCTTGAAGAACCCGCAGAGGAGACTCCTGCACGCGGTAACCCATTCTTGTGCGCGTTCGAATGGCACACGGGACCAGTCATCACGAAGCGCGATGGCAAGCCAGACGCCAAGCTTCGAACGACCGCCCTGGTACTGTGGTTCAACCAACAGCCGGTCAGAACTTGCCTGCTGGAGTTCCTGGAAGTACTCCGCGCCAGGCTGGCCTGCGCGCCACAGTCCGGACAGCCAACGCAGCCTTCCGCGGTGGGTGGAACACCACGTACTCAAACAGACGAGGCCCGCCGCGACTGCCCATGCGAACTCATCTGTATTGGACCGCTCGGTTCGGGCGTAATGCTCGAAATCCGTGCGGAAGACCTCCGGAGAACGCTCCAGAATGCGAACCCCCCGTCCGTTGATGGCGTAGAGATGACGGCTTCCTCCTCGCCAATCAAGTTCTTCTCACCGCGCGCCACGATGGCGGAGGAGGCTGCCGCGAGAAAGCTGAAGGAACGACTTAGACAACGCGGCGGCGAAGTCTACGACGAGCAGATCGAAGCCCAGTCCGCATGGTTCTACCGGACGATTGCTGACGATCGAGCAGTTCTGGACGCGCTGGTTCGCGAACTCGACCTGCGCGGCATCGACATGGAGCGCGCTGCATCAGAGACCCCGCACAACGTTGTCTTCGTCAGCGAGTGGGATAGTGTGTATGGTCGAGAACTCGCCAGGACGTTCGTCGAGTCTGCGCGGCGGTATGTTAACGGCCAGCGTTCACGTAATTCGTGCGACAATTCGGAATCCGGCGACTTCAATCCTTCGCTCATCGTGTTTAATTACCTTCGGGGCATTGACGGCGGTGTCCCGCGGAGAAGTTCCACAGGCAAATCCGCCCAAGCGAGCGGAGCCGAACAGAGTACGCTCGCTGCAAAAGGCCATGCGCGGCTCGCGCTGCCACAAGACCCGACATACCGCCGTCCGGAAGGCACTTCCCAATTTGACTACCTACGGCGAACGGCCGCGCGTCTTCGGGCCCTGAATCAGGTTCATCGCATCGAAGCGGTTGGCGTCGTCGGTAGCGACGTATACGACAAGCTTCTGATATTTCGAGCGCTGCGCCCGGCCCTTCCGGATGCCTTGTTCTTCACAACTGATCTCGATGCTCAATACACGCACCCCGATGAACAAGACTGGACCAGGAATCTCATCGTGGCGTCCGGATTTGGTCTCACCTTGGGCGACGATTGGCAGCACGGCATGCCACCGTTTCGAGAGAACTACCAGACGTCAACATTCTACGCAGTGCAATGCGCATTGAGCGGGTCGCCGCCTGATGCGGCCGATCAGGCGCTGACATTCGAAATCGGTCGGTCGCGCGCCTACCAGCTCAATGGGCCCGCGCAGGACTCCGAGCGATCGGGTGGACCCGGCGTCAGTGCCAGCGGCGATACAAGCGCGCCGTCGCCATGGCTGCTGGTTGCTGCGCTGCTCGTTTTGATTGTTCTGATCGTGCTGGGCCGAACACTGCGGCGAATCACTGCGAAGCTGGTCATGCATCCCGTACGCGCATTGATTGCCGTGCTTGTGTGCGTGACATTCATCGCATTGTGGCGGGCCGCGTCCTGGGATCACCGTCAACCCGATGGCGAACCCTTTCTTTGGCTCGAGGGCATCAGTGCCTGGCCAGCGCAGTTCATTCGGCTGACAGCCGGACTGCTCAGCATCAGCTTCTGGTTTGGCGCGCGTATTCGCCTGAACAAGTGCGTCGGTGGACTGACGAAGCAGTACTTTCCCGAGTTGATACGTCGCGACCGTGAAGGCGAAGCTGCGAAGAAGCAGTTGTTTCTGTGGACCCAATTTCGTTCGTCGCGACTCAAAACATACGTTGACAATATTGGGCGTTTCGTGCGCGGATCGTGGTTGACACTTTTTCCCCCACCGCCAAAGTACAGACAGGAAACTTCCGAACCGGATCGTAAGACGAAGGAACCTCAGCGCAAGCGCAAACCCAGGACGTCACGCGCCAAAAAGCAAAAGCCCGCATACGGTGGCGAGCTTTGGGAATGGTATCTCCGCCAACGATCGCTCAAGGTCGTTGTGCGGGCGTTGTTTCTTTCGCTTCTGTTGTACTTTATCGCTGCCGCAATCATCTTCCAGACTTTCGGCCACCCCGTGCACCCAATACGCGGCGATTACCTGCGTTTCGTGAACGTAACGATATTATGGCTCAATCTGATTCCGTTCTACTTACTCTTGTTCCTCGTGCACTACGAGACGTGTCTGGCCATGGAGGTAGTGTGGCACATTCTGCGTGCCAGGACGAAGCGCAGTTGCCATACCGTTGATGCGATCCTCCAGCCTAGAAGGGCGGCGCCGCGCGCGGAGGCGCAGGAAATGGCCGACATTGACGAAAACGCGGCTGCAGAAGCAAAAGCCGGTTTGGACAGCATTCGATTGACCGCTGAACTGACACGCGTGGTCGGGCGGCTGGTCGTGCTGCCATTCGTCGTCCTGTTATTGATGATTTTCTCGCGTTCCCAGGTGTTCGACGCTTGGCGCTGGCCGCTCGCGTTGCTGATCGTGATCTGTTTTGTGTTAGCCCTTTGCTTGTACGCGGCGTTGGCACTCCGCTTCGTTGCACGCCGATCGCGCAACCAACTTGCCGACGTGTGGCAGAAACTGTGCGACGCCGTCGCGATGCGACGACGATCGTCATCCGAACGCGTGACGAAGTACGTGGACCTAATCAAGAGTGAACGAACCGGTGCGTTCGGGCCATTCGGCCTGGACCCAGTACTGCAAGCGCTACTGATCCCATCCGGTGGACTCGGTCTGCTCACTCTGTTGGACCAATTCTTTCCGGTAGCATACTGACCGCAGGCTTCCATCTTCGTACTGCATTGTGCGCGTTCGCTGACCGGGGAGACGGTCGCCTCGAAGAGGCATACGCGGTTATGATCTCGACATGCTTAACGCCGTGCTGCGTACCGTTCTTCGCCTCCAGTTACTGCTGCGCTATCGTGTCACGGTGCGCGGGCTGGAACGTATCGTCCGGCGGGGCACACGCGGCATTCTGTTCCTGCCGAATCATCCCGCCTTAATCGACCCGGTTATCGTCGTGTCACACTTGCACGCCCGGTTTCAGCCGCGGCCGCTGGCCGACGAAGATCAGATCGACGCGCCGGGCGTTCGCTGGCTGACCGCGCGTGTCGGCGTAATCCCCATCCCGGATATCAAGGTTCACGGCACCGCAGTGCGCGATCAGGTCGAGGCCGCCGCCGAGGTATGCGCCGCGGCACTGCGGGCGGGGCAGAACGTCGTGCTGTATCCGTCGGGACACATCTATCGCACGCGCTTCGAGAACCTGCGCGGCAATAGCGGCGTCGAGGCGATTTTGCGGAAAGTGCCCGAGGCACGCGTCGTCGCCGTACGCACGCGTGGGTTGTGGGGCAGCAGTCTCAGCCTCGTCACGGGCGAGTTTCCCGATCTGGCCCGCTGGCCCTTGGGACAACTCGCCAACCTGCTGCGTAGCTACCTGTTCTTCATGCCGCGGCGACGCGTCACGGTCGACCTGCACGAGTTTACGGACCTGCCGACGCCGCCGGACCGGCGTGTGCTGAATCCGCTGCTGGAGCAGTACTACAACGAGGATGCCCCGCCGGCGACGTTTGTGCCCTACCACATGGGCACCGATCCCAGGCCGCGCGAACTGTCCGATCCTCAATGGGCGGCGCCGTCGGCAGCGCTGGCAAACGTGCCCGTCGCCACCCGCGAACGCGTCGAAGCGCACCTGCGCGAGCTCACGGGCGTCGCACAGATGGCCGACGAAGATACGCTCGCGAACGATCTGGGGTTGGATAGCCTGGCGCGAGCCGACCTGTTGTTGTGGCTGACGCAGGAGTTCGGCCATGCGGATCAGGACGCCGACGCGCTGCAGACCGTCGGCGACGTCATGCTGGCTGCGTGCGGGCAGGCTATGGCTGCGCGGCCGGTCTCGATCAATCCGCCGCCGAAGGCGTGGTTTGTTGGTGATCCCAATCGTCGCCTGCGCGTCGCTTCGGGTAGCACCATTACCGAGGTGTTCCTACGTCAGGCCCGCCAGAACCCGAATCAGATCGTCATTGCCGACCAGCGCAGTAGGGCTAAGTCCTATCGCGACATCGTTACGGCGGTGCTCGCGCTGAAGCCGGAACTGGAACAACTGGCCGGCGAGCGGATCGGTATCATGCTGCCCGCGTCCGTGGGCGCCACGATCGTCTACATCGCAGCACTCTTCGCGCGCAAGACGCCGGTGATGGTCAACTGGACCACGGGGGCGCGGAACATCCACCACAGTCTCGACGTCGCGGGTGTGCAGCACGTGTTGACGGCGACCGCGCTGCTCACGCGCCTGCAATCGCAGGGCGTCGATCTCAAATCCATCGAGGAACGTATCACTCGCCTGGAAGACATCGGCGCCCGTATCACGTGGCGACGGAAGCTCAGCGCCGCGCTGCGCGGCTACACGAACTGGGGCGAGCTCGACCGTGTGTCGCCGCCGGAGACTGCCGTCGTGCTGGTCACGAGCGGCTCCGAGAGCCTGCCGAAAGCCGTACCGCTGACGCACGCCAACATCCTGACGAATGTGCGCGACACGCTTGACGTCGTCGACATCCGGCAGACTGATCGCATGATAGGCTTCCTGCCGCCGTTCCATTCGTTCGGGTTGACGGTAACGGTGGTCGCGCCACTGGTGACCGGGTTCCCGGTCTCCTATCACGCGAACCCGACGGAGGGTCACCTGCTCGCGCATCTGATCAAGGCGTACGGCAGCACGGTCGTGCTCGGCACGCCGACGTTTCTGAACGGCATTCTACGCGCCGCAAGCACGCGGCTGCTGAGTTCATTGCGCCTAGCGGTAACCGGGGCGGAGAAATGTCCCGAACACGTGTACGAGGCGTTTGCGCGGCTCTGTCCCGGAGCGACAGTTCTCGAAGGTTATGGGATCACCGAGTGCTCGCCGATCGTTTCGGTCAATCGTCCCGAACACGCCCGGCCAGGCACGATCGGTCAACCGTTACCGTCGATCGAGCACGTCCTTCTCGACGTCGACTCCAACGAGCCGGTGACGCGGGACAAACAGGGCCTGCTGCTGGTGCGTGGGCCGAGCATCTTCGACGGATACTTGGGCGACGACGTCGCGAGCCCGTTCGTCGAGCACGACGGCCTGCAGTGGTACCGCACCGGCGATCTGGTCAGCGAAGACGCCGACGACGTACTGACGTTCCGCGGCCGGCTGAAACGCTTTGTCAAACTTGGCGGCGAGATGATCTCGCTGCCCGCGATCGAAGCGGCGCTGCTAACGCACTACGCACGCGAGGACGATGACGGTCCGTCGCTGGCGGTCGCAGCTACGCCGGACGAAGCACGGCCCGAGCTCGTGCTGTTCACGACACGCCCGGTCGATCGGTCCGAGGCCAACGCACACATCCGAAACACTGGCCTGTCCGCGCTGCACAACCTAAGCCGGATTGAGTACGTCGACGAGATCCCGCTGCTGGGCAACGGCAAAACGGACTATCGCGCGCTGCAGAGTCGGCTGAACGAAATGTAGTGGGAGTAAGCTACAAGCCATAAGCTATAAGCCATAAGCCGTAAGCTGTAAGCTATAAGCTATCAGCGGCGTACTATGGTGATTCGTGCGGTTTCGGGAGGGGTTCGCCCAGCTCTTCGGATATCTCCGCGATACGTTCGCGCGACACGCCGAGCCGCGCCATTTCGTTCACAGCGAAGTTGAACAGGTCACACAGCGAAACATCTTCGGGCAGGCCATCCAAGGCGCTGTCGAGTAGTTCGAATGCCACTTCGTACTGCCCATCGATCAGTTGCGCAACACCCGCCCGGATCCGAAATGGTCGCGCCATGTCGGCATACTTGGCTTCCTGTATGGTCGGCAACGCCACGATCGCATCCTGCAGCAGCCGCACTGCCTCGCTGGCGTGCTCTTCACCCGCGCGGAGCAGATATTCCGCCTGCTCGGCCCGGGCGCGCGAGTATAGCACCGGAAATCGCGAACGCAGTGGCTCATACAGTTGCGCCGCGCGGTCCGCGTAGTCGGCTGCTGTTAAGTAGTCCTCTTCCAGCATCCGCCACGCCGCTACCAGCCGATTGATCTCCGGTGCCATGGAGATGATCAGGCCGTCCACGTCGGTTTCCGGCCCCATCGGCCCGGCCGCCGCACGATAGACCGCCAGGGCCTCGGGAAAACCGGACTGTGATGCGACGAAGCGCAGACCTTCCAGCCAAGGCCCCTGGTTCTCGCCGAAACGGAGCGCATCTCGCAAAAGGGCGATCTGTTCGGGCACAGACTGCGAGTAACGGGTCAGTTCGAGCAGTGTCTCGACATCGAGGGGCGTTCTCTGCAACTGCCGGCGCCAGGACTGCTCGGCCAGCACACCCCACTGCTGGGCGGCCGCAAGATCTCCCGCGCGGTGGTGCAGTTCCGCCGCCCATTGCGCAGCATGGGCCGCCACCACGTCAGTCCGTCGCAGCGCGGGCACCGTCCGCAACAACATGCGGGCCGCCTCGTACGTCGACTCGCAGCGATCCACGGCAGTCCGCCACTGCTCCTTCGTTGGCGGTTGCTCCAGCGGCGGCACGCAGGGCTGAACCGCCTGAGCCGTCAACGCATGGCGACAGCGCAGCGCAACATCGCGTGCCCGGAGCTTGCTCACCGGATCCAACAGACCGCTCTCGGCAGCGTCGACCGCCGCGAGCGCTGTGGCGTAATCCCCGGCGCGCAGCGTCGAATTTGCACGCAGCTCGAGCTGCTCCGCGCGCCAGTTGCTGACGCCCAGCCAACCCGCGCCGATCGCCCCCAGAAAGGCCGCGCTGACGACGAGCGGTGCGACACGTAGCGGTGCGATCTTCTTCGGCCGCTCGGCGTCCGCGGCGCTCGTCGCCTGGTCCTGCATGTTTCGACACGTGGCCCAGATAACGCCGACGAGTGTGTAGAACACCGGCGTAACGCCGGGCAGGCGATGTGTCACGCCAACCATGGCGTCAGCCAGCAAGGCGAGGAAGGCACCGATCAGAGCCAGACGCCACCAGCGATCGCCGCGCCCGCTGCTGGCCCCCAGCACGTACGTCGCGGCGACGAGCGTGGCCAGGAACCCGCCGACGAACGTGACGCCGCCGACCAGGCCGATCTCCACAAAGACTTCGAACAACTCGTTGTGCGCGTGCTCGATGAGCTGGGCCATGAACGCGCCCGGGTCGAGCGCCTCATCGCGTACCGCCAGTGTACCGGCCAGACGCGGGTACGCGCCGGCGCCATTGCCGAGCACCGGATTTGCCTGCCAGAGCGTGGCCGCGTATTCCCATGCGTACAGCCGGAAGCGCATCGCCGCGCCGCGGGCCATCGTGACGTCGAGGTGCGAGGTGTAGTACAACACGCCGCCCGCGATCACGATTGCCGAAGCGAACGCAATCCCGACGATGGCTCGTACGCGACGGCCTGCAGCAAACACGACGATCGCGGTGACGCCGACGGCCAGGGCCAGCCATCCCGCCCGGCCGCGGGTGAGATACAGACACCAGAGCAGCGGAACCAAGGCAATCAAGCCGCCGATCAGTTGCGCGACGCCGGCTTCACGCCGCAGCAGCCGTTTGCATCCCGTGCCACACAGGACCAGCGCCAGCAGAATCGCGGGCAGGATCGCGGCGGCGAGTGTCGTGGGATTGCCGATCGGGAAGCTCGCGCGGTGATACGGATTGCGTTCGTAGTAATACCAGATCGCCAGCGCCGCCCCGACGGTGGAGATGATCAGCAGGCCGACGAGCAGCGGCACGATATGCCGGCGTTCGAGTAACATGCCGAGCACCAGCGCCCACGCCAACGGTAGCGCGTACAGCGCAGCCTGGCCATACGCGAGCGTCACGTCCTCGGACCAGAAGACGCTGAGCCACGACAGTACCACCCACGCCGCCAGCAGACCCTGACCATAGCGCGCAATGCGTGCCGGTCGCGACAGCGCCAGCGCAGGCATCGGCCGACTGAACTGCACCGCCAGCAGGATGAGCGCCAGGGCCGTCGCAATATGAAAGGCGAAATCCTTCACCTCGACGCCGCGCAATGACGTCAGCAGCCCGTAGCCGGACATCAGGTCGGTCAGTGGGTGCAGGGCCGAAGAGTCGCTCCAGGGAATCGCGCTCGGGTAAGTCGCTCCCGGCGGTGGGCTGATGAGCAGGAAGCTGGCCCCCAGCAGCAGCAGCGCCAGCACGAGCATCAGCAGGGATGTGTCGACCGATCGGTGCGTCGCGACGGTGCGCGTCTCCGCAGCGGGTTCTACCATAACAAATCCAGTTCCGGGCTGCGCGTTCGCAGGTTACAATCTGCTACGCGGCATCAGCACTACGGTTCGCTATGGATGGCGACCGGCCGCGCAGCGTCACCGACAGTATAGCCCAGGAATCGAACGCCGACGGGGTGTGTCGTTGCGTTTGACGGCGAGTTGTCGGCGGATTGCATCCACACGTTCCACGGACGGCAGAACGGTGGCGGTGCACATGAACCCGATTACACCAGTGAAACACGTCGCGGGACCACGCGCTATGAACGCGGACAGCCTGAAGAGCCTCAAAGTACACATGATTGGGATCGGCGGCTCGGGCATGTCCGGCCTGGCGGCCCTGCTCCTCAAACACGGTACGCGTGTCAGCGGGACGGATGCAGTCGCATCGCCGGAGTTTTCCTCACTCGGCACAGCCGGCATCCCCGTCTCTACGCAGCAGGATGGCAGTAGTCTGCCGGCGGAGCTCGATCTGGTGGTCACGTCGGCTGCGATACCTTCCGACCATCCCGAATTGCGCATCACCCGCGAGCGCGGCGTGCGGCGATTGAAATACGCCGAGATGCTGGGGCGGGTGATGAACCATCACCACGGCATCGCGATCGCCGGCACGCACGGCAAGAGTACCACGTCCGCCTGGCTCGCGTACGTCCTGCGACAAGCGGGGCTGGATCCGAGCTTTGTGATTGGGGCGCACGTCGGTCAGCTCGGTGGCGGTAGCGGCGTGGGCGATGGGCCACACTTCGTCGCTGAGGCGTGCGAGTATGACCGTTCTTTTCTCAATCTCCGCCCGCGTTTGGCGGCGATCCTGAATATCGAAGAGGACCACCTGGATTACTACGCGGACTTATCCGGGATCTGTGCGGCGTTCGAGGAATTTGCACGCGGTATCCCGGACGACGGTCTGCTGATCATCAATGCGGACAATCCGAACTGCGCCGCGTTGGCGCGGTGCGAAACCGGGCGTGTCGGCACGTTCGCGGTCCAGACCGATGCCGACTGGCAACCACAACACACGCGCTGGGAAGCGGGCTGCGCCCGCTTCGAGGCCGTACACAATGGCACGGTGCTCGGGACTGTCGAACTTGGGTTGCCGGGCCGGCACAACCTGGAAAATGCGTTGGCGGTGGCAGCACTCGCGACCGAATGCGGTGTGCCTTGGGACAAAGTCGCAGAGGGGCTGGCGAGCTTTCACGGCGCGAGCCGCCGGCTGCAACTCCGCGGCGAACAACGTGGCATCCGCGTAGTCGATGATTACGCGCATCATCCGACGGAGCTGCGGGTAACGCTGGACGCCGCGCGAAAGCACTACCAGCCGCGGCAGCTCTGGTGCGTGTTTCAGCCGCACCAGCACTCGCGCACGCGTTTTCTGCTGGCGGATTTCGCCGACAGTTTCGCCGAGGCGGATCGCGTGATCGTCCCCGACATCTACTTCGTACGCGACACGGAGCGTGATCGTGCGGCGGTCAACGCATCCGACCTCGTCGGCGAGATCAAAAAACGCGGCGGTGAGGCAACGTATGTCGCTGAATTTGCGGACATCGCGACGCGCATTGCGGCCGATGCGCGTGAGGGAGATCTGGTGATAACCATGGGTGCCGGTCCGATCTGGAGGGTGGCGGATGAACTGCTTCGCCGGCTTGGAGGCGATCTGCCAGGCTGACGCCCCTTTGCGCGACCTGACGTGGTACGCCCTAGGTGGGCCCGCGCGCTGGCTGCTCTCGCCGCGCGACGATAACGAGTTGGGTGAAGTGCTGCGGCGGTGTCAGAAACAGGGTATTCACTGGAAGATCTTAGGTCGCGGGGCCAACGTGCTGGTGCGCGACGAGGGCGTCGATGCGGCAGTTATTCGTCTGGACAGCCCGCGCTGGCAATCGATCGAGATCAATGGCATGCACGCACGCGCCGGCGGCGGTGCGGACTTTCCACGGCTGGTGAAGCAGAGCGCTGAGCGCGGGCTGAGCGGACTCGAGGGGCTCGCGGGCATTCCCGGCACGGTTGGCGGCATTGTGCGGATGAACGCCGGCGGACGCTACGGCAACGTTGGCGATGTTGTTGAGTCGGTCAATGTCGTTTGCAGTGACGGCACGGGTGTTTCACTCGCTCGCGCGGACCTGCAATTCGACTACCGCGACAGCAACCTCGCCGGCAGCATCGTTACGCAAGTGACGTTCGCGTTCAAGTCGGCTGACCGCGAAGAAACGCTCGCGCGATACCGCGAAGTCTGGACCGAAAAGCACGCGGAACAACCCGCGGTCTCCGCCAAATCCGCCGGCTGTATCTTCAAGAACCCGCCGCAGGCGCCGGCGGGCAAGTTGATCGACGACGTCGGTCTGAAGGGCACGCGCCGCGGCCACGCTGAGATCTCGACGCGTCATGCGAACTTCATCGTGGCGCACCCTGGCGCGACTGCGGCTGACGTGGTACAATTGATCGAGCACACGAAGGATCGCGTGCTCAGCGAAACCGGCATCGAGCTTCAGCTCGAGGTCGAGATCTGGTGAATGGAATCGCCTGATGCTCCAGGACACCCCCCAGCCGGATCAAGCTAATCCCAGACCGGAGCGGAAGCTGCGCGTGACGGTGCTCGCCGGCGGTCCCGGCGCGGAGCGTGACGTCAGTCTCCAGTCAGGCCAGGCCGTGGCGGACACCCTGCGCCAACGCGGGCATGAAGTGTTCCTAGCAGATATCAGCCCCGCAGACCTGTCCGCGCTCGACACACCCGCCGATGTCGTCTTTCCCGCCCTGCACGGCACGTTCGGCGAGGACGGCACGCTCCAGGGCATCATGGAGCAGCGCGGGATTTGTTTCGTCGGTGCGGATTCGCGCGGGTCGGCACTGGCGATGGACAAGATCGCCAGCAAGCAGCTCGTGCTGGATGCCGGGTTCGACACACCGCCGTACGAAATCTGGGAGGCGGCTCAGCCCGATCACCGCGACTTGCCGGAGCTCGAATTCCCTGTCGTCGTGAAACCCGCTGATCAGGGCAGTAGCGTCGCGACGACGATTGTCGAGCAGCCTCAGGCATTCCGCGACGCTTTGACCGCTGTGTTCCCGCACTCGCAACGGGCCCTGGTAGAGCAGTTTATTGCGGGCGAAGAACTGACGGTGGGCATCCTGGCGGATACCGCACTGCCGCCGATCTGCATTCGACCTAAGCGCGAATTCTACGATTATCAGGCCAAATACCAGGACGACGCGACCGAATACCTGTTTGACGCAGGTTATGCGCCGGCGCTGCTGAAGCGCGCGCAGTCACGCAGCCTGACCGTTTTCGATACGCTCGGCTGCCGACATCTGGGCCGCGTCGACTGGATTGTCGATCGCGACGGCAAACTTTGGTTCTTGGAACTCAACACCCTGCCGGGATTCACCAGCCATTCGCTCGTGCCCAAGGCCGCCGCAAAGCACGGCATTCCGTTTGATGAGTTGGTAGAACGTCTTGTGTTCATGGCTCTGGAGCAATCGGCATGACTCGCCGCGCCGCTAAGAAGCGTCCGCACATCGTTCGCAAGTCGCAGAAGCCGCGGCTGTCGTGGAATCTATCACCGACAGCGTGGCGTCGGTTGGCCGTTGGCACGCTGTGGGGCGGAGCGCTGGCGGTGTTCCTCTGGTGCACCGGCCGTCTCGATGCCCACGTCGCAACGATCACGGCCGCAGAATCGCCGCACGTCGTCTGGCACGAATTGCCGGTCTGGCTTCAGCGGCCCGGCAATCAGCCGGTGCTCGATGAGATCGAATCACGGCTGGCGCTGCCGGAATCGGCTGCCGTCGATCTCCAGCTACCGCGCCTGGTAGGTGAGCAGATTGCCGCGTCGCCGTGGGTTGCCGGCGTGCGGCGCGTCACGCAGCTTCCAGGCGGCGAACTACACGTGGACGCACAGTTCCGCGAGCCGCTCTGTTATGTCGAGGTACGCGGCCAGGCGTACCTGATCGACCGTAGCGGCGTACGGCTCCCACCACAGTGCAGCGCCACAACGATCCCGGGCGGCGAGTGGTTTCTAATTACGGGCACGGAATTCACACGTACTGAGATCGGGCAACGCTGGGAGGGCGAGGACATCGCCGCCGGCATCAAGCTGGTTACGTTCCTGCGTCGCGCGGCGGCCCAGAATCTGCTGCCGTTCGCATCGTGGCTGCGGGCCGTGGATGTCTCGAACTTCAATCGCCGCGAGCGTGAACTCGACGGCCGCCTACGCATCCAAACGGTACACCCGGCCTGCTACATCGACTGGGGCGAGCCGCCGGGCGAGGAACACTCCGTGGAGGTCCCCGCGGCCGAGAAACTGAACCGCCTGAACCGTCTGTTCAGCGAACTGGGCCAGATTCCGGAGCGCATCGTGATTGTGCGTTGGCCGGATGGCATTGACTTCAAACCGCCGAGCCGGTGACTATCATCCATCAGAGGTGGAAACCGATGGACATGAACGAACTGCCCGCTCGTCTGATCGAGACCATCAATCAGCACATCCCGTCGGATGCGGCCTGGATACCGCTGGCGTTTATCGGCGCGACCGCGGCCGTCGGACTGCTCTTCATGGCACGGGGGGCGCGCCTCGCACCCGGACTGATCGCGGCGGTGCTCGCGATCAGCGGCGGGATTGGCGGCGGCTTGCTGCCGCACTGGACACCCATCCCGTTCTGGCCCGCCGCGCTGCTAGGCGGCGCCGCGGGCCTGATCCTGGGCGTGATTCTGTTTCGCTTCTGGATGGCGGCGCAAGTGGCGGGAGTATTGGTCGTCGCGGCGCTGGCGGTGTATGGCACACGCCTTCAGCAACCGTTGAGCACCTTCTCCTCGCAAGGCTACAACGCGACGACCGAAGAAGTCGGATTGCTGCCGCCCGGCGAAATCGCCGTCTCTGAAGCGGTCTGGTACGAGCACGTACAGAACCTCTGGGCCCATCTGGGGCAGGAAGTGCCGTCGTTCCAACTAAGCTTCGTCGCGATCGTCGTCTCGACTGCGATCGCCGGCCTGGTATTCGCCACGCTGATGCCGCGTGCGGCGCGGTCGTTCTGGGCGGCGACTCTGGGAACCGGCCTGGTGACGTTGGCGGGATTCGTTCTGTTCTACACGCGCTGGCCACAGGCCCTGGACGGTGCCGGGTACTGGCCGCTGACGATCATCGGCGCGTTATGGGGCATTTCGATGCTCTGGAATCTGTTCGACGTGCTCGGCAAACGTCCGAAAGTAGCGTCCCCCGCTGCCGATGCAGCGCCGGCCAGCACCTGAGTCGGCCCGCTACAGCAGACCGCAAAACCACTCAATTACACACTTGCCCGCAGCCGCGGGGATTTTAACTATCTTAACAGGGCCATAACGGTGCTGTCGGAGGTGGTGCTATGGGCGAGTGCCAGAGCTACCTGTTCAACTGGATCGGCGGTCAGCCGGGCGCAACGGGATTGGTGTTCTTCGCAGCCGGAGCACTCTACGGCTTCGCAGCGTTTCGGATGTTGCGTTTCCTGCTGCTGATCTCGACCGCGGGTTACGGCGCGCTGGCCGGGCTGATCACCGCCTGGACGCTCAACTATCAACCCGACGTGCTCGTTGTCGCGGGCGGCTTCCTGGGTGCGCTGATCGGAATAGCGTCCGGCCGCGCCGCTCTGCTCTGTTCTGCGGCGGCCACGGCCGCGACCCTCTGCGGCTACGTCGCCAGCCAGATGGGGCTCGCTGGCACACCGCTTCTGATTGTCATGGCATCCTGCGGTCTGCTGGGGGCGACGTGCGCGCTGCTAGGACGGGAGACCACCGCGCTGTTCATCACCACACTGCAGGGCGCGGGACTGATGATCATCGGTTTCGCAGGTCTGTCGAGCGCGTACGTGCCGTCACTGGGGGCGACGTTTCGGAGCTGGGCCTCAAGCCAGTCGCTGATGATCCCCATCCTGCTGACCATGGTGGCGATTGGCGCCTACGCAGTACAGGCCTCCCGCCTGCAAGGCGACATCTGCACGGGCAAGTGATCGTGAGTCGTCAGCACACTGCGCGTTATCGGGCACTGATTGCTGGCTAACGCGCTGTTCCCGCAGAAACCGGTCTGACGCCCCGCAAACTCGATTCACTTCTAGTTGACAACACATCTCCAACCGATAAAGTGCTTAGATGCTGGGGTTTAGGCCCCTATGCGCATTGGATTGATTGGATTGGGCCTCATGCAACGTGGGATAGAAACGTGAGATATCTCCGACCCGGCGGTCGCGCGGCCCGCGCGTCCGTCAGCGGCGTCATATCGTTCACACGTTTCGTACCCACGTGTGCGTCCGCACGTCGTGCGGATATGTGTAAGTGCTCTCTCCAATCATGAGGATTCCCACCCCATGCTGAAAGTGCAGCTTCCCGACGGTACCGTCGTCGAACACCCCGATGGCGCCTCGGCGGCCGATGTCGTCGAAGCCATCTCGCCCGGCCTGCTCCGCAAGGCTGTGGCAGCGAAAGTGAATGATCAGATTGTGGACCTCGCCCGACCGATCGCTGAACCGGAGACGACTTTCCGCGCGCTGACGCTGAGTGATCCGGAAGGCCTCGAAGTGGCGCGGCACAGCGCTGCTCACGTCATGGCCGAAGCCATTTGCTCGCTGTGGCCACAGACCAAGCTCGCGTACGGTCCGCCGGTCGAGAACGGGTTTTACTACGACATCGAGCTCGACCACCCACTGACGCCGGACGACTTCGCCAAGATCGAAGCGAAGATGCAGCAGATCGTCAAGGAGAATCGGGCGTTCACGCGCTACGAGATGCCGCGTGATGAGGCGATGACCAAGCTCGAACAGGAGCAGAATCCCTACAAGATCGACAACGCCGAGCGCGCCGACGGCGAAGCGCTGAGCTTCTACGCCACGGGCGAGCCGGGTTCCGGCTGCTTCGAGGACCTGTGCCGCGGGCCGCACGTGCCGCGCACCGGCCAGATCGGTGCGTTCAAGGTCATGCAGGTGGCCGGCGCGTACTGGCGTGGCGATGCCAACCAGCAAATGCTGCAGCGCGTGTACGGCACGACCTGGCCGGACAAGAAGGCGCTGAAGCAACACCTCGCCTTCATTGAGGAGGCCCGCAAGCGCGATCACCGCAAGCTCGGGCAGGATCTCGGGCTGTTCACGATCGACCCGCTGGTCGGCCCGGGGCTTGCACTGTGGAAACCGCATGGTGCGGTCATTCGCCGCACGCTTGAGGACTTTATCCTCGCGGAGCTACTGTCCCGCGGGTACGAGTCGGTCTACACGCCGCAGATCGGCAAGCTCGACCTGTATCGCACGAGCGGTCACTTCCCGTACTACAAGGACAGTCAGTATCCGCCGCTGTTCGAAAACGATACGGCACGGCTGCTGAATGACCTGTGGGAGGCGACCGCGGCCCGCGGCGACGCCGAGGGGTACAGCGCGGACGAGCAGTGTGTGTTGGACAAGCTGGACGACGCAACCAGGCAGAGGCTCCAGCAGCGCAAATACTCCGCAACCAGCGGCAACGGCGAGCAGAATCAGCGTGCGATCCGCAGCCAGCTTTCCGAGGGCGACGGCTATCTGCTGCGGCCGATGAACTGCCCGCACCACGTGCGGATCTTCGCGTCTGAACAGCGCAGCTATCGCGATCTGCCCGTACGACTTTGCGAGTTCGGACAGGTGTACCGCTACGAACAGTCCGGAGAGGTCAGCGGCTTAACGCGCGTCCGCGGGTTCTGCCAGGACGACGCGCACATCTTCTGCACGCCGGAGCAGCTCCCGCGTGAGATCGGCGACTGCATCGATCTGTCCAAGTTTGTGCTGGATGCGATTAGGTTGCGCGACTACCGTGTCCGCGTGGGCCTGCGCGATCCGGACAGCAGTAAATACATTGGCGACACCGCCGTCTGGGACATGGCTGAGGCAGCGTTGCGTGATGCCGTTCGGACGGCCGAGATGACGTCGTCCGAGGAGTACGGCGAAGCCGCGTTCTACGGCCCGAAGGTGGACTTCATTGTCAAGGATGCGATCGGCCGCGAATGGCAGCTCGGCACGGTCCAGGTGGACTACAACCTGCCGCGGCGATTCGAGCTGTCCTACATTGGTGATGACAACGCGGAGCACCAACCGGTGATGGTCCACCGTGCGCTGTTCGGCAGCATCGAGCGCTTCGTCGGAATCCTGATCGAGCATTTCGCGGGCGCGTTTCCGTTGTGGCTCGCGCCAACGCAGGTGCGGGTGTGCTCGATCTCCGAGAAGTCGGCGGACTACGCGCGCACGGTGTACGAAGCTGGGCGGGCCGCGGAGCTACGGGTCGAGCTCGATGACGGCGACGACCGTATCGGTGCAAAGATCCGAGCCGCGACGATGATGAAGATCCCCTACGTGCTGGTCGTCGGCGAGCAGGAAGCCGCCGATCAGACGGTCAATGTACGCACGCGTGACGGGCAGCAATTGGGAAGTTACCCGCTGCCGCAGTTCCTGGCGGCGTGTGCCAGTGAGATCGAGAATCGCGGCGAACAATCGCCGGACGAGCTACACCAGGGCTCGTCAAAGTAACCGCGTGGCCCTGGGCCGCGTCGGCAGAAAGGACGGTGAACACATCAATCAGAACCTGCGATGCAATGAGCAGATCCGGATCTCCCCGGTCCGCGTGATCGGCGAAGACAACGAACAGCTCGGCATCATGACGAACAATGAGGCCATGCGCCTCGCGCGGGAAGCCGGCGTGGACCTGGTTGAGGTCGCTCCGAACGTGCGCCCGCCCGTTTGCCGGTTGATGAACTACGGCAAATGGAAGTACACGCAGAAGAAGAACCTCAAGAAGCACCATGAGCAGCCGCTGAAGGAAGTGCGCATCCGGCCGAAGACCGATACGCACGACCGCGAAATCAAGGTCAACCGCGCCGTGAAGTTCCTGAAGAAGGGGCACAAGGTGCAGTTCACCATGATCTTCCGCGGCCGCGAACGTTCACACCGCGAGATCGGGTTCCAGACGTTCCGTTCGATCGTCGAGAACTTCGGCCCCAAAGTGAAAGTCGAGCGGGCCCCGAACGTGGACGGCCGGTTCATGACTATGGTGCTGGCACCGGTGAAGGGTGCGTTTGACGACGTCGAGGTCGATGAGAAGGACACCGACGACGCGGTCGAGACGGTCGATACGGACGAGCAGCCCGAAACGACCGAGTCCTCGACGTCGACACACCAGGGTGACAAGTAGAACGGCGCCGCCGACCGAGCCGTTGGCGGCATGAGCGCGGCGCGGGGGCTATAGCGGTGCCGTACGAATCGCGGCGGCTGTGTCGCCGCACGCGTGAGGTAGGACATGCCCGAGGGATTGCGCATCGGCTTCATCGGATTGGGGATCATGGGGCAACCGATGGCCGGTCACTTGCTGCGAGCGGGCTATCCGCTGTCGGTCTACTCGCGGACGAAAACCAAAGCCACGCCATTGCTCGATGAAGGGGCGACCTGGCGAGACACGCCGGCGGACGTCGCCAGGGACGTCGACCTGTTGATCACGATCGTTACCGATACGCTCGACGTCGAGGAGGTCTTGTTCGGACTGAATGGGGCCGCGGCAAGCTTGCGATCCGGCTCCTGTGTCGTCGACATGACGACCATCCGGCCCGACGCGACCCGCGTGTTGGCACAGAAGCTGGCCGAGCAGGGCGTGACGCTGCTCGATGCTCCGGTCACCGGCGGTGACGTCGGCGCGCGTGAAGCTACGCTGACGATTATGGCGGGCGGGGACGCCGACGCGTTTGAACGCGTGCGGCCGGTGCTGGAGAAGCTCGGGCGACGTGTCGTCCACGTTGGCCCCAGCGGTAGCGGACAGACGCTGAAGGCGTGCAATCAGATTCTCTGCGCGGTGAATATGATCGGCGTGTGCGAGGCACTGACCGTTGCCCAACGCGCGGAGCTCGACTTGACACAGGCGATCGAGACACTGGCGTCCGGCGCCGGCGGGTCGTGGGCACTCGCCAATCTTGGACCAAAGATTGCGAATCGCGATCTGGCGCCGGCGTTCATGATCAAGCTGATTCAGAAGGATCTGCGCATCTCGCAGGACACGGCCGACCAACTCGGTATTCCGCTGCCCGGCACGGCACTGGCGCAGCAACTCTTCCGGGCCGTCGAGGCACAAGCCGGCGGCGCCGAGTTGGGCACGCAAGCGATGATCCGCGCGATCCAGAATCTTGCCGGCGAATGCGCCAAGTAGCGTCTATTTCACGAAAGGGCCGGTCGATGCGTTGTGCCTACTTCGACTGTTTCGGCGGCGTCGCGGGGGACATGACGCTCGCAGCCCTCATCGACGCCGGCTGGCCGTTGGCGGAGTTGCAGCAGGTCGTCGAGTGTCTGCACCTCAGCGGCGTTACGGTGTCGGCCGAGCGCGTGCAGCGCGGCGGCCTGGCGGCGATGCACGTTGACGTTCGGATTGCAGACGACCCGGCTCGTAAGCACCGTCACCTGTCTGACATCATCAGGATCATCCAGGACGCGAAGCTCAACGACGCGGTCGCGGATCGTGCAATACAGATTTTCACGCGGCTGGCCGAGGCCGAAGCCAAGGTCCACGGCATCGAAGTGAGCAAGGTTCACTTTCACGAGGTCGGGGCGGACGACGCGATCGCGGATATTGTCGGTGCCTGTGCTGGTCTGACGGCGTTGAACATCGAACACATCGTCTGCTCGCCGATTCCGACCGGGCGCGGCACGATCGAGTGCGAGCACGGCACGATGCCCATCCCAGCCCCCGCCACAGCCGAGCTCTTGCGTGGCGTACCGCTCGCCGAATGTGACGAGGAGTTCGAAGTAACGACGCCGACCGGTGCCGCGATCCACACGACGCTCGCGGCCGAATTCGGTTCCCTGCCGCCGATGCAGATCGAACAGATCGCATACGGCGCCGGCACGCGCGAACATCGCACGCGGGCCAACATCCTACGGCTGTTCATCGGCAAACTGGAATCCGCTACGTCTGACGCGCAAGAAACGGCCGTAGTCATCGAGGCCCAGGTCGACGACGCCCCAGGGCAGGTCGTCGCATACGCCGCTGAGCGTCTGCTGGATGCTGGCGCGCTGGACGTATTCATGGTACCGATAATCATGAAGAAGGGCCGCCCGGGGCAACTGATCACGGTTCTGGCCGCCCCACTGGATACACCCCGCCTGGAGCAGGTGCTCCTGCGCGAGACGACCACGCTCGGCGTACGTCGCCACACTTGTCAGCGTACGATGCTCGAACGCACATCCGTTGCGGTCGAGACCCGCTTTGGACCGATCCGAATCAAAGTCGGGTGGCAGAGCGGCCGTGCGTGTCAGGCCTGGCCGGAGTACGAGGACTGCGCCGCCGCCGCCCGGTCACACGACGTCGCGCTGCGCGACGTTCAGGACGCGGCCCTGCGAGCGTGGACGGAGCATGCTGCCTCTCAATCCAATCGCGGCGATGGATAACGGATTCGTCGTTCTCCTGGTGATGATGTGTCTGGTGATGCTGTCGGTGTCGATGCTGCGCCGCTCGCAGCAGCGCCTAGCAACGCGGAAGGACCTCACGCGCGAGTCGCTGGCCCGGCTGCGCGATACGAAGGACGTCCGCGTGTCCATGGACGATCTGCTGGTGCAGCTCGAAGAGCTCTCGCGGCGGATCAACGCGCAGGTCGACACGCGCTATGCCAAGCTGGAGACGGTCATACGTGACGCGGATGCGCGGATTCAGGAACTGACGCAGCTCGTGCAGGGTACGACGGGCGCATCCCCGAAACTGGCCAACGGCAGCGACGACACAGCCTCCTATGCACCACAGCATTCCGATTCCACGTCGCCAGACTCAAACGACCGCGAGGCACGCTTCCAGCGGATCTACGAATTGGCCGACGCCGGCACACCTCAGATGACCATCGCCGACATGTTGGAGATCCCGGTCGGCGAGGTGGAGTTGATTCTTAGTTTGCGGAAGTATCGGTAGCGCGAGAACGGTCGGGCCGGGTGCCCCGAAGGGGCACGGGCGGTTGGCCACGGGTGGAGCGCCGCCGCCCTTTCAGGGCGGATTCGACGGACGCGCTGCGTCAGCTTTCAAGCGCTTCCAGGACCTCTGCCGGTAAGCGATCGCTTACTAGGTCCGGGATCGGCCTCAGGTCATCCAACCAGCGGGCATCGTTATTGCGCTCGAAGGCGAGCACCTCGCCGCGAACGGCCGCGTCGCGCGCCCGGTGGAAGCGGATGTAGATGCGATCGCCGAGCACGGCGAGAACTTCCGCCTTGCCTAGCGCGTGGGACATAACGAAGCGCGCGCGACACGCCAAGCCGGAGCCCTTGCGCAACGCCTCGCGGAAAATCTCCCAGCCCTCCACGATCGGCACCGAATACGTCTCGTTACCCGCCGTCGGCCGGCATTGGAAGACGTAGTACTGCGGGCAACCAATGAATGAGAGTTCGCGGAACATGGTCGCGAGTGCGTCCGGATCGTCGTTGATCCCGCGGATCAGCGGGCACTGATTGACGCACATCACGCCGTGGCGAATGCAAGCGTCGATGCCCGCGACGGCCTCCTCGGTCAGCTCGCGCGGATGATCGAAATGGGCCATCAGGTAGATGCGCGCCCGCGCGGTCGAAAACTCGCTCAGCGTCGCCAGCAGCTCGGGATCATCGAGGATCCGGAACGGATCGAACGCCGGCATCTTGGAGCCGAGCCGGATGATCCGCACGTGCGGAATCTCGCGCAGGCGGCTGATGATGTCGCGAAGTCGCCGAGTGCTCATCAGCAGCGGGTCGCCGCCGGTGAGCAGGACATTGGTGACCTCGGGGTGCTGGGCGATGTAGTCGAGGCCCGGTCCGACGTCGATGCTCACTTCGTGGTTGTCGTCCATGAACAGCCGCTTGCGGAAACAGTAGCGGCAGTAGGCCCCGCAGACCTCGTTGCAGAGCAGCAGAACCGTGTGCGGGTACTTGTGCTGCACGCCCGGAGCGACCGTAACGCGTTCCTCGTTGCTCGGGTCGAGCTGGCCCCAATCGCTGAGCTCGTCCTCGGTCGGGATGATCAGGCGGCGGATGGGGTCAGCCGGGTCGTTCCAGTCGATCAAGTTCAGGTAGTAATCATTGGCACGAAGCACGAATTTTTCGGTTACCGGACGTAGACGTTCCCGCTCCGCGGCAGGGATCTGGGGAATTTCGTCGAGCGAACGGATGTACTTCGGTCGGCGCACTTTCCGCGGTGGGACGGCGCGGTTTCCACAGGTCGTATGCATAGCGTCCTCCTTCCCAGGATGCTGGGTTCGCGCGGGCCAAACTGGTCCATCGCGCTGGTGCCTGCGGCTGCGGCCGACACTACGAAGCGGCAGCAATCCCGGCGGGATCGTTGATCGAACCGCGTGGCACCTTAGGGCGCCCTGCCCTGACTGAGAGAAGCTCTCTCTATGTTTAAGTTTAGAAGAGCCCGGCGATCGCCGCAACGTTCATCAATGTAACGTTGCCGATAATAAACGCCATTCAAGCCCAATGATGGCATTTACCAGTTACAAAACTCGCCGGGGATCCGCCCCACCCCCCTTTAACCGCTGCGCCGGAACACCGCGACGATGTCCTCAACCGGCACGACGAACAACCTGTTATCCCCTTCGAAATCGACCGGAACGGCGTTCTTCGGGTTGAACAGCACCTTGTCGTACTGCGCGATGGGGTAATCCTCGTCGCGATCGACCTGGGCAGACACCGCAACAACGCGTCCGGTGATGGTGGGAATCTCAATATTCCCCGGCAGCTCGATGCCCCCTTTGGTGGTCTTTTTGTCTTCGTCCTTGCGGATCAGTACGCGCGTACCGATCGGCTCGACGGTCTCAAGTTGCTGCTTGCTGCCGCTGCTACGGGACTGGGCCATGGAGTACCTCTCGCGATGGTGCTGAATCGCGCGTTATAGTAACTCGCGCTCGTGCGAAACGCGAGCGATTGACGAGAAACGCATGACCCCGTGGTCCGGTGCGCGGCGGAGCAAATCATTGACAACACAAGCCTTGCAGGAACTACTGGAGCAAGTCGCGGGCGGCCGGCTGCCCGTGTCCGCCGCGATGGAGCGGCTGGCCAAGCTGCCCTTTGAGCAGCTCGACTTCGCGTGCATCGACCACCACCGCGCGCTGCGGTGCGGCCATCCGGAAGTCATCTTCGGGCAGGGCAAGACGCCGGAGCAGGTCGAGCAGATCTTTGCCCGGCTGGCCGAATCCGGCGAGAACGTACTGGCGACCCGCGTGGCGCCAGAGGCGGCCGATCGCGTTTTGCGTCGGTTTCAGCGAGCCGAATACCACGCGCTGGCCCGGGTAGTGGCGTTGCGGCAACGCGAGACACCGCCGACGGCGGGCTTCGTCGCGATCGTCTGTGCCGGCAGCAGCGACCTGTCGGTAGCGGAGGAGGCCCGGATAACCGCCGAGGTGATGGGGCAGTCAACGCGCGCGCTGTACGACGTGGGCGTGGCCGGCCTACACCGCCTGCTGGCGCGCTCGGACGACCTGCGGCAGGCGAACGTGCTGGTCGTCGTCGCCGGAATGGAGGGTGCCCTGCCCAGCGTGGTGGGCGGATTGGTGAAGGCACCGGTGATCGCGGTGCCTACCAGCATCGGCTATGGCGCGAGCTATCATGGTCTGGCGGCCCTGCTGGCGATGCTGAACAGTTGTGCGTCGGGCGTGAGCGTGGTGAACATCGATAACGGGTTCGGGGCCGGGTACCAAGCAGCGTTGATCAACGCGCTCGCGGAACGCGAGCCAACCGCGACCGGCCAGGGGGACACGCAATGAGCAGCGGCATCCCGACACCCACGTATGACGTGCCGTGTCTGCCTGAACGGGCTCCGACCACGCACAAGGGTCAGGCCGGACACGTGGCAATCGTCGCCGGCAGCCGCGGCATGACCGGTGCGGCGGTGCTGAGCGGGCTGGGTGCCCTCCGCGGCGGCGCCGGGCTCGTGCGGATCTACTGCCCGGAGTCGGTGCAGCCAATCATCGCGGCCGCGGAGCCGTGTCTGATGACGGTGCCGCTGCGGGATCGCGGGAGTGGTCACCTGAACGTAAAACCTTTGGCAAGCGAGATCGACGCAGAATGGGCGAACGTCTGCGCGATCGGCCCCGGACTGGGCGTCGCACCTAGCACGGCGGTTGCCGCGTGCGTTGCGGCAGCAATCTGCTTCAAGGCACCACTCGTGCTGGACGCTGACATGCTGAACATGCTCGCGGGCGAGGGAGAAGACGGCAAGAAATGCGACGCATTCCTGAACATGGAAGTCCTGCGCCAAAACGTGAACCAGAACAGTGGCCATTATCCAATCGTCCTGACGCCCCACCCCGGCGAGATGGCTCGGCTGCGGAGGGCGTCCGGCCTGGACGATCTCGGCGGCGACGACGACGAGACGCGATTGCGCTGCGCCCATGAGTTCGCCGTCAAGACCGACACGATCGTGGTGCTGAAAGGGCACCGCACCGTTGTCTGCACGACTGACCGGGCGTTCATCAACACGACCGGCAACCCTGGCATGGCCACCGGCGGAATGGGAGATGTGCTGACCGGATTGTTGGCGGCGCTGATCGCGCAGGGTATGGAAGCGTTCGACGCGGCGTGTCTGGCTGTTCACGTCCATGGTTTGGCAGCGGATTATTGTACCGAGCACATCGGACCGATTGGGTACCTCGCGCGTGACGTCGCAGACGCGCTGCCCAGCGCTTTGCGCGACGCGGGCCGTGGGCGGATAGGGTATCGATAGCATCCAGGAAAGACGTCGTCCGCCGAGGGCCGACGCTTCGCGCGGGCTTGCGAGTGGTCACGAGTCCAGAATGGACCGGATTCGCTGAAGTAGCGTGGTTGGGCTGTAGGGCTTCTGCAGGAAATTGACCCCGTCCTCCAACAACCCACGGGCACCCATTGCGTCCGCCGTGTATCCGGAGACGTAAAGCACCTTCAAACTCGGGTCCTGACCGCAGAGTCGTTCGGCCAGCTCGCGGCCATCCATGTCCGGCATGACGACGTCGGTCACCAGCAGCTCAATGGTTCCGACCTGCGTCTTCGAAATCTCAATTGCGTGTCGCGCATCGACCGCTTCGAGCACGTGGTAGCCGTGCTCATCGAGTGCCCGCACGATGAGATCGCGAACAGCCTGATCGTCCTCGCAGATGAGCACCGCCTCGGTTCCGTGCAGCGTGAGCTGTTCGATGTCGCTCGTCAAATACGCCGCTACGTCGCGGTCAACCGTAGGCCAATAGACGCGAAACGTCGAGCCGCGCCCGGGCTCGCTGCCCACAACGATGTGGCCGCCGGACTGCCGCACGATTCCGTGTACGGTAGCGAGCCCCAATCCGGTACCCTGTCCCGCGGTCTTGGTAGTGAAGAACGGCTCGAAGATCCGTTCGAGGATATCGGCCGGGATACCAACGCCCGTGTCACTGACGGTCAGTAGCAAGTGCGGGCCGCCGGCCGTATCTGTTTCACGCGCGGCGAATTTGCGATCGAGCTCGGCAGCGGCCACTTCGATGAGCAGCCGGCCACCGGCCGTCATGGCATCACGTGCGTTGAGCGCAAGATTGAGCACCACCTGCTCGATCTGCCCGTGGTCAGCACGTATGCAGCCGGCCTCCGCCGCACACCTGATGTCGAGTTCGATGTCTTCCTGAATCAAGCGGCGCAACATCTTCTCCATGCCCATGACCAGTGCGGACAGATCGAGCACTTCCGGCTGAAGCAGTTGCTTGCGACTGAACGCGAGCAATTGTCGCGTGAGGTCAGCCGCGCGCAGCCCGGCATCCTCGATTTGCTGCAATCCGTCCTGGAACAGCGCGCGGTCAGCTTCCAGGGGTGTCACAGTGGTTCGCAGCAGCTCGACGTTGCCGAGCACGGCGGTGAGCATGTTGTTGAAGTCATGGGCGACACCGCCGGCTAGCTGGCCGACGGCTTCCATCTTCTGCACCTGGCGAAGCTGGTCCTCGAGTTTGTGCTGCTCTTCTTGCGCCGCTTTGCGCTGGGTGATATCAACGACAATGCCAAGGCCATACAGCAGTTCACCTGCATCATCGTGGACCAGCGTCGTAACGAGATTACCCCATACGACGGTACCGTCCTTCCGCAGATAGCGCTCCTCCAGTTGGTATGAGCGGATTTCTCCGGCAAACAGGCGCCGTGTCAGCTCCAGATCGCCGCCGCGATCCTCGGGATGCGTAAACTCCTTGAACGCCATTCCCAAGAGCTCTTCGTCGGTGTACCCGAGAAAGCTACAAAACGCCGCGTTCGCGGACAGGACTCTCCCGGATGGGTCAATCAGCGCGATGCCCGCTGGCCCGTCCTCGAAGACGCGACGGAACCGCTCCTCGCTCTCGCGCAGGGCGTCGGTCGCCAGTTGGCGTTCCGTGATGTCGGTCAGCGCTCCAACGATCGCGACGGTCCGGCCGTCGACAACGACCGGGGCCTCGTGCACCTCCACCCAGACACTCCGGCCCGACTTGTGCCGCAGTTGCAGGATATACGGTGGCTGCGTATCGCTGGTGTCGATAGCGCGCTGCGTGGCGGCGTACCCGGCCTCGTTGATCGGGTGGTCGGTCGTCAGCCCAGTCCAGCGGACCTTGGCTTCTTCGGGCGTGTAGCCAAGTACATCCTGCATCTGTGGGCTCAGATACGTCAGGACGTGATCCGTATCGTGCGTGTAGAAGACGTTCGTGCTGTGCTCAATGATGTTGCGAAGCTGATCGGCGTGCTCGCGGAGCGCGCGTTCCGTCTGTTTCTCTTCGGTGACATCACGTACCGATCCAGCCATACGAAACGCGCGGCCCCGTTCTTTCTGAAACACGCGTGCTCGGGAACGAAACCAGCGGTACTCGCCGTCGCGCGTGCGCAACCGATACTCGGATTCGAGGAGCCCCCTGATCTTCAGCATGTGATCGGCACGGTTGATGTGTTCGACGCGATCATCGGGGTGCATCAGTTCGAAGAACTGCGGACGTGTACACTCCATCTCACCGTGTTGGTAACCCAGCAACTCGAAGAATCGAGGCGACCACCATTGGCGTTCAGACGTTGTATCCGGCCAGTCCCACAAGCCGTCGTCAATCCCGAGCACGATGTGATGCAGACGTTCGTTCTGCGCGTGCAACTGCGCGAGTTCCTGTTCAACTTCCGCCAGCCGCGCACGCAACGCGCCAACCGTGGCATTGGCATTACTCGATGACCCGGACATAGCGCTACCCTCGGTCAGATAACCGCATTCTGGCGACCGGCGTAGCGTATGTCGAGAGAGGGTCTGCAACCCGACCAGGACGGGGCGTGATCTCCGGTGGTGCAGGAACGCATCAATGTCCCGTTTCGCGGCGCGGCTAATCAACGATTGGTTCGTGTCTGCGGGAGCGACTACCGGACATCGTCGGAATTCGATGCACGTGGTCGCAGCGTGCGGTCGCGCAGCGCCGGATGATCAGAGCTGATCCGTGTGGCGCGGAACATTGCGCGCGCTTCGTCGCGATCCGGCCCGTGTCCCGATGTTCCGCTACGAGGCGGTCCCCGTCGTCCGGGCAGCGGAGGTCGGTTGCCGCGATCGACCGCGCCATCGTCACCGCCACGTCGCTTGTCGAATCCGAAACCGAACAAGCCGCGCAGTGGACCGCCGCGCGGGTCCAGGTCGCCGCCAAACGAGCTGGCATAATCCCAGACGATTTTCTTGTGTTGCGTGACCTCAAACACGCGACCTTGTTCGCCGGCGCAGATCAATGTGTTGCCGTTGGGTAGCCGCTCGGCACCGGATATGTGTCCGGAGAAGAACTCATCCGGCTTGGCGCTGCGGTAGGACCAAGTCGCAGCTTTGGGGCCGTAGGCCTCGGCGCTGCGTTTGTAACGACCGTCTTTCGTCAACGGCAGGACAAGCTCGTCCACTGATGAGTATGCCCCGTGCGGGCGACCGCGGCCATTGTTGAACACCAGCATGTGGCCGGCGCCCTTGCGACCCTTCGGGATCCAACGCGCGTCATGTTGGGCAAAGAGACGTTGATCGTCCGGCGTACCCGCGCGATATGCGTGCGGATTTCCCCAACGATAGAGCAGGTCACCGCCGCGGCCGCAGCGACCGCCGGAGTGCCCCGCCGCCTGCTCGGTGGTCGTGCTGTGATCGATAATCCAGATCTCATTGAAGTTGAGCACACTGAGCACGATCTGGTCGAGGTCCGGGTTGTAGTCGACCGAATTCGTGTGATTCCAGTCGGCGCTGGAGCCCGGAGGACCTTGCGCGCCGCGCGGCGGAGCGCCGCCGACGTAGCCCAAAGAGCGCAGGCGCTCAATCTCTTTCGGTCCGGGGCGGGTGGTACGATTTACATAGTTGAGGTCGATCAGTTCCAGATGCTCATCTACGTAACCGAAGTTCTCGGCATCGGGATCAGCGTCCTGAATCAGGTGGTCCCAGATGTGCCATTCCCAGACCACTCGGCCGCCGCGCTCCCCCTCCGGTTTGACCTCGATCAGGTGGTCGACCCACAGCTCGCCGCTTTCGAGCGTCGCCGGATCACGCCCGGCGGCGAGCGCTTCTGCCTTCGATTTCCGCTCCCATGCAAGAATGAGTACGTTGCCGTTGGGCATGGGCTCGACGTCGTGATGCTGGCAGTGTTGATCGTTTGCGTAGCGAAACTGCCAGACCAGATTGCCGTCCCAATCGAACTCCTCGATTAGCCCGCCGATACCACCGCCGTGAAAGGGCGCCGTGTTCGGCGGGTGCGCTGTGCGCAGGAGATGACCGTTGTCGAGCAGGTAAACTGCGTTGCCCGGCGGGTGAGCGCTCTTCCAGGTGTGTACGACGCTACCCTGCATGTCGATCAGGTATGTCGTCGTCGAGCGCAGCGGTGCGAAGAGTGTGTAACCTTCAAACGCCCCGGGTTCGTGGCGTACCACGCCTTCAGCGGCGACAGATTCATTTGCTGCAACGAGGACACACGACAGCAGCGTGATCGCCGTGACGTACAAGCGTGATGCAGGAGCCATAGGCTGAGTTCCTTTCCATCGGACGTTCGAGGAGAAATGCCGAATGCGGATCGCTATCAGGAAGGACGCCATCCCACGTCTTTTATTCCCGTCGCTGCTCCATGTTCTGGCCAAGCGACGCACGACGCAACCGCGGCCTTGCGTAAGACCATGCCGGTACAGCAGTTACGAATACATGCCATGTCACTGCGCGTAGCCCTCGCGCCGTTGACAACTCGCGCCACGACGCGATATAGTGTTTGGTCCCCGGCGTCGTTGCGGCCGGGATGCACTTACCTGTTCGCAAGGGGCGCGCGGCGAACGCTGCAATGGGCCGACTGACACACGGCAGTCGGTACAGGCCTCCGGACGGGCCCACGACCGTGCCTGCTTTATGAAACGCGACGAACCGGACGAAGGGCAAGACCGGAACTTCGAGCGGCCCTGTTACCCGGTGGTGTAATTGGCAACACACCAGGTTTTGGTCCTGGCATTCCTGGTTCGAGTCCAGGCCGGGTAGATTCTGTGGCCTGCGCGCGGGTCCGGATTGAATCGTAGGAGTTGTGCTGCAATGAGCGCTCCCAAGATTGCCGCAGTGATTCTGGCCGCTGGTAAAGGCACGCGCCTCAAGAGCGAGCTGCCAAAGGTCCTGCACGAGGTCTGCGGACGCCCGATGCTCGCGTACGTACTCGATGCGTGCCGCACGGCGGGAATCGACGACCTGATCGCCATCGTCGGGCACTGCAAGCATCTGGTCATCGAGTCGTTCGACAACGACCCGGGGATCCAATGGGTGGAGCAATCACCGCAACTCGGCACCGGCCACGCGGTGATGGTCTGCCGCGAGCAGATCGCGCGTCACGATCACGTGTTCGTGCTGTGCGGCGATGGGCCGTTGATCCGTAGCGAGACGATCAGCGAGGTTATTGAAACACACGTGCGTCAGAACGCGGCGGCAACGCTGGCGACGGCGATTCTCGACGACCCTTCCGGATACGGGCGCATTCATCGTGACGCGAGCGGCAACCTGCTGGGCATCGTCGAGCATGCCGACTGCACGCCGGAGCAGCTCAGGATCCGCGAGGTCAATCCGAGCTACTATTGCTTCCGCGGTCCGGACCTGCTGGACGCGCTTGATCAGATCCAGCCGAACAACGTCAAGGGCGAGTATTACATCACAGACGCACTGGCGATCATGATCAAGGCGGGGAAGAAGGCCTTCGCCGTCAGTTCCGTGCGACCGGAAGATATCTACAGCATCAACTCGCGGCAGCACCTGGCGCTGGTCAACCGCATCATGCGTGACCGCATCCTTGACCGACACATGAACGATGGTGTGACGATCATTGATCCGAACAGCACGTGGATCGACGCCCGCGCGACGATTGGCCAGGACACGGTCATTCGGCCGCACGTACACATTGACGGACCGGTGAAGATTGGTGCCAATTGCCGCATCGGGCCGTTTGTGCATCTGACCGGTAACGAGGAAGTGGCCGACGACGCGACGTTGGCGCCGGGCATCGGAGCGCGCTCATGACGGACATCCGGATCTACGCCGGGCGCAGCAATCGTGATGTGGGCGAAGCCATCGCGCGCTACCTGGGTTACCCGCTGGGTCGTGCGCAGCTAGAAAACTTCCCGGATGGCGAGATTTCGCTCAAGCTCTTCGACGATTGCCGCGGGCGCGACTCGTTCATCATTCAGTCGACGTGTCCGCCGGGCAACGACCATCTGATGGAGCTGCTGATCTTCATCGACTGCATGAAGCGGGCATCGGCGCAACGCATTACCGCGGTCATTCCGTACTTCGGCTACGCCCGTCAGGATCGCAAAGAAGAAGGACGCGTACCAATCACGGCGAAGCTGGTCGCGAATCTGCTGACGACCGCCGGCGCTGATCGCGTCCTGACGCTCGACCTGCACGCCGCTCAGATTCAGGGCTTCTTCGATATCCCCGTTGACAATCTCTCGGCCGAACCCGTGCTGAGCGCGTATATTAACTCGCTGGACCTTGGCCCGCTGACGCTGGTCAGCCCCGACGTCGGAAACGTCAAGCGTGCGCGTGTCTACGCCAACCGCTTTGGCGGTGAGCTGGCGATTATCGACAAGCGTCGGGTCAGCGGGACGGAGATCCAGACCAAAGCGATCATCGGCGACGTGAAGGACAAGTGCGTACTGATGGTCGACGACATGATTGCCACGGCCGGCACGATCGTGCAGGCCTGCGAGGTCGTCCGACAGCACGGTGCGAAACGCATCATCGTTGCGGCGACGCACGGCGTGCTGTGCGGGCCGGCGGTGGAGCGCCTGGCCGCGGCCCCGATTGACAATCTCGCTGTCGCGGACACGATTCCGGTCCGCCCGGAAGTGCGCGCCAAACTCCCGAATCTCACGGTGCTGTCCGTCAGCGATCTGATGGGCGAGGCCATTCGACGTATTCACCGTCACGAGTCAGTCAGCAGTCTGTTTATGAAGTAGTCAGGGCCGCACGGGCGAGGCAAACCGGTGCGGCTACGGAGTCAATCATGGATATCGCAGAAATCCAGGGCGAAGCACGACAGCCCGGTGGCCGGCACGCGAACGAGCGGCTGCGCCGGCGCGGCCTCATTCCGGCCGTGATTTACGGTCACAATCAAGCCCCCGAGCACGTCGCACTATCACGGCATGATACGGAGCTGGCGCTTGAGCACTCCGCGCACGTGATTAAGCTCAAGGCCGCCGGAGCAGAGACCCAGTACCTCATCAAGGATGTGCAGTACGACCACCTCCAGAAGACGCCGATTCACGTCGACCTGATGCGGGTTGACATCACCGAACGGGTGGAAGTGCGCGTTCCGCTGCACTTCCGCGGCACGCCGAAGGGCGTTGCGTCCGGCGGCTCGCTGGTGCAGGTCGTCACAGAGTTACACGTGGAGTGCCCACTGACACGCATCCCCGAAGAGATCCGCGTGCACATCGAGCACCTGGATCTGAACGATACGCTGCTGGCCGGCACGATTGAACTGCCGCTCGACGTCAAATCCCTGCACAAGCCGGAAGACGTCGTCGCGGTCGTACACCCGCCGCGCGGCACGACCAAGGCGGAGATGGCCGAGGAGGGCGAGGATGCCGAGGGTGCCGAGCCCGAGGTCATCGGTAAGGGCAAGGAGGAAGAGGAAGGTGACGGGGATGGAGCGTAGTCGTGAAGCTGATCGCCGGCCTGGGCAACCCCGGTCCGCGCTATGCCGAGTCGCGCCACAACATCGGATTCCTGGTGATGGACGAGCTCGCACGGCGCTGGCAGGTCGATGTGTCGCGTTACGAGCGGCGCTTCGAAGCTCAGATTGGCGAAACGCAGCGCGACGCGGAGCGTGTGCTCCTGCTCAGACCTGCCACGTACATGAACCTCAGCGGGCGCAGCGTCGGGGCCGCTCTGCGGTACTTCAAGCTGACGCTGCCGGACCTGCTGGTGATATACGACGATCTCGATCTACCGGTCGGACGGCTGCGCATTCGCGCGTTCGGCTCGGCCGGCGGACATAAGGGCATGGGTGATGTGCTGCGCAATCTCAGCAGCGTGGATATCGCGCGGATCCGCATCGGGATCGGCAAGGTCGATCGATCGGTCACGACCGATTACGTCCTGGGCCGTTTCTTCCCCGAAGAGCGGCCGTTGGTCGAGACTGCGATCGGCGCGGCGGCGGACGCCGCGGAATCCTGGCTGCGACATGGCACGACCATGACCATGAACGAGTTCAACCGCAGACGCGACAGCGCGGAGCGCAACCGAAAGCAAGAAGGCAATCGCTCCGCGGAAGGAGAGTAACGTTGAAACGCTACGAAGGCATGTTCCTGTTTGACAGCGCCGTCACGCGTGAGTGGAGCGTGGTCGACGCCGAGGTGCGCCGTCTGTGTGAACGTATCGGCGCCAACCTGTTGGTTTGCGTGAAGTTCGACGAGCGCAAGCTGGCGTACGAAATCCAACGTTGCAAGCGCGGCCTGTACGCGCTGACGTACTTCGAGGCGGAACCTGACAAGATCGCCGACCTCGAGCGCGACGTGCGGCTCAGCGAAATTGTCGTTCGCGCCCTTGTGCTGCGCGCCGAAAACCTCACCGAGGAGCAGTTGGCTAAGCTGCAGGCGCACCCAGCCGAGACTCCGCTGACGCCGCTGTCCGGTGATGGTCGGGGCCGGCATGACGACGACGAGCCGCGCCGCGGCGGTCGCTTTGGCGATCGCGATCGGCGTGAGCGTGGTCCGCGCGACGACGAGCCACGTCAGGACGACGATCGCCCGCGACGCGAAGACGACCGCGAGCCCGCGCCGGCGGCCGCCCCGGGCGACGGACCGGAATCGCCAGCTCCCGAATCGAGTGCGAACTAGGCGTGCCGTCACGCGCCTATGCAGAAGGAGTCTGACATGGCCAGCTACAACCGCGTCATCCTGATGGGCAACCTCACGCGCGACCCGCAGTTGAAATATCTGCCCAGCAATACCGCGGTATGTGAATTCGGCTTGGCGGTGAATCACCGCTACCGTGATCGCGACGGCAACCAGAAGGAGGAGGTTTGTTTCGTCGACGTCGCAGTGTTTGGCCGCGCCGGCGAGACAATCAACCAATATATGGGCAAGGGCCGCCCGATCCTGATCGAGGGCCGCTTGAAGCTCGACCAATGGACCGGTCAGGATGGCCAGCGCCGGTCAAAGCACTCCGTGATCGCCGACAACTTCCAGTTCGTCGGCAGTCGCGACGGCGGCGGCGGTGGCGGCGGCGGCTACCAGCGTGAGAGTGGTGGCGCCCCGCAAGACGCCGGCCCGACCGATGCAGCCCCCGCCAACGGCGGTGACGATATACCTTTTTGAATGACTCCCCGTAAGTTTGCGAGGATTGACGGATGAAACCCAGAGGAAGAGCCGCCGGCGCCCGCAAGAAACGTCGCGCCCGGCGTTCGTTCGACACCGGCCGTTTCCGCGGCCCGCGCATCAAGTCGGAAGAGATCGATTACAAGGACGTCGCGATGCTCCAGCGCGTCACCAGCGCGCAGGGCAAGCTGTTCTCGCGCAAGCGCACCGGCCTGGACGCCGAGTGCCAGCGCCGCGTCGCACTCGCGCTGAAGCGCGCCCGCTTCATCGCGCTGATGCCTTACGTCACTTGATCATGGCGGCGTGCGCCGTACACGATAGCGCACCCCGTACGTATACGGAGAGACCTGAGAATGCGTTTGCTCCTGCTTGAAGACGTCCGCAAGCTCGGCCACGTCGGCGATGTCGTCGAAGTCGCGTCGGGCTATGCGCGCAACTACCTGCTGCCACAGCGGCTGGCAACCGAACCGACCCAAGAGAACATCCAGGCCATCGAGGAGCGCAAGAAGCAGGCCGCCGCCGAGCGGGCCATGCGTCTGAAGCGCTTCCAGGACCTGGTCGACCAGCTCCAGGAACAGGACGTGCAGGTCACGATCGAACGGGCCGCAAACCCCGAAGGCACGCTCTACGGCGGCGTCCACGAGAAGGACATCGCCGATGCACTCCAGGAACAGGGTTTCCCGATCGAGCCTGAGCACGTGATCATCGATACGCCGATTCGTACTCTCGATAATCGCCCCGTCACGTTAGAATTCACGGACGAGATTTCGACCCAGATCAAGCTCTGGGTCGTGCGTGAAGGAGCGACCCCCGATGAGCAGCAGTCCGACGACTCCGGAGAGTCCGACGCCGGCGCGGCCGAGCCCGACGCCGAAACCGTCGAGTAGCGCCAGCCCCGCACTCGAGCGACTGCTGCCGCAGGACATCGAAGCCGAGCGGGCAACGCTCGGCGCGATGCTCCAGGAGAAGGAGGCGATCGGCGAGGTCATCACGGTGCTGCGCGATGCGGGCGCCGACGCCTTCACGCTCGACAGCCATCAGGTCCTCTACGACGTCCTGGTCAAGTTCTACCTCTCCGACCAGCCGATCGACGGAAAGCTCATTGCCCAGGAGCTGACCCGGCGCGGGGTGTGGGAGAAGTTTGGCAAGTACGATTTTCTGGGGGGGCTGCTAGGGGCCACGCCTTCCGCTTACCGCGCCAGGCACTACGCGGAGATTGTCTACGACAAGTGCCTCCTGCGTGAGCTGGCATCGGCGACGCACCGTGTGATGGAAACCGCGCTGGACGATCGCATGCCCGCCCCGGAAGTGCTCGACTACGCCGAGAAGGAAATCTTCGGGGTCACCGAGCGGCGAATAACAGGCGAAGCGCAACCTATGCCGGAGATTGTGCAGGAAGTTTTCCGCGCGATCGAGCAGCGCGGGCAGGATGGTGCCCTGACCGGCGAACCGACCGGGTTCATCGAGTTCGACGAGCTGACGTCCGGATTGCAACCGGGTGAGCTAGTTGTCGTCGCGGGGCGCCCGTCGATGGGTAAGACCGCCCTTGGTCTGAACATGGCCGAGCACCTGACCATCGTCGAGCAGCGACCGGCGCTGTTCTTCTCGCTGGAGATGAGCCGCCAGCAACTCGCGCACCGCATTCTGTGCAGCCGGGCGCGGGTGGATTCGCAGATGCTGCGGCGGGGACGCCACTCCGGCCGTGACTTGCGAGCACTACAGAAGGCCGCGGACATGGTCAGTCGCGCTCCCCTGTTGGTCGACGACACGGCGGACCTGACGATTCTGGAACTGCGGGCGCGGGCACGCATGGCCTATCGGCGGTACGAAATCCGGGCGATCTACGTGGACTACCTGCAATTGATGCGCGTACCGAAGTCCGAGAGCCGGCAGGTCGAGGTGGCCACGATCTCGCGCGGGCTGAAAGCGCTCGCGAAGGATCTGGGCGTGCCCGTCGTCGCGATGGCGCAGCTCAACCGCAATCCCGAGGACAAGACCCGCCGCGGTAACAAGCCGCGGATGAGCGACTTGCGCGAGTCTGGGGCTATCGAGCAGGACGCGGACGTAATCGCACTGCTGCACCGCGAGGCGTACTACAAGACCGGCATGGCCACCGGCGAAGAGGGCGTCCCGGTGGAACCGGATGATGATGAGAACACCGCCGAGTTGATCATCGCCAAACAGCGCAACGGCCCGGTGGGCACGATCAAGCTGCACTGGAACAAGAGGTTCACGCGTTTCGACAATCACCGTCCGGACACCGGGACGGCCGACTACGCCGCCACCGACACAAGCGAAAGCAACGTGCCGTTCTGAGCCTGGAAAGACAATAGAGTGCGGCGAACTCGGACGCGCCAAGCGTACACCAGCTCGCTTCAGCCCCACACCCCCTCCGGCCGAATGATCGTCCGATAGAACGCATTCCACCGCGGCGCGAGCCGCGCCGCACGTAGTCCACACCCACCGCGAACAACCTGCGCGCGTTGAATCTCGCCGCTCGCGAACGTCGTTTTGACATCGCGTGTGCCGCCAACGTAAGATAGATCGAGTGAGGAGCGAGCGGCATTTCAACCGCTGATCCTGAAGGGTTTTCGAGCGTGAACGTTCGTCGGGCCATTCACATCCGGACCGGACAGTCCGCGTCCATAGCCGCCGTCGATACGTGGCTGACGCGGCATGAGCTGGAAGTTGCGCGCTTCGACGACGTCTACTCCGCGTGCGTTCACCTGCTGACGAACTACGAGCGCATCGCGGACTTGGCGCTGGTCGGCGCCGACTGGCTGGCCGACGACGAGTTCAACATCATCACCTACATCCGACAGACCTGGCCGCGCACCGCGATCATCGTCTACGGCGCGTCCGACAAGACCCCGATCTACGACGTGCTACCGCTGATGCGCACCGTCCGGCGTCAGGCGGCGCTGGACGAGCTGGTCGCGCAGAATCCGGCCGACGTAGTAACGGAGCTCGCACGTCGAGCAGTACGGTCCGACGCACCAACCATCGTGCCGGCCACGCCGGCAGCGCAACCGGAAGCGGGCTCCATAACGGACTCGGCCCGCGCCGCCGTCGAGGCCGAGAATCGCAACAGCGACTCAACCTCGCATGACACACGCGAATCACGACCAGAGCAGAGTCCGTCGGATAATGGTGGCATCGCGCCGCGTTCAATCCTCTCGGCCGAGGAGTTGTCGGCGCTGTTGGATGGAACGGACCATGGTTGACGGGGCCACGGGTGGGAATGGGAGAAGGAAGGGAAGTGTGAGTCCCAACGCGCGCCTGCTCGTGATCGGTTCAACCGCGCTGAGCGATCGCGTTGCGCGCGCCCTGCCACGAGCCACCCGGGCATCGTCCGACACGCTGCTAGGCGGTCTCTGGTCCGTCGGGCACGAGGCGTTCGACGGCATCATCATCGGCCTACCGCTCGATCAGAAAACGACACGGGGATTGCGCAGTCTGCGGAAAGTCGCTCCCGACGCGCGGATCGTCATTTCCTGCCCGCCGGGCGCTGAGCCCGCGGCTCGCTCTGCATTGGAATCTGGAGCTGACGAGTACGTGCTCGAGCCGCTCGACGGTGATGAACTGGCGTCGGCCCTGCGCATCACGACACCACCGCCACAAACCGCACCGGCTAACCGGCTACCGCCGGCCGACGAGCTGGCCGGACTCGGAGATTGCCTGCGGTCGCTCAACGACGGGCCCCAAGCCACACTCGACCGGCTCGTCGATGCGCTCCGCAAGGCGTTCGAGACCACCGGCGTACTGATCGAGCTTGATGACCTGACCGCGCTCGCCGGTGACGTGCAACAGCCCGTGCTGGAGGAGACCATCCTCCGGGGTGAGGCGCCTGCCGGTCGACTGGCGCTGGGCTCCCGCGAACACGGCTCGTACGCGTCGCGCGACGCGATCCGCCTGGCGGACTACGCCAGACTGATCGAAGCGATGGTCGGTCAGGCACGCGAGCAGGCACACTGGCAGGAACTGGCGTTGCGCGATGATCTCACGGGGTTGCACAATCGGCGGTTCTACGACCGCCAATTGAACGAGCTGATCCAGCAAGCCGCCGAGCAACGACACCGGCTCAGCGTGGTCCTGATCGACATCGATGACTTCAAGACCTACAACGACCGCTACGGCCACGACACCGGCGACGCGTTGCTGCGCGAGGTCGCCCGCCTCCTGACGCGCTGCTCGCGCGAGCACGACATCGTCGCCCGCTACGGCGGCGACGAGTTCGCCGTGATCATGTGGGACGCGGAAAAGCCGCGCGTGCCTGGGTCGCAACACCCGTCGGAAGCCCGCGCGCTGGCGGACCGCTTTCGCAGCGCCATCGGCGAGCACGCTTTCAAGTGCCTCGGCCCGGACGCCCCCGGCCCAGTCACCATCAGCGGCGGCATCGCGTGCTTCCCGTGGGACGGCAAGACGCGCACGGAGATCGTCGGAGCCGCGGACGAAGCGCTGCTGTCCGCCAAGCGCACCGGTAAGAATCGCATTGAGCTCGCCAAGCCCGCCGTGACAGGCGACGCCCCCAAGCCCGCCGACGAAACCGACGAGTCCTGACGCCGGGCCGCGTCAGCCGTCTTATCACCACCCACTCGCCGCTGCTTCCCGCCTGATCTACACTGCTGCGCATGCCGTCGGCGAAAGTGCTGAATCTGACGCGACTGGGCTGGGGACTGGCCATCCCGGTCGCGTTTCTGATCCTGGTCGGGCTGGCGTGTATCCATGCCACCGATCGCGACACGGCACCGAGCGCGCTCCAGCAAATCGACGACACAACATCGGCGGCCGACCGCAATCGCCTCGCGCAGATTCACGATGCGATCGGCCCACGCACGACACGCCAGATCTTCTACGCCGTCAGCGGCGTCGTGCTGATGTTCGTCACGCTGGTACCCAGCTATCAGAAGGTCGGACGCTACACGTACATCGCGTATGGCGTCACGATCGTGCTGCTGATCCTGCTCGTGCTGGATCGGTACTTCGATCTGCCGCTGATTCCGGTGCGCAACAACTCGCGGCGCTGGATCGACTTTCGCATCTTCAGTCTACAGCCGTCGGAGTTTATGAAGCCGATTCTGATCCTCACGCTGGCGCGCTACCTGCGTTTTCGCAGCTCCTATCGACGGTGGCGCGGATTGGTCGTGCCATTCCTGCTGACCATCTTTCCGATGGTGTTAATCCTCAAGCAGCCGGATCTGGGCACGATGCTGATGCTGCTGCCGGTGCTGTTCGCGATGCTGTTCGTGGCCGGGGCGCGGCTGCGGCACCTGGCAATCATTATCGCGCTGGGCTGTGTGACGATGCCAATCTTCTTCCAGCTCGGCATGAAGGACTATCAGCGCGATCGCATTCGCGTGCTGTTTCGCCAATACGATGACGACGCAGCCTGGCACAAGGACCAGGGTTACCAACTGCGTCAATCGAAGATCGCGCTCGGCACGGGCGGGTTGACAGGCGAAGGCTACGGCGAGGGCGTTTTCGTGCAGTACACCGAGTTGCTGCCGGAGGAGCACAACGATTTCATCTACGCCATCATCGGACACCAATGGGGGTTGATCGGCGGGGTGCTGGTGATCCTCGCTTATTGCGTGATTATCGTGCTGGGGCTTGAGGTGGCGCTGGTGACAAACGATCCGTTCGGACGCTTGCTGGCCGTGGGCGTCGTGGTGATGATTGTGGTGCAGGCGCTGCTCAATGTGTGCATGACGGTTGGCCTGGCGCCGATCACCGGCATGACGCTGCCGTTTGTCAGCTTCGGCGGCAGCAGCATGTGGGCGAACTTCATCGGCCTGGGGTTGCTGGTGAATGTCGCGCAACGCCGCCCCATGCTGATCGCCCACAAGCCGTTCGAGCATCGCGACGACGAATGAACACGATGACGCGTAACCAACTCGTTGGAGGTTCCGATGATCACGAACCAGGGCACTCCCGTTACCGTAGAGCAGGCCGTTCGCATCGGGCGCATCGTCCTGCTGGCGATGGCACTCGGCCTGATCGGTTTCACGACGGCGGCGGCCATCGCGGCCCGACCGGCGATGGAGGTCATGCCGGAGGGCAAACGAATGATGATCATCGTCATGTTCGCGATGACGCTGGCCTGCGCCGTCGCGTACTTCGTGATTCGCCGGCTAATCGTGACGAAGCTGCGGACGACGTGGGAGCAGGAGCCGCAGGATGATCCGGTCGCCGTGTGCGTTACGCCCTACTTCATGCTCACAGTCATATTCGCTGCCCTGGCGGAGGGACCAGCGTTGTTCGCCGCCGTCGTTCTGGTGCTGACTGCCCAATGGGCGGTACTCATCATCCCAGGCTTGGCGCTTCTCGCGATGATGTTCTCGTTGCCATCGCGTTATCGCATCGAGCAGTTCGCGAGCAGCGTGACCGGCACCTATCATTGACTCGACCTTCTCGCCCTGGAGCGTATTCCGCAACTCCCCTCCCTGGCAGGGAGGGGTTGGGGGAGGGGTCGAATGCTCGAACGCGAGGACGCGCGATGCCCGCCAACATGATTCCGTATTCTCTGCCGCCGCGTACTGCTGAATGGCAAGTCGCGCGCGGGCGAGAACTGCTGACCGAGATGCAGCAACGCCGAAGCTGCCGGTATTTCTCCGACCGGCAAGTGCCGCGCGACGTGATCGAGTTGGCGCTGGATATCGCGCACACGTCGCCGAGTGGTGCCAATCGTAAGCCGTGGCGCTTTGTCGCGATTGACGATCCGGCGATCAAGCGCGAGATTCGTTTGGCGGCTGAAGAAGAAGAGCGCCGGAACTATGGGCAGCGCTTTCCCGACGAATGGCTCAAGGCGCTCGAACCGCTCGGCACTGGACCGGAGAAGCCCTACCTTGAAATCGCGCCGTGGCTGATCGTGCTGCTGCGCGTGGACTGGGAACTCGTCGACGGCGAGAAACGCAAGAACTACTACCCGATCGAGAGCATCGGCATCATGTCCGGCTTTCTGCTGATGGCGTGCCACCAGCTCGGGCTGGCGACACTGACGCACACTCCCAGTCCGATGAAGTTTCTGCGCGAGATCTGCGGCCGGCCGGAGAATGAGAAGCCGATTCTGCTGATCCCAGTGGGTTATCCCGCGGACGACGCGATCGTACCGGACGTCACGAAAAAGCCGTTGTCCGAGGCCGTGCAGTGGAACAGGTAGTGTGTTGCCCCCCGCGCGCCTCGGCGGACGACCTGTCAGCATGCCGTCATTCCGACGAGCGCAGCGAGGAGGAATCTACCCCCGACTCGAAGCGATCTCTAATCCGCAGATAGATTCCTCACTGCGTTCGGAATGACGGCGAGCACACACACGGAACAGCGGGTCAATCGGAGGATTACGCATGCCCGACTACACCCCAACCGATCGCACGCGCGTGCAGCACGTGCCGCAGCGCGGCCACTATGACCGTGAAACGGTCCACACAATTCTCGACGAGGGCATGGTCTGCCACGCCGGCTTTGTCCGCGAGGGGCAGCCGTTCGTAATTCCGATGAATTATGCACGCGATGGTGAGCGTCTGCTGCTGCACGGCGGGCACGATTCGCGGCTGGTGCAGACACTCGCCGGCGGCGTGCCGATCTGCCTAACCGTGACACTGATGGATGGCCTGGTCATCGGCCGCACGCCCGCGCAGTACTCGATGAACTACCGCTCGGTCGTGGTGGTCGGCGCCGCTAGCGAAGTGACCGATCCGGCCGCGAAACGCACGGCGTTGGCCGCGTTCACGGACCACTTCTTCCCCGGTCGCGGGCGGGAGGTGGAGACGATGGACCAGCGTATCATCGACGAGACCGCCGTGCTCGAAGTGCCGCTGCGCGAAGTCTCCGCCAAAATCCGCCGCGGCCCGATCAGCGACGGCAAACCCGAAGCGAAATCCAGCGGAATCTGGACCGGCGAAATCCCCCTCCGTCTAACCGCCCTACCGCCCGTATCGGCACCAAGCTGCCCTTCTGACCTCGCTCCGCCGGAAGACATGGCGAACCCGCGACGGCCGGGGCTCATCCGCGCCGGCGAGTGAGTGAGTTCTCGTTGTTGCGATCGCCGCAGGCCTCGATCGTGGCGAGTATTGCGCCTTGACATATATCATTTATAATATATACTCTAAGCAACACGGAGGTTTGCCATGTGGAAAAAAGAACTAGGCCACCTGGAAAGACTCAAGGAAAGAGCATGTACATCGCTGTCTCAATCAGTGGTCGCGTTTGGCGAACACTGGAGACGATCACAGCGGCGGAACGCGACGCATTTGTTGCCGCGTTAGAGATTGTTCGCACGGCACCGATAAAGAAATCGGAGCCCACGCACAATCCGAAGCTAAGCGAGTATGCACTGCGTTTCTTCCGCTTCGGAACGAAACAACGCTGGTTGGCCGTGTTTGAGTACGACATGGCCGCCGGTCGCATCAGAGTGATCGAATGCCGACTACTGCCGCAAAGAAGAAAGCCGCGAAGCGATCGCGGAAGCGGTCCGCGAACAAGCGAGTGAGCACGCGCCGCCGTCGTGCGGCACCGCTCGCGCACACGCAGATCACGCATGGTGACGGCTCGACCTATATCCTCGTGCCGCTGGATGAGTACGAAGAGCTCATCAAGGCCGAGATGGAGCGCGACGCCGTCCGTACGCTCGAATCGCCCGACACGGAGTGGATCGATTTCGACGATGCCAAACTGAAGCTCGCCGGCCGCAAGCTCGCCGAAGCTCGTAAGGCCAAGGGCCTCACGCAGGTGCAGCTCAGCCGCAAGGTCGGTCTGCCGCAGTCACAGATTTCACGGATCGAGCGCAACCCGGATCGCACGACGCTGCGTACGCTCAAGCGCATCGCCCGGGCGTTGAACACTGACGTGTCGCTGCTTGTCGATTGACGCACCACGCGGGGGGATTTGGCCAAGACAGCCCCCTCCTCTACCATGCGCGGCAACGAGCCGGAGCGCTAGCCATGATGATCACGAAGCTGAAGATACTGATCCTGACCGGTGTGCTGAGCACGCCCATCATCGCCGGCTGCGGTCTAGGCGCGGCGGACGACTCTGCGCCCCTGACGGTCTTCGACAACTTTCGCGTGATCGAGCCGGGGAAGGCGTATCGGTCGGCGCAGCTCGACGCGACCTCGCTCGCGCTAGTGCTCGATGAGTACGACATCAAGACGGTCATCAACCTCCGCGGCGAGAACGAGGACGAGGCGTGGTATCAGGCCGAGACGCGGGTCGCGTCCGAGATGGGCGTGGAGCACATTGACATTCGCATGAGCGCCAGCCGGCTGCCGCCGCGCGAGGTGCTGCTGCAGCTTTACGACACGTTCCAGTCCGCCGAGCACCCGATCCTCATGCACTGCCAGGCCGGCGCGGACCGCACCGGAGCCGCGGCGGCGATCTGGCGCATGGTCGTCAACGAGGACCCGAAGCCCGTCGCCGCGTTCGAGCTGTCGATCATTTTCGGGCACTTCACGGCCCGTTACCCGGAGATGGATCGGCTCGTGCGCATGTTCGAGCCGAGCCGGGAGTGGATTGAGTCGCAGTATCCGGTGGAGTAGATAGGTCGACGAATCGTGCACCGGTCGAGAACCGGTGCCACACACATAGAAGTGCCACTGCGTTCCGGCAGTGGCACTTCGTCTATCCGCACATTTAGACTGTCGCTGACGCGTCGCGGATTACATATGCGACTTCAGCATCTCGATCGACCGCTGCGGGTTGATCAGCAGGATCGTGTCGTCGCCGACGTGTTTGGGGTCGGCGCCGGCCTTGATCAGCTCGATCAGTTCCGTCGGCTCCAATGACGGGTCGATCGCCAGCAGCTTGCCCGCGAGGTTCGCGACGTTCGGCGACGCCATCGACGTGCCGGACATTTTCATGCGGCGACCGCCGGGGACGTAGCTGTCGACCTCGAACCCGTTGGCATAGACGCCGACCGTACGGCCGAAGCTGGTAAACGAGGTCGGATCGCCGGCCTGGTCGACGGCGCCGACGACCAGCAGGTTCGGCAGGTCGAACGACGACGGGATGTACTGATCGAACTCGACATCGGTGTCGGAGTTGCCCGCGGCGCAGACGAACAGCACGTCGGGCGCACCCTTGATCGCTTCGTACAGCCCCTCGCGTTGATACTCGAAGACCTGACGGGCGATCTCACGCCGCTCTTCGGCGCTGGCACCGATGCCGTTGCGCTCGAGCGACTGCTCGGCATCGTCCTGCGCCTCGCCCCAGCTCATGTTGACGACGCGCACGCCGTGCTGCTTGAAGTAGTCGACCGTGTCGCGGCATTTCTGACCGTCGCGGGTGCCCCACTCGACGGTGCGGGCCACCGGTACCATCTTATGGTCGTAGCTCAGGCGGGCGATCATCAGGCGGGCGAACGGATTGCCGGCGGTCATCAGACCCGCCACATGGGTGCCGTGGGCGTAATTGCCGGACAAGCCCAGGTCCTCGATGAAGCCCTGTACGTCCTCGGGCTGCATTGCGGACAGGTGCTGCTTGAGCGCGGTGGCCTCAGGACTATCGACGGCGGCCTGGATGTCCATGAACCCCTTGAGGTGGTCCATGACCTGGCCCATGCGGTCCTTGGCATCGCCTAACGGGCACAACATGCCGGTGGTGCGCTCGGCGTGAATGTCGTAAGCGATGCCGTGAATGTCGTCGACGTAGCCGTTGCCGTCATCGTCGCGACCGTTGGGTTGTTCGTTGGCATTCGACCAGAGGTGCGCAGCGAAGATCGCCGGATCGGTCCCGGAATCCCACGCGCAGATCAGCACCGGGGAGTAGTCCTGCGCCGCACTGAGCTCCACATCGCGCGCCGCCCAGATGTCCGGCTTTTCAACGCGGTTCGCGTCGATCAGCGTCTGATACACGGCGATCGTCTGGTCCTTCAGTGGCAAACGGTCACGGATCATCAGGTGCATGGAGACCAGGCCCGCGGCCATGTCCTCGTTGAGCTCGCCGGTCTTGTCGACCGTGGGCTGCATCTGCGCCTGTACGATGCCGGCGATCAGGTTCTCGCTGAAGATCTCGAGGCGGCCCTTGGAATCCTGGATTTCGTCCTGCACCACTACCCACGGCAGCTTCCCAGCCCTGCGAGCCAGCTCGGCCTGATACGCATCCTGATACGCAGCGAAGTCGTCCGCGGGCGGTGCCGTGCGATACGCATCGATCATGGACAGCGTCGTCAGACCGGTCATCTGGATCGCCGCTTCCTTTTCTTCCAATGAGCGGATCCTCTCGACGTACGCCTCGGCGTCATCGTAGCGCCGGTCCAGCAGGGCCGCCGCGAGGAGCCGGCCGTTGTAGCGGCGCAGCGTCGCCTTGTCGTCGATCGCGTACTTATCCAGCACGGCCTGGGTGTCGACAGCGATCTGACCGGCGAGACTGCTGATCTCGTGCTCGGAGTGCAGCAGCTCCATCACGTCGCCGCTGTACGGGTAGGTCTGCTGCGGGAGGTCATCCAGCTTGGTGACCTTGATCTTCTCTTCCTTCACTGCGCAGCCGGCGAGGGCCGCCGTCAGGACCGTAGTCAGTGAAAGCGATGCCCAGCGTCGAAGCCGTCGGTCCATTCCTGATCTCCTTCCAGTGTCTCGTGAATCCGCGATGCACGGCACACGCGCGGCCCGGCGCACCACGCCGCCGCCGCTGTGGCCCTGACCCGGTCCCGGCGAAAAGAGCGATGCTACCCCCGAACCTGGCGGGGAACAACCGTGGAGGACAGCCGCCCCCTGCTGTGGAGTTTGGCCGCCTCGGCCGCGGATGTATTGTGCAAGGTGGGTTTAACCCTCCGTGTGAGTCCGACCGCGTCATCGCGCCATCCCGACGCGCGCAGCGACAGAAACCTTCGTGCCGAAGGCGCGGACCTGGAGAACGCCTGTGGATGCCAGTACGATGCGGCTTCAGCGCGTACTCAGTCGCCAGATCGGAGGTCACGATGTCCCGCCGACTCATGCTCATCGCACTGTTGCCGCTCACGCTCACCGCCTGCATCCAGCGCTTCGACCCCAGCATGTATCCCGAAACGCCGCGGCACGATCGGGTGGACACGCTGCACGGCCAATCGATCGCCGACCCGTATCGCTGGTTGGAGGATGAGCAGAGCGAAGCCGCACAGGAGTGGATTACGGCGCAGAACACGCTCACCGAGCGCGCCCTGGCACCATTCCATAGCACGCGTGAGGAGATCGCAGCCGAATTGACCGCCCTTTATGGCGTGGACTCTGTCTCCAACATCCGCCCAGCGGGCGAGCGTTACTTCTTCACCATGCGTGAACACGGTCAGAATCACAGCGTGATCCGCTACTGGGACGCCAAGTGGCAGGATCAGCCGTTCGCGGCCGGCAAGGTCGCGATCAATCCAAACGAGTTCAGCGCCGACGGCACGGTTGCACTGGACTGGTGGTTTCCGTCGCCGAACGGGCGCTACATTACCTACGGCAAGTCGTCCAGCGGATCGGAGAAGAGCACGCTCTACATTCGTGACGTCACAACCGGCCAGGATCTGGCAGACGAGATTCCGCACACGCAGTACTGCAACGTGGCCTGGAACGCCGACGGCACCGGGTTCTACTACAACCGCTGCCCCGATCCGGCGACGGTGCCCGCAGGCGAAGAGAACTTCCACATGCGGGTCTACTTCCACCGCGTGGGAACTGACTGGCAGCAGGACCGCTACGTTTGGGGCAAGGGCCGCCCGATCGACGAAGAGCCGCGGCCGTACGCGTCGAGCGATGGGCAATACGTGCTGCTCAACTTCTTCAAGGATCCCTCGGTTGATGACCTGTACATCAAGTGGGCGGATGACGAGCAGCCGTTTCAGTCGGTCTCCGCCGGTCTGAACGCGATCACGCACGGCGACGTCGCGGCCGGCCGTCTGTATCTGCTCACTAACCATCAGGCGCCGCGTTACCGCATCTGCGTCACGTCGGTTGACAAACCTGGCCCGGAGCACTGGACCACGATCGTGCCCGAACAGAAAGGCGTGATCGACGCGTTCGACATCGTCGACGGCAAGCTCGTCGTGCGCCTCAGTGAGAACGTCCGTTCTCGACTGATCGTGTACGACCTCGATGGGCACCTGATGTACGAGATTCCGCTGCCGGGGCTCGGCACGGTGACGAGTATGCGCGGCGGCCTGGACAAGCCGGACCTGTTCTTCACGTTTGCGTCGTGGGTCGTGCCGACCGTCGTATACCACTACGACCTGCGCACACGCCAATCGACCGTCCTGCACCGGACCGAGAGCCCGGTCGATCTGAGCCAGTTCGAGACCACGCAGATCTGGGCCACGTCTGAGGACGGCACCCGCGTGCCCATCTTCGTCGTCGCCCGCAAGGACATCGTCCTCGACGGCAGCAACCCCACGCTGCTCTACGGCTACGGCGGCTTCAACAACAGCTTCTTTCCCTACTATCGCCCGCGCATCGTGCCCTTCCTCGAGCGCGGCGGCGTCTGGGCCTTGGCCAACATCCGCGGCGGCGGCGAATTTGGTCAGCCCTGGCACGACGGCGGTCGACGCGAGCTGAAGCAGAACTGCTTTAACGACTTCTACGCCGCCGGCGAGCGGCTGATCGAGCTCGGTTACACCAACCCCAGCCGGCTGGCGTGCAAGGGCGGCAGCAACGGCGGCCTGCTGATCGGAGCGGCGGTGACGCAACGTCCGGATCTGTTCCAGGCGGCGCTATCGCAGGTGCCGCTGATGGACATGCTGCGCTTCCACCTGTGGGGCATGGGCGCGCAGTGGGTGCACGAGTATGGCGATCCCGAGAAACCCGCCGAGTTCGCCTGGCTGCGCGCGTACTCGCCATACCACAACATCGACGGCAGCACCGACTACCCCGCGACGCTGATCGTCACAGCGGAAGCGGACAACCGCGTCGACACGGCGCATGCGTTCAAGATGACCGCGGCACTCCAGCACGCGACGTCCGGAACGCGCCCAATCCTACTCCGCTGCGAACGCAAGGCAGGCCATGGCGCCGGCAAGCCGTTGAACATGCGCATCGCCCACCAGAGCGAGGACTGGACGTTCCTGATGTGGCAGCTCGGGATGATCGACTGACACCGTCCCCCCTTGAGGGGGGACCACAGGGGGGTGAAGCGTCGGCGTGACGTATGATCCACCCTCCCCCAGCCCCTCCCTGGAAGGGAGGGGAGTAATCACCACTCTACGTCCTCCGCCCGCGCCATAGGCCGAGGATGCACAGCGCCACCATCGCCGCGCTTGCCCCCCCACAACCACACGCGGGTGCCGGTTGTTCCGTCGCCTGGAGCGAGATCGCCGTTGTTGTATCAGCTTCGGACGGCGCGGGCTCGGTATTGCCCAGCCGGTCGCGGGCCACGCTGTAGAACTTGTACGTGGATCCGACCTCGCCGGTGTACGTAGCGCTGGTCGCCTTTGTCTGCTCCTGCCACGCTGAATAGCTCCCGTTGTCGCGCGACACGTAGACCGTGTAGTCCTGCACGCCGGAGCCGGCATCCGTGCCCGCCCAGGCGACGGCCAGACTCGTCGAGTTGGAGACCGATGACAACGCGGCCACGGCACTGGTGGGCGGAGTGCGATCGATCGTGCGCTGCACGACGTTGGTATCGATTGGGTCGTTCAGATCAAAGTAGATCCGCGCCTGGTTGGTGATCGTCGCGCCGTCCGCCAGCGACGCCTCGGACTTCACCGTGAACTCCACCCAGCCCTGCCCCTGCGGCGGCGTCACATTCGGCGGCAGATTCAGCGCATTGAATGTCCAGGTGATCGTCCGCGTGGTGGCATTGAGGTCGACCGAAAGCTTGTCCGGGTGGCTGCTGTCGCCGATGACGAGCGTGTCCCAGTCGAGATCGTCGTCCAGCACATCGGTGATACGTACCTGTTGTGCGTTGGCGGAAGCCGTCGCGACATTCTCGAATCGAATCCGGAACGACAGCGTTTCCGACCCACGCATGTATTGCCCCACACCAACTGCGCATAGCTTGTCGTTCGGATCTGACGGGAATATCACGCCGAACGTAACGAGCGAGACCGCGAAGTCAAAGCAACTCTTGATATCGCTGACCGCGCCGAACGTGACGGCGAAGACCGGCATCGCCTGCGGAACCAGAGCGGTGACGACGAGTTGGGCCAGCGCCTTCGCGATTATGCTGCTGACCTTGGCCGCACCGTATTCGATTGCGACCTGGCGAATCACATCGCCAACGACGCCCTCCCCCGTTGCACTCAGGCTATTCTCGCCCCGACGGCGCAGCTCGGCGTTGATGCCCTTGATCACTGCGTCGCCGAACGTGCAGAGCTCGCCGATCGCGCCTTCACGCTGGGTGTCTTTGCGCGTCAGCGTCACGCCGGCCGTCGTGCCGGACGACGGGCCCTGTACGTACCCCACGATGCCGAACATCTCGACGTCCCACGTCGCAGGGCTGGTATCCTGCCCGGCCACGGCGACCTCGACCGTGTACGTGCGTTGCGGCGGGAGACGGCTCACCCAGACGCGTACCGGTTGGTCGTCCGCCACGTGCTCCTCGGCCGGCTCTGTCGCGACGCCGGGAATTGTCGGCGGCACGGTGACCGTGAAGCGTGTGCCGGCGGTGAGGTTGAACGTGATGATCAGGTCTTCGAGATCGACGTTGCCGGTGTTCTTCGCGCGGACCAGGACGATGGCCTCCGGTGCGCCGACGACGGCCTCGATCACGCGATCGCCCAGCAGATCCAGCGTCGCCTCTTCGCGGTCCTCCTCGACCGTAAAGCCCTGCGCGATCTGCCAGGCCGAGCCCGACGGCGGCGTGAACACGACGTCGTACTTTCCGGTCTGAGCACCGGTCAGGTCGAACGTCGTTTCGATCGTGCCGTCGGCGAACACGCTGGTGTTCGTACCAGCAATGTCCGACTGTCCGGACCGGCGGAGCGCAACCGCTGTGCCCGCCGTGAAGCTCCCCACCACGCGCACGGTGACGTTGCCGTGATTGCCGCCGCGATCCGGCACGATCAGTCCCGAGGTCGGCGAGATCGACAGCGCGATCGACAACGCACCGCTACCTCCCGCGGCGAAGTACAGTTTGTCGCCGTCCGGGTGAATCACCATCTCGTGCGCGTTGTAGACGCCGAGACCATCCCAGCCCGAGCCCTCCGGCATGTTGATCCCGGTCAGACCGTTGCTACCCAGGCCATCCAGATCGACCAGGTCGTACGTCGCCCCGCTGGCAACCAGCAACTCCTCGCCGCCGTAGGTCGTTCGTCGTGACGTTCCCGACGAAAGGCCCCAGCCCTGGTAGTAGATGTACGCTCCGTTCGGCGACTGCGCGACGCACGACGGATCCCAGTTACTCCAGGCATCGAGCGCAACCGTCTGATACACGCTCATGGTGGACGTCTGCCAGACGTTGCCGTACGAGTCGAACAGCAGATCGCCGGCGGCGTTGACGGCGATTTGTGGCTCGCCCCCGGCGCTGACCGCGTTCGGCATGTCGACAGTGTTCAATGTCAGGCCGGCGTACGAGCCGCCCGTCAGACCGTCGATGGTGACGAGCGGGTACAGACCACCCGCGCCCCGGTCGCCGACGACATACAGGCGATCATCGTCCGGGCTCAGCGCGATGCGGTACGCGTCCAGCCAACCGGTGGACCAGCCCGGATTCGCGCCGACCAGACCGTTCACCAGACCACCCGGGACGGTGTCGACGAAGCTCGCCCCGCCGCCGCTGAGGTCGATAACGAAAATCTCGTCTCCACCGGCGGCGTACGCGGTCTGGCCGTCGGATGTGACGACGATGTGCCCCTCCCACGTCCAGGGGGCGGCGACGTTGTTCACAGTCGTGTTCGTGCTCGGGTCGATCTCCATCAGTCGGGTGCGCGAAGTAACGAAGGTGCGTCCCGTCGGTCCGACGGTGATCCCGCCGATGAAGTCGTTGTTCGGCAGGGTGATGGTAGTGATCAGGCTGTCGTCGGACATATCGATTACCGCGACACGTTCATACGCATCGGTGAAGTACGCGCGCGAGCCGTCCGGCGCAACGGCTACCTGCGTCCACTCGCCGCTGCTGGGCATCGGCAGGTAGCTCACGATGCTATGCGACAGGGGGTGGTCGGCGGCGAGGGCGGTTGGCGTCAGCAGCACCAGCGCGAGTGTGAGGCAGATCACAGCGAAGTGTGCGCGGTCGTTTCTCATTGCGGATCCTCTCAGGAAGGCAAACAAGTCTGTATTCACCACCCACTGTCCGATCGCATGGTGTCTCGGCGGGCAGAGCCCGCCCTGCCGCTCGTCCCCCGAAGACGTCGCCCGCAGAGGGGCGACGCTACGCGCTTCACCCTCCCTCTGCTCCTCCCTCAAGGAAGGGGAGCCTCAACCGTCCCCCCTTTCAGGAGGGACTACAGGGGGGTAACGCGTCCGACGTTCGAAAGCTCTACCCTCCCCTGCAAGGGAGGGGAGTCATGTTGCCTACTGAAACCGCTGCAGCAGCTTCTGGCACTTTCTGATGCCTGAGTACTCATCCTGATCGGGGCCTTCGTACTCGATGCCGACGTAACCCGAATAGCCCGCATCCAGCACGATCTTCATCATCCGCGCGTAATCCGTGCCCGTCTCGTTTCCCTCGACATCGAAATTGTGACACTTCGCGCTGACCGCCTTGGCGAATGGCATCATCTTGCGCACCGCGTCGTAGCGGTTGACCTCTTCCGGGAAGTTGCCGAAATCGGGCAGCGTACCGAAAAGCGGATCGTTGACCTGCTTGATGACCTTCACGAGCGCGTCGGGGTAGGACGAGAAATTCCAGTGGTTCTCGATGATCACGTTGATCTTGTCCGGCCGAGCCAGTTCGACCAGCTTGGCGAAGCTCTCGGCACAGCGCTTGTGCGCGTCGTCATCTTCCGGGCCGCCCTTCCCCGTGTTGCAGCGGATCGAGTGGCAACCGAGCACCGCGGCCACGTCGAGCCACTTGCGATGTTGGCGAATCGCCTGGTCGCGTTCCTTCTTGTCCGGGTGCGACATGTCGCCTTCGCCGTCGCACATGATCAGCAGGATCTTCACGCCCAGGTCGTTCGCTCGCTTGAGCAGGTCTTTGCAGTAGTTGTACTGCGGACTGGGGAAGAACGAGTTCACCAGCTCGAGCCCGGAGATGTCGAATTCCTCCCGGCAGACCTTGGGCATGTCGATCTGCTTGAGCTTGCCGGCGTAGAACATGCGGTGAAACGACCAGGCGGCGATCGAGATCTCGAACTTGGGCTTCATGGTGGGCATCCAGGCGTAGACAGGAACGGATGACGCGAGCGCCACGCCGCCGACGGCGTGCGCCCCGCGTTTCAGAAACGAACGGCGGGTGCAATGATCCAAAGACATCACGGTGCTCCCACGATTGTCAGAAGTTGTGCAGATCATACGGGCTGCGGGTACGAGTTTGAAGAGCAGCAGACAACCCCTCCCTTGTGGGCGGGGCCGGGGGAAGGTGACGCGCGAACTGACGCCGTCATTCCGAACGCAGTGAGGAATCTACGTCCATGTCCGACGCAACCGACGAATCGCGCGTAGATCCCTCCTCCCTTCGGTCGTCGGGATGACGGGAATGGCGGATCTGGTACCGACGGCCATCACGGTCAACGAAAACTCAGGAACCCCATCCACTCGTCCGCGTCCAAATGGCAAAGCAGTCGCTAACGCCGAATTCCACAAGGAGAGCACCATGTCAGCCAGTCGCATGCGCTATCTGTGCGCACTCCTCACACTCGTACTTGGAACCACGCTGACCGCCTCGGCGGACCGAATGCCCGGCGGGCAGCTTCAGATTCTCGGGCCTGAGGGTGCCGTCGGGGCCTGCCCACTCAAACACACCAACGTCGAGGCCGATATCGCCGGTTTTCTCGGGCGCGTCACCGTGCGGCAGATCTTCCACAACCCCACCGACCGCAAGATCGAAGCCATCTATGTCTTCCCCCTGCCCGATGACGCCGCGGTCGACGACATGGTGATGTTCGTCGGCGATCGGAAGATCGTCGGTCAGATCAAGGAGCGCGAAGAAGCCCAGGAAATCTACGAGGCCGCCCGCGCCGCCGGCTATGTCGCCAGCCTGCTCGACCAGGAACGGCCGAACATCTTCACGCAGTCGGTCGCGAACATCGAGCCCGGGGTCGAGGTGATCATTGAGCTCAGCTACGTCGAGACGCTGAGGTACGAAGACGGACTGTTCGAATGGGTGTTCCCGATGGTCGTCGGTCCGCGTTACATCCCGGGTGGCGGTAGTGCGCCGGCACCGATGACGACCGGACAGCCGACGCCGGAAGTTCCCGACGCCGACCGTATCACGCCGCCGGTGACACCCAAAGGCACGCGGGCCGGACACGACATCGACCTAACGGTCACAATCGACGGCGGCATGCCGGTGAAGGACGTCGCCTGCGAACTGCACGACGTCGACGTCGCGAAGCTCCAACGGCGGGTCGACAGCCCCGTGCAGGTCACGCTCAAGAACAAGGCTGAGATCCCGAACCGCGACTTCATCCTGAGCTACCGGCTCGAAGGCAACGGCATCGGCGACGCGTTCCTGCTGCACGAGGATGAGCGCGGGCACTTCTTCACGCTGATTCTCCAGCCACCGGAGCGGGTCGTGCCGGCCCGGCTGGTCGCACGTGAGCTGATCTTTGTGCTGGACACGTCGGGCTCGATGCGCGGCTTTCCGATCGACAAGTCAAAGGAGGTGATGAACCAGCTCATCGGCACGATGCGACCGGAGGACACGTTCAACGTCATCACGTTTGCCGGCAACACGCGCGTCCTGTGGAACGCGCCCCGGGCTGCGAGCAACCGCAACATCGCGAAGGCCCAGAAGTTCCTGAACTCCCACACCGGCGGTGGTGGGACGGAGATGATGAAGGCGATCCGTGCCGCGCTCGAACGCCAGACCGAAGGACACGCCGATGCGATCCGCGTGGTGTGCTTCATGACCGACGGCTACGTAGGCAACGACTTTGAGATCATCGACGCGATCAAGAAGAACGTCGGCACGACGCGCGTGTTCGCGTTCGGCGCGGGCAACAGCGTGAACCGTTTCCTGCTGGACGGGATGGCCCAGGCCGGGCGCGGCGAGGTCGAGTACGTGACGCTTGCCGGCGACGCGGATGCGGCAGTCGAGCGTTTCCACGAGCGAATCCTGGCACCGGTACTGACGGATATCGCGATCGACTGGGGTGCTCTGCCGGTCGAAGAGGTCTATCCGCAGCACATCCCCGATCTGTTCAGCACCAAGCCGATCGTCGTGCATGGGCGTCTGGCCGGCCCGGCGACGGGCACGTTCCGATTGCTCGGTAATACCGGTTCGGGGCCGTATGAGGCGGAGATCGACGTCGCACAGCCCGAAGCTCAGCCCGATCATCCGGCGATTGCGTCGCTGTGGGCGCGGGCCAAGGTCGCGGACCTGATGATGCAGGACTACTTCGCGCTCCAGCGCGGCGAGTTCCCCGATGAGTTGAAGCAGCAGATCATCGAGCTCGGCCTGGACTATCGCCTGATGACGCAGTTCACGAGCTTCGTCGCGGTCGAGGAGATGACGGTCACCGCCGACGGCGAGTCGGTGACGGTGCGCGTTCCGGTCGAGATGCCGGAGGGTGTGAGCTACGAGGGCGTCTTCGGCGAGCCGGTACTCGGCGCCAGATTCCAGGTCTTGCAAGGCCTGGGTTACGCAGGTGGGAAGGCCGGCGGTCGTGGACGCGCGGCGCCGAGCCGGGTCCCCCGTACCGGACGAATGGTCGCTCCCAAGCCCGTCACCGCCGACGCCGAAGAAATGACCGACCGAGGCTTCGGGATCAAGCTCGAGCCCGCCGACAAGCTCGCAGCGAGCCTGCGTGGTCTTGCGGATAAGGTCACCCAGGCCGGCCCGGACGGCAACTTCGCCGACGGGCGGCTGAAGGTCGTCGATCACCGCGTGGACGTGATGATCTACCTGAGCGACATGTCGACCCAGACTGTCGAACAGCTTACGAAGCTCGGCTTCGTCCAAACCAGCGAGAGCAAGGCGATCGCGCTGGTCATCGGCTCGATCGATGTGCGCAAGCTGGAAGAGCTGGTGGAACTCGAAGTCGTGCTCCGCGTACGGCCGGTGGTAGAACCGTAACGTCGCCAACCAATCAATGACCGGGCAGGACCGGGGGGCCTGCCCTTGTCATTTACATCTTCCCCCCTCTCAGGAGGGACAACAGGGGGGACGCGTCCGCCGTTCGAATGCTCTACCCTCCCCCGGCCCCTCCCTGCAAGGGAGGGGTGTCAGAGCCGCTGCCTAGTACGGCACGTTCGGCTGCGGCAAGTCGCTCATGTCGCGGGCCAGGTGCAGCGGACCGATCTCGCTTTCGACTGCATCGAGAATCGCGTTGGACTCGATCAGCCTGCGAATCTCCTCGATGTCGGGGTACATCACGCGATCGTCCTTCATGAACGGCACCTTCTCGCGGATCAGTTTATGCGCGATGCCCGTGCCCTTGCCCGGCTGCTTGCCCCCGTAGTAGTCCATCGCCTGCGCCGCGGACATCATCTCGATCGCCAATACAGCCCGCACGTTCCGCAGAATCTCGCCGCACTTGCGGACGGCGATCGGCCCCATGCTGACGTGGTCTTCCTGATCGGCGGACACGCTGATCGAATCAACGCTGGCCGGGTGCGACAGCACCTTGTTCTCCGACACGAGCGCGGCCGCGGTGTATTGCGCGACCATCAACCCGCTGTTGAGCCCCTTGCCTTCGATCAGGAAATCAGGCAGGCCGGAGTTCAGCGCCGGGTTCAGCAGGCGGTTGGTATGCCGCTCCGACAGGTTCGCCAATTCCGACAGCGCGATGCACAGGAAGTCGACAACGAATCCGATCGGCTGTCCGTGGAAGTTGCCCGCCGCGAAGTACTGGCCCTCGTCGGCATAGAAAAGTGGATTATCCGCGGCGGCGTTCATCTCCACCTGCACGACCTTGCGGGCGTATTCCAGTGTATCGAGCGACGGCCCCATCGCCTGCGGCGTGCAGCGCAGGCTGTAGCCGTCCTGCACCTTGCCGGTCTTGTCAGCCATGATCTGGCTGCCGTCGAAGAGCCGCAGCAGGTTGGCGGCGACGGCGTTCTGCCCGCCGTATGCCCGTTGCCGGTGAATCAGGGGGTTGAACGCGCGTTCGACGGCCCGCAATGCGTCGAGTGTCATGGCCGAAGCGATCATCGCGTTTTTGATCACCCGCTCGGCATCATAGCACAGCAGCGCCGCCCCGCCGGTCATCATCTGCGATCCGTTGATCAGGCCGAGCCCCTCCTTGAAGGTAACGTCGGTCGGCTCGACGCCGGCGACCTTCATCGCCGCAGCGCCGGACATCAGCTCGCCCTGGTAGAACGCGCGCCCCTCGCCAATGGCCACTTCCGCGAACTGTGATAGCGGAGACAGGTCACCGCTGACGCCCAGCGAGCCCTTCTCGTTGATCGCGGGGACGACGCCCTTGTTGATCATGTTGAGTACGGTATCGAGCAGCTTCAGGCGCACACCCGAGTAGCCTTTGGCAAGCGTGTTCGCCCGACACGTCATCGCCGCTCGCACGCTGTCGGCGGGGAAGAATTCGCCCGTACCTGCCGAGTGCGAATAGATGATGCGGCGACTGAGCTCGGCGGACTGCTTTGGCGAAATGCGTACGCTGGCCAGCTCGCCGATGCCGGTCGTCACGCCATAAATGGCGATGTCCTCCTTGACGCACCGCTCGAGAAAATCGCGTGAGCGCTGGACATTCTGCCGCGCGGCGTCCGAGACTGAGACTGTCGCGCTCTCACGCGCAACGGAATGGAGCTGTTCGATCGAAAGAGAATTGCCGTCGAGAACGACTTGCATCTGATCACCCTTTCAAGACGCCACCGGCGAGCCGCGTACACCCGGCCATCGCCTGCAACCACGCAGCACTTCCCCGATCCCCCCCAAGAGAACCGTCAATATAGCAGAATGCGGATCAGGAGGTCCAGAATGAGCTGCCCCAATCCCGCCCGCACACCCCGCTGCGGACCCGCAACACACGCCCTCACGCCAGCGCAAAGTCCACGGCTGACTCGGCGTGAATCTCGGTTGTGTCAAAGACCGGCACCGGGCTGTCATCTGGCTGGATGAGGAGGCCGATCTCGGTGCAGCCGAGGATGATCCCCTGGCAGCCGGCGCCAACGAGCTTCTCGATAATCCCGCGATACGCCGCGCGAGAT
>JANQFV010000011.1 GCA_028277645.1 Phycisphaerae bacterium
GCCATCGAGATCGAAACCGGCAAGTCGAATGTCGCGGAGAACGTGCGACGTGATCTGCTGACAGGTTTCGACAAGGTGCTTGTAGTGGCGACGAGCGAATGCCCATTGGACTAACATAGGGACTGGTATGAACCGAGGGGAATGGTCAGCATCATGCGCATGTAGTCTTCCACACGTGACGGACTGTGCCTGGCAGTGAATCCCAGAGAAATCAAACTGGATGAGTGCAGCGTGGTGATGACCTCGCCGGCCCGTTACGACGAGTGTATCGTCGAGGTCGAGACTGCCGAGGAACTCCTGTTCATTCTCACGGACGAGCAGCGCACTGGCGCTTGCGTAGTCGAACTACCGGGCGACAGCGAGACCATCGCGAGACGAATCTCGTTGGCGTCGCTCCGGGCGTTGCTGGATGCGGCGGAGCAGAAGCTGTTAGCACCACCGACATGAGCCGCGAATCGGGGCCGTTGGAACACTCACGCCCCGCGCGACGCCGCTCGCCGCTGGCGTCGGTTGATGAAGGCGAGCAGAGCGCATCCGCCCACGACCGCGAGCGGCGCGACGGGGGCGCAGATACCGCCCGCGGGCGCAGGGGCCGGCTCGCACGCGTCACCGGTACCGTCGCCATCCGCGTCGGCCTGATCAGCGTTGGCCGCCGAGGGGCAGTTGTCGCACACGTCCCCGACACCGTCGCCATCCGAGTCGGCTTGGTCACCGTTGGTGTCTGACGGACAATTATCGCAGAGGTTTCCGACGTCGTCGCCGTCGCCGTCGGTCTGGTCTACGTTGGTGTTAGAGGGGCAGTTGTCACAAGCGTCGCCGACGCCATCGCCGTCGGTATCGGTCTGGTCGGTATTCGCGTCCGACGGACAGTTGTCGCAGACATCTCCGACGCTGTCGCCGTCGGCGTCGGCCTGATCGGCGTTAGTATCCGAGGGGCAGTTGTCGCAATCGTCAAGGAAGTCGTCGTCATCGGAGTTGATCGACGGCGCGACGGAATCCGCCGTGAGCTTCCCGACGGTGACGAACTGTCCGCGGACGATTTCCAGCAGGCTAGCGATCCGCATTGTGCTGGAGTCCGGGTCGATGACCACCGTGTTGTCCGCGGAGGCCGAGTTGATCTGCACGCTGGGGATGTCCAGCGGCGTTTTGTACTCCAGCACCTGATCCTGATCCCCCGCGAAGATCACCCGGTTTCCCGAACCACAGGGGACACTGGCCGGTTGGTCAAGCGTGAATGTGGGTGATTCGTCAAACGTGACGTTGCCTTGGAAGACCAGGTTGTGCGGCACGCCGGAAGACGCGCCGAGCCGAATGCCTGTGGTGTCGTCTGATGTGAAGGTGTCCTCGACCGTCGACTGCGGCTCGGCCGTCGAACCGCTCGGCAGCGTGTCGGCCAGGAACGCGAGCCCCTCCTCGCACCCTGTCGTCGTTGGGTCGTCGGAGTTGCGCAGGCTGACCTGGCCCTCGATCGTTACCGGCGAGAAGAAGTAGACGCCGCTCTCGTTGCCTGTGTCACAGCTTCCGTCGGTCGGGAACACCTCACCGCCCGGCCCCTGAACTTCCAGATCCCCCGTGATCGTCTCCAGCACGTCGAACTCGGTTCGGCTGGACCCTTCGGCGCGAAACGAACCGTTGATGACGGTCGCCGACGTCACGTACAGGGCCCCGGCCTGGTTGACGGAGATGCCACCGCCACCGATTTCGGACAGGTCGAAGATCACGCCGGCGTCGGTGGTTTTCTCAACGTCCATGTTGAGCTCGCCGCCGCCGGTGATGATGTACGCATCGGCGCGACTATTCGGCGGGCCGCCCAGTGCCGCCGGGTCGACCGCGATGGTGAATGTGCCGGTGCCGACGATGCTCGCCCCGGCGCTGATGTGAACACATCCCTCGAGTATGTTGTTCGTGGGGCCAACGATCACCAAGTGATTGTCGCCCATGTCCAGTACGCCGCTGGTGACCTGGAGGTGATTCGTAATGAAGAGCGTCGACTGTACGCCGTCGGTATCGCTCTGATCTCTGAGAACAACCGTTCTGTCCGCTGGATTCGTCCTCCTCCCCGCGTCGATACAGAGGTTCTCGATAGTCGCGACCTTGGCGGAGTACGGCGGAGGAGCGGTCGGGTCTCCGAGCTGGATGAAGTTAGACCCCGTGTTTTCGTCGAAGACGAGGCATCCGCCGCCGCTGACGTCAGTTGAGCACTCCTGCGCCCCGACCGACCCGGCCCCGACCGTCAGGATCGTCACCAGCGCCCCGCAGACCAGCAGATTCGACACATGTCGTTTGTTCATGGTATGGACCTCGAGTGGCTCTGTTCAGGATCGGTCAGGAACGGACCGCACGGCCCTTGGAGACATTCTCGAACGGCTTCTACGACCGCGTTGAAGTCGCCCGGTACGGTGCCTTATACCGTCGATGAGCCATCACTGTTAGCGGAATCCGCGCCGTGAGTTTGGTTTCCCGGTACCATCGCCGGCGTCATTCGCAGAATCACGTACCCGGCCACGCCGCTGATTAGTGAGCCGGCGAGGATTCCGATCTTGGCAGTTTCGAGCAATTCCGGGCTGTCCTTAAACGCGAGGCCGGCGATGAAGAGGGACATGGTGAAGCCGATGCCGGCGAGCCAGCTTGCGCCGTAGACCTGCCGCCAGGTGGAGCCTTCGGGCAGGGTGCCGATGCGGCCGCGGATCGCGAGCCACGCGAGCAATGTCACACCGACCTGCTTGCCCACGATCAGGCCGAGCATGATGCCCAGGGACGGGGCGCTGAACAGCGCCGCCGCCAAGTCGCCGCCGAGGCTGACGCCCGCGTTCGCGAGTGCGAACACCGGCATGATGACGAACGCGACCCACGGGTGCAGGGCGTGCTCGAGTCGCACCAGCGGGGTCTGAACGTGCTCACAGGCCTCTTCGAGCGCGTGTACCACCGCCTGCCCGCCAGGTTTCGTCAGCAGCGATTCCTTACCGCCGGCGCGGACGCGAAAGGCGTCGAGCGCTTTCTGCGCGAAGGCGACGAAGTCACCGCCGTCAATGCGGACCCGGGCCGGAATCGTCAGTGCCAGCACAACGCCGGCGATGGTGGCGTGGACGCCGGAGTAGAGGAAGGCAAGCCACAATGCGATGCCCAGGACGGCGTACGCGAGCGGCCAGCGCACGTGGAGCAGATTGGCCAGCACGAGCACTGCGGTGATGCCGCCGGCCGCGGCGAGCGCGGTCATGGACAGATCGCCGGAATAGAACAATGCGATGATCAGCACCGCGCCGATGTCATCGACGATCGCCACCGCGGTGAGGAAGACCTTCAGCGAGGTCGGCACACGCTTCCCGAGCAGGGCGAGTACTCCAAGCGCGAACGCGATGTCTGTCGCCGCCGGTATTGCCCAGCCGTTGATCGTGTCCTGACCCCAGTTGATGAAGACGTAGACCAGCGCGGGCAGTGCCATGCCGCCGATCGCGGCCGCGATCGGAACGGCGGCCTTGCGGAACGAGGCGAGCTCGCCGGCGATGATCTCGCGTTTGATCTCGAGCCCGACGACGAAGAAGAACGCCGCCATCAGCGCGTCGTTCACCCAATGCTGTACCGAGAGCTTGAGCGTGAAGCTGCCGATGGTCAGGCCGGCGTAGGCGTGCCAGAAATCGTGATACGAAGCGCGCCAGGGCGAGTTGGCCCAGAACAGGGCGGCGGCGGTGCAAATCAGCAGCAGGATGCCGCTGGCTGCCTCGGCGCGGAAAAAGCTCTGGAAGGGCAGTAACAACCAGTCGATCGGACGTTCCGCTCGGTCGGGTCTTAAGCTCGCGTCGCCGCCGGCCATGCCAGCCTCCATGAATCGTCATGGTGTCGTCGAAACCTGCCACCGTGGTTAGGTCTCTTCACCTCGCGACCCTGATTATTAGCCGTTACCGGCGCTCCCGCTACGCGGTTTACACCAATCCACAGCATGCGTGCTTTCGGCCAGCGGCGCTGCGCGCTATCTTCCGTGGCATGAACAACCCATGGCTGGATATCCCGTTGTCCGATTACGAGGGGCACATGGCGCTGCCGGAAGTCGCGCAGGCGCAGTTGCTCGCCGACCTCTTTGCGGAGGCCCTGCGTACGCACATGCCCCAGTCGGTCGCGGTGCTCGGATGTGCCGGCGGAAACGGATTCGAGCGGGTTAATACGAGCCGAACGCCGCGGGTTGTGGGTGTGGATCTCAACCCGGCGTACATCGACGTAGCGCGGGAACGGTTCGCGCAACGGATTCCGCGGTTCGAACTCTACGTTGGCGACGTGCAGCGTGATGTGTTTGGTTTTGCGCCGGTTGAGTTGGCGTTCGCCGGGTTGCTGTTCGAATACGTGGATGTCGCTGCGACGCTCCAACGTATTCGCGCGATGGTCGTGCCGGGCGGGAGCCTCGTTGCGGTCCTGCAGCTACCTTCCACGATTGACGAAGTCACGCCGTCGCCGTTCGAAAGCCTAACGACACTCACGGCGTGTATGCGGCTGGTTGCGCCAGAGACACTGGCGAAGCAGGCGGCGACGCACAGCTTTTGCCAGACTGCAAGTGATGTCGCGCAGGCCGTTGGCGGGAAGTCGTTCGGCGTTGTGACGCTGCGTCGCGAGATGCCCGATCCGCACACCTGATTGCAGCCTATGCACCGCGAGCCGGACAGTCTCGCATTCACCGACCGCGACGGTAGCATACGTGCACCAAGTCAATCCAGCGCAGCATCGCGGCGCGATTGCAGGAGCACGCCATGTCTGTCGTGATCGTCTCGTTCGGAGTCTACACACTGGCGATTGTCGCGATCGGACTGTACTCGGCCCGCTACGCGCGGCGGAGCGACGAGGATTTCTTTCTCGCGGGGCGCTCTCTCGGGCCGTGGGTCGGCGCGCTGTCCGCGTCGGCGTCGAGCGAGTCGGGTTGGGTAACACTGGGGCTGGTGGGAATCGGATTCGCGACAGGGGTCAAGGCCTACTGGGTGATCCCGGGCTGCCTGCTCGGATACTTGTTCAACTGGTTCGTGCTGGCCGGGCGCATGAATGACCGCGCGCGAGCATTAAACGCGGTGACGTTGCCCGACTTCTTTGCGTTCTCATTTCGTGAGCGCATCCCGGTGTTGCGCACGTTGTCGGTGATCGTGATCCTGGCGGCGATGCTCGCGTATGTTTCGGGGCAACTGGCCGCCGCCGGCAAGGCATTTGAGGCGGCATTCGGCGACGTTGACTATCGCGCCGGCGTGCTGATCGGGGCGGCAATTGTGCTGCTGTACACGGTGACCGGCGGTTTCCGAGCCGTGTGCTGGACGGACTTTCTGCAGGCGCTGCTGATGGTGGGCACGCTGATCGTCTTCCCGGCGTACCTGCTGCTGACGCAGGGGGGGTATGGCTTCATTCAGACGCACTTGTCGGGTGTGCAGCCGGAGGGAGAGCGCGTGGGCGAGTTGCTACACTGGCTGCCGGAAGCGGCGCCGCTGGTGTTACTGGGGTTTCTGTTTGGCAGCCATGCGCTGGGGATCAACTTCGGCTATTCGGGTATGCCACACGTGCTGGTGCGCTTCATGGCGCTGAAGGATCGGCGGGACGCATGGATCGGAGGCGTCGTGGCATTCGTATGGGGGCTCTGCGTGTACTGGGGGGCGGTGACGGTTGGGTTGTTTGCGCGCGCGTCCGCGGAGAACGGCGCGACCTGGACCGCCGCGATTTCGGCGGACAGTGAGTTGGGCCTGGTCGTGTCGGCAATGAACCTGTTGCCGGGTGTGTTGTCGGGGCTGGTGCTGGCGGCGATTCTGGCGGCGATCTGCTCGACCGCGGACAGCCAATTGGTGGTGGCTGCGAGTGCGGGCGCGAACGATCTGTACGCGCGGCTGTTCTCGCGTAATCCAAAGGGGCAGCATCCGTGGGTGAACCGGCTGTTCGTGCTGGGGCTGGGCATCCTGGCGGTGCTGCTCGTCTTCGAATCGAAGGTGCAGGTGTATCAATATGTGTTGACGTACGGCTGGGCGATGCTCGGCGCGGCATTCGGGCCACAAGTAATTCTGTTGCTGTTGTGGCGAAAGGCGTCATACGCAGGCTGCGTCGGCGGGATGCTGGTTGGTTTCGCGGTCACGCTGCTGTGGAAGGAAATCTTCCAGAACAAGCTGGGCGAAGCAGAACTCTACAACCTCGTAGTAGCTTTCGTGGCCGCGCTGGTCGTCAACGTAGTCTTGAGCCTGGTGTTCCCCAGGCCCGCCGAACACGCTGGCGTACCAGCCGATCCCGCGAAACCGGCTCCCAAGCTATCCGCCAGCGCGAGCAACTGACCGACCTGGAGGGCGGTCCCCCACAGCTATATAACTTTGGGCGTTGGGTTTTCGGCGTTTCGGCTTTCGGCGTTTTCCTACAGCCAATCCGCAATTGGCCGGACGTGCTTGGCGAACTCGCGGACGGGCATGTTCACAGTCCCCCACTTGGGGCTGCGGATGCGGGCGTTGACTTCGTAGTCGTCGACCGTGACGCCGGCAAAAACATAGCGCGCATTGCGAAACTCGTGTACGACCTCCGCCGGTGGATCGCCGACGGCGTCCAGGCGGTACGTGAACACGAGCAGCGCTGCGAAGCCGGCACCGAAGACCTCCTGCCATTGCCGTAGCCCATCCAAGTCGGCTTGTGTGATCCAATTCTCCCACGCGGGACGACGGCTGCCCTTGCGCGCCGCCCAGCGCCGGCCCTTGATATCGACGAGCCAGTTGGTCCCGCGGGTCGAGTACACGATGAAGTCGAAGCTCTTGAGCCGGGCGTCGCGAAACGCCGCCCGCTTGGCTTCGTCCACCGCAACGTACGGAATCTGGGCGCTGCGCAGGTAGTGCTCGAAGGCGGCTTCGTAGTCGATGTGCGATTTCACCCGCGTTTCCCGCTTTGTGACTATGACGGTGGTATTGTACGGTGGACCGACGGGTTCGAAAGTCCGTCGTCGATTGGAATGGGCGCGAGGCCGCGTATCGTGGTAGATAGAGCTTGTGAACGTGGCGCCGTACGTGGCGTACTTGCCAATAGCGGTAGCTGCATCAGGGTGACGAACTAAGTCGGGCGGCCGTTTCCCGGGGGGACGGCCGCCCGGTTGTTTGCCGGCGTACGCGATTGGGGACCATTCTTGGACATACACAACACGCTTGGTTAGCATGGGTTGCGTGAGCTGGTGGGCGAGGATGTTGTGATGGCTGTACAGCAGAACGCACAGGGGTTGGCGGAACTGACACTCTCGCTGGAGCAGGCCAAGCGCGTGTACACGGCGCTGTTCTGCCGGATTCAGACCGGCGGCTGCACGTCGTTTGCCGACCTCGACCAGGATGATCTGCTGCTCGAGCTGCAGTCTTATCTCCAGAAACGGGCCGCCGAACAGGGCGTGGACTGCACGGACCACGCCGCATGGGAGGCGTTTCTCGGCATCACGCATCCTGCGAGTTGTCCGAAGCGTACGGACGATGCGCCGCGTCAGAAGGAATCGGATGGCTGATACGGAATCAAAGCGGATCGTGGCCGTATTCCAGGGCTCGTTCGATCCGGTGACGTTCGGGCACCTGGACGTCATTCGGCGGGCGGCGAAGTTGTTCAACGAGTTAGTCGTGGGTATCGGCGTCAACCCGGACAAGGCACAGCTCTTCACGCCGGAGGAGCGCCTCGCGTTGCTGTTGCCGCACCTGGAAGAGTTTCCGAACGTGCGGGCGGCGACGTACGATGGCCTGACGATCGATTTCGTGCGGCAGTGCGGCGCCCAGGTGTTGGTGCGCGGGATTCGCGACATGGCCGATCTGCACAACGAGGTGCAATTGGCCAACCTCAACCAGCTGATCGGCAACGTGGAGAGCGTGTTCATCCTCTCCAGCGACCGGCACGTCATGACGTCCAGCACGTACATCAAGCAGATCTACGAGATGGGCGGCGGCGACATCAGCCGCATCGAGCAGCTCGTGCCGCCGAACGTGGCAACGAAGCTCGCTGAACACCTGAGAATCCCCCCGCCGAACGACAAAGGGTAGCTGATGACGGAGACTCCTGAGGCTGCGGCTGGGCCGAAGCCGGCGTCGCCGCGCGTGGTGCTCTTCTGGCTCGTGATCGTCTTTCTCGTGGCAGTGGGGGTATACGCGATCGCGCCGTGGGTTCTGCCGGCGCGGATCATCGAAGGCCCGCTGGTGCAGATGGCGGGGCCGGAGCGTGTGGAGCTGGTGTGGTACACGACGCGGCCGGTTGCGTGTGATGTCGTCGTGCTGGACGGCGACGCTGAGCGCGTGATTCCGGCCGCGCAGGATGGGCGACGGCTGCACACCGTGGTCGATGATCTCGCGGCGGGAACCGAGGTGCGCTACGAGATTCGGTCCGGGAGCCGTCCGTTGACGAAGGACCTCACGTTTCAGACGAGCAAAGCTGCCGGGAAGCCGTTCGCGTTCCTCGTTCTGGGGGACAGCGGCAAGGGGAATCGCTTGCAGTACGCTGTCGCCGAGCAGATGCGCGCATCGTTCCCGCCGCCGGACTTCGTGTTGCACACCGGTGATGTGGTCTATCCGGATGGTGCGCGGAGGCGCTACCGCGATCGATTCTTCTCGCCGTATCGACATCTGTTGGGACGGGTGAATTTCTGGCCGTGTTTGGGAAATCACGACGTTGATGAAGGCGGTACGGCTGAGCCGTACACCGAAGTCTTCGAACTGCCGACGAATGGTCCCGTTGGATTGCCCGCCGAGCATAGCTACTGGTTTGACTATGCCGACTGCCGCGTCGCGGTGATCGACAGCAACCCGACGGAAGAGGTGCTGACGAAGAGTATAGCGCCGTGGTTACGGGAAGTGATGGCCGCGCCGGGGCCTCGCTGGCGATTCGTGTCGCTGCACCATCCGCCGTATACGGGCGGAAAGTACCAACCGGATCTGGGCGTGCAGCGCGCACTCGTGCCCGTGTTTGAGGAGACCGGCGTTGATGTTGTGTTCTGCGGGCACGACCACATGTATCAGCGCCTGGGCCCGCTGGCCGGTGGCATGGTCGTCGAACCGCCCGAAGGCGTGTTGTACATCATCTCGGCGGCGGGAGGGGCACGGTTGTATGAGGCCAAAGAGCCGCGACCGGAGTATGTCCGGGTGCTGGACAACGGGCATCGAAGCTTCACGCAGGTGCTGATCGACGGGGATGAGCTGACGCTGCGGCAGATCGCGTCCGACGGTGAGGTGATCGACGAATTCAGCTACAGCAAGAGTGAGCCGGTGGACGAGCCCGCGTCGCAGCAAGCCGTGGAGGCGCCTTAGGGCGGGCTGCGCTATTCAGCATCAGGGGTGGATTGCAGAATCGATCGGCACGTCTGCGAAATTTCCTCGTCGGGGATGGTGTAGCCATAGATGCCGAGCGGCTCGAGTGCCGCGGGGTGCTCGCCGGCGGCGGAGAGCAGGAAGTCGCGAATCTGGCTCGCAGATTGCTGGTCGAGCTTGGGGCTGGCCACCACGAGCTTGAGGGGTAGCGCGATTGTCTCGCCGATGATGCGGAGCTCGTCGCGGGTCGGCAGCCCTTCCTCCGTCGCGGTCGTCGGCATCGTTTCCCAGTCGAGTTGACTGATGAATCCGGTGTGCGAGCTGCCGTTGATGACGGACTGGGCGACGCTGCGCGCAATCGGGAAGTGCTTGAGCGAGCCGGGCACCGGCAATGGCTCGAGCGCCAGATCGGTCCGCTGCACGCCGTGCTTGCGCAGGAGCAGTAGCGCGGCATGGTGTGTGAGCGCGTCGTCGCCGGGGCCGAACGCGACGACGTGGCCTGCCAGCTCGGACGGATCATTGAATTCTGAACCAGCGGGGACGACCAGGTACGCGGGATGTGTTGCGCGGCCAGCGGCATCGACTGGTGTGGCGAGCACGCGATGTTGTTCCGCGTTGGCGAGTCGCGCGTAGTGCGTTGGTGTCATCACCGCAGCGTCGTACCAGCCGGACTCGAGGCCGGACTTCGCCTGGAACAGGAAGCATGGCTCGACGGTGACCGGACGCCCGAGGTCGTCCTGCATGGCGCGCTGTAGCGCGGCGTAGCGCGGGAACGGATTCAGGGCAGCGACGGTCTGCACCGGGTCAGCGTCGATGACAAGCGCCAGCGCGATCGGCTCTTTCTGGAGGCCGAACAGGCTGAGAAAACGCGAGCCGGTGGTCTGGCAAGATACCGCGGTGCCCAGCAGGATGGTCATGAGTAGCAGCGCGGTGTGTTGTTCGCGGCGAGTCATGAATAGCTCCTCTCACCTTTCATTATGGTGCGGGAGGCTGGGCGTAGTCGAGCAGTTCGTCGCGATCGAAGACTGGGCCGTCGGTGCAGGCTAGGCGCCAGCGCCAGCCTTGCGGGCTGGTCTGATCGACAGCGCGAACAATGCACGAGAGGCACGTACCGAAGCCGCAGCCCATCTGCCGTTCGATGCAAAGCTGGCAGGGCCACGACCACGCGCGGGTCTGGTGCGCTACGGCTTTGAGCATCGCATCAGGTCCGCAGGCGAGCACGTGCGGGTGATCGTTCGCCGACGGGGTTGCCCGCAACAGAGCGAGCGCGTCTGTCACGCGTCCCGACAAGCCGATCGTGCCGTCGTCGCTGGTGATGATCGTGGGATAGGCCCGATTTCCGGGAAGCTCGATGCATGGTCGCGCGGAGCCGTCTGTCGATGGGGCGTCCGTCAGTGTGAGTGGCAGCAGGCGCTGCGACATCACGCCGAAGATTACCGTGGCGCGATCGTGACCGCATTCTGCGAGTCGGCGTGCGAGGTAGAGCAGGGGGGGAATCCCGACGCCGCCACCGACGAGAATCAACGGCGTGTCGGGCTCCGGGATTCGGAATCCGCGTCCCAGAGGGCCGGTGATGTTAAGTGTGTCGCCGGTCTTCACGTGGTCGAGCCAGTCGGTCCCGCCACCGACGTTACGGGAGATGAATGTGAGGCGCGCGGCGCCGTCGCGGTCAAGCATGTGGTCGGCAATGCTGAACGGTCTTCGCAGATACGGTACGCGCGCGATAAGGTCGTCGTCGGTCGGCGACGGGAAACCGTCATTGGGCCAGATCGCAGTGTGGTCGCTTTGCGCGCGGCGTCCACGGCAATCGAGCTGCGCGAACTGACCAGGCTCGGATGCGGGAAACCCGGGAGCGCGGCACGCGATACGGATATGCTCAGCGCAGACGTGCTCGGCGCGCAGCACTTCAGCGGTCAGCGCGGCAGTCATCACTGGGGCATCGTGAGGCATACGCATGACAGCTTGTGGCGAGTGGGTTCCAAATTCAACAGTACGGCGTGGTCTGGACCTGGACGCCGTTCGGCACGGCAAACAAAAAAACTCCCGGGACCGAACCCTGGGGTCGATCCCGGAAGCGCGCCACGGCTAGAACAGCCGCAAATCGTGGAATTTTTCCGGTAGGACAGAATCACCTGTCACAGAGGACTATATCAGATCGCCTGGGCGCTGTCCACACTAAGCCGACGAAATGCCGGTATCCGACGGAATCTCATAACCTGTTGAAATTAAATGCTTTGTGGTAACTGTGGATCTGTCGTGTGGCGGCCTCCAAGTGGTGTGAGCGGTTACGGAATCAAGCTCGATTCGGGGCCTATTCGACGGGGATTTCGGCCGTTTTGCGATACGCTGTACCCTTCCCGGATTACGGTGATCTCATGCCGCGTCCACCTGTCAATATCGCTCTGGCGATCGCCATTCGCGACCGCCGCGTGTTGGTCGCCCGGCGACGAGATGACGTCCACCTGGGTGGGCTTTGGGAGTTTCCCGGCGGGAAGATGCGGGCGAACGAGGACGCGATCACGGCAGCGCTGCGCGAGTTGTCTGAGGAGTGTGGCGTCAAGGCAAACGAATGCACTGAGCTTCCCAGCGTCGAGCACGCGTACACCGATCGCACGGTACGAATGACCGCCGTGGCTTGTCGGTGGCAGGCCGGCGAGGCGCGGGCGATCGAGAGCGCGGAAGTGCGGTGGGTGTCGGCGGACGAGTTACGTGAATTGCCGATGCCGCCGGCAAACGCGCAATTGCTGTTCGATGTCACTGCGCTACTGGAAGCAGACTAGACGCGCGTTCGTGGATGGGGGAGTCCGCGCGGGGTCAGTTCGCGGCCTTCCAGCTCTCGAGCTGTTCGCGCACAGCCGGCGCCTCCGCAAGCTCCAACACCACCGCAATGTCCAGCGCTTCCTGCAACGCTTGGATCGCGGCTGCGCGATCGCCAGATTCGAGACGCGCCGTGGCGAGTTGGCGCAAGCAGGCAAACTGGTTGGGCAGATCGGTTCCGTCGCGCAGCTTCTTGTACGCCGCTTCCAACTCTTTGCGGGCATCAGCGGGGCGATCGGCGTCAAGCAGCAAGCTGCCCAGCACGATGCGAACGCCGGCCTCGGCTTCCTCACCGACGAGTGCGAGGCACCGTTGGAGGGCGCGCTGCGCATCGTCGAGACGATCCTGCTGACGGTAGCACTGTCCGAGGTAGAGCCATGCCGTGGCCTGGTGTGGCCGCGAGGCGAGTTGCTCGGCGAGCTTCAACATCCGTTGGTGCGTGGCGATCGCGTCGTCGTAACGTCCGAGCCGCTCATAGACGAGTGCGAGTCGGTTGATCGCCGGCAATGCACCGATCTGATCGTGTTGTTCGGCGAGCAGATCGATGAGCCTGTTCAGCCAGGTGACGGCGGCATTCAGGTTATCGCGGGCCTGTTGCTGGAGTTGCTCGGGCGAACGGTCACCGCTGGTGGTCGGCAGTTTGCGTGTGAGGTACAGATCGGCCATCGTGTTCGCAGCGGCGATCCGCACGTATGGGTCGTGGAGTTCGTCGGCGATCTGCAGGGCTGTCTCCACGCGGGTGTGGGCGGCGTGAAACCCGCCGTTGACTTGCGCGACTAGTGCTTGCCCCAGCTCAGCGCGCGCGCGGTCGAGATCGTCATTCGCGCGGCGGGCCTCGTGTGCCAGCATGCGATAGGTGGCCTGGGCGTCGGAATAGACGCGCGCGGCCGTGCTGATGCGAGCCTGCAACGCGAGGGCTGGTCGCAGGCGCCCGTCGCTGGAGATGGCCTGCGACGTGTACCGGGCGGCGTTTCTCAGATCGGATACACGCAACGAAGACAGTCCGCGGGCGTAATACTCAACCGCGGACAAGGATGTGCTGGGTGACTTCGTGAGTTGGTCCCGCTGTTCGTCGCCCGGTGGCAGCGCCTCGAGTTGCGTCAGGAGCCACGTCGTGGCGGCGTTCAGTACGGCGTTGAAGCGATCGGGGCCGATCGTGTGCTCCGATGCGGACTGGGGATTCGATGTCGGCGAGAGCGCTAGCGTGAGCTCGAGCCGATCGGCATACCCCGCGCAGGTCCCACGCACGTGCCACGTCGCTCCCAGGCCGCGCACGACGCGCTCCCACGAAGGCGGCTTCTTGTCGGGGCCCTGCAGCTCGGCGCGGGCTTGATGCAGCCTCACCGTTGGAATCGTGATCAGCCCTGGCACGCGGCGAAGACGTTCAGCCAGAAACTCCTCGACAGCGACGGCAAGCCAGGTGTCGCGGGCGTCGGTGCCCTCGGCTGGTGAGAATCCGGCTATCGCGAGCCGCGGACACGTGGAGGACTTCGGCCGTGCTGATTCGTCCTGGGCGGCGGCGGCGGTGCTGAGAAGTGGTAGAATCAGGAGCAGGACTCGCGATTTCATGTGCATACCGTGTATCGTGGGTGCTGTAGCCAGGTGCCGCGGCGGCAAGCGCTGGGTGAGAGTATACCCCGGCGGCGTCGCGTCGCACGGGTGCGGGCCGGCGCGCCTCTCCTTGAGTTGGCGCGACGGCCCGGTATAACGGAGCGATCAGAACACGGCACGCGCGTGACGGAGGTCGGCGATGCGGTTTGCGACGGTCTTGGTGGTGCTGGCGGCGATGGCGCTGACGGGAGTGGCGCGGGCAGATCTCGATGAGGGCGAATGGGCTCCGGATATCGAAGCGGGCGAGTGGTACAACTCGGACGAACCGATCAGCCTGTACGAGTGCCGCGGGATGGTGGTTGTGCTGCTGTTCTGGGTCTCGTGGCACCCGGGCGGGGAATTCGTGATGCCGATGGCGAACTTCGTGAACTCGGAGTTTGGCCGTCAGCAGGGCGTGTTCATGATCGGGCTGACCGATGCGGAACTGTACCAGGTAGAGGAGATGCTCCGGGAAGAGCGGGTGTTGTTCCCCGTGGGCATCGCTTCGGATGCGTACAAGGAATATGACATCGACAACTTTCCGCGCGCTGTGATTATCGATGCCACGGGCAAGATTGCGTGGACGGGCTGGCCAAGCGGTGCAGAGCTGGTGTCGCAGATTCGTGAGGTGATCGCGGAGACGCCGCCGAATCGTACACACCCTATAGAGGCCGCCGAAGCGCGCCGGAGCTTGAGCCTGGCGCGCGAGGCACTGCGCACGAACGAGTTGCGCAAGGCGTACCGGAATGCGGACATCGCGTACGATCGCGCGTTGGCCGGCGATCCGCTGAAGGCTGACTGCCAGCACATGCTCGACCTGATCGAGGCGCTGGGGCGCGATGAGCTTGCGCGGGCGGAAGCGGCCGTCGAGGATCTCGACTACACGGGCGCGGTGAACCGTTTCAAGAAGATCAAACGTGAGTTTCGCGGGACGGACGCTGCGGTCGCCGCGGGGCGCCGCTTGCGCACCATTCAGAGCAAGTACGACGAAGTGGCTGATCTTCTGGAACAGCAGCAGGACGAAGGCGTTGCGGAGAACTTGCTGGCGGACACGCTGGCACTGTTCCGGGATCGATCGTTTGGCGAGGCTTACGAGAAGCTGCAGAGGATCGTGGACGAGTTCGATTCGACACCGGCTGCGGACCGCGCGCGGATCGTGATCGAGCGAACCGAGGCGAACCCGGACGTAATGCTGAGGGTGAACGACTACCTGGCGCGGACGGATTGCCAGTCGTTGCTGTCGCAGGCCCGTGCGTACGAACGGCGAGGACAGCCGAATCTGGCCAAACAAAAGTACCAGGTCATTCTCGAACGCTACCCGGACACCGTCTGGGCCGATCGGGCCCGCGAACGGCTGGTACGGCTGCGCACACCGGCGACCAGCCGGCGGGGAAGCTAGGCGGGTTAAGTGCGTCGGCACACGTCCAGAGCCAGTCAGCCGGCAGGAGGCCCATGAGCGAGCGCGATCCGTACCAGATTCTGGGTGTCAGTCGCACGGCGACGCAAGACGAGATCAAACGGGCGTATCGGCGACTCGCGAAGGAGCACCACCCGGACCGCAACCCCGATGACAAGGGGGCCGAGCAGCGCTTCAAGGAGGTTCAGGCCGCGTACGAGGTACTGGGCGATCCGCAGAAGCGGGCACAGTACGATCGGTTCGGGGCCGGTGGTCCGGCGCCGAATGTGCGGGAGTGGAACATGGGGGGCAGCCCGTTCGAGGATGTACGGGTGGACTTCGGATCAATGGGGGATCTGACCAGTATCTTCGAGCAGTTCTTCAGCCGGGGGCGCGGTGGTAGCGGACGCGGTCCTCGAGCTCGGCGTTCGGCGCCGGCTCGCAAGGGCGCGGATATCGAGCACGTCGTCGAGATCAGTTTTGAGGAGGCCGCGCAAGGCACGCGGCGTGAAGTGTTGCTGCGCACCGCGGACGGCGCGACTGACCGGATCGAGGTGCGCATCCCGGCGGGTGTGACGGATGGACAGCGCATTCGCGTGCGGGGGCAGGGACAGGAAGGCGCGGGCGGTCGGGGCGACTTGATGATTCGCTGCCTCGTACGACCGCACGCGTACTTTCGACGGGAGGGACTGGATGTGCTGCTCGATCTCCCGCTGACGTTCGCGGAAGCGACACTGGGAGCGCGCGTAGAGATTCCCACGCCGGACGGTCCCACCGTGCTGTCTGTACCGGCGGGCACCTCGAGCGGAGCGAAGCTGCGGCTGCGCGGCCGCGGTATGAAGAACGAGCGCAGCGGGCAGCGTGGCGATATGTACGCGGTTGTGCGCGTGCAGGTGCCGCGAGAAGTCTCGGACGAGGCGCGGGCGTTGATCGATCAACTGGACGGCGCGCTGAAACAACAGCCACGGGCTTTCCTGTCCTGGGCGTTGTGAGGAGCCGCGTATGCCGAATTCGCGTCGGTTGACGTCTGGTCGTACGGTGCTGCTGCTGGTGCTGGCAGCGCTGGTCATCGTAGTCGGCGCTGCGGTGTACCTCGTGATCGTGCGGGTTGTAGATCCTGACTCCCTGTCGTTTGTCGCCGCGGCAGAAAGTGAGAACGGATTGCGGATGGAGCAGGCGCGGCGGCTATCGTTGCTGCTGGCGATCCTGCTGCTCTCGGCGCTGCTGATACTGGTCTTTGTTCTGGGGGCGTACCTGCTGATACGTGTCGGAAGGTTGGCAGCGCGTACGCGCACCCGGGTGGGTGGGGCGCCGACCGAGTACGTTGATGCCTGGCAGCAATATCGACTGACGGAAGAGCAGATTTCCGCGGCGACTTCCAATCTTGATGGTCGTGCCGCAGCGCGCGACGATGACAGCGGCGGGTCAGATCCGGGTGACGGACACGACGATGCCGACAACGGCGATGAACCGCCAGAGAAGAGTCCCGATCATGGCGAATGAGCGACAACGACGAACGAGGGGACGCCACGCGCGGCCGGACGCCATCGAGCGTCTTTACGTCTACTGGCTGGTGAGCACGTGCCTGCTGCTGTTGATCACAGTCGTGCTGGCGCTCTTTCTTGGCGGCGCGCTGCGGCGCGAACGCGTCCTGGTGGATCGCGTCGACGCGCTGGAGCACGCCGTCCGAGCGCTCCAGCTACCGGCAGCGAGTGCGGCGGACCCGCGGGGATGTGTTCTGAACGAGATATCCGCACCACTGCCGGAGCGTGTACCCGAAGAGCACGAGCGCGAGGAGCCGACAACCAACGCTCCGCGGGCTGTTGCGCCGGACGAGTCCCCACCGTCTGCGCCGGAAGCGCGAGTACCGACCGACGCTGCGATCACGGCCCGCGTGAGTGCGTTGTTGGCCGTCGACGAGGTTGGCTTGGCTACCATCGTTGATCCGGCGCGCACCCGAGCACTGTGCGATGAAGCGCTGGGCTGGCTCGCGCGGGCGCAATGGCACGGCCAAACCTGGGCAGATTTGGCGCTCGTGGCCCGGCTGGCCAGCCTGGATGCCGCAGCCGAGGCGTTCGAACGCCGAGCGGTACAGGCAGACGGCGATCTGCACGCGTACTGCGAGGCATCAACGCGGGCAGCGCTGGGCCGCGGGCAGCATCGCGCGGCGCTGCGATTCGCGCGGCGACTCGCGGAGCGAACCAGGAACGATGCGACGGCGGATGTGTTGCTGGCCGACGCCCTACTGGGCGCCGGTGAGACGCCGGAAGCGGTCGATACGTTGATGCGGGTGCGCGAGTTGGACGGGCTGCTGGCAGCTGATCGGTTGCGCCTGGCGCGGATGTTTGTGACGCTCGAGCGCTGGCCCGATCTCGGGACCGTGCTGGACACGATTGATGACGTGCCTGAGCGGTTGATACCGCAGCGAGATTTCCTCATCGCCGTATCGCTCATCTTTGTGGGCCGGATGGTCGAGGCCGTCGGCATTCTGGATTTTCTCGAAGCGGAACTGACTGCGACACCGGCCAGGGTCTACGCTGATGCGCCGGATCTCTACGACGTGCTCGTGTGGAAAGGCGTCGCGCTGACGTATGCCGATGAGTTGGACGCGGCCCGTACGTTGTTCGATCGCGCGGCGGAGCTCGCGCCGGATCGTCCATTGGCGGGATATCGTCGGGCGATACTCGAAGCGCTGGCCGGCAAGCCGGAGACGGCCATTGCATATCTCGAAAACGTGTTGGCGGGATCGCCGCGCCTGGCGCCTGCGTGGGAGGCCCTCGCATCGCTGAAACTTGACGCGGACGAGATCGATGTTGCCCTGGGACATCTGGGCCGTGTGATCGAACTCAGCCCGCGGCGGGCATCGGCGCACTTCCTGGTGGCGATTGCACACGCGCGCGTCTCGCGCGCTGAGGAAGCGTCGTCGGCGTTGTGGAAGACCTTTCGGCTCGACCCGGAGTATCTGGCGGAGGCGAAAGAAATCGAAGTGCTGCGCCGAATCTTCTCGCCGGAGGAGCTGGACGCGCTTGCGCTGGAGGCGCCGCTGCAGGGTGGGGTGGAGTGACGGTGGTGGTTATCGGTCGCGTTCGTGCGGCAGGGCTGCGTGCTACAATGACGTAGGCTGGCGTGCGGTGGAACGGCACGACGGGAACGAGGAGGTGTGCGTGGCGATCAACCCGCGCGAGGGACTGTCGGTAGGACAAGAGAACGCCGTGCTCGTCAAGGTGATGCTGGACGGGCAGCCGCTTGAGGGGGACCCACTGGCCGAGCTGGCGGAGTTGACTCGTTCCGCGGGGGCTGAAGTCGTAAGCCGATGTGTTCAGCGGCGAAGGGCCTACCACCCGGCGAGCTGCGTCGGAAAGGGCAAGCTGGAAGAAATCCGGCAGCGAGTGGATTGCTTCGGGGCGAACGTCGTCATCTTCGACAATGACCTCAGTCCTTCGCAGATTCGCGAGATCGAGAAGGCCGTCAAGTGCAAGGTGCTCGATCGCAGTGAGCTGATTCTCGACATCTTCGCGTCGCGGGCGCGGACGCACGAGGCACGCCTGCAAGTCGAGCTGGCCCAACTGGAATACACCGCACCGCGGCTGCGCGGCATGTGGACCCACCTGGAGCGAATCGCCGGCGCCGGCGGCGGAACGGGCGCGGGTGCCGTCGGTGGCATCGGTACGCGCGGTCCGGGTGAAAGTCAGATCGAAATCGACCGGCGGTTGGTGGGCAAGCGGCTTGCATTTCTGAAGCAGCAGCTTGCGGAGATCGATCGACGGAAGATGCGGGAGGTTCGGGCGCGTCGGGACTTCTTCACTGTTTCGCTGGTGGGCTACACCAATGCGGGCAAGAGTACGCTGATGAACGTGCTGACTGATGCGGAAACGCGCGCGGAGGACCGGCTGTTCGCGACGCTGGATACGCTGACGCGCAGGTGGGATCTGGGCAACGGGCGCTACGTGCTGCTGTCGGACACGGTCGGGTTCATTCGTGACCTGCCGCACCACCTGGTGGCGTCCTTCCGGGCGACACTGGAGGAAGCCATTCACGCCGACCTGCTGCTGCACGTGGTTGATGCCGCGAATCCGGAGGCGGAGCGTCAGATCGAGGCGGTTCAGGATGTTCTGACAGAGCTCGGTGCGAACGAGCGGCCCAGCTTGCTGGTGCTCAACAAGACGGACGCAGTGCAGGACGAGGGTCTCCTGACTGTGCTGCGCGGGCGGCACGACCGGGCCGTCGCTGTGTCAGCCATGACGAGCGCGGGGCTGGATGGATTGCGGGCGGCGGTCGAACAGGCCATGCGCGGCGAGCAACGCCGTATGACGCTCTCGGTGCCGGTTCAGGACGGACGGGCGCTGCGGTTCCTGGAGCGGTTCGCGGATATCTTCGAGCGGCGGTACGAGGAAGATCGCACGGTGCTGGACGTCGCGATCGCGCCGCGAGCGCTCGATCACCTCCACAGCATCGCGGCTGACGTGCAACACGCGTGAGCTTTCAGCGGAGTACCGCGGTACGCGCGCCTAGGATCACGCTGTGTGACACGTGACAGTTGCCTCCTAAGCTTACTTCCGATGGAGAACGTGATGAGGATCGTACTCGTAGCGACGCTGCTATCTGCGTGCGCTGGCACCGTGCTCGCGCAGGAGAAGAAGTCCGAAGAGAAGGCGAAGAACATCCTGGATTTCACGGTGAACGACATCGATGGCAAGGAGGTCTCGCTCGACAAGTACCGCGGCGATGTGGTGCTGATCGTGAACGTGGCCTCCAAGTGTGGGCTTACGCCGCAATACGCCGAGTTGCAGCAACTGCACGAGAAGTACCACAAGCGCGGGCTGCGGATTCTCGGCTTTCCGGCGAACAACTTCGGCGGCCAGGAGCCGGGGACGAACGCGGAGATCAAGCGCTTCTGTACATCGAAGTACGACGTGGGCTTCGACATGTTTGCCAAGGTATCAGTGCAGGGCGAGCCTCAGTGCGCGCTGTACCGCTTCCTGACGTCGGAGGAGAAGAATCCCAAACACGGCGGCGAGATCCGCTGGAACTTCACGAAGTTCCTGGTCGATCGCAACGGGGAGATCATCGGGCGGTTCGAGCCGCGGGTGAAGCCGTCGAGCCGTGAGGTGGTCAACGCGGTTGAGAATGCGCTCGAGGCGGACTCAGAGAAGGGTGAGAAGGAGGACAGCAAGAGCACTGCCGGCTGACGGGCGACATCCGGGGAGATCTCTCGTTTGCACTGCTCGCAGAGCAGTGTCACCGCCGTACAGTCTCGTTGCCATTGTGTGAGTGACTCGGGTAGTATCCATGTTCGCGGATGTTGATGGCGCGGGCACACGGATGCTGCCGGCCGGCGGGGCACGGAAGTCCACCTATCGTCGCAGGATGCTGACGACGGAGTCGCGGGAGCGAATCATGGCGGTATCGCTGGCGTGTATCGGCGGACGAGCGGCCTACCACCTGCTGCGCGAAGGCGCGTTGCTCGCGGAGCGGCTCGGGCCGCAGAGCACGCCTTTCGGCGATTCGCAGCCCGTGTACCGCTGCGAGTCGCGCTTCGGCGAGTTTCTCTTTCTTTCGCGCCACGGCGAGGCGGCCTACGAGCGCACGCCGACGTTCGTGAACTTCCGGGCAAACATTTTCGCGCTAAAGGAACTCGGCATCCGGTCGATCGTGTCGTGGAGTGAGACGCGCGGCATCAGCCACAACTTCACCATTGGGCAGTATGTGATCATCGACGACCTGATCGATGAGACCGTGTCGCGTCCACAGACGTTCTTCGAGAATCGCGGATTCGGGCATATCCGGCAGTGGCCGGTGTTTTGCCCGTCGTTGCGGGCGGCGCTGAAACGCACGTTGAGCGAAGAAGACTGCGAATTCGCGGACCGCGGTGTGTACGTCTGTGTCGAGGGCCCGCGACACGAAACACCTGCCGAAGCCCGCAAGTATGCGACGTACGGCGGCGAGTTGCTCGGGCAGGCGCTTGCGCCGGAAGTGTTCCTGGCGCGCGAGCTGCAAATCTGCTACGCCAGCCTGTGCTACGTCGGGCGCTACGCGGAGGATGGCTCCAATTATCGTCCGTTTGAGGACGGTAGGGCGCTAGATGTCACAGAGGAGCGGCAACGGGCACGGATGGCCGTGGAGCGTATGCCCCGGTTGCTCGAGCGGTTCTCCGACATCTTGCCGCGCACGCCCGGGGCGTGCCATTGCGAATCCTCGATGGCCGGGCATATCGAACGCGGGCAACTGGGCCCGGACTGGCGCACCTGGTTCGATGACGAGAGCGAAGATCTGAACCCGCACGAGCCCGAGCCGTGATCCTGAGGGCCGCGTGGATCGTGCCCGTGGCACGGCCGCCGATACGCGGAGGCGCCGTGCGGATCGCGGATGACCGCATCATCGCGGTCGGGCCAGCCGATGCGGTGGTGGCGGGGGCACCCGATGATGACGTTTCTGACCTGGGGGAGGTCGCGCTCACGCCGGGGCTGGTCAATCCGCACGCGCACCTTGAGCTTACGTGCTACGCCGGTCGTCTGGAGCCGGCCGATTTCTGGGCGTGGCTGTGGGCGCTGGTCGCGCTGCGGCGCGAACCCGGGCAGGTCGAGCGCGAATCCGCGGCGGCGATCACGGGCGCGTGGGAGTCGCTCCGGAGCGGCGTGACGTGTGTGGGGGACATCTCGCGGCGGAATCTGAACTGGCGCGGGCTCAGGGACGTGCCGATTCGTAAGGTCTGCTTCGTTGAATTGCTCTCACTCGCGGACCATCCCCCGCGGGACGTGGACGAGCTGAAGGCGGCCGTCGCCGAGGTTGAAGAGGACGAACTGCTTACGGTAGGCGTGACGCCGCATACGCCGTACACGGTGCAGGGACCGGCGATTCGGGAGTCGATGCTGCTGGCGGACACGCTGGAACGGCCGTGGTGTACGCACTGGGCGGAATCGCGCGAAGAGCGGGCGTTTCTACGGGGTGAGGCTGATGCGTTCCCGGAATTCGTGCAGGCGTTTCTGGCCCAGTGTCAGGTGGCATCGCCCAAGTGCGAGGCGTTCGAGTTTCTGGAATGGTGTGCGCGGGGGGCCAGCCCCGGGGCGCTGGCCCACTGTAATTACCTGGTACCGGGTGACGCGGAACGCCTGGCGGCGGCGGGGCATGTCGTGATGTACTGTCCGCGGGCGCACCGTTTCTTCGGGCACGCGCCGCACTCCTATCGAGAGATGTTGGCCGCGGGCGTCACAGTGGCGCTCGGCACCGACAGCGCCGCGAGCAACGAAGATCTGGCGTTGCTCAAAGAGGCAGGGACGCTGTTGCGGGAAGATCCGCAGGCACCGTCGGCGGAGCGATTGCTGGAGATGGTGACGCGGGACGCAGCACGGGCGCTCGGACTGGCGGATCGAATCGGCACGCTGGAAGCGGGAAAACAGGCGGATCTGGTGGCGTTTCCTGTGTCTGCGGTGTCGGACAACTCGGTGCGCGAGTTGCTGGAGCAAACGCCGGCCGCGGAGCGGGTCTGGGTAGCAGGGAGACGAGTGATCTAAGCCGCGCACGAACGCGCGGATTGCAGGGGCTACTCGACGAGAAGTTGCTTGAGCTCGGCGACGTGCTCGGACTCGGTGGCGATTTGTGCGCGGATAAAGTCTTCCAGGGCGACGTCGCCCACTACGCGGGTGAGCGTGTCCTGGTAGGCCTCGAGCGCAGCCTCCTCGAACGTCAGGGCGGTGCGGAGCGCTTCCTTGCCGTCCAGTGACTCGGGCGGCAAGGCAATCTCCATCTTCAGCTCCGGGACCGCGCCGAGCTCGCGGATCTTGCGAGCGATGACCTCGGCGTGCTCGATAGTCTCGGTGTAGCCGTTCTTCAGCACCGGCCCGACCACGAGGTAGTCCATGCCCCGCACGGAGTTAAAGAGGTGCAGATAACGGAGGGCCGCCTCAATTTCTTCAGCGAAGAGGCCGTTTAGTTCCTGGATGGCTTCGGCGCGGGACAGCACGCTCACAGGTCACTCCGAAGTTTCGGGGGCGGGGCGCAGGTTTTCGGATAAGCACTCATCCCGGCAGCTTGGGCAGGTACCGGGCGTCCGGTTGCACGCCGACTCGTGCGCGGACCACTTCTCGATGAACTCGTGGACACAATCCTGGTCTGCTTCGAGGAAGCGCAGGAACGAGAGCAGGCGTTGGGCCGTGCTGTTCGAGACCAGGTGTTCGAGCTTGCAGGCGTCAATTTCGGCCTGCTCGGGCGCGACACTCAGCACGTCGGACAGAAACCGCTGAATCAGGTGCCGCTTGGTCTTGATTGCGCTGACTAGGTTCCGGCCGGGCTCGGACAGGCGGAGGTGGCGATTCTCGTCCTGCTCGACCAGGCCGGCCTTCTTCAGCGGGCGCAGCGTGATCGAGACGCTGCCGCGCGTGATGTTGAGCTGGCGGGCAATGTCGGAGACGCGGGCATAGCCGAGCCGTTCGATCAGGTCGTCGATCGCCATCAGGTGATGGGCGGCGCTGTGCGAGATGACGTTCTGCTCGAAGGCCTTCCAGATATCCACCGGTTGCTCCGTGGGCTGGGTACGTCAGGCACGTCGAATTATACGAGCACGGCGCGCGTTTGTCGGGCAGCGCGCGTGCGCAGCACCGGGAAATCCGCGCTTCGCGCTGCGTTGGCCTTGAAAAAGACACGCGGGTATGGCACAATGCCCTCCTTGCCCGTTACCAGCGCGTGCAAGTGGGCTGGTCGATGGGCGGGAGCCGTGCGAAGTGCGGTAAACGAGGGCGGGTTCGCAGAGTAGGGCGGTCGCGGTGACCTGGCTTGCCGCTGTCCGCTGGAACCTGTCCGGCCAGCCAAGATGTCGGAACGCCAAGGCATGCCTGGCTCCGGTGTAGTGGTCAATCCAAAGCCTTTCCCACGAGAGTATGAGCCGGTCTCGGACCGGATGGAGCGCGGTGCGGAAGCCGCGCGCAGATCGGAGGTAGCCGTCGGCGGCCCCGGGATGGGTGTCGTAGCGGCGGGTTGGTAACAGAGTGGAGATGCCCATGTCGAGTGCCGTTGATGCCTTCATGCAGGAAGTGATTGCCAAGAACCCGGAGCAGAAAGAGTTCCACCAGGCGGTCCAGGAAGTCGTCGAATCGCTGATGCCCGTGCTGGAGCGGCACCCGGAGTACCGCAAGGCCAAAATGCTCGAGCGGATGGTCGAGCCCGAGCGCGTGATCATGTTCCGCGTGCCGTGGCGGGATGACCAGGGCAATATCCAGGTGAACCGCGGCATGCGCGTCGAGTACAACTCAGCCATCGGTCCGTACAAGGGCGGTCTCCGTTTCCACCCGTCGGTCAATCTGGGCATCATCAAGTTCCTGGGCTTCGAACAGGTCTTCAAGAACTCGCTGACCACGTTGCCGATGGGCGGCGGCAAAGGTGGCTCCGACTTCGATCCGAAGGGCAAGTCGGACAATGAGGTCATGAGCTTCTGCCAGTCGTTCATGAGCGAACTCTTCCGCCACATCGGGCAGAACTGCGACGTCCCCGCCGGTGACATCGGCGTCGGCGGCCGCGAGATCGGTTTCATGTTCGGGCAGTACAAGAAACTCACCCGCCAGTTCGAAGGCGTCCTGACCGGTAAGGGCCTGAACTGGGGCGGCAGCCTGATTCGCCCTGAGGCGACCGGCTACGGCGCCGTGTACTTCGCCGAGGAAATGCTCAAGACGCGCGGCGAGTCCTTCGCCGGCAAGCGGGCGATCATCTCCGGCTCGGGTAACGTGGCGCAGTTCGCGGCCGAGAAGGTCCTCCAACTCGGTGGCAGGCCGGTCACGTTCTCGGATTCGAGCGGCTTCATCGTCGACGACGACGGCGTCAACGAAGAGAAGCTGTCGTTCGTAATGAACCTCAAGAACGTCAAGCGGGGCCGTATCAAGGAATACGTCACGAAGTACCCGAACGCCAAGTACCAGGAGACCGATCCGAAGGCTGATCACAATCCGCTGTGGTCGGTGCCGGGCGAGGTGGCCCTGCCGTCGGCGACGCAGAACGAAATCAACGTCAACGACGCCAACAACCTGGTCAAGAACGGCTGCTACTGCGTCTCCGAGGGCGCCAACATGCCGACCACGCCAGACGGCGTAAACGTCTTCCTCGAGTCGAAGATCCTCTACGGGCCGGGCAAGGCCGCCAACGCCGGCGGTGTAGCGGTCTCGGGTCTGGAGATGAGCCAGAACTCGATGCGGATCGGCTGGACGCGTGAAGAGGTCGATCGCAAGTTGCACGACATCATGATCAACATCCACGAGAACTGCCGGAAGACGGCCGAAGAGTACGGCACGCCGGGCAACTACGTGAATGGTGCGAACATCGCGGGCTTCCTGAAGGTCGCGGACGCGATGCTGGATCAGGGCTGCGTGTAAGCCGGCAATTCGAGCGGCACGATTGGTGGTATCTTAAGCGAGCGGTTGCGGGTGCCCGGTGGCGCGCGCGGCCGCTCGCTTTGTTGTGCGCGTTCGCAAACAGGATCGCTCGGCAAGTGCCCGCGATCCGGATAGGCTGCGCTGTGCGTGTGTGGTTCGGAAGGATGCGGTGATGACGAAGGCAGGTTCCTCAACGGTGGAAGGACGGACGGCGAGTCCGACCGTGTCGACCGGGCACGACTGGCGGCTGGGACGATTTCCCAACCTGATGCCGCATCGTATTCAGGAGATCCTGCTGGTCTCCAGCGCCTACGACTCGTTTATCCTGGAAGAAGACGGCCTGCTGACGGAAATGGTCTACACCGAGTACGTGGACCTGGGGCTGACGCACGCGCCGCACATCACGCGCGTGGCGACCGGCGAGGACGCGCTGGCGGCGATTCGCGAGTCTTCGTTCGACCTCGTCATTACGATGCTGCGATTGGGGGACATGGACGTGCCGAACTTCGGGCAGGCGGTGCGTGCGCTTGATCCGAGCTTGCCCGTCGTGCTGCTGATCTCCAGCGATTGGGAGCTGTCGCGCGTAATGCACCAGCACGACGAGCTGCACGTAGATTCGGTCTACGTCTGGCACGGCGACGCTAAGCTGTTCCTGGCGATCATCAAAGCGTTTGAGGATCGCCGGAATGTCGAGCACGACACGCGGGTGGGGGACGTGGGCGTCATCATTCTGATTGAGGACTCGGTGCGGTTTCGCTCGTCGCTGCTGCCGATCATGTACAGCGAGCTGGTGAAGCAGACGCGCGCGGTGATGGCTGACGGCCTGAACCACATGGACAAGCTGCTGCGCATGCGGGCCCGCGCAAAAGTGCTGGTTACCGATACGTACGAAGAGGCGGAGGACTTCTATCGACGATACCGCAAGCAACTGTTCGGCGTTGTGACCGACGTGTCGTTTCCCCGCGGCGGAAAGGTCGATCCGCTGGCGGGCATCGACTTCATTCGGCAGATTCGGCGGGAGCTGCCCGATCTTCCGGCCGTGCTGCAATCGTCGGATCCAAACAACGGTGCCCTGGCCGCCGAGATCGGGACATGGTTTCTGCACAAGAAGTCGGCGACGCTCCTCGAAGACCTGCGGTACTTCATGCTCGAGAATTTCGGATTCGGCGACTTCGTCTTTCGCACTTCGGACGGTACGGAGGTCGCACGCGCGGCGGACCTTCAGACAATGGCCCGCGTTCTGCGGGACGTGCCCGACGCGTCGATCAAACACCACGCGTTGCGGAATCACTTCTCGAACTGGCTGCGGGCCCGTACCGAGTTCGCGCTCGCCCGGCGGATGCGTCCCAGGAGCGTGTCGGAATTCAGCGACATCGAGGAGATTCGACGCTTCCTGATTCGCGGTATCAGCGACGCGATCCGTCAGAATCGGCGCGGCGTGGTGGAGGACTTCTCACGGCACCGCTTCGACGCCCACGCGGGGTTCGCACGGCTGAGCGGCGGCTCTATGGGCGGGAAAGCGCGCGGCCTCGCATTCGTCGATGCGCTGCTGGCGAGTGCTAATCTCGATGCGGAGTTCGAGAACATCCGCGTGCGCGTGCCGCCGTCGGTCGTGGTCGGTACGGACGTATTCGACGAGTTCCTGGATGCTAACCGGCTGCGCCACCGGGCGCTATGCTCCAACGATGACGCGTGGCTCCGGCGGGCATTCCTCAAGGCCGAGTTGCCCGACGACGTACTGTCCGACATGCGGGCTTTTCTCGACATTGTCCGCGGACCGCTGGCCGTACGGAGCTCGAGCCTGCTGGAGGATTCGCAATACCACCCGTTTGCCGGCGTGTATGCGACGCACATGCTGGCTAACAACGAGCCGGAAGAGGAGCAGCGCTTCGGGCGCTTGCAGCAGGCCATCAAGCTTGTTTACGCGTCGACGTTTCACACGGCCACGCGCCGCTACCTCGACGCGACGCCGCACCGCATCGAAGAGGAGAAGATGGCGGTGATTCTCCAGCCGGTGGTGGGGGCGCGGCACGGCGATCACTTCTATCCCGACTTCAGCGGCGTGGCCCGCTCGTACAACTACTACCCGTTCGGCGCGATGCGACCAGAGGACGGCGTGGCGAGCGTCGCGCTGGGCTTGGGTAAGACGATTGTGGATGGCGGGCAGGCGCTGCGCTTCTGTCCGGCGCATCCGCAGGTGCTACCCCAGCTCGGTGAACCGGAGGAGTTTCTGAACCAGTCGCAACGGGCGTTCTTCGCGATTGATCTGGCGGGTGAGCCCTGCGAACCGGGATTGGACTACGAACAGTGCATCCAGACCGTGGATCTCGATGTGGCCGAGGAGCACGGCACGCTCCGGCTGTTGGGATCAATCTGGTCGCCGGATAACCAAGCGTTCTATGACGGCATTGAGCGTTCAGGGGTGCGCGTAGTGACATTTGCGCACATACTGAAGTCTGAAGCGTTTCCGCTGGCGGCGTTGCTGCGCCGCTTGCTGGACCTCGGACGCGCGGGCATGAACTGTCCCGTGGAGATCGAGTTCGCGGTGGACATGACGAGCGCGCCGAAGGAATTCGCGGTACTGCAAATCCGCCCGGCGGGCAGCAGTCTGGATCGCGCGCGGGTGGAATTGGGGCATCTGGAGCGCGACGCGATGATGTGCTACAGCCCGCACGCGCTCGGCAATGGCGTGCTGCGCGGCCTGCGTGACGTGGTGTACGTCAAGCCGGACCAGTTCGATCCGGCACACACGCCGGAGATGGCCGAGGAGATCGGCGAGCTGAATGATCGGCTGATATCCGCGAATCGACCCTATGTGCTGATTGGTCCCGGTCGCTGGGGCTCGTCGCATCGCTGGCTGGGGATTCCGGTAGCGTGGTCGCAGATTTCCGCGGCTCGTGTGCTAATCGAAACAACCTTGCAGGACTTCGTCGTCGAGCCGTCACAGGGCAGCCACTTCTTTCAGAACCTGACGTCGTTCGGTATCGCGTACCTGGCAGTCAACTCGTTCTCGGACGAGGGCTTCATCGACTGGGAATGGCTGAACGCGCAACCCGTGGAGCACGAAACGGACTTCCTGCGGCACGTACACCTACCGACAGCACTCGAAGCCCGTATCAACGGCGAGGTGTCACAGGCGGCGATTCTGAAGCGCGGTGTCTGATCCGCGTGAGTACGTCGCGTGCTTGACAGCGTGTATGGCCATACTATCGTTGGTCCGTTACCCCGCGACAGTCGGGCGCGGTCGCCCCTGGCGGGCAGTCCGCAGAAGCCGGTAGTTGAGAACGTATGGTCACACTGCACGCCTATGTCCTTCGGGAACTGCTCAAGACCTTCGGGCTCACACTGGCGGCACTGACGGCATTGTTCACCATGGGGGGCGGGCTCTACAACGTTGTCAGTTACGAGGGTTTTTCGGCGGCCGACGTATTTCGTTTCGTGCCGCTGCTGATTCCGATCGTCGTCACGCTGACGATGCCGATCGCGGCGCTCTTCGCCGTGACAATGGTGTACGGCCGGTTGGCGGACGACAACGAGCTGGTGGCGTGTCGCGCCGCCGGCGTCAACGTCCACCGCATGTTTCGATCGGCGGTCCTGTTGTCGATCTTCGTGGCGGTGTTCACGCTGTTGTTCGGTAGCTTCATCATCCCGCGGTTCGTAGGCCGGATCGAGCAGTTTGCTCGCAACAACATCCGGGATCTGGTCGCGCAGACGCTCCAGCGGAAGGGGTTCATTCATCGCAGCCGCGATGGCGCCGACAGCTACACCCTGACGGCCGAGCAGGTGCAGGGCGTAACGGACGAGGCGCTGCTAACCAAGGGCTTCGAAGTCGGCAGCGGTTTGCACTACCTGCTGATCCGCAACCCCACGTTGCTGCACATTGACGAGCACGGCGCGTTACAGCGGTTCGCCGCCGCGCGCGAAGGCATGGTCATATTCGACACGCGACCGACACCGATCGAGTTGACACTGCTTGTGCGCGAGGGGCGCAACTTCGAGGTCGGCAAGAGCGCGGTGACGATCCGCCAACAGCAGATCGGCCCGATTCCGATGGAACTGCCGGCGCGGGTGCGCATGTCGACCGCCGCGCTGGACGACCTGATACGGTGGCGAGCGTCGCCGTGGCTGGCGCCGCGGCTACAGGATGAAATCCGCATGTATCGGCGTGAACTGCTGCGCGAGCACCTCTTCGCGTGGTGCGCCGAGCGTATTGAGGCAGGCGCGGACATCGAGTTTCCCGGGGCGGACGAGCGATCCTTCCTAGTGCGCGCGAGCAGCGCGGAGCGCGTGCGGTCCGGCCTGCGGCTCAGTGACGTCAGCGTAGAGGTGCAGCGAGCGGACGCTGCCGTGCAGGTACGCTACGAGGCGGCGGCCGCGGACCTGATCGCTGCCGACTTCGGATTGTTCGGGCTGGCGCTCGAGATTCGCATGCTGCAAACTGAGGACGCGGATGTCCTGGAATACAACCCGCGTTTCGGCGATCCGGATACGCCGCGGCGGAAGCCGACGTTGAGTGTCGACGGTCCGTGGGTACCTTCGGAAGTCGAGGCGGACCTGGCGCAGTTTCCGCCTTCAGCGGTGCTCGATCCGAACGTGGAAATGCCAGTTCCTCAAGCGCTGGCGGATCGGCGGATCAGCCTGCAGAACTCCGCCAAGCACGTGCAGCGGAAAATAACGGCGACAATTCACTTTCGATCCGCCTACACGGTTAGCGTGTTGGTGACCGGTTTGATGGGGGCGGCGCTGGGCGTGATCTTCCGTGGATCGCGCGCGCTGGCGGCGGTGTTGATCGCGATGATCCCGTTCTTCAGCGTGCTGATCCTGATGGTGCTGGGGCGGCATGTCGCCGAGGATCCGGCTACTACGCAGTACGGGCCGCTGGTGACCTGGGGTGGGCTGGCGGTGGTACTGGTCGCGGACTTCGTCATCCTGCGCCTGGGGGTGCGGCGATGACCATCATCGATCGCTACGTGATCCGTGGCTTCGTCACCAGCTATCTATTGCTGCTGACGATGGGCGTCGGGTTGTACATCTTCGGCGACATCCTGTTCAACCTGGACGAGTTCACCGAGAACGAGACGCTGTCGACGATGCAAATCGTGCGCAACATGTTCGATTATTACGGGCACAATCTGCCGCTGTACTACCATCAGCTCGGCGGTGTGATGATGGGGATCGCGGCCTCGTTCACGTTTGCGATGATGCTCAAGAATAATGAGCTGATCGCGCTCGTGGCGGCGGGCGTGCCGTTGCAGCGGTTGGCCGTGCCGACGCTGGCCACGGCGGCGGTCTTCGTCGGGCTGTGGGTGGCCAACAGTGAGCTGCTGCTGCCCAACTGGGCGCACAAAATCGCACGGCGGCACGACGACGTCAGCGCGACGCGCGTATCCGAAGTGCATTGCGTGCGCGACGAGGGCAACGCGATTCTGTCGGCCGGCGAACTCCGCGCGCAACAGGGCGAGCTGCGCGACGTGTACATCATCGAGCCGGACGAAGATGGTAATCCGACGCTGCTGGTGCGGGCGGATACAGCCCACTACGACCACGAACGCGAAACCTGGCGACTCGAGCGTGGCGCCCGACTGACGGTGCGGGCTGCGTTTTCGGGTGGCGGCGTGGGCGAACTGATGCAGTGGGAGCCGCTCGACGAATACAACTTTTCGCTGTCGCCGGAACAGATCCTGCTGCGGCAGAGCTCGCAGTGGTCCAGCCTGATGAGCATGCGGCAGATGAGTCAGCTCGTGAAGACGGGGAACCTGCCGAACCTGCCGGCCATCGAGAAAAGCCGGCACATCCGGTTCATGGAGCCTTTGCTGGCGTTTATCCTGTTGTTCCTGTCGGTGCCGTTCTTCCTGACGTGCGAGCCGGCGAACGTGCTGGTCGCCGGCGGGAAGGCGCTGGTGCTGACCGGTTTGTGTTTCGCGTTTACGTTCATCATGAACGGCATGCCGGTCGGCACGGGCGAGGCGCTGCTGGTGACGGCGCTGCCCGTTCTGGTTTTTGCGCCGGTCGCGGTATTGCACGTGTCGAATGTGAGGACCTGACGATGGCCCGAATCGTGATCATCGAGGACGAGCCTGAACTGGCACACGGATTGCGGGACAATCTCGAGTTCGAGCAGTACACGGTCGCGCATGCCTTGACCGGCCAGCAGGGACTGGAGCTAGTGGCTGAGCGGCCGACGCACCTCGTGTTGCTCGATTTGATGCTGCCGGACATGGACGGCTTCGACGTGTGCCGCCGGCTGCGCGAATCGGGGTACACCATGCCGATCATCATCCTCAGCGCCAAGAGCCAGGAGATCGACAAGGTCCGCGGGCTGGAGCTGGGTGCGGACGACTACGTGACCAAGCCGTTCAGCCTCCGCGAGCTGCTGGCGCGCGTCAGTGCTGCCCTGCGGCGGGCCGATCAGGCCCCGGCCACGCGCGCACAGTTCAGCGTCGGCGATAGACAGGTCGATCTCGTGCGACAGGTCGTGCGCGTCGACGAAGAAGAGCTGCCGCTCGGATACTACGAAGCGGAAATCCTGCGTATGCTGCACGAGCGTGTGGGCGAGGCCGTGCCGCGGGCGGACCTGCTCGAACAGATCTGGGGCGTCGGCGCCAGCCCGGTCGATCGCACGGTGGACAACCACGTCGTCAGCCTCCGCCGCAAGCTCGAAGACGATCCGAAGAAGCCGCAACACATCCTCACGGCGCATGCCGTGGGATATAAGCTGGTGCTGTAAGATGGTATCGAAGTGCCACTGCTCTCGAGCAGTGGCGGTCTACAGGCAAGACCACTGCTCAAGAGCAGGCGCACCCACGGGGGCCGTCGTCGTCATTCCGAACGAGGTGAGGAATCTACCCACGATCGCGCGCCTGCTATCAACGCGCGCAGCTTCCGATGATGATCGCGAATCTGCTCGTTGCGCCAGCGTTGTTGGCATGCATGGCAATGCCACTTCTCCGTCCGCATGGTGCAGCCACCTAAGATGAACTCACCACGTTCCAGTGCATGGTGTCCCTCGGTAGTGAGATTAACGAGCCCATACGTGATCGGCACAACCGGACTCACCCCGCACGCCGGACACGACTCCAGCGGCTCCATCTCCATATTCCCAAGCGGGCCGCGCGTGCCTGACAGGGCGCCCGCCCAGGGAAGGCAACGCTGACACGTGATGCCGCCGAACTGTAGTTGGAGTGCCTGATAGCGCGCCAGCGGCAACTTAGGCCGGAAGTGAAAGCGCTGGGTTGCAGCCTTGTCCGCGGAGAGTGGCACGTTGGGTGTAACGCGCACGCCGCGCTGGTCGCAGTAGCCGAAGCCGCTCCCGTCCATGCGTTTCAGCGTCACGCCGAAGGTTGATGTATCGCACACGACTGGCACTAGCGCTCGGATTTCAAGTTGTACGATGTAGGCGCGGTCGCTGACGAGGATAGTAGGGTAAACATCGACGCGGTTGAATAGGAAAGGACGCAGCGCTAAGGGGAATCCGGCATCGGCGAACGCAATCTCGCTGAACAACCCGGCGAGATCTCCAAACGTCGTCTTTCGCGGGCCACCGAGCGCAGCCGGAAAATCGACAACGACGGCGGTTGTTTTCATGTCGGGATCGAACCGCACTGGGACCGCGCCGGTGGACTCAGGATGGAGCACGAAGTCACCCGTCGACGTAGCGTTCAGGAACAGCAGGCTGGTGACGTGCTCGGGCCAGGTTTCCGGCCTGCGCCAACCGCGTATGGCGATCGTCTTCGTGGCTCTGGGTAGCTTGTAAGCCCAGAAGACGTCGATGTTCCGCGTGCTAACCTCGCGTTCGTCGCCTGCAATCACGACGGCGTCTGACTCGGAATACAACCGACTGAGCCTTGTCGAAAGGTCTTCGGCAATCGACGCCGCCGACATTGCGCCGGTCATCGCGATGGCAGAGAAGATGAGAAGTTGCACTGGCTTCGTCATGACGACTTACTCGGGATTCGCCGCTCGCGAGTGTACGACTTGGCGACGGTCGTTGTGCGCGGTGCTGTCGAGAACTGTCAGGATGTGTACGACAGCGGCCGACCGGGAGGTCGGCCGCTGCGCCTCAACCTCGCTTGCGCGCGACGAAGTCCGCAATCTGCTTTGGCGTCCACGTGTTCAGCACGTCGGCTCTGCGCAAGCCAGCGCGGCGGGCGGTGCGTACGCCGAAGTGCATCTGATCGAGCTGTTCGGTGTCGTGCGCGTCGGTGTTGATGCTGATCGTCACGCCGAGGTCGCGGGCCAGGCGGGCGTGCTGGTCCTTCAGGTCCAGGCGGTAGTAATTGGCGTTGATCTCAAGCGCCGTGCCTGTTTCGGCGGCGGCGTGGCAGATGGTCTCGACGTCGAGCGCCATCGCCTCGCGTTCGTTGATCAGCCGGCCGCTGGGGTGGCCGATGCAATTCACGTACGGGTTCTCGATCGCCGCCAAGGTCCGGCGCGTGTTCGCTTCCACATCCTGCCCCATTCCGGAGTGGATCGATGCGACGACCCAATCCAACTCGGCCAGCACGTCGTCGGCGTAGTCGAGCGAGCCATCGGCGAGGATGTCGACCTCGGTGCCAATCCAGATTTTGATGCCCTTGATCTCACGCGCCGCGCCGCGGACGTCCTGGATGTGCTCGTACAGGCGCTCTTCGTCCAATCCGTTGGCGATGGTGCTGCTCTTCGAATGATCCGTAATGCAGATCAGCTTCAGGCCGCGCTGCTGCGCGGCGGCGGCGAACTCGGCAATGCTGCTGCGGCCGTCGCTGGCCGGCGTGTGCAGGTGCAGGTCGGTACGGATGTGGCTGAGCTCGATCAGATCGCCAGCGGGGTTGTCCAGTTCGAACTCGCCGCGGTCTTCGCGCAGTTCGGGCGGAATCCACGGCAGTTCCAGGGCAGCGTAGATGTCTTCTTCGCTTGCGGAGGCGATGACGTCGTCGCCTTCGGTCAGGCCGTATTCGTTAAGGCTCCAGCCTCTCTTGACCGCGCGCTCGCGGAGTCGGACGTTGTGCTCCTTCGAACCGGTGAAGTACTGCCACGCGGCACCGAAGGACTCCGCGGGCACGACCCGCAAATCCACCTGAATCGAGCGGCCGGCCCGATACTCGTAGTGCACAGAACCCTTGGTCGCACCCGCGGCCAGAACTTCGGTTACGCCGGGAAGCTGCGTGAACCGCTGGACGATCGCCGCCCCATCGTCCGCGATGCACAGCAGGTCGAGATCGCCGACGGTTTCGCGTGCTCGCCGAAGTGAGCCGGCGGACTCGACGCGTTTCACGCCGGACATCGCGCCCACGGCTTCGCGCAGCTCGGCCGCGACGTTCCAGACATCACCCAGCCGGACGCGCCCGGCGCTGCGGGCGCGAAACTCAATGCCACGCTGCATCTGCGCGATGCTCTTGGGCCCGAAGCCCTTGAGACCTTTGAGGCGATCATCGGCGATCGCGGACTTCAGATCGTCGATGCCGGTGACGCCGAGCTCTTTCCAGAACACGGCGATTTTTTTCGGGCCGACGCCGGGAATGTCGAGCAGGTTCAGCAGTGTCGCGGGCACCTCGCGGGTCAGTTCGTCGCGCTGGGCAAGCTTGCCGGTGTCAAGCAGTTCCTGGATCTTGCCAGCCGAACTCTTGCCCACGCCAGCGAGCGTGTTCAACTCACCCCGGGCGGCGATATCGACAATGTTCTCCGCCAGATCGCCAACGGTGCGGGCGACCCGGCGATATGAGTTCACACGAAACCCGTCTTCGCCCTTGATTTCGAGCAGATCGGCGATTTCGTCGAATGCACGGGCAACGTCGGCGTTGGTCATGGAGCAGCTCCGCAGGGTAGATAGCTGACGTTGTGGTTATAGGCGCGCGCCGAACGCATCACAACTGCGGCGCCTGACCAGCGGCGTGTGCGTATAATCCGCCGGTACGACAACACCGGACAATCAACCGCACATTTCTTACTGAAAGGGACTGTCAATGGCTGATCCGAAATATGGTTGCGCACCGATACCGGTGGAAGAGGCGCCGGGGAAGAAGGCCTACTGTACGTGTGGCTGGTCGGAGAAACTGCCGTACTGCGACGGCGCGCACAATCGCATGGACACCGGGTGTCGGCCGGAACTGGTCGAAGTGACCGAGCCGGGCAAGAAGTGGATCTGCCAGTGTCACAAGAGTGCGAACATGCCCTGGTGCGACGGGACACACAAGTCGCTGGGGGACGCCGCAGGTTAGGCGGGGGCGCGGGTCAGTACCGCGTAGTATCCGCCGTCGCGCCAATTGGCTAGCTGGGGACCCCACGTGGGCAGCGCGGTCTGCTCATCTGTGAGCGTCCACTGCGGGTGCTCGTTGAGGAACGTTGCCACGATCGCCTGATTCTCCTCGTCCTCAATACTGCAAGTGCTGTACACCAAACGTCCGCCGGAGCGCACGCTGCGTGCGGCGCCATCGATCAGACTGCGTTGCACCTCCGCGAGTGAGGCTAGCTTCTTTAGCGTCAGGCCGAGGCGAGCTTCGGGGCGCCGAGCGATCACGCCGGTGTTGGAACAGGGAACGTCGATCAACGCGGCGTCGAACGGTGCGTTTGGCAGATGGCTGAGGTCTTCGCCGGGGGTGATGACCCGCGTCTGCACACACGTTAGGCCGAGGCGCTGCACGTTCTCATCGACGCGCCGCAGGCGCTGCGCGTCTGTGTCGCAAGCGAGGATGCTACCCTCGTCGTTCATCAGCAGGGCGAGTGTGATCGTCTTTCCGCCGGGGGCGGCGCAAAGGTCGAGAACGCGTTCGCCCGGCTGTGGGGCGACTGCGCGGGCGGCGGTATTGGCCGTAACGTCCTGGATGTAGAGTTCGCCGGTGCGGAAGGCGTGGCTGTCGACGATCGACGCGGAGGTCGGCAGGAATGCGGTGTCTCCAGTGATCCCAGCGGAATTTGTCACGGAGTGAATTGTCTCGGCGAACGCCGTCGCGCTCGTGCGGAGTGCGTTGCGCTGGATGACGGTGACCGGTCGCGACTGCGAGGCCCAACTGAGCGACTCGGCGCGTTCGAGTCCCCAGCGTTCAACATGAGCGGCGAAACGCGCCGGCGGCTGCCCAGTCGCGTACGCCAAGTGTTGCACCAAATCGTGCTCGGCAGGTGGCAAAACGGATTGGTCGAACGTACACGCGTTCATCCAATCGACGCGGATCTGCGCTGCATTGAGGCGCGTCCACGGAATACGGCGCTCCCGGATCGCGCCGGTCAGACGCCGCAGAATCGCATTGACCATGCCCGGGGCTTTGCCGCGGACGAGTCTTTGAGCGAGCTCGACAGCCTGGTCCACCGCTGCAAACGGCGGCACGCGTTCAAGCCAGACGACCTGGTATGCGGCCGTGCAGAGGATTGCACGCAACATTGCGTTCGTGCGGCGCGGCTCGTACGTGGCCACCTGACTCAGTACGTGCTCGATTGTGATAACGTGGCGGAGCGTGCCCTGCGCGATTTCAAGCGCTAGTCCGGTGTCACGTGTGGAAAGACCATCAGCGCCGGTGCGAAGCTGATCGCTGGCGAAGGCCTCGCCGGCAAGGGCAGCGCGGACGGCGTGGACTGCAGCGGTGCGGGCGTCACTCATGGCGCTTCCGGGCGGACTAGGTGATCGCCGACCGCGATGCGGCGTCCATTGGCGAAGGCCTCAAACGGCATGAGCTTACCGCTGGCGGGGCGCACTTCGAGCAGTTGCACGCAGCCTTCGCCGGTCTGTACGGCGTGACTAGCTCGGAAGGCACCCGGTGGGAAGTCGACGTCCGGTTGTTGCTCGTCTTCGGTCGCGCGGGCCCGGGCCAGCAACACACGCTCGCGCTTGCCGCTGCGCGACACGAACTCGGCGCTCGCCGCCGGCCATGACCAGAGGCCATTGATGCGGCGGGCGATCGAATGGGCCGACTGATTCCAGTCGATGAGGCCGTCTGCCTTTGATAGCTTCGGGGCGCGTGTAGCAAGCGACATATTCTGCGGAACGGGTTTGACGGTGCCGGCCTCGATCTGTTGCAGTGTCTCGACGATGAGTATGGCGCCAAGCCGGGCGAGCCGGTCGTGCAGCTCCTCGGCAGTTTCAGTCTCATCGATAGGCGTTTCGCTGCGCGACCAGATAGCGCCGGCGTCCCAGCGTTCGTTGAGCTGAAAGACAGTCACGCCGGTGGTGGTCTCGCCATTGATGATGGCCCATTGATAAGGGGCCGCACCGCGGTACTTCGGCAGCAATGAGCCGTGGATGTTGACGCAGCCGCGTGGCAGCGCGTCCAGGAAAGCTGGGCCGATCTTCTGTCCAAACGCCGTCACAATGCCGAATTCGGCATCGGCTGTCAGCACGTCGACGTCGAGCGCGTTGAGGTCTTCGGCCTGAACGTGCATCAGCTCCAGCTCGTTAGCGGCAGTGTGCACGTAGGTTGGTTGCACCTTGCGCCCACGGCCCGCCGGCCGATCGGGTTGGCTGATTACGCGCAGCACGTCGTGGCCGGCCTTTACCAGCGCGTACAACGCCGGCACGGCGAAGTCTCCGGTTCCGAGATAGACCAGTTTCATTCCGGTCAGGACTCGTTCGACTTGTAGTTGTCTTCGAGTGCCCGCAGCGTCTGTTTGGTAGCGATGCGATCGGACGGGCCCATGCGGTCGAGGATTAGCACGCCGTTGAGGTGGTCGGTCTCGTGCTGGCAAATGCGCGCGATGAGATCTTCGGTCTGCACGACGAACTCGCGGCCGTCGAGGTCCTGCGCGGTCACGACGCACTGTTTCGCCCGCCGCACGGCGACATGCACACCGGGCAGCGACAGGCAGCCTTCTTCACCTTCGACCGAGCCGTGCTGGTCCGTGATACGGGGGTTGACGAAGATGCGATCGTCGCTTGGTTCGCCGGAGTGGTTCATCACAAACAGCCGTTGGAGGAGGCCGACCTGCGGTGCCGCGAGGCCGACGCCGTTTCCGTCGCGCATCAGCTCCAGCATGCGCTGCGTCAGCGCCGCGAGATCGTCGTCAAACATCGTGACCGGCGCACACTTGTCGCGCAGACGTGGGTCCGGATAGTGGATGATTCGCAGCGTGTCGAGCCCGATGCTCATAGTTTCGCTCGTGCACTCCAGTCAGTGAAGATGAGCCACCTACGGCAATAATAGCGATTCAACCGGGGAATGTCAGATCGAGCGGCCCAGCAGGAAGGCGTGCGCCACGCGGCGGGACATCTGCGGGTTGTTGAACAGCATCGGCATGAGCAGGCCGAGGTCGGTGTTCGGCATGCGCAGGTAGTCGGCCAGATCGGCGCGCCAGGCCGGTCCGAAAGTAGTCAGCTCATCCTGAAGCACGGGCGCTGCCAGCGCGCGGGCGACCGTCTCGGCGGCGAGCTGCCCGGACCGCAGCGCGGGAAAGCCGCCCTCGTTGTTGAACGCGGCGTTGAACCCGCCGGCAGCGCCGATCAGCAGGCAGCGCTTGCCGACGTGCGAGTCAAGCTCAAGTGCGGCGCCGGCCAGCGACGGACCCTGCGCGAGTGTCGGTTCCGCGAGATCACCAAGTACACCGGCGGCGTGCGCAGCGGCGATTAGACTGCGCATCTGTTCTTCGGGCGGGGCGTCCTGCTCGCGCGTCAGCAACGTGACACGCACCTGATCAGGGCTCCACGCTAGCGTCGCAAGGCGCTGTTTCCTGCCGCCGGCGAGGACGACGTCCAGCCCCTTACGCTCAGACGCGGTGTGAAACGTCGCCACCATGCAATGACCATGGTTCTGCTGTCGGGCGGCGGGCAGAAGGTTGGCGTGTTGGGCCGTGCGTGATGCAGCGCCGTCAGCAATCGCGACGATCTGTCCACAAATGGTAACGCCGGTCGAGAGCTCGGCCAGCGCGTCTGATTCGCCTAGCTGGAGCGACACCAGTTCGGCTGAGCGGATGACGTCCACTCCTGCGGCGGCGGCGCTCGCGAGCCAGTGTTCGGCGAAGGTTGGCGGATCCACGATCCATCCGGTGAGCTCCGGGTCGTCCACATCGACCTGATGCTTGAAGTCCCACGACATGAGGTGTACGCCAGCGAATTCGCGGGCGCCGATACGTCTGGCCGTCAGACCGTGGTCCATACAGAAACGAACTGCCGCTGGTCCGAGCCAGCCGCCACAGAGGCCGGGCTCGGGCTGGGCGCCGCGTTCGATAATGATTGCGGAGCAGTCGCGTTCGCGCGCTGCGTGGGCCGCGGCCACACCGGCAGGCCCGCCGCCGACAATAAGCAGATCACATTCCTGCGAAGCACCCGGCACGATGTGACCTCAGTCCAACTGTTCCCAGAGTGTGTTCTCGGCTCGCTCGAAGCGCTGAAACGCGGCTTGGACGGCTTCGGAAATCGCCTGGAGCTCAGCGTCGTGCGGGGCGGCGCTGCCGTCAGCCGGCAATGTCGCGAGAACGGCCTGCAGT
>JANQFV010000027.1 GCA_028277645.1 Phycisphaerae bacterium
TATCGAGCCAATCCACCAGATCCGGATTGCAGAGATAGCTGCCATGCTCGAACTCGACATCCTCCGGACAAACCGTAAACACCGGCGGCGTCGTGTCGACCAGCGTGACGGTCTGCGAGCACGTACTGCTGTTACCGGCATCATCCGTCGCCGTGCAACTACGCGAGATGATCCACTCACCAGGGCAGTTGCCCGGACTAATCGCGCTGATGCACTCGATCAGAAGATTCGGATCGCAGTTGTCCGTGAACTCGGGCTCAAACGGCGGAGCATCCTCGTCGCACTCGATCGTAATGTCTTCTGGACAGAACACGACGACCGGCGCCAGCGTATCGATCAACTCGACGGTAGTCGTGCAACTGTCGCTCAATCCGCCGATATCGGTCACCGTGATCGTGACCGAATGTTCGCCCAGACCGCAGAAGTAATGGAAGTTGCGGCAGTCCACGGGAGCACCGTCGACTTCTGTAATGCAGATGACGAAAGTCTCACCTTCGGGGTCGTACGAACCATTGTCGAAGGCGAGGGCGAATACATCGACGCAGCAGTTTGCATCCGTGCTGCGGATTACTCTGTCAACGCACTGCGCCACCGGCGGTTCGTTCGGGCAGCAGTTGCACAAGAATGTGTCGCCCACGCCCGCGGTGCCTTCGTCCGTAACCGGCGTTGAGGACATGTTACCGCTGGCGACCACGGTCAGGTGCATCGCGTTGAGCGTGCTGGTCGTCGGATCGAGATCCTCCCACACGTCCAGGTACTCGCGGCCGTAACTCACTTCCGAGTCGGTCGCCGCGGCGTACACGACAGAGTTGTCGTGGTTGCCGTCGTTGACCATCGGCACGAACTCACCGGCGAAACACTGGTCGTGAATCTGAATGAAGCGACAGACCTGCGCATTGGCCGTGTCCGCCGCCATCTCGCCCGGCGTGAGGACTTCGTCGTTATCCAGGCCGTCATTATCCAGATCCCACAGGCACAATCCCCAATCGTCAGCGCCGTGGTTGCTCCCGTAGAAGAGCAGCGAATCGGTCGCGGGGTTGAGCGTCGTACTGAGCGTCTGCATGCGAGCGCGAATGAGGTTCTTGTCCGCAGCGCCGTCGATCGGCACGCCCAGAATATCGCTACCGTCGGCGTAGTAGACCCAGATGTTCGCAGCCGGGTATCCGCAGTCACGCAGGATGCTGTACATACTGCTGATGTTCTGCGGATAGCGCGAGTAGTTCTGGCCGGCGTCAATGCCGCCCGAGACCAGCACCGCGTACAGACACGGATTGTCATCGCGACCTTCGTTGGGAGCGGGTGGTGGTACAATTGCACCGAGAGGCGGGCACGCCGTGGGCGTGACGCCGCGACAACGGAAGTCAACCTTCCCGTCCGGCCCCATCACCACGGGCGGCAACTGGTGCGTCGTCGGTGGTGTGTGCTGCGTCAACTGCGCATCAACGAACACGTAGCGGCACGAGTGGCCCCAGTTCGCATTCGGATCGTCGTCGATCATGACGAGCCACGACGAGTCAAATGGGAAGTCCATGCGCTGTCGACCAACCGGGCCGGGCTCGTACGCCACGTGGTTAGGGTCCAATGCGGTCGGCGTCATCCACAGCGTCACGCTGTCAGCCTCATTCGGATCGAGTACGTTGGCTGTGACGTAGTCAGCAACGTACTGGTATTCCGACGGCTGTGCTGCGGCAGGTAACGCCGCGACCAGACAGATCAGGAGTGCTCCGATTCCGGCTGTGTGCAGCCGCCCTTGATGATTGCTGTTTCCATGTGTCATCTCGTGTCCCTCCAAGGCCCGCGGCCACACGCGGTAACGCGGTGCGTGCGTCAGCCACTGTGAACCGTGGGGCCTCGCGCTTCTTTCTCCCTGGTGCCCGAACATCTGAAACAAAAAGTGCCGTGCCAAATCGTCGTAACAAACCAAGTCCTGGCAGCACGGAACGCAGTGGTTCTAAACCGTGTGCCGTGCGCAGTCCCGGAACTGGTCCCGGAGCCACACCCTTCGTTCATAAGCATAATTCCCGGGCCGTCCGAATACAAAGCCAAACCACCGCAGGTACGGTATTTATTACAGGAGTATGGCAGGGTATCGCTGTGGCTGAAGAGTTATCGGACGAATATCTAACATCAGATCAGACGTACGAAAGCGCCAGGGCTCGCCGCCGCCGATGCCGTTGGTCTGATCGCTGCCACCGCTGCCACGACGCGGCAAGGCAACACGACGGGCCCGTCGACGTTAGGTGCCGACGGGCCCGTACGCAGGAACTCAGGATTCGTTCGCTCTACCCTTCCCTTGCCATTCCCTGAAAGGGAGGGGAATCAGAGCTACTCCAGCATATCTTCCACCTGTTCGTACAGCTCAGGGTCGGCTTCCATCAGGGCTTCTTCGCTCGAGTACCGGCGTTTCATGATCTGGCCCTCTTCGCCGCGCGTGATAATTGTGATCACACCATCGTCGTTGACCTCTACGCCGAGCGTGTCCGTCGTGCCGCCGTTCGGGGCGAACTCCGCGTAGTGGCGGGCGCGGGCGGCCTGCAGAGCGGCGCGGGCCTTCTCGAGCGCCTCGTGCCGGGCGACGGTGGCGCTTTCTTGCGCGGCCAGGGCGTCTTCCATCGCCTTGGTGAGCTTCTCGTGAATCTCGACCGTGAACTGGTGACGCAGGTCTTCTGTGTCGCTGCCGAAGTTCATACCGTGCATGAACACCTTGGCGCCAGAGCCGTGGTGCGCGTGCTGACTGTACAACTCGTACGCCTCGGGGTCTTCCGCCTCGAAGTCCTCGTCGCTCTCGTACACCTCGATCGACTCGTTACCTTCGGCGTCACTGCGTTCGACGTGGATCAGGCCTTCATCATCGACCTTGATGGATGTCTTCTCGCCGTCGCGCTCGACCACGATATTCATCGTGCGCTGGCCTTCGACGTCATCGCCGAAGAACATGAAATCGCCTTCGTGCAGCTTGTGCAGCATGTGCAGGTCGATGTTGTGGTTGCCGAACATGTCGTCGTCGTGCCACTGGAAGGTGAAGTTGTGCAGCTTGTTGACGATGTCGTGTACGTCGTCGAGCGCACCGAGCTCGTGCATGATCCAGTTACCGTTCTCGTCCTGCTTGAGTGTGAGGCCGCGGGTCTGGACGTTGGTGTCGAATACCACGTCCTGCGGCTCGTCGTATTTCATGTCCCAGTCCTGAAGATCTGCGGGCCAGTCCACCGGGCGGATCGACAGGTTCTGCTTCTGCCCGCCGCGCAGCACGGTCAGCTTGGCCTTGCGGCCGGGCTTCATCTCGGCGATCACGGCCGACAGGTCCGCGGGCTCGACGATGTCGCGGCCGTCAAAGCGGATGATTACGTCGTAACGTTCGATACCGGCTTGATCGGCGGGACTTTCGATGACAATGTTCGAGACCATCACGCCTTCGCCGCCGATGTGCGCGGCCAGCGGCTCGGGCACGGGGGTCATACGAATGCCGATCCAGTACTTCGGCGTCTCCTTGGGTTGGCCGAAGAACCGCACGCGCTGCTTCACATCCTCGTCGGTGTCCGCGACGAGCTGCAAGGTAAGCGCGGCACCGTCAGTGCCCGCGGAGAGTTCGATGGTGGGGGCGAAAACCGCCATCTCTTCGCCGTCGGACGAGTCGATTTCCTTGTCACATGCCTTGATAACGATGGTCTGCGCGTCGCACACGACCTGGGGGGCATCGTCTGCCACGCAGATGGCGGGCGTTAAAGCCATTACAAACGCAATCATAACAGCAGCCATGGGAAGCTCCTTGTCGCTAGAAATCCTGCTGCACGGCGACCGTATGGGTGCGCACGCGCCTGACCTCGATAATCATGAACTGTCCCGGCTGATCCGCCGGAACAACGATCCAGTCTTTCTCAGTGCCGCGCAGCTCGACCTCGGGGCGCTCGAAGGCGCTCGGCACGGGTTCGACCACGTCGACGCTCTGCTGCCAGGGGGCGAACAGGTTAGTGGCAGCGGCCTGCGCCGGGCCGGAACCGTCTGTCGGCGGCTGGTTCGCGACGCGGGGCTGGAGCCAGAAAAACGTTGCGAGACACGCGGCGGCGGCGACGGCGAGCGGGCGGCCGATGCGGTGCCAGACGCCCAGGCGCGGTCGCAATGCCGGAGTCGTATGCACCGACTGACGCAAGGCCCGGCCGATGTGCGCGTCGAGCTCGCGGTACTGTTCGAACAACTCACGCGTGTCGGCGTCGGCGTCGAGCACCGACCGCAGCAGCTCACGCTCGTCGGGCGTCGCCTCGGCGTCGATGACGCGCGAGAACAGGTGTTCCAGTTTGTCAGCGGGCGTACTCATATCTTCACCTTGTCTGCCAACGTCTCCCGTAACATGCGTCGCGCGCGCACCAACCGCGTCTCCACGTTTTCCACAGTCAGGCCCAGCACGTCGGCGATCTCGGCATAGCTCCATTCTTCCAGGTGCCGCAGGACGAACGGCTCGCGATACGTCGCCGGCAGCGACTGCACGGCCTGGAGCAGCATGCGGCGCACTTCGCCGCTGGCGGCGGTCTGATCCGGCACCCCGCGGTTCGTGGCGGGTTGCGGTGCTGCTTCGAGCGAGCCCTCGCGAGCGGCGAGCTGACGACCAGCGATGCTCACATCCAGAGCCGTGTTGCGGGCGATCGTGTAGAGCCACGAGCGTAGCCGGCTCGGCTCGCGAAGCGTGCCGAGTCGCTCCCACACACGCGTCCAGACTTGTTGGGCGATATCGTCCACTACATCCACACGGCCGGTGACGGCGTAGACGGCGCTGCGGACGCAGTTGTTGTGGTCGGCCACGAGCCGATCCGCCGCTACCCGATCGCCGCGCTGTGCCTGTTGGACCAGACGCGGGAGCCAGTCGCCGTCGACGGTCATCGTCGTCATCTCGGAAAGGTAGACGCGTGCGGCCTTGGGAGGCCGACAAAAAAACTGTGGCGGATATTGTGTGCCAGGATGCGGAGAATTCGTACCGTCGGCCGATGCGGGTGCAGCCCGATCCGATAACATATGCTTGGACGGGGGCCAGGAAACAAGTCACGTGGTCTGGAGCTGACTGTGTTGTTACCCAAGGTCCTGCAAGAAGTTCTGAGCCTGCCCACGGCACCGTTTCACGAGGAGGCCGTTCTGGCCGTGATCGAAGCGTTCTGTCGGCGGTTGAAGAACGTCACGATGAAGTACGACCGGTACGGCAACCTGCTGGTGCGGTACCGCTACCAGGCGCCGAAGCGAACACCGATCGCGTTCGTGGCGCACACGGATCATCCGGGTTTCATCAGCGGGGAGATGAAGGGCAGGAAGGCGCTGTTGGCCGAGTTCCGGGGCGGCGTTCGGCCGGAGTACTTCGCAGGGTCGAAGGTGCGGTTCTGGCATGAGGAGCGCTGGATCAAGGGCCGGGTAACGAAGCTGACCAAGATCGACCCGCCGAGTGGGCCCGGTCGACCACCCGTGCCGAAAGAGGCCGGGATCGAGATCAGCAAACCGGTGCCGCCGGGGTGTCTCGGTATGTGGGATTTACCGGACGCGAAATTGCAGGGTGACCGGATTGTCGCGCGGGCCTGTGACGATCTGGCGGGCGTCGCGGCGTTGCTCGCGCTGCTGGAGCGGCTCGACAAACGCCGCGCGAAGGCGGACGTGTACTGCCTGTTCACGCGGGCTGAAGAGGTCGGCTTTGTCGGCGCGGTGGGAGCGATTCGGGCGAAGGTGATCCCGAAGCGCGTGCCGGTAGTGTCGATCGAAACCAGCAGCGCGCTGGTCAGTGCAAAGATCGGCGACGGCCCGATCGTGCGCATTGGCGATCGGATGGTCGTGTACACACCGCGGTTCGCGGCGTTCGCCGCACGAGTGGCGCAGGACTTGGCGCAGCGCAAGTCGTCGTTCCAGTATCAGCGCAAGCTGATGGACGGTGGAATGTGCGAGGCGGCGGCGTTCGGGTGTTACGGCTACGACGTGATCGGCATCTGCCTGGCGCTTGGCAACTACCACAACATGAACACAAAGCGCAAGAGGATCGGTAGTGAGTGGGTCAGCTATCGCGACTGGCGGAATATGGTGGATTTGTTTGAGGCATTGGTCCTCGACAAACGCGGTCCGACCGGTCCGGACGATGGGTTGAAGAAGCGGATCGACAAGCTGTTCGATGATCAGGCGGCGCTGCTGGGGTAGCTGCGCTACTCGGCGTTCTGAGTGACTTTGATGCGGATGTCGTGCTGCGGTAGCTCGTCGAAGTACCGCTCGGCGGGGACGGAGACTTCCAGCGGCTGCGCTCCGGGCGGCACTAGCTTGCGGGCTTGCATGTACGCGACGAGGGCCGCGGGGAATGCCGTCGTGCGCTCCATCGCCGTGAAGCCGGTTCGGTCGTCGTGCCGGTCGAACAGATCGTAGCGGCGCGTGCAGGGCTGGCCGGCTTGTGTGCCGCGCACTGTGCAGCGAAGCACAGCGATGTCACGCGTCTCGGGATAGCGAAGCCGTTCCTCCATCAATCGCTGCATAGTGGCTTTGGGCTCGACCATGTCGCCGCCGGGGAGGGTGACGTACTCCTGGAAGCACCCCAGTTCCATCAGTGCCCGGACAATCGCGAAGTGTCCCGGGTAGCGGACGGTTTTGTAGTCGTATGTGCGTAGCCGGCCGTGGAACGTATCCGGACACGTGCTCGTACCTCCGGAGGTGACGGCGGCCTCGCACTTGCCGACCGGCTCGTCGAACTCGATCTCTTCGAGCTCGGTGAGCGTGGGGATCTTCACGTGTTTGCCGTCGCGGAGAAACTGGCCGAAGCCGCTGTACTCGTTGATCAGCCCGTCGAAGTTGAACAGCAGCTTGTAGCCGAGTGGGCCGACCGGCTCTTCGGGCAGACCGCCACAGCGAACGTGAATGTGATCCGGCGCGTCCATGGTCGCGACGCCGTGCGCTGCGAGGTGGTTGCCGAGTCCGGGCGCGAGTCCGCAGTCGGGGACGATACTGACGCCGGCCGCGACGGCGCGGTCGTGCCGTTTGAGCTGTTGCTGCACGACTTGCGTGTTGCCGCCGAGATCACAGAACGACGCGTGGGCAGCGATGGCGGCGTCGGTGAGAAACGCGTTGAAGCGGTAGGGCACAGCAGAAATCACAACGTGCGCGCTGGCAATCGTCATCGCCACTTCGGCCGGTTTCGTCACATCGCAGATGACCGCCAGAAAGCGACAATCGGTTTGGGGCAGGAGCTCGGCCAGGCGTCTAACCGCTTCCCGGGCCATCTCCGGGTCGACGTCGGCGAGCTTGATCTCGACAGCCTCGCCGTTGCGGGCCAAATCGTACGCGAGCGCGACGCCTTGCCGGCCGGCTCCCAGGACCACGTACTTGTACGCCACGACGGCCTCCTATGCCCGGCTGTCCCACGTGGGCTCGGCGACCTGGGCGGCGTTGTTCTCGAAACGCGCCATGACGAACAAGGCGTCCGACAGGCGATTCAGATAACGCAGTAGATCCTTGCTGGCATTTTCATTGCGTGCCAGAACGAGGATCTCACGTTCGGCTCGGCGGCAGACCGTGCGCGCGACGTGCAACTGTGCCGCGGCCGGCGTGCCGCCGGGTAGCACGAAGTTCTCCAGGGCGGGGAGATTTTCGCTCAGCCGGTCCATCAGCACTTCCAGTCGTTCGACGTGCTGACCGATGATGCGTGGTCCCTGTTGTTTGCCACTCTCGGCGGCCGGTACACAGAGCTCGGCGCCGGCGTGAAAGAGCTCGTTCTGAATTCTCCGGAGCGGCTCAACGAGATCGGTTGTTACGTTGCTCGCGAGCGCGACGCCGATGGTCGCATTGAGTTCGTCGACCGTACCGTAGGCGCAGATGCGCGGCGAAGTCTTTGAAATCCGCGCACCGGTGCCGAGGCCGGTGGTGCCGTCGTCGCCGGTGCGGGTGTAGACCTTGGTTATGCGGGGCAAGTTGTTCGTCCTCCGGCTCGCCGGGGCTGACTATCAGATGAGCGGATTGATGACCATTCCGCTCGCCAGTTTCGGGTAGAAATAGGTGCTTTTCTGTGGCATCAGGTCGTTGGCGGTACACACGTCGCGCAGTTCCTCCATCGTCGTCGGCTGCATGAGGAATGCGGCACCGTTCGTTTCGTTGGCTGTGGTGACCGCCGCCGCGTCCGCCTTGATGTACTTGATCTCCGGTGCGTTGCCGCCACAGACGTTTGGTGTCACGACGCGGTCGAGCAGGTAGGCGTGCAGGAACGCGAGACCGAGCCGGCGCCAGGCAGAACTGTGGTCGGGCTCGAGCGCATCGAGAATGTCCGCGTTCTTTGGACGCAGCGCGATGTACTTCTTTGTCGCCGCGTCGTACAAGCCGACGGCCTGCGGTCCGAGATCCGCCAGTGATTTGATCGCCGCGGTTGCATCTTTGACGTCCAACGGCGTGATCTCGACCTGCGCATCGCCCGCGAACGTGTCCGCGTTGACCTGCACGTTCGCCAGCACACGGTGCGTCGGCAGAATCAGCAGGCCGGGGTCTTCCATCGCACAGAACACGCACAGCACGAAGTTCGCCGGGTGCTCGGGCGGCAGCTCGCCCTGCTGCTCGGTCAGCCAGTCCCGGTAGAGCATCGCGGTGCCGGTGCGGTGGTGGCCGTCGGCGATGTAGATCGCCTTGGGCTGCATCATCTTGGCGACGTCGGTGATGACCTGCGGGTCGCGCACCGCCCACATGCGGTTCTCGATGCCGTCCATCGTGCCGACCGCCCAGGGCTCGGGTGACAGAGCTTCTGCGAGCGTGCGGGCAACATCGTTCTGCGCGTCTTCATACAGGCCGAAGATCGGACTGAGGTTGGCCTGCGTGGACTTGGTCAGCGCAAGGCGGTCTTCCTTGGGACCGCCGAAGGTGCGTTCGTGTGGAAAGATGCTGCCTTCGCCGAAGGGCTTGAGCCGCAGCCGGGCGAAGAACTTCTTGCGGGTATATTGCGTGCCTTCGTACATGTAGCTCTGGTGATAGACGTAGATGCACGGGTGCTGGTCGCGGACGAACGTGCCGTCGGCCAGCCAGGCGTCCATCTGCGCGCGGGCCTGGGTGTACACCTCGGGAGGGCCGGCGGATTTCGGCGGAATGAACGGCAGGTCGATCTTCACGAAGTTGTTGGCGTCGCCCGTCAGCAGCCGATCTTTGTCGGCTTGGTCGAGCACGTCGTACGGCGGCGCGAGTTTGGTGGAGATATCGCGCTCGCGGTCAGTGTTGTAGCGGATTCCGATGAAGGGTTTGATGACGCTCATTCGCTGCTCCCGCTGCTACTGCGACGATCGTTCGACGGTGCGGGTCGTCCGCGCCCTCATGTGGAAACGAGCAGTATGGCATAGCTGCAACAACGGGGCAAATCGGGGTGACCGTGCTGAACGCAGCCAGGGGCTACGGTTCCACACATCCCCACGTCATCACGTCCCCACGCGCCTACCAGGTGTAATGCACGCGGTAGGTGATCGTCTCTTCTCCGTCCGGCGGCACCGTCACGCGGAACTCGATCGTCTGCGACTCCGTCTTCTCGAACTCGTGCGACTTCTCCGTCACATCCCACGTGTACCAGCGGTAAAGGTGCTCAACGACGCGAATCTCGACCGGCTCATCCTTGTGGTTGCGGAGCTTGATCTCAAACGCCTCGTCCAGCCAGTTTTCGTTGTGGTTCACGTCGAAATGCGTCCGGCGTCGCTCGCCGACGAGATCGAAAGCGTTGCCGGTGTAGACCCGCACGCGCTCGTCCTTCGGCGTGTGGTCGATCTCGTTCTCGCCCGTGAACTCGAGCTGGCCGTCGCTGTCGCGGCGGTAGAACCGCATGCGCCCCGCCGGCAGTGGCATCCCCAGATTATTGGCGGCAGTATTCTCGAACTCGCGCATCACCCAGACTTTGGGGTTGGACTGTGTGCCGTACTCGCTCTGAACGCGGATGCTCATCAGGTCCCAGCCCCGGTAGCGCTGCGGGTCGATGAACACGCCGTCGTAGACGTAGACGCGCTCGGAGGCGATGCCGTCTGCGCGCACGAACTCGACCTGCTTCGTCTCGCGGTCGTGGAGCGTCGTCGGTCGGCGGAGGGTGTAGAGGTGGTACTCGTCAAATGACTTTTCGCTCACGGGCGGCTGGCCGGCGTAGAGGCCGCGCGAGCTGACTTCGTTCATGGCGTAGCCGTAGAACTCCCCTCCCGGTCGGATCTTGCTTACATCGCCGGCCATCAGCTTGATGCGGGCGTCCGCGAAATCGCGCCCGCTCTGATTGTCGATCGTCACCCAGCCGACCAGCTCCAGTTCGTCGCCCTCTGGCGGCGCGACGACGTTGTAGTCCGCTTTCCAGCTCATCCCGCCGGTGACGTAGCTCAGCTCCGCGTCGACGGAACCGGCGGCGTCGGTCTCCAGCAGCCAGTTCAGCGTTGGCTTGAGGATCGTGTCGTCGGCGAGACTGGGAAACAGCGGCGTACCGGGCAGCGCGAATCGCAGGCGGCCATCGATCTCGATGATCGGCTGCCCGCCGCCGCCCTGCACGTAGGCGGCCTGAGCCATGTAGTAGTGCTGTCCGTAGCGCTGCCAGGCCTGTTGGTGGGGGACGTACCCGCTACGGACGATGCGACCCCGGATGGTCGTCTTTCCGTCCGGCTGGAGGAACTCGATTTCCTTTCCCTCGAACAGCGAGAGCAGCAGTTGCTGCGAGACCGGGTCGGAGCGGTAGTTCTGCTCGACAATTTGCAGGCGGTGCCGGCCGGACGGGTCGCGCAGAATCACCGAATCGGGTTCGAGATGGGCGGTGATTTCAGTGAATTCGAGCTCGTTGACGCCCGGCTGCAGGTCGAGCGAGAGCCGCTCGCGAACGACGCCGAAGTTCTGGTTGTAGACGGTAACAGCGGGTTGGTCAGCCAGCGCGCAGGCCGACGCCAGCAACATGAAAAGGGTGCAGCGACGCCACATGATGAGCTCCTTGATTGGGTTTGAGACGGCCGTTGATTGGACGCCGAGTGCGGACGGAAAGTTCCCACGACGCTCAAGGTGGCGATATAGTAGCCCATCTTATGAGCATTCAAGACCAGATCGCCGACCGGCAGGCCAAGCTCGAGAAGATTCGCGGGTTGGGTTTCGATCCGTATGGGCAGCGTTTCACTGACGTAACGCCGAATGCGGACGTACGCACGGCGGCGGAGGCGTTCAACATCGAGACCGGACAGATTCTCGAGACGTCCGATGCAGAGTACACCGTCGCCGGGCGGATCGTACTCTACCGCGACATCGGCAGCCTGATCTTCATGACCCTGCGGGATCAGAGTGGAGATTTGCAGGTTGGGCTTAGTAAAAAGATGTTGAAGGGGGTAGGAGAAAGGACGCAGGGACATGGGGACGCAGGGGCGAGGGATGAGGGGGCATCCCCACATCCCCACATCCCCACGTCCCCACCTGATCCCGCCGCACAGTGGAAGCTAGCCAAGCTGTTTGATCTGGGCGACATCGTTGGCATCACCGGCGTGCTGGGGAAGACCAAGACCGGGGAGCTGACCGTTTGGGGGCGGTCGGTGACTATGCTTTCCAAGGCGCTGCGGCCGCCGCCGGGGAAGTGGCACGGGTTGTCCGACCTCGAGGCGCGCTATCGCAGGCGGTATGTCGACCTCGCGGCGAATCCCGATTCGCGCGCGGTGTTTCTCAAGCGGGCACAGATCATCGACTACGGCCGCGAGGTGCTGCGTCGGCGCGGGTTCATCGAGGTCGAGACGCCGGTGTTGCAGCCGATCTACGGCGGGGCGGCGGCGCGGCCGTTCCTGACGCACCACAACACGCTCGATATGCAGCTCTACCTGCGGATCTCGCCGGAGCTATACCTGAAGCGTTGCCTGGTCGGCGGACTGGAGCGGGTGTACGAGTTCAGCCGGTGTTTTCGGAACGAGGGCATCAGCCCGCGGCACAATCCCGAGTTCACCATGCTCGAGCTGTACCAGGCCTACGCCGACTATCACGACATGATGGACATCTGCGAGGATTTCATCGGCGGCGCGGCGCGGGACGTGATCGGCTCGACCAAGATCGAGTTCGGCGAGGTGGCGATCGACTACACGACCCCCTGGCCGCGGCGGAAGTATGCCGATCTCTTCGAAGAACACGTCGGGATTTCGTTATTTAACCATGACGCCATCCGCGAGAAAGCTCGGCCATTGGAGATGAGTCGTGTGCAGGAGGTCTTGCGCATCCGCAGGGAAATGGGAGTTTCAACGGACGAGGCACATCGTCAGGGCCTTCAGGACGCAGCGGTTGAATCTCACGATCCGATCATCTTGGCCAACGAGCTGTTCGAGGAATACGTCGAACCGAGTTTGATCAATCCGACATTCGTGATCGACTATCCGGCGCCGCTATGCCCGCTTACGAAGCGCGTGCCGGGGAATCCGAATTTCGCGCTGCGTTTCGAGCTCTTCATCAATGGTATGGAGATCGGCAACGCGTATAGCGAGCTCAACGACCCGGCGATTCAGCGCGAGAACTTTGGCCGCCAGCTCCACGGCGAAGGCGACGAGACGATGGCGGTCATGGACGAGGACTTCGTCGAATCGCTCGAGCACGGCATGCCCCCCGCCGGCGGCCTCGGCCTGGGAATCGACCGCATCGTGATGTTGCTCACCGGGTCGCAGAGCATCCGCGACGTGCTCCTCTTCCCGCTCCAGCGGCCGGAGAGTGGTGGGAGGGACGCAAGGGCGGAAGAAGAAGGCACGGAGGCACCAAGGCGCGAAGGCACACCGTAGCGTCCGGCCCCCGTGCCGGACGTCGACCGGTGCGTGCATCCGACGGCCGACAGGGGCGTCGGCCGCTACGTGTGTGCCGCACGCGCGCTATTCCGCGTCGATTCGCGGGGCCTCTTGAGGCTTGCCGGCGCGGTAGGCGTAGTCCGTGTTGGTCAGGATCTGGTCGAGCGTTGTGAGGATCTCGACCGGGTTGGCGTAGACCTCGCCGGGGATCGCGAGGGCGTTTTCCCGGTTGCGATAACGGACGACCGACGTGTCGCGATAGAGCACGTTGGCACGCTCGGCATTGTGGTTGGTGTGGTGCAGGGGGCCGTCGCCGAGGCTGTTGGTGTCGAGCGCGAGCGTCTCGACGGGGACAGGGACTTCGTCGATCTCATTCGTGCCGAGCCGGTCGAGCAGGCCGGTCGCCGCGTCTTCGGGCAGGTGGTCGAGCTGGCGGTAGAGATACGACGCGTAGGCGTGCTCGTCGGTGTATAGCTTCGGGCTCTCCTCGGACAGGTTGTAGGCGTCGTCTGCGGGGCAGAAGTAGACCTTCGGCTCGAGGCAGATCGACTTGAGCAGCACGCCAAGACCGTTGAGCTGCATCGGGTTGGCGGCGGGAAACGCCGGATCGCCGCCGCCGATCCAGAGCTGGTTGGTGGCGATCGCATTGCCGGAGAAATCGAACGGATGCGCGGGCGTCGGACCGCGGGGGATGAAGCCGCGTTCTTCGTGGGCGTAGGTGTGGACACCTACGCCGAGCTGGCGGAGGTTGCTCGCGCAGGCGCTGAGGCGCGCTGCCGCTCGGGCACGGCCGAGCGCCGGCAGCAGGATAGCCGTCAGCACCGAGATGATCGCAATGACGACGAGCAGCTCGACCAGCGTGAAGCCGGCCGCCCGCTTTCGATATGCACACTCAATTCGCCGCGCACTCATGCGAATGATCATCCGACCGCTCTGGTGGCTGTTACTTCCCGCGTTTGTGATACTCCGCGGACACATTCGAGTGCATACCGCCGCGGGGGGTCCAGTCGGTGGTGACGCGCAGCCAGCGGGGCTTGAGGACCGCGACGAATTCGTCGAGCAGGCGGTTGGTCACCGCCTCGTAGAAGATGCCCTCGTTGCGGAAGGTCTGGAGGTAGAGCTTCAGGCTCTTGAGCTCGACGCAGAGTTTGTCCGCCGTGTATTCGATGGTCACCGTGCCGAAGTCGGGCTGGCCGGTCACCGGGCAGAGGCTGGTGAACTCGGGTGCGACGTGCGTGATCACATAGTCACGCATCGGGGCGGGGTTGGGAAACGTCTCCAACGCTGGGGGGCTGAGTTTGGGTGACTTGCGGGCAGCTCTGCGGGGCATGGCGTGATCCGTTTATTGGGTCGTGGACTTCCCTCGCTTACGCTTCGGGCTCTGATCGATGCGCGGATTGTCGCACTCTTGCCCGTGTCGGCAAAGGCGATTAGCACGAAGTTTCCGCCGCTCGCAGCGAATTCCATGCTGGATCGTGCGGCACAGCAATGGGCCGTGGTCCTAGAGAATTCGTGCTCGATTGTAATTTGCGCTATTCGTTACTTCATTTACACTTAACGACACATGGAAACCAGTGGCGGCATCCTCGGACGACTCGGCGAGAAAGTCCTCGGGTGGATTGCGCTCGCGCTGATCATCGTGGTCGGAGTGGGTGTCTGGCGGATGGGGCCGGAAGCACGCGGCGCCATTCTCTCCGGCATCTGGTACACGCTCGTCTGGATCGTCATCGTCGCCGCACTTCCGTGGCTGACGCGCCTGTTTATCGGCCGGCTGCTGGAGATCGGCGAGAACTGGGTTGGCGTCGTGCTGATCGCGGTGTACACGCTGATTGACTTGATCGTCGGCGTGATCTTCCTGGGCGGATTGCCCGTCGGCGGCTGGGGCTGGGTCGTCGCCCTCGCGGCGCTGGCGGTCGCCGGCACGTATAATTACCTGGTGTGCGAGTATCTGGCCGAACAGGCGGGTGCCTGATCGCGCACGCCGACACACAGCGGAACGGGATATGACCACGAGATACCAACCTGGCACACGCGTCAGCGAGTACTTGCTCGAAGAGTGCGTCGGCGCCGGCACGTTCGGCGAGGTGTGGCGCGCCCGGCACCACGTGTGGGACAGCGAGCACGTCGCGGTGAAGCTGCCGACCGAGCCGGAGTACGTGCGCTTCCTGCGGCGCGAAGGTGTGGTCGTCCACGGACTGCGCCACCCGAACATCATTCGCGTGATGGGGCTCGATCCTTATGCCGAGACGCCCTACCTGGTCATGGAGCTGGTGCGCGGGCCGTCGTTGCGTGAAGTGATCGACGCGCACCCGCAGGGTCTGCCGATCGACGTCGCGCTGCTCGTGATCCGTGGCGTACTGCGCGCGATGGCGACGGCGCACGAAGCGAACGTAATTCACCGCGATCTCAAACCGGGCAACGTGCTGCTGAATCTCGGCGAAGGCGAGCTTACGGCACTGAACGCTGATGACGTGAAGGTAGGCGACTTCGGTCTAGGCATCGGCGATCCGGACACGCTGCGCTCAATGGTGATGCAGTCGGGTTCTATCCAACGCGACCAGGAGAGCGGTACGATCGCCGGAACGCTGGCGTATATGGCTCCTGAACTTCGCGACAGCGGTAACGAGCCAACGCCGCGGGCGGACCTGTACTCGATCGGCGTGATGCTCTTTGAGATGCTGACCGGCGAGCGGCCCGCAGGGGCGGAGCTGCCGAGCACCGTACGGGCGGAAGTCCCCGCCGCGCTGGATGACGTCTTCCGCAAGCTATATGCCCGCTTCGACCGACGCTATGAGCACGCCCAGGATGTACTGAACGACTTGGATGCGAGCGTCGACGCCAGCGGTGCGCCAGTGCTGCCGCCGCTGCCGGAACAGGGTGGTGTGGGTACACCGCCGCCTCCGCCGCGCGGTAGTGCGACGGATCGTTGCTCCGGATGTGACGCGGTGCTGAATGCGCTCGATCAGTTTTGCACGCAGTGCGGTCAACAGGTGTCGCGGCAGGTGCGTCGATGCCCGAAGTGCGACGCCTACCCGGCCACGGACGACAATTACTGCATCATGTGCGGCACGATGCTCGCCGCCGCGGAGTAGGAGGCCGAACCGGTGGCCAGCGCGACCGTCATATTCTGGGTGATCGCGGCGGTCCTGATCGGCTTCGTTGGGTTCTTCATTCTGCTGCTGGCCGGCGCGTTCAAGCTGTTGCGGTTTGTGCTGCGACAGTTGCTGTGGGAGTTTTCGGGCGATCGTACCGAGGTATACAGTGACGTAGGCGCGCCAGCGATGAAATGCCCGCGCGCCGGCTGCGGCCACGTGAACAACTCCGTTGCACGTTATTGCGGCCGCTGTGGACAGCGGTTAGAGCACTGATAGGCTTCCGTCGATCGATCTTTCCGCCGAGTGCAGTTCGATATGGATGAGCGCAGCCGTCATCGCCAATTCGAAGCTCAGTTTCACCGGCAACTCCGCGCGCGGGCCGGGGCCGTGCTGCAACGCGACCTGCCGGCGGACGGGTTCGCGGTGGTTTCGCTGCCGGACGGCATCGATCATGTCCGTGCCACGCTGACCGGACTAGGACACTACGATCGGAAGCTGCTCGACGAGCTGCCTGGTACGCAGGCGATGGGGTATCGATTCCGCAAACGCGTGTTCGGGCCGATCTCGCGCGTGAACGCGCGGCTGCGGGCGCAGGTGCTGGCCCCGATCGAGGCGCTGATTGAAGGGCAAACACCTGGGCCGGTCGGGCGGGAGGAGGTGCTCGACGCTCTGGCCCGCTACGAACTGTTGCCCAAACGCGAGCGGCCGACGGCGGTCGCGTTTGCGAGTGCGACCGGCTTCACGGCGGAGGCGAAGTCCCTAGTCGATGCCGAGCGAGGTCCGACGCTGATCCTGATGGGCGGACGCGAAGACGGCGGCTGGGACGTCACGATGCCGACCCGCCTGCGGTCGACAGGTTGGGCCAAGCTCTTCGAGCTCGAAACGCAGGACGAAAGACTCAAGCGTTTGCTGTATCATCTGGACAAGAATGCGAGTCTGCTGGACTCGCGCGGCATTTCCGTGCCCGAGCTGGCCGCCGAAGTCGGGCTGTCCGAGGAACAGACCGAGGCGCTGGTCCGGCGGGCGTGTCGTCAGGATACGCGTCTGCTGACCGTGGTACACGAGGGCACGTTGCACCTGAGTCGTAGTCCGCTGGCGGACGAGGGCCAAACGATGAGTCTGTGGAGTCGCATTCGGAAGCTGCTGGGTTTCAAGCCGACGGTCGCGGAGCAGGTGCGCATGCTCACCACGCAGCGCGTGCAGCTAGAGCAGCAGCGCAAGGAGCTCGACGAGCGCGTCGATGCGCTCGAGACCGAAGAGCGCGAAGCGGTCGAAAAGGGGGCGGCCGCGAGCACCGTGGTCGAGAAGAAGCAGCTCGCCGGGAAGCTCGTGCGTACGCGCCGGCAGTTACGTCGGGTGCGGGCGCAGGCGAACGTGTTCTCGCAACAGCTCGACATCATTGGCACGCACATCCACCACATGACGCTGGCCCAGCAAGGTAAGCAGGTTTCGCTGCCGTCGGCGGAGGATCTGACGCAGGAGGCCGCCCAGGCCGAGCAGATCATGGCCGAGCTGTCCGCGAACGCCGACCTGGCCGCGGGCATCGAGGTCGGCGCCCAGACGCCGATGATGGACGAGGAGGAAGCCGCAATCCTCGCCGAATTCGAGCAGGCAGCAGCAAAGCCGGAAACGACGGGCCCCGAAGCTGCCTCGCCGTCGAAAGCCCCCAGCGAACCTGCTGCCTCGGAAGAGCCACCGCCACCAGATGACAAGTCCAAGGCCCGCCCGGAGATGTCGTAGCGCAGCACGCGACGCGGCGTTTCTGGCTGATTGCTGAAGGCTGACGGCTGAGAGCTACCTATGAACTTTTTCGAATGGCTGACGACAAAGCGAAAAACGCTGGGCACGATGAATGTCGCCGAGCTGCGCGCGCAGGAAATGCTGCTCGACAACGAGTGCAACCGTATGAGCGCGAAGGTGCGCAAGGTCGCCACGGACAAACAGAAGCTCGTCGAGCAGGGGGCGCAGGAGAAGACGCCGGAGATGCGGCGAACGCTCGCACAGCAGTACGATCTGCTGCACACCGAGCAGATGATGGTCTCGCGGCAACTCAACATCCGCAGCAAGGAACGCCTGACAATCGCACGTTTGCGCATGCTGCGCGAGAATCAGCCCACCACACGCATCGGCGGCACGGGCCGCGTCGCGATCCGCGAGGCCGACATGGCGAAGATCGCCCGGCTGATCGAAAACGACTCGATCACCAGCGAGATGTACAACGAGCGTCTGGACGAAATCCTCTCCATCGGCCACGAAGCCGACGAAGCCGCCGCCGGCCTCTCCCCGGCGAGCGAGGAGCTCATGAAGATCTGGGATGACATGGATCACGGGCTCATCAAGGACACGACCGCGGCGTTTGACGAGGCGGAGAAGCGCATGCGCGAACGCGGGGCGGCGGAGGCGTGATGGCGTGACCGCGTGGGAAGGTGGGAATGTGGGAACGTGGGAAGGTAAGACGCGCGACGCGGACCAACCTGTGAAGGAGCCCGTGCGGCGATTTGAAGAACTGCGCGTGTGGCAGGTGTCGCGCGAGCTGCTGAACGGCGTTTACCGAGCAGAGAAGACGCAACGCTTCGGGCAAGACTACGCGTTTCTCAATCAGATGCGCCGGTCGGCTCTCAGTATCGGGAGCAATATCGCGGAGGGATACGAGCGAGGCACGCGAAAGCAGCAAATAGAGGCATGCTTCATAGCGAAGGGGTCGGCGGGCGAATTGCGCAGCCAAGTGATCATGGCACACGATGTCGGGCTCATCGACGATGCGTGTCGGGCGTGGTTCATCGAGAAATGCGAGCTCTGTTCGCGCCAACTGGCGCTCTACATAGCCCACCTGAAGCGGACGTCGCAGAGAATTCCCGGCTTGAAGTTCAAGGCAGAGGAACAAACCACGTGATGCAGGCAATGTTGCGGCGCGAGCCATTCCCACTTTCTCACGTTCCCACGTTCCCACGCGGCGCGCCGACGCGTACGCCCGTGCGATTCCGAGCAACCGACAGCCACGCGAGGTAACCATGGGCCTGTTCAAGTCAAAGGAAGAACGCCGCATCGAGCGCGACATGAAGATCCGCCACGGGATTCGGCGGATTGAGAAGTCGATTGCGGAACAGAAGAAGTTCTCGGACGAGTTTGTGAAGAACGCGCGGCACGCCAAGCAGATCGGCGACACGCAGTCGTACCAGTTCATTCGCAACTCACTCAAGAAGACCGCCACGATCCAGAAGTTGCTCGAGCGGCAACTGCTCGCGGTCAAGAACGCGCTGCTGATCAAACGTCAGGCCGAGGCGACCGCCGACTTCGCGGGCGCGATGAAGATCATGGCCTCGGAGGTCAGCCGGATGTACGGCGAGGCCGACCTGACCAAGACGCAGCTCGAGTGGGAGAAGGCTCTGGCGCAGTCGCAGAGCATGGAAGAGCGGATGAGCATGTTCCTCGACGGCATGGAGGAGGGGGCCGCGATGGACGTCTCGGCGTCGACCGAGGCTATTACCGACGACGAAATCGACCGCATGATCGCCGCCGAAGAGCAGGTCGAAGACGCCCGCGAAGCGCAACAGATGAGCGCCCTGCGGGCGGAGCTGGAGCAGCTCAAGGATGAGGGGCAGAAGGAGTCGAAGTAGCGCACGCGTCGAGGAGGTAAATGTATGGTCGCCGTGCTGTTGGTGAAGGGAACGATCGAAACCGGTCGTCTGCGTGAGTTTGCGGAGAACGTCGGAGCGTTCGTCGGGTATCGCCGCAAGAAGGGCTGGGCGGTGCCGGAGGTGCTGCACGGATTGGCGGGACCGATGAACACGGTACTGATGATCTTCCGCTACGAACGACTGAGTGACTGGGAGACAGAATGTGCCGCCGAGCGGGTGGACACGGAATACGGCCGCATTGCCTCGACGCTGCCGTACGTGGACGGCTCGCTGGGGTACGAGTTGTATCAACCGCAGGAATGAGTTGAACCTCGCGTGAGGTTCATTCTGCATTCGGCATTCAGCATTCAGAATTCAACATGGCAACCTTCGCCACATTCAAACGACTCAAGGACAAAGGCGTCGCGGCGTTGAAGGAGGGGGACTATGTCGCTGCCAAGCCTTATTTGATTCAGGCCGCCGAGTGCATGATCGAGCTGGCCGAAGAGACAAAGGACCCGCAGCAGCGTGAAGAGCAGGAGGGCTACGCGAAGGAGCTGATCGATCTCGCCAAGGACTGCGATCGGCGGGCCAAACACAGCGGCGGTACGCGGGCGCGCGACCGCGTCCGGGACGATGAGGATTCGGGGGCGCGGGCCGAAGACTGGATCGTCCGCGAAAAACCCGACATCCGCTTCGACGACATTGCCGGCCTCGACGACGTGAAGGAGGAAATCTACCTGAAGATGATCTACCCCTTCCAGCATCCGGAGCTGGCCGAGCGCTACGGCGTAAGCACCGGAGGCGGCATGTTGCTGTTTGGCCCGCCAGGCACGGGCAAGACGATGTTCGCCAAGGCGATCGCGTGCGAGTTGGAGGCGACCATGTTCGTCATCAGCCCGGCCCAGCTCATGAGTAAATGGGTTGGTGAGGCCGAGCAGAACGTGCGCAAGCTGTTCGACGCGGCCAAGGCCGAGGCGAAGGCGATCATCTTCATGGACGAGGTCGAGGCGCTGGTGCCGCGGCGGCGCAGCAGCCAATCGAGCGTGATGACACGCGTGGTGCCGCAGATCCTGCAGGAGTTGGAAGGGTTTGATCGTAAGTCGGACCGGGCACTGATGTTCCTGGGCGCGACGAACGAGCCGTGGAGCCTCGACCCCGCAATGATGCGGCCCGGCCGGCTGGACGCGAAGATTTACGTACCGCTGCCGGACGCTGAGGCGCGTTTTCGGCTGTTCGAGATCTACCTTGGCAAGCGACCGCTCGACGCGGATGTCGATTTTTCTCAGCTCGTGCAGCGCACCGAGGGCTACAGTGGGGCGGATATCAAGGCTATCGCCGAGCGTTCAGCAACACGTCCTTTTTTGGAATCGGTCGGCGGCGCAACACCACGTAATATACAGATGGCGGACGTCGTCGCCGTGATTGAGGAAGTACTGCCGTCGGTGAGTGCTAAAGACGTCGTCAAGTATGAGTCCTGGGCGGGTGACGGCAGCGACTGAGGCACGGGCGTTCGTGCCGGCGACGATGGGGCCGCACGTGAGAGGACGGCTCGATGGGCGTGTCGATCCTGGAACAACTGGAACGTGAGGACCTGCTGGCGCTACGCTTTCGCGGGAGCGACTGGCCACGGGGAGTATTCTCGCAGACGTTGATCCCGGACAAGTGGATGGGGCTGCTGACGAAGGCCGACGGCCGGCGGCGATTCGCGCCGGCAGGCGGGGATCCGCGGCCGGATGCCGATGACACGCTGATGCTGGTGCGCAACCGTCCGCTCACCGTGCCGGTCGTGGTCGAGAGCGCGCCGACCAGTGATGCGCACGAAGTCCACGCGACGATCGAGCTTTTGGTGCGGTGCCCGGCGCGCGATGACGAGTTGGCGGCGTTCCAGAACACGCTGCTCGAACGCAGTGAGCTGACGCATGATCAACTAGCCCGCGCGGTGAACAAGCAGGGCGTTGCGAATGTACTGCGGCAGTACATCCGCGAGCACGCGGCCGAAGTACTTGTTCAGTCCGATCAGCGCAACGCCATCATCGAACTGCTGCGTACTGAGCTGAAGCAGTTTCTTTTCTCCGCCGGCCTGGAGTTGGAGGGGTTGGGCCGCTGTGCGTTTGAGAGTGACTCGTTCGCGCGGCATGCCGCGCTCGAACGTCAGACCGCCCGGCGGGTGCAGGAGCTAGAGGCACGCAACGTGGTCGAAGCGGCGGCGCGCGAGGCGACGCATCGCCGGCTCGATGACCTGAATGACATCTTGGGGAAGCTCAAGTCGGCCGCAAACGCCGATGGCAGCCTGCAATGGCACGAGCTGCTGCCGTCGCTGACGCCGGGCGAGCGGAATCGAATACTCGAGAATCTCTGGCGACTCACGCCGAATCGCACCATCGCGCGTGAGATCGTCGTGGTGGCGGGTCGCGCGTGTGCGTGGTTCGGCGTTGGCGCCGCAGGTGGCTCGACGCGGCAGATCCAGTTACCTGACGATCTGGGCGGCCTCCGTTCGATCGCGTACGACCAGTTCGGCGGGACGTTGCTCGTTGGTGCCGCACTCGGCGTGTGGCGTCTGACCGCCGACGGCGAGGTGCTCGCGAAGTACGCCGTCCCGGATGTCGAGTTGCCACGTACGGGCTTCAACGAGGTGGCCACGTCAGAATCGCGATTGTTCGCGACGCACTCGCAGCTTGGTGCCTGGGCGTGGACGCTCGACGATCCGACCGCGGCGGAGTGCTTGCTCACGGTGAGCGACGGACAGCCGCGCACGGTGCGGGCCGTTACGCTCGATGAGCAGGGGCGTGTTCTGATCGCTGTGGACGACCGCGTGCGTGCGTTCGGCACGGACGGCGAGCTGCTGTGGGAAAGTCCGCCCGCCGATGGCACGATTCACTGCATCAGCCCGCTCGAACAATTGCTCTATGTGGGAACCGAAGGGGGCGCGTTGCAGCGCTGCGCGCTCGATTTGCCACAGGCGTGGACGCACGTACATCGCGCACATGCCGCTATAGAATCGATTGTCGCTCGGCGTTGGGACGACCTGGTCGAGTTGGTGATCCCGTCCGGCCGCGAAGGCGTGCTGGGTGTCTACGGCAGTGAGGGCAGTGTATCGCGGCTGATGCAGGCGCCGACCTCGATTCGACGTGTGTGGGCGAGTGACGATGCCCTGGTCGCGCTGGCCGGCGGGCGCGATCGCCTCTTCGTTCAGCGCGCCACGCAGACAGAGCAAGAGGTCCGCGAGGTGCCGGCGGCACGCTTGCTGGGACGCAGCGTGCAGGACGTGTGCCTGGTCACCAGTCGTGATGACGAGAACGCTTGAATACAAGGACCGGAGACGACATGCAGCTACCCAAGACTCGCCAGGAACTGGCACGTTTCATCGACCACACTCTGCTGAAGCCGGACGCGACTGCGGAGCAGGTCGATCGCCTGTGCGACGAGTGCATTGCGCACGGATTCGCGGCGGTGTGTGTGAACCCGGTCTGGGTCGGCCGCTGCGCGGATCGGCTGGCGCACCACGAAGCTGCGGTTGCGACGGTGGCGGGTTTCCCGCTGGGGGCGTCGTTGCCGGAGACGAAGGCGCTGGAGGCGTTGCGGGCCGTCGAGCAGGGGGCCCGTGAAGTCGATATGGTGGTAAACCTCGGGGCGCTGATCGCGGGCGACCGGGTCGCCGTCACACGGGACATCGCGGCCGTCGTGGAGTCGACCAGGAGTGCGGACCCCGACGCGCTTGTGAAGGTGATCCTGGAGACGCGTGCATTAACGGGCGAACAGATCGTCGCGGGCTGTGTCTGTGCGCTGGAGGCCAACGCGGATTATGTGAAGACGTCGACCGGTTTCCACGCCAACGGCGGGGCGACGGTCGACCACGTGGCGTTGCTGCGCGAACATGCCGGCCGCATGAAGGTCAAGGCGGCGGGTGGGATTCGTGGTCTGACGACGGCGATGCAGATGATCGAGGCGGGGGCGGATCGGCTGGGCATGTCGGCGAGTGTCGCAGTCGTTGAAGAGCTGGTGGAGTGCTGATGTGACCGGAGCGGCGGACATTTCACGCACCTGCTCGCGGTGCAGCCGTGTTACAACGGCGCGCGGCGGACGTGTGCCGAAGTTCTGCGCCATCTGCGGGCAGCGGCTGCCGGAAACTGCCGCCGTGAAGTACGCCGACCGACCGCCGGGCTTTGCGCCGCCGGCAGCGACGGCCTCGTTGATCCTGGGTTTGTGCGCGTTCATACCCATGGTCGGGATCTTCTTCGCGATCGGGGCGGTATGGCTCGGAACCCTGGCCAACGATCAGATCAACGCGTCGCATGGACACCTCGGCGGGCGCGGCATGGCCGCCGTGGGAACGGGTCTCGGCCTCTGCGCCGGCATGTTATGGCTTGCCGTCTGCGCGGGTTGCCGGCTGTTCTGAGCTCTGTATCTGCCGGGACAACGTCGGGGTGGGCAGTGCGTTATACTGCGGGGTGCATCACCGACCCATGCCAGGAGCTCCATATGTCGACCATCACCGCCGGCGCTCGTACCGTTCACGCCCCCCGCGGCACCAAGCTGAGCTGCAAGGGCTGGCAGCAGGAAGCCGCCCTCCGCATGTTGCACAACAACCTCGATCCCGACGTCGCGGAGAAGCCAGATGAACTGATCGTCTACGGCGGATCGGGCCGCGCCGCGCGGAGCTGGCCGGACTTCGACCGCATCGTCGCGGCGTTGAAGCGCCTCGAAAATGACGAGACACTGTTCGTGCAGTCGGGTCGTGCCGTCGGCGTGATCAAGACCCACCCGGATGCGCCGCGCGTGCTGATCAGCAATTCGATGCTCGTGCCGAAGTGGGCGACGTGGGACGAGTTCCGCCGACTCGAAGGCCTCGGTCTGACGATGTACGGGCAGATGACCGCCGGCAGTTGGATCTACATCGGCACGCAGGGGATTCTCCAGGGCACGTACGAGACGTTCGCCGCCTGTGCGAACCAGCACTTCGGCGGCACGTTGCGCAATCGGCTGGTCGTGACCGGCGGGCTCGGCGGGATGGGTGGGGCCCAGCCGCTGGCCGCGACGTTCAACGAGGCGGTGTGCCTGGCGGCGGAGGTCGATCGCGAGCGCATTGAACGCCGACTGAAGACAAAGTACTGCGACCGCATGACCGAGAGCGTCGACGAAGCGCTCGAGTGGGCGCAGAAGGCCAAGGATGCGGGCGAGCCGCTGTCGATCGCGGTGCTGGGGAACATCACGGACCTGCTGGCGACACTGGTCGAACGCGGGATTACGCCGGACGTGCTGACCGATCAGACCTCGGCGCACGATCCGCTGAATGGCTACGTGCCAAACGGGATGGCGTACGCGGCAGCGCTGGAGCTGCGCGAGCGCGATCAGGACGAGTATGTGAAGCAGTCGTACCGTACGATGGCGGATCACGTGCGGGCGATGCTGGCGCTCCAGCAGCGGGGCGCGATCACGTTCGACTACGGCAACAACCTGCGCGGTGCCGCGCAGGAGGCGGGCGTCGAGAACGCGTTCGACATTCCCGGCTTTGTTCCGGAGTACATTCGGCCGCTGTTCTGCGAGGGCTCGGGACCGTTTCGCTGGGGCGCGCTGTCGGGCGATCCGGCGGACATTCACGCGACCGACCAGGCCGTGCTCGACACGTTCCCGGAAGAGGAGGCGCTGTGCCGCTGGATTCGCATGGCCCATGAGAAGGTCGCGTTCCAAGGGCTGCCGTGCCGGATCTGCTGGCTGAAGTACGGGCAGCGGGCGCGGATGGGCAAAGTGTTCAACGACCTGGTGCGGACGGGCAAGGTGTCGGCACCGATCGTGATCGGCCGCGACCACCTGGACTGCGGTTCGGTCGCGTCGCCGAACCGCGAGACCGAGGGGATGAAAGACGGGTCAGACGCCATCGCCGACTGGCCGATGCTCAACGCGATGTCGAACGTGGCCTGCGGCGCGTCGTGGGTGTCGATCCACCACGGCGGCGGCGTGGGCATGGGCATGTCGCTGCACGCGGGCATGGTGATCGTCGCCGACGGTACGGACGAGGCCGAACGCCGACTGGAGCGCGTCCTCACCGCGGACCCGGCCTGCGGAATCTTCCGCCACGCGGACGCGGGATATGAGCAGGCGATCGAAGTGGCGCGGGCGAAGGGCGTGGATGTGCCGGGATTGAGGTGAGGGAGGGGACGGAGGGACATTGGGACGTGGGGACGGAGGGTGTCGGCCGTGTGCGCTTCGTTCGGCGACCTGTCTATTCCGCGGTCCGCCGGGTGTAGCTGGTGATGGCGGTGCTCGCGGCCAGGGCGCAGAACGGCATCAGCGGGACGCGGTAGCGGACGCTGCCGATGTAGATGCAGTGCAGCAGCGTGAAGCAGACGATCGGCAGCCAGACCAGGGCGTGGAACGTCCGGGGGCCGGGGCGTAATCGCCAGAACATCAACTGGTGCGGCCGGGCGCGGGCGAGCAGCGCACGGACGAAGCCGATCACCGCCCCGATGACGACGACGAGCGTGTACGCCGCTCCGGCCCAGGCAGCGAGGTCGGAGCGATACTCGGCCACGTTCGGCGTTGGGTTCCACATGCGCTGGAGCTTGACCCACGCCAAACTCGCGACGCGGGCCGGATCCTGCTGCATCTGCTCGAGCGCCATGTCGCGCAGCGTTCGGTCGAGCGTCACCTCATCGAGGTTGTCGTTGAGTTCCAGCGTTTGGAGAAACTCCTGGTTGCTGCTGCCGTCGGCCTGCGGGCCTTGCGCGTCGTAGAGCGTGACGCCGCCGTTGGAGGACAGCCACTCCGGATCGCCCAGCACGGCCTGATTGCGCAGTCCCCAGGGGAGCAGTGCTAGCGCCAGCACGACGGGACACAGGAGCAATTGCAGGAACACACGTCCGCGATCGACGCTGAAGACCAGCAGCACGAACCACAGCACGGGCACCCACGCCGCTGCGGAGGGGCGCGTCATAATCACAGCCGCTCCCAGCAGCGCCGTCGCGGCGAGCGAGCGGATCACATGATGCTGGGCGAGCAGCTTCCACGCTGACGCCGTCAGCCAGACCGCCAGGCACGTGAACAGCGTCTCGGTCAGCAGCAGATTGGCGAAGAAGACGCCAAACGGGTCGCACGCAAGCAATGCCCCCGCGACGGTAGCGGTGGCAGTGTCACAGGTCTTGGCGGCAAAGCGGTACGCAATCCAGGTTGTCAGGGCGCCGATTACAGCCTGCCCAATGCGGGCGAGCAGGATGCCGATCTCGCCGAACAGTGCGAACCATGCGAGGAAGAGCGGGTAGAGCGGCATACGGGGCGCGTAGCGCCCGTCGTCAGTAACAAGGTTACCATCCTGAACCAAGTTGCTAGCGAGTTGCCAGTGCAGTTCTTCGTCCGGCCACTGGAGTTGCGTGCCGTTCGACCAGCCACTGTAGCCCACCCAGCCGAGCCGCAGCGCGAGGGCCCCGCCAAAGAGCAGCCAGGCGGTGATGCGCGAAGTGCGTTTCACGTATGGTCGGTCGGATGGGGTGTGTAGGGCTCGAGCACCAGCCGCAGGGCGCGCTGGGTGTCGCGGTGGAGCTTGACGCGCTCGTCGATGCGCAGCGGCATGACCCACAGCGGCCCGTCCTGGTCCCAGAGAATCCCGGTGCGGGCGCGGACGTCCGGATCGACTTTCTCATCCGAGAAGAAATCGCCGATGGTCTTGGCCCCCGGCGCGCCCAGTGGGTGGAAGCGATCGCCGTCGCGTCGGCCGCGCACCACCAGCGGCGGGCGCACGCGGTCATAGTCGAGCCATTCTTCGAGGCGGTTTTCGTTATGTCGTAGTTCCGTGAGGCGATCGGCGTCGACGGGCACGACCTCGGCGGTCAGCGTCAGCCCCAGCGTCGGCAGTAGCGTGCGCCCCGGCGACGTGACGAAAATCGTGCCAATTTCCGGCGCCGGCTCCGACATGGTCAGCGGGGCAAACTCCAGGCGGTCGTACGTCTTGCGAACCGCGATCGATCCGGGGACGTGGACCTCCTTCCCGCTGGCCGGCGCCTCGGCGAGGCTGAGAATCGTCTCGACGTGGATGAAGCTGAGCTCATCCTCGCCCTCGGCCAACAGCGCGTGCGCGCGGCGGATGACCTCGGCCTGGATGATGCGCTGTTTGCTGAGCAGGGCGTGTACGTTCAGTACAATGCGGCCCGGCTCTTCAGCGACCACGAGCGAGTCGAATGTGCGGGCTGCGGCGTCCTCGAGATAAGTGCCCAGCCAGCGAGCGTGCTCGGACAGACGCAACAGCGCTTCAGTCACATTCGGATTAAGTTGCTCGACGAGCAGCGGCATCACGCTGTGGCGAATTCTGCCACGCGTGAATTCCGGCGAGCGGTTCATGCTGTCGACGCGGATGTTCAGGCCTTGCTGTGTGCAGAGTTCCTCGATGAGCGCGCGGCGTAAGCCGACAAACGGGCGGACGAGGCGGATGTGACTGTTGGGCTGAACCGGGCGGACGTGGTGAATGCCCGCCAATCCTCGCAGACCGGTGCCGCGGCAGATGCGGTGGAGGACCGTCTCGGCATTGTCGTCGGCATGGTGGGCGACCGCGATGAGGTTGCTGCCCGTCTGGAGCGCGACGCGTTCGAGAAACTCGTAGCGGCTGGTGCGGGCGACTTCTTCGGTCGAGCCGCCGTCGCTGGCGACGCGGGCGCGAATATCCGCGCGCTCGCTGTGAAAACGGATGTTTAGCTGGTCAGCAACCTGAGCGACGAAAGCCTCGTCCTCGTCGGCCTCGGCGCCGCGCAAGCCGTGGTGGAAGTGAGCGGCGTGGAGTTGCCAGTGGATATCATCGCGCTGCCCAAGTGCGTGCAGCGCGTGCAGCAGCAGGGTCGAATCCGGCCCGCCCGAGACGCCGACCACCCAACTCGCCGTTGGGTCGAGCAGTCCACGGCTGGCGAGCCAGTTCCGCAGATGATCCAGAAAGGCTTCCCAGTTCACAGCCCAATCAGTATACGGCGACGCGCGACGCCGGCCAAGCGAAACCGCCCCCGCTGCGCGTGTCTCGGCAGCGCGCACGGGACCGCGGGGTTGTGCGTGACTCCGCGGTGGGAGTACATTCCAGGCTCGACCCCGCGCCGGGCCGCCCCCGGCATGATCATCACGCCCTGAGGAGACGAGAACATGAACGCGGCAAAGGCTTTTCAAGGGACCTGCCTCGCTTTGGTAGTGGCTACGCTGGTCGTAACGCCCGCTGCGGTGGCACAAGAGGACAAGCTTCCGCCGGCGGAGAAGATCCTCGAGATGACCCTCAAAGCGCAGGGTGGCCGCGAGATGCTCGAGGCGAAGCAGTCGCGCATCCTCAAGGGCAAGTTCCTGATCGAGGTTTCCGGGCAATCGCAGGAATTCACGGTCGAACGCTACGAGCAGGCGCCCAATCTGTTCTATCTCGAGATCGACCTGGGGGGGCAGAAGATCAAGGCGGGCTCGAACGGGAGTGTGTACTGGGATGTTCAGCCGGGCAGCGGCGCCAGTGTAGACGAGGGCGACGAAAAGACGGTCAGCGCGCGCCGAGCGCGCTTCTACAAGCAGCTTTACTGGAAAGAGGATTTTCCAACGGTCGAGACGGTGGGCAAAGTCGATCTCGATGGACGAAGCTGCTACAAGGTCCAGCTCACGCCGGAGGTCGGGTCGCCCATCACGCACTACTACGATCGCAAGACCGGACTGCCGGCGCAAACCGAATCGGTGCGCGACACTGACGGCGAGACGATCACGATCGTCGACAAACTCGAGGACTATCGTGAGGTCGACGGCGTGAAGTTGCCGTTTCGCCGGGTGCGTCTGGTGACCAGCGAGGGTACGCCGCCGCGGACGTTTACGTACGCCTGGACGAGCATAGAGCACAACGTGACGATACCGGAGAAGAAGTTCCGGTTGCCGGTCGCGGTGCGGCTGAAGGCCGAGACGGCAGAGATCCGTGAGAAGGGGTCGCAGGAGAAGTCGGGCGACTAGAAGCTGTGTCGAACCTCCCCTCCCTTGTAGGGAGGGGCCGGGGGAGGGTTGGAACAGTCGAATGCGACTCCCTCTCCCAACTCTCTGCCCCACTTGCGGAAACGAGCAAAACAGTCCCCTTGCTCGGCAGAACTCGATGGTGCCGACATGCTGCGTGATGCCTACCCGTGTTACCTAGCCAGCGCGCCGCTGGACACGGGAAAAGAACTGTACGTTACGAATAAGTACACCGGCGACGTTGTCACCCGCGTCGCGCGGGCCGGACGCGATGATGTGTTGCGGGCGATCGCCGCAGCGGACGAAGCGTTCGACGCCACACGACGCCTGCCGGCCTATGCCCGGCAGGCGGTCCTGAACTACGTCGTGCAGCGCGTCACCGAACGACACGAAGAACTATCCCGCGCGCTCGCGGTCGAGGCCGGCAAGCCGATCGTGCACGCCCGCGGCGAGGTCACGCGGCTGGTCGACACGTTTCGCATCGCCGCCGAAGAGGCCGTGCGTATCCGCGGCGAGTGGACACCGCTGGATATCAGCCCGCGGGCGGACGGCTATCAGTCAATCGAGCGGCGATTTCCGCTGGGGCCGTGCGGGTTCATCACGCCGTTCAACTTCCCCATGAACCTGGTGGCGCACAAGGTGGCGCCGGCGATCGCAGTGGGTTGCCCGTGGGTGCTAAAGCCGGCGTCGGCGACGCCGATCGGGGCGATTCTGCTGGCAGAGATCCTGGCGGAGACTGAGTTACCTGCCGGCGCGTTCTCGGTTCTCCCGTGTTCGAGCCACGACGTGGAACCGCTAGTCACGGACGAGCGGATCAAGCTGCTGAGCTTCACGGGCTCGCCCGAAGTCGGTTGGGGTTTGAAGACGCAAGCCGGGCGGAAACGGGTGGCGCTCGAACTGGGCGGGAACGCGGCGTGCATCGTGGACGCCGGCACCGACCTGGACTACGCCGCGGACCGGATCACCTTCGGCGCGTTCTATCAGTCGGGGCAGAGTTGCATCAGTGTGCAGCGGGTGATTGCGCAGCGGGCGATCTACGACGCATTGAAGGAGAGGTTGATCACGCGTGCGATCCAGCTCAAGGCGGGTGATCCTCTGGACGAGGACACGTTCCTGGGCCCGCTGATCACGGAGGACGACGCGCGGCGCGTCGAACAATGGGTTGACGACGCGGTGGCGGCGGGGGCGCGGGTGCTGTGCGGCGGGCGGCGCGACGGTAGTTTCTATGCGGCGACGTACCTGGAGAACGTCGACGCCGCGCAGAAGGTGAGTTGTGCCGAGGTCTTCGGCCCGGTGGCGACGTTGCAGCCGTACGACGACTTTGCGGAGGCGATTCGGATTGCGAACGACAGCGAATTCGGCTTGCAGTGTGGCGTGTTTACGCCGGATTTGAACAAAACGTTCTACGCGTTCGAGGAACTTGACGTTGGCGGCGTCGTAATCAATGACATGCCGAGCTTTCGCGTCGACAGTATGCCGTACGGCGGCGTGAAGCAGAGCGGCTTCGGCCGCGAGGGCGTGCGGTACGCGATCGAGGAGATGGCCGAGCTGAAACTGATGGTGCTGAATCGGCCATCGCAGCTTTAGGGCGCGGCACACAGCGGCGATCCTGTAGCGGTCGACGTCCCCGTCGGCCGTGGTTTGCGGTTGGTGGTCAACGGCCGACCGGGAGGTCGGCCGCTACGGCGAGGTTGGCGATGGACGAGTTGCGGACTCTGATCGGCGTCGAAACGGACCTGGATACGGTGAATGCCGCCTTGCGCGCGGGGGTGCAGCGCATCGGCGCGCCGGTCGTGGGGGCGCACGTCGTGAATTGCTCGGACGAATCGCAGCTCGAATGCGCACAGTCGTTTCAGCGCGAGGTGGTCGATCAACTGCTGCCGGAGCTTAAGGAAAACGCACGGACCGCTTTTGAGACGCGCAACCTGGGAGCGCGCTACGAATGGGGTTCGCTGCACGTCGGCGAGCACCACTACGCGCTGCCGGCTTCGGCAGATACGTTCAAGATCATGGTCGTCAAGGTCCACGGGCATGTCTCGGCGCTCGACGGTCCGGACGGAACACGCTACGGCGCCATGAAACGGTACGACACAGATTCGACCGCCTGCGGCGCGCTGCACGGACTGCTGGCGGGACAGCACCTGCCGGCGATTGAAGACCTGCGCGGCGCATTCAATGAGGGTGGCAACGACCGCGTCGCGTCGCTGCTCGACGAGCGGCTGGTCGCGGAGCCCTATCGCTACGTCTACGCTGCCATCGCCAACGCCGTGCTACAGGCCCGCCGCGCGGTGCAGGATGCCCAGTTCCGGCAGCCGCAGACGCCGACGCTCTACGTGGTCGTGCCGACCGTCGTATTCAACCGGCCGGGGCCGGACACGGAGCTGGTGTGTGGATACTGCATCGTGGATCGACGCAGCGACGCGCTGAAGACGCGGTACCTGGGGCTCGGCGATGATCCGGCGTTGTATGTGGCGACAGAAGTGGAGGGGTGTCTGCGTGTGGTGGAGGAGTAACGGCGCGCTGTCGCCGTCGTTTTCCCTATCAGGGGGACTACAGAGGGTAGAGCCTTCGTTGTCGAGTGATCCACCCTCCCCCAGCCCCTCCCTGAAAGGGAGGGGGGTCATGCTTCGCCGCGGTAAGTACACGCGCTGGTGCAGGTCTCCCGCACGACCACAGCAGACAGCAGCGGCAGCGTTGGCTTGAGACGGTTCCAGATCCAGCGGGCGAGTACCTCGGCGGTGGGATTCTCCAGCCCTGCGATCTCGTTCAGGTGGTAGTGGTCGAGCTGTTTGCGGATCGGCTCGCACGCCGCCTTGATCTCGCCGTAATCCACGAGGTAGCAGAGCTGCTCATCGACCTCGCCCGCAACGCAGACGTCAACGCAGAAGCTGTGCCCGTGCAGCCGCCGACACTTATGCCCCTCGGGGAACGTCGGTAGGCTGTGGGCCGCCTCGAAGGTGAACGACTTGGTCAGCTCAACATGCACACCAAACTCCACGAATCGGCGAAAGAACCAGGTAACAAAGTAACAAAGTGACGAAGTAACAAGAAGGCCTTCGTGCGCGACTTGTTACCTTGTGACCTTGTCACTTTGTCACGCTTCTCACACGCCACGCGTGTCTGGCTCCCAGATCAGCTTGTGCAATTGCAGACCAATTCGGACGTCCAGGCGGTCGGCGAGCACCCAGTTCGTCAGATCCAGTGGCGCAAGCGCACCGTATACCGGAGCTAAGATGACCGGGCAGCGTTTCGGTAGATCGTGTCTGGCGAGTACGTCCTTTGCCCACTCATAGTCGTCGCGGTCCGCGATCACGAATTTGATCTCGTCCCGCGGCGTCAGTAACTCGATGTTGGGCCAGTGGTTGCGTTCGACCTCGCCGCTGCCGGGGCATTTGATGTCCACGATGCGGACGACGCGCGGGTCAACCTCGGCGATCGACACTGCGCCGCTGGTTTCCAGCAGGACGCTCTCGAACGCGTCGGCGAGTTGTGTCAGCAGGGGGAACGCTCCAGGCTGCAGCAACGGCTCGCCGCCGGTTAACTCGACGGTGGGGCAATTGTAGTCGCGGACCTGGGTGACGATTTCATCCAGAGTCATCCAGGCGCCTTCGTGAAAGGCGTATTCCGTATCGCACCAGGTGCAGCGCAGGTGGCAGCCGGTCAGCCGAACGAACACGCACCGCACGCCGGCACGGGTTCCTTCGCCCTGAACGGAGTGGAAGATTTCGTTGACGCGGAGACGCCGGTCGATGGCCATGGCGTATCGATTATATCGCGCGGTGCGGCGCGCGGACGAGGTAGGGAGTAGGGGATTCAGGCCGGCGCGCAGGGGCTTTCCTCGTGCCTAGGTTGCTTCCGAATGGGCCGGTCAGTAGAGTGACTGTTTGGCTAGGTGTCGGCGGGGATGGGTGTGCGGCGGAGCCCCATCCGCGAGCCGACCCGCATCAGCAAACCATCTGCGAGAGGAGTGTTGCCCGTGGCCAAGCGAACCATTGTCTCGATGCCCGGTGATGGGATCGGAAAAGTCGTGTTGTCGGAAGCGATTCGCGTACTGAACGCCGTCGGATTCGAGGCAGAGTACATACACGCGGACATCGGCTGGGAGTTCTGGTGTACGGAGGGCAACGCGCTGCCGGAGCGGACGATCGAGGCGCTCGCCGAGCACAAGGTCGGCCTGTTCGGCGCGATCACGTCGAAGCCGAAGGACAAAGCTGCCGAAGAGTTGTCGCCGGCCCTGCGCGACAAAGGCTACGTGTACTACAGCCCGATCGTCGGGCTGCGCCAACGGTTCAATCTCGACGTGTCGATCCGGCCCTGCCGCTCCTTCAAAGGCAATCCGCTGAACTTCATCCGCAAGGCGGCCGGTGGCGGTTTCGAGGAGCCTGCGGTCGACGCGGTCATCTTCCGACAGAATACCGAGGGGCTCTACGGCGGCGTCGAATGGACGAATCCGCCGGACCAGGTGTACGAAGCGCTCGGCACGCACCCGAAGTTCGCGCGGTTTAAGGACTGCCCGCGCGAGGATCTGGCAGTATCGACCCGCCTGTTTACCCGCGCGGCGTGTCGGCGGATCGCCCGAGCGGCATTCGAGTATGCCAAGAAGTTCGGCTACAAGTCCGTCACGATCTGCGAGAAGCCGAACGTGATCCGCGAGACGTCCGGGATGCTCACACTCGAGGTGCGCGAGGTTGGCAAGGACTATCCGGGCATCGAGGTTTGGGAGACCAACATCGACGCCCAGATGATGTGGCTGACCAAGAACCCTGAGGACTATGGCGTGATCGTCGCCGGCAATATGTTCGGCGACATCGTGTCCGACGGTTTCGCCGGCCTGGTCGGCGGGCTCGGATTCGCGTGCAGCGCGAATATCGGCGACGACGTGGCGGTCTTCGAGCCGACGCACGGTAGCGCGCCGAAGTATGAAAAGCTCGATCCGTCGATCGTCAACCCGATCGCGATGATGCTCAGCGCCTGCATGATGCTCGATCACCTGGGCGAGAACGAGAAGTCCACGCGGATTAAGAACGCGATTGCCACCGTCGTCGAGGAAGGCAAGGTCCAGGCCTACGACATGATGAAGCTCAAGGGTGGCCCGAAGGTGATATCGCAAGGCGCCGCGACGACGCAGCAGATGACGGATGCGATTATTGCGAAGTTGTAAGTGGGGCGTGCCGTGGCGGTCGACCCCGCGGTCGGCCGCCACTGCGCCGCTACGGAGTTTGACGATGCCACAGAATCTGGTTGAGAAGATCGCACAGGCTTTCGCTGTTGGCTTGACGGATGGGCACGAAGTACACGCCGGGGACTTTTTGTCGATCCGGCCGGCGCATGTGATGACGCACGACAACACCGCCGCCGTCATTCCGAAGTTCAAATCGATGGGGGCGACGAAGGTCAATGACCCCCGTCAGCCGGTCTATACGCTCGACCACGACATTCAGAACACCTCGGATGACAATCTCGCGAAATACCGCAAGATCGAAGAGTTCGCGCGCGAGCAGGGCGTCGATTTTTACCCTGCCGGCCGTGGCATCGGTCACCAAGTCATGGTCGAGGAAGGCTATGTGCTGCCCGGGACGTTTGCCTGTGCGTCGGACTCGCATTCGAATCTCTATGGCGGCATGGCCGCGCTCGGCACGCCCGTTGTACGCACCGACGCCGCCGCGATCTGGGCCACCGGGCGCACGTGGTGGCAGGTGCCGGACGTGGTGCGCGTGAATCTGGCCGGCCAGCTCGCGCCGGGTGTGGTTGGCAAGGACGTGATCATCGCGCTGTGCGGTGTGTTCAACAACGACGAGGTGCTGAACTGTTGCATCGAGTTCACCGGCCCGGGCGTCGCGGGTTTGAGTATCGAAGAACGCCTCACGATCAGCAACATGACGACCGAGTGGGGCGCGCTGGCCGGCGTGTTCCCCTACGACGAGGTCACGCAGGCATTCCTGCTGCAGCGGGCCGAGGTGTTCAAGCAGCGCGGCGACGCGAACCCGCGGCTTACGCCCGAACTGGTCGGAACGATCGACGCGGCCGCGCCGCGCGCGGATTCTGGCGCCTACTACGCGAAGGAGCTGGAGTTTGATCTGTCCGCGGTGACGCCGTTCGTGTCGGGCCCGAACACGGTCAAGACGATGACCTCGCTGCCGGAGATGGAGGCGCAGAACCTGAAGATCCACAAGGCCTACCTGATGAGCTGCGTGAACGGCCGGCTTCAGGATTTCGAGGCCGCGGCCGAGATCATCCGCGGTCGAAAGGTCGCCGACGGCGTCGAGCTTTATATTGCGGCAGCTTCGGACGAGGTCGAGCGGCAGGCGAAGGAACGCGGCTACTGGTCGGCATTGGTGGACGCGGGTGCGATCGAACTGCCGCCGGGGTGTGGGGCGTGCATCGGTCTGGGACGCGGTACGCTCGAAGCGGGCGAGGTCGGCATCTCCGCGACCAATCGCAACTTCAAGGGCCGCATGGGCTCGCGGGATGCAAATGTCTATCTGGCCAGTCCGGCCGTTGTCGCTGCCAGCGCGATTGCGGGGAAGGTCGCATCGCCCGCAACGGTTGCGAGCGGATCACCATCGGGTGCAACTGATGCGCTGGAGGCGCTACGCAAGGCGGGAAGTGTGCGCGTCAACGCCCGGCCCGCGGCGTCGGCGAGCGTGAAGATCCTCCCCAGCTTCCCCGAGCAACTCGCCGGCGAACTGCTCTTCGTACCGCAGGACAACCTCAACACCGACGGTATTTACGGCAAGGACTATACGTACAAGGAGCTGCCCGCGGACGAGATGGCGCGTGTTGCGATGGAGAACTACGACCCGCAGTTCCAGCAGGTCGCCAAAGAGGGCGACGTACTTGTCGGCGGCTACAACTTCGGCACCGGCTCGTCCCGCGAGCAGGCGGCGACGGCCCTCAAACACCGCGGCCTGCGACTGGTTATCGCCGGCAGCTTCAGCCAGACGTACAAGCGGAATGCGTTCAACAACGGCTACGTATGCCTGGAGTGCCCGGAGCTGGTGGACGACTTGAAGCAGGCGTTCGCAGACGACGATACGCTGACGATCCGAACGGGCACCGAGGCGACGGTCGATTTCACCAAGAGCACGATCGCCATCCGTGCCACGGCCGGGAGTGGCGGGGCAGGGATTGAGGGATTGAGGGATTCAGGGATTAAGGAATACGGCTTTGCAGCGCTGGGCGAAGTGGCGCAAGAGCTGATCGTTGCCGGCGGTTTTGAAGCGGTGATTCGGCGGCAGCTCTGAAAAGCCCAAAGCCGAAAGCCCAAAGATCAAACGTCAAAAGCCGAAACGCCGAAATCCGGACTACGCGTCCACTGCTCGCACACAGTCGATAACCGTGCCGTCTACCCATTTGATGGCCGCGACGACCTTTTCCTGCAACTGCGGCTTGGTCGGGGGGCCGCCGCACATGCGGTCTACCTCCGCCTTGATCTCCTCGATCTTGCGGATGGGCAGGCCGCTGTCCTTGGTTGCGTCGATCAGGTCCTGCCGCTTCGGGTTGATCGCGATGCCGCGTTCACACACGATCACATCGATCAATTCGCCGGGGCCGACCAGCGTTGTGACCTCGTCCACGATGACCGGGATGCGATCGCGCACCGCGGGGATCGGCAGGATCGTGCACGGGCTGGCGAGGCAGTTCTGCCAGCCGCCGATGCCGTGCAGTAGCTTTCCGTCCGAGTGCGTGACGACGTTGGCGTTGAAGTTAACGTCAACCTCAGTCGCGCCGAGCACGACGCAATCGACGAACGTGGCGAAGCAGCCCTTACCGTGCCAGTTGTAGCTGGTGAACGGGCTGGTGTGGATGTGGTGCGGGTTGTCACGCATCGAGCGCACACCGTCGAGATCGAACGTCTGACCGTCGAGGATGAACTCGGTCAGCCCTTCCTCGAGCATCCCGACCAGGTACTTCGTGCTGCCGCCGCGAATGAAGCGGGCCTTGATGCCGGCCTCCTTCATGTACTCCTTCAGGTAGATCGCGAACGACAGGGCCGTGCCGCCGGCGCCGGCCTGGAAGCTGAAGCCGTCCTGCATGATGCCCGCGGCGCGGACGAACTTCGCGGCCAGCTCGGCGATCATCTGCCGGTCGGGGCTGCGGGTGAGCTGCGTGGTGCCCGAGACAATCTTGCTCGGGTCGCCGATCTCATCGAGCACGACCACCTGGTCGATGTTGTTACCCTGGATCTGCCACGGCACGCATGGGAAGGGCACGAGGTTGTCGGTGACGGCGATAACGTGGTCGGCGTAGATGCTGTCCACGAGCCCGAAGCCGAGGCCGCCGCACGCAGACGGCCCGTTGACGCCGTTAGCGTTGCCGAACGGGTCGCAGGTGGGGGCCGCGAGCACGGCGATGTCAATATGCACGTCGCCGTCCTGCACGGCCTGCCAGCGCCCACCGTGGGAACGCAGCACGCCCAGGCCGCGCATCTTACCGGTCGAGCAGTAGTTACCGATCGGGCCGTTCATCGATCCTTCGACGTGGTGGATTACGCCGGATTCGAGCAGGTCGATGAGCGGTGCATGGCACGGGAAGCAAGCGGAGGGGAACCAGATCAGATCTTTGACGCCGAGTTCGGTCGCAGCCTGAAAGACGGCGTTGGCGACCTTGTCGCCGTTGCGGAAATGGTGATGCGAGCTGATGCGCATCCCATCCCGAATCCCCGCGTTCTTCAAAGCAACCTTCAGCGCCGCGATGGGGCTATCACATGCAGTCGCCTGCGTCGGTACGATCCCTCCCTTTCCTTCGTGCCTCACATACGAAACGACCTTATTTCCGTCCCGCGGATAGTCATTGCACGTAGGCACAGGCGGTGCGGTCTTGGCGGCTGTCGGCGTATACTTGCCCACGCCCTGAAACGGTGTCTGTTCGCGGCCGTTCACCATTGTCGGCACCAGCCGACCGGCGGCGTTCTTGACCAATTCGACCTTCTGCGACATTGCCTGCACCTCTTGCGTACGTGGGCTTGAACCGATGGTCCGCGCCGGGGCTCATGCTACGATCCTGCGCGGATCGCCCATCATAGCGGGGCGCCGTGTCTCGACAACATCTGACAACAAACCGTTGGCATCGCCGTCCGCGGTGCGCTATGCTGGCTGCGGGCCGGGTCGGAGAGTCCTCATCCTGGGGACTCGCAATCAGCACAAGCCAGATCAAGGAGAGCACCGATGCATTTGCACCTCAAACATGGCCACACTCTGTGCCTTGCGGCCCTGCTGTTCAGCGTTTCTGCGGTTTCGATTGCCTGTGGCCAGGAACTGCGCCGCCGTGGACAGATCGGCGTGCAACTCGCACCGCTGACTGACGAGCGCCGTTCGCAGTTCGAAATCCCCGCCGACGCCAATGGCATTCTGATCATGGGCACGCTGCCCGGAACAGGTGCTGCCGAGGCCGGCCTGGAGGCGGGCGACCTGATCCAGAAGATCGGCGGGATGGACGTCGCGACCGGGCCGCAACTCGTCGAGGCGATGTCCAGGTACTTCGCTGGCGATGATGTGCCGTTCACACTGCTCTGCGAGGGCGAGACGATCACCAAGACCGTGACGCTCAAGGAGCGACCGCGCGAGGAGCACGACGCTTTCGAGATCCAGTATGGCACAGTCATCAGCAACGGTGCTCCGCTGCGCACGCTGCTGACGAAGCCCCGCACCGGGGACAAGTTCCCCGCGGTGCTGTTCATCCAGGGCCTCGGCTGCTTCTCGATGGAGAATCAGCCGCTGTATTTGCCGTTCATCAACGACTTCACCGAGCACGGCTTCGTTACGTTCCGTGTGGACAAGCCCGGCTGTGGCGACAGCCAGGGTGGGCCGTGCAGCGAGAGCGACTTTCACGAGGTGGTCGACGGCTATCGCCAGGCATTGGCCAAGCTGCGCACGATCGAGTGTGTCGACGACGACAATATCTTCATCTTCGGGCACAGCATGGGCGGCATCATCGGGCCGATCCTCGCGGCCGAGACGGACGTGCAAGGCCTGATCGTCTACGGCACCGGGTTCCGCACCTGGATCGAGTACGTGTTCGAGAACAATCGTCGCCAGGCCATACTCGAGGGCACCAGCCAAGCGGAGATCGAGGAAGCAATTCGTATGGAGACGCTCTTCGCGGGGGAGTTCTACCTCGCGAAGAAGTCGCCGTCGGAAATCATCGCCGCCCATCCCGAACTGAGGGAATATGTGACGGCCCAATATCAGGAAGAGAAGTACCTCTACGGGCGGCACTACAAGTTTTTCCAGCAACTCTATGACGTGCCTGCCGCCGAAACGTGGGGCAAGGTCAGCGCCCACGTGCTGGCGTTGTGGGGCAAGTCGGACTTCGTCTCCGACGGCGTCGATCACCAGTTGATTGCCGACACGGTCAACGCCGCCCATCCTGGCCACGGCGAGTACAAGGCACTCGACGGCATCGACCACTGGTTCCGCAACGCGAAGTCGCAGGAAGAGAGCTTCCGCGTGCGCATGGCGGGGACGTTCAAGCCTGATATCGTCGATGTGATCCGCAACTGGATGCTGGAGCAGAAGTAGCGCGTCATCGCCTGCGCATCACACGTATCTGTCGGCATTCCGAACGCAACGAGGAATCTACCTGCTACTGGGCGATTGCCTGGATTCGCAAGTAGATTCTTCCGCGCGTTGCTCGTCGGAATGGCGCATGCCACAGCCTACTTCTTGTTGCGCTTGCTCGTAAGCTCGTCGTACTCCCGGTCGGCCGCTTCCGTGACGTGGTACTTCTTGCGGAGCCGCTCCAACTCCGTTTTCAACTTCTTCGCCACGTCGGCATACGCCGCGTCGTTGTAGACGTTCTCCATCTCATCCGGGTCGAGCTTGAGGTCGTACAGTTCCCAGTAGCCGAGCCGATAGAAGTGCATCAGCTTGTACTGCTCGGTGCGGACGCCGTAGTGGCGGGGGACGGCGTGCCAGCCGGGGTTCTCGTAGTAGTGGTAGTAGATCGACTTGCGCCAGTTGCGGGGCGTGTCGCCTTTCAGTAGCGGCACCATGCTGCGGCCCTGCATGTCGTTCGGAATTGGCACGCCCGCCAGGTCCAGAAATGTCTCGGCGAAGTCCAGGTTTTGCACCAGGTCGTTGTTGACCGCACCACTCTTCACCGTGCCCGGCCAGCGGACGAGCAGCGGCATGCGCAGCGACTCTTCGTACATCCAGCGCTTGTCATACCAGCCGTGCTCGCCCAGGTACCAGCCTTGATCTGAGCAGTAAACGACGATCGTGTTGTCACGCAGGCCGGACTCATCGACGAAATCCAGGATTCGCCCCACGCCCTCGTCGACGGCTTTGACACAGCGGAGATAGTCCTTGGCGTAACGCTGGTATTTCCAGCGGACCAGCGCATCGCCGGTGAGATTCGCCGCGCGGAATGCGGCGTTCTTCGGTTCATAGGCCGCGTTCCAGGCCGCGAGCTGTTCGTCGGTCAGGCCGCGCGGCGGCGTGAGCTTCAGGTCGTACTCGTCGAGGTGCTGCGCGATGGTCATTTCCTGCTGTTGCGAGGCGGGGCTGCGCTCAGACCAATCGTCGAACAGCGTTGGCGGCTCGGGAATGGTGATGTCGTCGAAAAGCGTCAGGTGTCGCGGCGCCGGCTGCCAGTTGCGGTGTGGTGCCTTGTGCTGGCACATCAGCATGAACGGCTTCCCGGCCTGGCGGGCCTCGCCCAGCCATTCCAAAGCGAGATCGGTGATGAGGTCGGTGGTGTAGCCGGTACGCTTCACCTGCTCACCGTTGCGGATCATCTTCGGGTTGTAGTACGGGCCCTGGCCAATGAGGACGTCCCAGTGATCGAAGCCGGTCGGGTCGCTCTTCAAGTGCCACTTGCCGATCAGCGCGGTTTGGTATCCTGCTTTCTGAAGCAGCTTGGGGAACGTCTGCTGTGCGCCGTCGAATCGCTGTGCGTTGGTCGTCTGGCCGTTGAGATGGCTGTGCTTGCCGGTGAGGATCACCGCGCGGCTCGGGGCGCAGATCGCATTCGTCACGAAGCAGTTGGCGAACCGCATACCGTCGCGCGCAAGTCGATCGAGCTGCGGCGTCTGATTCACACGCGAGCCGTACGCACCAATGGCCTGCGCGCCGTGATCGTCGCTGAAGATGAAGATGATATTAGGCCGCTCGTCGGACGCATCACGCATCCGCTCGTCCGCAGGTGTGGCGTTGGCGAGCGCGCCGAGAAACACAGTCCCGAGCACGACGCGTAGCACACCTCCCCGGGTTGACAATCGACGGACTTGCCGGTTCATGACGACTCCCTCGTGATGTCGATTGGCATGCGTCAGGCGGAGCCCAGCGCCTCGGCCAGCCGCACTACGCGTTGAGCCCGTTTCACAACGGGCGGATCGATCATCTTGCTGCCCAACGAGACGGCGGCCAAGCCCTTGGCCTGCGCTTCCTCGAAAGCGGCGACAATCTTGCGGGCCTTCTCAAGTTCCGCAGCTGCGGGAGCGAAGGCCTCGTGGATCACCTGGATTTGCCGAGGGTGAATGCAGCCCTTGCCGTCGAAGCCCAGCGATTTTGCTTCGAGGACGCTCTCGCGCAAGCCGTCCATGTTGCTGATATCCGAGTACACCGTGTCGATCGGCTGTACGCCGGCGGCACGAGCGGCGTTGACCACCTGGCAGCGCGCCCAAAAGCTCTCGCGGCCTTCGTCGGTGCGCTGCGTGCCGATATCAGCGGTGTAATCTTCCAGTCCGATCGTCAGCGCGCAGATATTGGGAGAGGCTGTGGCGATCTCGTATGCCCGGAGGGCGCCGAGTGCGCTCTCGACGATCGGCATCAGGTAGACCGGTTGTTCGATACCGTTGCTGGCGAGCAGCGACTTGATGCGTGCATCGACAGCCTGCACCAGAGCCGGATCCTCGACCTTCGGAATCAGCACGACGTGGACGTTGTGCGGGATGATGAAGTCGAGATCCTCCAGGCCCCGCGCGCCCTGGTTGATGCGGACCATGCGTTCCGCACCGGCGAAATCGAGCGTGCGTAGTGCGTTGCGCACCATCAACTGCGCCTCGTCTTTGACCGCGGGGGCGACACTATCTTCCAGGTCCAGAATCACACCATCGGGGCCGTGCAGGCCGGCGTTGAGCATGAACTTCGGCTCGTTGCCCGGGAGATACAGCCGCGAACGCCGAAAGCGATCGCGCTCGGTCGCATATTGCGCGTGCGGTTCGATATCCGGCAGACAGCCGCTGCCGGTGTCGATACCCAGCCGCCGCGCGGCCGCTTCGACGCGGGCCATGATCACGAACGGGAGCGCGCCGGCATCCTCGATCTCGACCGTCGCCGACGTGACGCCGAATGCGTTCAGCTCGTCACGCACCAGTTCGCGCGTGGCGTCGCCGTACATGATTTCGACTTTGGAGCGCAGACGGACGTCGACATCGCCAGTCTTGCTTAACTCGATCCGGACCCAGCAGTCGGAGCGTACGTCGTCGCCCCGCCGACCGGCTTCGGCGTTCTGTGCCGTGGTGGCGGCAGGAGTGGCCATAGTGGCACCTGGCTTACGAATAAACGGGACGCGGCCGATGCTCCACGCGGGCACCGGCCGACGGTCATCAGCACTACGGATTGTCGTTTTAGCGACCCGGCGTCCCCCGATCAACCGGTCACTTGATCGTCAGCACGATATTGCCGTAGTAGATCTGGTCCAGCCGTTCGCGTCCCGCGGCCGGAATCGACTTGTACTCGTACTTCGCACCGAGCTTCAGGCTCCACATGCCGCCGTCACCCAGCGGAAAGACAAACGCTGAGTCGGAGACGAGACGATAGTCGTCGAGCCCGTCGAACGTCGGGTACCACGTCGAGCTGTTGGTGAAGCGCATCCACGGCGCGACATCCAGGCGATAATCGAAGCCGAGCTCGGCCTGGGCGGCATCGCGCTGCGTGTTGTCCATATAGGTCTCGTGCAGGTAACCCACACCGCCGCGCGTTTTGAACTCGTGATCATCCTTCTTCAGCCAGTAATAGCCAGCGCCGACCACGGTCGAGAGGCGCAGGTCCAGGTTCTCGAACTCGTCATATTCGAGGTCGAGTCGGCCGTACGCGAACAACCGTTCTGTGAACAGATACTCGTAGTACATGCCGCCCATGACTTCCGACCGGCTGCGGCGCTTATTCTCTTCGGCGTAAGCGCCGAGCAGGTAGAAGCGCAACAGGTCGCGATGGGATTTGCGCGTGGCGGTGATGGCGCCGCGGGCATTAAAGGTCTCCGTATTGCCCTCGGTGAAAACGAGGCCGGCCTCCATCACGAGCTCCCACTTGGCCATGCGCGCTTCATAGTCCTTCTTGGCCTGCTCGAGCTGCTGCTCCAGCACGACCTCTTCCGGACTTGGTGCGCCTTCCGGCCAGATGGCGCTGATGCGCTCGATCGGGACCGGCACATCGCCAACCTCGGAGTGGATGACGGCCTGTTCTGTCGCCGGCTGCCATTCGACCTGCCCGACCAGTCGGTCGCCGGAGTCTACACCGATGTTGACGGCTTCCTCGGTCTCGATGCTCTTGATCAGGCTGGCCTCAATCTCGAGCGTGCCGGCGAACTGCGTCTCGATCTTAATCTTGCCGTCCTGCAGGCGCGTGATCGAGCCTATCAGTCGACTACCGTCCGTGAGCGTGATGACGTCGCCGGACGCCGTCGCACCGGCACCGAGCAAGGCGAGTAGCGTGGCGAGCGCCAGGTAATTTCGTTTCATGCTGTCGTGTCCTTCCCTATGCGACGCGCACCGCGGCACGCCGGGTTGGCCGCACGTTCAACTTACTCCGCGTTGTCTTCGAACTGATCGAAGAAGTTATTGATGCCGTTGTTGACCGCGGTCTCGATCGGCGTCAGCAACCACGAGCGAACCAAGAACGACACGACCTCGCGGCCACTCAGCGTGACCGTCGACGTCGAGGTGAACTCACTGAGGTTGCAACTGCCAAATGCGCAGACAGAGCCGAGCATGCCGGCCATCGCCAAGTTTCGCCAACCCTGCAAACGAGTGCGTTTCATGTTCTCTCTCCTAGCACAACAAGTTCTCACAAGATCACAATGAAGTCATTACTGCTTCGATGCGGATCCAGCCTGCATCGCTGAATTACGCTCCGGCCGCGCCGGCAGTTTCGTTATAAACATGGACATCGCGCTGCGGGAACGGAATACTGATGCCTTCGGCGTCGAAGCGCTCCTTCACCGTGCGCGTCACATCCCAGTACACCGCCCAATAGTCCGAGGTCTTCGACCACGGGCGGCACACGAAGTTAACCGAGGAGTCAGCCAGTTCGTGCAGCTTCACGACCGGCTCGGGATCGGACAGCACCAGTGGGTGCTGCTTGATGACATCTTCCATGATCGCGATTGCGCGCTCCGCATCGTCGGCGTAGCCGATGCCGAAGACCATATCGACCCTACGGATCGGCAATCCGGTCATGTTCGTGATCACACCGCCCCAGATCGAGTTGTTCGGCACGATGATCTTCTGGTTGTCGAAGCTCTTGATGTTTGTCGACAGCAGGTTCATCGATTCGACGACGCCCGCCACGCCGGCGACGTTGACCGCGTCACCCACGTCGAACGGCCGGTGGGCGAGAATCATGAGTCCGCTGGCAAAGTTGCTCAGCGTGCCCTGCAGGGCGAACGCGACGACAAAGCCCGCAGCTCCGACCACCGCCAGTGCGGGGCCAAGCGGCACTTCGAGGCACTGGGCCGCGACCATCAAGCCGACCAGTAACATCAGCCGCTTGCAGAACGTGACCATGAAATTGCGGAACAACTCTGACGTATCGCGTGCCATGCCAATCGCGCGCCGCACAGCGGACGCAATAATCGCTGCCAGAATCCAGAACGCGATCAGCACACCTACGGCTTTGGCAATGTTGATGCCCCAGCGGATGCCGCCTTCTTTCGACGTCAACCAGCCCTGAATCGCACTCCATGTCGCGCTGACATCGGTCGCGTCCATTGTTATGCCGGACACGGCTTTGACGTACTTATCGTACTCACTGCGATCGCCACCCTTCGCTTCCAACTCCAGGAGCACCGTGTTCAGCCGGTCAGTGAGCGCCGTCCGCTGCTCGCGGAGCTTCGTCAGCTCGGCCAGCGTCTCGCTCTTCTGCTCGGCCTGACCCTCAGTGGCTTCGGCCGCCTCGGCCGGGGCCGTGTCTGCGATCTGGCGGTTCGTGTGTCGCACCGCAATCTCCGCGGCGCTGATTTCCGCCACCTTGGTCTGCAGGATGCCCAGCCAGGCGTCCGCTTCGACGATCAGCTCGGCCTTGGTCAGGGGGTCGACCATGAACGCGAGGTCGGCCAGCGGCACCATCGGATCGGCCGTAGTCTGTGCCGCCGGCGCGTCGCCATCCTGTGCGATGGTGGGGGCCGCGAGCAAGGTGATTGCTGCGAAAATGACACCTAGGGCTGCGAATGAGATACGTTCGGCTCGCATCGCATGTTTCCTGCGATTGGTCCCGGCCGGCACGTTCCGTCGGCCGCGGTTATCTATGGGGTGGATGACGAGCGGCGTGCTTTGTCCATCCACGGTCGGGTGCCGTCAGCCCGTGAGCGACCTGACAGGCGACACCCTCCATGGTGGCCCGGGCGGAGATCATGTCAGGTCCAGTAATCACCGTCAATACGCCCGCAGAAAAACTGTTTCAGCTCGGAAATGCGACCAAGCACAGTCATTATTTGACTCTCCGCGATCAGGGGGCCTAGAAGTAAATGACGCGGTAGATGCCGCGTTATCCGCGCAGTCTGCGCTTGACGGTCCACTGCACCGGGTGGCCCGTCAGTCGCGACGCGCTTGATCAATAAGGGTGAATTGGAGGACAGGGCAGATGGATGCGCACACTCTGCGTACGCGCCCCGGGTGCATGCTCTCCGCAGCCGCGACAGTGCTTCTGTGCTGGAGCAGCGTCCACGGCGAGATTTTGGTTGACTCGTTCTCGGATGCCGACGCGGTCTGGCCGCAGACGCTTGCGACGACCGGTTTCCTCGACCAGCTCGAGGGCCCGCTCGACCCGAACACCGTGCTGGGCGCCTACCGCGACACGCGCTTCGGGGGCACGCTGGCTCTGGACGTAGACGAGATTCAACTCGGCGTCTTCCCGGCTGAGGGCGTGCTCGACTACGCCGCCTCTGCGGGGGCACAGGGTTTCGTCGCGCTTACCTACGACGCCAACGACGTGGGGTTGGGTATTGACGTCACCGACGAGGACCGGATCCGCGTCGAGATCGTTGACTTCGATGGGACGGTCGGTGGCTCCGGCGGGTTGGAGGTCAGCGCGCTGTTGAGCGACGGTGATAACGAAGCGCTGGTCACCGCGCCGCTGATCACTGCTGCCGGCAATTACACGGTCGATATGTTCCTGGCCGACCTGGTTCCGCTGGACGGTGATCTACCCGATTTGACTTCCATCGAGATCGTCGCGCTGAACTTCTCTTCAGGGTTGGGTGGCGACTTTCGTGTCGACGACATACGGTTCATTCCCGAGCCGACCGCATTGCTGATGGTCGGCTTCGGCCTGCTACTCGGTATGCGCCGTTTCCGATAAACGCGGAGCCGGCTCGACAATAATGGACGCCGACGTGGTTCGCATTATCGCGCGCTGCGCCGGCGTTTTCGTTTGGTGCATTTCCGCACAGCTCCCATTGCATCCGTGCTTGGCATCACCGTCAGTCTGCTCAAGACAACCAGAGTTCTTATGGGTGCGACAGCGCGAGCGCACGGTCCGGTATGTATAAAAAAAACCTCGTTTGACTGGCGCGCGCACGGCCTCCTAGAAGTTGGCAACACCCGGCTGTAGCGCCCGTGGTCGCGCTGCGGGGCGGGTCAGTTTTTGCATTCAAGGACGGGAAATTGAGCAGATCCGGTGCATCCGGAGGAGGAAGCTATGCGCGCATGGTGTAGCTCATGTCGCAACGCCGCACTGCTGATCGCGTCAATCGTCGTGATCGGCACGACGCCGGCGACTGCGGATATTCTCATAGATGACTTCAGCGTTGCGGACGGTGGTACCTGGCCGGTGACGCTTACGGCCGCGGGTGTTGTCAATCTGCTCGAAGGGCCGCTCGATCCGGTTCACGTGCAGGGCGGCTATCGCGCGACCGAGACCGACGGCACGTTCGACCTGCCGGGGATCGACGCAATTGACATGACCGTCTCCACGACCCAGGAGTTGTTCAATTACGCCGCCTCAGTCGGCGCGGACGGCTTCGTCAGCTTCCTGTACGACGCCAACAACGCTGGGCTGGCGCTGGACGTCACCGGCGAGAATCGCTTTCAGATCAACGTGCTCGACTTTGATGCGGCCAACCCGACCACCGAAGCACTCGTGGTCCGCGTGACCGTTAGCGACGGCACCAATACGGCGTCCGCCGAGACGAACATCACGACCGTTGGCGATCACCTGGTGAACCTGCCGTTCGCCGCACTGGTGCCCGAGCCCGGCGACGGCCCCGTCGACCTTTCGAGCCTCGACTCGATCATGCTGACCGCGGACGCGCCGACGGGGGGCGACTTCCGTCTGGCTGATTTCCAAGCGACGCCGGAGCCAGCGTCGCTGATGCTGCTGGGTATGGGGCTGCTGATCTGGAGCCGTCGGCGGTAGAGGTCGCCGGGCGAGTTGGGCATCGACTCGTAAGGGTGGGTCGGGCGTCCCCCCCGACGCTCATTGCATGCTACGATAAGATGGCGTGCCGGTCCTCGAGGCCGGCACGTTTTGTTTTGTCGAGTCGTCCGCAAGGAGTGACGCATGAACGCATCGGAGCACTCGTCCGCCGGTCTCTCATTCTCCAACGCAATCCGCTTCTGGCTCGCGGCGGGTGCGATCAACGGCTTCATCGCCGTGACGGCGGGCGCGTTCGGGGCGCACGGGCTCAAGGACCTGCCGGAGCGCTACCTGGACGTTTTCAACACCGGCGCGCGCTACGAGATGTACCACGCGCTGGCCATGCTGGCGATGGCGTTCCTCCCGCAGACGAGGCTGACCTCGACCGCCGGCTGGAGCTTCCTGCTGGGCACGATCATCTTCAGCGGCAGCCTGTACGCCCTGGCCTTGACGCAATTGAACTGGCTGGGTGCCATCACGCCGATCGGTGGGGTGTTGATGTTGGTGGGCTGGTTGTGCCTGGCGATGTTCGCTGTCGCGCGCAAGTAGTGGGCCCTGGTCTGAGCGGCGGAACTGTGACCAGCCGAACGAGCTGTCAGCTCCGGACGACTCCCCGGTTCCACCGGTTCGACAGGTCGTTTGCCAACTCGCGAACGCGCGTTCCCAGTTCGTGCTGGTACAGAAACAAGTGGTACTCTTCACCGCGCACGCGGGCGTACAGCCGCGTCGTCTTGTCCAGTTTCCGCGGTCCGCAGAGTTCGAGCGATACAACGTCGTCAGCCGTGATGGCGGTCTCCGCTCCGTGATGTTCTGGCCGAACGCCGGTGTCCGTGATCACGACCAGCGGGTGGTCATGATGGAGCCGCGCGATGCGAGCGATCGACCACGCCCACAGCAGCAAGAGGGCGGACGCGAACACGCCCAACACGACTGCCGCGACGTGCAGGCCAAGCCGAACCAGTTCGGCGACGATGCCGGTGGCGACGATAACGCCACCAAGCAACAGCAGGACACTTCCGCGTCGCATCGCGGGGCTGTAGCGCACAACCACACGGTCAGTTTCCTGCGTGACCACCGTGCGATAGTCGACAATGGGCTCTGAGTTTTCCCCGTTCAGGCTCATCTCGGGCGTTACTTGCGGCTGGGGGCGGTTCCGAGACTACTTCGCACCTGCGGAGCGCACTTCGTATCCGCACTCCGGACAGCGTCCACTGGTGTTGCCTGTGAGATTGTACCCGCACGCAATGCAAAGCGGCATGGTCGACGGCGTCCGACGGCGTCGGGATGCCTGGTAAAGGAGCAGTATTCCAGCGAATACCGCGAAAGCTCCCAGGACGGCGTCCATGTACTGTTCCGCGCCGTATCCCAGTTGGCCGTATATCGCGCCAAACCCCACCACTATCACGCCCCACGCGACATTGCGGCCGCGCAGCCACGCAACCGCCAGTCGCTCATTACTCCGTGTTGCCATGAACCACGCACGTGTGCTCAGTAGTTTGTGCACGCGATCCTCGCAGCGGCGCGCGCACGCGACTGCGCCGTGAATATCCGACGCGCACTCCGCACACAGAGCACGTCCGCACGCACAGCAGATGCCGTTTGCCGGGACGTCTCGGTGATTCCAGCAGTGCATTCGCTGCGGTTCCTTTGCGATTGCCGCCGACCG
>JANQFV010000058.1 GCA_028277645.1 Phycisphaerae bacterium
ATGCGCTGGTCGGCGACGACGCCCGCGCCTTGAAGATGCTCAAGTACTGCTTCGAGGGGACACCCGCGCCATGGCTCGATACCACCAAGGCGAACGCGAAATCATGTCCCGATCTGAACGCGCTGGCGAAGACCGACGGGTTCGTGAAGGTCTGTGCCACGCAGTCGAAGGTCAAGATGGGTTGCGGCGGCTGCAGCACCAAGGCCGGCTGCGGTGGGTGTAGCAAAAAGACCGGTACCACCTGCAAGGACAAAGACAAGAAGGCGACGTGCCAGCACGGGAAGCATTAACTCTGACGCCGCGGTACGTGATTACCAAGAATGCGAGACTTGTAACGGGGCTGCGCCTGACGGCGCGGCCCTGTTCGTATCACGACCGTGCGTGTCCGTTTGACGCAGCCTACCCGTACGGTACGCTACCCGCGCGCTCGACCGCGCACGGACGCCCGGAATGATCAAAGTCACAGACCTGACCAAAGTGTTTCCCAATCCGGACGGAACGGAGAAGACCGCGGTCGATCACGTCAGTTTCGAGGTCCAGCCAGGCGAGATCTACGGCCTGCTGGGTCCCAACGGTGCCGGCAAAACGACGTCACTGCGGATGATCAGCGGACTGCTGAAACCAACCACGGGCAAGGTCCACATCGACGGCATAAACGTCACGGACCAACCGGAGAACGTGAAACGTCAGATCGGCTATCTAACGGCCAACACGGGGCTCTACGCCCGGCTGACACCACACGAAGTGCTGCTGTATTTCGCCACGCTGTACGACATCCAACGCGCCGCGGCCGAGCAGCGCGTGCGGCAGTTGGCCGACTGGCTTGGGATGCACGAGTATCTCAACCTGCGCTGCGGCGCGCTCTCGACCGGACAGAAGCAGCGCACGAGCATCGCGCGCGCGTTGATCGCGGACCCGCCGATTCTGGTGCTGGACGAGCCCACGCTGGGTCTCGATGTCCTGTCGAATCGCCTGATTCTCGAGTTCATTCGTACCCAAGCCGACGCGGGCAAAGCGGTCCTGTTGTCGACACACGCGCTGGACGAGATCGAGACGATGTGCCGCCGCATCGGCCTGATCCACAACGGCCGCCTAATCGCGGAGGACGAGCTCACTAATCTCCGCACGCGCACCGGCAAAGCACGTCTCAGCGAAATCTTCCTCGACTTGGTCGGCGCGACCGACTCGGTATTTGCGGAAGAGGTAACCAGGTGACAAAGTCACAAAGTAACAAGTCAGCGCATCGACGCGGTCTCGAATCTTCGACGGCCACCGCGCAAAAGGACTTCTTGTTACTTTGTCACCTTGCCACTTTGTCACCTCGTTGCGGCGCGGCCCGCGTGGGGGCATCTGCTGCATGAATCGCCTGTCCCGCATCAACACGATCTGGCGCAAGGAGCTGCTCGATACGCTCCGCGATAGGCGCACGCTGATCGCGATGATCCTGGTACCGATCGTGCTGTACCCCGCGATGATCCTCGGGTCGCTCCAGGGCTTCGAGCTGCAGGTCAGCAAGCTGCAGCAGGAGGAGTACACCGTCGCCGTCCTTGCGGAGCCCGTCCGCGCGTGGCTGCGTCACGTAATTGACACCGACCCGGCCCGCCAGCCCGGCGCCACCGAGGACATGCCGGCGGAGGAGTTGGTTGAGAAAGCCGCAGCGGGTGAGCTGGCCGAGGACGAAGAGCCGGAGCTGACGGACAAGGCAAGCCCGGGCGAGGCGGCCCAGGCCGGCGTGCGCCGGGCGCCGCCGGACTACAACATCGAGGTCATCAAAGATCCCAATCAGCTTGCAGCGCGGATTCTCGACGGCTCCGTTCACGTCGGTCTCGTGCTGACCAGCCCACCGCCGACCGCGGATGGAACGGACACCGCCGAGGTCGTCCTCTACCTCGACCAGACTGAGATTCGCAGCCAGATGGCCGCTTCGGGTCTGGACGGGATCTTTCAGCGCGTCGCGGACGACCTGCTCCGCCAGCGGTTGAAGCGCGAGCAACTCGATGAATCATTCGTCATTCCCGTCGCCGTCCAGCAGGAGACGGTCGCGACGCCTGAACGCGTCGGCGGCTCGATCCTCGGACAGATCGTTCCGCTGATACTGATCGTGATGACGATCACCGGCGCGATCTACCCGGCGATCGACCTGACCGCCGGCGAGCGCGAGCGTGGCACGCTCGAGACGCTCATGGTCGCGCCGGTGCCGACCGTGGACCTGATCGCCGGGAAGTTTGTCGTGGTCGCGCTGATCGGCATGCTCAGCGCTGCGCTGAACCTGATCTCGATCGGCGGCACCGTATATCTGGGGGGGCTCGGTCAGTTGCTATCCCGCGGGGGAGATGTGGTCATTCCGATCGGCGCCCTGCCGTGGGTGCTGGTCGTGCTGATCCCGCTGGCGGTGATGTTCAGCGCGCTGCTGCTGGCCGTGTGCAGCTTCGCCCGCAGCTTCAAGGAAGCCCAGAACTACGTCATGCCGGTCATGGTCGCTGTGCTGATCCCCGCCACAGTCGGTGTGCTACCGGGCATGCGACTGGAAGGCCCGCTGCTGGTCATGCCGGTCACCAACATCACCATTCTCACCCGCGACCTGTTCACCGGGCGATTTGACATCGTCGCAATCCTGTGGGTCACGCTGTCGACGACGCTGTACGCTGGCGCCGCGGTCGCCGTCGCCGCCAAGCTCTTCGGCCAGGAGGCCGTGCTCTTCGCCGACAGCGGGTCGATCAAGACGATCTTCCAACGCCGGTTCTTCAAGAGGAGCGACTCGCCCGGCACGGCGCAGGCCCTGCTGCTGATGGCGGCGGTGTTCTCGCTGAACTTCTTCCTACAACAAGCACTGCTCGGCGGTGGCGAGGTGGGCACGTTGGAATACTGGCTGGGCATCGCCAGCGTGCTCATCCTGTTGTTCTTGCTGGTACCGCTCGGGGCAGCGTGGTACTCGCGCGTGCGCATCACGCCGGCGTTCTCGCTGCGCGGCCCGCCACTGATGGGCATTCTCGCCGCCTTGTGCTTCGGGCTATCAACTTGGATTCTGGCTCAGGCCTGGGCCGTGTTTCAGCGCGACTGGTTGCCGATGCCACTGCAAATGGAACAGCTCTTTGAGCTGATGGTCGCGCGGCTCAACGATACCAGCCCGTGGGCGATGGTGTTCTTCATGGCGCTGGTGCCGGCGTTCTGCGAGGAGTTCTTCTTCCGCGGCTACGCGTTGAGCGGCTCGCGTCGAACACTCGGCAAGTGGCCGGCCATCCTGCTGGTCGGCTTTGCCTTCGGCGTGTTCCACTTCAGCATTCACCGACTGGTCGTGACCAGCGTGCTGGGCGTGCTGTTCGGTTTGCTGGTCGTGCAGTTCCGCTCGATCTGGCCCGCCGTACTGGCCCACCTACTGAACAACGGCATCTTCGTACTGGCGACGCGCGAGGACGGGCTCAGACCCGCGCTGGAAGGGCTCGGCTACGGCGTAAACGACGACGGCCTGCCACACACACCATGGATCATCGCCGCTGGCGCGCTGACATTGGCCGGGTTCCTGCTGTGCATGCTCGTGCCGGACCGCAGAGTAGCTACCGTTACGGACGTACCTGAAGAAACATGAAGATCACCCGACGCGTTTTACAGTTCGCATTCCTCGCGCTGACCATCATCGGCGTGTTCGTCGTCCGCGGCGATGCGGAGCGCTGGTGTCCCTTCGGCGGTGTAGAGGCGCTCTACTCGTACGTCACCGACGGCAACTTCACGTGCTCATTGGGCGTGTCGAACTTCTACATCCTCGGCGCAGTGCTGCTGGTCACGCTGCTGTTCCGCCGCGCATTCTGCAGTTACACCTGCCCGATCGGCACGATCTCCGAGTGGCTCTCAGTAGCGGGCCGCCGCGTCGGACTACGCCCGTTCACGCTGCCCTACCGCGTCGACCGCGCGCTCTCCATGCTCAAGTACCCCGCGCTGGTCGTGATCGTGTACATCACCTGGCGGGCCGGCGAGCTGCTCTTCCGCGGATTCGACCCGTGCTACGTCCTCATCAGTCGGCACGGCAAAGACATTACCATGTGGGCCTATATCGTGTCGGGCGGGATTGTGGTCGGCTCGCTCCTGCTCGTGCTGCCGTTCTGTCGCTACCTCTGCCCGCTGGCTGCCGTGTTCACGCCATTCTCCTGGCTGGGCCTCACGCGCGTAACGCGGCACACAGACGCTTGCACTGATTGCGGCGTCTGCACGCAGGTGTGCCCGATGAACATCCGCGTGGACCGGATCAAAACGGTCACCGCCCCCCGCTGCACGTCCTGCCTGGACTGCGTGGCTGAGTGTCCGGCGCAAGCGGACGGTGCCCTAACCTGGGGACCACCCGGCAAGTCCGCGAAGACCTGGCCACAGATCGCGCTAGTCGGCGTTTTGCTGGCGTGCATTACCGGGGCAGTCGCCGCGACATATGCCTTCCCCCTGCCGTCGTTCGTCCACGAGCAGGGCGAGCGGCCGGCGACGGTCGCGACGCTGTCGCTCGACGTCGCCGGCGTCACCTGCCGCGGCACGTCCTCGGCGCTGGTCGAAACCTGGTTGAATCGCGACGACGAATACGCCGTCGAAGGTTACCTGAAGGTCGAGATCTGGTCCGCTGCGGATCTGGCGACCGTGCAGGTAACCTACGACGCGCAGCAGACGCCACCCGACGCCATCCGCCGGGCAATTGTCACGCCGTACATCGATCTGCTCGAAGGCACGGTCGTACGGCCGCAGTTCGAATTGCCGGGTTACACGCCATCGCTGGACGACCTGTAGCCGGAACTGCGCGATCTGGCGCAACCCCTCGAGCGCCCTACGCGGCTCGATCGCGATAGTCGCGACAGGCTCAACGCCGCCCCGTCCCGCCGCGTGGCACGCCGTTTGCAACCGAGTTATGGATACGCTACCGTTCCAGGTTCGTTCTATTTCGGCTATCGATAGGCTATTATATGAAATTCCTCGAACGCTTCTGGTTCGGCTGCGGTCACTGCCACACGGGCAACGGGTGTCCGGTGATGGACAACCCGGAAGCGCTCGAACGCCACGAGCTCACGCACGGCGGCGCGCTGGTGGGCACGGCGGTGCTCGTCTTCCTGCTGCCCCTGGCCGCGGCGATTGGCGGGGCGTTCGCGATAACCAGGTGGTGGAGCGCACCAACTGAGTTCCTGGCGGGATTGGGACAAGCCGCGGGGGCGGTCGCCGGCTTCTTCGTCGGCGTCGGCCTCGCGCGACTGGTGATGTGGATCCGTCAGCGCAACTGCGCGGCGGCTGGAGGTGTCGAATGATTGCCGCTCTTCGCGAACGGTTATCGGGATTGAAGTCGTTCCAGCGGGGCATCCACCCACCGCACCGCAAGAAGTACTCCGAGCACGCGCCAATCGAGCTGTTCACGCCCACCGGCGACCTGCTTATACCCATGTCGCAGCACATCGGCCCGCCGTGCAAGCCAACCATTAAGCCACGCGAAGAGATCGAGTACGGCCAGATCATCGGCGACATCGACCACCCCATCTCGGCGCCCATTCACGCGACGCTGAAGGGCAAGACCGCGATGACCGTGATCACGACGCTGCCCGGCCCCGGCGGCAAGCGCTGCGACGCCATCCCGCTGAAGCCCTCCGAGGAAGGCGCCGTGCCCGAGAACTTCCTTGCGAGCTTCCTCGATCGCAACTGGGACAGCGTGGAGCCGACCAAGTACGAGCCCGAGGAGATCATCACCAAAATCCGCGCCGGCGGTCTGGTCGGCATGGGCGGCGCCACGTTCCCTACGTACTTCAAGCTAAAACGCAATCCTGACCGGCCAGTTGATACGCTGTTACTCAACGGCGCCGAGTGCGAGCCTTACCTGACCGCTGATCACCGCCTGATGGTCGAGTGCCCGGAGGGCATCATCGTCGGCCTCGAGCTGGCCCGACACGCGGCCGGCGCCGAGCGAGCAATCATCGCGATCGAAGAGAACAAACCGGACGCGATTGAGGCGTTGAAGAAGGCCGCCGTCGGCCACAACGTCGAGATCGCGGTCTGTGCCACGAAGTACCCCATGGGCGGCGAGCGCCAGCTCATCCCCGCCGTCCTCGGACGCACCGTGCCGAGCGCCCCGAAGGGGCTGCCACTCGACGTCGGCGTCGTTGTCGTGAATGTCTCGACGGCGCACGGCATCGCCCGGGCCGTCGTTCGCGACCAGCCGTTCACGCACCGCGTAGTCACCGTCACCGGCCTCGGCGTGAAGAAGCCGGGCAACTACCTCACCCCGATCGGCACGAAGTTCAGCGAGCTGATCGAAAGCGCCGCGGGAGGCGTGACCAGCGAGGCCATCAAGGTACTCGCGGGCGGTCCGATGATGGGACCGACCGTGCCGAACCTGAACGTGCCGGTGATCAAGGGCGTCGGCGGCATCACGGTGATGATCGATCAGGAGACCGCGCACTGGCACGAGACGCCGTGCATTCGCTGCGGGCGCTGCATCGACAACTGCCCGCTGTACCTGTCGCCGACGAAAATCGCCCATGCGATCAAGCATCGCGAATACGACCTGGCGAACGAATTCGACATGCAGGCCTGCTGCGAGTGTGGCTGCTGCTCCTACATCTGCCCCGCGCAGATCCCGCTGGCCCAGTACATCCGGGCCGGCAAGAACCAGTGGCGCATCATGCAGACCAAGCAGAAGGCCACGACGTAGCGGCCGACCTCCCGGTCGGCCGAAGCTGATCGAACGATGATCAGTCCGTAAGACGAGGAGACAATCGCTCCATGAGTGATGCAACCAACGCCGCCAAGCCTGCCGCGCTGCCGATCAAGGATGCCGGACCGCGGGGCTTTCTGGTCAGTTCGCCACCGCACCTGGCCGCTGGCGCTACGACGCAGCGGATCATGTTCGAGGTGCTGCTGGCAATGCTGCCACTGTTCGGCTTCGCGCTGTACATGTTCCGCCTGAGCGCGATCGTCCTCACCGTCGCGACGATCGCGGGGGCGCTGGCCGCCGAGGCGCTGGGCAACTTGATGCGCAAACGCGACCAGTCATCCGTGTATGACGGCTCGGCGATCGTAACGGGCGCGATCCTCGCCTTCTCGCTACCGCCGTCGTTGAATCCGTACATGGCATTTCTCGGCGGTATGGTCGGCATCGCGCTGGGCAAGATAGTCTTCGGGGGCATCGGGAACAACCTGTTTAACCCCGCAATGGTCGGCCGCGCGTTTCTGATGATCTGCTTCCCCGCCGCGTTGGTCAGCTTCACGCCGACGGCACCGATGACCGCCGCCGGCGTCGATGCGACCACCATGGCGACCCCCCTGTACGCTGCCGCCAAACAGATGGACCTGCCCAGCATGTCCGCCCTGTGGCTCGGTAATACTGGCGGCTGTCTGGGTGAGACCAGTGCCATTGCGGCGCTGATCGGCGGACTCTACCTAGTGATTCGCGGCGTCGCGGATTGGCGTCAGCCGTTGGCATTGCTGTTGACCGCGGGCATCTTCGCCCAGATCGCGCACTGGATCGCACCGGACGCGCATCCCGGTGCGACGTTCCACCTGACCAGCGGCGCGATGATGTTCGGCGCGTTCTTTATCGCGACCGATTACGTCGGAGCCCCGGTCAACCCGTGGGGCCGGCTGATCTTCGGTGCGGGGGTCGGACTGCTGGTCATGGTCATTCGCCTGTTCGGGGCGTACCCCGAAGGCTTCATGTTCGCGATTCTGATCATGAACTCGCTGACGCCGGTGATTGAGCGCGTGACCACGCCGACGCCGTTCGGCGGGAAGGTGGAAGCATGAGGATCAGAGGATCCAAGGATCTCAGGAGTTGGGTGGCGAACGCCTGCTGGTGAACTGGAAGGCTGAGACGATATGAAGAAGTTCATTGACGAGTCCTGGTTGGTGCTGACGATGGGCATCGCCTTTGCGGCGTTGCTCGCCGGAGCGCAGACGACCTGGCAGGGCAAGATCCGCGAGAACCAGGCCAAGGCGCTCAACCTCGCCGTGGCCGAGGTCGTACCGGCCATGGATGCAGAGCAGGAACGCGAGACGCTCGATATCGACGGCAACACCGTCTTCAAGTGTCGGGCGGCGGACGGCTCGCTCGCCGGCTGGGCGGTGCAGGCCTCGGGCGGCGGCTTCATTGACAAGATCAACGTGGTCGTGGGCATCTCGCCCGACGGCAGCGAGATCATCGGTGTCAAGGTGGTCAGCCACCTCGAGACGCCAGGCCTGGGCAACAAGATCGAACGCGTCGAAGGCAACCCCTTTCCCTACCAGTTCGACGGCAAGTCGACCGCAACGCCGTTTGCCCTGACCAAGCAAACGCCGGCAACAGATAGCGAAATCCAGGCGATCACGGGTGCGACGTACTCCAGCCAGTACACCATGGACATCGTCAACGATGTCCTCACGCGCATCGTGCCGCAGTTGCCAAAGGAATAATCCAGTGATTCGAGTGAACGACGAGCCCAGGCACGTGATTCCGAGCGAAGAGCGCGTCATTCCGAGCGCAGCGAGGAATCTACTCGCGGCGAACGGATTTTGTGCGAATGGAGGTAGATTCCTCCTCGCTGCGCTCGTCGGAATGACCAGATTCGGAGTTCGATAGATGGCGGCAGAAACCGGAAACCTCGAGCAGTTCAAGACGGGCATCCTCGACAACAATCCGGTGCTCGTGCAGCTCCTGGGCATGTGCCCCGCGCTGGCGGTCACCAACTCCGTCGAGAACGCGCTCGTGATGGGCGGGGCGGCGACCTTCGTCGTCGTCATGTCCAACCTGATCACCAGCCTGCTGCGGAACCTGATCAAGCCGCACGTGCGGATCCTGATCTTCACGCTGACGATTGCGACGTTCGTCACGATTGCCGACCTCTTTCTAAAGGCATACCTGTTCAAGGTCAGCCAGGCCATCGGCGCGTTCATCCCGCTGATCATCGTCAACTGCATGATCATCTGCCGGGCGGAAGTGGTCGCGATCAAGAACGGCGTCGGTAAGTCGCTGGCCGACGCGTTCGGCATCGGCATCGGCTTCACCCTCTCACTGCTGACTCTCGGGATCATCCGGGAGATTCTCGGCTCGGGGACGTTCCTGAACTACCAGGTGCTGCCCAAGACCGTCTGGGACACGCACGCCTGGATCATCATGATCCTGCCGCCGGGGGCGTTCCTGACGCTCGGCGTCGTGGTCGGCGTGGTCAACTACATGCGCGAACGCGGAAAGGTGGGTGCGTAAATGGAATTCATCGCCATCCTGCTGTCGGTCGTGCTCGTCAACAACCTGGTCTTCCAGGGCTTTCTCGGCATCTGCCCGTTCCTGGGTGTATCGCGCAAGGTCGACATGGCGTTCGGCATGGGCTGTGCCGTGACGTTTGTCATCACGATGGCCGGCGCGATCACCTGGATCATCATGCACCTGATCCTGCACCCGATCGCCGGCAACATGTTCGGCGACAAGCTGGCGCTGAACTTCCTACAATACGTCGCGTTCATCATGGTGATTGCGTCGATGGTGCAGCTCGTTGAGATGTACCTCAAGAAGTTCTTCCCGCCGCTGTACACGTCGCTGGGCGTGTTTCTGCCGCTGATCACGACTAACTGCGCCATTCTGGGTGCGTGCCTCTACATCTACATGAAGCCCGAGACCCAGAGCTTCCTGAACGCTTTGACGTACGCCTTCGGCGGCGGGATCGGCTTCATGATCGCGATCGTCATCATGGCCGGCATCCGCGAGCACCTGCTCTTCAGCGACGTGCCCAAGCCGTTTCGAGGCGCCGGCATCACGCTGCTGGTCGCAGGCATCCTGGCGCTGGCGTTTACCGGGTTTACGGGGATTGGGAAGTGAGCAAACAGATCGTCATCCCGAGGAGCGCTGCGACGAGGGATCTTGCCTCGTCGATGGAGACCTGCGCGGCTGCGCGTAGATTCCTCCTCCCTGTGATCGTCGGAATGACTGAGATGCTACGTTCGGAGGGTCAGCAATGACCGTCGTAATGGCCGCAATCGTGTTGTTTGCCTTAACGTTCGTGTTCGCGACGCTGCTCGGCGTTGCGAAAGAGAAGCTGCGTGTCGATGAAGATCCCCGCATTGGCGAGGTCAACGAGGCCCTGCCCGCCGCCAATTGTGGCGGCTGCGGCTACGCTGGCTGCGCCGACTTCGCGAAGGCCGTCGTCGAGCAGAAGGCTCCGTGCAACGGCTGTCCGGTCGGTGGCTCCGAGGTTGCCGAGAAGATCGCCGAAATCCTCGGCGTCGAAGTCGTCGAAACTGCACCGTTCAAAGCCATCATCCGCTGCGGCGCGCGGACCTGCGACAAGCTCGGCGTGGTCGAGTACGACGGCGTCGAGAGCTGCGTCGAGGCCAACGTCGTCGGCGTCACTCAAGGCTGCTCCTACGGCTGCCTCGGCTACGGCGATTGTTGCGACGCGTGCGACTTCGACGCGTTGCACATGGTCGAGGGCAAGCCGGTCGTCGACTATGACGCCTGCACCGGCTGCGGCGCGTGCGTGAAGGCCTGCCCCCGCGATCTGGTCGAGCTCGTCCCGTTCAAGCAGGACCGCATGTTGGTCGTCGCCTGTGCCAACCGCGAACCGACCAAGGCCGTCAAGGAAGTCTGCAAAGTCGGCTGCATCGGCTGCAAGCTCTGCCAGCGTTTCGCCGGTGAGGTCTTCACCGTCGACAACAACGTCGCCAGCATCAACTACGAGTCCTACGGCGGCGAGGAAACCGAGGAGATCAAGAAGGTCCTCGACAAGTGCCCGGCGGAAGTGCTGCTCTACTTCGGCAAGCCCGACCCGGAAGATGTCGCCAACCTCGAAGAGGCGGAGGCACCTGCCGGTGTGAGCTGATCACGTTTGACTGATCACGAAGCGCGAGCTGGATTCAACTGACCTGCGTCCGCAAACAGAAAGGACGTCGAGGCAATCACCTCGACGTCCTGTTCGTTTCAGACAAACTCAATTGCCGGCGAGCCGCGCGATGTTACTGCTTCGCCCCATCCTCATTCGGCGCGGGCGATTGCTCGGCTGGCTTCTTCTGCGCCGCGACACCCGCTTTGCGGCGCACGGCTGGTCGGACCTCCTGCGCCGCAGAGGTGGTCCGCGCCGGCGCACGCCGATTCGGGGCGCGCAACTGATACACCGGAATGCGAACAGTGCGGGCCTCGGGATCGTCCGTGATTAGTGTCACGCTGTATCCAGACCGGCGCGGCGGGTTGTAACCGGCCGGAACGCGGAGCCGTACGTACTGCTTCTCGCCTTCGGTGTCGCCGAGCTCGACCTCCAGATCAGGAGCGTTGCAGCGCGCCTCCTTAATGGTGCCCGGTTCGCCGTCCCATTTCGCGACCACGGTTAGCGTGCGCGCCTCTTCCACCTGGTGTGGAATCTGAAACCGCGTGGGCATCGTCGCCAGTCGCGGCTTCACGTTCGCATGATACAGCACCGACGTCTTGCCCGACTCCGGCACGCCGGTCTCCACCATGATCGCGCCGCGCAGTTGGTTGTTCGGCCAGGGCGGCTCGAGCGTGACTGCAAGCTCGTACTCTTCACCCTCGGTGATTTCCTTGATCTCGGCTTTCACACCCTTCCGCGTACCGCTGGCGATCTTCGGATCGATCGGACCGCCGTCACCACGCAGCAGCTTCACGGACACCGTCTTCGCGTCGGCGCCGCGCTCGATGTTGCCGAACTGTGCCCGCTGCGGCTCGATCTTGATGGCTGCCAGCACGTTCGCGATGCCCTGCAACATCACGCGCGGATTCTCGCGATCGTTGGATTCGACTCGGAACGAGCGTTTGACCTCGCCCTGGCGACGCCCGGTCGACATCGCAATCTTCACGTTCTCGGTCTGCCCCGGCTCAATCGTGCGGTCCGCCGGACCGCTGATCTTGACGCCTCACCCGCCCTTGATGTGGATCTTGAGCGGTCCCTGCCCTGCGTTTCGCAGGTCCCAGGCAAACTCCGCCTTCTGCGTAGCCCAGACCTTGTCCAGACGAGCCGTCAACTCCTTCACGACGATCTTGGGTTGGGGCTGGTCCGGCGCCGGCGGCGTGAGATCGAGCTGCTTCTTGGTGCCGCATCCGGCCTTCCCGGGTCTGGCGGCGGCCGCGGGGCGCTGTTGCGGGCGTTGCTGGGGTCTTTGCTGAATGGCCGGCGGCTTGGCCGGCTGCCCGGTCAGCGCGTTGGGCGACACCTGCGCGTTCTGCTTGGGCTGCTGTGTCTCACGCGCCTTCTGCGCTTCCAGCACCCGCTGCTTGATCAGTTCGACCAGCTTATCGCGATCGAGCTCACCATCCGCGGAGCGGCTCTTCTCCAGCATCTCCCGGGTCTGGGCCTCATCTTCCGGTGAAGGCGGCGGGGTCTGGACCGGCTCGCGTTTGATGCGCGGGTCCAACGGGCGCGAATCCGGATCGGCGTGCGCCGCCGTTCTGTCACCCGCTTTCCCCGGCTGGGCAGCCGCCGGCTTGGCCTCGGATTGCTCTTTGTCTGCCGGCGATGGCGATGGCGGCGGCGGCGGGAAGGCGGAAGCTGTCGCGCCGAAACCGGCACACATGACACCCAGCAGCGCAATTGTGCACCAAGCCCGTGTAGTGGATCCCGTCCTACTCATCAGCACATCCTCTCGAAGATTTCCGGTCCATACGGAAACTCACGCCCACCCCCTTGGTCGACGACACTCGCGCAGCCGTCTCGGCGGTGACCATGTATTGTATCGCAAACACTGGTCGCGATGCACACAACGGCTTAGGAACGGCCAGCGTCCTCGCTACGTGTTTCGTGCGACGCCCGATAACTACAGCGGCCAACCGTTTGGCAAACCCAGTGTCAATCCGCCGGCTCCAGAATCAGACAGTCCAGCACCGCCGCTCGTTTGCACGTAACCGTGATTGTGGTAGTCCCCTCGGCCAGTTTGAGGCGTCCGACGTGGTGAATGCCGTCGCGTCTGCGCTGGTACGGCACCTCGCCGATCAATTCGCCGGACTCGGAATGGAACGCGATGGACTCGAACGTGCGGCCGGGGTGTACGCGCACCATCAGGGTGACAGTTCGCGCCGACGACGACGGAATCCGCAGCTCGACCGGCTGCTCGGTGGTAATCACCACCGCCATCCGACCTGACAGCTCAACGTTTCCGGCTTGCTTTTGATCCAGCCAATTGCCCCAACCGGCCCCCACCAAGAGGTCCTCGATCTCAACCGCGTGCGGAATTCGTAGGCCGGGCAGAGCAAGATCGGACGCCGCCAGACGATCGTTCACGCGAGCTGCGTCCGGCAGGCCGTACCAGTAGAGCAGCGCACCCAAGTACGTGTCACGTGTCGCGTCGCACTGAAACTCGACTGTCGCAGAGCGCTCGAAGCTGATGCAATCACCCAGACGCCAGCGGAACAGCGATGACTTGCCAAACCCGGTCACGCGCGTCGCGCCGTAAAACGCGTCAGTGAATCCGCGCGGAGCGGGACCCGCGCCCATCCAGGTTGCGCAGCTACTCCACGGCGCCTCTGACGCACGGGCCGCGTCAGTGACGGCGCGAACGTGCAGTGTTGACCAAAGCTCCTGACACGGACCGTCCAGATTGAGCGTGCAGCCGACGATGCGTCCCGGCCCCGCGGTTTCGAGCACACGAACGGGGTCGCCGGTCCAGCCCGCCACGCGCCGATACTGAGCGTGAAAACGCAGCGGAGTTTCGATTGCGTCCCGCAGCTCGACCGCCATGTGTACGAGCAACCCGATCGACTTGCGCGACTCGTGCAGGTTTTCGATCTCCAGGCGAAACCCGCTCGCAAACGGCATGGGATACCGGCAATACATGAATCGCCGCAGGCTCGCGCGGCGATCGGGCAGCGGGAGTTGGAGCCGCAGGTCCGTGCCCATCATTAGGCTGTCGTACGGCGTGAGATCGAATCCGGACCCGAAGAAGTCGACCAACGGCGCCTCAACCGCAGGCTGGGGCTGCCCATCGAAGAAAACGCGGAGAATGCAGTTATGAAGAGCGTACAGATCGCGCGGGTCAATCTTGTCAGTCACCGCGACGTGTAGGGCGCGGATCACGCCGGCGCCTTCGAACGATTCGCGCAACACGTCACCAGTGATCAGTTCCTGCTGCACGGCGATGGGCAGGTTTCGACGCCGCAACCACTGATCCTCAGCGAAACCGTGAATCAACGTTCGACGCACTTCGGCCAGCGCAACGCGCGCGTCGTCGTCTAGCTGCAGACTAAACCGCTGCACGCCGGCGTCCGGCGGAAACTCCACCAAATCAACCTCGCAAGCGCCCGCAAATGCGCGGCTTTCGACGCGGCAGCTTTGCGCGAAACCGATTGGCAGATACGAAGTACAGCCCCCGGAAATCAGCGGCGGCATGAACGGGGCAACTTCTCCGGCGAACAGCGCTGGCATGGCCGTCGACAACACCTCCGCACCATCCAGCACGAATCGTATTTCGCCGGCCGGTTCAGAAACGCAGATGCGCGTCAGCGCCGCCGGCCCCTTCAACTCCGCCAACAAACGCCACTCATTTCCCCGCTCTTCGGGCACCGATGCAACGATCGTCTGCGTGCGCTCGCCGGCGGGTGGGTGCATTAAACGATCAACGTCGATCATTCGGCGCAGCAGATCGGCTTGCGTGATCTTGTCCTGGGCCAGCGTCACCGCCGTTCCCACCACCAGCAAGACGACCGCCGCCACGCGCTGCATGACCTTCTCCCGACGCGGAACTACACGTTGAACTTGATGGTTACCACGTCGCCGTCCTCCACGACGTAGCCCTTCGGCTCCAGACGCACCTTCCCCGCCGATTTGGCTTCTCGCATCGAGCCAGCGGCGTGCAGGTCCTCGAATGCGACGGTCTCAGCCTTGATGAAGCCGCGGGCCAGATCGGTGTGGATCTTCCCGGCCGCTTCGACCGCGGTCGTCCCGTGGCGCAGGGGCCACGACCGAACTTCCTCAGCGCCCGCTGTAAGCATGAAGATGATCCCTAGCCCATCGCAGCAGGCCCGCACGATCCGATCTCGAGCCAGAGCTTGAATGCCGTAGTCCGCCATGAACGCCGGCCGATCCTCCGGATCCATCTGAATCAGTTCCGCTTCGAGCGACGCGCAGACGGGAAACGTACCGATCGCGTGAGGATCCTCCACTGCCACCGGCTGACCAATCTGGTCTTCGCTGACGTTAACCACGACCGCCACGGGCTTTTGCGTCAGGAAGCCGAAGCTCCGCAGTATCTTCTCTTCCTCACCGGGCTTGACGACATCGCGCAAAGGTTGCTCGTTTTCGAGCGCTTCGTTGCACCGCCGTAACAACATCAGCTCGTGCTGGAGCTGCTCGCGGTCCGGCGTCGGCTTGGTCACCGCCTTCTCCAGCTTCTCGATACGCCCGGCACAGATGGCAAAGTCCGCAATCAGCATCTCGTCCCGCAACCCCTTTAGATCACGCTGCGGATCAACAGTTCCGCCGTGCGCGGGAACGGAGGCAGATTCGAAGGCTGGGACGATCAGTAGCAGCATGTCTGACTGCCGCAACGTCGGCAGGTGTTTCTCCAGGCCGGCTTTCTCTACGTCGCCCTCGGCGCTGCCCGGCAGATCGACGAAGTCGATCGTCGCCGCGGTGCGCTTCTTGGGCATGAAGATCGTCTCCAGCACGTCCAACCGTGGTTCGGTCACGTGAACCGCCGCCAGGTTCTCCTCGGCCGGTTTGAGATGGTCCGGCGAAACGCCCGATATCGCAGTGAACAGGGCGGATTTTCCGGCGTAAGGGAATCCGACGATGGTGACGCGCATGATCTACTCCCGGGTCGCAAGCCGATTTCCAGCATGGACGGCCGCACGCGTGCGGCTTGTGCCCTTGCCCCGTCGATATAGTATAAACTCGGGCGTTACCGGTATAGGCGCGGGGGGCCGCCGGACGAATCTGGAACCATGTACGCTCGAGAGGGAATGCTGATGCGCGTGCAAACGCTCGTGATCGCAATCTTGACGGTTGGTGTCGTCTGTGGCGGATGTCCGCCGGAGCGATTTGACCACGCGCTTCCACTCACCGCCAACGAGTGGGACGGGATCATCAATGACTCTTCACTTTCCGGGCCAGACCTCCGAGCCAGACTGGAGGCCGACTTTCCCGAGCTGTCATCGCTCACGCTGGACGCGCTGCTGCAAGACAAGCCGCTCGCCAATCAGGGCGGCGGCGATGCGCGCTCCGCATACGAGAAGGTGATTCTCCCCAACCTGCTGGCGCTTACGCCGGACGAGATCCAGATCTACGCGACCACGGCCTCAGACGTGGACGCCGAGCTGGGACTGGGTTCATACACGGACGAAGAGGCACGACTTACGGTGCGGTTCTTCGAGACCTTTGATATTTCTTCGCCCGCGGCGCTCGAGGCGTACATCGACTCCGGCCGCGCGGTGTGGCAGACAATCCCCGAGAACATGCCGACGCTATTCATCGACTTCCCGCCTGAGGACATTCTCGCGAGTCTATAAGCTAAGGAGAGCACAACATGCGAGCACGGACGCTCATCGTACCCGTCGCGACCGCGGCGACGTTACTGATTCTCAGCGGTTGCTTTGGTCCGACGCCCTTCGACCGTACTGGTAACCAGGGCGGTAGCACACCCGTCAGTCTGGGGCTCAAGCTGCTGGATGTGCAGACCGGGCAGGGCACGCTTCAGGAACTCAATCCGGATGACATACAGCTCATGGCGGACCTCGCGGAGGAGATCATCGGCCAGGAACTTCCAGCGGTCAGCGACGAGCTTGCGGCAGCGGCCGATCAGTTGATCGAACTCAATAACATCAACACCTTCGAAGACATCGCAGCGCTCGCCAACGCGTCGCCCGAGGACATCGTGATCCCGCCGGACATTGCCGATACGCTCATCGCTGAGGCCCAGGAGTTGTTCGGTGATATCAATGACCCCAGTGTGATCGACGAAATCGTCGCGCGTCACGCGCCCACGACGGAGCTCTAGCGCAGGCACTCTCGCACTCGACTCCCGATCCGCATCCACCACCGGGAACACCCGCCGAAACGGCGGAGGGTGTTCCCGGTGTTTGCATTGTCCTATCATTAAGCGCCGCGGTTGCGGCGTCGCAACAGACGAAGCTCACTTGGAAGCTGTGAGACTGCACCTTGTTCGCCGGCATAGTCCAACACGTTGGAACGGTCACGCACGTGGATGCGGCACTGCGCCATCATGCCGATGGCACGGCGGCCCACCGAGTCACGATCGCGCTCGGGCCACTCGCAGAGGATTTGCCGCTCGGCGCCAGCGTCGCGGTTAACGGCGTGTGTCTGACCGTGGCGGACCTCGCCGGCGAGTCCGGCAGCTTCGACGTCGTCCCGGAAACCTGGCAAGCCACAGCGCTGAAGGGCTTGCGTCCGCGCACGCCGGTGAATCTGGAACGATCACTGCAAGTCGGTGATCGTATCGATGGACACTTCGTGCAGGGGCATGTCGATGGCGTGGGGACCGTTGCGCAGATCGAACGGACCGCCGGAGAATGGAAGCTCTGGGTGCGCGCGGCTGCGGAGATCCTGACGTACGTCGTGCCCAAGGGCTCGATCGCCGTGGATGGCACCAGCCTGACCATCGTCGATTACCTGAGCGACAGGTTCTCGGTAGCGCTGATACCCACCACGCTCGACGAAACGGTGCTCGGCCGGCGCCAGCCGGGTGACGAGGTGAACCTCGAGACGGACATCCTGGCCCGGATCATCGTGCGGCGTCTCGATGCACTCCGCGCCGCGGGCGGAATCACGGTCGATCAGTTACGGGAAGGCGGGTTCGTCTGATGGCTCACATGCCGCCCAACACCAACGATCGCCCGCTCATTGGGATCACGATGGGAGACCCGTTGGGAGTCGGCCCGGAAGTCATCGCCAAGGCACTGGCCGACCCGGACCTACGCACTCGGGCGCGCTTCATCATCTATGGCCTGTACGACGTCCTCGAATTGGCCGCCGATCAGGCCGAGATCAACTCGTATTGGTGGCGTGTGCCGTATGACCACGGTCCGCGCGTCGCGAGCGGTGTCGTCGTGGCCGACTTTGACAATCTGCCACCGATTCGAAACTCCCGCGCCGAGCCTGACGCCAACGCGGGCCACGCGTCCTTCGTTTTCGTCGAGGAAGCCGTCCGGCGGCTACGCGACGGCGAGCTCGATGCGCTGGTCACCGGACCGATCTGCAAGCAAAGCTGGCACCTGGCAAAACACCGCTTCCAGGGACATACCGATCTGCTCGCCCGGCGGTTCGACATGCAGCGCGTCAATATGCTGTTCGTCGCCGACCAGCTGCGGGTCGCACTGGCTTCGGACCATGTGCCGCTGTTCGAGCTCCGAAACCGCTTCACGATCGGACTCGTTCATCAGCCCATCGACCTATTGGATCGCGCCCTGCGCGAGTGGTTCGGCATCCCACGCCCGCACATCGGCGTGCTCGGGATCAACCCCCATGCCGGCGAAAACGGTCTGTTGGGTGACGAAGAGCACCGCATCATCGAACCCGCCCTCGCGATGGCACGCAACGCGCAAATTCGCGTCAGCGGGCCCTTACCCCCGGACACGGCGTTCACACCCGGTATGCTTGATACATTCGACGGCATCGTCGCCATGTACCACGACCAAGGCCTGATTCCTGTCAAGATGCGGTCATTCGCCTCGGCGGTGCAGGTGTCTCTGGGGCTCGGTGCGCTTCGCACCAGCCCGGATCATGGCACTGCGTTCGATATCGCCGGCCGCAATCAGGCCGATCCCGGCAGCATGCACGCCGCCCTGCGCATGGCGATCGACCTCGCAACGACACGCCGTCGCACTGCCTCGGTACCGGTTTCCACCCCATAACCCCGCGCGCAAAACGAACGGGGCGACGCCCGTCGGTCACGAACGTCTCCCCGCATCATTTCTTCTCGAACAGCCGCGTCTGCGCTACGCGAAGAACTGTGGCACCATCTCGATGACGCCACGGACCGTGGTCGCGGTCTCTTCCTCTGTGAGCAGCGACTGAATGAAAGCGCTGATGAACGTGTTGGACAGGCTTGTGGCCGCACTGCCGACGCCGTTCAAAACGGTGTCCCGCACCGCAGGATCGCAGCCTTCCAGCACCAGGAGGCTGCCGCCGGTTGCCGTCGCGGCCAGCCACAATCGGGCGCGGTTGATCGTCGCACGCATGGACGTCTCCTTCCACGTACTTCGTCAGCGACCGCCCAAACCGAGGCCGGCCGTGCCTACTCTTCGGCATACACTTTCCCTATCGGCCGGGCGGATGCGCCGGTTCAAACCGACATCACGCGAATCTTGAGTCCGAATAATAGCCCAGGGGCACGCTTACCGATCGCCCTCGGAGGCCCGCGTCCGCGGCGTGGGCTTGGGTGTCGGCCGTGAGCGGCCGCTCTCAGCGGCCTCCCGCTGCGCACGGGTCGGAAGCTTGTCGAGGCGGGGCTTCAGTCGTTTTTCGAAGATCTGGTTTATCGGATCGAGCAGTTTCTGGCGTTTCTCGTTGATCTCCTTGGCGCGTGTGGCCTTGTCCGGCGCGTCGGCCAGGTCCTTCTCCAAGCGATCCAGGTGGTCCAGCGCGGCCTTTTTGCGCGTCATGTGATTCGTGGCCTGCTCCTGGCAGGTCTTGAGAATCGTCTGGGCCCGCTGCTGCTGCGCCTCGTCAAGCTGATAACGCTGGATGAAGTCGTTTACATATTTCTCCCACTCGCTCTCAAAATTCTTGCTCGCTGCCCGCTTGGACGGCGTTTTGCGAGTGGGACGCTCCGTGCGAGACCCGCGCGTCGGAGTCTCAAGGCGCTCTGGCTCCCCGCCGCGCGTGACTCGCTCCGTAGGCTGCGGTGTCGGCCGTGTGTTGCCCTTCGGCGTCGGGGCACGCCGCTCGGCGTGCTCGACCGTCGACGTCACCGGCTGCGGCGAGACGACCGGCTCCCGATTCCGAGTCGTCCGCGGCCGCGGCGGCGTACGTGGGCCACGACGGAACTCCTCGACCGTCATATCGCCGGAGACGATACGCTCCAACTGATCGTCGGTGGTCGCAAAACTGTGGTACATCTGGGCAAGATCCTCGTCGTGGATCACCTTCTGCTCGTCCGTGAGAATCTCGCGCCATTCGTCGTTGCCTTCGATAATCAGCGCCTTGGCCTGCTCGTAAATCGGCCGCGCGCGTTGCCCCCAGGCTGTAAGCTCCTCCGGCGTCATGTCTGATCCGCCCCGCACGTCGAACATCTCGTCCGCGATCGCAAACAGCTCTTCGCGATGCTGCGCGAGGAACTCGTCGGCCTTGTCGCGCAGGAACTGCTGGGTGTAGACGTCCTGCTCTTCGGTCAACTTGTACTTGCGCGCCAGGAATCGGCAGTGGTTGTCGATCAGCGCGTCGATATCGATCAGGCTGCTGAACCGACCGGGCTGCCGACCTTCCTGCCCTGCGCCCACGCCGACCGCACACGCGACAAGAGCGACTGCCAGGATTATGCGGGTGTGCCAATGAGACATCATTCGCTAAGCTCCATCTTCGGTAAGCTGGGCCGGCCGGCGACCCGGAGTCTGCCGGCGGCCCGAGTATTATAGATCATTCTGTCCAACGGGTTGCGTGTCCAGCCCGGCCCCACGGAAAGCCCCGATGGCCATACCACTCCCGCGACCACGACTGTGTGTGTTCGACCTCGATGGGACTTTGGTGGACTCGTTACGGGACATCGGCGAGTCGCTAAACCACTGCCTCACGCTCCTGGGGCTGCCAACGCACCCGATCGAACGATATCGCTACATGGTCGGCGAAGGCGTCCCGCGGCTGTGCCAGCGAGCGGCCAGCGAGGCCCATCCGCACCTGGTCGAACGGCTCGCAGAACTGGTGCGTCCGCATTATCGCACGCGTGTCCTGCACCATACCCGCCCGTACCCCGGTGTGTTGGAACTTGTCGAGTGCCTGCGGGCTGACGGGATTCCGCTGGCTGTGCTTTCCAACAAACCACACGAGCTCACCACGCGCATCGTGGAGCACTTCTGGCCAGAGGGGCAGTTCACTCGCATCCACGGCTACATCGATGAGCACCTCCGCAAGCCATCCCCCCACTACCTGCTCCGGCTTTGCGAGGCGTTCGGTACAGCCCCACAGGAAACCTGGCTCGTGGGCGACACGCCAACCGATGTGCAGACAGCGCATGCCGCTGGGGCTTACTCGGTCAGTGTCACGTGGGGATTTCGCACGCGGAAAGATCTGATGGACGCAGGCGCATCAGTGATCATCGATACTCCGGATCAGTTGTGGTAGGTGCCGTCGCTTTGCCGCGCTGCGGCCTCGTGGTACCGTACCGTCCACGTTCGCGGGATCGTGAGCCGCCCTGGGCTGGAGTCGCTCACCCCCTCCACAATCCAACGACGCACCAGCGAGGAGCGCGATGAACGCCAACGGCACGCAGTTTACGTTTTCCGCCGCCACCAAGGGACCTCCGGACAGCGACGCGCTGCTCGTCCCGTTGCCCGCCACACCGCAGCCGCCGATGGAGTTGGTGACGCGCGTCGACCGTCTGTGCGACGATGCGGTCTCGGAGCTGCTCGACGTCGACGCGCTGCGCGACACGGTGGGACACATCGCCCAGACGACGTGCCGCGGGCAGTGTCGGCGCATCGTCCTGATCAGCCTGGGTGAGGAGGAGAAGCTGCGGGCACACGAGGTTCGCCGGGCAGCCGCGGCGGCTGCACGCTGGCTGATCGGCGAGCGCGTGAAGTCGGCGACGCTCTGGCTGGACGGACTGGCCGTGTCGGGCGTCGACAACGCGTCGGCCGAATGGGCGAGCGGAATGGCACTGGCCGGTCACCGCTTCGACGAATTCAAACAGCCCGACGAGAGGACGCCGGCCAAGATCCGCGTGCAACTGCGCGCAAGCTCTTCTGCGCATGTGACGCGGGCCATGCCGTTGGTACGCGAGGCGCTGTTATTGTCCGACGCCGTCAACTACACACGTCAGCTTTCTCATCAGCCGGCCAACGTCCTGACGCCAACCTCATTTGCCGCCGAGGCCAAACGCCTAGCGGGCCCCGGGGGCATCAAGTGTACGGTTCACAATGCCGCCAAGCTGAAACAGATGAAGATGGGCGGCTTGCTGGCGGTCGGCTGCGGCTCGGTCCACGCGCCGTGCCTGGTACAACTGAATTACCGCGGCGCACCAAAGGCGCGGACTACCACGGTGCTTGTCGGCAAAGCCGTCACGTTCGACACCGGCGGTTACTCCATCAAGCCTTCGGCCGGCCTGGAGGAAATGAAATTTGACAAGTGCGGCGGCGTGACCGTGCTCGGCGCGATCAAGGCGGCTGCGGCACTAAAACTGAAATGCAACCTGGTCGGCTTGATCCCCGTCGCCGAGAACTCCGTGTCCGATCGTGCGTACCGCCCCGGCGACATTCTCCGCATGATGAGCGGCAAGACCGTTGAGGTAACGAATACCGACGCAGAAGGCCGCCTCATTCTCGCCGACGCGTTGTGGTACGCCCAGACCAAGCTCAAGCCCACCGCACTGATTGACCTTGCCACGCTGACCGGCGGTGTCGGCGTGGCACTCGGTACCGCGGCCGCGGGAATCATGAGCAACGACGACAATCTTGCCGCGGATCTGGGCGAGGCCGGCCGGCGGGCGCACGAGCGTCTGTGGCGCCTGCCACTCTGGGACGATTACCGCGAGTTGATCAAGAGCACGGAGGCGGACATCAAGAACTCGGCCGGAAAACGTGCGGCGCACGCCATCGTCGGCGGGATGTTCCTCCGGGAGTTCGTCAAGGACGACATCCCCTGGGCTCACCTGGACATCGCTTCGGTCGCGACGCTGGACACGAGCAATGGAATCACGGGCAAGGGCGCGACCGGATTCGGCGTCAGATTGCTGGTCGAGCTGCTGCGCCTGCGCGGCGCCTAGGATCATGGGCCGAGCAGCCGCGTTGACTACGCGAACGGAGAACCACCACTTGTCAGCAGATACTCCCGATAGCGGCGTTGATCTGGAACGCATCGCGTCCGCCATCCGCGATATTCTTGTCGCGATCGGCGAAGATCCGGACCGACCCGGGCTGCGCGAAACGCCTGACCGCGTGGCGCGCATGTACGCCGAGCTGTTTCGCGGCTTGCGCGACGACCCCGAACAGCACCTGCAGGCGACGTTCGACGAAGACCACCACGAGATGGTAGCCCTGCGCGACATCAGCTTCAACAGCATGTGCGAGCATCACTTGATGCCGTTCGAGGGAAAGGCACACATCGCCTACATTCCCGGCGGACAGGTGCTGGGGCTCTCCAAGCTGGCCCGCATCGTCGACGTGTTTGCGTTGCGCCCGCAGGTGCAGGAGCGATTGACCTCGCAGATTGCCGATGTGCTCGCCCAGCGGCTGCACGTCAAGGGCTGCGCGGTCGTTCTGGAGGCAGTGCACACGTGCATGACCTGTCGCGGCGTCAAGAAGCCCGGCAGCGTGATGGTCACGTCCGCGCTGCGCGGCATCATGCACACGAACCAGGCGACGCGCTCTGAGGCGCTTTCGTTGTTACACCAGCGCTAAATGCACTCGGCACGTCGGCCCCGTAATGGTGAGAGAGAAGATGAACCTGATGACTGCCAGCAAACTGCTCGTGCCGGTAGCCCTGGCCGCTTCTGCCATCGTCGCGTACGCCACTCCACATGTCGATCAACGCTACAATTTCGAATTCGCGATCCCCGCAGGCTGGCGCACGGCTGACCTCACGGGTTACGCCGTCCCCGGCGAACTGCGCGTCGCGCTGACACCCGACGGCGTGTCATCGATTACTGTCTTTGTACAGAAGCCGCTGGCCACTGTGGACGCGGCTGAATTCCTCGCGGCGCTCGTCGCCGATTACGAGTCGATAGCCGGCGCGGAGATTCGCAAGAAGCACGAAGGAAAGCTCGCTGGTCACGGCGCGGCCTCAATCCTGGTGGTCGGCAACGGCACGGGCTCGGCGTTCGGCACGGGAACGACACGCACCGCCGTACACTGGATCGCGTTCCCGCGCGGCTCAGACGTGCTCTGCTTCTACCTCACTACGCCCGAGGACAAGCTCGACGCACACGAGGACGCGTTCCGCGCCCTGTGTCGCACGCTGAAGATCGGCGACGCGCCGCCCAATCGGCCGAGCAACCTGGACTTTGAGCTCGGCACCGGAGCGCTGGATCTGCCCGAAGACTGGGGTCGGTGCGGGGGAGTTCCGCCGAGCGGCGGCAAAGGCTACGCCGTGACGCGCGATGGCACCGTCGCCCACAGCGGAAAAGCCAGCGCGCGTATTGAGACCATCTCGCGTAATCGCGATCCGCAAAGCTTTGGCACCCTGACGCAGGCGACGCCCGCGGGGCCCTACCACGGCAAGCGCGTACGATTGTCCGGTTTCCTCAAGACGAAAGATGTTGCCCGCGGTTACGCCGGACTGTGGCTGCGCGCCGACGGCGAGATCGTCGGCCGCCCGCTGGCGTTCGACAACATGGCGCGGCGCCCGCTGGTCGGCACCGTCGACTGGAAACGCTGCGAGATTGTGCTCGACATTCCAGAAGAGGCCCGTGGGCTTCATTACGGAGCGCTTCTCGTCGGCGAAGGCACGGTGTGGGTCGATGATCTGACACTCGAAGCGGTCGGTGCCGACATCCCGACCACTGCACCATAAACAGCGAGCGTGTGCGCAGAGCCACACGTCCTTTCAATTCAGCCGCCAGACGACGGAGGGCCGCATGAGTACCCGGAACGGCGACCCCGGCACCACGAAGTCGAACATCGCGCGGAACGCGGTCTTGCTTGGCGCGGTCTTAGTATGCAGCGCACGCGCCGCCGATCCTCCGCTTCCCAATGCCGCATCGCCGATGGATTACATCGCATGGATCAACGCGCAGTACTCGGCGAAGGTCCCCAATGAGTCTGAAAACGCTGCCGTCCAGTATCACGCTGCAGCGCGCGCGTATGTGCCGAACAACGCCGCCGGCCGTGCGGCCCGCAAGCCCAATCCACTGTCGTGGACGGGCGTCGAGCGTGACATAATCCACACCTGGGTCACCGCAAACAAGGCCGCCCTGACGCACCTGGCCAAAGCTGCGGAAACGGACGCGTGTTACTTCCAACTGCGCTCCGACACCGGCGCCATGCTCACGCTCAAGCTCGATGACCCCGCGCCGGGCACCCTTCTACGACTGTGCCACTTGGTCGCCGCCCGCGCGCGCCTGACGCTGCTGGAAGGCAAGCACGACGCCGCGGTAGTGGACGTCCTGACCATTTTCCGCGTGTATCACCACATACAGAATCAACCGCTGCTGATGCAGTACGTGACGGCGCTGGAGATGGCGGAGCTCGCGTACGACGTATTGCTCGATCTAGCGCGCGTCGCCGGACAAGACGTTGACTACTACGCCATCTATCAGACGCTCCGAATTGCCGAAAGATCGCCGCGTCGCCCCGTACACCAGTTCGAACACCAGAAGCTGATTGGTTTCGATCTCGCACAGCGGTCGCTACGTGACAAAGACGGCGACGGCAAATTCGAAACGCTCACCGGCCCGGGCGGGCTAGGGCGTCCGGGACGTGACGTACGGCTACGCCCGCAGACGCTGGACGAGATCGTTCAGGACCTGAACACGTACTACTCCCAGGCGATGACCGCCTTCGTCGTTGATTGGCCCGAAGCGCAGGACGCCGCGAAGAAGCTCGCGGAGGCGCTGAGAAAGAAGGAAGGAACACTACTGACGCACCTGCGCCCGCGTTTCGCCCGAGTGGCTTTGGGTATGCGGCGTCTGATCGCCAAACGCAGCGTGTTACACACGATCTTCCGCCTGCACGCGTTCCACGCCAAGCAGGGGCACTGGCCGGAAAAGCTGGTCGACGCCATGCCGAGCAAATCGGTCCAGGAGAAGCTCGTTGATCCCTTCTCCGGCGGTCTACTCCAGTATCGGCGGCTGGGTGAAGGTTTCCTGCTGTACTCAGTCGGCGAGAATGGCAAAGACGACGGCGGCAAGACGAGCACGTCCGACGGTCTGCCGAACTGGCAGCCGGACGGCGATGTTATCTTCTGGCCACGCTTCGATACCCCGCTCGTCCCAACGACATCTCAGCCGACGACCTCCCCTACGACCCAGCCGGCTTGACGCCGGATGCGGCTGGCACCATCAGCGCGTCGCCAACTGTACGATGTTGATCACGATGCTGATCACCAGCGCCGCCCCCAACGTGATCATGATCGCGACGCTGAAATCCGTCCCCGCTCCGCCGGGACCGTACACACCGGTGGTGTGCTGGGGTGTGGCCGGCGCGACGGCCTGTCCTTCCGCGAGTGTTTCGAACACGTTTTCGTCGACGCTCTGTTGGGCATAGCGCGGCGGACGTCCGTGCGCGAGCAGATCGAGATCGACGAGTAGCTCTTTTGCGCTGGGGTACCGCTGATCGCGGTTCTTCGCCATCAGCATCTCGATCATGGCGCCGCAACCAGAGCTCAGAGTGGTGTTGACGTGGTCGGGCGGCGTGAGCGGCTCTTTGAGATGCTTGTGCATCACCGACGACGGCGTCGGCCCCTCGAACGGAACCCGGCCGGTCACCATATGATAGAATGTCGCGCCCAGCGAGTAGAGGTCGGCGCGATGGTCGATGTCCACCTCGCCGCGGATCTGTTCCGGGCTGATGTAGTAAGGCGTTCCGTAAGCACGACCCGCTTCTGCCATCGCGGCTTCGACGTCGGTGGTTTCGCGGGCTAGACCCATGTCGGCCAGCTTAGCCACGCGGTCCTTGGTCAGCATGATGTTCTTGGGTTTTACATCACGGTGGATAAAGCCGCGCTCGTGCGAGTGCAGCAGCGCCGACGCCGTTTGCCGCACGATCTCGATCGCTTCGGCTTCTGTATAGACCTTGCCGCCGGCGACCTCGTCGTAGACGGTGCAGCCCTCGACGAATTCCATGACGAAGTAGTGGAAACCGTTGGCTTCACCGACGTCGATGGCCTGCACGATGTTATTGTGATTCAGTGCGGCAGCGGCCCGTCCCTCCCGGTAGAACCGCTCGACAAATTCCTTGTTGCGGCTCATGCGTTTGGGGAGCACCTTGATAGCGACTGTGCGGTCGAGGCTGAGCTGCTTGGCCTGATAGACCACCGCCATCGCACCGGCCCCGCACTTGCGCTGGATCTGATACCCGGGAATCTGCTGGGCCGGGCGCCCACCCGAATCATCCGCCGTCCCCATCAACCGGGTGAGTTGCGTACGCGTCAGAAATCCCAGGTCAACCAGAACTTCCCCCATGGGTCGCTTGATGCCGTGTTCCGCCAGTTGCTGGCGTTGATCGGAAGCGACGCGCAACTCGTCGTTGGTGACGAGCTGGCGCTCTACCACCAGTCGGACAATCTGACTATCTTCCGAGTTGTCCGGCAAGTTTCGCGGCTCCGCGATGAGAATGTGTGACGCGTGGATCGTTGCTTGAACAATTAATTCTAGGCCGCCGCCATGCGTCCTGCAAACGTCCCGCAAGCTCGCCGCGAACGCACGCAGAATGCCGACCACAGAGGGAAAATTATGGGGTCCCGGCACAGATCAGGTGTCGGCGCAGCGGTTGTTGTCGCGCTTAACATTCTGCTAACGCCTGTTGCTACGGCACAGCCTGACGTAACCAGCGCGTCAGTCGAGACGGCAATTCAACGCGGCACGCGCTGGCTCTGGGCACAGCGGAACGCAGTCGGACATTGGGAAGCACGTGACGACCGAGATGCGCGACATTGGGCGGGCAGCACCGCGCTGGTATCGCTCAGCTTGCTGTACGCCGGCGAGAACCCGCGCGAACAGCGCCTGCAGACAGTACTCGAGTGGCTCGCCAATGCGCAGCTTAACGGCACGTACACATACGGCGTACGGGCACACGTGATGGCGCTCGCGGCGCGGCGGGCACCTGACGTCAAGCTGTACCGGGAACGGCTCCGCGCCGATCTGGATTGGCTGCTCGATGCCGTCTGGGACACCAATACTGCACACTCTGGGGCATACGACTACACGCCGGCACCGGCCGGACGCACATCGGGCCGCTGGGACAACTCCGTCACACAGTACGGCGTGCTCGGGGTGTGGATGGCCGCGGAGGCCGGGCTCGAAGTGCCAGAGAAGTATTGGCGTAGCGTCGGTGGGCACTGGCTGCGGACGCAGAATCATGACGGCGGGTGGGGCTACCAGCACACCACGTCCAGCACCGGCAGTATGACCGTCGCAGGCCTGGCATCGCTCTACGTCGTCGTCGATCAGCTTTACGCGGGACAGCGGGAGAACGCGCGTCCCTACCTAGCCGGAATCCGAACCGGACTGGACTGGATGGGACGCGAATACGCAATCGAGAACCCGCGCGGCAACCCCGGACACCAGTATTACTACCTCTACGGCGTCGAACGTGTCGGGCATGCGAGCGGCTACAAGTACATGCGCGACCGTGATTGGTTCCGAGACGGTGCGCAGTATCTGCTCAAGCACCAGCAAAAGGACGGTTCCTGGGCCGGCAGCGCAAGTGAGATTGACGACGCCCGTAACACCGCCTTTGCGCTACTCTTCCTCGCCCATGGACGAGCGCCATTGCTGTTCAACAAGCTCAAGCACGGCGATGACTGGAACCTGGTAGCACGCGACGTCGCCGGCCTGACGCGTTACGCCGAGCACACGCTGGAGCGCTTCCTCAATTGGCAGGTTGTCGAACTGGACAGCACACTTACCGACCTGCTCGATGCCCCCGTGCTGTACTTCTACGGCAAGACACCCGTGCAGTTCTCCGATGAGCAGGCGCTGCGGCTCCGCGATTACTGCCTGAACGGTGGCTTGTTCTTTGTCGTAGCTGGGGGTGATAGTCGCGAATTCCGGCAACAGATTCAGTCGGTTGCGAAGCGGGCCTTCCCCGAATATCCACTTCGCCCCGTGCGCGAGAACCACCCACTGGTCAGCGGCGACGTGCAGTTCGTGATCGACGATCCACCGGCGTTACTCGAAGTACACAACGGCGTGCGGACGCTTATGCTGATATCGGCGCGCGATCTCGCGATCGATTGGCCGCGCCGAGGTCGCGACGTCGAACAGAGCCTGCAACTCGCGTGCAACGTCTTTCTGCACGCGACGGACAAGGTCACGAGCCGCAGCCGCCTGAACTCGCCGTTGATTCCCATTGTCCCGCGCGACATCCGCCGCACGATCCACGTGGCGCGCATTCGTTACGACGGCGCGTGGAACCCCGAACCGTACGGGTGGAATCGGCTGGTCAACTACATGCACAACGAGACGGCCACGCGACTGCTCGTCTCGTCGGGGATCACGTTTGACGATCCGGACATGGAGACGTATCGCATCGCACACATTACGGGCACAGGAACATTCCAGCTCGACGAGGCGGAGAAGGCGGGGTTGCGGCGGTTCCTCGCGCGGGGCGGCACACTGCTCGCCGATGCCGCGGGCGGTGCGCACGCGTTCACCGACGCGCTCGAAGCGCACGTGCGCGACGCAACGCAGCTCGAATCCGGCCCATTGGCAGCAGAGTCGTTTCTGTACTCGGGAGCGGGCATCGAGGACGCAATGCCGCTCAGCGACACGGCGTATCGGCGTGCCGCGCGACGGGCAGCCCGTGGCCGAGATCGACCGCATCTGCACGCATTTGCCGCGCGACGCCGCCTGCCGGCCATCTACTCACAACTGGATCTGAGCACGGGCCTGCTCGGCACGCAAGTGTACGACGTATGGGGGTATGCCCCGCGCGACGCGCTACGCATCACGCGTAACCTGCTGCTCTACGCGAATCTGACCAGCGCCGAGAAGGCGGAATTGCACCGCGCGGAGTTCATGCCGGAGTAGAACAGCTCCAAACGCGTACCCCTGCGCTTGAGCAGTGGTACCCGGTACTACGCCTGCCCCAGCAGTGCCAGACGCGCCCGAAGCTCGAGCTTGGCCTGAAGCCAATCGCCGTCCGGCGTACCAGGCGCGTCGCCGCGGGCCACGTAGATCTCGTACGCCCTCATTCGAATCTGCTCGTCGGTGGGCTCGTACGAGGCCGCCAGATCGGCGATATTCATGGCTCCGGTCTTGGTGGGCTTCTGCCGCATTCGCTTGATCTTGGGCATTGAGGGCTCTCCCGGACGGACCGACGATGTCAAGCAGCGTCAGTCGGCTCAGTCATGCCTATCGGGAGAAACGTCCCCCACACCTAAGCGCGTCCCCCCTGGCAGAGCTACCAAACCCGTTCAGATTCCGCGACGCGGCACGCGGGCAGACTATCCAGGAACCGTCGCCCATATGCCTTGCGCACTACACGCGGGTCCAGGATCACGACGATGCCGCGGTCGGACTTGCTGCGGATCAAACGCCCAAAGCCCTGCCGGAACTTGAGGATCGCTTCCGGTAACTGGTACTCGTTAAAAGGGTTCCCACCTCGCCGCCGAATCAGATCGATACGCGCCTCGACCACCGGACGATCCGGGACAGCGAACGGGAGTTTCACGATCGTAACGTTCGACAGCCGCTCCCCGACCACGTCCACTCCCTGCCAGAAGCTGTCGGTACCGAAGATCACGCAGCGACCCGTCTCGCGGAACTTCGCGAGCATCGCCGTCCGCGGCAGTGATTCACCCTGTGCCAGGATAGTGAATCCCTCGACGTTCAGCTCCTCGCGCACGCGGCGTGCCGCAGCGTCGAGCATCTTGTAACTGGTGAACAGCACGAAAGCGCGGCCGTCCGATTCGCGCAGGTAGTGCACGATAGCCCGACACGCGGCGTGGACGAAGGCATCACCGGCTGCTGGATCGGGCAGGGACTTCTCCAGGTGCAACGTAACCTGGTTCTCGAAGTCGAACGGCGAACCGAGACGGCGTGTCATCGCATCCTGCGCACCGGTTGATTCGAGCAGGTACTTGAAGTCCTCGTCGGGCCCCGTTGCGAGCGTGGCACTGGTAAGCACCACGCTCTTGCAGCGCTCGAAAAGCAGTTCGCGCAGAACCGGCCCCACGTCAAGCGGCGCGGCGCAAAGCGCGGTCCGTGCCTTGCGCTGACCGTCCAGGTCGACCCAATACACGTGCTCTTCATAAGCCTGCCGCAGCAGCGCGTCGGTAACCTGACTGAGCTCGGTGACGCGCTCCAGCGCGGACCCCAGCTCGATCTTGTCGGCTTCTTTTGGCAGGGATTTCCAGAGCGGCTCCAACTGATTCGCCACATGCGCCAATGCGGGCGTGAGTTCGTTATTGACGTCCGGCTCGGCAACAAGCCGGCCGTTGCTACGGCCGCGTAGTTTCTGCCAGTCGGTCAGCTCGTCGAAGAATCGCGTGCATGACGACTGTGCCTGAACAACGGCGCTGCGCTGTGGCTCCTCGCCCAGCGTCGCGAGCAACCCCTTGCCCGTTCGCTCGTTGAACAGTCCGGCAAGCACGTGCTGCACCTGCGCACCGCTGACCGTCAGACTGAACTGCGCTGCCGCGACCTGCGGCAGCGTGTGTGCCTCATCCACGATCACGAGGTCGTAGTCCGGCAGGACGCTGGCACCTTCCCGCCGAAGGATCAGATCCGCGATCAGCAAGGCGTGGTTGACCACCAGGAGGTCGGCCTTTTCCGCACGCCGCCGGGCGCGCTGATAAAAACACTCGAGGTAGGTTGGACAACGCCGACCCAGACAGTTGTTGTGCTCGCTGCGGACCTTCTCCCACACTTCCGGCGGCGGCGATTCCGGGAGGTCGGCCAGCGAGCCGTCAGTAGTCTCGTAG
>JANQFV010000063.1 GCA_028277645.1 Phycisphaerae bacterium
CGGGACCGGTGAGAACGTCGGTGGGCGTCACGTCGGCTACGGTGACGGCGTGTACGTGAGCCACGACGGCGGCCAGAGTTTCAAGAACGTCGGCCTCGAGCAGACCGAGCACATCTCCAAGATCCTCATCGATCCGCGCGACGGGCACACCGTCTACGTCGCCGCGCAGGGACCGCTGTGGTCCTCGGGCGGCCAGCGTGGTCTGTTCAAGACCACGGATGGCGGCAAGACGTGGAGCCCGATCCTGACGAAGGGTAAGTGGACGGGCGTAACGGACGTCGTCATGGATCCGACCGATCCCGACACCCTCTACGCGGCGACGCACCAGCGCCATCGCACGGTGTGGGCGCTCGTCAACGGCGGGCCCGAGTCCGGCATCCACAAGTCGATCGACGGCGGCGAGACCTGGACGGAGCTCAAGCGGGGCCTGCCCGCCGCGGACAAGGGGAAGATCGCCCCACGATGATCAGGGCGATCCCCGTTAGCGCGATCCAGAACCAGGTGAGACGTTTTTCGAACATCGTGACGTCCTTGTCGGCCCGGGGAGTGTAGCCCGGCTGACGCTGCGCGGTCCAGCAACGTCCGGGCGCGCTTACAAACTCCGACGCTGGTTGTAGTTCCCGTCGGCGGGGCGTTCGGTAAACTACCGATAGAGGCGGTGAAACCGTGTCTAGCGAATCGAGGTGACCTTGATGGCGTTGAACTGTCCCCGCTGTGGTGTCGCGAACCCGGATGTGGCCCGGTTCTGCCGGCAATGTGGCCTGACGCTACGCCGCGGGACGCACGGGCTGCTGGGCGCGGGACATGCGCCGCACCCGGATCCGGTCGACGTGCCCGAGGACTATCAGCCGATTGCGTCGGCCGCCGACCTGCACTTTCGCTGGTCGTCCGCCAGCGGCGGCGCACCGCTGATCGGGACTGAGACGCTGAGCGTTGACCTGTTCAACGCGGGCTACGACCTGGTCGACGTTGCGTTGCGCATCGTCGGCCGCGACAAGGACGACAAGCAGGCCTGCGACCTGCAGCGCGAGATCGAACTACTGCCGCAGGGCGACGTACGCTCCGTCGAGCTGCCGAGCTATGAGCTGTCCGCACCATTGCGCGCGATTACCGTTGAGTTGATCCAGGCCGAGTTTCGGCCCCTGTCCGAATAGACCATGTGACTCCAGGAAAGGGAGGCTGTCATGGAGCTTCTGATTGGCTTCGGCGTTGTACTCGTGTTCGTGTTGATCGTGATTGCCAGCGGGTTGTACACCGTGCAGCAACAGACGCACGTGGTCATCGAGCGGCTGGGTAAGTTCCACACCATTGCCGGCCCGGGACTGAACGTGAAGGTGCCGATCATCGACAAGATCGCAGGGCGTGTGACGCATCGCGTGCGTGAGCTGGAGATCAACGTTGAGTCAAAGACCAAGGACGACGTGTTCGTCGATCTACTGATCGCCGTGCAGTTCTTCGTCAAGGAGAACAACGACGCGATTAAGGCGGCGTACTACAAGCTGATGAATCCGCAGCAGCAGATCAGCTCGTATGTGTTCGATACGGTGCGTGCGTTGGTGCCCGACATGCCGGTGGACTACGTCTTCAGCGAGAAGGACAAGATCGCGCTGGCCGTGAAGGAGCGGCTTGAAGACACGATGGAGAAGTTCGGCTACACGATCATGCAGTCGCTGGTGAACGACATCCAGCCCGACAGCACGGTCAAAGAGGCGATGAACAAGGTCAACGCATCGGCGCGACTCAAGGAAGCCGCGAAGAACGAGGCCGAGGCCAAGAAAATCCGCACGATCGCCGCGGCCGAGGCCGAGGCGCGGGCCAAGGAGCTACAGGGTGTTGGTATCGCCCGCCAACGACTGGCGATCGCCAACGGCCTGAAGGAATCCGTCGCGGCGTGCTCCGAGGCCGGTATTTCGCCGGAAGAGGCCACCAAGATGGTGCTCCTTACGCAGCACTATGACACGGTGACGGCGGTCGGTGCGCACAGCAAATCGACCATCATGATGGTGCCGTACAGCCCGACCGGTATGTCGCAGGTGTCGGACCAGATCACGTCGGCTCTGCTGACGACGGGCGAATCGGAGAAAGCAGTCGCCGCTGGCGCGAAGCCGCGGCCGCCCGCTGGGTAAGCACGCGAGGTGGCCCCGCACGTCAGTCGAGTTCCGTAGCGGGGGACGACTCTAACTCCCCTCCCTCTCAGGGAGGGGTCGGGGAGGGTAAAGCGTACGTCGTGCGCTGACTTCACCCCCCTGTAGTCCTCCCTCAAGGGGGGGACGGTGTTTGCTTCCCGCCATCACGGGGGGACGGTTGGCATGACGGGCGTCGCGAACGCCGGCATAATGGCCGGCCATGCACATCTGTCACGTCATTACGAGATTGATCATCGGCGGCGCGCAGGAGAACACGATCCTGACATGCGAGGGGCTGCACGAGTTGGGCCACCGAGTGACGCTGATCAGCGGTCCCACGACCGGGCCGGAAGGCAGCCTCGTCGAGCGGGCACGGCAGGGGGGCTACGAGTTCATTGAACTGCCTGAGCTCATTCGGGCGGTCAATCCGTGGATGGACTTCCGCGCGCGACGGTACCTGTGCATGGAGTTCCAGCGGCTGAAGCCGGACGTTGTTCATACGCACAGCAGCAAAGCGGGGATTCTGGGGCGGTTCGCGGCACACGACGCCTGCGTGTCGCACGTTGTACACACGATTCACGGGATGAGCTTCAACCGCACGCAGCCGTGGTACGTTCGGCGGGCGTACGCTTGGCTGGAGCGCATGGCCGCCCGTCGTTCGCACGCAATCGTCACCGTCGCGGATGCGATGATCGACCAGACCGTTGCGGCCGGAATATGTACACGCGACAAGATGCTGACCGTGTACTCCGGGATGGAGGTCGAGCAGTTTATACCGACCGCGGCGGCGCGCCAGGCTGTCCGCGACGCGTGGGGCTTCACCAACGAGCACGTTGTTGTCGGAACCATCGCGCGCCTGTTTCGCCGCAAAGGGTATGAGCAGCTCATTCCGATCATGGCCGCGGCGGCGAAGCGTGATCCGCGATTGCGCTTCGTGTGGGTCGGCGATGGTGCCCAGCGAGCGGATTACGAGACGCAGTTGAAACAGCTAGGGCTGCGTGATCGGACCGTGCTGACCGGGTTGATTCCGCCGAGCGATGTGCCAGCGGCGTTGGCTGGCGTGGATGTGCTCGCGCACACGTCGCAATGGGAGGGCCTGCCCCGTGTGGTCGTGCAGGCGTTGCTGATGCAGGTGCCGGTGGTGGCGTTCGCGATCGACGGTACGCCGGAAGTCGTGCTCGACGGCGAGACGGGGCGTTTGATCCCGCTGAACGATGAGGCGGCGTTTGTGGAGGCGCTGTGCGAACTGGCGAATGACGCAGACGCCCGGCGGCGGTTCGGTCAGGCCGGGCGGGAGCTGTGCTTGGAGCGGTTTGACAAGCGTGTCATGGTGGATGCACTTGATGCGCTGTACGCGCGGTTGGCGGCACGTCGACTTGGGCTTGATTAGTCGGGAAGACCACTGCTCAACAGCAGTGGCACAGTGGGCACTAATCGCCGCTTTGTGAGCGGCGGATGGCTTTGACGAGTGTGTCGTGCAACTCGTCGGGGTTGGCGACGTGCTCCCAGGTTACGGGGCGACCTCGATCGCTGGCTGGTGCCATGCGGATGGAACCGATGCGCAGTGGGCGGTGATACCATTCCGTGTGCTGGTCGATCTGAGCAATCCGGGCCAGGGGGCAATCGACGACGTGCACGTTGATGAGGCCCTTGAAGCGCATGACGCGGCGATTGGTCAGCACGTACGTGCGGCTAGCCCATTGGAGTGTCGCGATGCCCAATCGCACGATCAGGACGACGACGAGGATCTGCACGCCGATCAATCCTCCGCGCCCCCACCCGCCACGGGCGGCGATGGCCGACGCGACGAGCAGAATCGCGATGCTGACGATCCATTTCATGGACACAATCGCCACGAACCAGGGCGAGGGGCGGATGGAAAGCTGGATGATCTCGTCGCCGCCGAGCGCCGCCTCGACCGCGACGCGTTTGCGGGAGACGGCGGGGGCCTCGGCCAGCGGCGGCGCCTCGGCCACCGCCGCGTCGAAGCGGTCGGAACGGATCGGCTTGCTCATGGCGTCAGCTCCGGATGCAGAACGCCAACGTGCGGGTAATTGCGGTACAAGTCATTGTAGTCCAGCCCATAGCCGATCACGAACAAATCTTCGATATCGAACCCGACGAACTCGACCATGACGTCGTCCGGGGCCTTGTCGGGCTTGCGCAAGAGCACGGCGGTGCTGAGACTCCTGGGATTGCGCTCGCGGATCATCGCCTGGACACGGCGCAGCGTGCGACCGCTGTCGAGAATGTCATCGACCAATAACACGTGCCGGCCCTCGATGTCGCCGGTCAGTTCGAGAATGGTCTTGGGATCGGCCGGGCGCGTAGTGGCGCCGGGGTAGGTCGAGACCTGCACGAGCGCGAGCTTCATCTTCAGCGGCAGGTGGCGGATCAGATCGGCCAAGAAGACAATCGAGCCCGAGAGAATCGGCACCAGCGTCAGGCCGGAGTCATGGTCGGCGTAGTGCGCCGCAATCTCGTTCGCCAACTCGCGATTTCGCGCGGCGATTTCGGAACTGTGAATCAAGATGCGGGCGATGTCCGCTTCCATTTTAGGAACGCGCTCCCTTCGACTGGATGCGATAGTCATGGTGTATCGTCCCGGGCCACGGGGGTTGCTTGCAGAATCTCCCGCACGTCATCACCACGCAGTGCAGATCGCAGCGCGGCGACGTATGCATCGATGGCTGCGAGCCGCTGGCGTGCCAGATTCTGCGTCGTGTCGAAGTGGAAGCCGTCATTCAGACGCAGGTCCCAGTAACGGTATTCCTGCTGACGGTCCCAGCTCTGCACGAGCTGCTCCAGCGGGCGCCCCTCGGCCTGGTACTGCCGGAATTGGCGCAGCACGTAGACCGCGCTGAGCTCGTCCAATGCCTCGGCGTCGGCCAGCACGCGTGCCTCGATCAGCTCCGTCTGGCGCTCGTTGCACTGGCGGATCGCCTCCGCGGCGAGGCGCAGGGTTGGTTTCGGGAGAAGCGCTCCTACCTCTTCCAGCAACTGCGCCGCGCCCAGTTCACGCTGAATGTCATTGGTGGGGCGCGTGAGGAGTTGCGCCGGCTGCCAACGGCCCTGCTGGTATTCCACCGCCCAGCCGGCGTCGTGGAACAGCGCCGCGGCGACGAGGGCCTCGTGGTCCGGGCGCTGGGAATCCACTGCGGGAAGGGCCGCGATGGCCTGCGTGAGGTGCAGAACGCGCTCGGTATGCTCCCAGAGCCATGACTCCGTGCGACCCTCGCCGACGTTCAGCGTGAGCAACTGCGTTGCCAGAGGCACCAGACGATCCGTCGTCATCGCATCGCTCTCCCGTTCTCGGAACTTCGACGGCGACTCGGCCGGCGAACGCGCGATCGTCTGGAGATCCGCACAGTCCCCGGAGCACATAATGGACGCAGTGTAGTCTCCGCGCCGAGTGTGCTCAAGCACGCTGTGGTGCCGCGCGCACTAGCGGACCGCGCAAGAAATGCTTTTGGCGGCGCCATGGTGGGCATTCCGTTCGCCGCACGTATCGGACCGGCGCAAGTGTGGCCGTTGAAATCGAGCGAAGACGTGGTCCTCGGTCACCGATAGGACTTCTGGAGGTTCGACGTGTGCGCTGCGTGAACACGTGCGGCGCGCTGTCACGTCAGGAAGCACCGCGCCGGGCCTGGTGCGAAGCCTCCGTGTCGTTCTCGCTGGACGTACGAGCGAATGTCCCGCACTGACGTAAGGAACTGCTGCATGTCCGCCGCAACTGCCGCCACGAAGACCCCCGAACGGATAGGTAAGCCGCTGCCGTCACACCTGGAGCAAGAAGTACAGCGCATCAGCGAGATCAGTTCGTTGCCTGAGGTGACGACCAAGATTGTGCAGGTTGTTGAGGACCCCAAGGCAACGGCGCACGACATGCACGAGATTGTGCGGACTGATCCAGCGCTGGCGACCAAGATCCTGAAGGTGGTGAACTCTGCCTTCTACGGGCTGCCTTCGCAGATCGCCAGTCTCGACCGTGCGATCGTGCTGCTGGGCCTCAGCGCCGTGAAGAACATCGCGCTGGCCGCCTCGCTGTCGCGGTTGTTCAAGGCGGACGCAATCTCGGAACAGTTCGCCGCGCGCGACCTGTGGCGCCACTGTATAGCCGTCGGCGTTTGTGCGCGGATGCTCGCCAGAGCAGCTAACTGTTCAGAGTCCGACGAGGCGTTCGTGGCCGGGCTCGTTCATGACCTGGGGCTCATCACCGTTCAGCAACTGGCGGCCGAAAAGATTCAGGATGTCGCGAACCGGTGCCTCGACAAGCCGCAGAACTTCTGCAGCGTCGAGGAGGCGATCGTCGGCGCCGATCATCAGGCGATCGGCGGTGCGCTCGGCGCCCGCTGGAAGTTCCCGCCCGGTTTGCGCTACGTGATCGCGTATCACCACGAGGACCCGGCTGAACTGCCGCCGGAATTTCAGAAGGTCAACGCGCTGACGTACATCGCGGACGTGATCTGCTGTCAGCAGCAGTTCGGATTCTGGCTGACCGCGCAGATGCAGGAGATCACTGATTCGGTACGGCAGATTACGGGCGTTACCGATACACACATTGAACAGGTTTCCGAAGCACTCGAAGAGCAGGTCGAAGAGGCGGAGCAGATCTTCGGCGATTGATACGGCCGTGCGGGCGATGGCCGTGACCGGTTTTGGCGACGTGGTATCAGATCACGGAATGGTGTGACGATGGGGATTTTCACTACATCGGCTCCGGCAACGGGTACCGCACACGACGACGCGGTCAAGCCCCTGCCTCCGGCGCTCCAGAAAGCTCTGTCCAAAGTGACTGAGGTTGGTGCGCTGCCGGAGGTAACCGTTCAGATCGTCCACGTCGTCGAGGACCCGGACGCCACGGCGCGTGATATTCAGGAAGTCGTCCAGGCGGATCCGGCGCTGGCCACGAAACTGCTAAAAGTAGTCAACTCGGCGTTCTATGGGCTACCTTCGCAGATCGCGAGTCTCGACCGGGCGATTCTGATGCTCGGTTTGAACGTCGTGAAGAACCTCGCTCTGGCAACGTCACTGACGAAGCTCCTCAAAGCCGAGCCGATTTCCAAGGAGTTCGGCCCGCGCGATCTGTGGCGGCACTGCATCGCTGTGGGTGTTGGTGCCCGGCAGATCGCCGAGCTGACGCGCGTCGCCCAACGGGACGAGGCGTTCGTCGCCGGGCTGGTCCATGATTTGGGGCTGATCGTCTTGCAGCAGGTTGCGGGCAACGAGATGTCCCAAGTGGCCGAGACGTGCTACCGCGAACCGCAGAACTACTGCGACGTCGAGCAGCAACTGATCGGCGCGGATCACCAGGTCGTCGGCGCCGCACTCGCAAACAAATGGAAGTTCCCGGTGCTGTTGCGCAACGCCGTCGGGTACCATCACGATCCGAGCGCGCTGCAGCCGGAGTACCAGAAGGTCGCGACGGCCGTCTACGTCGCGGACACGCTCAGTAGCCGAGCCCGATTGGGCTACTGGTTACCGGCGCAGACGCAGGAGATCAGCGACTGGATGGTCGATTTGCTCGCACTCACGCCCGACCAGATTACGCAACTGACCGAGCAACTGCCGCAACTGCTGGAGGAGGCCGAGGCAATCTTCGCGGAGGGCTAGACGGACTCAGGCGCTACGAATGGACACGACTGCGATGGCGGCGTCACGGGCACGTGGCGCCGCCTTCTCTATTGGGTGCTTCGGTTCGTGCGGGTGCCGAAACGCGCCTTGACTTTCTGTGAATCTCGGTACAATCGCAGCCGGTATCGTCCACGGCGTTGGACGTGAAGGTGAGAACGAATTCCCTGGCAGCCGTGGATTTCCAGGGATGGTGAGAGACCATACGAGAAGGAGATCGTAGCAGATGGCAAGGACAACCAAAAAACCTGCCGCCAAAAAGGCCGTGGCGAAGCGGACCCCCACGACCAAACGCACCACGACGGTCCGCAAAACGCAATCGAAGAGCACTCGGACAGTGGTGCTGCTGCCGACTGAAGAGCAGATTCGGATGCGCGCGTATGCGATCTACGAGCGGCGAAACGGCGCCCCAGGTACGCCCGATGGTGACTGGAAACTGGCTGAACACGAGCTGCGCGCCGAACTGGCTCGGCGTTAATCGACCACAATCTGAAGTGGTTCCGGGCGTCGCGTCCCGCAAGGCGCGGCGTCCTTTTTTCTGCGCGCGTTGCATCGCGGCAGAGATACCGTCAACCGGACGCCGGCGCGATTCTGTGTTGACTAATCCGTTGTGAAAACTTCGATACGCAGGATGGCGTCGACCCGGGCGACGTAGAGTGTCCCCCAGGGTACGAACAGAACGTCAACGACCGGACCGCCCAGATTGCCCGCAAACGTCTCGCCTGTTCCGCTGGCGGCGCTGCGATCACTGTTGAGCGGGACATTGAGTACCCGTGCCGCCGTCTCGTCGCCGTAGAACAGCTTGAACCGCTCGCTGGGGCCGTACTTCGTGCCTTCATTGAACGTGGCGCCGATAAGCTGGACGGGCAGGATGCCAGTGTCGATGAACGGTTCGATGTAGCTTGGCGTCTGTGCCGCAAACTCCAGCTCGACCTCGGTTTCAGCGAAGCCGCTCACATCCGGCCAGCCGTAGTTACCGTTGGCGTACAGCACGTCGAGCTCGTAAGCGTTCTGTCCGGTTGCTTCAGTTAGAAAAGCGCGCCCGCTCTCAGGGTCGATCGCCAAGCCGCGCGGATTGCGAAAGCCGCGCGCGTAGATGGCGGACGTGGGGTTGGGGTTGTCTGCGGGCACGGTGCCATCGTCATTGATACGCAGTACCTTCCCGAACAGGGCATCATCGTTCTGGGCGAGGTCCGCGGATGTCAGGTCGCCCAGAGCGACCAGCAACGTGCGATCCGGCATGAACGCCAGCCGCCCGCCGATGCGCGTCGCGTTCGCACCTGTGGGGAACGAGGCGACGAACACCTCGCCACCACTGGCGGTGGTCGCATCCTCTTGTGACTCAAAGTAGACCACGCGGTTGTCGAGCACGGCGTTGGGGTCGTCGGTGGTAAGGCCTGTGTTCGAGCGCGTGTAGAATACGTACACGCGCCCGTTGTCAACGAAGCGGGGGTGCAGGGCGATCCCGAGCAGACCGCGGTCCCCTGCGAAATTGACCGGCACTTCGGCGAATGGGCCTGCGAGCAGTTGTCCATTCTGAATGACGCGAATGCGACCGGTGTTCTTCTCGGTATAGAACACCCGGCCATCGTCCGTGGCCGCGAGTGCCGTCGGTCGCGGCTCGCCGAACATGACGTACTCGGCGATCAGGCCGTCCGCCACACTGAACGGCGGTGGCAGTGGATCGGCGGTGGGAATACACCCGCCCAGGTTCAAGGACGCCGCCCCGGCGAGGGCCAGCGCGGTCCAGATTACTCGCGAGCTACGCATCAACTGCGCCCTTTCCTGACTTCCGCGGATCAACGCAGTCCGTTGCCGGTGCCGAATGCTCGGTGCGTGGTGGGCGTTGTGCGCGGTTGGTCACGGGTTCACTACGCCGATCCGCTATGGTAGTTCGCGGCGCAGGTGCCGCAAGTGACCGACAAGCCCGGTACAGTACTGGATTTATCGGCAGATCACGACTCGTTTTGAAGGGGGTCGGACGGTCGGGGCTGGGTCGCCGGCGGGGCGCCCGACTCCGCACGTACCGCCTTGTAGACGAAGTAGGCGCGTACGTCAGGGCTGGCCCTGAGGAGTTCACGCCTGCGGGTAGGCGGCTGGGCGTTCAGCGTTGCAAGCATCAGCTGATTGTACTCACGCAAGCGTTCACGGTCGTCAGCCGCCAGGCCGGCGAACTCGCGCGCGTGGCGGAAGACGTCACTGGTGTCAGCACGCCGAACGAGCCGCTGATACTGCTCGGCAAAAGCGACCTGCTGCATCTCCGAGAGTTGATGCCAGGTCTGCAACGCGGGTGTGGAAACATCGAAATCTGGCGGGCCACCGACCACTCCCGAAAACACGGCCAGGTTGACGAGCGCCAGTCCGAGCGCCGTGACGGTGAGCGTCGTTCGCAGCGCGTTGGACTTCACTGGGGTGCCTCCGCGAACAGCTTCGCGAGCGTGACCACGGCTTGATAGTCGTCGGCGATCCAGGGGTCTTCGCGCAGCGTCTCCAGCGGGCCGATGTGCGCGGCTACCTTTGCCCGCAGCTCGGGTGGTACAGAAATGCTGCCGCGCGATTCATCCGCGCGCGACCGTTGCGCAAGTTGCCAGCAGAGGGTAACCAGGAATAGCACGTTTGCCAGCAACAACGCGATCACGGAGATCCACGTACGCGTTCGATCAGCGGGATTGTGCACGTCGGGCACGCACGTGTGTATCGTCTCGACGGTACGTGCGTCTGCGTCCGTGTCGTCGCCCAGGTTCAATACGCCCGACCAGGAGCGTTCCTCGGCCATGAGTTTGCGACAGGTCTCGCACGATTTGAGATGCTCGTTCCACCGGGCCTGCTCGTCCGGTGGCAGTGCTCCGGCGATCAACTGGTGTGCAATCTCGATGGTGACATGTTGCATGGCCGGCCTGCACAGGCTGCGCAAACTTTGCGGTGCTGTGGCTCTTGTATCGTGCGGGGGACGAAAAAACCAGTCGGGGTGGCTTGCCCGCTGCTACACAACGCCGCGCAACTCGCGGCGTAACGTCGTACGCGCGCGCATCAGCAAGCTGCGGACGGCCTCCACAGTCGTTTCGAGGACGGCCGCGATCTGCTCATAGGACAGCGATTCGTACTGAAACAGCGTGAGCGCGACGCGTTGATTTACCGGCAGCGCACCGATCGCGGCGGCGACCTGCCGCTTCACCTCGTCGAGGTTCATCTGGCGGTCGGGCGTCGGCTGATTCTGATCGGCGGGCTCAAGCTCGCCGTCCGGCGGTGCAGGGGCAGGGCGTCTGTTAGTAGACTGTTTCAGGTAGTTCAGCGAGACATTCGTGGCGATGCGATACAGCCAGGTTGAGACTTTCGCGGATGGCTCGTAACTGGCGGCGTGTGAGAGCGCCCTCAGGAAGACATCCTGCGTCAGATCCTCGACTGGGCGCTGACGGCCGACAATCCGCCGGATGTAGCGGGCGATGCGATCGGCGTTACGGCGCACGAGGTTGTTGGCCGCGTCGCGGTCACCGGCGGCGGCCTGCAACATCAGTTGTGTATCGAGGTCGGCGAGTGCGCGTGCCGCGAGCGGGGCCGCCGCGGTGGACGGCTGCTGCACAGGCTTGGCTCGCGTGCTGGCTCGAGACATCACCATCCCACCCACCAAACGCATCACATCCCAGTACGACCATGAATTGTAAACGCTTGCCAGCCGTGCGACAAGGTTGGATGGCGTCGGCACTTGTGTGCAGGCCGCATTGACGGCATCTTGCGGTGCGCACGTCCTACGTGATACCCGCAATGCACTTCCGATAACTCGCGGTGCGACAACAAGCTGCCGTCTGCCGCCGATATTCTGGTTGGTCGGACACTGTGGGCGTGGTAGGCTCTGAATGCTGGAAGCGTTCCGCGAAGACGGGGCTGCTCGTGCGCTGCGAGCGACGTCAACGCGACTAAATCTGAAATTCGTAAACAGGGCTGGAGCTGCACGATGATGCTGCCAACGAGTCGACGGGGGTTGTGCGGGATAGTGATCGGTGGGGCGCTGCTCGCGCTTCTGAACACGGCGCCGGCGGTCGCGGACGTGGTGGTCGGCAAGGTGTTTCCGATGACTCAGCCGGACGGGTCGACGATCCAGGTTCGCATCTGGGGTGACGAGTTCTACACCATCGTGGAGTCGCTGGACGGCTACACGCTGGTCCGCGATCCGCGGACGCGCGCCATCTGCTACGCGCGGCTATCCACCGACAGTCGTTCGCTGCGCTCGACGGGCGTGCCCGTCGGCACGCAGGCGCCCGATGCGCTGGACCTCACGCCGCACGTTCGCATCGCGCCCGAGGCCGCGGCCGAGCAGGCGCGGGCCGCGCGGGCTGATTTCGAGAAGCGTTTCTTCGTCGGGCCCAATGCACCGGCTGAGCCGCGCGGTACGCGCAGCCCGACCACCGGCGATGTGGTCGGTATCACACTGCTCGTGGATTTCTCTGATGATGAGTGGACCATTCCGCCCGGCAACGTCGCCGACTACTGCAACCAGATCGGGTACAACGGCTACGGCAACAACGGCTCGGTACGTGACTATTTCTACGACGTCTCTGACGACCAGCTCAACTACACCAACTTCGTGCCCACGGCCTATTACCGCGCGCTGCATCCCAAGTCGTACTACAACGACCCCAACGTCTCGTTCGGCACGCGGGCCCGTGAGCTGATGCTCGAAGCGCTTAACGCGCTCAACGCCAGCGGTTTCGACTTCAGTCAGTATGACGCGGACGGGGACAACACCGTTGATGCGCTGAACATGTTCTACGCGGGTTATCCGGATACCGCCTGGGCCGAGGGGTTGTGGCCGCACGCGTGGTCGGTGTCGTTCTGTGCAGACGGCGTATGTACCTATCGCTACCAGATGACCAACATGGGCAGTTCGCTGTCGCTGAGCACGTTCGTTCACGAGAACGGGCACATGCTGATGGGCTGGCCCGATCTGTACGATTATGACTACGACTCCACCGGCGTTGGGCGGTTCTGCATCATGTGCTACGGCACGAGCAGCACGAATCCGTGTCACCCGTGCGCGTACATGAAGTACGACGCCGGCTGGATCACGCCGACCCTGCTGACCACGCCGACGGCGGGCTTGATCGCTCCGGCTGACGGCGTGACCTCGTACAAGTACGAGCGGCCGTTCCATGCCAACGAGTACTACATGATCGAGAACCGGCAGAAGTCCGGTCGCGATTCCGGCATTCCCGACAGCGGTCTGGCCATCTGGCACATCGACACCCACGGCAGCAACAACTGGAACCAGCAGGATCCGGTTTATCACTACGAAGTTACGCTGGTGCAGGCTGATGGCGATTGGGACATGGAGAACAACGTCAACTACGGCGACAGCACCGACCTGTGGGCGGCGCCGTCCTACCGCAACTGCACGCCGCTCAGCACGCCGAACACGGACTGGTGGGACGGGAGCGACTCGGGACTGTGGGTCGTCAACGTCAGCAATTCCGGCGCGACGATGACGTTTGACTACAACGTCGGTATTGACTGCAACAACAACGGCATCGACGACGAAGACGATATCGCGAACTGCACGGGCGATCCGTGGTGCACGGACTGCAACGGCAACGGCGTGCCCGACGAATGTGACCTCAGTGCGGGCACCAGCCAGGACTGCAACAGCAACGAGATTCCCGACGAGTGTGAGGACTGCGACAACGACGGTCTGGCGGACTCGTGCGTGTACATCTGGCAGTATGGCGTTGTTGGCGCCTATTACGCGAATCCCAACCTCAGCGGTACGCCGATCGGCCGGCTGGACAACCGGATTAACTTCCAGTGGGGCACCGATGCGCCGATGACGGGCATTGGTCCGGACAACTTCAGCGTGCGCTGGGACGGATATCTGACGTCGCTGAGCACCGCGGGCACCTACACGATCAAGGTCTCGACCGATGATGGGGCGCGTTTCTGGCTGGATGGACAGTTGCTCGTCGACGAGTGGTACAATCAGCCTACGACGGTCCACACCGCCTACATCGACCTGGAGGCGGACACGACCTATCGCATGGTGCTGGAGTATTACGATTCAACGGGCGACTCGACGATTCGGCTTTGGTGGCAGCCGCCGGGCGGCTCCCTGGCCGCGATCCCAACCGCGAACTTCACGCCCGTGCAGGACTGCAATAACAACGGCGTGTGGGACTCGTGCGACATCGACGATGCGACGAGTCTCGATGACAACGGCAACGGCATTCCCGATGAGTGCGAGAGCGCCCCGGAGCCGTGCCGCGGCGACGCGAACTGTGACGGCCAGATCGACTTTGGCGATATCAACGGCTTCGTCGCGGCCCTGGTCGACACCATCTACTGCGACGGCACGGGTGACAACGCGGACGTGAACGCCAGCGGCGACGTCGACTTCGCAGACATCAACCCGTTCGTCGCACTGCTGACGGAGAATCCGCTGCCGATTACGTGTCCGTAGAAATTCCCCTCCCTGGAAGGGAGGGGCAGGGGGAGGGTAGAAGCCACGAGTCTGCGCGGTCGCCCTCGACCGCGTGCACCCGATCCAATCGGGGCAGACGGCTGAACTGTCACATCACATTGACCATAGTGCGCAGGACAGGGCCATCACCGGGCTGGCGGTCGGTGGGGGCAACGTTGCGCCGTTTCCGGACTTAGCGACGCGAGTACTGGCAGGGCGGATTTTTCTCGGAAACCAAGGTAAATACCTGATCGTCTCCGCGTTCGCGCTGGGCCTAGGATTTAGGTGTGCCTTAGCGCAAATGGCCGGTGGCCAGGTTCTGAGGGGCTGATTATGGATCGAGGCAGTTCATCCGCGTGGCTCGGTGTAGCAGGCCTGTCGTTGGTTGTGCTGTGCGGGCTGCTCGCACCCACGTCCAGCGCCACGCCGTACTGGATCGCGTGGGAGGGGGACGACTTTCCGGAGAATCAGGGGTGGACGCGGTACTGGGGCGATTGGGAGGGTGAGTACCACGGCGACGGAGCCATCAGGACGCTTGAAAGCGGGATCTTGACGTACGATTCGTTGGCCGACGATGGTATTTACGATTTCAGTCGGATGTCGCTACCGGGGCAGGTCGATCCGGATCCCGGAGAGACGTTCGTTATGGAATGGGGACTAACTGTCGCGCAGGTCGACGGGCGCGCGGATCCGACCGTTGGGGTATTCGCGGACACCAGTTGGGCTATCGGATTCGAGTTCGCTGGTGATCACATAGAGAGCGTCTTCGAGGAATATGCACAGATTCCGTTCGCGCCGGGTGTCTTCCATGCTTATCGTCTGGAGTCCTCTGACATGCATACTTACAAGCTCTACATCGACAGTGTGCTTGTTAGAACGGGAGCATTCGTCGAGGTGTTCACGTCATCAGAGATCGCATGGGGTGACGGTGTCAAAGGTGCAGCCAGTTCCCACGAATGGGACTACTTCCGCTTCGGATGTGTTCCCGAACCTCCCGAACCCTGTGCATTGGTGATGCTCGCGCTCGTCGGTGTTTGCGGCGGTCACGGGCTCGGACGGCGCTAGTGCTTCTGCGAAAAAGGAGATCGCAAATGCTGATTAAGGCGGCCTCCGCGGTTGGATTCATAGCGATGTTATCGGCTCTTGCGCAGGCCGACATCAGGGAGTGGGGCGGAGCGGATCCCGGTGCCTACGAAATCAACCCCGCGTTGCGGTCCATCCTTGTCACCGCCGACGGCGTGTTCAAGTTCGAGTCGGTGACGGATGGGGAGTTCGACTTCATCAACTCGATCACAGTGCAGGCAGGCGTTGTAGGGTTCGCCGGCACGACGGAGTTCATCGCAATCGACTACGACGGCTACGACCCCAACGACGTCTGGGGAGAGGGCGCCAGGATTATCGTGGGCGGAGTCCGTTATTACGAGAACGACCCTCCGGCGCGCGTGTGGGAAATCACGGACTGCCGCGGCGACATGAACAACGACGGCATCACCAACTTCGGCGACATCAATGCGTTCGTCGACGCGCTGACCGATCTGCCCGACTATCGCCTAAGCTACCCCGGCCTCGAAGGCAGCATGGACTATCACGGCGACGCCAACTGCAACGGCACCTTCGGCTTCGACGACATTAACCCGTTTGCGACAATGGTCACCTGGGAATGCTGTAGCATTGACTGCACTCCGTGCGGCGGTGAGGGTGCCGGTGGTGCTGGGGGTGGTTGTTTGCCCCCCGAGCAGTGGGCCGAAGTGCTCGAAACGCATGTCGCGCCTGAGTCGTTCCCCGGTCTGCTCGACATGGTCAGCGTCGCCGCAGCAATCGGCGAATCGCCGGCTGACAAGGCCTACTGGGCGGAAGTGTATGACCTGCTCACAGAGTAACTCTCCGACCGCCAGGCCCGGTGTCGCTGTGCGGGAATCCACTGCTCGAGAGCAGTGGCACTTCGGTGAGGTTTCTGCGACCTCGCGCTCGCCCCTCCCCCGGCCCCTCCCTGCGAGGGAGGGGAATAAGACACCGCCGTCAGGTCAGCAGTAGCTCGCTACCAGCTTCCACCGTTGGCAGGTCGCCACCCAGCCGCTCACGCAGGTCTTCTGCATCCAGCGCGTACGCCGGGCTGATTTCCAGCTTGGCGGCGGGCTCGCCTTCCGCGTCGCGGGGGATCTCGACGCCGCTACTTTCGAGCCAGCGGGCGGCGCGGCGGATCAGGTCGCGTTTCGTCGTGGCGGGGGAGTCGGTGCTCTCCGCGTTCTTCACCGGGCTGAACT
>JANQFV010000066.1 GCA_028277645.1 Phycisphaerae bacterium
CGAACTGATCGCGCGTTGGCCGGTGGTGGGGTCACTGCCGGACGGGGGATGGACAGGTCCGGCGGAAGACCGGCGACCGACGCGATATCCGCCGAACGCGGTGTGGCGCGGCGTTCGCAGACTACGCCCGCACCGGACCGCTTCGCGCGGTACATGGCCTGATCGGCAGCATCGCACAGGCGGGCCGCGTCCCAACCGGGCTGCCATTCAGCCACGCCGATGCTGCCGGTCACGCGCAGTGGCGCGTCACGATACGTTGGCGAGGACTCCCGCATGCGTTTCAGCAGGCGATTGGCGACCTGTTCGGCGCCGCAGAGATCGGTGCCCGGGAGCATGACAACGAACTCGTCACCGCCAATTCGGGCGGCGCCGTCAAACTGCCGTAGCACGCCGGTGATTCGCTGCGCGACGTGGCGGAGGAGGAAGTCACCGGCGGCGTGCCCCTCGCAGTCGTTGATGGTTTTCATACCGTCCAGGTCGATGACCAGCAACGTGAGCGGTGTGTGGAAACGTTCAGCACGCTGCACTTCGGACGCGAGGGCCTCGTTCATCCAGCGTTGGTTATAGAGTCCGGTAAGAAAGTCGATGCGCGCCTCGGTCCGGGCTTGTGCGAGCGCCCGCGCGATGGCAACGGCGCGACCGAGGAAGCGTACGAGACGCTGGTCGAGATCGATCGACGCGTCGAATTCGGCCTGGCTTCCGCCGCTCAGATTCAGGATGCCGATCAACTGTTCGTCGTCGAGCAGTGGTAGCACGATACTGTGGCGGTCGGCGTACATTGCGGCGCGCTCGGCAGCGCGCGAAATACGGTGCGTCGCGATCAGGCTCGTGATGTCAGTCGTGCGCAGGATGCGTCGTTCGCGTGCAGCAACGAGCATGGGACAAGCAACGTCACTGTCGACGGGGACTGTCAGGTCGATGCTGCGTTCGCGGGTGGTCTGTGACAGCGTGAGCAGGCGGTTCGGCGCATCGTGCAGGTAAAGGGAGGCCGCGTCGAAGCCAAAACGGGCGGTGAACTCGGTCACCAGCTTGTTTCCGAGCACTTTCAGGTCGGCGATCTGATACTCGGTAAGCCAGGCCGGCAGTTGGTCCGTAGCGTTTGGCGACGGCGCTTTCTGTTGGCGGGGACGGCGCGGTCGCTGAGCGCCTGCCCATAGCACTTCAAAGACCGACGCCGTCCCGGGCTTGCGGATGAAGATCCCCGACGGGAGCTGCTTCGCTGCCTGCGCGTGCGTGGAATAGAAGTACACGCGGTGGGCGTCCGGGAAGAACTCCATTTCTGAGGCTGCGTCGAGGTCTAACCAGACATGATCGGGCGAAACCGCTTCCGATAACGGGTCCGCGCGTGAACTAACGCAGCACAACGTGCACGCGGCGGGACGGTGCCGCTCGACGTCACTGCGCAGGGCATCGTCGTCGGTGATGAGTGCTACGTCGTAATGGACGACGGACATACGCGAGGCCCTTAATCGCACGCTTCCCGAACTTCTATCGGGCTCTTCAGCCGCATGGCCTTAGACCGCGGACGCGCTCACGAAGGCGCAGTTTTGATCCATTCAACCGGCAAGAACTGCCGATAAGGAGGGGCACGGCGTCAACTCTGCGCGACGTCGCGGCTGTGTGTGCAGAGCGCACACATGACACCGGGAGCCTATGAGCAAGTTCCGGCAACATCTGGATGCCCTGCTACAGGATCGTTGGCAGATTCCGCTGGCGCTGATCGCCGCCGGTGTCGGCGTCGTCACGTTGGTTCGAGTGATTCCGGAGCCGACAACGGCGGATTTCGACGCCCTGATGGCCGACGTGGCGCTGTTGGAGCATTCCGGTGACGTCACGGACGCTGCGAACGCGGTCGCGAATCTACTACGGCACGAACCGCCGCTGCCGGCCGAACAGCAGGCGGTGCTCCATGATAAGTACGCGTCGCTGGTGTTCGCGTTCGAACGGGATCGCAAGGTACACAACGAGATTCAGGCCCGTGACGTGATCGAGCACCAGGAAGCGGCATGGGCCCAGGGTCTGCCGCGCACGCCGGTAGCGGAGCTGCGCTGCGCCGTAGCGCGGAAGTGGATGGGAAAGGACAAGCAGGCGCTGGGCGAGCTCCGCGAAGTGTTGGGCAAAGAGTTGGTTCAGCCGGATCGCCGGCTGGTGCAGCGCGCGTTAGTGGAGTTATTGGAACGTAAGCCGGAGGCGCGTCTCGAGCGTCGGCAGGTGCTGGACCAGTTCCTCGGCGACGAGGCGCTGAGCGACGCGCACCTGTGGTGGGCGCTGCAGCGCGCTTTGCGAGAGGCGCTCGATGAAAGCGACGCGCTGCGGGCAGAGCAACTGCTGGAGCGACACACTGACCGGTTTACGACATCAGACTTGAAGGGCTACCTAGAGTATCTACGGGCGCTCGTGCGGTTTCACGATGGGCGGGCGAATGAGGCGGAGCCGATCGTGCGCTGGGTTGATAACTGGCTGGGCGAAGCACATCAGGACACGCCCGAGCTGGATCGCGCGGGACACCTGCCGACGCTCAACCGTTGGCTGATGGGGCGGATTCATCTGGCGGAGCAACGACCGCAGGAGGCGCTGGACGTATTCGAAAGCTGCCTGCACTTGCGACCGGAGGCCGATCTGGCGATTACGGCGGCGGTGGGGCGGGGGCAGGCGTTGGCGGCCCTGCACCGACACGACGCCGCGCTCGAGGCGTTTTCTGCGGCGGCTGAGCTTGCGCGAGCGCATTCCGATCTCGATCGTCGAACGCTGCGCGAGTTCACGGCAGCGTTACGTGCGCTGCACGACGAACAGCGTGATGCCGGCGAGTTGGATTCCGCGCTGCAGTACCTCGTCGTGCTGGCGGCCTTGGTTCCCGAAGACGAGCGCGAGGCGCGTCTCGATTTGTACGAGGAGCTCGGACGGGCCTACGCGGCAGCGGCACGGCGCGCGTCGGAGCCGGAGCAGGCTCGAGAGTACCACTACCGGGCGGGCATGCAGCTCGAGGAAGCCGCGAAACTGGTCCGATTCGACGAGCCGCGGTTGTCTGCGTTGCTGTGGGAATCTGCCGGCGAGTATGACGCCGCGGGCCGGATGAACGCCGAGCGGCGTGTGCTGCACGAGTTTGTTACCGGCCGCAGCGACGACCCGCGGCTGCCACAGGCGCTGCTGCTGATCGGCCAGGCTTGTGAGAGCGTCGGTGAGCTGGAGCAGGCGTTGGAATGGTACGAGCAGGTCGCGGCACGGTATCCGCGACTGCGGGAGGCCAAGCGCGCCAGAGTGCTGCGGGCGGGCGTGTTGCAGGCACTGGGTGGCGAGCGGTTTGCGGACGCGGAAGAGCTGCTGCTGGATTTGCTGGAAGACGATGACGTCGCTCCCGAGAGCCCGATCTTCCGTGACGCGTTGCTGCGCTTGTGTGAGCAGTTGTATCAGGAAGGCCGTTACAGCGAGGCGATCAGCCGGTTGGAGAACATGCTCTCACTCTACCCGGAGGATGAGGAGCACGTTCGCGTCCGGTTCCTGCTGGCGGATGCTTACCGTCGCAGCGGTCTCGCGCTGCGCGACACGAACGCCAATGATGCGGCAACGGCGGAGAGCCGACGTCGTTTGCTGCTGGCCGCGGAGCTCTTCGCCGCGTTGCTTGAAGAAATGAGCAGCGCTGTGGAAGAACCGGACGAGCGCAGCGCGCTGTACACGCGCTTGGCGTTGTTCTATCGCGGCGACTGCCTGTTCGCCCTGAACGAACCCAAGACGCTGGAGGACGCACTGGTGGCTTATCGCCACGCGGCCGCCCGGTATGCCGGCCAGCCGGCGGCGCTGACGGCGCACGTGCAGATGGCCAACATCCACCTGCGCCGGGGAGATGTGACGGAGGCGGCGCGTTCGATCGAGAAGGCGCGCTGGCTGCTCAGCACGATTTCGGACGAAGCATTCGCCAAGAGCGGCGCCGGCACTGAGGAAGAGTGGGCGCAGTTCTTCGACGTCGTATCCGCATCAAGTCTGTTCGGAAACACCTTAGCCAGTCGGCGGTAGCCCGCCGCCGCACCCTGGAGGAGCCGCGAAATGTCGCAAGACGTGCATCGCAATGACTCACAGCAACTGATCGACCTGCTGACGCGTCAGCGTGACGTGTACAAAGGTCTGCGCACGCTGAGTGAGAAACAACGCACGCTGATCTCGGGTGATCGGCCGGACCAACTGCTCGGCATACTGGGCGATCGACAGAACCTGGTGATGGAGCTGGCGCAGTTGAACGAGCGGATGGGGCCGTACCGCCGAAACTGGAGCGAAGCGTACGACGCGCTGCGCGACGATCAACGCACGCTGGTTTCGCAACTGCTGCACGAGATCAACAGTCTGTTGCGCACGATTCTTCACACGGATCACGAGGATTCAAACCTGCTGTCAGCACGGAAGCAGTCCGTGGTCAAGGACATCGCCGGTGTCAGTGGCGGGCAACAGGCAAACCAGGCCTACGCCCAGCAGGCGGTCGCCATGCCGCGCGCCGCGGACGTGACCGGCTAAGTACGACGCTGCCACTACTTCGAGGTAACGCCCAGGATGTCGACGTCAGATCGCACGGATACCGAGCATCTCAACCTGGACGCCATGCTGCGCGAGTACATGGAAGCGACCGACCGGTTGCAGCAGACGCACGAAGTGCTCCAGCGCGAAGTCGTGCGCTTGCGAGAAGAGCTGGCGTCGAAAGACCGCGAGCTGGAAATGCGCCGGCGCCTGGCGGCGCTGGGCGAGATCGCTGCCGGCGTGGCGCACGAAGTACGAAATCCGCTGGGAGCGATCCAACTGTATAGTGGCTTGCTGCGACGGGCGTGTCGCGAGCAGAGCACCGAGCCGGCGCTGGAACTGCTGGACAAGATCGAAGCCGGCATTCAGGCGATCGACGTAGTCGTCTCGGACACGCTGGCGCTGGCGCCGCGCGACCGCCATTTCCATCCCTGTCGCCTGGTCGACGTCGTGCAGCGCGCGTGCGACGCATCGCAGAAAGCGGTGTCTGGTGCCCAAGTGCGGCTCGACGTCGAGCTACACGATGAGCGCACGCGGGTGCTGGCCGAAGAGCACGGTTTGCAACGGGTGCTCGTGAACTTGCTGGTGAACGCTGCGGAAGTTTCGCCGAGCGACGGAACGGTAACGCTGTACACCGCAGCCGAACATGACCACGCGGTGATGGTCTGCGTCCGCGACGAAGGACCGGGTCTACCGGAAGAAGTGCTGCACCGCGTTTTCGATCCATTCTTCACGACCAAGGAACATGGCACGGGACTAGGACTGACGATCGCCCACCGACTGATTGAGTCGTACGGGGGCGAACTGCACGCCCGGAATCGTACCGAAGGTGGCGCCGAATTTCAGATTCGGTTGCCGGTGGCGGAGGCTGGCGCGCCGCATGAATCTGAACCGAGTGTCGCCTAGCAAAGAAAGGACAAGGAGGTCCGATGGCTTGCATCTGCATTATTGACGACGAAGCGATGATGAGGGAGTCCCTCGCGGCCACACTGGCCGCACAGGATCACAAGGTTCAGGCCTATCAGCATGCCCAGGAGGCCCTCACCGCTGCACGGCAGCAGTCGTTCGACCTGATCGTCACGGATCTGCGTATGCCGGGCATGGACGGCGTGACGCTGCTGCGCGAGCTGCGGCGGCTTGGGATCGACGTGCCAGTCGTCTTGATGACGGCGCACGCATCGATTGCGACAGCGGTCGAGGCCATGAAGCTCGGCGCGTTCGACTACATTCAGAAGCCGTTTGATGCCCAGGAGATCGAGATCGTCGTCGAGCGGGCGCTGCGCGAACGCCAGATGCTCCGCGATAACGAGGTCATGCGCCGGCAGATCGAGGATCTGAACCGGCACCGCACACTGATCGGCGCCGCGCCGGCGATGCGGCCGGTGCTCGAGAAGGTGCAGCGGCTGGCGCAGAGCTCCGCGACGGTGCTCATCACTGGCGAAAGTGGCACGGGCAAAGAATTGATCGCGCGCGCGATTCACGCCGCGTCGGATCGTTCCGAGCAGCCGATGCTGTGCGTCAACTGTGCGGCGCTCTCCCCGACGCTGCTGGAAAGCGAATTGTTCGGGCACGAGAAGGGTGCGTTCACCGGTGCGGACCGGATGCGCAAGGGGCGCTTCGAGCTTGCCGACGGTGGCACGCTGCTGTTGGACGAAGTTTCCGAGATCGCGCCGGCGTTGCAGGCCAAGCTGCTGCGCGTGCTCCAGGAGCACGAGTTCGAGCGCGTCGGCAGCTCGGTAACGCGACGCGTGAACGTGCGCGTCATCGCAACGACGAATCGCGATCTGCGCGACTGGGCCGCGAAGGCCCGCTTCCGCGAGGATCTGTATTACCGCCTGAGTGTGCTGCCGATCGAGGTGCCGGCGCTGCGTGACCGTCGCGATGACATCCCGCTGCTGCTCGATCACTTCATCGGTCGCATCGCCGAACGCGAGGGTCGCGAGCGGCCGCGACTGGCCGACGATGCGCTGAAGGTACTCCAGGAGTACGGCTGGCCGGGCAACGTTCGCGAGCTCGAGAACCTGTGCGAACGTATCTGTGTGCTCGAAGCCGGGCGCGAGGTCAGCTCTGCGACGATTGCGCCGCTGCTCAATGGCCCGATCAAGACGGCCAGTGCCCCGGTCGAGTCCGTACGTTATCGCGATGGTCAGATCCTGGACGATGCCGAGCGCGATCTGATCCTCCGCACGCTCGAACGCTTCGGCGGTCATCGCGAAAAAACGGCTCGGGCGCTAGGCATCGGCTTGCGCACGTTGGGTCTGAAACTCAAGAAATGGCGTGAGGAAGGTACGTTTCACGAGGAACGCCGTCGGCGAGCGCCGCTGGCGGTGTAGCTGCGCGGCACGTGCCTTGCCCGATTGAGTGCAGACTGACAATCGTGCGGAAGCCGTCGAATGTGGATTGAGCGCCTGACACACTCTTCTACCACCGAAGCCATCGAGTTGGCCGCCCGGTTCGCCGAGCAGCGCCAGCGCGTACTGGCCGAAAACCTGGCGAATATCGACACGCCAGACTTTCACAGCCGCAGTCTCGACCCGGAGGCGTTTCAGGCGTCGCTACGGCAGGCGCTGGATGAGGCACGCGAGACGCGCAGGACCCAGGCGCTGGTTTTGCGCGACAACGCGCAATTCTCGCACGATGCGCGTGGTCAGGTCGTGGCAAAGCCGTGCGAGGAGCCGGCACCGAATGTGCTGTTTCATGACGGTACGAACGCCCGACTGGAGCAGCTCATGGCGGACATCGCGGAGAACGCGTTGTCGTATGAGCTGACGACGAATCTGCTGCGTGGGCGCCACGACGGGCTCCTGCAGGCCATTCGAGGTAGGTTGACGTGATCGGAACGCTGGATATCAGCAGCTCGGCACTGGTGGCCCAACGGACGCGACTGGACGTGATCGCCGGCAATATGGCGAACGCCGAGGCTACGGCCCAGGAGGACGGGCGCATCGAGCCGTATCGGCGGCGCGTGGTGACGTTCTCGACGGGGGACGGCACTGGCGGCCCCGGCGTCCACGTGGCAGAGGTGATGGAGGATCCGTCGCCGTTCCGGCTGAAGTACGACCCGGAGCACCCGCACGCGGACGCCGCCGGGAACGTTCAATTGCCGAATGTGAACATCACGATGGAGTATATCGATGCGCTCACGGCGAGCCGGGCGTACGAGGCGAATGCGGCGATGCTGAACGTCACGCGCACGATGTTGCAGCAGGCGATTCGGATGTTCGCTTAGTCCGGACTCGTGGGAGCCATTTTGCCGGTCGGGAGAACGTGAATGGTCGATCCGATTTCGCAAGATCATCTGGGGCCGATTCGGCCCGGCCAGTCGGCTGCGCCGACGGCGCCCGACAAAGGTGTTTCCGGTGACCAAGAGTTTGCCAACCTGTTCCGGCAGCAACTGGAGCAGGTCAGTCAGATGCAGTCGGAGGCGGAGGCGGGCATTCAGAACCTGCTGACCGGGCGGACAGACAACATCACCGAGGTGTTCACGACCGCGCGGAAGGCTGAAGTGGCCTTCAGTTTGCTCATGGAGATCCGCAACAAGCTGGTCGACGCGTATAGCGAACTACGGCAGATGCGCGTGTAGCCCGGCGGGCTGAGCGCGGCGGCGTAACACGAACAGGGACACTGGCGGCGGAGTCCGCCCGGAGTGGCCAGGATGGGTGCCCTGCAGAAAGCACTAAGCCAGGTGATGACGCGTCTGCGTGATGTGTCCGTCTCACAGAAGATTGCGCTGCTGCTGGGCGGGACGCTCGTCGCAGTGTCGCTGATCTGGCTGGCGCAGTGGGCGGCGAGTCCCGAGATGGTGCCGCTGCTGCCGCAGGACCTGCAGGCTGAAGAGCTGGCCCAGATTCAGAGCGCGCTGGATGCACTCGGTGAGCGCAACGAGATTCGGGGGAGCCAGATTTACGTCTCGTCGGGCGTTAATCGGCCGGCGCTGCTCGCACAACTTCACCAACAGAACAAGCTGCCGGCCAATACAAGCGTGGGCTTTGCAGCGCTGGTGAAAGAGTCGGATCCGTGGATCTCACAGGCCGAGCACGACCGGCGCTGGATCGTCGCGCTGCAGACTGAGATCGAGGCCGTGTTGCGCCAGTTTCGTGACGTGCAGTCGGCTCGAGTATTCATCAATCTCGATACGAGCGGGCGGCGGTGGACCCGGCGCGAGCCGGAGAAGTCGGCCAGCGTCACGCTCATCATGAAGCAATCCGAAGCCGTGCCGCGTCCGTTGGCGATTGCGGCAGCCCGTCTGGTGGCGGGGGCGGTAAACGGACTTACTGCCGAGCGCGTGCAGGTCCTGGATGCGAGCGGCGCGCCGGCGCTGGATTGGAACCTGGAGCGCGATCCGGGCAACGTGTTGTCGCGTCGCTTGGCTGAGGCGGAGCGGCGTTACACGGAGAAAATTCGCCGGCAGGTCGCCGATCCGCGGGCGCTGATCAGCGTGCAGGCTGAGCTGAATTCCACTGCACGTAACACCGAGACGCGCGAAGTGCTCAAGCCGGTCGAGACGCTGATGGAGCGCGAGGAGGAGACGACGACAACGGCCCGCAATCGGGAAGTGCCGGGTGTGCAACCGAATGTGGGGGCGGCGATCGGCACCGGCGGCACGGACCAGAACCACCGCAAGGAACGCATCAAAACCGAAAGCGAGCCGGGCTACTCCCAGAAACGTGAGGCAACGCCGGCAGGGGACGTGCAGCAGGTCACGGCAGCGATCAGCCTGTCCTACAGCTATCTCGAAGGCATCTTCCGCCACGCCAACCCCGAGGGGGAAACGCCGACGGAAGAGGACATTGAAGCGATCTTCCAACAGGAGCGCGATCGGCTCCAGCCACAAATCGCGAAGCTCGTGAAGCCACAGGTCGTCGAGAACGTGGCAATTTCCCGCTACTTCGACACCGCGCTGGCCGCCGCCGAGGCGGAGCCGGCGGGTGCGATGGACCAGACGATAAGCATGGTGCAAAGCTACGGACCGCAGACGGGGCTGGCCCTGTTGGCTTTGCTGTCGCTGGGACTGATGCTGCGGATGGCGCGCAAGCCCGATGAGGGCGAGCCGTTCGGGCTCGAGCTGGGATTGCCGTCCGAGGCAATCGCCGAAGCACGCCAGGCCGCCGACGATCTTGGTGTGGTGATCACCGGTGCGAATCGCGGCGCGCCGGCAGGCGGTCCAGGGCCTGCGACATACGGAGGATCACCGGTGGCCACAGGAGACGGCGCAGAAGGCGAGGCAAGCACTGTGGAAGTTCCGATGCAACAGGCCGCGGCAACCGAAGGTGTGCTGGTGGCGCGCGAAGTCGACTCGGAGATGGTGCAGATCTCGAAGATGGTCGATCAGATTCGCGAGCTATCAGAGACGGAACCCGATTCGGTTGCCAGTCTCGTGGAGCAGTGGATTCAGAAGAACGAAGCGTTCTCGGAAGGGTAGCGCCGGATTATGGCACGCGCAACGTATCGCGGAGAGATCAAGTCGTACGAGGACCTGACCGGGTCGCGCAAGGCGGCCGTGTTGCTCGTGGCGGTTCAGCAGGAAGCGGCGTCCGCGATCCTGAAGAGCATGGAGAACGAGCGCGTGGAGGAACTGACGCGCGAGGTGGCGGCGATCGATTCGATCGATCCCGACGTGCGCGAACAGGTCGTGCGCGAGTTCTACAACCTGCTGATGGCGCGGCGCTACGTGGACTCGGGCGGCATGTCGTGGGCCAAAAGCCTGCTCCAGAAGACGCTTTCGCCCGAGGACGCGAAGCGCGTGATGTCCAGCATTGCCCACCAGGTACATGAGCAGCCGTTCAGTTTCCTGCAGAAGACGGAGAAGGAGAACCTCGTGACGTTTCTGCAGGAAGAACACCCGCAGACGATCGCGCTGGTGCTGTCGCACGTGCCGTCCGGGATGGCCACGGACATTCTCTCGGCGCTGCCGACCGAGCGGCAGGTGGAGGTCGTGCATCGCATCGCGAACATGGATCAGACCAGCCCCGAAGTCATCAAGGAAGTCGAGCGCGGTCTGGAAAAGCGCTTGGCCGGTCTGGTTTCCGAACGGTTCGAGCGGGTGGGCGGCGTGCCTGCGGTGGCCGAGATTCTCAACACCGCCGGCCGCGCTACGGAGAAGGCGATTCTGGAAGGCCTCGAAGAGGAAGATCCCGAACTGGTCGAAGAGATTCGCCGCCTGATGTTCGTTTTCGAGGACATTATCCGCGTGAACGACAAGGGCATTCAGTCGGTGCTCAAGGAAGTCGAGAACGAGGAGCTGTCGCTTGCCCTCAAGACGGCCAGCGACGATCTCAAGGAGAAGATCTTCACGAACATGTCCGAGCGCGCCGCACAACTCATCAAGGAAGAGATGGAGTTCATGGGCCCAGTGCGCGTCTCCGACGTCGAGAACGCGCAACAGAAGATCGTGGACGTCGTGCGGCGTCTGGAAGATGCCGGCGAGGTCATCGTGGCCGGTCGCGGCGGGGGCGAGTCCGACGTCGTCGTATAGACGACGCACTCAGAGGTGTAGCGCATGGGTCGTGTGATTCGCCGAGAATCGCTCGCCGAGCCGCCGCGATTCGCATTCGAGGATATCGAGGGTCGTGCACGGCAGATTCTCGATGATGCGCGGGCGCAGGCGGCTGACATCGTCGCGGCGGCGGAAGCGCAGGCTGCGGAGATCGAGCAGGCCGCGAAACAGGCCGCGGCAGAGGCGCGAAAGACGGCCCATGAGACGGGGCTGAAAGAGGGGTGCGAGCAGGGTGAACGTAACGCTCGTGAAGATGCCCGGGAGGCTGCGCTGACCGAAGTGCGTCAGGAAGCCGCGCAGGCGACAGAAGCGCTGCGCGCGGGTCTTGATCGCTTCGACAGGGATAAGCGCAGTTTGCTCGCGCTGGCCGAGTCGGGGTTGATCAGGCTGGCTCTGGAGATTGCGCGACGTGTTTGTGCGCAGCGGCTTGACGTGCCCGGCAACTCGCCGGAACAGAAAATCCGCGAGTTACTGGACACGGTGCGGCACGACGGCGACATCGTGTTGAAGTTGCATCCCGTGGATTACGAATCATTAACTTCCATTGCACCGGAACTTGTGCAGACGATCGACGCGCTGGGGCACGTGCGCCTGGAGTCGGATGAGGCGCTGGTACGGGGAGATTGTCTACTGGAGACGCGCGACGGTGTGATCGACGCAGGTCTGACGACTCAACTCGATCGGATCGCGACGGCGATCTGTGACGAGATTCCTGGCGGATCCGATACGGCGAGTGCGGGCGTCGCGGAGGCGAACGAATGACGGTCGCCCCCGACCTCTTCGAGCTGGTTGGTGCCGAGGTGCGCGGTCTGATCGCCGAGCGCATTCGCGGGCGTGTTTCCGCGGTGCGCGGACTGACGATTGAGGCGGCGGGGCTGCCGGTGCCGATCGGCGCGCGATGCGTGATTCGCACGCGGCGCGACGGAGAGGTTGAAGCTGAGGTAGTGGGACTACGCGAGAAACACGCGCTGTTGTCGGTCTTTGGCGAAGCGACCGGTGTGGCGCCCGATGACGAGGTTGAGTGTCTGTCCGGTCCACCGCGCGTGCCGGTCGGGTACGATCTGGTAGGGCGTGTGATCGATGCGCAGGGTCGCCCGCTGGACGGACGTCCGGCACCGCGATTGAACGTGCGCTATCCTCTGTATGCCGAAGCACCGCGGGCTCTGCGGCGTCCGCCGATCGATGCGGCGCTGCCGCTGGGAATTCGCTCGATCGACAGTCTGCTGACGGCCGGCAAGGGGCAGCGCCTGGGAATCTTTGCAGGCACCGGCGTGGGCAAGAGTGTGCTGATGGGCATGATGTGCCAGCACACGCATGCGGATTTGAACGTCATCACACTCGTGGGCGAGCGTGGCCGCGAGGTCGGCGGGTTTGTGCGGGAGCAGCTCGGTGAGGCAGGGCTCGCGCGCAGCGTGGTCGTCGTCTGCACTTCGGACGAGGCGCCGGCGCTACGAGTGCGCGCGTGCCTGCATGCCACGGCAATTGCAGAGTACTTCCGCGATCAGGGCCTCGACGTGTTGCTGATGGTCGATTCGCTGACGCGAATGGCGATGGCGCAGCGGCAGATCGGTCTGGCCGCAGGCGAGCCGCCGACTGCGAAAGGTTATCCCCCGAGCGTGTTCGCGCTGTTGCCGCGTGTGCTGGAGCGCGCGGGACGAACACCGGAGGGGAGCATCACCGGCATCTACACCGTGCTGGTCGAGGGTGACGACATCGATGAACCGCTCGCTGATGCGGTGCGTGGCATTCTGGATGGGCACATCTGGTTGTCACGCGCGATGGCCAATCGTGGTCACTATCCGGCGGTAGATGTGCTGAACAGCATCAGCCGTGTTGCGCCGGAGGTGACGTCGCAGGAGCAACAGGCGGCGGTGGCGCAGGTGCGGCGCACACTGGCGACGTGGCACGAGATCGAAGACTTGGTCAGCATCGGTGCGTACGTGCCTGGTGCGAATGCCGACTATGACGTCGCCGTGCAGACGCGCGAGGCAATCAACGCGTTTCTGGTGCAGCCGGCGGACACAGGTACGGCGTTTGATGCGACCGTCCCGGCGTTGCAGCAGTTGGCGGAGCTGATTGAGAAGACGCGGGCCAACGCGGCGCGGCAGCGCGGCCCGGCGCCGACCGGTTCAGTGTAAGGGACACGCTCTTGGCGCGACGGTTTCAGTTTCGACTGGCGACGCTCCTGCGGGTGCGGGAATTGCGCGAGCAGGATGCGCAGCGCAAGGTCGCCGCGCAATGCGCGGCGATTGCGCGACTGGACCAGCTCGATACGGAGGCGGAGCACCTGATTCGCGTGCAACAGGAAGTGCTGCTGACTACGCAGCGAGCTGGCGTGCTGGACCCGGCACAACTGCAGCGGGGGCGGGCATGGGTCGTTCACCTGCGGCGGATGATGGCGCAACGCGCGGCACAGCGGGCCGATCTGGAGCAGGAACTCAAGCGATTACGGGACGAGTTTCACGCGGCGCGGAAGGAGACCCGCATTCTGGAGAAGCTGCGTGAACGTCGGCTAACGGAGCATACGCGCACGATGGCGCGCGAGGAACAGATGACTGCCGACGAGCTGGCACGGCAGTTGCACGTTGGTGCGCCAACCTAGTGTGCGCGCGCGATAGCGAGGCAAAGACTTGGCGCGACTTCTGAACATGTTGGGTGTGATTTCGTTCTCGACACTGCTCGCAGTGGGCGGTTTCGTGGGCTTCCTGTTCGCGACCGGGCGGCTTGACACTGCGCGGGTCGACGCGATTGCGGCGGTCCTGCGCGGCGAGGACGAGATTGTCGTCGAGGCCCCCGCGGATCCCAACGATCCAGCGCCTGTGGAGGATGCGAACGATCCGAATGCAGAGGAAGCGCGCGCACCCTCCGCCGAGGAAGTGCGCGAGCGTCGAGATCAGCAACTCATGAAGGCGCTGGAGATCGAGCGTGCAGCGGCGGATCTCGAGGCCCGGCGACGGTTGCTCGATCACGCTCTGCACGAGGTTATTCAGCAGCAGGAGCAGCTTACCGAACAGCGCGACGCGTTCGCGCAACAGCGCGAGAAGATCATGAACGCGGCCGAGGACGCCGGCTTTCAGGAGGAAGTTGCCACGGTCGAGGCGCTCGCCGCGAATCAGGCCAAGGAGCACGTGCTGCGCGTTTGGGAGAAGCGCCAGGCGGACGCGGTGCGTCTGTTGCTGGCGCTGGACGTGTCGAAACGGAAACGCATTCTCGAGCAGCTCAAGACGCCCGAGGAATTGGATACGCTGACCGAATTGCTGGAGCAGATTCGGCTACAGGGATTGCGGGCCGACGCCACGGATGGCTGAGCGCGTCGCCGTACTCTGAGTTTCGTCATGCAGTTGAATCTGTTGGCGCAGAATGTTCAGGTGGACATCGCGCGCCGCTCCGGTACCACCGCCCCGCAGATTCTGTCGCTGATTACCCCGTTGGCGGGTGCCACCGCGCCCGTGGATGGTAGCTTCGAGCAGCACTTGGCCGAGCGCAAGCAACAGCGGGATGATAATCATCATGAGGCCGCGGCGGCGGAGACACCGAACAGGTCCGCTGACGTTCTGGCGGAAGCGGAACGCAAGATGGAGCCTGGGAGTCGGGCGCATCGGCGTGCAGAGATGCGCGAGCAGATGCGCGCCGACGCGAATGCACGTACGGACGGCAAGTCTGAGTCCGTTGCGCCGCCACGCGACCAACAATCCGCCAAGCAGGGGGCCGCGACTTCAGAGGGAAGTCGAGAACGTCTTTCGATTCCGTTTGACTCGAAGCTGCCAAGAACTCCTGCGAGCTTAGCACCGCAACATGGCTCACGACAGGCAAGCGAGCTTGCGGCTGGTACACATGCCGGCGTCGGAACCGCGGCGCGTGTCGTGTCGACGCCAATAGTAGGCACGAATCAGCCAGCCGCGGGCGCTCCGCAAGCGGCGCACGAGCTGGTCACGCAGGCGAAGGGTGTGACGGCCTCCGCGACGGCAGCAGTCAGCGCGACGCGCGGCGCGTCGGCGCCCGCGGTGCGCTCTGCACCTGCTGTGGCGGCGCCGGCAGTGGTACGGCAGGCGGGTGCCGGTGCGCCCACGCTGAGGAAAGCGGCCCCCGCGCTCCAATCTGAGACGAGCAGAAACGACGCGAACGTCGCGCGAATCCTGCGCAGCATTCATGCCCGCCTGGGGCGCGAGCGCTCCGTTGCGACGTTGCGCCTCGATCCGCCGGAGCTCGGCATGATGCGTATGCGTATGGAGTTACAGCAGAACCAGCTAACGTTGACGGTTGACACGCAGACGAGTCAGGCACGGCGATTGCTCACTGAGCAACTCGACGCGCTGCGCCAGGGGCTGGAGGCCGCTGGCGTGCGGCTCGAACGCGTGGAGATCCGCACGATGGAGCCTGCACCGGATCAGACGTTCGAGCAGTCCACGCAGCAGGATGCTGCAGGACAGCAGCAGGCGTCAGCGCAACCCGAACAGGGGTCCGCCGGAGGTGGACGCAACCCAGGCACGGATGCTCAAACGCGTGAGAGTGCAACAGACGCCTCGCACGCGTCGTCAGAGGAGCCGGCGGCGGAGTCGCTGGTAAACATCCTCGCGTAGGTCGACACGGCGGTCGCACCACGCGGAGTGTCCCGGCTTGCGCCGGGCAGTCGAAGAGCATGCGCCATGGAAGCCACCGCGATTGCGGCTGCGACGCCGACCGCGTCCATTACCAGGGATCCTGGTCTTGACGCACTGACCAGCGAAGACTTTTTCCAGCTCCTGATTACCGAGATGCAGCAACAGGACCCGCTGAGTCCGACCGAGACGTCGGACATGGTGGCCCAGATTGCTGACATTCGGACCATCGAGCAGTCGCAGCAGCTGTCGGACGCGCTGAGTCAACTCGCCGATCAGCAACGGGCCGCGGGGACGAGCGATCTGCTCGGCAAGTACATCACCGCGACTGTCACCGACGCTGAAGGTGACAGCTACCAGTACGGCGGGATTGTGACCGGCGTGTTCTTCGACGCGAACGGCAGCGCGGTGCTGGAGCTCGACACGGGGGCTACGGTGCTCGCGTCGGACGTGGCCCAGATCATGACGCCGGAGGAAGCCGAAGCGCGTTTGACAGCTGCGGCTGGAGCGGCCGATGCGGCTGACGACAGTGAGAAGACTCAGCAAACGGCGCGGCCGCGGAACTTCGGCCCGTGGGGCGCACTGGGTGAGTTGTTCGGTCTTTGATGTTGTTGAATCCCGCGCGCACACGCGTTGTGCGGCGCCAGCGATAGAGGAAGTCACATGGGGTTGACATCGGCCATGTACACGGGGTTGACCGGGTTGGACGTCAACTCGGCGCGGATCGAGACGATCGGTAACAACATCGCGAACGTGAACACGCACGCGTTCAAGAGCTCGCGAACGCTGTTCCAGACGTTGTTCTCGCGAACGATGTCGCAGGGCACGGCGCCGGGAGACAACTCCGGCGGCACGAATCCGATGCAGTTCGGACAGGGGGCCGCGATCGCGACGACACAGCGGACGACGACTGAGGGCACACTGGAAACGACCGGGCTACCAAGTGATATCGCGATCGAAGGGGCGGGCTACTTCGTCGTGCGTGGGGCCGACGGTTCGCAGTTCTACACGCGCGACGGTTCGTTCACGCTTAACGCGAACAACCAGCTCGTCAGCTCAGACGGACGTTACGTGCAAGGCTTCGGCGTCGACGACAACATGCAGATCATCCCCGGTACATTGACGAATCTCACGATTCCGTTGGGGCAGCAGATCGTCGCCCGACCGACAGAGAACGTCGCGATGGACGGCGTGCTCAGTGCGGCGGAGCGTCTGGCAACGTCCGGTTCGGTGCATACGTCGCAGGAACTGGTGGCTGATGGGGGCAGCGCGGCCACGGACGCAACTTCGCTGACCGATCTGCGCCCGGCATCCGATCCCGGCGTGACGCTGTTTGCGGATGGCGACACGATCACGCTTTCCGGTGTCAGCAAGGGTGAACGTGACTTGCCGACCGCGCAGTTCGTCGTCGGTACGACCGGCAGCACGTTGGGCGATTTTGCGCAGTGGGTCGAGGAGACGCTGGGTATTCAGGAGGACGCCGCGCTCGCTGGCACACCGGGTGTCACGATCGAGAACGGGCAGCTCACGATTCGCGGCAACGCCGGCGAGCCGAACGCGATTCGAATCACGGGCAATGATCTTGTATCGTCGAACGCCACCACGCCATTACCGCTGTCATTCACACAGACCACGGCGGCTGCGGGAAGCGGCGTATTCACGTCGTTCACCGTGTACGACAGTCTGGGCGCTCCGGTTACCGTGAATGCCACGCTGACGCTGGACAGTCTGCCGGCGACCGGGCCGGTATGGCGATACTTCCTGGAATCGTCGGAGAACGGAGCGTCGCCCCGAGCGCTGGGTACCGGCACAGTCGCGTTCGACAACGAAGGGAATTTCGTCAGTGCGACAGGGACGCAGTTCGATTTGGATCGAAGCGGGACCGGTGCGGCGAGCCCGTTGACGTTTACTCTCGACCTCAGCGCGTTGCACGGATTGGCCACCAGTGAGTCGAACGTCGTGATGGCCGAGCAGGATGGCTATCCGCCGGGCACGCTGGCGACCTATGGCATCGGCCAGGACGGCACGATTACCGGCGTGTTCAGCAACGGCATCTCACGCCCCCTCGGCCAGGTGGCGCTGGCGATCTTCCGCAACGACACGGGACTGATCGCGGAGCGTGAGAATCTGTTCTCGGTCGGTCCGAACTCCGGTCCGGCGCAGGTCACGCCGCCGGGTGTCCTGGGTGCCGGACAAACGCGGGGTGGTGCGCTGGAAATGTCGAACGTGGATCTGACGAGCGAGCTTATCGGTCTGGTCACGTCGAGTACGGGCTACCAGGCGGCGGGCCGCGTGATCAGCGTTTCATCCGACATGCTCGAGCAGCTTCTGTTGGTCTTGCGATAAGTACCAGGCGGCACGGTGATGAAAGGCAGGTCTGAACGATGATACAGCTCACCCGACTCAACGGCCGACCCTTTGTGCTCAACGCCGAGCAGATCAAGAGCGTCGAGGAAGTCCCCGACACGGTGATCCTTCTGCTGAATGGCGAGCAAATGGTGGTGCAGGAGCCAATGGAGGAGGTCGTTCAGCGGGCGGTGGAGTATTGCCGGTCGGTGCGAGTCTTCGTGCCGCAATAGTGGCGTCGCGCAAGGAAAATTGCGCATCGGCGCACATTGTGCGGGGATTGCGGGCAAGTTCTGATAAGACACGGAATCTGGCCGGCGTCCAGATGCCCTTATGAAGCATGTCGCGCGACTTCGTCGATAGCACGGGGGAAGCAAGTTCAGTGTCGAACCCGGTCGGTGTTGGGACTCCTGTTATGGCGGATAATCCGGAACAAACCACGGAAGCGGCGGAGCAGCCGAAGAAGAAGGGGCTGCCCACGAAGCTGCTGGCCATTATTCTGGGCATTGCCGTCGTCCAGGGCGTGGGATTCTTCGTGGTGTTCAAGTTCTTCGGCGGCAGCCCGGAAGCTGCGCACGGCGAGGGCAACCCGGTCCTCGAAGCCGTGGCGACGACGCAGCCCACCGTCGGCGCGGAAGTCCAGTTGCTGAAGGGCTTCAAGGTGCCGAACGACAAGGCGGGGGTCCTGCGCATCTACGACCTTGATCTGAGCGTCGTGGTAGATACGGAGCAGAAAGAAGACATTGAGAAGCTCGTCGAGGAGCGCAAAGCATCCATCGCTGACACGGTGGCGCGAATCGTGCGCGGTGCGACGGCGCGGATGTTGGGGGAGGATGATCTGCGTGTGCTCCGCGGACAGCTCATGCAGGGGCTTGAAGACATCTTCCAGGATGACACGCTCGTCCAACGCGTGCTGATTCCGAAGTTCGTTCCGATTCGCGCAGAGTAGCGCGCGGGTGCTGCTGCCCTCCAACAAGGACGGTGCCGGGCATGGCTGACGAAGAACAGATCAACGACGCACAGGCGGAAGAAACGCCGTCGGGAGCGGCCGAAGCGGAAGCTCCCACGAGTGGTCCGGACGCGACGCAGACCGATGAAACGCTGCCGGCGCAGTCACCGGACACCACCACGGAACAGGCCACCGATGACGCAAAGGAAGCCGATGCACCGGGCGACGCGCCGAGCGTGCTGAACACCGGCGGAATCGCCAAGATCGCCGAGGATGCGTCCGGTTACGAGGCGCCCACCTTCGATGAGACGGAACCGCAGGACGCCGCCGCGGCAATCGAACTGCTCGACGATGTCGAGCTCGAAGTACAAATTGAGCTTGGTCGCACGGAGATGTATATCGAAGATGTGTTGCGGCTGGGAGTCGGATCGGTCGTGGAGCTGGACAAGCTGGCCGGCGATCCCGTCGACATCTACGTCAACGGACGGCTCATCGCGCGCGGCGAGGTGCTCGTGCTCAACGACAACTTCTGCGTGCGCATCAACGACATTCACAGCCCGATTCCGGAGTTGGAGTCGGCGTAGCGCCCGTACGTACTTGGGAGCTGCCTGTGCCACGGATGGCCGCATTGCTCGCATGTCTACTCGTCAGTTCGGCGTTGCCGGCACTGGCGGATGGTCCCCGCGAACCAGAGGCGGACACCGCCCCGGATCCGAGCGTCGAATCCCTGTCGCTGAACGACGACCCCTGGGAGGCACTCGGCATCGTCGAGCGTGAGGTCGCACCGCGGCCACTGCTGCGGAACCGAACGGATGAACTAGCGGATGCTGCGACTGCGCCCCCGTCGCCGCGCAACGGGCAATCGTGGGTCCGCACCACTGGCGCGCTGGCAGGGGTGGTGGCGCTGATCGGACTCCTGGCCTGGGGCTATCGTCTGGCCAGTGGACGTGGCGGCAGTCTGGGACAGATGCTGCGCGGCGGTCCCAGTGGTCTAATACAGGTTGTGAGCCGCACGACGCTGGCGCCGCGGCAGTCGCTGTGCTTGGTGCGCATGGGGCCACGGCTGGTGCTGCTCGGCCTGACGCAGGACAACGTCCGGACGCTCGACGTGATCGACGACCCGAAACTCGCGGCGGCGTTGTTGGGTGAGGCCCAGCGCGGTCGGCCCGACAGCAGCTCGGCGGAGTTTGCACAGTGTCTCGAGCGTGAGGCGCGCGGCTACGACGACGAACCCGAGATCGACGAAACCGTTACACCTGAGCAGCCACGACTGCTGGACATCAAGGAGAAGCTCAGCGCGACGATCAATCGTCTGCGCGAGACCGCCGCGGGCGCGTAGCGTCTGGCCTCCTGGCCGGACGTCTTGCGCGCACAGGCTACGGCCGACCGGGAGGTCGGCCGCTACGAGAAACACACTGACGACGCATGGGCGGCGGAGCCGCTCGAACGATACGTGAGGCAGATGGCACGGAGGCCTGCACAGTCTGATCCTGTGTTCTGCGCCGGTCGACGACGACTGGTGTGGGGCGTAGCGTCATTTGTCGTATTGCTCGCGTGCGTGCCGGCAGCGATTGCGCAAGATGTGCCATCAGATGAGCCTCCGGCCGCCGAGGGGGCGCTGCAACTGCCACAGGTGCGTGAGATGCTCTCGCGCGACTCGCTGAGCAACTCGCTCCAAATCCTCGTATTGCTGACGGTGCTCACGGTGCTGCCGAGTATCGTGCTGATGACCACCAGCTTCGTCCGGATGCTGGTCGTGCTGGTGCTGCTGCGCCAGGCGCTGGGCACGCAGCAGTTGCCGCCGTCGCAGGTGCTGGTCGGGCTGGCGTTGTTCATGACCGTGCTGGTCATGGCGCCTACGTGGGAACGGATCAACGACAACGCTATCCAGCCGTACCTGCGGGAAGAGATGGATCAGCTCGATGCGCTGGGTGTCGCCAGCCAGGAGCTGCGCGGGTTCATGTTCAAGCAGATCGCCGCCGCGGAGAACGAGCAGGATGTGTACATGATGTACGAGTACGCGAAGCAGCGGGCGGTCGCGGACGATGAAGTGCTCGATGAACGCGACATTCCAACCACGGCGCTGATTCCGGCGTTTATTCTTAGCGAGCTCAAGACATCGTTCATCATCGGCTTTCGCATCTACCTGCCGTTTCTCGTGATCGACATGGTGATCGCGACGGTGCTGGTGTCGATGGGCATGATGATGTTGCCGCCGGTGCTGATCTCGCTGCCGTTTAAATTACTGCTGTTCGTGCTGGCGGACGGCTGGCATCTGGTGGCGGGTTCGCTGATGGCGAGCGTGCAATAGGAGCACGGCGATGGAAATGCCACTGGCGCTGGATCTCGGGCGGGAGGCGCTGCTCACAGCCCTGATCATCGCGGGCCCGGTGTTGGGCACCGGCCTGATCGTGGGCCTGGCCATCAGCATCGTGCAGACCGTGACGCAGGTACAGGATCAGACGTTGTCCATCGTGCCGAAGATTGTCGCGATGGTGGCGGCGGCGATCTTCTTCGTGCCGTGGCTTGCGCAGCGCGTGCTGGACTATACGCAGCATATGTTTGCGGGAGCTTGACTCTCGTGCGCTAAACGCCGAACCCTCTCCCGTCCCCTCCCTAGAAGGGAGGGGGGTAGTGCGTGGATCCGGACGATGCCCTACGAGTTGCTGGCGACCTACTTGAAGCTGCCTGTCTTCGCGCTGGTTGCATCGCGCCTGGGCGGGCTGCTGATGTTCCAGCCGGTGCTCGGTGCACTGGCGATCCCGACGCGTTTGCGGGCGATGTTGATACTGGGGCTGGCGGCGATGATCACACCGTTCGTAGCCTTGCCCGCTAACGCACCGGACACGCCGCTGGAACTGCTGCTGGCGATGACTACGGAGGTGCTGCTGGGCGGCATCATCGGTCTGGCGGGTGTGATCGCGTTTCTGGGGCTGCAATGGGGTGGGTTGCTGGTGGCGATGGAATCCGGCCTGGCATTCGGTCGAGTTGTGAATCCGACTACGGAGGAGGACGAAACCGTTGTCGGCATCTTCTACCTGCAAATGGCGGTCGTGCTGTTCCTGGTCGTTGGTGGGCATCGAGCATTGGTCGCGGCGTGCCTGGACACGTTCGAGGCGATTCCGTTGCTAAGCGATCGGTGTGGTTCCGCATTCGGTGCGGACCTACTGCTACAGGCGCTCGTTCTGAGTGGGCACGTTGCGTTTCGAGTAGCAGCGCCGGCGTTGATTGCGCTATTTCTGGTGAATCTCGCGATGGGTTTCATCTCTCGCACGATGCCGCAGCTCAATATCCTGGCGGTGGGATTCTCGCTGAAATCAATGATTGCCTTTCTGGTGATGGCGGTGTCCTTGCCCTCCGCAACGGGAGCATTTGTCGACGCGACACAGATGATCTACGGCTGGCTGAACGAGCTGATCGGCGTCTGAACGGGCGTATGCGGTGATCCATGCCGAATGAGGATGCGGGCGACAAGACGGAACAACCTACTCCGCGACGTCGACAGGAGGCCCGCGAAGAAGGTCAGGTGGCGCGCAGTCAGGATCTGACGGCGGCGGTCTCGCTCGTTGCTGCACTGGTGTTGCTCAAGACTCTCGGACCGCAAATGCTCGACACAATGCTGGCGATGACGCGCTCGATCGGGCAGACGCCGGACGTGTCGGGTAGGTCGATCGTGGAGTGGATCCGCGCCATGGCGTTCGACGCAGGGCGCATGCTGGTGCCGTTCCTGTTCTTCATCGTGTTGTTCACGGCGGGGGCGAACGTCGCGCAGGCGGGGCTGCTGTTGACCTGGAAGAAGCTCAACCTGAAGCCGGAGCGGCTCAACCCGGTCGAGGGCGCGAAGAAGATGTTATCGATGGATGCGCTGACGCGGCTGGCGGTCGGTCTGCTGAAAGTCGCATTCATCAGTGCGATTGCTTGGTTCACGATCGCCAACCGGATGAACACTGTCGTCGGTGCGGGAGGCGCAGCGACCGGCGGGATCTTCGTGCTGGGCAGCGACCTGATGTTCGAGTTGGCGTTGAAAATGGGGCTGGCCCTCCTGGTCCTGGGCCTGCTCGACTACTTCATTCAACGCCAGAAGCTGGAGCGACAATTGCGCATGACCAAGCAGGAAGTGCGCGACGAACTGAAACGGATGGAAGGCGATCCCCTGCTGAAACATCGGCGGCGCCAACTCCAGCAACGGCTGGCGATGCAACGGATCAGCGCGGAGGTGCCCAAGGCGGACGTCGTTGTGACGAACCCGACCGAGTTCGCGGTCGCGCTGCGCTACGACCAGCAGGCGATGACCGCGCCGCGCGTCGTCGCCAAGGGCCGTGGTTTCCTGGCGTTACGCATTCGGCAGACCGCCCAGCAGCACGGCGTACCCGTCGTGGAGCGACCACCGTTGGCACGAGCACTGTGCGCGGGCGTAGAGGTCGGTCAGGAAGTTCCGCCGCAGTTCTACCGGGCGGTGGCGGAATTGCTCGCGTACGTCTACCAGCTCTCCGGCCGCGCCGCAGGGTAAACCGGTACGGCGTGCGCTGACGAAGGTATAGGGCCGGCCTCCGGCGCGGCGCGCAGTTTCTGCGCGATGCGTCTTGGCCGCCGCGCTTGAGTGTGCCGCTGGAGCGGTGCAGCGCACGGGTGCGAACGGAGTCGCACGTATGCCGAACTGGCTCGACAGCAACCCCGTCCTGCGCTTCGTCGCGCAACACCGGGGGATGTTATTTCCAGCTTGCGCGGCAGCGCTGATCTTCGTCATTCTCATTCCGTTGCCGACCGTGGCAATGGACTTCCTCCTGCTGATAAATATTCTGCTGACGACGGTCGTGCTGATGACCGTTATGTACATTCGCGGGCCGCTGGAGTTTTCGAGCTTCCCGTCGCTGCTGCTGGCGATGACGTTGCTGCGGCTCGTGCTGAACACCGCGACGACGCGTCTGATCCTATCGAATGGTGCCCAGGGCACGGGCGCCGCGGGCGCGGTCATCGAGACCTTCGGCGCCTTTGTTGCGGCCAACTCACTCGCGGTGGGTGTGATCATCTTCCTGATCGTGACGGTGATTCAATTCGTTGTGATCACAAAGGGTGCCACGCGTATCGCAGAAGTTGCGGCAAGATTCACATTGGACGGTATGCCCGGTAAGCAGATGGCGATCGACGCCGATCTCAACGCGGGCATCATCGACGACGTCGAGGCGCGCCGGCGACGTCAGGAGGTTGCCCGCGAGTCGGATTTCTTCGGGGCCATGGACGGTGCCAGTAAATTCGTCCGCGGCGACGCGGTGGCGGGCATCATCATCACCGCGGTGAACATCGTCGGCGGCCTGTACGTCGGCATGGTCGAAGGCGGACTCGGTCTGACCGAGTCGCTGGCGATCTACACAAAGCTGACGATCGGCGACGGCCTGGCCAGCCAGATCCCCGCATTCATCGTGTCCGTCGCTGCCGGTATGCTCGTGACACGCAGTACCGGCAAGACCAACATGGGCGAGGAAGTGTTAGGGCAACTGCTCGCCAAGCCGATCGCGCTGGCACTGGCCGCGGGATTCCTGATTGTGCTGACGCTGACGCCGCTGCCTAAAGTACCACTGATCACGATGGCGCTGGGCTGCGCGACGGTGGCGTTCTTCCTGCGACGAACGCAACGTGCGGAGGCCACTCGCAAAGTCTCGGAAGAGCGCGCAAAGGCCCGCGCGACGCCCGAGAAGATCGAGAACCAACTCCAGGTCGATCCGCTCGAGCTCCAGGTTGGATTCGGCTTGGTGCGCATGGTGGATCGGGCGCGCGGCGGCGACGTGCTCGATCGGATCGCCGGGCTCCGTAAGCAGATCGCACAAGAGCTGGGGCTGGTCGTCCCGGCAGTACGGATTCGTGACAACGCCGAGCTGAAGCCGAACGGCTATCGCGTGCTGTTGCGCGGCGAGGAGATTGCCCAGGGTGAGCTGTTCCCGGATCAGATGCTGGCGATCGACTCGGGTTTGGCGGGGCAGCCGCTGCCGGGGACGGAGGTGCGCGAGGCGGCCTTTGGGTTGCGGGCGTGGTGGATCGATCACGACGTGCGCGAGAAGGCGGAACGTCAGAACTACACCGTGGTTGAACCGTCCGGCGTGCTGGCCACGCACCTGACCGAACTGATTAAGCGACACGCCCCGGATTTGCTGACGCGTTCGGGTGTGCAGTCGCTGCTGGACAATCTCAAGCAGAACAATGCGGCATTGCTCGAAGAGGTAGTCCCGTCGCTGCTCAAGGTCGGCGAAGTGCAGAAGGTGTTACAGAACCTGTTGCGCGAGCGCGTGCCGATTCGCGACCTGGAGACGATTATCGAGGTGCTTGGCGACTGGGCGCCGAAGACCAAGGATATCGAGATTCTGACCGAGTACGCGCGGAACGGACTCGCGCGAACGATCTGTGGACAGTACAAGGACGCCAAGGGCACGATTCATGTCGTTACGCTCGATCCGGCGACCGAGGACTACGTGCAGGCGAATATTCAGCGGTTGGAGCACGGATCCACGCTGACGTTGCCGCCGGATGCGCAGAGTGCGCTGTCGAATGCGGTGCGCACGCAGATCGAGCGCGGGTCGGCGACCGTGGGTGGCGCCTCGTTCGCTGTCCTGTGCGCGCCACAGGTGCGGGTGTGGGTACGCCGAATCATCGAGCCGGCCTTGCCGCAGACCCCGGTGCTGGCGTTGAACGAGATCATACGTGGCGTCGACGTTCAGGCGCATGGAGTGGTAAGTATTGAAAGCGCACGTGCAGACATTCCGAGCTCGGTCACCGCGTGAAGCACTGACGCTCGTGAAGCGCTCGCTGGGCGCGGACGCGGTGATTCTCGGCACGCGCACCGTAGCACCCGAGGGCGTGCAGGCGTGGATGAAACGACCGTGGACTGAGATCACGGCGGCAGCGGCCGACTTGCCGTCGCCCGCACCGAGGCTGACGCGGCCGGCGTCGTCGCCGAGTGAGCGGTCTACGACGCGAGCTGAGGACGTGAACTCGATCGTGCCGCGCGAGTTGTATCCACACTTCGTGAAACTCGTGGAGCAGGAAGTGGCGACAGACGTTGCCGCGGCGATCGTACGACGGGCTGCTTGTGGCGGTGCAGAGGTGGATGACAGTGTGCTGCGCGCAGCGGTGCGCGACTATCTCCGCGAAATGATGCCAGAGGACAACAGTGTTGACAACGCTGGTCCCGGTAGCCGTTGTATTGCCTTCGTAGGTCCGTCCGGCGTAGGCAAGACGTCGGCGATTGCCAAGCTTGCAGTGCGATACAAGTTGAATGAAGGGCGCTCGGTACGGCTGATATCGCTCGACATGTACCGTCCCGGGGCACATGAGCAGTTACAGCGCTATGCCGAGATCATTGGTGTGCCGTTCCTTGGAGTTCAGACGCAGGTGGAAGCCAGACAATGTCGCCAATTGACCGAAGATGATGAGGTCGTGCTGGTGGATACGCCCGGCGTGGGCTTGCAGGAGCAGCAACTGTTCGCACGCGTCGCCGTGTTGTTGCGGGCGGTGCGACCTGATCGTACTTACCTCGTGCTGCCCGCTTCATACAGTGCAACGGTCTTGAAGACTTCGGCCAGGGGATTCGAGCCGCTCCAGCCTGATGGATTGGTGTTGACTCATCTCGACGATGTTGTCGGTCTCGGCGTCATACTCAATGCGGTCGAGCAGATTCGAATGCGCGTGGCGTATCTTTCGACGGGGCAACGGGTGAACGCCGACCTCGAAGAGGCTTGCGAGTCACGTATCGCAGAGTTAATATTGATTGAGGACCGGTAGCGCAGATGCGTTACTGACGTGTAAGGATGCACCAGCTCCAAGCGCTGCATGGCGTCGCGCGAGAGGGAAGGAAGCACGACGGCGGGGAATCCATCGCGATTGTGAGCGGCCAGCGTGGCGTTGGGAAAACAAGTGTTGCCGTAAATCTCGGGATTCACCTGGCGAAAGGCGGAACGCGCGTAATCTTGCTCGACGCCGGCCGGGGGCGGGGTAACGTAGACAAGCTGCTCAATATCAAGTCACAGGCGCACTTTGCCGACGTGGCTGGCTCGAGTCGACGACCGAGCAACGCACTGTTGGGGGAGTCGGCGGATATACGCGTTGTCAGTTTCGCAACGGAACTGCACGGACGCGCGGGTACGTTCCCGACCACTGCCCAGAACTGTCAACGGGCGGCACAGCGACTCCGAGAACAGTGTGATTGGCTACTCGTTGATTGCCCGGCGGGACTGACGCGAACGATGACCGCGTTCGCGCTTGCGTGTGACCGCGTCGTGCTGGTGACTACGCCGGAACCAACGGCGATGGCTGATGGCTACGCGGCGCTGAAATACCTCACCGGCAGCGGATTTACCGGACGTGTCGGTATTGTCGTAAACATGGCACGTTCCCGGTCGACGGGCGCGCGGGCCGGCCGGCGCATACGTCGTGTCGCGTCGCGGTTTCTCGGACTCACGTGGGAGGAATGGGGCGTCATAGCGCACGATGAACACGTCCCTCGGGCAGCAAGAGCCGGTGTTCCCGTCGCGCTGCTCTGGCCGCACGGCCACACAAGTGTCGCAATCAAGCGTATTTGTGGCCGGTTGCGCCGCGGGGGTGATCACGTTCGGTCACCGGCGGTCGTCTGGCGCCGCGTCGCCGGTTTATTCCTCTGAATGGCGGCATAAGGCGGCCGGAACGCCCACCGATAAGAGAACACGGACGTTCACTATGACACGCACCATCGGCGCACAACTCGGATTACTGGCGTTTGGCACGGCTCTGGTCGCGGGGCTCTACGCAGGCAACTCGGTCGTCGTCATTCTGACCCGCGCCCTGATCGCTCTGGTAGCGGGCGCGCTGCTGGGACAGATCGTCGGCGTGATGGCCAGGGCTCTGCTGCGTGATCACCTCCAGAAGCGGAAAGCGGACATCGACAGCGAGCATGTGCGTCAGCTACAGGCGTCACAGCCGTCCGCACAGGCTGCGACCGAGACGCCGACTGACGAGGGCCTGGCTGTCGCCGACGTAACCCCGGAGCCCTGAGGAGCGGAAAATGCCGCGAAGAGCTGGCAGCGTTGCCCGGCATCGTCGTGTCTCGCGCGAGCATCGCGCCCGGTCGTTTCCAGACAAGGAATCGCTGGAGCGCGCGTGGGAGGAGTTCGGGCGCACGGGCTCTGACGCCGTTCGCAATCAGCTGCTCGAACACTACTTGTACCTGGTGCGCTATAACGCTGAGCGCATCGGCGCCAAGCTGCCGGACGAGGTCGATGTTGACGACCTGATGAGTGCGGGAATCTTCGGACTGGTGGATGCGATCGACGCGTTCGATCCCGAGCGCGGCGTGAAGTTTGAGACGTACTGCGCGCCGCGGATTCGCGGTGCGATGCTGGACGAGCTGCGCAACATGGACTGGGTACCGCGCCTGGTGCGGCATCGTGCTCATAAGCTCTCGCACGCGACGCGCACGCTCGAGATGGAGCTGGGGCGGTTGCCCAATGAAGACGAGCTGGCAGCGCGGCTGAACATGTCGCGGCCTCAATTCGAGAAACTCATGCGCGACGCCAACGCCGTCTCGCTGGTTTCGCTGTCACGAACGTATACGGACTCGGAATCCAATCGTGACGTGTCGGAGATCGACGTATTGCCGGACGAAACCAGTGCTGATCCGGTGCTGGAGGCGCAGCGCAGGGATCTGAAAGACCTGATTACGCGCGGTCTCAGTCGGGCCGAACGACTGATCGTGGTGCTGTATTATTACGAGCAGATGACGATGAAGCAGATCGGGCAAACGCTGGATCTGTCGGAGTCGCGCGTGAGCCAGATGCACTCAGCGATTCTGGACCGGCTGCGCGATCAGATACACAGTATCCGTCGGGAGGTTGTCAACGAAACCGCATAGCGCAGGGAGGCATGCGGAACGATGAGCACCATTCCACCAAACTGGCTCGGGTCCATCATTCAGACGCAGGGGGCGTCGCAAAGCGCCGGCGAGAAGAAGTCGCAGGAAGCGGCTTCGCAGGCCGAGAATTCCAGTGGGGCGGCGTTCGCCGACAAGCTGCAGAACGTCATCGACAACTCCGATCGCGACGGGCAGGTGTATTCCGACGCGGAGGGGCAGGGCAGTCAGGGCGCGCCGTTTGAAGAACCGGACGAGGAAGCGCAGGAGAAGTCAAAGGAAAACGCGGACACGAACACGGACGCGGGCTCCGGGTTGGACGTTGAGGCCTGATGTGGCGAGCGACGTGTTGGTGCCCGGCGGGTGGCTTGACGGTTGGGGGTAGATCCCTCCTCCTTTCGGTGGTCGGGATGACACATGGGAGACGGTCGTCGGGGTGACCGGGCGCGGTTGTCAGTCTTTGCCGGCGTAGGCTTTTGACCGTGTGTCAACGCGGATGGTGTCGCCGATCTTGATGAACAGCGGCACACGGACTTCCAGCTCGTTTTCCAGGACGGCTTCCTTGAGTACGTTGCTCGCGCCGCCGACGGAATGCGAGGGGGCCGCGGTCTCCTTCACCTGGAGTTGCACGACGTCAGGGGCGTCCAGCGCGAGGGGCTGGCCGTCGACAAATGTGACGCGATAAGTGTCACCCTCGCGGAGAAATGGCTCGAAGCCATGGAGCTGCGCGGCGGTGAGGTTGAACTCCTCAAACGTCTCGGTATCCATGAAGTCGTGGTCATCGCCCTTGGCGTAGAGATACTGCATTTGGCGGACGGCGTGCGGGACCTCCTCGATGGGTTCGAGGTCGGTTAGGTTACGGTCCACGGGATGGCCGTCGCGCACATCACGCAATGCCACGTGCACGGTTGCTTTCTGTTTGCCGGTGCGACGCTCTTCGAAACTGGTGACCGTGTAGACGTGGTTCTGATGGCGGATCAACATGCCGCGCTTGAGGGGGATGTGCATGACGCGCTCTCCGATAGAAGTGTAAGAGCCATTATACCTGCCGTGGGGCACGCTCCCAGCAGATTCCCGGCGGTTTGACTTCGGCCCGCCGCAGGTCTAGCTTGGCAGGCAATACAGCAGACTGAGGTGAAGTGATGATTGATCGAGGCGATTACGCGAAGATCCCCGCCGGTACGCATTCGCCCTCGGTGGTGAACGCGATTATCGAGATTCCGAAAGGCCGTCGCAGTAAGTTTGAAGTGGACACGCAAACCGGACTGATCCGGCTTGATCGCTACCTGTATTCGTCGAGCCACTACCCGGGCGACTACGGGTTCATTCCGCAAACGCTCGCGGAAGATGGCGACAATCTGGACATTCTCGTGATGGTCAATGAACCGACGTTCAGCGGCTGCCTGATTCAGACGCACGTGGTCGGTTTGTTCAAAATGTCCGATCGCGGCCAGCACGATTACAAGGTGCTCGGGGTGCCCCATTCCGATCCACTGTTCGGTGACGTCAAAGATCTCGACGATGTCCCCCCGCACTTCCTGCGTGAGGTCGAGCACTTCTTCGCAACATACAAACAGCTTGAGGGCGTGACGACGGAGACGGAGGGTTGGTCGGACGCCGCGGCGGCCGGTGCAGAAGTTCACGCTTCAGTCGACCGCTACATGTCCGAACTGTCGAAGCGTGCCAAAAGCAGGCTGGGGTAGCGCGCGACGCTGGCCATGCCAATCGCGCAAGAAGGCGGACCGAGTGTCACGGCGGCACTCGATCCGCAATGCGTGGCCGCGGGCGGTGGGGTGCGCCCGACGGTTCCACTTCATCCCGATTTCGCGACCCCTGTCAGGCAATAACCGGATCGGTCCGGCGCCGGTCGCTCGTACGCGGCGCACACACCTAGCCTCGGCCCTGCGGGCAGCTTCGCCCCGCAACGCGGTGGCGCCTGGCGTCGCTACCGGCGATCCGGAGCCGATCCCGTACATCGCAACTCAAGCTATGCCGTTTCAACGTACATAACTCGAGCAATACGCTGCACACCTGACTCTTGCACTATCGAAAACGCCGGATGAAGCCGGCGTTGATCACCAAGAGATGCGCCGCGCGACCCGGCCGGGTCAGGCGACTTCATTGGAGAGTATTCTTCGGGTTTGGCGGGGAGTCAAATCTATTTCGTTGGTGGTTTCACGTATCAGCAGGTGAATCCGATTCGGAACCTCGTTGTTCGCGAATCTCCGTGGCGACACACCTTGCTAGTTCCTCCGGTGACTTCTCTTCCGGCTGCACGAACACCAGCGCGGCGTCGGCGTCGCGGTGAAAGAGCAGGTGGGAGAACAGCCACGTTTGCTCCATGCGTTCGACGGCAGTGAGAGAGGCCGCGCGCGGCTCAGCGACATTCGCCAGCCAGTCGGTCCGTGCGTCCAGCGCCGTGCGATCGGTCACGATGGGACTGGTGATCAGTGCGCCGTCACGATAGCGCACTGGCAGCCAGGCGCGACGGCGCGTGACTGGAACCAGCACCAGCGCGGACAGCCGGTGTGCGAGGTTCAATCGCTCGGCCCAAGTCTCCTGCCAATGCTCAGCGAACGCGATCTGTTTCTTGATCAGGCCGGCGCGCTCGTACTGCTGCTCGCGCGCGGCGACGCGCATGCGTGTACTTGCCTCGTCGAGCCACCGTCCCGGGCCGTCGGCAGCGAATGCCCACGCCGCGCGCAGTCGCGCGCGATAGTCGGACATCGGAACGGAGCCGTCGCAGGGTGCATCGCAGCGGCCCATGTCAGCGTAAGCGCAGCGCCGCCCGCGGGGCGCGCGACGCACCTGCTCCGGATACCGGCAGAGCTCGAACAGGTCGCGCAGTCCGTCCAGCGCCTGCTGGCAAGCGGCCCGGCGTTGCCAGGGGCCGATGAACTCTCCGGGATCGAGCCACACGCGATCGGTTACGCGCAGATCGGGGACGGTTTCATCCCAATTGACCTGTATAAACCAGGCCGGACCGAACGAGACCAGCTTGCGATACTCCCCCGGGTGCAGCCCGCGCGCCAGCCGGTAGTACCACCAGCGGGCTTCGAACGGGCAGTACACCCGACGCCAGTAGATGCGGCGGACGACCGCGGCGATATCGGCCTTTGCGCGTTTGGTCGTGTGGTCGCCGATCAGACGTGACGTTGCCAGGCGGCGCAGTTGCTGCGTGGACAGGAGCTGAACGGGTCTGCCGATTCCGTCCGCGAACAGGAGCACAGCGGGTGAATTCGGCAGGAGCTGCAACGTGTCGGAGGTGATGCGATCACGCCAAGCCTGGACGTTGGGCAAGTCGTCGAGGAGATTCGTGGGTGGTCCCGGCGTGCTGAGCATGCCACTGCGCGGCATCGGCAGGCGGCTAGACGCCCATGCCAGTGATCTCCGCTTCGAACACCATTGTTTCGTCCACGAAACCCTGTAGCTCGCAGATCATCTGGCGGGGCTTCATTTTCTTGCCGCGTCCGACGAGGATTAGCCGGGCAGGGGGCTCAACCGTGCCTCGAAACTTGACGTTGTCGACACCCACGAACCCGAGGAATTTGCCGGTCTCGAAGATCCGGTGATGGGCGAAGCTGGCGAGTTGGGCGGCGGCTTCGATCATGAGCACGCCGGGCAGCAGCGGGCGTTCGGGAATGTGCCCCCGGACCCAGTAAGCGTCCTCGCGAACATCGTGGAAGCCAGCGAAGAGGCGTTTCTCAATATCGAGATAGGTGACGCCGTCAAGCAGGCGGAACTCGAAACGGTGCGGATTCGTGGCCTCGATGTCCTCGACGCCGGCGACGACGGGGGCATTCGCGAACTGGGCCGGCTCGAGGATCGGAGGAGGAGGCATCAGGCTTTCGTGAAGATTGGGTGAATCGCCGCGCGGGGCGGCCTCGCTAACTAGCCCTGCGGAGCGGCATCGTCATCGGTCCGCAGTTCGAGAACCTTCTTGCGAACCTCCTGAGCGGTGTTTTTTATGTCCTGCATGGCCTTGCGGACGCGGGTGCCGGCGGCCTTATTGCCACCCTGAGCCTTGTAGACGTCGTCTGCGATTTCCTCGATGAGCTGCTTGAGCTTGAGGTACTCCTCCATGGTGATCTCCATGCTGACCCGGTGGGGCCCAGGCGTGTGAACTCCGTTGTCAGGTGCCCGATAAGAGCCGGGCTCTGCGGTTTCTAGCACCGCAGGGGCGGTTTGGCAAGGGCTAATGGGGGTCGGACACGGTTTCGGCAGCTCCGAATAGTCCAATAATCTATTCCATAGATTCATAATTCGATGATAGCTATGATTGGGTCCAGGTGCGAACGGTGAGGCTGGAAGCTGTAGGTTTATAATCGCTGCCGGTCATGCCGATGTCAGACGAACGCATACTCCGCTTGCGGGCGTTGATCGCCGAGTTCCCCTGCACGCCCGGCGTGTACCTCATGAAGGATCGTGAGGGCCGCGTGCTGTATGTGGGCAAGGCCCGCGAGCTGCGAGCCCGTGTCGCCAGCTACTTCCAGGATGCTGCCGATCTGCTCAGCACGCGCGGGCCGGCGATCGCGCACATGGCGGCGCAGGTCGAGCACATCGAGTTCCTCGAGTGCGACAGCGAGGTCGATGCGCTGCTCAAGGAAAACAGGCTGATCAAGGACATCCAGCCGCAGTACAACGAGCGGCTCAAAGATGACAAAACTTTTCCCTACATCGAGATCACGACCAGCGACGATTTCCCCGGCGTCTACCTGACGCGGAAACCGCGGGCGCGGGGCACGAAGCTCTATGGGCCGTTTACCAGTGCCGCCGGCGCGCGCGACGCGGTGAACGTGCTCCAGAAGATCTTCAAGTTTCGCACGTGCGAGCTGCCGATCGCGGCTGATGACGAGAAGCGGCGGTTCTTTCGACCGTGCCTGCTGCACGCGATCAATCAGTGCAGTGCGCCATGTGCTGATCGCATCTCGAAGGAAGCCTATCGCGCGGACATCCGACGACTGCGCAAGCTGATGGCCACGAAGCGCAGCGTGCTGCTACGGCAGTTGCAGCGTGAAATGAACGAGGCGTCCGCAGCACAGCAGTTCGAGGACGCCGCGGTGTTGCGCGACCGCATGCGTGCCATTGAGGCACTGGCGTTGTCGGGTGACGTGGCAGAGGACGCGCAACCCGAAGTCTTCTTCATCGATCCCGCGGAAGGTCTGCAGCGTTTGCAGGATTTGCTCGAGTTGCCTGAGCGACCGCGCATCGTCGAGGGGATCGACATTGCGACGTTGCACGGCGAGTCGTCAGTGGGTTCGCTCGTGTCCTTCATCGACGGCAAGCCGTTCAAGAGCGGCTATCGGCGCTACAAGATCAAGACCGTCGACGGCGTGGATGATTACGCGATGATTCGGGAGGTCATCGCGCGGCGGTACAAGTACGCGGCGATCGCTGAGGAGCTTTATCCGGACGTCATCCTGATCGATGGTGGTTTGGGGCAACTGCACGCGGCGTTGGATGCGTTCGAGTATCTGAGGCAGGGGATCGAGGTGGACGGCCAGGAAGCCGTGAAGCCGGCGATGGTGGTGTCGCTCGCGAAACGTGAGGAGATCATCTACGTACAGGCGTGGTCGAAGCCGCTGAAACTCCCGCGCAACGATGCGGCGTTGCGCCTGCTCCAGTCAGTTCGCGACGAAGCGCATCGGTTCGGGCAGCACTACCATCATCTGCTGCGCCGCAAACGAACGCTGGAAGAGGATGAGCGAGCAGGGCGTCGTCCGCCGCGCGCGCGTCGAGGAAGAGCGCGCTGACGCGCCGGCACGTCCCTCTCTCCCGATCTCTCCCCAGTGAGGAAGAGGGGGCGTTCGCCGGGGCTAGAGGTTGCCGCGTTTGGCTTGTTCGCGTTCGAGTGAGACGAACAGTGCCTTGAAGTTGCCAACGCCGAAGCCGCGACTGCCATGGCGCTCGATGACCTCGAAGAACAGCGTGGGGCGGTCCTGCAGTGGCTGCGTGAAGATCTGCAGTAGGTAACCGTCGTCGTCGCGGTCGACCAGGATGCCCAGGTCCTGCAGTTCGGCGAAATCCTCGTCGATCGAGCCGACGCGATCGGCGAGATCTTCGTAGTACGTATCAGGCACGCAGAGGAAGTCGATCTCTCGCTTGCGCAGCTCGCGCACCGTGGCGCAGATGTCCGCGGTGTTCATCGCGACGTGCTGCACGCCGGGGCCGTTGTACCACTCGAGATACTCGTCGATTTGCGACTTCTTGCGGCCTTCGGCGGGCTCGTTGATGGGCAGCTTGATCTTGCGACCGTCCTCCATCACCTTGCTCATCAGGGCGGAATACTCGGTACTGATGTCTTCGTCGGTGAAATGCGCGAGCTGGGTAAAGCCCATGACGCGCTCAAACCAGTTGACCCAGTAGTTCATCTCGCCCAGGTGGACGTTGGTGACGATGTGGTCGATCGCGACGAGGCCAGTGGTGGGGGCACCGTCAACTTCGAGCGGTTGATAGCCCGGGGCGAAAACGCCGCGGTAGCTGCGCCGTTCGACTAGCTTGATGAGTGTGTCGCCGGCGTATTTGATGACGCCGCTCTTGAGCGTGCCGGACTCGTCTTCGAATGCGCCGGCGGGCTGGACGATGGTGGCGCCGCGGGTCCTGACGGCTTCCATGGAGGTGTCGACGTCATCGACCTCGAGTGCGATGGTGCGTACGCCGTCACCGTGCAGCGCCGCATGGCGAGCGATTTCGTGGTCGGGTGTCAGGGCGTTGGAGAGGATGAAGCGGACCTGGCCTTGCTGCATGACGTAGCTGGCGCGGTCGCGGCAACCGGTTTCGAGGCCCAGCTTTGCGACGGGCTTGAAGCCAAAGGTCTTTTCGTAGAAGTGCGCGGCCTGCTTGGCGTTGCCGACGTAGAACTCGACGTGATCCCAGCCCTTGATGGGCAGAAAGTCTGTACCGGACATGGTTTGACCTGATCTTCCTCGGCTGAACGCGCTCGGCGACTCGCGGCCCGAGGCGAGTGCGGCGTGACGGGCCGGAGGAGGCGACCCATCACACCTGATTATCACGCGTGTCACGAGAGGCGGCAACCTGGGATGGTGCGCTCGTCCGAATACAAAACGGGCCCCGCGGCACGAGGCTGCGGAGCCCAACGTGTGTTGTGAGCAGGCGGGTCGGCGCGGCTACTCGACCTGAATCGAGAGCATCAGGTCGACGAACGCGTTGATGTCACTGAAGCCGATCTGGCCGTCGCCGTCGAAGTCGCCGTTCTCGACGGGGCAGTCGGGGTACATGGCGGCGTAGACATCGGGATTGGTTAGCGCATCAACAAACGGATTGATGTCCGCGAAGTCGACCACGCCATCGCAATTGATGTCGCCCACCATGATGAAACGGAGGTTGAGCGAGTAGTTTCTGGCCGTCGAACTCTCGTTGATCCAGAAGCTGTAGGCGCCGTAGCCCAGCGGTGGCGTGAAGTTGCCGTTGGATGCACCGAGCGCCGGCAGCAGATCCTGGCCCACAAGCGCTTGGCTCATGAACGTGAATCCGTAATAGTACGGGTTGCCCTGCCCAGTAAAGTAGACGGGCGTGTCCTCGATGCCGATGAACGTCGTGTCGTTCGGATCGGTGAACGACGTCAGCGTTATCGAGATCAGCTCCCAGTCCTCGGGAATCAGGAATGTGAAGAAGTCGCTGTCCGTCAGTTCATTCTCACCAGAAACTGAGGCGTAAATGTTGTTGTCGCCCATTTCCGGCTCGAGAACGGTAGGCTGCCAGCCGAAGTCGGACAGCGAGCCCAGCGATTGCTCGTTCCATTCGAAAGCGACGGCGAGACTAACACTGATGAACGCCACGAGCGCGATGGCGAATCCACGCGCCGGAAGGCCTGCAGAGGCATGCATAATTTCCTCTCCTCCTGAGGACATCTAAGAGCAGTACCAGCGCGGCAACAAGCCCACCCAGCGCGAGTTACCTTGCCGTTCGGGGACCGTTAGAGAACTGTGACGCGAGCGCGCCCACCGGCTCAAGTCCAGCCGTAGCTTACAGAAACGGCGCACGGGGGGTCAAGAATAGTCTGGACGATGTGTCTCACAATTGAATCTAGCCGGGTCGGCCCTGGGCTATATAGTCCTATAATATTACATTTTAAAATTTTCAGAACGGATGTGGCCCGGGATTGCCCAGGTGTCCCGTGAATCCCACGGGACGGGACGCAGCCAGGAGGCGCGGCGATACACCGCGTCGCGTGGACACTGGTCGCGGCATGTGGCCCGCTAGCGCGATGCTGCGGGACACTCCCCGTCCAGCTTCTCGGCGGGGCTGGTGCGCGTCGAGATTTGGCCTATGATCAACGCCTTTGCCGCGGGCGCAATGGTGTGACCGCGAGGTATCAGCACGCTCTACGGGACTCCAGAGCGAAGGAACTGTCGATGGCGAAATCACAGAAGTACGTCTACTTCTTCGGGGCCGGCAAGGCCGAGGGCAAGGGCACCGACCGTGAACTGCTCGGCGGCAAAGGCGCGGGCCTCGCGGAAATGATAAACATAGGCCTGCCGGTGCCGGCGGGCTTTACGCTCGCCGTTTCCGCGTGCGAGTACTACCACGCCTACAACGAGCGCTGGCCGCAAGGACTCGACAAGGAAATTCGCCAGCAGTTGAAGCGCTTGGAGAAGGCGTGCGGCAAGAAACTCGGCGACGCGCGCGATCCGCTACTGGTGTCGGTCCGCAGCGGTGCGGCGCGGTCGATGCCGGGCATGATGGAGACGATCCTCAACCTCGGGCTGACGGACGCATCGGTGCAGGGCCTAGCCCAAGCCACGGGCAACGCGCGCTTCGCGTGGGACGCGTATCGACGTTTCCTGCAAATGTACTCGACCGTCGTCGTGGGGCTCAGCAAGGACATTCTCGAAGAGAAGCTGCACGCGCTGAAGCAGCGCACCGGAGCGAAATTCGATCACGAGCTCTCGGCGGCAGCGCTGGAAGAGCTGTGCGGTGAGTTCAAGCAGTTTTTCTGCGAGCAGACCGGACGTGAGTTCCCGCAGGATCCGTGGGAGCAACTCGTCGGCGCGATCAACGCCGTGTTCAACTCGTGGAATGCGGAGAAGGCGGTCACGTATCGCCGCGTGGAAAAGATCACGGATCTGAAGGGCACGGGCGTCAACGTGCAGCAGATGGTCTTCGGCAACATGGGCGACGACAGCGGGACGGGCGTGTGCTTCACGCGTGACCCCAGCACTGGCGAGAATGAGTTTTACGGCGACCTGCTGATGAACGCTCAGGGCGAGGACGTCGTTGCCGGCATTCGCACGCCGATCAAGCTCAACGAACTCGGTGAGCGGATTCCGGAGGTCTACGACCAACTCTGTGCAATGCGGGCGATGCTCGAGATCAACTACGGCGAGATGCAGGATCTCGAGTTCACGTTCGAGCGGGGCAAGCTGTACATGCTGCAGTGCCGCACAGGTAAGCGTACGCCGACGGCTGCGTTCCGCATCGCGGTTGAGCAGGCGACCAAACCGTTGATGAGTGCCGCGGAAGCGAAGCGGCTGGCGAAGGTCGGCGCCTTGCCGAAGAACTACGCGGCGGCGGCGAGTAAGCCGGTGATCACCAAAGACGAAGCGATCGCACGCATCACCAGAGAGGACATCGAGCGCCTGTTCTACCCGATTATCAGCCCGCATATTGAGCCCACCCGATTGCAGGAGAGATACCTGACGGAGGGCATCAACGCTGTGCCGGGTGCCGCGTGTGGGAAGGTCGTATTCACCGCGCACGAAGCCGAGGCGATGGCGGAGCGCGGCGATGATCTGATTCTCGTTCGGAAGGAGACCAGTCCCGAGGACGTGGGCGGCATGCAGGCTGCGAAGGGCATCCTGACGCAGACCGGCGGCAAGACATCGCACGCGGCGGTCGTGGCCCGCGGCTGGGGCAAGTGCTGCATCGTCGGTTGTGATGCGCTCGCTATTGACTACGACGCCAAGACGATGCAGGTCAACGGTACGACGATACGGCAGGGCGAATATCTCACGCTCGATGGGTCGGTCGGCGCCGTGTACAGCGGGAAGCTGGATTTACAGGCTCCCGAGCCGCCGGCCGAGTTCTACACGCTGATGAAATGGGCGGACCAGCGTCGCCGTCTCAAGGTGCGGACCAATGCCGATACACCGGAAGACGCCGCTAAGGCCGTTGAGATGGGCGCCGAGGGCATCGGCCTGTGCCGCACCGAGCACATGTTCTTCGCGACGCGCGAGCGACAACTCGCGATTCAGGAGATGATCGTCGCCGAGTCGGAAGACGCGCGCAAGGCGGCGTTGGATAAGCTGCTGCCGTATCAGCGCGACGACTTCATCGGTATCTTCGAGGCGATGGACGGACGTCCGGTGACCGTGCGTTTGCTCGACCCGCCGCTGCACGAGTTCGTGCCGAAGACGCGCGAGCAGGCGGACGAGCTGTCGCGTGCCACCGGTGTGCCGACGGACAAGATTCTCCAGCGGGCCGAGCAGTTGCACGAATCGAACCCGATGCTGGGGCACCGCGGTTGCCGCCTGTGCATCACGTATCCCGAGATTCTTGAGATGCAGGTACAGGCGATCATCGAGGCCGCGATCGAAGTGCGCCGCCGCGGCAAGAAGGTCAGTCCGGAGATCATGATCCCGCTGACGATCGATGCCCGCGAACTCAAGATTCTCGAGGAGCACGCGCGCGCGGTCGCGGCCCCGATCATTCGCCAGTCGGGCGTCAAGCTCGACTACATGGTCGGGACGATGATCGAAACGCCACGGGCGGCGTTGACGGCGGACGAGGTTGCGCTGGTGGCGGAGTTCTTCAGCTTCGGGACGAACGACCTCACGCAAACAACGATGGCGCTGTCGCGCGACGATGCGGGGCGGTTCCTGCCCGAGTACTGCAACGCCGCGCGGACTGGGATCTTCGAGGAGGACCCGTTCCAGTCGCTGGATCAGGAAGGCGTTGGCATGCTCGTGTTCCTGGGCATCGATCAGGGCCGCGCCATCAATCCGAAGTTGAAGGTCGGCATCTGCGGCGAGCACGGCGGCGATCCGGAAAGCGTGAAGTTCTGCCACTACGTCGATATGGATTACGTTTCCTGCTCGCCGTACCGCGTCCCGATCGCGCGGCTGGCGGCGGCCCAGGCCGTGATTGAGGAAGAAGCGCAGGTCGCCGAAGAGGAAGCCGCGCTGCGATCAGCCAAGCCGAAGCGTACCGCTAAGAAGGCTACGAAGAAGATGGTGAAGAAGAAGGCTGCCAAGAAGAAGACGGCCGGCAAAAAGGCCGTGAAGAAGACAACGAAGAAGACGACCAAGAAGAAGGCGGCCAAGAAGACCGCGAAGAAAAAGGTAGCAAAGAAGGCCGTCAAGAAGTCGACCAAGAAGGCGAGCGCCAAGAAGACGAAGAAAGCCAAGAAGGCGGCTAAGAAGAAGACCCGTCGCTAACCGGCGACTCCTGTTATTCACACGACAGCGGCCGGGACTGAGGTTCCGGCCGCTGTCTGTACCGGGGCGGTCTACCGAGGTGCTGCAATGTCAAACGAGACGATCCGCCTGACGGATGCGACGCATCAATACCTGATCGAGGCGACGCTGCGCGAGTCGGAACTGCTGTGCCGCCTGCGCACGGAAACGGCTCAGTTCGAGCAGCGCAACATGCAGATTGCGCCCGAGCAGGGGCAATTCATGGCGTTGCTGGTCGAGATGCTCGGCGCATGCCGGGCGTTGGAGGTTGGCACGTTTACGGGCTACAGCGCGCTGTGCATGGCCAGCGCATTGCCGCCGGACGGGTTGCTGGTGTGCTGCGACGTCAGCGCGGAGTGGACGGCGATCGCGCAGCGCTACTGGCAGGAGGCGGGACTGGCGGGGCGGATCGATCTGCGGCTCGCACCGGCCCTTGAGACATTGGATGCACTGTTGGCGGATGGTCAGGCGGGGACGTTCGATTTCGCGTTCATCGACGCCGACAAGACGAGGTACGACGATTACTACGAACACGCGCTCGCGCTGCTGAGAGTCGGCGGCGTGGTGGCAATCGACAATGCATTGAGTGACGGTCGCGTCGTGACCCGCGAGACAGAAGACGCAACGGCGATCGATGCGTTGAATCGCAAGATTCACGCGGACGAGCGCGTGTCGTGCAGTTTGGTTCCGATCGGGGACGGCCTGATGCTAGCGCGCAAGCGCTAGCTCCCCAGCGCCTCCAGCAGTGCAACGCCAACCACGAAGTAGATTAGCAATCCGGACGCGTCGACCAGTGTAGCGACGAGGGGGGCGGAGGAACTCGCCGGGTCGGCGCCCAGTCGACGCAGCAGGAACGGCAGCATAGATCCCGCCAGCGCGCCCCAGAGGACGACGCACAGGATGCTGCTCGCCACGGCGATCGCCGGAGGAAGTGGGGCTTCGCCCAGTCGCGGTGCCCCCGCGAAAGCCCAGGCACCGTTCCACACCAGGGCGACCAGCAGCCCGCAGATGCCGAGCAACAGCCCCAACCCCAGGCCATTGAGCAGTTCGCTCTTCATCACGCGCCACCAGTCGCGCAGCCGTACGTGATCGAGCGCCATGGCGCGGACGACCAGCGTTGACGCCTGCGACCCGGTGTTTCCTCCGCAGGCGATGATTAGCGGAACAAACACGGCGAGCACTTTGTAGCGGGCAATCATCTCGTCGAACTGACTCATGACCTCAACGGTCAGAAAGCCGAGCACGAGCAGCACAACCAGCCACACGCCGCGCTTCTGCATCATTTCCATGAAGGTGGCCTGGAGGTAAGGCGATTCGAGGGCTTCGGAACCGCCGATGCGGTGCATGTCCTCGGTCGCTTCCTCTTCCACGACGTCGACGATGTCGTCGGCGGTGACGATACCTTTCATGCGGCCCTGGCTGTCGACGACGGGCAGGCAGAGCAGGTCTTCGCGGGCGAAGACACGGCTGACTTCTTCCTGGTCCATTTCGTCGGGAATGGAGACAATGTCAGTCGTCATCACCTCGTGGATCTTGCGGTCGTGTGGGGAGATGACGAGCTCGCGGAAAGAGACAACCCCTACGAGACGCTCCTCATCGTCGACGACGTATGCGTAGTAGATGATCTCGGCGCTGGTTGTCTTGAGCTTACGGAGATACTCGATGGCCTGGTTGACGGTCATGTCCGCCCGCAGCCGAGCGAAGCGCGGCGTCATCAGACCGCCGGCGTCGTCCTCGTCGTAAGTGAGGAGCTCCGTTGTTTCGGCCAGCACGTTCTGATCGAGCAGCTCGAGCAGCGGACGGCGCTCTTCCTCGGACACCTCCTGGATAAGGTCGGCGATATCGTCCGGCGGCAGGAGTCGCAGCCACTTGCGGCGTTGCTCGCGTGGCAGCGCGGAGATGAGATCGCTCGCGTCGCGCGCCGGCAGGTGCGAGAGGAACTCCTCGGCCTCCTCGGGTGCGAGCGCAACGAAACCCTGGACCCGTTCGTCGTCTGAGAGCGCGGGCCAGGCCTCGCTGAGGTCGTGGGATTCCAGGTTTTGGACGTCGGGCGTCGACATAGGATGCTCGTATCCGGCAGACGTCCAGCTGCGGCAGGCGCCGTACTGGCGTCGGCGGATGATTGTGCTGTACGTCGCCGTGCGCGTCCAGCCGTCACCGGCGAGCACCACGGAAGACGATAGCGCCGGGATGTGCGTTCGCGCCGGTCGTGCTAGCGCATCAACCCGGCGGGTTCGACGCGTCGCGCTCGATGACGCCGACACGCTTGCCGGCGGTGGGCGCCAGTGTTGTCCACGTCCCGTCTGAAGTCTGGAGCACGGCACTCCGATCGTCGCCGGTTACCGGCTGGTTTTCAGCCCAATTGGTGTACGCGGGACTCAGATCGCCCGGCCACAGCCACGTGTCTTCCGTGTACACGAGTCCAAGCCAGAACCCGCGTTGCGTATCGGGCTCGTCGCCAAACGTGGTCACCAGCCAGGCATTCTCGGCTGCGCTGTCGACGATGGCCAGGTAGCCACCCGCCGCCGCTGCTTCGGCCGCGGCGTTAGGCCGCTCGGTGTACGTGGTGAGTTTGTAGTAGTTTCCCGTGCCGGAATACTGCACCCATCCGCTCACGTTGCCGGTGGCATTGGGATCGTTGTTGTCGTTGGGATCACCTTGTGGACAACCAGCGACTAAGAACAGACATGCCAGTGAAGCCGTGACCAACTGGATGGTGCGGGGATAACTGGAGGGGGTTGAAGCTGCAAACATCGATGTGTCTCTCCTGCTGCAGGTCGCGCCGCGGCGGACCTATTCTGGAAGTAAGGGGGCCGAAAATTCGAGTATAAGCGATGCGGCTGCGGAATTTCCAGCCGGCGCGACGGTGATGCAACGGCCAACTGCCCAGCGCACGAACTCTGACGTCGACGAATAAGACGTGACCTGCTGCGTTCTCTCTGCCAGTGCGGAGTGTGAGCGACCATGCTCCCAGAGATCTGTTCCCCATGCTCGAAAGGAGTGTCGGACCATGTGTCACGAAGCTCGATGGTTGAGAGTCGGTGCCGCGATCTGTGTGGCGGCAGCCATGCTCGGATGTGGGATCGAGGCGGCGGATAGCACGCTAAGTGAAGTGGCCGGCGAGATTGAAGGAACGTTCACGGGCGTTCAAGCGCGAGGCGGTGGAGACGGCGGACCACCGCCGGAGGGCCCACTCGGACTAACGGAAGAGCAAAAGGAGTTGGCGCAAGCAATCTTCCAATTGGCGCACGAGGATATTCAGGTGTTGCGCGATGCAGCGCGCGAGGAGATGCGTCTGCTGTTGACGGACGAACAACTCGCGATCTTCGACGAGTTGCCGTCGCCTCCGCACCGCGGCGGCCATCGCCCGCCACCCGACGCGAACCAGCCGCCGGACGGTCACGGGCCGCCGCCGGATGGTGAGGGTGGCCGGCCGCCACGCCTGCCCTACTGCGGGGCTGTCGAACCGCCTGAGCACCCCAACGCACCGCAGAGCCCGCCGAGCTTCGACCGACTGATTGAGCTGCTTGGTCTTCTGGATGATCAAATTGCGGCGATGGAAGTGATCTTCGCGGATACCAAGGTTGCGATCGATGTTGTGAAGGATCAGGCGTGTGCTGATTTCCGCGCGCTCCTGACGGACGAGCAGCTTGAGATTCTGGACCAGCTACCGCCGCCGCCCCCGCCGCGACCGGGACAAGGTGGCGGCCATGGACCTCCGCCGGGTGCTGGTGGCGAAGTCTAGCGCCCCCGCGCGGTTGCGCATGTAACTTCTCTGCGCAAAGGGCTCCACGTGTGGAATCGGCCGCGCGTGGGGCCCGGTATTTGCGCACCGCCGGGCGACCGGGGAACCTACACGATTCTGGAAAATGACCACGGATCGATCGAATAGGGAGCGGGAATCGTCGTCTTCCACAGTAAGAATGGAAGTCGCAGAACAAGGGGCGCGAGACACGAGGAGCAGTGCGATGAAGCGTTCAAAGCAAGTGGATCAACGACCTTATGGGGCGCTCCGTGGTTCTCTGATGGTCGCGACGGTGGTGGTCGCGGCTGCAACATCCGCGGCGCTGGGCCAGGCGACGAACGAGATCACGCAGGTGGATCCAGTCTCGGCGGTGCAGGGGACCTACGGGCTGTTGGTGTCATTCACGCTGGACACCGATTTCCCGCCGGCACCGCCGGCTGGCGAGATGCCCGACAGCGTGATGATCGGCGACCTGGTCGGATCGTCCGTGACGCATCCCACGCAATACGTCATCACCGCCGTCTTCGACATCCCTTCCAGCGAGCTCACCGGATTGAAGGATGCGACGATCACCTTCTCGCCACCCACGGGAGGCACGTTGACGTTTTCGATGGCGGACGGGTTCGAGGTGCTCGCGGGTGCCGACACGCCGCCGACGGTGGTCCAGCAGCCGCAATCGCAGACGATCCCGCCGGGCGGAGCGGTGACGTTCACGGTTGTGGCGTCGGGGACTGCGCCGTTGACGTACCAGTGGCAAAAGGATAGTGGCGACATCTCCGGCGCGACCGATGCGTCGTACACGATCAATCCAGTGGATTGGGTTGATGCGGGCAATTACCGCTGTGTGGTCACCAACGACTTCGGTACGGATACGTCGGACGAAGCCGTGCTCACGGTGGCGGAGTTGCCGACCGGTGCATACCCGGTCGTCGATACGGCGCAGGTCACATGCTACGACACTTCCACTGTGATCGCCGATCCATTGCCGGGCGAGACGTACTACGGGCAGGACGCGCAGTTCAACGGTAATCAGCCGTCTTATGCGATCAGCGGGGATGAGCTGACGGTACACGACAATGTGACCGGACTGACGTGGATGCGCGATCCCGATCTGAACGGCGATGGCGTCGTCGACGTCGACGACAAGCGGACGTTCGCTGAGGCGCCTGCTTACGCCGACACGCTCAACTTGCAGAACTTCGGCGGCTACGACGATTGGCGCGTGCCGTCCATCAAAGAGCTGTACTCGCTGATGGACTTCCGCGGTACGGACCCGATGAGCGACAACACGGCGAATCTGACGCCGTTCATCGACACGGATTACTTCTACTTTGGCTACGGTGATCTGGCGGCGAGTGAGCGAATCATCGATTCACAGTGGGTTACGACGTCGCTGACGGTGGACACGGTGTTGGGCGGGTCGCAGGGCATGTTCGGCGTGAATTTCGCAGACGGGCGGATCAAGGGCTATCCGACCAGCAAACTGTTCTACGTACGCCTGTGTCGCGGAAACACCGACTACGGCGTCAACAACTTCGTCGATAACGGCGACGGGACGGTAACCGATCACGCAACCGGCCTGATGTGGTCGCAGGACGACAGTGGCGACGGCGTGAACTTCGGACCGCGGTCCGGGATGACCTGGGTGGCCGCGCTGGTGTGGGTCGAGCAGAAGAATGCCGAGCTCTACCTGGGCCACAACGATTGGCGTATGCCGAATGCGAAGGAGATGCAGAGCATCGTCGACTATTTGCGGGCACCCGGCGCCACGAGCTCGGCGGCGATCGATTCAATCTTCAACACCACGCAGATTACGAACGAAGGTGGCGATGTAGATTACCCGTGGTTCTGGACGGGCACGACGCACGTGCGTGAGGACGGTAGCGGTACCGCCGGTGCGTACGTCTGCTTCGGGCGCGGCATGGGCTACTGGGACAGCGTATGGCAGGACGTACACGGTGCCGGCTGCCAGCGCAGCGATGGCAAGGACGGTAATTTCACCGGCTACACCTATGTTACCGACGGCTATTACTTCGGCGATGCACCGCAAGCTGACGCCAGCCGCATGTACAACTACGTCCGTCTGGTCCGTGATGCAGGCCCGCTGTGGCAGGCTGGCGACATGAACTGCGATGGTGACGTCGACTTCGGCGATATCAATCCGTTCGTCGACGCGTTGACCGATCCGGCGGCGTACGAGGCGGATTACCCCGACTGCGACATCAACAATGCCGACGTCAGCGCCAACGGGAGCGTCGGATTCGATGACATTAACCCGTTCGTGGCGCTGTTGCTCGGCACGTGAGGGTCGTGCGTCTTGTCTGTCGGTGGCTCGTATCGGACCTGCGAGCGCATCCGCAGTCGCGCAAGCTGGTACGATGAGGGTCCTGAGCCCGCATGACAATGGTGGAGCTGTTGATGTCCCCGGAGTGTGATATGAGGCCTTCTTTGTTGATCGCGTTGACGCTGTTCGTCAGTAGTGTGACGTCGCTAGCGCAGGCACCGTTTGAAGGCGTGACCATGATCGATGCACTCAACACAAGTGAGTGCTCTATGATGGACATGGATGGCACGATCCTGCAGACCTGGTACTGCGGAAATCGGCCGGCAAGCTTCCCTTACTTGCTGGCCGATGGTTCGATTGTGCGGCCTTGCGAGGACAGTGGCGGGTCCTTCACTGGCGGCGGCGTTGGTGGACGCATCCAGAAATTCGACTCGGATGCCGCGCTGGTGTGGGACTATTACTTCTCGACGTATGACTATCAGCAGCACCACGATATTCAGCCCATGCCGAACGGTAACGTGTTGTTGATTGCCTGGGAGCGCAAGACGCGACAGGAAGCCCTTGATGCCGGCCGGCAGTCGATCAACGGCGAAATGTGGCCGACGCTGATCGTCGAAGTGGAGCCGGACGGGACTACTGGCGGAAACATCGTGTGGGAATGGCATCTATGGGACCACCTGATCCAGGATGTCGATCCGGGCAAGCCCAACTATGGTGTAGTCGCGGATCACCCAGAGCTGATCGACATAAACTACGGCAACCCCGGCGGTCCCGGCGGCGGAGGTGACTGGATCCACGCGAATTCCGTGGACTACAACGAACACTTGGACCAGATCGTCTTCAGTTCGCGGTCTTTCAACGAGTTCTACATCATTGACCATAGCACAACGACTGCCGAGGCGGTCGGACACATCGGCGGGAATTGTGGGATGGGCGGCGACATCCTGTACCGCTGGGGTAATCCAGCCGCCTACGATCGCGGAACGACCGCGGATCAGTACTTCTACGTGATTCACGGCGTGAACTGGATCGACTGCGGCCTGCCGGGAGCGGGGAACATCCTGGCCTTCAACAACGGTGACCGCTCGGGCTCGACCAATGACTACTCCACGGTCGATGAGATAATTCCGCCGGTTAACTCCGACGGAACGTACGCCATTGCAAACGGTGCGGCGTTCGGCCCGACTGCGCCCGTGTGGACGTACGGCGGGCCGGGCTGGTACGCGGGGCAGACGCAGTGCGGCGCGTATCGCCTGCCGAACGGGAACACGATCATCACTGCCGCCCAGAGCGGTTACGTGTTCGAAGTCACGGATAGCGGCGCGACGGTCTGGGATTACGATCACCCGTCCAATGTGCCGCGAGCACCGCGGTACTGGATGCTGGACGGGGATGACTTCGAAGCGCTCGGTGGGTGCGTGACCGGTCCGAGTGGTGGATCGGCAGGTTGCGAAACGTACGATTCGGACTGCGACGACGACATCGACCTCGTGGATCTGGTCGCGTTTCAGCTCAAGTTTGGGACGTACATCGGGCCGTAAGCGCGCCCGGGTCGCTTCGTGTCGTATACTTAGGGTAGGAAGATTGGTCGTCCGAAACCGGGGCGCAGGCGGGTGTCCCCGGGGCCAGGACGGACCTGGCTGTATGCACGCTCCGGGTTCGGCATAGGCTGGAGGGTGGGTCATGGTATTGGACCTTACCTCGGAGCAGCGCTCGCTCCTCCTGCAACTCGTGGATGCGGAGCTGCGCGAACTCGGCACGGAGATTCGCCACACTGACGGCGCCAAGGGCGACTTAAAGGACCGTCGTCGCGCGTTGCAGGCCCTGCACGATCTGTTGACGAGCCCGCCGGTCGGCGTAGGTCCGCCGGAACGCCCGCCGGGCGTGTGGGCCAGTTCGCCGTAGTGGTCGTGAGCGCGTTGCGCATCTGTCGTGGGCGGGGTCGGGGGATTCGTACGCCAATTGCGTGAGTGCGGATCACTCGTTGATCACTGCGTATAATCACGTCGTTGGGCCTGGCGCGGTCGGGTCTTCGGGCAGAAGCATCGATGTGGAGCATTCCCATGCGACGACATAACGCCGTGCTGATTGCAGGTGCGCTGAGCTTGCTGGTGCTGCCGTTTGTGGTGCAGGCGCAGAAGGCGGACGAGTCCGTCAGCGAGACGTTCAAGGTCGATCCTGTGCATGCGTGTGTGTGGTTTCGGATCAACCACCTGAACATCGCGAACTTCTACGGGCGGTTCAACGAGATCAGTGGGACGTTCACGCTGAATGCCGGCAATCCGGACGCGAACCGTCTCGCGATCAGCGTGAAGACAGCGAGTATTGATACCGCCAACGCCGACCGCGACAAACACCTGCGGGCGCCGGACTACTTTGACGCCGAGAAGTATCCGACGATCGAGTTTCGCAGCAGCAAGTTCAAGAAGATCAGCGACGCGAAGTTCGCGGTCACGGGCGAGCTGGCGCTGCACGGCGTGACGAAGCCGTTGACGATCGAGCTGGAGAAGACCGGGGCCGGGAACGACCCCTGGGGCAACCATCGGGTCGGGCTGGAGACGACGTTCACTATCAAACGCAGCGAGTTTGGCATGACGACGATGCTGGGCGCGCTCGGCGACGAAGTGCGGCTGACGGTGGCCGTCGAGGGGATTCGGCAGTAGAACAGCCGCTTCGGAGATGCGAACTGCAACACGGGACAGATTGGAGCTGAGATGCCTGGATTGTCCAAGAAATCGTGCGTGCCGTGCTCCGGCGGCGTGCCGGCGCTGCGGGGCGAACAGATCAAGCCGTTCATCGACCAGCTCAGCGGCTGGGATGTGGTGGATGAGCACCACCTGGCGCGGAATTACACGTTCCCGGATTTCGTGTCGGCGTTACAGTTCGTCAACGCGATCGGCGACGTCGCCGAGGCTGAAGGCCACCATCCGGATATTCACCTGACGTGGGGCAAGGTCGGCGTGCAGATCTTCACGCACAAGGTCGACGGGCTCACGGAAAGCGATTTCATTCTCGCGGCGAAGATCGACGAATTGCCGAAGTGAGCGGCGTAAAGTGTCGTTGCACGGCGCGTCGTTCCGACGAGCGCAGTGAGGAGGAATCTACGCTCGGATCCACGCAATCGTCCATTCGCAGCTAGATCCCTCACTACGTTCGGGATGACGGCTCGGACGACCGACCGGGAGGTCGACCGCTACCGCCTGGGGGCGCGGCCGCTACTTCACCCACGTTGTGTGGTAGTCCTTCTGTTCGACGCGCACGGCTTCGGTCGTCAGGTAGAACGTCGAATACGCATCGATCATTACGGCTAGCTCGTCGGTGCGTTTGGTGCCAATCGACTTTTCGTATGTGCCGGGGTGCGGGCCGTGTGTGATGCCGGCGGGGTGTACGCTCAGCGATTCCGAGTCGATTCCCTTGCGTGACGTGAAGTTGCCCTCAACGTAGTACAGCAGCTCGTCCATGTCGACGTTGGCGTGTGCGTAGGGGCAGGGGATAGCCTGTTCATGATAGTCCACCATGCGCGGCACGAATGAGCAGATCACGAACTTGTCGCCGCCGACGAACGTCGTGTGGATCGTGGGCGGCAGGTGTACAAGCCCGGTTTTCGGCTGGTAGTCGTGGATGTTGAAAGCCACGGGGTAGACGGCGCCATCCCAGCCGGCGATGTCGAGCGGGAACTGCTCGTAGCGATGTAGCGTGAGCTGGTTGTCGCGCTTCATGACGATCTCGTACGGCGGCTCACCGTGTTGGGCGGGATCGAGTGCGAGCAGCTCCAGCGGCCAGCGGAAGTCGCGGTGTGAATACGGCGCAAAGTCGGTCAACTGGCCGTATTCGTTGCGATATGGGCTCGGGATGCCGATCTCCGGGCGGCCCTCATGTACGAGCAGCGTTGCGGGGCCGTCAAACGTCATGCGGTAGGGCGTCATCTTCGGGATCAGCACGTAGTCGTGCTCACGGAAGGGCAGGACGCCGTAGACGCTTTCGAGTGTGCCGCTGCCCGCTTTGACGAAGTAGAGTTCGTCGCCGTCGCCGTTGGAGAAGAAGCGGGATGTCGAGTCGGTGGGCTTGCAGACACCGACGTCGAGGCAGTCGCTGACAAGCAGCGTGCGGCGACCGGTCAGAAAATCTCCGCCCGGCTCGAGATTCTGTGTTCGGATATGTCGGCGCTGGAGCGGTTGGTCTTTGGCACGCTCGACCGGGCAGAAGCCGTTTAGTGCAAGATCGACCACTTCGGTCTCGTCGGTCGGCGGCGTGCGGTAGTAGAGGATGGAGTAAGGTCCGCTGAATCCCGAGCGGGTGATCATCTGCTCGATCAGCAGGGTGCCGTTTTCGCGGAGCGCTGTATGGGGTTTGGCGGGGACGACGCCGAGCGTGTGTCGGTGGAGCATCGCTTACGTTCCTGGTGGTTTGGAGTTGCGAGATCTTCGCCCGAAGCGGACGCGTGGGATTATACCGCCCGAACCGTCCCGGGCGAGTCAAGTGGCAGTGCGGCGCTACCGGCGCGCGGGCGAATCGTCTATGATGGTCGTCCCGGGCGGGTAGGTCCCGGTGGTGCTCAGTTTCATGCCACAGGAGCGTGCGATCATGGCCGTGCCCAAAGATCGGAAGTACTCCCAGACTCACGAGTGGTTCAAGGTGGATGGCGAAGTAGTCAGTGTCGGCATATCCCAGTTTGCCGCCGACGAACTGACCGATATCACGTTCGTCGATCTGCCCGGCGCTGGCGATACGATCGAAGCCGGTAGCTACTTCGGCGAAGTTGAGTCCGTGAAAGCGACCAGCGAGCTGTACTCGGCCGTCGGCGGCGAGGTTGTGGATGTCAACGAGCGCCTCAACGACGAGCCGGAACTGGTCAACACCGATCCGTTCGGCGACGGCTGGATGGTGAAGATCAGGACGGCCGACCTCGGTCCGCTCGAGAAAATGCTCGACGGACCCGCCTACGATAAGATGATCGCCGAATAGAAGTTCCGGGTGCGGGCGGCCGCCCGCGGGATGCGCATCCGTCCAACGCGACCGCCCCGTGCGCCTGTCAATCTATGCGGCCGGGCGAAGCAGCGGGCGTCACGGTCGCGGAGTCCACGCATCCATGGCTCACAGTTTTGATTCGCAAGCGCTACTCAATCCCTCCGATACCTTCATTCACCGGCACATCGCGCCCAGCGAAACGGATATCGCGGCGATGCTCGCGACGCTCGATTACGGGTCGCTCGAAGAGCTGGTTGACGCGACACTGCCGGATGACATTCGCGTGCGGCAGCCGCTCAACGTTGGGCCGCCGCGCAGCGAGCGCGAGTTGTTGTACGAGCTGCGCAGCGTAGCGGAGAAGAACGAGCGGTACCGGACATTCATCGGCCTGGGCTACTACGGGACGATCACGCCGCCGGTGATACAGCGTAACATCCTGGAGAATCCCGGCTGGTACACGCAGTACACGCCCTATCAGGCGGAGATTTCGCAGGGGCGGCTGGAAGCGCTACTGAATTTCCAGACGATGGTGGCGGACCTGACTGGACTGCCGCTGGCGAACGCGTCATTGCTGGACGAGGCGACGGCGGCGGCCGAGGCGATGACGATGTGTCATCGCGTGGGGCGGAGCAAGCGCAACGGGTTCTTCGTAGCGAACGACTGCCATCCGCAGACGATTGCGGTCGTCGCGGCACGGGCCGAGCCGCTGGGGATCACGATTCACCGTGGAAACGCGGCGGACGTCGACTACGAGAAACAGGACCTGTTCGGCGTTCTGCTCCAGTACCCGAGCACGGACGGCACGGTGCGTGACTTGCGGGCGGAACTGCAGGCGGCGCATGACGCCGGCGCGCTGGTCGTGGTGGCGACGGATCTGCTCGCGCTGACGTTGCTGACGCCGCCCGGGGAATTCGGCGCAGACATTTGCGTCGGTAGTGCGCAGCGCTTCGGCGTGCCGCTGGGCTACGGCGGCCCGCACGCCGCGTTCATGAGCACACGTGAGGAATACGCCCGTCAGATGCCCGGCCGGCTGGTCGGCGTGTCGAAAGACGCCCAGGGGAACGACGCGTATCGCCTGGCGGTGCAGACGCGCGAGCAACACATTCGCCGGGAGCGCGCGACGAGCAACATCTGCACCGCGCAAGTGCTGCTGGCGATCATGGCGGGGATGTACGCGGTGTATCACGGTCCGCAGGGGTTGCGGCGAATCGCGCAACGCGTACACGCGTACACGGGCATTCTCACGGAAGGGCTACGGCGGTTGGGATTCAAGGTCAGTGATGCGCCGGTCTTCGACACGGTGACAATTAAGCTAACAACGAAACGGGCAAATCCAGTGCTGAACCGCGCTCGTAAGCAGCGGACGAATCTGCGCGATTTTGGTGACGGGCGCGTCGGTGTGTCGCTGGACGAGCAGACGACGCGGGACGAGGTGCAGGCGCTGTGGCAGATCTTCGCCGGCAAGGAGCCGGTGCCGTTCACGGTCGATGATCTGGCCGGCCAGGTGGACTCGGAATTCGCCGGTCCGCTGGCGCGCACTACCGAGTACCTGACGCACGCCGTGTTCAACTCGTACCACGCCGAGCACGAGATGCTGCGCTATTTGCACCGCTTGCAGGCTCGTGATCTGTCGCTGTGCACATCGATGATCCCGCTCGGCTCGTGCACGATGAAGCTGAACGGCACGACGGAAATGCTGCCGGTGACGTGGCCGGAGTTTGCGGATCTGCATCCATTTGCACCAGCCGATCAGGCGCAGGGTTACGCCGAGCTGTTTCGCGGGCTGGAGCACTGGCTGCGCGAGATCACCGGATTCCACGCGGTTTCGTTGCAGCCAAACTCAGGGGCATCCGGCGAGTACACGGGGCTGCTGGTGATTCGTGCGTTTCATCGGGCGCGCGGTGAGGGGCACCGGAACGTGTGCATCGTTCCGGTCTCAGCCCATGGTACGAATCCCGCGAGCTCGATCATGGCCGGCTGTCGCGTGGTGCCCGTTGAATGCGACGACCACGGGAACATCTGTGTGGAAGACCTGCGAGCCAAGGCGGAGCAGCATCGCGATAATCTGGCCGCGATCATGATCACCTATCCGTCCACGCACGGTGTGTTCGAAGGTGGCGTGCAGGAGATCTGCGAGATCGTCCACGCCAACGGCGGGCAGGTATACATGGACGGCGCGAACATGAACGCACAGGTCGGCCTGTGCCGGCCGGGCGATATCGGCGCCGACGTTGTGCATCTGAATTTGCACAAGACGTTTTGCATCCCGCACGGCGGTGGCGGGCCGGGCATGGGGCCGATTGCGTGTGCTCGACATCTGGCGCCGTACTTGCCGGGGCACCCGTTGGTGCCGTGTGGCGGGGAGCAGGCGATCGGACCGGTCTCGGCGGCTCCGTATGGCAGTCCCAGCATCTTGCCGATCTCGTGGCTGTATATCGGTCTGATGGGGACCGAAGGACTGCGCAAGGCCACGCAGGTCGCGATCCTGAATGCGAACTACATGGCGAAGCGACTGAGCGAGCATTATCCCGTGCTGTACACGGGGCGCAATGGCCGTGTCGCGCACGAATTCATTCTCGATTGCCGCGCGTTCAAGAAGTCGGCGCACATCGAGGTCGAGGACATCGCCAAGCGCCTGATGGATTACGGCTTCCACGCTCCCACAATGTCTTGGCCGGTCGCCGGCACATTGATGATCGAGCCGACGGAAAGCGAGTCTAGGGCAGAGTGCGATCGGCTGTGCGACGCACTGATCGCCATTCGAAACGAGATTGGCGCGATTGAGCGCGGCGAAATGTCGCGCGAGGACAATCCGCTCAAAAACGCGCCGCACACAGCGTCGATGGTCAGTGCGGATACGTGGAATCACAGCTATTCGCGCGAGCTGGGCGCGTACCCGGTGGAATGGGTGCGGGCGCACAAGTTCTGGCCACCGGTGGCGCGGATCGACAACGTCTATGGCGATCGGCACCTGTTCTGCACGTGTCCGACCGTAGCGGAGCTGGCGACAACCGAGGAACCCGCCGTGGAAGCAGTGGGGGTGCACTAGCACGTTTCTACGCGGTTTGCAGTCCGGCTGTGAACCGCATCGGCGGTGAAGTGCCGGGGCAGGCTGCAGGCGACCGTCGCCGAACTGACGCCGATCGCCTGCGTGTGCCACTAGTTACGGTCGAGTCCCTTGGTGTACTACAGGTCTTCGTACTCCGATTTGACGATACACCAGCAGTCATCCGCTAGACCCTGCTTGAAGTACTCATACGGTAGATAGCCGTAGCCATCGTCGCCCCAATCCTCACCCCAGCTATTGCGGATGATGAAGTGCTTCTTGGCGTGGTTGTACCCAACGGCGACAACCGCGTGGCCGCCGATCACCTGCTCATCCTGCTCAGGGAAGGGAATGACGCCGTCGTCTGCATTCCAGAGCGATTCGAAGCATGTGAAGCCGAACGCAAACGGGATGCCCTGGGCAAGTGACGCGCGCAACGGGTCGACTTCCTCGATCAGACGATAGTAGACGATCGTCTTGTAGTTTTGCGCGAACGCGTAGCAGAATGCCGGTGGCTCTTCGTCGTAGTCGGGTTCGATGTACGGCCAGTATGCTTCCGGGCACGAGCCGAATAGCCGGACAGCCTTGATGGTCGTACGTACGAATGCGCCCGTATCGCCGGTCCAGCCCAGCAGGTTGCGCGTAGCTTTGTATACGAACATACGCGATGCATCGATCGCGTTTCCGTAGACTCGGTTCCACAGGTATTCGAGCAGGCCGACGACGCTCTGGGCCGTACAAGAACCGATGCTGCCTTGGTCCTCGATGGGGCTGCAGTGGGGCCTCAGGTCGACGCTGGCGGGGAGCTTAGCGCGGGGCGCGGCAAGAACCCCCTTCTGCTTGGCCACCTTGGCGGTTGCGGTCAGTGCTTTCTTGACGAGCGGCGACGTTAGTCGAAAATCACGGTGGTCCATGGGGTCCGGTAACCAGCCAAATCGCTTGATCTGATACGGCTTGGGCATGAGAGTCTCCCTTCGTGACAATATAGAGACATGTTCCCCGGGGGCCGCGCCCCCATCGGAATCCAAACACCCTGATGTGCGAAGGATACCCGCGGTTGCTTCTCCTTGTCCAGTACCAACGAACTTGCGATTGTCGGCCGCTTCCGGACAATGGCCCCCGTGAAGACGCGACGAAGACGCGGGACATGGCAGTCTACAAGTGTTGGGCTTGCGGCAACCGTTGTGGTGCTGCTGGTTTACGCCGCCAGGGGGCTCGATTGGCTGGAGCTGCGCGCGCTCGACCTGCGGTTTCGCTACGCTAACGCGATTCCCGAGAGCGACAACATCGTTTGCATTGATATCGACGACGGCTCAATCGAGACCGTCGGCCGCTGGCCATGGTCGCGCGACCAGCAGGCGGCGATCATCGATGTGCTGAGCGAACTCGATGCGCGGGCCGTGCTCTACGACATCACGCTCGTCGATCCGGAGCCGGTGCGCTCGATCGTGCCGCGGCAGGCTGACGTCGCCACCGATCCACTGACGTTGGGCACGGAGCTGGCTGCAATCGCATTTCCCGATCTCGAATTACGGGCGGCAATTGCGGATATCGGGAATATGTACCTAGCCTTCGACTATTCGGAGAAGCAGCAGCCTGCGCACGCGGAGCTGCGCGCGAGGATCTGCGCTTGGCTGGAAGAGCAGCCTGAGCGTTGGCGAGCTGCGGCGCACGAGCTTTATCCGGAGTTGTGGCGCACGCTGTCGAGCTCATCGTCAGGTATGGACACGCTGAACGCAGAACGGACCGCGCTGGTGCTCCGGCAGTTGCTGGGTGAGGCCGCGGTTGTAAAGTGGACGCTAACCACATCGCGGTCTGTGGTTGACGCAGCGATACCGGTACCGACGATCGCCCCCACATACTATCTACACGCGCGGGACGCGAAACGTTGCGGATTCGTGGTGTTTGAGCCGGATGAAGACGGCGTCGTGCGCCACATGCCGCTGTTTGCGCAGTACAACGGACATTTGCTCGCCCAGCTCGCGCTGGCGCTGGCGTGCGACGCGCTAGGCGTTCCGGCGGAGGGGATCAGTGTCGAGCGGGGTGCGCTGCGACTACAGCCGCAGAATCGCGAGACGCTGACGATCCCACTCGACGAGCGCGGGCGGGCGTTAATTCCGTGGGTCGCGCGGCGCGATTGGCGGTATGTCTTTGGTGAGCACGTACCGGCGGACGCACTTTGGCAGGTGGACGATCGGCGTCAGGCGATTCGGCACAATCGCGCGTTGGTGGTTGAGCACCTTGCCGCGTTGGGCGAGGAAAGTGTACTGACTGATCAGGCTCAATACGTCGACGATCTACAGCAGTTCCTGCGGCTCGAGAACGACTTACGGCTGGCGCGCTATGTCGGTGACCAGGCCACGGTCGACCAGCAGCAAGAGTGGATCACAGAGTATGAACAAATTCTCGATGAGGGCAGCGCCGCACTCACCGCCGCACTCGACCAGGTGCCGGTCGATGCGCTGACCCGCGAACAACATGGCCTTATCGACGAGCTACGCCGCGCGCTGGTAGCGAATGTGGAACACCAGCGCGAGATTCAGGCTACGTTCGATCGGCTGCGTCCGTGGATCAGTGGAAAGCTCTGTCTGATTGGCTATACGGCTACCGCGCTGGCGGATATGACGCCGATTCCGACGCACCCGCGGGCGCCCGGCGTGTTGGCGCACGCAAATTTGCTGAACGGGCTGCTGACCGGACATGTTGTCTCGTGGGCACCGCATTGGTTCAATCTCGCGTCGACAGCGGTGCTGGGTCTGCTCGCGACGCTGATGAGCGCTCGCTGGGGGCCGCGCACCGTTGCGTTCGTAATTCTGGCGGCGGTGGGCTATGTCGCGGTGGCCGGGTGGGTCGCGTTCTATGCGTGGACGTACTGGATCGCGCTGACACCGGCGGTCGGGGCGCTGCTGCTGAGCTACGTCGCGGTTGTGATTCACCGCTACCTGTTTCTCGAACGCGAGTCGCGCCAGATCGCGCAGGCGCTGTCGCAGTACACGTCAGCGACGCTGGCGCGGAAAATGTCGGAAGATGCCGAGCTGTGCAAACGGGCGGAGATGCGCGAGGTCACCGCGATTTTCACGGACCTGGCCGGATTCACGTCGATCTCCGAGCGCATCGGCGCACAGCGCACGCAGAACGTCCTGAACATCTCGCTCGGCTGCTTCAGCGACGTGATGCTGCGGCGCGAGGGGATGGTCAACAAGTTCATCGGAGACGGGATATTCGCGTTCTGGAATCCGGTGATCTACCCGCAGGCCGATCACGCCCGCCGCGCGTGTGAGACGGCAGTCGACCTGCAAGCGGCGCTGGTCGATTTGATCGATGAACAGACGCGTGCCGCGGGAGACGACGTCTTCCGCGAACTGGTGCTGCGGGTCGGCGTCGCGACCGGCAACGCGGTCGTGGGTCCGTGTGGATCCGAGACGAAGTACGACTACACCTGCATCGGCGACTCCGTGAACGTCGCGGCCCGGCTCGAGTCGGCCAACAAGTTCTATGGCACACGCATCTTGCTGAGCGGCGCGACGCTGGAGCAGGCGGGTGACGGATTCGTGACCCGCGCGCTGGGCAGCGTGCAGGTCAAGGGCAAGACGCAGGGTGTGCCGATCTTCGAGCTGCTCGGGCGCGAAGGTGACGTGGGCGAGGACATGCTGCGCTGTGCTGAGAACTTCGGCCGGGCGGTCGAGGCGTTCCAGCGACGGGCGTGGGGCGAAGCCCGCCGTGGCTTCGAGCAGTGTGCAGCGGCACACGCGGACGATCTTGCCGCCCGCCGCTATTTGCAGGTGGTGGAACAATTGCAGGCTGATCCGCCGGCTGAAGACTGGAACGGCGCGCTGGAGCTGACCGAGAAGTAGCGGCGTGTGCTGTCCTTGAGTATTCTCGCGGCTCGCGACCGTGGCTGATCCACGTGCGAATTCCAGGAGAATCAGCAATGCCTCATCCGGCACTGCAATTGGATTATGGCAATGTTCTTACCGCCACGGTCGGCGCTGCGCATGGGCTCAGCCCGGCGGAGATCAAACGCTCCGAAGCGGAAGTCAAAGCGGTCGTTACGCAGCTCGAACGCGAGCGCAAGACCGGTGCGCACCGCTACCGCGATTTGCCGCAAGACGCCGAGATGCGCAAGGCTGTGCATGCCGCGGTCCGGCGCTACAAGGGCAAGTTCGACAACTTGGTAGTGCTCGGCATTGGTGGATCGGCGTTGGGCAACATCGCGTTGCAGACCGCGCTGAACCCCGCGTACCACAACTTGATGGCCGGCACGAAGCGGCGTGGCCCGCGGTTGTTTGTGATGGACAACGTCGACCCGGTGCAGGTCGCGAACCTGATCGAAACGCTGGGCACCGGCCTGCGCAAGACGTTGTTCAACGTCATTAGCAAATCCGGCGAGACGGCCGAGACGGCGGCGCAGTTTCTCGTCACGCTCGACCTGCTGAAACGCAAACTGGGCAAGAAAGCGTGGACGAAGAACATCCTCGTGACGACCGACCCCGAAGGCGGCACGATGCGCGGCATCGTCGACGCCGAGGGCTTCGATGCGCTTCCGGTTCCACCGGGTGTGGGCGGACGGTTCTCGGTGCTGTCAGCGGTGGGGCTGTTCTCGGCCGGGATGTGCGGGATCAAGATCGACAAGCTGCTGGCCGGGGCGGCGGCGATGGGCGACCGCGTCGGCACGAAGGTCGTGAAGAAGAACCCGGCGGCGATGCTCGCGCTGCTGCTGCACGCCTTCTATGTGCGCGGCAAGCGGCTGCACGTGATGATGCCCTACAGCTATCAGCTCAAGGACCTGTCGGACTGGTATCGCCAACTCTGGGCGGAGAGCCTGGGCAAGCATATCGACCTGGATGGTCAGCCGTGTGCGATTGGCCCGACGCCGCTCAAGGCCCTGGGCGCGACGGATCAGCACTCGCAGGTGCAGCTCTATCGCGAAGGTCCGAATGACAAGGTGTTCATCTTCCTGGAGGTGGAGAAGTTCGCCAAGGATGTGAAGATCCCGCGCGTGGCGGGCACGCCGGAGTCGCTGCGGTACTTGCAGGGCCGGTCGCTGGGCGCGCTGCTGAACGCGGAGAAGCGAGCGACGGAGTACGCGCTGGTCGCGAGCCAGCGGCCGTGTCTGACGATTCGCTTCCCGGTGGTCGACGAGTGTACGGTCGGGCAGTTCATTATGCTGTGGGAAGCGGCGACGTCGATCGCCGGCGGCTTGCTGAACATCAACGCCTACGACCAGCCGGCGGTACAGATGGGCAAGGACTTCACGTTCGCCCTGATGGGCCGACCGGGCTACGAGAAGCAGAAGAAGGCGTTCGATCGCTTCGCCAAGCGCGGGGGAAAGCATCGGGTGTAGGTGTGCGATCCGCGGTCTGCCAACGTTGTCACGTTGTTACTTCGTCACCTCGTAACCACATGGGCGATCGGTGGCGCGTCATTTCCGGAGGTGCGTAGTGCGACATGCAGTCATCATGGCGGGTGGTGCGGGAACGCGGCTTTGGCCCTTGAGTCGGCGGATGCGGCCGAAGCAGCTTCTGCGTTTGTTTGACGGCAAGTCGCTGATTGAGATTGCCCGGCAGCGGCTGACCGGTATCTTCGAGCCGGAGAATATCTGGGTCATTACTTCGGCGCACTATCTGGACCAGATTGCCGATGCGCTGCTTGATGTGCCGCGCGAAAACCTCATCGGCGAGCCGATGGGACGGGACACGGCCAACGCGATCGGGCTGGCCGCGAACATGCTCGCACAGCGCGATGCCGACGCGACGATGGCCGTGTTCACCGCCGACCACATCATTACGCCGCAGGACCAGTTCGCCGCCGCGATCACGGCCGGTCTTGAGGCGGCCGAGGCGCATGCCGAGAGCCTGGTCACCTATGGCATTACGCCGCGTGGGCCGCACACGGGCTATGGCTACCTGCATCGCGGCGAGAAACTGGGCGATCTCGTCTACCGCGTGGCGGAGTTCAAGGAGAAGCCGGACCTGCCGACCGCCGAGCGGTACGTCGCGTCGGGCGAGTACTACTGGAACAGCGGCATGTTCGCCTGGCGGACTTCGGCGGTGCTGGCGGAACTCAAGCGGCAGATGCCGGAGAATGCGGCGGGATTGGCGGACCTGGCGGCGAACTGGACGCGAATCGCCGGCACCGAGGCCTGTGCCGCGCAGTTCGGAGACCTGGCGAAGGTCTCGATCGACTATGGTGTTATGGAGGGGGCACGAAGCGTGCTGCTGGTCGAGATGGACTGCGACTGGAAGGATCTCGGCTCGTGGATCTCTATCGCCGAGACGCGCGAGGCGGATGAACAGGGCAACGTGCCGGTCGCCGACAATGCGATGATTGTCGAGGGTCGCAACAACATCGTCGTGGCCGAGGATGAACACCTGATCGTGACGCTGGGAGTCGACGACGTGGTGGTTGTACACAGCCCGGACGCGACGCTGGTGTGCCGGCGGGATCAGGTCGAGGGGATCAAGAGCCTGGTGGAGTTGCGGAAGGAGGTGTTTGGGGAGGAGTATGAGTAGGTCCGGCGTCATCCCGACGATTGAAGGGAGGAGGGATCTGCCTCGGAACGAGGGTGGCTGAACAGCCGTACCTAGATCCCTCGCTGCGCTCGGGATGACGGACCTACGCGAACGGCGGGAACTTCCGCAGTGGCGGGGCCAGGCGTGGTTCGAGGTTGTCATCGAGGGGTACGAACGCCGACCAGTCGTAGCGAAGCATGCACAGGCCGTGCTGGAATCCGTCGAACTCGGTTTGCGGCGTCTGACCGCGCAATTCCTGCAACAGCCAGGTCGGGAAGTCGGCACCAGCGGCGATGGCCAGGGGGGCTCCGCCGCCGAAACGGGGGTTGATCTCGATGAAGCGGATGCGCCGTTCAGCGGTCACAATACACTGGAGCGTGACGAGGCCGCGGACGGAGTCGCCGAGCGTTTCGACGAGCTTGCGGCCGGCGTCCATGACCGCCCGATCTTTGATGACCACGCCTTTGGAGACCTCGCCGCCACGGACCTGCCACCGGGCGCGGGGTACAACACAGCGGGGTATGCCGTTCAGGCCGACGTAGACATCCAGCGTGTGTTCAACGCCTGGCACGAACTCCTGGATGATCGGGTCCTTGACCCGCTGGAGGTAGTACTCGAGATCGAGGCGGTCTTCGATCTGATGAACCCACTGGCTGGCGCTGCCGGTGCGCGGTTTGATGAACAACGGAAACGGCGGCACCGGCCCGGTGCGAATCTGCTCAGGCGTGTATGTGTCCGGCGTGTCGATGCCGTTCTTGCGTAGAAACTCGAACGTGCGGATCTTGTCCCGGCACGTGCGAATGACGTCGGGCTCGGCGATCAGGGCCGCGCAGCCGAGCTGAGCGAAGGCGTCACGATTCTCGCTGATCGCGGGCAGATCAAGGTCTGTCGTGGGCAACAGGGCGGCCGCGTTGTGCTGGCGGGCGGTTTCTAGCAATGCCGGTATGTACGCCGGGTCGCCGACGCGCGGAGCCGTGACCGGCACATCGACGCATGAGAGGGCCGGCGCCGTCAGATCACTGTCTACGCCAATCAGCCGCAGACTGATGTCGAGCCGCTCAGCGGCGGCGCGGAATGCCTGCAGCAGCTCGACGCGGCGGCCGACACAACTGATCACGAGCGATAGCGGGTTATTGCCGGCGGATTCAGTCATGAGCACGTCAAATGTCCCGGACCCGGGGAGCGGCGCCAAGGGGCTACTCCTAGGATCGGCGTGGTTTGACAGTGTTCTGAGCCACGGATAGCCTGCCGGGGGCGTTTCAGGGTTCACTTGCGAGGGCTGAGCGATGCTGACTCGAAACGTGCATTGGGCGTTTTGCTGCAGTGTGTGTGGGGGTATCCTGGTGATCGGGGCGCTGAGTGGCCCTGCTCTCGCGCAAGAGACCTCCACCGGCGTGGCGGCGAGTCAGCCGGCGGATGAATCTGCGTACTGGTTGCGCGTTTCGGCGAATCTGCTTAATGTGCGGAGCCGTCCGGACGGCAACAGCACGGTCGTGACGCGCGTTCGCGAGGGGACGTTGCTGCGCGGTGCGCGGCAGGTGTACGGATGGCATGAGGTTGAGCCGCCGGAGGGGATATTCTGCCTGGTGTCGGCCGAGTACATTGACCGCCGCGGGGAGGAGCAGGGCGTCGTCTCGGTGCGTAGCGGGCGATTGCGGGTGCGCGTGGGGAGCACCGTTCACAAGCTGGACCCGTTGCGCAGCGAGGTGCAAGCTCTGCTCGAGTCGGGCACACGTGTGCGCATCGTCAGCGAGGTTGATGGGTGGCTGAAGATCGCGCCGCCCGAGGGTGTGCGGGCCTACGTGTCGGCCGATCACGTGGCGCGGATCAGCGATAAGGTCGCGGCCACGCTGCGCGACGCCGCAGTTGAGGCGCCGGATACAACACTGACCGCCACGCAGGAAAGTCAGGCAACCACTCAGCCGGCGACGGCGGTCTCATTGCGCGGCGAGTGGGGGCAGAAGCTGGCTGCGATCGAAACTGACATCGAGGCGGAGAACCGGAAACCAGCCCTCGATCAGAACTGGAGCGCAATTCGCGGGCGACTACAACCAATCACGCAACAACCGGCGGAGCCGGCGGTGGGGCGGCTGGCCGCGGCCTGGATCACCAAGCTCGATCAGCGTATTTCCGAGCAGGCTGCACTCCGCGCGGCCGAAGAGGTGCTGCGGCGCAACGAGCGCGAGCGTGCGCAGCACGGGCGGGAGATGCGGCGGGTGCGCGAGCTGCGGACCCATGCCGCGACACAACCGGATTTCGCGGCCCAGGGCACGCTACGCCGCAGCTTTGTGGCCAACGCGGTCGACGGCCACCGTTTGTACAAGCTCCTGGACCCGGCGACGCTGGACGTGCGGGCGTACGTCGTGGCGGCGTCGGGGGTCGATCTGGCGGAGTACCTGGGACGCTACGTCGGCGTGCAGGGCGAGCGGCAATTCGACGCGGCCCTCGGGACTGAGGTGATTCGGGTCACGGCGCTGCGCGTTCTGGAGGCGGCCGAACCGGCGTCTGGAACGCCTACCGCGGAGTGATCCGACGGGGTAGACTACGGCACGAACTGGGCGCTGCGCGTTTGTTCTAGAGAGGAAGCAAGTTATGCGGAAATGGACTCATCGCGTGCGATATGCATGCCTGACGGTGGCGGCCACCGGATTGTTCGCACTAAATGGATGTGGGCTCAGCGATCAGCAACTGGCGACCATCTGGCAATCGGTGTTGTCGACCGGTCTAAACACGATCGTAACCAACGCGCTTGCCGCAGCGCTCGGCGCGACCGCTTAGGTTTACCGCGTGTTACGTGTTCGCAGGCATCGGCACTGGGGTGGCGCGAGGTGTGCGCGCTCGGCCGATCGACGCGACGCCGCCCCGGGCGCGGAGATGTGTCTCTAATGCGAGGAGACGTTCTGATGAACCGCAAGTCATGGGGTAGTGTGTTGTTCCTGACGGCAGGGCTGGGTGTGCTGGTCGGCTGTTCCGGGCACGCCGGAACGGCCTACATTGTCCACCGGCCAGACTGGGACTACGCCAGCTATGAACGCGTCGCGGTACTCCCGGGCCGCAGTGAGGCGGACGGCGGCGCGGATCACGCGGCACGGCTCGCGGATCGGCTGACATCGTTACTGGCGGACAACGGACAGTTCACGGTGCTCAGCCGCGGCGAGCTGGCGGACGTGTTCCGCGAGCAGGACCTGTCGCGCGTCGCCGACGCGATCGATGAGGGCACGGCGTTGCCGGAGGGGCAGATCGAGGTGGCGCAGGTTCTCGTTTCCGTTTGCCTCACGGACTACACGCTCATCCAGGAGAAACGGCGCAAGCAGCGGCCGAAGATTCGGTTCGATCGCCGCGGGCGGCCAGTGAGCATCGGTGAAGAGACCGTGACGGAATTCGTGCACGGTGCGGAGGTCGAGGGCACTTTGCGCGTTGTGGATGCGGCGTCCGGACGGATCCTGCTGAGCCACACCGAGCGCATCGCGCCGCGACCGCACACACGCGACAAACGTCCGCCGGACGAGTCACCGGAAGAGCTGGCGGAGATCGCCGTGCGCGAGTTGGGGCTGGAGTTCTATCACAAGATTGCACCGACGCGCGTGGAAGTAGAGTTCAACGAAGACAGCCTCATCGTCGCGACGGGCTACTTCGACGGCCGCTATCACGAAGAAGACCGTCTGCCGCCCGGGCTTGACGAGGTGCTACTTGCGGTCGTGGACTTGCCGTCAGAGTGTGATCGCAACGCATTTCGTGTGGCGATTGCGCCCGAGGAGGTTCCGCGAAACATCTTCGAGAGCGAGGCCTTCGTCTGGTCGCGCGGGCTTGGGGCGGAGGGCGAGCGGTTCAGCGTGCCGATTGACGTACTGCACGACGCTGCGGTGCCGACGTTCGTCGCGAAGCTGTACAGCGTTGGCAATCCGGAGCCGGTTATCGAGCGGCCGTTCGAATTGTCGAAGGATGGGAAATAGTCCCGTGCTCAATGCACGAGGCACGGCTCCAACGCTGCCGCGGTCAGCGGGCCGGGCGTAAGCTCTGGAAAGCTCTCCGAGAAGCGGTCGCCGGTCAGCGAGAGATCGGCAGGTCGCGGCTCGGGGGAGTCGATATCCAGACGTGAGCATGGAACGAGCAGCTTGGCGGGGACGCCTAGCAGCGTGGCGCACCGCTCGACCAGCTCGAAGCGCGAGAGCCGCTCCGGGCCACTGACGTGGATCACGCCATGGTATTCACTGCGCGCCAAGCCGATAAGCGCGCGTGCTGCGTCAGCCAACCAGACCGGAGTGCGAAACTCGTCCGTGAAGAGTCGCAACGATTCGCTGGCGTTGAGGGCAGCCATCTGCCTGGTAAACGTCGTATCGCGCGGCGCGCAGGGATAACCGTACAACAGGGGGATTCGGGCGGTAACCGCATAAGGTCGTCCAGTGAGCGCCTGTTCCGCGGCGTGCTTGCTCTGCCCATAGCGGCTCATCGGCTGCGGCTCATCATCCTCGCTGTATGGTGCATCGTCTCCGTCAAAGACCATGTCCGTGGACGTGAACACGAAGCGGGCGCCGCATTCTTCGGCCAAGTCCGCCAGCAGCCGGGTCGCGGAGACGTTGATGCGCTTAGCCGTCTCGGGGTTGCGGTGGCAGTCGTTGACCGCGGTCAGAGCGGCGGCGTGGATGATGTGTGTAGGGGCGAACGTGGCAACGCACTCCCGCATCTCGTCTACATCAGCGAGATTCACATCGTGCGTGGTCACGTCCGGCGTACCGGTCTCATAGCGACCGACGAGCGCGAGTAACTGCGGACGATCAGCGTCCCGCGCCAGTTGGCGAACAATGTGGCTGCCAAGCTGGCCGGATGCTCCCGTGATGAGCCAACGCTGCTGCATATCCGGCATGCTCCCAGAAGTTCACCCGGGTGGTCGGCGGAGTCACGTACCACCGGCCGTACGCCCGAATCGCCGTGGAATTGTAGCCTGACCGGAGCGTAGCGGGGAGGTAAGATACGGTCGTGGGACCGGGAGAGCGATTCGGGAGTATGCACGATGAAGCACGTTTATTACCTCCTGTTGCTGACTGTGCTGATCGGCGGCCCAAACGTGCTACAGGCGGCGGACCGACCGCTGCGCGAGGCATGCTCGGATAACAAGCGATTCGAGCTCCGGATTGAGCCGGCACGGCCAGGACGCAGCGGATCGGTTTGTCGTGCGAGCATGCGCGGCAGCGTGGACGAGCGCACGCGCGGTCGGCGCGTCTGGGAACGTGCGTTGGTCAACGACGTCGCGCCGAGCCAGGTGTTCATTCACAACGACGGACGCTATGTCGTCACACTCGACGAGTTCAACCGCGGCGGCGCCCGACACGCGCTCGTGATCTACGGTGCCAAGGGCGAGCTGCTGCGCCATTTCGTGCTTTCGGACTTGCTGTTGAAGGAAGATTGGCAACACGTCAAAGTCGAGCGGCGCACGCTGGCCTGGCTGACCGAGGCCGAGTGCAGTTTCGCGGACGGCGATGAGTTTCGCATCACGCTGGCGTGGGGGCGGCGCATAGCCGTTGATCTCAAAACACTGCGCGTCATCCGTGATAGCGAACCGCGCACCGTCGTGGCAGAAGGTGTGCCGGTCGATGTGTTGGTGCAATTGCTGGGCCACCTGGAGGGCTCCGCCGAAGACGTGATTACCGCGCGGCTGGCAGAGTTGGCAGAACTCAGTGCGCGCGACGCCGAACAGGATGCAGCGGTAGTGGCCGAACTCACGCCGGAGGACGCGGCCGGCGATGTCCTCAATGCGACCACGGAAGCCACGTCAGCCGTCGAAGTCCTGACCGAGATGCTGGCCGGTCCCGACCCCAGCGAAGTTGCCGTCGCAGACGATCCGGATGCGACGGCGGCCGGCAGCGCGGACGCAGCGCTGGAGCGTGACGCCCTTCAGACGGCTCAAAGCATGATCGTCGCGCCATATACGGATATTGCGATTCCGCTGCCAAACCTCGGGAAACCGGTGGACTACGTCGACTGGCTGAACGACACCGCGGCCGGCGACGGTCCCGACGCCGCTCCGCTCTACTCGGATGCGTCAGATGGTTACGTGGATTGGGCCGGCGACCGCGACTTGCTGGCCGCCGCGCTGGCCGGCGATCCGAACGCGCTGCAATCCGTGGAGTTGGACGACTGGCTGGCAGCAAACGCGGGCGCCCTGGAGCAGTTTCAGACCGCGGCGCGCGAGGGTGGACGAAGCTGGCAGTACAACAGTCCGGACGGCAGCCTGATGCAGATTACGCTGCCCAACTTGGCGCCCTTGCGCGGGCTCAGTCGGGCCGCGGTGATTCAGGGACGCGCGCTCGCCGATGCGGGTGATTACGCCGGCGCGGCGACGCACTACCTGGATGCGTTGGCGGCCGGCGCTGACACGGGTGGCGGCATGACCTTCATCGAGAATCTGGTCGGGCTGTCGATGCAGGATTCCGCTGCGGATGCCTTGCTGGACTTGCACGCCGATCCGCAGGCCGATATCGACTTCCTCGATCTGGCGACCGCTGTTGAGGGCGCGTATCAGCCCCCGCGGTCACCGGTCGAGGTGTTACAGGGCGAGCGGGCATTCCTGTTCGACACGGTGCAACGCATGTGGCGGCCGGATCCCGAATCCGGTGAGACGTCGTTCGATGCTGACTACGCCGCGCAGACTCTATCGATGGTCGCCGATGAGGAGTGGACGCCGGAGAGGGCGACGCAGGAGTTCGCGGACGTCGATTTTGAGGCGGCGCTCGTCGCGGGGAACACGTATTACGATGGCGTGACCGAAGTGTTCGCGCTGCCGTATCAAGAGGGATCGCAGCAGATGGCGGAGCTCGTCGCGAGCGCGCGCGGTCCGGATGCCGACCCGGTCATGCGCGCGTTTGTGCCCAATCTCGAGCGCTATCATCTGATCCGCACACGGTCCGAAGCCAAGCGGCGTGCAGCGTTGCTCGTGTCCAACCTGCACGCGTATCGCCGCACGTATGGGGAGTATCCGCCGTCGCTGGAGGCGTTTTCAGATCTGGGGTTCGCGTACGACCCGTTCACCGGCGGGACGTTCAGCTACGTCAGCACTGGCGACGATTTCTCGCTGGAGGCGGCGGGGCCCGGAGAGGCGCGCGAATCGGCCGACGACGCGGATGATCTGCGTTACTGGCCGCGGCCCCAGCGTTAGAGGGCGGATGAGCGCGCCGGGCGGTTTGGGTATGATCCCCCCATGCCCGAATCAGAGCCGCAGCAGCGCAGGGATGACCACGACAGCACACGGATGACGCTCGGCGAGCATCTGGACGAGCTGCGCGGCTGCGCCGTGCGCAGCCTGCTGGTCCTGTTCGTGGCGTGCCTCGCGTGCATCTGGCCGGCGAAATACCTGCTGTCGCTGATCGCGCGGCCGATGGTGCTGGCCCTGCGCGAGCACGGACAGACCGAAAGCTTTCTCCAGACCAGCCCGGTCGAGACGATCCTGGTCTACGTCAAGGTCGTCGTCATCTTCGGGCTGATCATCGGGGCGCCCTACATCATCCATCAGTTGTGGCGCTTCGTCGGGGCGGGGCTATATCCGCACGAAAAGAAGTGGGTCTACAAGCTCGTGCCGCCGAGCGTGGGGCTGTTTCTGACGGGCGTGCTGTTCATGTACGTGTTCGTGCTGGTGGTCAGCCTGAACTTCCTGGTGGGATTCAGCGGCTGGCTGCCGCTGCCGAACCCGCGGCCGAACGCACTCGAACGCATGTTGCTGGGGCATCAGTCGGCTGAAGTTGCGCAGACACAGCCGGCCGAGTCTGCGCCCGTGATACCGCTGCTGGCTGAGGACCCCAACGAGCCGGCGGACGGCGCGATTTGGTTCAACGCCGAAGAGGGCAAGCTGAAGGTGCGTTCGGGCGAGCGGACGCAGTCGGTGCAATTGAAACGCGACGATCGGCGGGCGCTGGTGACGACGCACTTCAAGATCGGCGAGTACCTGTCGTTCGTGCTGATCATGACGATCGCGTTCGGATTGGCGTTTCAGGTGCCGCTGGTCGTGCTGTTCCTGGCGCGAACGGGGATCGTGCCGGTGCAGACCTTCCGCAGCTATCGCAAGGTAGTGATCCTGGTGATCGTCATCATTGCGGGGATCCTGGCGCCGCCGGACCTGTTTAGTCACCTGTTGCTGTCAGCGCCGATGTATCTGCTGTTCGAGGCGGGGCTGGCGCTGGCGAGCCGGTCGGCGGACAAGGCCCCGACGAAACGCGGAGCGGCCGGCGCGGATTGATTACCGGAACCAGCGCGGCGGCGGCAGTTTAGGTTCGGGGGCGTCCTGTAGGTGGTCCCCTTGACGACCCCGCGGGCAGGACGTACGGTAAAGGGTCTGCCAGCGTATCGGCGGAAGAGCCCGGCAGGCGCGCCTTTGTAGCGTCCGACCTCCCGGTCGGACGTCTTCGGCGTGCGGACCCGTGGCCGATGTGTGTGGCGGAATCCGGCCGACCGGGAGGTCGGACGCTACGAGCGGTCAGGTAGCTCAGTTGGTAGAGCAACGGATTGAAAATCCGTGAGTCGGCGGTTCAAGTCCGCCCCTGACCATTACGACATAGGCTGTCAGGTGCCCGCCAAGACCTGTCCGCCGCGCTCGGTGCCGAGGAATTTCCCGACCGGCCCGGGCCAGGCAGAAGGCGCACGGGTCGGCACCGATGGCTGCATGGGGCCGTAGCTCAGTTGGGAGAGCGCTTGCATGGCATGCAAGAGGTCGTGAGTTCGAATCTCATCGGCTCCATTCCACGACCCGTTGACACCAGTCGTCAGCGGGTCGTTTCTATGTTACACGTCCGCGTTGACAAATCGCGCACTCATGTTATATTTTTGTTAGGCTCATAATGGGGTGACGCATGGGAGACGTGCCAGCAGGCGACGAGAAACCGCTCAGAGTCGTTCGCGATGCCGTTCACAACCTCATCTCGTTTTCTGAGGAGGATGGGCGGTGGATAAAGGCCGTCATTGATCGGCCGGAGTTCCAGCGTCTGCGACGCGTGCGACAACTCGGTCTTGCGTACCTCGCGTACCCGGGTGCCGAGCATAGTCGGTGGGCGCACAGCTTCGGTGTTTGTCACGTTGCCCACCGGATGCTGGGCGCACTGCGGCAGCATTACGGCGACAGCGCAGAAGAATGGAAGCCACTCGCGGATTTGCGACGCGAGATCTTGGCTGCGGCGCTGCTGCATGACGTTGGGCACGGGCCTTTTTCGCACGTATTCGAGCGTGCGATTCCGAGAGTGGATCATCCGCCAGAGAGGTACCCGAAGGACCACGAGGGATGGTCTGAACGGATCATTCGCGAATGCTTCGACGGTGAGCTGCGCCGGCACGGCATAGATACAGATGTGGTCGTCGGTCTGATTAGTAAGACGAATCGCGACAATCTGCTTGCGAAGGATTTCATCAGCAGCCAACTCGATGCGGACCGGATGGACTACCTGCTTCGTGACAGCCGGGCTGTTGGCACGCGCTATGGGGACTTCGATCTGGAGTGGCTGCTCCACTCTATCCGGGTGGGCAACGTCAAAGTCGTCGGCGAGTCGGATCCAGTGATGCGGCTGTGTTTCGATTCCGGCAAGGCGATCCACGTTGTTGAGGAGTACATTCAGTCGCGTGAGTTCATGTATGTTCAGGTTTACGTCCACAAGACGACCCGAGCCTATGAAGCAATGCTCAGAAATACTCTGGCGCTGGCATCTGCGATCACAGACGGGGATCCGACCAACGCTCCGGCGCCATGCCCGCCTGCGTTGGCCAAGGTCTTGGCACGTCAGGCGATCACGACCGATGATTATCTGGAGCTGGATGACTTTCGGCTCTGGTGCACGTTCTTGGACTGGGCTGAGATCAATGACGGCAATGACGATCGGTACGCGCGGCTGCGCTCACTTTGCCAACGGCTGGTGAACCGCGGACGTCCCTATCGACTGGTCGACTTGAACATGCGCTACTCCGACGATCAGAAGCGTTATCCCAAGGCCATAGCGCTGCAAACCGAACTGCGGGGATCGCCGAGCGCGCACTCCCTGTATCTGGATTCGTTCGAGGACCTTGTGTACCGCAACATCTTCTACCGACAGAGCAAGGAAAAGGAAGAGCAGGAAGACCAGGCGATACAATTCGTGCATGAGAACGGTAACACGGATCCGGCGGAGGCGCTGTCCGACGTCATTCGCGCCATCTCGGAGCTCGAAATTCGGATTCACCGCCTCTACTACGACGAGACAGATCGCGAACTCGTCGATCGGCTTCAAAAGGACGGCTGGTTCGGGTAAACAAGGGGCTGCCCGGCATGGAGGACGCGGGATGAGAGAGTTTGAAGAAATGAAACTGGCGCGCGTGATTGATGCGTGCGGGGGTATCGACGGCCGCGTGAAGATGCAGAAAATCGCCTATTTGTTGAAGGCGATGGGCTACGACCTGCCGTTCGACGATTTTCGTATTCGCCAGCACGGCCCATTCTCGCGTGGTGTGGCGTGTGCGACCGATCTGCTGAGCGGCGCCGGCTTCGTGGTCGAAGATGCCCAGCCGCTTTCAATAACGAATCAGCTTGGCGAACCGGCTCATCAGTATTCGTATCAGCTCAACGATAGCGTGCGTGACCTTGTGCATGAGCACTTTGATGTCTTGGCCCCTGAGGGAAAGCCGCCGATTGAAGGCGTCGCATCTGAGTTGAGGTCGCAGGATCGTAAGGTCCTTGAAGTCGCCGCGACGAAGATCTACCTTCAGTCCGAGGATGGATTGAGTGGCGACGAACTCGACGCGGAACTGGTGCGGTTGAAGGGGCATCTCTCAGATAGTTTTGCGGAGGCGGACGCACTTCTGGCTGATTGTGAGGAGCGAGGCTGGTTGTCCGTGTTGTCTTGACCGGCAATGCCCGGCGCGAGAGTTCGCTTCCACATACGCCCGAAAGGCCCGTTCGAAGCTCGCCTCATCCATGCCGGTCTCTTTCAGCATCCAGTTGTAGACCGCGTCCGGCGTGCGGCAGTTTGCTCGTCGGAGCCCGGGAAGTACCCGATACAGGATGGGGGTCTTGAGCGTGTCTGAGTACGTCAGGAAGTACAGGAGCCAGAGGCCCGCGTAGCACATCTGCCAGTTCAGCTTGGCGAGTTCGTCGGTTGGAAGGTCACCAAAGTCGCACCGTCTGTAGGCCAGTATCTCGCGCACCGACGCATCCGACATCCACTTTGCGGGACGATTCTCTTCGTCTTCGGGTGCTTCCGATTCACTCTGCGGACGTCGCCAGCCGCGTGCTCTCGCTTCTATCAGCTCAACGATGAACGCGAATCCCTCGTGAATAGCGGTCGGATACGGAAATCTGTCAGTCCAGAGATCAATTGCAGCGTGTGCAAGCTCGTGTACAACGATGCGCTCGAACGGCTTCTTGGACTGCATTCTGGCAACGGCTACGCGCCTTCGGGCAAGCCAAATGCCTGACGTGACGTCCGCAACCTGCTCGTTGCCGAAGTATCGGCGGATGTGACTCGGCGGTGCGTCGGTGCCGAGGCAAACTAGCCGTAGACGCGGAAATGAGCGCAAAATCCCCACGTGATACGCGACCGTCGCGCCGAGACGCGATAGTATCATCTCGTCCAGCGCGCGGATCTGTTTCATTTCGTCGTCATTACAGCCGATCGCGATGATGTCGATGCGACCCTTGCGCACGATGCGGCCGCGCCGTAGCCATGCGGTAAGCAGCGTGCCGACGAACCAGGGCAGTAGTTGCAGCACCGTGTCACCCTCGCGTGACTGCGCAGTCGATGAAGAACCGCCTGCTTATTGTACCTTCTTGGCCGCTGTTCTCTGCGATTCCTGAAGCCGGCGTTTCGCGTCGGCGAGACGTGCCGGTATGCTAGTTCGCCGCGTATCGGCCGTCGGGCCTACGGCCGTTGCGCGAGCGCAAGTACTTTCACGCGATCAGAATCCGCCAATCTCGGAGAACCCCGTGCAATACCGACCCCTCGGTGACAGCGATATCAAGGTCTCGGAAATCAGTCTCGGCTGCTGGACGTTGGGCGGACTGAACTGGATCAATGGCATGGAGTGCGGCTGGGCTGACGTCGATGAGGACGAGGCCACGCGGGCGATTCATATGGCGATCGACGCCGGCGTGAATCACTTCGATAACGCCGACGCGTATGGCAACGGCCGGGCCGAGCGGTTTCTGGCCAGGGCGCTCGGCGCCAAGCGCAAGGACGTGATTATCGCGAGCAAGGTCGGCCACTTCCCCGGCACCGCTGCTCATGCGTATGAGGCGCAGCACATTCGCCACCAGTGCGAGCAGTCGCTGACGAACCTCAACACCGACGTGCTCGACATCTACTACTTCCACCACGGCCACTTCGGCGAGAACGACTGCTACCTCGACGACGCCGTCGCGATGATGAACCGCCTGCGCGACGAGGGGAAAGTCCGGCTGGTCGGCCTGTCGGCGTACTCGTCGGAGGACTTCACGCGGCTGGTCCCGGTCGTGCAGCCGACGGTCCTGCAAAGCTGGGCGCACCTGATGGACGATCAGTTCATCCGGCCGGGCAGCCCGGTCGCGAAGCTGATGGCCGAACGCAAGATGTCGTTCGTCGCGTTCAGCCCGCTGGCGCAGGGTCTGCTACTGGGCAAGTATGACGCGGATAATCCGCCACAGTTCGCGCCCGGCGATTTCCGCCGCGAGAAGGAGGAGTTTCGGCCGGAGGGCATTCGCGAGGCGAACGCGAAGGTGGAGCGGATCAAGCAGCGTTTCGGCGAGTCGATTGAGGACCTGGCCCGCGTCGCGCTGCAATACGTGCTGGCGATGGACAACGTCGCCTGCGCAATCCCCGGCTTCCGAAACGAGCGTCAGGTCCAGTGCAACCTCGCCGCCGCCGACAAACCACTGTCGGCCGAGGATGTCGCGTATTTGCAGGAGATCTTTCGGGCGGGTTAGTTGGGACGTTCTGGCTCCTCTCCCCCCTTGGGGGAGAGGTTGGGAGAGGTGGCCGGGTAAAAGTACAGGCGGCTTGTTCCGAGCGGCGTGTCATCATGGACCGGTCCTCGTCACAAAGTTCCTCGGTGGCGAGCGAATATGCGTTGCGAGCACTGATTGTCAAACTACGCGCCGTCACAAAAAAGCACCAACACTTGGTCCTTGGAACAGGCAACGGAATACTTCTTGGTGAATTGCCCGATCATCGAACTACTGTTGTCGATTCATTGCCTCCTCTAACCAGTCGCTCCTATACACGGGAAGTACTTGCTCGACGGGAGGGCACTGCTCCTTGCTGACATGCTGGATTGATATGGCTTCGCCCCGCCATGCGTAGGAGACTGGCCAGTTGCCGAGCGTTCTTCCTTCTGCAATCACAAAGCATATATAGACGGATGCGCGAGGATATTCACCAAGCACTAGCGCGCCCTCCATAAAACATGTCTCAAAGCCGAGCGAGAATGGCTGGCCGATTTCGAGCAAATACAACTGCTGTTTCGCGGGGAGACCTGCTACCACTGGAGGTTGTGATATGCTATCCACGCTTATCTGATACTCTATTGCGTCTTGCGCGGACGCCAGAATGGTGGCATCTTCACCATAAGTACTTGGATCGGCCTCGTGCGAAAGGAAACTACGCTCTTTAGGTGAAAGCAATCTGCAAGTCTTTGCAATAGAGCCCATTAGATTCCTACTCCATTGACATGATGTCAATGATATTTCCCTCTTTATCAAGTCTGACCCAGCCTGATTTGATGCCTTGAGAGGACACTCCACCCTTCTTTGCTGCCTCTATTGCTGCCTGATGATGATGGTGGACAAAGACCTGGCCGTCGCGTGAAGTTGCGGCGGGCCACGGGCCCTCTATCTTTTCCGGTCTTACACCCTTCGGAAGAATGGCCCGACCACAAGTATTATGCACCCACAGGTTTGCGTTCGAGACAAAGAACGTATGGTCCTGATGGACCTCAATGTTGTACACGGTCTCGGTTCCGGAACGTGCCTTTGTCGAAACGACGGTTGCCTCGCCGTCCAATGTGCGCAGCCTCTCGCCGGGCTTCAGGTCGCCGGCGGCCACCCATGCTTTGCGATCGAGCGACCAGAAGGGGTGGCTGGCCGTCGTGCCGATCGGCTCGCCGAGACCTTCAATCGATAGCTCGATGACTTTCGCGTTCGTCGTCATGAACTTGCCGATGACTGGGCGCCTGCCCGGCTTGCTCGGCGCTTCGATCTTCGGGCAGGGCTCAATCGCCAGCACCTTCGCCTTGCCTGAGACGCCTATCTCCGGCATGACGAGGTCGATCGTGCCACCAACTTCCGCGCCCACGAAAGCAATCCACGGCAGCGGCCGTAGCAATGTGATGTCGCACCGTCCACCGTGTGACAGATCCATCGACAGCTTGATAAGCCGCCATTTCGCGGGCTCGATCTGGTTGTAGTCGTCGGGGAATGGTGAGGCTTGCGCTGTACCCGCCATGCCGGACGCAGGAGTGGTAGCGCTGGGGGCGGTCTGCGCGAACACGCTTTGCGCGACAAAAGCGCACAGCAGCACAGCGGGTATAGTCGATGCCCTCTTCATCTCATGGTTCTCCTGGGGGGCTTTCGCGTGTCTGCGTCATCCGATGCGTCTAGTATCCGGCAAGATCGTCAGCGAATCCAGTGCCGGTTTGCTGCCCACGTTGTGATACAGAGTCAAAGTAGGACGATATGTCGCGACGGGACTCTCTCGCAATTCACTTTCGTTTTGCTCGCGCCCCGGCGCAACGATTACGCCTGCCCAACACGGAAGTCAGTGCTCACACTCTTCTTATATGGCCATTGCGCCGTGTCTCACTACGTTACATGTCCCCCGGGTTCAGGCCGTGCGGCCCCTATCGAAGCCGCCATCGCGGTCACCATCAACTGCCGCTAGATCGAGAGCCGCGAGGAAACCGTCTCGTTGTGCGACTGCTTCTACCACCAGCGCCCGTATGGCCATCCGCTGGTGGCGCGTCTTCCCGGCCGCCAACGAGACCGGCAAGTTCGAGGTGCTTGTCGGCGGGCGAATAGAGCATATTGTGCATAATAGACACCGCTCAAGAGCAGTGGCACAACGTGAAGTGTGCGCAAGTCCGACATCATTCAGACCAAGGAGTGCTCATATGCCCACGGCGAAGGCCCATCCGTTCACCGTTCATGATCTGCTCGCGATGGATCGCATCAGTGACTTGCGTGCTTCGCCGGACGGGGTGTGGCTGGCGTTTACCGTGCGCGTGACCGATCTCGACGCGAACAAGGGGCGGACGAACATCTGGCTGATCGGCGCCGACGGGCGCGGGCTGCGTCAGTTGACGGCGCACGAGGCGAACAGCAGCAGTCCGCGGTGGTCGCCGGACGGCGCGGCGTTGTACTTCCTATCGGGCCGGTCGGGCTCGGCGCAGGTCTGGCGGATTCGCATCGACGGCGGTGAGGCAGAGCAGGTGACGGATCTGCCGCTGGACGTGGGGTCGTTCGTCGTGTCGCCGACGGGAACGCACCTGGCGGTCAGCCTGGAGGTGTTCCCCGACGCGCGGACGTTGGGCGAAACGAAGCAGCGGCTGGACGCCGAGGAGAAGCGCAAGTCGTCTGGACGCGTTTACGACAAGCTGTTCATCCGCCACTGGGATACGTGGAAGGACGGGCGCCGTTCGCACGTGTTCGTCGTGCCGATTCGTGAAGGTGAAACGAGCAACGAATGCGTCGACATCATGCGACGGATGGACGCCGACTGTCCGTCGAAGCCCTTCGGCGGAGACGAGGAATACACGTTTACGCCTGACGGGCAGCAGGTCGTGTTTGCCTGTCGCAACGTTGGGCGCAAG
>JANQFV010000018.1 GCA_028277645.1 Phycisphaerae bacterium
AAGTACTTCATCATCGGCCCGGTCTTCCGCCGCGAGACGGTCGACTACAAGCACCTGCCGGTCTTCCACCAGGTCGACGGCATCATCGTAGACGAGCACGCCAGCCTCGCCACGCTGATCGGCACGCTGACCGCGTTCTACGCCAAGATGGGCTTCCCCCGCGTCAAGGTGAACCCGAGCTTCTTCCCCTACACCGAGCCGTCGGCGGAGGTCATGCTGTACCTGGAAAGCCGGAAAGACTGGGTAGAAATGGGCGGCTCCGGCGTATTCCGCCCCGAGGTAACGCTCCCGGTCGGTATCACCGACCGCGTCCTGGCCTGGGGCCTCGGCCTCGAGCGCCTCGCCATGTTCGCCCACGACGTAAAAGCCATCGGCGACCTCTTCTTCGCGACGATGCCCTGGCTGAGAGAAGAACCAGTCTCCCGCGCGTAAGCGAGCAGTCAATCGAATCGCAAGTACAGTCAAGTGCAACCACAGTCACCATGATGCACGAAAGACCACCAACAATCGCGCGAAGCCGCACCACCTCGCCCCTCTTCTCTGCGCCTCTGTGCCTCTGTGGTTCAATTCCTTCCTCTTCCGTGCTCTGCAGCCGACGGAGATAGCCCCCGTGCCCATCATCGACATGCCCGTAGACATGCTGCTCGAACGCATCCCTTCCGAGGGTGACGCGCCGCGCGTCACCGCCGACGACCTTGCCGAGCTGATGCCCAAGCTCGGCTGCGAGCTCGACGAAGTCGCCGAGATGCAGGAGTTCGTCTGCCAGGTCTGCGGCAAGATCTACGACCGCACCGCCGCCCAGGGCCCGCCGCTGCACTGCGCGAACTGCGGCGCCGACTTCCGCACCTTCCCCGACGAGCTCAAGACCCTCGGCACCAGCCAGGTCCTCCGCCTCGACATGCTCGCCGTCCGGCCCGACATCTTCGATCCCGGCGGAATGGCCCGCTACATCCGCGGCTACCTCGGCATCCAGACCGGCCTGCCCGAGTACGTCCTCTCCGCGCCGCGCATCAAAGTCGTCATCGACCCGGCCCTGTCCAACGACGACAGCTATCGCCCGTTCATCGCCTGCGCCGTCGTCCGCAACGTCCAGCTCGACAACAACACCATCAAGATGGTGATGAACCTCCAGGAAGATCTGCACTGGGCCCTCGGCCGCGACCGCAAGCTCGCTTCCATCGGCGTATACGACCTCGACACCCTCGCCGGCGACACCTACCACTACGACGCCGTCGACCCCGACAGCCTCACTTTCGTCCCGCTCGGCTATTCGCCCAATGACCCCGACGCCCAGATGACCCCGCGGCAGATCCTCGAACAGCACAAGACCGGCCAGGCCTACGCCCACCTGCTGACGCCGCTGAAGAAATACCCCCTGCTACGCGACGGCGAGGGCACGATCCTCTCCATGCCACCGATCATCAACAGCGAATCCACCCGCGTCACGATGAACTCGAAGAACTTCTTCGTAGACGTAACCGGCATCTCACAACGCACCGTAGACCGCGCGCTAAACATCATCGTAACCAGCTTCAAAGAAATCATGCCGGCGATTGAGGTAGAGTGCGTCGTAATTGAAAGGCACGAAGGAGGCGAGGGAGCCGTCCCCACATCCACACCTCCCCACGTCCCCACCCGGACAACTCCCGACCTAACCCCAACAGAGTTCACCCTCAACGTCCAACAAGCCCGCGACACCATCGGCGCCGAATTCAACACCGCCGAGCTCGCCGAACTGCTGGAGTCCATGGGCCACGGCGTAGAAGAGGCCGGCCATGCCGACCAACTCAAGGTCCTCGTCCCCGCCTACCGCAACGACGTCATGCACCCGGTCGACCTCATGGAAGACGCGGCGATCGCCTACGGCTACGACAACCTCAAGCCCGAACTGGTCCCCACCTTCACCGTCGGTGCCCCGCGCGCGATCGAGGAGCAGTCCGGCATCGCCCGCCGCATCATGATCGGCCTCGGCTTCCACCAGGTGATGACGCTCGTCCTCACCAGCGAGGCGGCGACGTTCGAGAAGTGGCGCATCGACCCCGACCCGCGCGCCGTCCAGATCGAAAACCCCATCAGCACCGAACAGACCATGTGCCGCGTGTCACTGCTGCCCGGCCTGATGGAAACGCTCGCGATCAACAAGCAATACGACCTGCCGCAATACCTTTTCGAAGTCGGCGATTGCTCGTTCCACGATCCACAGACGGAGACAGGCGCCCGCGAGGAGCGCTTCATCGGCGCCGTCATGATCGGCACCGGCGTAGGCTACGCCGACATCCGCGCGGTGACGGACGCCTTCGTCCACGAAATGGGCCAGCGCTACGAAGTCCGCCCGACCGACCACCCCAGCTACATCCCCGGCCGCGCCGCCGCCCTCTTCAACGAAGACAACACGCGCTTAGGCACCATGGGCGAACTACACCCCGAAATCCTGGAGTCCTACGGCCTTAAACACCCCGTAGCTTTGGTGGAAATTTCCCTGGCCACGCTGCTCAAGACCGCGTAGCCGAATGTGGCGCCGGTATTCAACCGGTGCTTTCCCCTCGCACGCGCTCCCGACGTCCGTCTGGCTACCCCACCTGAACCAACACCCCCCGCCGCCCCCCGCGATGCCGATGCTCCCATACATATATCCCCTGCCACGTCCCCAACCCCAACTGTCCACTAGCCACCGGAATCGACAGTGACGTCGCCGTCAGCGCCGCCTTGATGTGCGCCGGCATATCGTCCGGCCCCTCTGACGTGTGCGTGTACTGCGGATCATCCTCCACCACCAGCCGGTCGAGCCAGCGCTCCAAGTCTCGCCGCGCCGACGGATCGGCGTTCTCCTGAATCACCAGGCTCGCCGAAGTGTGCTGAATGAAGACCGTACACAACCCCTCGTCAACGCCGGCCGCCCGCACAACCTCCGCGACTGCCAACGTGATCTCCGTCAACCCCTTCCCGCGCGTCGCCACCTGAATCCGCTTCACCATCGCGCATCACGACCAGAGGTGCCACTGCAGTGTCGGCAGTGCATCGCACGCGGCCTACTCCGCCGCTCGAAAATCCACCACCAGCGGCAGATGATCAAACTTCTCCCCCGCGTCATCGACAACAACGTCCAGCTTCTCCAATCCGCACGCCGCCAGATCCGCATCACTCATCGTCGTCGTGTTCAATACGAACCCCTTCACCGCTTCCAGCACACTGTCGGAATAGATGATGTAATCCAGCCGCCCCGGATCATACTCACCCGTGTCGTCCCGCCACGTGTAATCGTCCGCGCCGTCGACATTGTGCCGTGGGTGCAGATCGGTCAATCCCGTCCCGTCCCAGTCCGCCGGCGAATCCACCCCGTACTCCTCCTCGTCGATAATGTCGCCTTCGACCAGCGTCGTGACCGGCTGAAAGCTCCCCACGATGTTCAGATCACCGCACACGACGATCGCCGTCCCCGCCGGCAGGTCGATCTCACCGCCTTCGGTCCGCGCGTCTCGCAGCCAGTTGACGATCGCGTCCGACTGCTCCTGGCGGCGGACGTCGTTTTGCTCCGGATCGCAGCACTTGTAGTGGTTATTCATCACGTAGAAGTCGAACGCAAACTCGGCGTCCGGCAAATCCACCAGCGCAATCGCCTGCCCGCGATCGCCGCGCGGCTTGGTCTCCTTCGCCTTCATCTCCAGCGGAAAGCGGCTCAGGATCACGTTGTCGTAGGACTGGTGGCCGTGCCAAGTCAGACCCTCGCCGAGCGGCAGCGCCGCGTTCATGATGAACGCCGCGTCCTCGGCGGACCATTCGCGGCCACCTTCGTCGCGCCGCCACGAAGGCAGCGCGATTTCCTGCAACGCGACGATGTCGGGGTTGAGCGCTCGCATCACGCGCACGAACCGGTCGGCATTCTGCTCGCTCTCTTCGGGAAAGATGTTGTTCCACAGCACGTTGTAACAGACCATGCGAAGCTCGGCCTGCGGATCGCGATCCACGAACGTCCCCGTCGGCGTCCCCGGCGGCCTCGCCGGCAGCGGCGCAGCGGCGGCGGGCACGCGCAACGGCGGCTCTGCCGGTTCCGCCTCAGCCTGCGCCGGATTCTGCACCCCCGGGGCCATCCGAACGTTCGGCGATTCGTTCGGCTGTGGCTCGGACGCCTGCTTCTCCGTCGCCGACTGCTGCTCACACGCGGCCAGCACCAACATTGCGGCACAAAGACCGGTTGTCCAAACTCGTACTGCCGTCATTCGCATTATTCGCTCGCTCATCGTCGTCGCCCGTCCTTTCCGCACTCGCCCGGTTTTGTCAGGTCCGCGCTATACGCGGCCTTGGTCGTGCGTTCAGCCGGTAATCAAGTGCGACATCTCCTCATCGGTCACAATCTTGGATGACACGGCTGTCATAAATACATACGGTGAGAGCATTGGGTCACGAAACCGGTACTTGTACGACCGAGGCGCACCGGATCGCTCCAGAATCGGCCCGCGGCTCTTTTCCGCAAATTCGTTTATGTGCTTCTGGAACGTCGCGATGGTCACGTTTGAGCGAGCTAGCACCCGCGACAATGGCGCCACGACGTCCGAAGCGTGAAAATACCCTAACTCGTCCTGCGACGTCGCCGCGGCAACCGCGCATGCTAACAGAACTTTATCGTAGAGCGCACCCTTGTGAGCGCTGTGGACCGCAGTGTGGTACTTCTCTCTAATCGTCTGCAGTGCCTCACTAACCGCCTTCCTGAACGACCGTCCCACGTCATCTACAAGCACCCGATTCGAGAGTCTCTTGGCCGCCTCGCGAGTCGCATGTAGCCCGATCAAGTGCGCATAGTGCGGCAGCCCTTGGGAGGTTCGCACAATCATCGTCATCGCTGCATCGTCAAGCTCTATCTGCAGAACTTCACTTGCCTTGTCGAGAATCTCTCGAAGTTCATCCTCGTTCATTCGGGGCAGAAACACCTGTACGATAGCTCGAGCGATTGACGCATGATCCTGGACGAGCTTGTCAATCGTCTCCGAAACACCAACGAGGATCACAGTCGAGTCAATAGCGTAATCAGACAGCGCCTTAATCAGGTCTGTAAATGACCGCCGCTCGTTCAGGGCGGCACGATCGAATTCATCGAATATGAAGATCGATCTCTCGAGGTGGGCCAATGTCTTGCGCACCTCATCGATTGTGGGAGTGTCTGACAGGTGAAAGACCCCTCTCAGCGTCCGGGGCTCCTGACTAACGTCCGGTCGGAACCCTACTGCGGGGCCGTCCTCCAACCAGCTAATCTCGTCGAACGCACGCCTCCAAACATCTGCGAAGCTGTCGCTCGCGCTGACGTTGACCTTGACGATGATTCTCGGCGCGAGGTTCTTCGTGTCGTACAGGTGACCCTCCATAACAACAACCAGTGGCTCAACGATGTTTGCCAGTGACGTTTTGCCGACGCCACGCTCACCGAAGATCACGATGTGAAGTCCGGACTGAAACACTGCGTCGGACACGCTTGTAAGTTGATCCCACCGACCGGCGAAGAATTCGCGATTCGAGATGGGGGATCGCGGACGAAACGTTGCCCCAGCCTTCGTAGAGAGTTCTTGCGCTTCATCGGGCGTCAATTTACGCTCAGCAGCCATGCCGCAAATAATAGGCACAGACCACCAACTAAGCAACCGAGATCACCAAGTCGCGACGTGTATTCGACCAGTAATTGGCAGATATCGACAAGTGTCGCGATGATAATATTCTCAGATCATAATTATCGGACGTATCGTTCGCCGAATCGTGTCGTGAGGCCCCGCACATAGCCGCCTGTCGCAGGCGCGATGCCCTTGGCAGCAGTTCAAATCATCGTTCCGCTACAATCCGTCCATGCCCGAACTCCCCGAGGTCGAGACGATCGTCCGAAACTTCCGCCCCCGACTCGTCGGGCAGCGCATCGCCAGCTTCAACACGTCCTGGCCCAAGAGCATCACACCCAGCTTCCCACGTGTACGCAGCGCACTGACTGATCGCTCGATCACAGCGCTGACCCGCCGCGGGAAGTTCATCGTCCTGCACCTCAACGACGCGAGTTGGCTCCTCGTCCACCTGCGCATGAGTGGCCGTTTCGAGTGGGCCGCCGATGCACCGCGTCGACCCAACCACATTCGCTCAACTTGGCGATTCACGACCGGCGAAAAGCTTTACTTCTGCGACGCGCGGAAGTTCGGACGCATCACGCATACGCATGATCTCGCCATCGCCACCGCCGACCTCGGCCCCGAGCCGCTGGCGCGCAACTTCACACCGACAGCGCTCCGAACAATCCTCAAGCAGCGCCGCCGACAGTTGAAACCGCTGCTCCTCGACCAGTCCGTCATCGCCGGCCTCGGCAACATCTACACCGATGAGGCTCTGCACCGCGCCGGTCTGCACCCCGCGACAACCTCCGACCGCGTTTCCGCAACCCAGAGCGAACGACTCCACGAGTCCATCCGATCCGTCCTCCGCCTCGCCATCCGCAACCACGGCACCAGCATCGACTGGATCTACCCCGGCGGCTGGATGCAGAAACGCCTCCGCGTTTACGGTCGCACGAACGAGCCCTGCCGCACCTGCGGCACCCCGATCAAGTCACTACGCATAGCCCAGCGCGGCACACACATCTGCCCCAAATGCCAACCCAAGAACGGCCACAAACGAACCCGCCGCAGAAAGAGGAGTACCAAGGGTTGATGACAGCTCCTGTTCCCTCCGTGCCTCCGTGCCTAAGTGCCCGCGTGCCCTCTTCTCACGTTCCCACCTTCCCACCTTGCCACTCTGCCACGCCATGTGCGGCATAACCGGCATAACCAACCTGACGCCTGAGGCCCCGCCGGTCTCCGCGGATGAGCTCCGCACGATGTCCGCTGAGCTGCGCCACCGCGGCCCCGATGACGAGGGCTACCACCTCGATCCGCACGGCGCATGCGGCCTCGGCTTCCGCCGTCTTGCGATCATCGACCTGGCCACCGGCAATCAGCCCGTCGCCAACACGTCCGGCACGCTGCACGTCGTCTTCAACGGCGAAATCTACAACTTCCGCGAGCTCCGCGCCGAGCTCGAGTTGCACGGCCACCAGTTCCTTACGCAGGGCGACGCCGAGGTGATCGTCCACGCTTATGAACACTGGGGCACCGACTGCTTCGCCCGGTTGCACGGCATGTTCGCGATCGCCGTCTGGGACGAAACCCGCCGCGAGCTCATCCTCGCTCGCGATCGCTTCGGCAAGAAACCGCTCTGCTACGCGACGTTCAACAACCGCCTGCACTTCGCCAGCGAGGCCAAGGCAATTCTGGCGCTGCCCGGCGCACCACGCGCGCTCGATCCACAGGCGTTGCACCACTACCTGGTCTTCCAGTACGTCCCCGCACCGCGCGCGATCTATCGCCACTTCCACAAAGTCCCGCCCGGCACATTCGTACGCGTCGTCGACGGCAACATCGAACGACCCAGCTCGTTCTATCACATTCCGTCTCCCCCGCCGTTCACCGGCACATACGACGACGCCAAAGCCGGCCTCGGTGAGTTGCTCACCACCGCCGTCCGCAAACGCCTCATCGCCGACGTCCCGCTCGGCGCGTTCCTCTCCGGCGGCGTAGACTCGTCCATCATCGTCGGTCTGATGCGTGAGCTCGGCGTCTCACCGCTGCGGACCTTCTCCATCGGTTTCACCGACCAGCGCTACGACGAATCCGCCCACGCCCGCCGCGTCGCCGCCCACTTTGACACCGAGCACCACGAGCAGGTCGTCACGCCGCAGGCCCGCGATGTGCTCGACACGCTGGCGTACCACTATGACGAGCCCTTCGCCGACTCGTCCGCCATCCCGACCTGGTACGTCGCGCGGCACACGCGGCAACACGTCACCGTCGCGCTTACCGGCGACGCCGGCGACGAGTGCTTCGCCGGCTATGACCGCTACCGCGCCGCCCAGCTCGCCAGACGTTTCGACTGGCTGCCGTTACCGGCGCGCCGCCTCGTGGCAGGCGCCGCCAGCCTGCTCCCGCACAACCGCCCGCGAACGTTGAGCAACCGCGCCTACCGCTTCCTCTCCGCGTTGGGCCGCTCGCCCGTCGAGCGCTACCTGGCGTGGATCAACATCTTCAACCCCGCCACGCTAGCCACGGGTTACCATCCCGAGTTCCTCGCCGCGCTCGACTTCGCAGAGCCGCTTGACTGGTTCGCCAACCTGTACGATGGCGCTCCACCGCCCGCCGCGAACCAGGCCGTACACACCGACTTCGCCAGTTACCTGCCCTACGACCTCCTCACCAAGGTCGACCTCGCCTCGATGGCGTGCAGCCTCGAGTGCCGCGCCCCTTTCCTCGATCACAAGTTGGTCGAGTTCGCCCTCTCGCTCCCCCTCGAATGGCGCCTCGGCCCCTCCGACGGAAAGCACATCCTCAAGGATTGGGCCCGCGACCGTCTCCCGCCCGGGCTCCTCGACCGTCCGAAAATGGGCTTCGGCGTCCCCGTCGGCGAATGGTTCCGCAACGAGCTGAGCGGGTTCGTCCGCGAAACGCTGCTCGCCGACAACACACTTGTCCGGCGCGTGTTCCGCCCCGACTGGCTCCACGGTTACGTGGAAGCCCACATATCCGGACGCGCAAATCATGAGCACCCGCTGTGGGCCCTCCTGATGCTCGAGCTCTGGCACCGGCGATGGAACCCGACCGTCTCGCTCTAGCGCACACGACTTACGCGACGCCCGATACTGACCGATGGTGTGAGTGGGAGTGTGGGCATCTGCCCGCACCCCCCTCCCTTTCAGGGAGGGGCTGGGGGAGGGTAGAGCGTTCGACCACGCACACCCTCCGACAACTGATAGACCGCGTTCGAACCGAAGTAAGCCCAATGCCCACCGCCGAAGAAACCGAAAACGCCGCCGCGTCGGAAGAAGCTGCCGCTGCAACTGCTGAGGCGCCCGAGGAGGCTGCTGGCGTGACCGACCCGACGGTCGACGCGGGCGCTGGCGCTGGCGCCGGCGAAATGCTGGGCGAGGCTCATCCGCCCGATCCTGAACCGGCTGTCGCCCCACCGGTGCAAGCACCTGCGCAGCAACAGCCGCGCCCCATCACCTGCAGCGACCCCGCGGTCCAGCGTCTGCTCAAGCTACGCGTGCCGGTGATCGTGCAGCTCGCCCGGCGGACAATGCCGATCGCCACGGCCCGCAGCCTCTCGGTGGGCTCGATCATCGAGTTCGAGAAGAACGTCGAGGACCCCCTCGACCTCCTGATCGGCGCCGCCCAGATCGGCCACGGCCTCTGCGTAAAAGCCGACGAAAACTTCGGCTTGCGCATCACCGCCATCGCCAGCCGAGCCGATCGAGTAAAGTCAATGGCCGAGAATCCTCGCGTCGATTAGCGGCTTTCCGTGCATTTGCGCTCCGCGCCGCCGGTGCCCGCCGCCGCCAACACCGCCAAGATTGTGCGCGCGAGGGCCTCCGTAACCGCTAACGGATTATTATAAGACGCGACTGCCATCCGTGAGGGGTTTTCTGTGGCCGCAATATAGCCAAAATTGGGCTTATATTACTTGATATTGTGGCCATTGTTACGTATGCTTCTTATGTGGACAAGAGGTGCCCCATGACTGCGAAACGGACAATGACACTCAACCTCACGGTCGCCGAGATGTCGGTGCTCGAGGAACTAGCAAAAAAGAAGGACCTCACAAAGACGGCCGTGCTTCGGCAGGCGCTCAGGTTATTTCAGGCCATCGACCTTAGGCTTGAAGGTGGAGAGAAACTGTACTTCGAAGACGAAGCAACAGACAAAAAGTCGGAGCTAGTGGTGCTATGAGCGAAGTCGCCGTGGAGCTTGAGCGCCGCATGGACCGCGAGTTCGTTCCAGCGACGTTGCACACGGAACTTCTGCCGGCGAACCTCGCATTGCTTGAGCATGAATGGAGGCCATGCAGAGATGCGGTACGTCAGAAATTGGAGCAGGCTAAGATTCCTCACGACGCGTGGCCGCAGAGCCTTCACTGGAATTGGCACACCAAAGAAGATTATCTGAAGCTTCTCGAGGTGCGATGCTTCGGCGTGCAATGCGATGGTCAATGGCAGGCTGCAATGATGACACGTGATGCGACAAGATTTTCACAGCTCAGGGAATCAAAGAACAAGCCGCTTGTCTATATTGAGTATCTCGAAACGGCTCCTTGGAACTGGACCGTGAAGCCGATTAACCAACTAGGCGTGTTTCGTGGGCTAGGACGCTTACTCTTTAGGCAAGCGTTGGTACAGAGTATTCAAGCAGGATTTGTTGGCCGAATTGGTTTGCATGCGTTGCCTCAAGCCGAGTCATTCTACGTCGCGCTGGGTGCCAAACGCGTGTCATTCGACAAGACGAAACGCCTTCCCTATTACGAGCTAGGCTCTGATCAGGCGAAAGAGCTCCTGGATCAAGAAGGAGGTGCATCATGACACCAGATGTAACGTACGGCTCGCCCGGGCGTGTCTGGATGCGCCAAGCTGCTGAGTTAGAGGATCGACATGAATCTGTGGCCATCGGTGGCCTCGCCAGTGAATTCGGCATGCTTGAGTGCGCGTCCGACGAAGGTCCTAAAGTGCTGGGACGGTTGGTGGAGTGGCGAAGACGCCAGCTTGGACTTTCGGAAGAGGAGCTTGCCAAGCGAGCAGGCCTTGGTTTGTCGGATGTCCGCGCGATTGAACAGGACGACGAAGCGGCTATCAAAAGAGCCATGATGATTCACAAGGTGGCCGAGGCCCTAGATCTTCCATCTCATAGGCTAGCGATTCTGGCTGGCTTAGCGAGTGTGCGCGACGAGGCCTTTGCGCAGGCTACCCTCCGATTTGCGGCTAAGTCATCGACGGCGGAGCTCTCGAAGGAGCAACGGCGTGTTCTGGAAGAATATGTGAAAGTTCTGTTGCAGAACTCAGCGGGAGTATGACCGGTTGCTGAATCAGTTCCTCCCAGAGAGTGAGGCGCGGGATATAGACGCGCTTGTTGAACGGATTCTCAAAGACCTAGGAGGACCCGCTCCACCGCTCTCGCTTGCTACCGTGCGCGAATTGTTGAAGCTGGACCTTCAGTTCTATCGATCAACTGACACCGGGATCTTAGCGGAGACGGCGCACCGGATGAAGCTTGCAGGCAAGCAAGTACTCGCCCGTCCGTCACGCATCATCGATGCTATCCGACGCTGGGATCTGAAGGCTCTCTGGGTGCCGGACGGACGTCGTCTCTTGATTGATCGCGATGAACCGAAGCCTAAGCACAGATGGTACGAGGCGCACGAAGTTGGACATTGTATAATTCCATGGCACGAACCATTTATGCACGGCGACCAGCGCCTTACGCTAAGTGTTGCCTGCCACGAGCAACTGGAGGTTCAGGCAAACTACGCTGCAGCGCGAATCCTCTTTTTGAGAGACCAATTCAAAGAGCGTTTGCTCTCTAGCGAAATCTCGTTTGATCGCGTACGAGAGCTTGCGAAGATCTTTCAGAATACAATGACGACGACGCTGTGGCGGACGGTCGAAACGCTTGATTTCCCAGCAATCGGAATGGTATCCTGCCATCCTCACGAGATCGCAGCTAGCGAGCCCGTGCGGTATTTTCTCAGGTCGCGACAGTTTGCCGAGAAATTCTCGGAAGTCACACCAGACGCCCTATTTAGCGAATTATCGAGATTCTGCTTCGGAACCCGAGGGCCAATTGGTAAATCGGAAGTGATGCTAAAGGACGATGCTGGTGAAGTGCATGTGTTCTTTATGGAGACGTTTTGGAATCACCACGACGCACTGACGCTCGGGCTTTGTCGACATGCAAAGGCAGCGCAAGTGCTCGTGCCGGGCGAGGCGGATTCGCGGCAATTACTCAAGTAAGGCACGCTTCACAGGTGCGTGGAGAGAATGCAGAATCTCGTGAGCGCGTTTTCCTTACGACTATCACGCTCGTCTCCCTCATCACAGTCGCGTCGATGATGTTCGTCGGCGGAAATGTCTCACCTACACCTGCGACGCTACGGTGAGGTCGGTTCTCCGCCGTTGCCGCGCCTAGGCCGCTGCACAACCAACAGCCGCACCTCGCGCAACCGCAGCAGCCAAGCTGCCAGTAAGAACACGCAGGCGCCAATTCCTAGCAGCCCGAAGGTCTCGACGGCGCGAGTTGCCAGCTTGCCGGGGATGCCGGCAGCGAAGTGGGCCCACGCCGGCTGCACCAGCACCAGCACCACCGCCGCCGCGCCCGCCGCGATCACCATCCGTACCAGCGCCGTCCCGCTGCCCATGTCCAGCAGCTTCGTCGCCGAGCGTTTGCGCAGCAGCAGCAGACCCACCACCACCGCCAGCGAGTACGTCAAACTCGTGCTGATCGCGAACGCCGCCTCGCGGATCGCCTCGAACCAGATCAGCACCAGATTCAACGCCAGATTCACCGGCAGCAGCACCAGACTGATCTTCAACGGCGTACGCACGTCACCGACCGAATAGAACGCCCGCGTCACGATGTGCTGCGCGCAAAACGCCCACATACCGAACCCGTAGATCGTGAGGATCCGCGCCGCGCGTTGCGTATCGTCCGCCGAGAAGTCGCGATACTCGAACAGCAGCCGCACGATCGGCTCGGCCAGCACGATCATCATCACGCCCGCCAACAGCCCCTCGAACACCGCCAGGCGCAGCGCCTGACGTACTTCGCCCAACCACGTTCCCCAGTCCTCGCGCGCCGCCAGCCGGCTGAACGTCGGCAGCGCCGCCGTCGCCAGCGAGATCACCAGCACCCCCAGCGGAAACTGGTACAGTCGCTGCGCATACGTCACCGCCGACAGCGCCCCCTCCTCAAGCGGATACGCAAACGTCCAGCCCAGCCACGTCGCACTCGCCGGCGTGCCCGCCTTGTGCGTCAATAGCACGCAGATCTGCGCATCCAGAAACACACCCAGCGTCAGCACGCCCTGCCCCAGCAGCACCGGCGTCACCAGCTTCAGCATCCGCCGCACGCCGGCGTCGCGCAGATCCCACTTCCACCCCAGCCGTACCCCATGCGCCCGCACCACCGGCAGAATCACCAGAATCTGCAGCACACCCGCCGCCAGCACGGTCAGCGCCACCACGTACACCTGGCTGCGATCGCTGTCCGGATAGAGCGCCGGCGCCAGCCAGCCGATGCCGATGATCATGCATACGTTCAGCAGCACCGGCGTCAACGCCGCCGGCACAAAGCTCCCGACGCAATTGAGGATGCTGGAAAAAAGCGCCAGCACGCAAACGGTCAGCATGAACGGCAGCATCAGCGCCGTCAGCGACAGCAGCAGCCCCCGCGTCTGCACGACTTCGGTCGGACCGGAAGTCGCCAGCCAGATCCCCAGGATGATGAGCGCGATCAATCCAATCAGGGCTGACAGCGTGACGGTGACGAGCGCCAGCGTACGTGCCAGAAGCCCCCAAGCAGAGTCTTCGCCGTCCCGCTCGAGTGTCTGCGTAAACGTCGGCACGAACGCCGCCGCCAAAGCCCCTTCACCAAACAGCCGGCGAAACAGGTTGGGGAACTGGAACGCATAAACCCAAGCGTCCTGCACCCACGCCAGCCCGAACGCCTGCGCGAGCAGAATGTCGCGCACCAGCCCCGTGATTCGGGACCCGAGCGTACAGACCGCGATCAGTTTCGCCGACCCAACGATGCTTCGCCGCGCCATGGGACGTACTGTAGCACAGCCGCCGCCTGTGATCCTGCGTAGCGTAGCCGCCCTCGGCTGCGACTCTTCGGCGGTCGCCCTCGATTGCCACCGCGTCGACCGCTCACGCAGCAACCAGCGGCAACCGTATCGTCACGCGCGCCCCGCCCCCGTCCCGATCCGCGATTTCCACCGCTCCGCCATGCGCCGTCGCGATCATCTGACAGATCGGCAACCCCAATCCGGAACCCCGCGGCCCGCTACCCGAGCGCGCCTGATCCACGCGATAGAAACGATCAAACACGTGCGGCAGATGCTTCGTCGCGATCCCCGGCCCATCATCCTCGACCACCACGATCGCGGCCCCGTTCGACGCGGACAGCGAGACTTGCACCTCCGTTCCGCCACCGATGTACTTGATCGCATTGTCGACAACATTCCCAACCAGTTGCCGCAGGTACGTACGATCGCCCACGACGACGGTTGGCTCCATCGCCCGCACATCCAGCGCGATCCCGCGCTCTTCGGCGAGCGGACCGTACAAATCCACGACGTCGCGCACCGCTTCGTCCAGGGACACCTCCTCGCGTTCGAACGAAATCCGTCCGGCATCGGCCTTCGCCAGCAACAGCAGGTCATCCGCGATCCGCGTCAGCCGATCGTAGTGGTCCATGCTCTGCTCGATCACGTTCCGCAGTTCCTCGGCCGACCGCGACCGCGCCAGCACGACCTCTGCATTCCCGCGCAATACGGCCAGTGGCGAGCGCAGCTCGTGCGACGCATCTGCTGTGAATTGCCGCAAGCGACGCACGTGCCCTTCAATCCGGGCCAGCAGACCGTTGAGCGTTTCCGCCAGCCGATCGAGCTCATCGCCCGATCCACGTAACGGCAGGCGTGCCTCCAATTCGTCCATCCCCATCCGCTCGGCCTTGCGGATGATCGCCTGCACGGGGCGCAGGCTGCGCTCGGCGTACAACGCCCCACCCAGCAACGCCGCCACACCTGCGACGAACAGCGCGATTACCGCCACCGTGCGGAAGATGCCCAACGACGCTTGCATACGGTCCAGCGCATAGGCCGCTTCCGCGACGTACAGCCTCCCGTCCGCAGCGCGAAACGCCTGGCTGCACACCCGCACCGGATGCGCGAACTCCGGCACCTCGATCGTCTCAAAGTGCGTGGTCCCCAAGTGGACCTGCCACCCCGCGGGCGGCATCCGCACGACCCACGTCCGCGCCGCGGCGTCACTGCTCACCAACACCTGTCCCTGCTCATCCTTCAGGCGAAACAGCAACGCGTGCCGCTCTCGTGCACCCAACTCGCCCTCGAAGCTACCTTGTACTGCCTGAGGATCGTTCGCATGCTGCGAGAGCAGCGCTGCCATTTCATGCACTTCGCCCCCCAGAAAACCATCGATCTCGTGCAGCAGCGAGTGCGAGAAACCCACGTAGAGCAGTATGCACACCAACGCACACACCCCCGTTGTGATGGCGGCGGACCACAGTGTCAGCCGTGTTCGGAATGTACCCAGCCAGCGTCTACGCATTGTCGTCGCGTAGAACGTACCCCACGCCGCGAATCGTGTGAATCAGCGGTTTGTCGAACCCGTGCTCAACCTTCTTCCGCAGCCGGTTGACGTGTACCTCCAGCACATTCGTTAGCGGATCCTGCTTCATGTCCCACACGTGCTCGAGAATCATGGTGCGCGACAGGACCTCGCCCTCGTGCCGAATCAGGTACTCCAGCAGCGCGAACTCCGTCGGCGACAAATCCAGTCGCTGCCCACCACGCTTCGCCGTACGCGCCACGACGTCGACCGTAAGGTCAGCCACTGCGATGGGATTCGAAACGACCGTCTGCCCGCGCCGCAACAACGCCCGCAGCCGCGCCAGCAACTCCGCGAAGTTGAACGGCTTAGCCAGGTAATCGTCCGCCCCCAGGTCCAGACCGCGGACGCGGTCCTCAACCGAGTCACGCGCGGTCAAACACAGCACCGGGGTCCGCTCACCCCGCCCGCGCAGCGCCCGCAGCACCTCGAACCCATCCATCCCCGGCAGCATCAGATCCAACACGATCGCATCGTACGGATGATCACACGCCAACTGATGCCCCTCCCGACCGTCGACGGCCACATCCACCGCGTACGCGGCTTCGCGCAGTCCCTTCCGCAGAAACCCGGCCATGTCCGGATCATCTTCAACGACCAGAACCCGCATCACGCGCCCTCCGTGGGCCGACCAACACAACGCACTCTGCGCTCTGAACAGTGTACGTGCGCCTGGCGCTACCTGAAACGCGGGAGTCCCACTCCACGGTCCGATCAGCGATTCCAGCCCATTTGACACACCGTTACTCAACAACATTACGGCTTTGTAATGGTCCTGTAATCAGCCTCATGGCGATAAAACGTACAATGACATCCAGTAATCGCCGCCCCGCCGGCGGCACCCCAGACCTTCAAGGACGCATTGTTTCAGATCAGGAGCACCTCATGTCCGCCCGAATTCACGTCCAAGCCGCAGCGTCAATCCTGGCCTGTGTATCGCTCGTGCTGATTGGCGGTTGCCCCGGGTTCAACCTTCCCGGTACCGGCGACCCAAACTGCCCTGAGCCCAACTGCCCTGAGCCCAACTGCCCGGAACCCAACTGCCCCGACTGCAATGACCCGAACGGAAGCGCGACCGGCACGCGCAACACCACCGACAAGACCAACGACAACGCCAAGTACATCGGCTCCGACGCCTGCCGCGAGTGCCACGCCCAAATCGCCGACTACCATCGGGTCCACGGACACGCCTTCAAGATCAACCCCGTCAATGGCGCGCCGCCCGTGTATCCGACCGAGGGTATTTATGCTGGCGTCCCGAACCCACCCGACGGTTTCGACTGGTCCGACATTGCTTACATTATCGGCGGGTACACCAAGAAGGGCCGCTTCATTGACCAGGACGGCTACATCCTCATCACCGGCCTCGAGGGCGTCGACACCCAGTGGAACCTCGAATACCCGCCCAACGGCACCGTCCCCAGTTGGGCGCCCTACGAGGGTTCGCGCGACACGCCCAAGCCCTACGGTCACTCGTGCTTCGAATGTCACACCACCGGACCGCTCCCGCAGGATGAGGACACTCCGCTCTTCCAGGAGAATCGCCCCGGCTTCGAGGGCACCTGGGAAGAGCCCGGCATCCAATGCGAAGCCTGCCACGGCCCCGGCGGAAATCACTTCACCAGCACCGGAACCGACGTCATGGTCGACCGCTCCAAGATCTACGTCGACCCCGACGGTTCCGAAACCTGCAACCAGTGCCACAACCGCCCCTTCGACGATCAGACCGGCGTCATCCTCGCCAAGAGCAGTGGGTACATCAAGCATCACGAGCAGTATCCCGAGCTCAAGGCCAGCGGCGGACACGCCGGCTTCACGTGCGTTACGTGCCACAGTCCGCACCGCTCGACCGTGTACGACGTTGACAACGCCTTCGTGATCGACTGTACCGACTGCCACGAAGGTCACGACATGGCCCGCCACGACGGTGCCGTGTTCGTCCGCGGCGACTACTCCGAGACGATGTCCTGCAAGAGCTGTCACATGCCGTTCGCGTCTACGAGCGCTACCGTTGCGACGACGGATGTCGTCGGCGACCTGGGCCGCATGGGCGACACGCGCACACACATCTTCCGGATTGACACGCGCGCAGTTGACTTCAACAGCATGTTCGCGACGGATTTCAGCGAAGTTCTGCGCGATGACCAGGACCGCGCCGCAGTGACGCTCGACTTCGTCTGCCTGCGCTGCCACAACGGCATCGGCAACGCGTTCGCACTTCCGGACGTCGCGACTGCCGCCGGCATCGCACCGGGCCTGCACGACTAGGAGACAACGATCGGCGCCAGGCGCCGCTGAATTTGGGCGACATGAATAACACGGGCACGCGGCGCTCCTTCCCGCCGCGTGCCCGTGCGTGTTTCCCGACCCCTGGAGAACCGACCTCCAGTTCAGTCAAACTCACCGCTCCGACCCAAACTCCGCAGACCGCGCCTATCCACTCACCCCCGCGCCAGTCCCTCCAGGTACCGTGCCCACAACACCAATTGCGACCACATCAGGTAATGCCAAGCCATCATCGTCGTGCCTCCGTTCGCGCCGACCGAATGGCCGCCGCACATTGCCCACTATTCACCGCCGCGGGAACGCCCTTCCGAACTGAATTCCCACAGCACCCGATCTAACCCCTTCACCAGTGCCGCAGCTTCGTACGGCAACGCCGTGTCCGAGGCCTGCATCTGGTCGAACACCTCACGCAAATCGTCTGCCACCTCCTGCGGCGAATCCGCCCGGCCGATCGCGTCCTCGAGCTGCGTCGCCCAGTCCGTCAGACCGGCCCCCTTCAGTTCCGCGATCACCTTCGGCACCCAGCGGAACACGTGCCAGAACGACGTCGCGTCCAGTCGCTCGCTTCCGCCGGCTTCCGGCCCTTCGCGCGCGCGCACCGCTTCCCGCAGCACGTACTCGATCTGCGCATTCACGCTGCGCAGCTCCGACGCCGCCCAGCGTTGCAGCGCATCCGCCAGCTCCTTCGGGATGCGCAACAGAATGCTCTTCTTCTTGTCCGCCATGACACCAAACCCGCATCGCGGCACGGGGCGCGACGTCTTACCCCCCTCCCTTCCAGGGAGGGGCTGGGGGAGGGTAACGCTCACCTCCCCACACTATCTCCCGAAACAACAACACCTGTGCCACCGGTTTTGCGCTACGCTTCACCTGCGGCGCCTAACCGGTGCTCGTAGCTGCCGACCTCCGTGCCGGCCGTCACTCACCCGAGTGACGCTGCTCTTGAGCAGTGACCACGCGCCAGCAGACTGCCTACTGATACAACGTCCCGGCATTAACCACCGGCTGCGCCGCCTGCTCACCGCACAGTACGACCAGCAGATTGCTGATCATCGTGGCCTTACGCTCATCATCGAGGTCCACCGTCTTCTTCGCCTCCAGCTGCTCCAACGCCGTCTCAACCATGCCGACGGCACCTTCCACGATCCGCAACCGTGCCGCGACGATTGCTTCCGCCTGCTGCCGGCGCAGCATCGCGCCCGCGATCTCCGGTGCATATGCCAGGTGACTCAGCCGCGCCTCTTCGACGATCACGCCCGCCTTAGCCAGTCGCTCCTGCAACTGCGTCTGCAGATCCTGCGAGACCTCATCCATGCTGCCCCGCAGCGACAGCTCATCATCGACGGTCGTGTCGTAGGGATAGTGGCTCGCCAAGTAACGCAGCGCCGACTCGCTCTGAATGTGGACGTAGTCGCGGTAGTCATCGACATCGAACGTCGCCTGCGCCGTGTTCTGCACGCGCCACACCACGACTGCTGCGATCTCGGTCGGATTGCCGCGCTTGTCATTGACCTTCAGCGTGTCCGTGTTGAAGTTCCGCGTGCGCAGCGAGACCTTGATCTTCTGGTAGAACGGGTTCGCCCAGTGGAAGCCCGACTCACGCACCGTGCCCTTGTACTTGCCGAACAGCAGCAGCACCGCCGCCACGTTCGGCTGTAGCGTGAAGAACCCGCACATCAGCGTGATCAGCACGGCCAGCACCAGCCCCGTTCCCACGATCTGCCAGATCGCGGCCCACGGGATCACGCCCTGCGGCGTAGTCGCCGCCGCGTAGATCCCGCGGTAGATCAGGTACCCGTCGCCGAGCGTAGCCACGATCAGCACCACGAGCATCAGCCAACCGCTCACCGTTCGCCGTTCGAATTCCCGCACCATCGCATTCTCCTCTCGTCGCGTAACCGGGCGACCATGCCTAGCCGAGGGCTGGGCCAACGCCTGCTTCCCTCAGAATCACCCCTACCAATATGATATCATAAATATATCACCACGCAACAAAGACTCCCTCAGATGCACAGAATCCGACAATCGTAGATTCGGTCTAACGTCTTATAACGGCATTAACAGACGACATTGGCCCCCTGAAACCGCTCCCACCCCCCTAGCGCCCGATAACGGAATCGAAGATCCCCCCCACACACACCGTTTACGTCGCGTCTTCCCGCAAGATGTCCGGCTTGAACACCCGCGACTCGATCGACCGCAGGTAGCTCGTCCAGTCGCTCTGTGCGTCTGTATCGCTGTCTATCGCGTCGAATGTCATTGCCAACTTTGCGTCGAGGTTGTCTAGGTAGTGAATCACGAACGCTTCCGGCATCGCCGGAAGCCGCGGGCTTCCGAACTCATACTTGCCATGATGCGCCAGAATCAGGTGTTTTAGCGCCATTTCAACGTCGGTCGGGAAATTCGTGTTGTTCTCGCGCTCCAACTCGCGGCATTTCTCGTGAATCCACAACACGCACTGCGTGATGTGCCCGACAAGCTGCCCCTCGTTCGTGTATTCGAAGTTCGTGTCGTAGGCCAACTCCCGCGTTTTTCCCGCGTCGTGCAAGAATAAAGCCGCCAGAATCAGATCCCGGCTGACACGCGGGTACAGTGGGCAAACCACCTCCGCCAACCGCAGCAGATTGCACGTATGCTCGACCAGCCCGCCCAGGTACGCGTGGTGCATCTGCACTGCGGCCGGCGCCAGCTTAAACCGCGACACGAACGTAGAATCGTTAATGAACTTGCCAATCAGCGCCAGCAGGTCACGATTCTCAATCGTCCGCAGGATCGCGACGACCTGCTCCCACTGCTCGTCGGGGTCCCGTTCGCTCGCCGGCAGAAACTCCAGCGGATCGATCGTCTCCGCCTCGACCGCCCGCATCCCATCGATAATGAACTGGCGATTGCCTTTGTAGTTCTCGACCCGCCCGCGGAAACGCAGAAAACCGCCTTCCGGCATCGAATCGTACATTTCCTGCGTCGCCTGCCACATCCGCGCCAACATCTCACCGGTGCGATCGGCTACCACCGCATGAATGTACAGGCTGCCGTTGCTCGTGGTCCGCAGGTCCTTTTGCGCTATGCGAAACACCTGATCTTCAAGGCGCTCCCCTGGCTTCAGGTCAGCAATGTCGCGGCGTGTGGTGGATTGGCTCATGCGTGCTCGTTGATTGTCAAGCCTTGTTGTCGTGCGTTCCACACGTGCGCCTCAGGCGAGACGAACACCGCCCGCTCGCCGAAGAGATCCTGGCGAATCACGATCCCCAGCGGCGTCGTGTAGTACGAATGAATCCGCTCGGCGAGTTCACAAACCGCGCGATCCTGCGAGAATCCGCGGTCGGTCATCATGCGCAGCGCGTCATGGAGCGCCCCCACCTGACCGTCGTGCCGCAGAACAACTTCCGCGATCACGATCTGTTCACACACCTTGTGGGCCAGCGACCAGTCGGCGTGTTCCTGACCGTGAAATACGATGCGGAGCTGCCGTTCCACTTCGCCGAGGACGTGCTGCAACTGCTCGTCTCCGCGCAGCTCTGCGGCCATCTGCTCGAATTTCTCAGGGGACAACCGTGACAAACTCCGCCTCCGCACACCCCTGCGACACGGTGGGAAGACCCACACGCGACGACAACCACCTCTTATTGAGGCGGCCGCAACCGCCGACCTTTGCCACGCGACGGAACACGTTGATCAGTTGGACGATCCGGACCGGCGGGCGCTGCTTCGGCTGCCTCGATTCCGGACGGCTTGCCCTCAGACACGTTTTCAATCGCGTCTTCCAGCGCCTGCTGGTTGATTTGACTGGCGGCGGCAACCCAGTCGGTGATCTTCTGAATCTCGCCGAGGTAGTTGTCGTGGAACAGCACGACGGTCGTCGCGTCGCCCTCTTGCAACGGCGCATCAAGCTGAAACCGCCAGTACCCGTCGAGCAGCACGAGCTTCAGGCCCGCGCCCGCTTTCTCCGGACCGAACAGCATCCACGCCACATTGGGCGTGACACTCGCATGTTGCGGATCGAGGATTTCGACCGCCGGCACGTCGCTCGGCAATCCTCGGAGCTGATCAAGCAGCGCCAAGTGACGCTCATCGTCAACTTTGTCGCGTAGACTCCGCGAGAACTGGTCGAGCGCGTCGAGCGTGTTGTACATGGACTCGTCCGCACCACTGGCGGTCACGGCCGAGACGTGGGCCGGATCAAACTGGCGCAACGCCATCTCCAGCTCACCGTCACGCAAGAACGCCACAAAGTCCGCCACGGCCTGCTGTGCCTGCCCTTCAACGTCGATGTCGGCCGAGGCGGTGGAACCGGCGGCCTGGGGTTCGTTGACACGCCGCGCCTGGGCAACAGCCTCCCCACCAGTCGGCGGTTCGGTTGGATTGTACGTCGTCGGGTCCTGGAGGATGCCGGGATCGGACACGCCGTGCGGAACGCGCACGCCGTTGCGGCTGACGGATTCCGCCGATTCCCCGCACGCTGTAAGCAGGCCGGCCGTCGCAAGCCCCAGGCCAACAAGAATGCGCGATTTGCTCATGATCCTGCTACCCACTCGGCGATTCCGCCCGCTGTCTCAGCACAACGTACACCGGCCCTGGCGGCGTACCGCAACGAAGCGCGGACAGCGCGCGCTCCGTAAGCGCAAGCTAGTGGCTGGGTACCCCCTCGTCAATGGGCCGCTCACGTGGCTGACCCGCACGGTACGCTTAATGGCGCACGGGGCGTGCGGCTCCGGCCAAACGGTCGCGCAGCATGGCAGCTTCCTCGTAATCCTCGCACAGCAGCGCCCGATCCAGGGCGGCTTGAAGGCGGGGGGGCGCGTCGTCAGGCAGCTTCTGCAGGATTTCGGTGCGCAGTTCGCGCAATGTGACCAGTTCGCGCGCGGAGTCCTGCTCGCCGTCTTCGACAGTATCGCACAACTGCTCGATCTGCGCGATGGCGGCGTCGACGATGCCCAGCGCAACTTCCTCTGATTGCCCGTGCAGCGCCGAATAGGCCCGGGCGCGAGCGTGCATCATGACGACGTACGCGCGTTGATTGGACAGTGCAACACGATCCGCTTCCCTGGCGGCGTAGCGCTCACAGAAGTCGATCAGGCGCAGGTTGCGGGCGGTGTCCTGCTCGACGGCGTCGTACTCCTCCAGCACGAAAGACGAGAGGTAGCGCTGGTAGTAAAGGTACGCCTCGTGCCGCAGTTCCCGGCAGTCTTCCGGATCCAGAACGAAGCCCTCGTCATCCCCGTACAGCTCGAGGTGCTCCTGGAGACGCTGCTCCTGATACGCAAAGAGCGACTCGCAGGCGAAGGGCCGACGACCATCGGGCCGACCAGTACACTCGAGCTGAAGCAGCCCGAGGTCGATACGGGTCTGGATCTTTTCGCGGCCGTCCCGACCGATAATCTTGCGAACCGAAATCTTGCCCGGCTCGAAGTCCCAATCCTCCAGAATCGTCCGCAGGTCGCGTATCATCGCACTAGCCGTATCGACCAGCGACGAAAGCGCGCTTACATCCAGCAGATTCGGGCGCGCGGTAATTGTCTCACGACCGGAGCGTCCGTACTCATGCGCGTGATTTCCGGAACATACCGCGGTCGACGACTGGTCGCGCCCGTGGGGCGAACGACGCGCCCGATTACGGACGGCGCGAAGGAAGCGGTGTTCAATATTCTCGGCCATCGCTTCGGAACGCCGGGTGCGCTGCCGGCGGTGGAGGTGCTGGACATCTTCGCTGGGACCGGCGGACTCGGCATCGAGGCTGTCTCCCGAGGAGCGAGCCGCTGTACGTTCGTGGAGCGGAACCCGCGGGCATTGCGTGCCTTGCGTGAGAATCTGCGCCAACTTGGACTGAGCAAATCGTGCCGGGTGCTGACCGATAACGCCTGGTCGATGCGCTTCCCCCCAACACCGGACGGCTACGGGGTAGTATTCTTCGACCCGCCCTACCGCGACGTCGAATCGCCGCTGCGCATAATCGATGTGCTGGAGCGTGTTGCCGCTCAGATGCGTGCGGATGGGGTGGTGGTATTCCGGTTCGATTCGCGTACGGAGTTTCCCACGGATCAGTTGCGCAGACTCCGCTGCGCGGACGAGCGCGAGATCAGCCGGATGCGGATTCTGCTGCTTACGCGTGCAGATGCTGCTGACCTGCGCGATTCAGTTGCGTACGGCGCTGTGGGCGACGTCGCGCGTGGCGAGCAGATAGAAAAAGAAAATCGCCCCGACGAAGTTGGTGACGACGCCGACCGGTAACTCGACCATCAGCACAGTGCGCGCAATGGCGTCACTGGCTGCCAGAAACCCCGCCCCAAACAGTGCCGACGCGATCAGCAACGGCAGCGTCCGCACGCCGACCATTGCGCGACACAGGTGCGGCACCATGAGACCGACGAACCCGATCGGACCGCAGTTGGCAACGATGACCGCGATGAGCAGTCCGATCAGCGCGTAACTGCCCCAGATAACGCGCGGGACGTCTACTCCGCGCGCGGCGGCGAGATCGTCGCCGAAGTTGAGCAGGTCCAACGCACGGTGCCAGCAGATGGCAATCAGCAACACGGGGACCAGCACCACCGCGACCTCGAGGCCGGCCCGCGGGCGGATCGTACTCAGGGAGCCCATCATCCACGTGACGATGTCGTTCGTGACGGCGCGATCGGCGAGGTATGTGATGAGCAGAATCCCCGCCGAGCACATGTAGGCGACGCACACACCTGCCAGCAAAAGGCGCGTCATGTCACGACTGGCGCGGACTCGGCTCATGCCGTAGACGATGAGCATCGCCGCCATCGCGCCCAGAAACGCTAAGAGTGTCAGACGCGGTAAGCCGACAGCGACGTAGCCAGTCCATCCACTGAGAAAGCCGATCGCTGCGGCCAACGACGCGCCACTGGCGACACCGAGCGTGTATGGCGTAGCGAGGGGATTGCGAAAGAGAATCTGGAAGATCACGCCGCCGACGGCCAGCCCCGCGCCAGCGACCGCCGCCAGCAGCGCGCGGGGGACGCGCAAGTGCCAATAGACATTGCTGGGCGTTTCAGTTTGGAAGAACGCGGAGAGCGAGACATCGCGGATTTCGGGCCACGAGACCTGTGTCGGCCCCAACAGCGTCGATGCAGCCACGACCAATACGACGATCGCCGCCAGCAGTCCGAAACGCAACGCCGAGGAAGGCGGGTTCATGGGTCAGGGAATCCGCGGCGGGTTCTCTTCGAGATCGACGTCGTAGAACGGCATGGCGACGTAGTAGGCGACTTCCTTGGCCAGCGCGACCGCTTCGGCGTCGATGCCCTCGCGATTGTTCGCCATGCGCGCCGCGCGTGCGTGACTGATCTCGCGGCCGCGCCGCTCCTCCCGGCCGGGCCAGAGACGGGCCGTCTCCGCGGCCTCGCTGGTACCGATCACTTTCATCCGCAAGGCGACGGCCGGTTCGACGAGCGGGTGTTCAGACGTGAGGCGGATGCGCAGATTCTCGAGGCGAACGTACAGAACCTGATCCGCGTTCACGGCACGGCCGATCTTCTGGAGACTCCAGCGTGAATAGTCGGGGTTGTCGCGCCGCACGGCCAACAGCTCCCGCAACGGAACCACGTTGGTGCTGATGCCGTTGTCCGCAAACATGCGGGCCAACTCCGCGTGCAGTGCTTCGGCGAAGACCGGATTACTCTGTCCCGGCCGCGCGGCCTCGATCAGAATCGCCAGGCGCTGATGGGTAAGCTGGAATTCCGCCTTCTGGATCTGGCGGGGCGCAAACAGGACCCCCAGACCTTTGATCCAGTTGCAGCCGATGCTACACAGGCCCAGGGAGATGACCATAGCGACCAGCACCCGTGCGCGACTCATGTTACTGCACCTTGACTTCGCGGTCATAGAAGCGGCCGGCCAACTCCTCACCAAACGCCTCCATGGTAGCTCGACGGATCTCACGATCGCCCTGGCCCCACTCGCCGGGACCTTCGGGCGGATACACGACACGGACCTCGGTCGAGAACGCCGGGGCAGAATTCGGGTAGCTGGTGTTGTAGATGTTCACCAAGGCCGTGATGTATCCGCGGTGCAGGTAGGGGCTTTCCGGTTCACGGGTCGTGTACTGCGTGAGCACGATCTCGATCAGGCGATCGCAGAAGAAGCGTTTTCCCAGGGTGGCGGGATCGGTCGTCTCCCAATCGGCGTTCTCGCGTTGATAACGGGCGACCTTGGCAGGCTCCACGGTGGAGAGCGCTTCCACGTGCCGCTCGAGCGCGACACGCACGTGGTCGGCGAGCTCATGGTGAACGTGAGGGTTCTCGACGAGCGTCTCCATATCCGCCCGCACGACGAGTGCGACGCGCTTGTCCGCCAGATAGGGGTACTCGGCCTCAACGGTCTTGGTCGGCTCCTTGCCCCATAGCAATATGGGCAGCGCGAGTGCCCGACACCCGAGCGTCGCCGTCGCGGCCAACAGCAACAATCCCACGCCGATCCGCAGCCATGCCGTCATGTCTACCAACCTGCCGTCCGCACCGCCCCCGCGAAGTAAACGCCAGGCGCGCACGATACCGCAGGGCGCGCGGCTTGGGTAGCGTTTGGCACGTTTGGCGACGCTGACAGTACAATGTCGAGTGCGGACACTGCGGCCACGAGGCGGGGCCGCATGCGGGCGAAGCTCAAATGGCGATCGAACAGCCCGACAACTGGGAGCGTTTTGCTGTCGTGTGCCCCGGCTGCGACGATGAGTTGCTGGTGCGCAGCGAGTGGGAGGGGCGTGAAGTGGAGTGTCCCCACTGCGCTCATCCGATGCGCGTACCGTTGCGACCGGACGACGGCGCACCGGTGCGGGGTGAACCGCCGGAACTCGGCCCCAAACACCGCTTCAATTTTGGTTGTCCGCGCTGCGACTCACTTCTGGAATCGCACTCAGGTATGTCGGGCGACACCGGGCACTGCCCGACGTGCGGGACGCAGTTCGAGATTCCCGCATTCGATAGCAACACGGGGCGGCCCGGCACGGCACGGACGCTGGACGGAGGCGCCCAGGACCCGGTGCCGCTGCACGCGTATGCGGCCAGTGGTCACCAGGCACCGGTGCTAAGGCGTGATGCGGCGGGTAATGTGGCGATCGAATGTCCGCGCTGCCATGCGAACAGCGATGTCGGGGCGAATACCTGTCCGCGCTGCGGCGTACCATTCACGGTTGACGGTATTCCCACCGCGCGTCCGCGGGCGGGCGTCGCGCTCGGCGTGACGTCGACCGTGATCGGCGCGATCGCACTGCTGATCAGCCTCGGACCGGGCCATCTGATCGAGTCAGCCATCCCCGGGTTTGCAGCGGCCGGTCTCAGCATCGGGAGTTGGCTGCAGCGGGCGACGCCGTTGCCGCCGAACAGCGCCGTGGCGGGAATGCTGTTGGGCGTGACAGCAATCACGATTGGAATTCTGACTCGTTGACCAAACGAGCGCAGGCAGCGCCGGCGCGACGCACAATCATCAACTCACGAGGTGCTCGTGCGTGCCGCGCGCGACTCTAGTCGATTCGCGGCCGGCTGCATGGAGCGCCCGGTCGAGGTCGGCGATCAGGTCTTCAACGTCCTCTACACCAACAGACAGACGCACGAGGCCGTCGCTCACGTGACCCTGGCGGCGCGCCTCGGCCCCCATTGACGCGTGGGTCATGCTGGCCGGGTGTTGGATCAGCGACTCGACGCCGCCGAGACTGACCGCGAGCATCCAGAGTCGGACGGCGTTCATAACCGCGCGGCCGGCCTCGATGCCGCCCTTGACCTCGAAGGCGATCACGGCACCGGCGCCCTTCATCTGCCGCTGCGCGAGTTCGTATTGGGGATGGTCCGGCAGGCCCGGATAGCGCACCCACTCGACCTGTGAATGGTCGGCAAGCCACTCGGCGATGCGCTGGGCGCTCTGGCAATGGCGCTGCATACGCAGGTGCAGTGTGCGGATGCCGCGATGGACGAGGAATGACTCCATCGGCGGGAGCACGCCGCCGAAGTGATTCAACATGCGGCGCATGGGACGGTACTGGTCTTCGTTCCGTACGATGATCATGCCGCCGATGACGTCCGCGTGACCGTTGAGGAATTTCGTGAGACTATGAACCACGTAGTCGGCGCCGAAATCGAACGGCCGCTGGAGCAGCGGGCTCATGAAGGTGTTGTCGACGACGACGACGGCATCGTGCTCGTGGGCGATCGCGCTGATCGCAGCCAGATCGGAGATGACCAGCGTTGGATTGGCCGGCGTCTCCACGTAGACGACCTTGGTGTTGGGCCGGATGGCGGCTTTGACGGCGGCGAGGTCCGATGTGTCGACGAAGGTCGACTCGATGCCAAAATCAGCGAGGATTGACTTGCACAACGTCAATGTGGGGCCGTAGACCGTCTCGCTGCAAATGATGTGGTCGCCCTGCTTCAATAGCGTCGCTAGGCACGTGTGGATCGCGGCCATGCCGCTGCCGCAGGCGAGCGCGTTGGAACCGCCCTCGAGGGCCGCGACGGACTTCTCCACCGCTTCGACCGTGGGATTGCCCATGCGCGTGTAAATGTAGCCCCGGCCGCGTCCCGCAAAGAGTTCTGCGCCGTGCTCGGCACTGCTGAAACCGAAGGTCGAGGTCTGGTAAATCGGTGTGACGGCGGCGTGGCAGCAACAGTTGTCGATGCCGGCGTGAACGGCGAGTGTGTCCGGAGCGTAGTGGTCTTCGTGCATGGACGGAACCTATGCGGTGGGCGCAGTTTGTTATGCTATCGCGATTCGAGGACGAGACTGCGAACCAACTGTCCTCGGAGCGACGTATAGGCTGTAGCGGCCCCATCCCTGTGTCGCGCGCGGTGCGACAACTCGCGGCCCAAGACCTAGCCTACGACTCAGCCAAACACGAATCAAGCGTAACGCAATGGCAATCACAGTGGCTCGGCGCGTGGCAGTTTGATACGATGAGATGCGTGGTCGGCAATCGGCGACCGCGTTGATCAAACGGCTTTCATTCAGGAGTGTGCGGGCATGGACAGGATCGATAGTTGGTCGATCAAGAGCGGGCGCAGACACGCGTTAATCGCGTGCGTTCTGCTCGCCAGCAGCCTGCTCACGCTAAGCGTGGGTTGTCGTAGCCAGGCGGAAACACCCGCGGAGCCGGCACGGCCGAACATCATCTTCATCATGGAGGACACGCTGCGCGCAGATCGCCTGGGGGCGTATGGCAATCCCAACGGGCTGACGCCGATGATCGATTCACTGGCGACGGAAGGTGTGTTGTTCGAGCGGGTGATCGCACCCGGGCCATGGACATTGCCTTCGGTTGGATCGCTCTTTACTGGCTTCTATCCGACGGTCCACAAAGCGATGAATGCCCGCAACGATCGCGGTGGCGGGCCGCATAGCCCGAGCACAGTCACGAAACTGTCACCGGATTTCGTGACGCTGGCAGAGAAACTGCAGGAGAACGGTTACGCGACAGCGGCGGCGTGCGGGAATTGGTTCATCGTTCCACGGCACGGCTTCGGCCAAGGGTTTGACTCGTTTGACTCGCGCTTCACGGGCAACTCGGTGCGCGGGTACCAGATCAACAGGTCCGCCGTGAATTGGCTGAAGGCCCGTGATCCTAATAAGCCGTTCTTCCTGTACCTGCACTACATGGACGCCCATGGGCCTTATTACGCCGAACCAAAGTACATGGAACCGGCGCTGTCCACGTTGGAACAGATGCCGAATAAGACACGGCTGGGCCGTGGCAGCGTTATCCTTCCGCGGATTGATAAGCAATATCAGCGTGACCCGCGTCATCGGCAGTTGGCCGCGTACGGAGAGTACTGGACGCTCACTTACGACATGGGTGTCAGACAGGCCGATGAATACCTACTGGAGCTCCGCAACAGCCTGAAAGAACTCGGCGTCTGGGATGACGCGCTAATCATATTCGTCTCCGATCACGGCGAAGGGTTGGGCGAGCACCGGTTCGGCGGAAAACCGTTCTGGGAACATGGGTACGCGTTGACTCAGACGCAGGTACACGTGCCGCTGATCTTCCGCTGGCCGGGGCATCTGGAGCCCGGGCGGCGCATTCGCGAGGTTGTCGGCCTGATCGACCTGATGCCCACGCTGCTGGAGATGCTGTCGATCGAGCCGCCGCCCGGAATTCAGGCCGAGTCCTTCTACGGCTTGCTACGCGGCGGGGAATGGCGACCGCGGCCGCTGCTGTCGGAGAAGATGAAGCAGATGCCGCAAATCAAGTCGCTAGTCAGCGGGCCGTGGAAGCTGATGGGCGATATCGAGCAGAACCAATGGGCGTTGTATAACTACGAACAGGATCCGCTGGAACGGCAAAATGTCTCGGCGCAATACGCGGCGAAGTTTCACGAGATGCTGGAGTACTTGCGTGACCTGGATGAGATGAACGTCGAACTGGCGAAAAACGTCGACGCGCAAGACACAGGACTCACGCCGCGCGACATCCAGCGGCTGAGATCACTGGGCTATATCGATGGGCCAACGGATACGCGGGGTGAACCTGCCACGCAACCACAAGGAACGCCGCCAGCGACGACGGCGCCAACGGAGGGCTGAGGGCCTTCGGCAACGGGTGCGGGGTTTGACCGGTTGCGGGGAAGTTAATCAGGGAAGGAAGTGCTCCGATAGGGGCGGTAGGTGATGAATCAGATCAGCGTAGTGGTTCTCAGGTTCTGCGCCATCGTGATCGTGCTGGTGAGCGCAACTGCCATCAACGCGCAAACGTACGTGTATGACTATCAACAGTTTGCCGGCGCAGTGGCTAGCGAAGAGCCACTGATCATCCTCATGAATCCGTTCCAGGTCAACGACCACGTCACCATCGAACACGACTGCACGATACTGCCCCATCGGGACATCACCATCAACCTGGCGGGCCACTTCCTGCAGATAGCGAGCTGTTCCTTCACGCTAGGGTCATCGCCGTACACCATCTCGTTCATTAACGGGGCGCCCAACATCAGGATTGATTCGACCGTGTGCGACGTCGTGGGTGTGATCACGAACTGTCGTTTTGACCAATCCCAGGATTTCAGCGGCGTGGAGATGCGTTGCGGGGACTTCAACCTGACCCTGTCGTTTGTGAGCTGCACGGCAAGCTACAACGCGTTCGACGGGTTCGGACTGTCAAATGCCAGCGAGACGCCCGGTACAGCACACGTCACGCTGTACGACTGCGAAGCGATTGGCAATGATCCGAACGGACTTGGAAACCCGCGTGGTGACGGAGTCACCGCGCACGCGGTCAATCACACGTTCGAGTTGATCGGCGGGTGCTACGCCGAGAACAGCAAAGGCGGCGCGGCCATGGCTCGTGACAGCCACCTGATCGTCGACGGCGCTGTGATCGAAAACAACGGTTGGGCGACGTACATCAGAGACGTCAATCTCGACGGATTCTTCGGGTCGTTGATCTGGCTCGATGGGTACGCGACAACCGCGTGGGTCTCGAGCCCCGCACACATGTACGGGGGACGAATCGATGACGTACACCTGTTCGATATATTCGCCGAGTTCCACATGCACGGCTTCGGCTTTGACGAACTGCCGGACGGCACGATCAGCGCGTTTGACAGTCGCTGGCGGACAATGAGCGCGGGCGTCGATGCGTACACGCCGCATCTGATTCCCGTACCCGGAGACGTCAACGACGACCGCATGCTCGGCTCGCTTGACGCGCAGGCCTTCATGGCCACCGGCGACGACTTCTGCGGTGACGGGTTGCTATTGATGGCGGAAGCGTGCGTGCTGCAATTGCACCTGCTCGTGCAATACTAGACGATTCACGCAAACCGGGGCTGATCCGGCCGCCGCGATCCAACCGTTGCTACGCTCTGGATTCCGGAAACTTGTCGGCGACTTTCTTTAGCGCTGCCAACGCGGTGTCGAGGTCGGCGGTTTCGTGGCCGGCGCTGATCTGGCAGCGGAGGCGGGCCTCGCCCTTGGGGACGACGGGGTAGCCGAAGCCGCTGACGAAGACGCCTTCCTCGAACAGAGCCTTCTGCATTTGGATCGCCGTCGCCGTCTCACCGACGATGACCGGCACGATGGGCGTGATGCCGTCGATGGTCTTGAGGCCCAGCTCCGCTACGCCGGCGCGGAAGTGCTTCGTGTTGGCGCGCAGCTTTTCGAGCCGCTGCGGCTCGTTCATCAGCACGTCGATCGCTGCCATCGAGCCGTAGCAGACGGCCGGCGGCAAGGCGTTGCTGAAGAGCTGCGGGCGTGATTTCTGCACGAGGTAGTCGCACACCGTTTGCGACGCCGCTACGTAACCGCCACAGGAGCCGCCCAGCGCCTTGCCCATCGTCGAGGTCTGGATCGTGTCGGCGTCCTGCACGCCGAAGTGTTCGGCAGTGCCGCGACCGGTTTTTCCAAGAACGCCGGTCGCGTGTGACTCGTCCACAATCAGGACGGCACCGTGCTTCGTGGCCAGTTCCTTGAGCTCGGGCAGGTCGGCGACGTCGCCCTCCATGCTGAAGACGCCGTCGGTGACGATCAGCTTGTTGCGGGCGCCCTTCGCTTCGGGCGAGTTGAGCATCTCCTCAAGCTGTTTGAGGTCGCGGTGCTTGTAGATGAACCGCTGGGCTTTGCTCAGCCGGATGGCGTCGATGATGGACGCGTGGTTGAGCGCGTCGGTGAAGATCGCGTCTTCCTTGGTCGGGGCCAGCGTGGGCATGAGCCCGACGTTCGCGTCCCAGCAACTGATGAACGTGGTCGCGGCTTCGCAGCCGATGAACTCGCAGACCTTCTTCTCGAGCTCGAGGTGGCAGGTCATAGTGCCGCAGATGAAGCGCACGGACGCGGTGCCCATGCCGTATTGCTCGATCGCATCGCGCGCGGCCGCCAGCACCTGGGGATGGTCCGCCAGGTCGAGGTAGTTGTTGGACGAGAGCATGACGATGTCGCGGCCGTCCATCTTCGTCCGCGGCGACTGCGGGCGCTGGAGCTCGTTGGCCTGTTTGTACTGGCCGGAATCACGGAGTTCCTTGAGCTCGGCGGCGAGTGTAGTCTCGAGCGTGGTCGACATAGAGAGAGACCTCCGATTGAGCGTGTAAGATGAACCACATGTCGATTGTAATCGGTGGTTGTACGGGCCAAAAGGTGGGGCGACGGAATCTGGTGAGTAACCCCAGGCCGAACGTGCGAGCGGGAGCGAGCGAATATCGTCGCAGCGTGCTCGCACGCCTGACTGCTCGCTCCCACTCACAGTTCAGATTGAACCACGGCTCGAATCGGCGGCGCTGGGTCCGGCTTGCTTGCGTCCCGGGCCGAACCACTCGTGCCCGTTATCTCCGATGCCTTGCTGATTACGGCACAGCTACCGTCGACGTTTGATCACGAACAAGCTGCCGACGATCAGCAACTCGATCGTCGTGGGCTCAGGAACGCACCAGGTATCGACCACGATCTGATCGATGTACATATCTCGCCCAGACCACGGATCAAGCGCGATGACCTCGTACGGGGGATTCTCCGGTATGGTGATGTCCCAAACGGTATGGTGCCAACCGTTCCCCAGGAACGTAATCTGCCTGTCATTGGAGGTGCCATTGGGGTCGACCACCGAAACATAGGGGTGGTCGGTGGGATACTGATAGCTGGGGTCCTCCCAGAACGTAACCTGTAACTGGATGATCTTCTCGTCGTTGGGTTCCGGGTGATTGGGCAGGTGCAAGTACAGCGTGTCCGACGAGATCCACAACACCCCCTGGCGACCCTGCCAGGAACCCAACCAGGTCTCAGCTCCGCCGCCGGTGTAAGCGTAAGGTGAGCCATAGGGATTGTCGTAGAGTTCGGGGATCCAATTGGTTCCTTGATCGGAGCCGAAGCCCCAGTGCTCGAAGGTGGTACGGGGCTCGCCGCGCCAGTCCGGTGGATAAAGGTCGTCTGCGAGAGCCCACGGCGTGAACAGCACGATCGCCGAAAGTGTAGCCAGGAATCTCCTCATGATGCGTCCTCCTCTTGCTTGACGTCAGACCGCACATGGGCAACAGCGCCCAGTGCAGCGCTGAAGGGCCTCATACAATGAGGCCTCCGGGTCATCGCATGTGTACACATCAAGTCGGTGCGTCGAGCGCCGGTCAGCGCTGAGGGTCTGTCGATACTCCGTTGACCTCGGTTGCGTTGACGGCGTGCCCCCGGCTTTTGAACTCCGGGGTCGACGCGTAGGGCGGATATTAAGAGCTACTCAACCCTTCAAGTGCTATGATACCCTCTATATCCAGCTGGTACAAGGGAAGCGCCGAATCCGCCGGCGTTCTGCGCGTCGTCGAGGTCTGAATCGTGCCAGCATCTGGCAGACCTGAAACCTCCGCGGTGGGACGCCGCTGTGGTTCGGAGAAACACGCTCTCTTAGCGTGCTCAGTCAGCGGGGAGCGACGCAGGTGTTTCGTCGGCGACCGGTGAGGGAACCACGCGGATTCGTACCTGCACGAACTCGTCGACGGGCTGCGCGGTCTGTGTTATGTCGCCGCCGACTCGCGCGCGCTGCGCATGCATGCTGCGCAGGATCAGGTCGAGCATGTCCCGAGTCGCAGCTTCGCCGCTGTCGTACGACGCATCGCCCGATGGCGACGAGGTTGGCGACGACCCTGCCGCCCTCGTCGTGGCACTCTGCGTCGTGGCGCGGACGTCCGCGGTGGCAGGAGCGGGCCGCGACTCGGCCGGCGCGGGCGGGTCGACGAAGACGATGACCGGTTCTTCGGTAACGGCGCGATGGCGCTCCGAAAGCTCGCGACGGGTCAGGCGGTTCGCTTCGGCGTCGAGGAAACCACGGTGATGGGCTGGCTCACGTCGCGCCGCTTCTTCGGCACGCGTCGGCGTGCGGCGATCCACGGAATCCAACTTGTCGTCGCGTGTCTCTGCCGGTGCGCTAGCGGGCGTGCTGGACCGCACCGGAAAGCCATGGGCCACTTCCGGATCACCAGCGAAGCCGGACCCCGGCGGCGGCGCCTTCTGGCCAAATGGGCGCCCGCCGCGGACGGGAGCACCGGAGCGATATCTCTCCTCCGGCGTCGGATAGAGGAACGCCAGGTGCTGGACGTCCTGTTGTTGCGCGTCGCGGCCAACCTGCAGTGGGGCGTGCTGATCGCCGTTGGGGGCACAGACTTCCACCCACACCTGTTGTGGTGCTTCGGCGGCGAGTTCCGACAGACGAACGTCCAGCTCGCTGATGGCGAACTCGTAGGATTGCTCAGCCAGCGGCTGCGCCATGTCCGCAGTGTCGGCGGCAGTCTCCGCAGCCCAGGTAACGAACAACTCGCCCAGCGCCGCTATGGTTTCCGGACGGTCGGCGGTGACGGTGACGTCGATCACCGGCTGTTCGACATCGACGGCAGCGGCCAGCGGTGCGCCCAGCAGTACTTGGCCCTCGGAAGACGGCGTAAGCTCTGCGACAATTGCCAGGTCTTCGCGAACTGCGTCTGCGCCCGCGACGTCGATCCCCTCGTCCGCGGCTTCGCTCTGCAAAGCTACCGTTGGCGCCGGCGCCATTCGACCACGACCGCCACCGGGTGCGGGGAGGTAACCGAGCGTTTGAAACGACTTCGTGGCGATGGGACTCAGATCGGACGACGGACTGGGCGCGGGCGTGATCGGTCCGGTGGCAGGTTTCGGCGTGAGCATCTGCCAGCCGACGAAGGTACACAGCAGCAGCGCGGCGGCAGCGGCGGAGATGCCGGTCCACAAGCGCAGTAGCGGACCCCAATGCCGACGAGTCGGTTCGCCGACCAGCAGTTCCCGTTCGACATCCCGAATCACTGTGCTCGTCAGTTGGGTCGGAGTGCGAAGCCGTGGCAATGCCGCCAACCCCGCGGAGACGGCGCGCAGCTCCTCCAACTGCCGACGTGCGTCCTCAGACTGGGCGAGCCAGTCCTCGACGCGCTGAGCCTGTTCGGGGCTCAGCTCGCCGTCGAGGTACGCCGACAGTTCGGCTTCGAGCTCGTGCGGGTCAATCGGCATCTTCGTTCTCGACGTGCTCCGTCAACAGGCCGCGCAGTGTTGTGCGGGCACGGTGTATGCGGCTCTTAACGGTGCCGACGGGCACCTCCAGTATCTCGGCAATCGTGGCGTAGTCCATGTCCTCGATGTCCTTTAGCACGACCGCCACGCGAAACTCCTCGTCAAGCTGGTCGAGTGCCGCGGCAAGTCTGACCTGCAATTCGGACCGTTCAGCCGCGTGCGATCCGTCCTCAGCCGCAGGCGGGGCCGGCGGGTCGTTGATGCGACGCTCGTGGTTGGGCGCGTCGACGGAGACTTCTCGCCTCCGTTGTTTCTTGCGGCGATCCGAAATCGCGAGGTTAACCGCGATACGGAACAGCCAGGTGTAAAAACTCGCGCGCCCCTCATAGCGATCCAGAGCCTCCAGCGCTTTCAGAAACGTCGCCTGGGTGAGGTCGAGGGCGTCGGCCTCGCGATGGCACATCCGATAACATGTATTGTAGACGCGATCCTGATAGCGCGACACCAATTCCACGAACGCCGACGGCTCGCCTCCACGGGCCCGTCGGACCAGTTCGTCATCAGCGGGTTCACGCTCGTGCGCGGCTCGATTCACGGCGACCTGTCTGCGTCATTGGACGCACCAGAAGCGATCGAGTTCCCGCCGACGGCGAGTTCCGGGAGCCGCGGCGGGTGTCGGAACGAGATCAATCCGGACCTCGCTGGGGGCATGATAACGGGGAGTCGACGGGTGTGCCGAGGTCGAATCGTCAGACGGGTTCGGGAAGGTCGGCGTCGAAGAGCTTGCGGGACAGCTCGGCGGCCCGCTGCCGCAGGGCCGGATCCGCTCCGTCTTTCTCAGCCAGTGCCACGGCATGTGCGAGCGCACGGGGGGCGAGCAGGATGGCGGCCGACGGCGTGAAGGCCGAGCGTGCTGCCAACGCACGTAAGTCGCGCCTGTCGGCGGCGGACAGGCCCAGATGCTGGAGCCCCTGCATGAAATGGTCGGTGCCGCGGTTGGCGGCGCGGCGGCGCTTGCGAACGAGCGCGATGACCCCGACAACGACGGCGGTCAAACCGAGCCCGATGCCGAGGTAGATGAGCCACGACAAGTCATTCTGCGGCTGTCGCTCGAAGCCCTGACGCATGGCGCGCAGCGTGGAGAAGCGATCAGCGTCGGCCAGGAGCAAAGCACAGCAGATGTGGGGAATCATCAATTCGCTCCGCGCGCGAAGCGTGGCAAGGCACTCGGCTGCGCCGCGTCGCGCGTTCGGTTACGGCTGCGCCCCCCCCGCTCGTCTGCCAGGCGCCGGCCGTGCAAGTACCAGCGGGCGAACTGGTTCATCGGGCAAGGACGCAGGGAGGCTTCACGCAAGATGTGATCGGCGGCGATGTTGCCCAACTCAGCCAGCGTGTAAACGGCAGCCCGGTGAACTTCGGGCATCGCCGAGGCCTGGCAGGCACGGAGGAAGTTCATACGCTCCGAATCGCTGTAACCCAGGTGCATGATCCAGAACGGCAGCTTGGCGCGCACGTCGGGTGGGAGATCGATGATGCGGGCCACGCGAACGACGAACCAAGCCGGCTGCTTGATCGCCTGCAGGCCATGCCGGATCTTGCAATCGCTGAGCAGGTCCGAGTTGCGCATCAGCGAGATCAGGTACTCATCACCCGACCATGACCGCAACATTGTGCGACCCTGCGCGCGCCACTGCTTCCGCGCGAGTGCGAGCAGCGCGAACGCTGCCAGGCGTGGGCCGTTCCATTCTTCCAGGTATTCCTGCACGGCGTAGGCCGTTCGCGAAGAGGACGATTCCAGGGACGCCCAGAGCGCTTCGCCCAGTTCGCGTGCCAACCACAACGAGACTTCGAGCACTTCGTCACGCTGGTGCAGGGAGTACGTGCGCAGCCCTTCGCGCACGACTTCGAGCAGGTCTTCGTTCTGCCGCCAAATTCGGGTGATCGGCTTCCCAGCCGCGACCTGTCGGGCACTCTCGTCGAGGATGCACTGGACCTTTCCGCGCAGCACTTTTGCAGCCAGTGCGCGGACTTCGGCATCGCCGTCGCGCAGCGCGTCGCCGAGCAGATATGTCAGTTGCGTCTCGGGCGATTGGGCCAGGAGTAGCAGCGCGTTCTTGCGCGCGTGTGCTGATGTGCTCCGGGCCGCGGCAGCAATGCCCGCGCGCAGCAACGGCTCCTCCCGTTGCAGTTGGTGGCGGGCATCGTCGTCGAGCCGGTCCTGGTTTGAAACCAACGCCGTCCAGGCCGACTCGCTCTTGCGCTCGAAGAGGAGTTTGATCATGCGGGCGGCGAACGGCGGCTCGGCTTGTTCCAGCGCGGCGGAGAAGATGCGATCCACCTGTGGATCACGGTCCTTTGCGAGCCAGCCGTAGAGCACGTCAACCAGGGGCATTTACGCTTCCTATCGGACGCGGGCGGTGGAACCGATGACCAACCGCGCAGCGCTACACCGCCACCATGTCATCGGCGTGATCGGGACGGAGCGATACTTGCGGGCGCACCGCGCCGCGTTGACAGTGCCTGCGCACTGCGTGATGCTGCGTGCATGTCAGGCACGTCCGATACGGCAACAGACCCGCGGCTGCGTACGACGCTGGCCGGGCTGGAGCTGCGCAGCCCGGTGCTGACCGCATCGGGTACCTGCGGGTATGGCCCGGAGTACGAACAGTTGCTCGACTACCGGCGGCTGGGCGGATTCACGACGAAGAGCGTTACGCGTGAAGAGCGGCCGGGGAACGATCCGGAGCGCATCGTCGAGGTGCGGGCGGGGCTGTTGAACGCGATCGGGCTGGCGAATGTCGGGCTCGAGCGTTTTCTCATTGAGAAGGTGCCGTTTATTCGCACGATGCCGACGACGGTGCTGGTGAACGTTGCTGGGCACAGCCTGGACGACTATGTCGCCGTCGCGGCGGCGCTGGACGAGCACGCGTGCATCGCGGGGATCGAGTTGAACGTGTCGTGCCCAAATGTGTCTGATGGACTGATGTTCGGGACGGACCCGCGGCTGTTGCGCGAAGTCACGGCGGCGGTGCGCGGCGCGCTGAAGCAGACGCGGTTGATCGTCAAACTCTCGCCAAACGTTACGGACATCACCGAGATGGCGCGGGCGGCGATTGATGGCGGTGCTGAGGGGCTGAGCCTGATCAACACGTATGTCGGGCTGAGCATTGACGCGCGAACGCGGCGACCGCGGTTGGGGAATGTCACGGGTGGGCTGAGTGGACCGGCGATTAAACCGCTGGCGCTGTACAACATTCATCGCGTGTATCGCGACGTGGCGCGCGAGGCGGGCGTGCCGATCCTCGGGATGGGCGGTGTGCAGACGACCGAGGACGCGATTGAGTTTTTGTTGGCGGGGGCGACGGCGGTTGCGGTGGGGACGGCCCTGTTCGTGGATCCGACGATACCGATCAAGATTGCGGATGGGCTGGCGGCGTATGCTGATGAACATGGACTGGGGAGTATTGGGGAACTGACGGGGCAGTTGGAGTTGGGTTGAGTTTGTCGGGCGGGACGCCCGCCCCACCCATTCCTTTCCAATCCACCCGTTCCTTTTCGTCAGCTCTACCCTCCCCCTGCCCCTCCCTACAAGGGAGGGGGGTAGGAGACAGTCTCTACACTTCCAGAACGATGCGGTAGCGGGCTTTACCGGCGTGCAGGTGGTCGAGGGCGGCGTTCACTTCGCTGAGGGGAAACTTCTCGATGATCGGCTCGATCTTGTGCCGGGCGCAGAAGCTCAACATGTCGGCGGTGGTGGCCGGGCTGCCGAGCGGAGTGCCTGAGATCGATTTCTGGCCGACGATCAAGGGGAAGGCAGGCGCGGGCAGCGGCTCGGGGATTGCGCCCACGACGTGCAGGCGGCCCTTGGGCCGGAGTGCGGCGAGGTACGCGTCCCAGTTCAGCGTGACGTTGACCGTGACGAGCAGGAAGTCGAACGAGTTAGCGACCGCTTCGACCGCGCTGGCGTCGCGGGAGTTGACGAAGTGGTGCGCGCCGAGCTCGCGGGCCTCGGCCTCCTTGTCGGCGCTGGATGAGAACGCCGTTACTTCGCAGCCCCATTTGTTCAGGAATCGGATCGCCATGTGGCCGAGGCCGCCGATGCCGACGACGCCGACGCG